>NZ_PYGJ01000048.1 GCF_003014475.1 Shimia abyssi | reverse complement strand
TGCGGTTTCAACTTGTCGCTGCAACACAGGCCTCGAATTTCTCTGCTGGGGTTTGGTATTGCAAGGTCTTTCGAGGTCTCTCGTTGAGCTGGCGAGCGACTGCGCTCAGCTCTGCTTGGCTAAAGCCAGATATATCAAGGCCTTTGGGGAAGTATTGACGAAGAAGCCGGTTGGTATTTTCGTTACTCCCTCTTTGCCAAGGTGATTGAGGATCGCAGAAGTAGACGTCGATCTTTGTGGCCATTGTGAACTTGCGGTGCCCTGCCATCTCAGATCCACGGTCCCAGGTCAGAGACCGATACAGATCTTTCGGTAGTTTGCGCGCTTGCTTGATGAGGGCTGTAATGACGCTTTGGGTGTCCTTGTTCTCCACTTTTGCCAGCATCACAAAGCGGGAATGGCGCTCGACGAGCGTGACGATGTAACTGTTGTTTGACCCTACGATCAAGTCGCCTTCCCAGTGGCCTGGGATAGCCCGATCCTCGACCTCAGGAGGGCGCTCGCTGATCGGAATTGCATCCTTGATCTTGCGCAGCTTGAGACCCTTTTGGGTGGCATGGCGAGACCGCCGAATGGCACGGGGACTGCGTAGACATTCCTGCAATTCCTTCTTCAAAACACCACGGGTCTGCACATAAAGGCTGCGGTAGATCGTTTCGTGTGACACACGCTCTCGCTCTTCGTCGGGGTGCCTGCGCATCAACCATCCCGCAATCTGTTGTGGGGACCACTTCAGACGCAGCTTTCGGGCAATGAACCGGCACAGAGGTTCGTTGAATGAGAGCTTACAGGCTTTGGGACGTTTTGCGCAGTCCCAGGCACGCTGATCTGAGCGCGCCGCGCGATAGGTCTGACGTCCGCCATTCCGGCCAACCTCGCGGCTGATTGTCGAAGGTGACCGGTTCAGGCTTTGTGCGATTGATCGAAACGACTGCTGTGCGACAAGCCCACGGGAAATCTCCTCGCGTTCCGTCAGGCTCAAAGCCCATCGCGACCGCCTGCGTTGCGGTGGGCGGATCCCACCAAATTGCGCCAAATGAGGGAAGATCGAAGACGACGCGCGATTGAAGTGACGCCCAATCGAACTCATTGATTCACCGCGTTGCCAGAGGTACCACATCTCTGACTTCTGTTTGTCCGTATAAAACGTCCGCGTCCGGTACTTCATGATCAACACTCCATCTTTCCAAAAAGATTAAAGTGTTGCGTCGACCCGTTGAAACCGCA
>NZ_PYGJ01000047.1 GCF_003014475.1 Shimia abyssi | reverse complement strand
ATGGCAAAGGAAAAGTTTGAACGTTCCAAACCGCACTGCAACATTGGCACGATTGGCCACGTTGACCACGGTAAGACGACTCTGACAGCGGCGATCACCAAGCAATATGGTGACTTCAAAGCGTATGACGAGATTGACGGCGCGCCAGAAGAGAAAGCGCGCGGCATCACCATCTCGACAGCGCACGTTGAGTATGAAACCGACGCGCGTCACTACGCCCACGTCGACTGCCCCGGTCACGCTGACTATGTTAAGAACATGATCACCGGTGCGGCGCAGATGGACGGCGCGATCCTGGTTGTGAACGCAGCTGACGGCCCGATGCCCCAGACCCGCGAGCACATCCTGCTGGGTCGCCAGGTTGGTATCCCTGCCATGGTCGTGTTCATGAACAAGGTTGACCAGGTTGACGACGAAGAGCTGCTCGAGCTGGTTGAAATGGAAATCCGTGAGCTGTTGACCGAGTATGACTATCCTGGTGATGATATCCCAATCATCGCGGGTTCGGCTCTGGCCGCTCTGGAAGGTCGCGACGCGAACATTGGCGAAGAGAAAATCGCTGAGCTGATGGCTGCTGTTGACGAGTACATCCCACAGCCGCCACGCGCGGTTGACGAGCCGTTCCTGATGCCGATCGAAGACGTTTTCTCGATCTCTGGTCGTGGTACGGTTGTGACCGGTCGTGTTGAGCGTGGCGTGATCAATGTTGGCGACAGCATCGAAATCGTTGGCATCAAAGACACACAGACCACCACCTGTACAGGTGTTGAAATGTTCCGCAAGCTGCTGGATCGCGGTGAAGCCGGCGACAACATCGGCGCGCTGCTGCGTGGTATCGACCGTGAAGCGGTTGAGCGTGGTCAGGTGCTGTGTAAGCCAGGTTCGGTTAACCCACACACCAAGTTCGAAGCAGAAGCCTATATCTTGACCAAGGATGAAGGTGGCCGTCACACGCCGTTCTTTGCGAACTACCGTCCCCAGTTCTACTTCCGGACCACAGACGTGACCGGCACTGTTGAGCTGCCTGCTGGCACCGAGATGGTTATGCCGGGCGACAACCTGAAGTTCAACGTCGAGCTGATCGCACCCATCGCGATGGAGCAGGGCCTGCGCTTCGCGATCCGCGAAGGCGGCCGCACGGTTGGTTCGGGCGTTGTGTCCAAAATCGTAGACTAATTCAGAGACCCTCTGAATGAACAAAGGGCCGCCCATTGGGCGGCCCTTTTTT
>NZ_PYGJ01000046.1 GCF_003014475.1 Shimia abyssi | reverse complement strand
ATGAGCACAATCATCGACATTCACGCGCGTGAGATTTTGGACAGCCGGGGGAACCCGACGGTTGAGGTGGACGTGATCCTCGAAGATGGCACGTTGGGCCGGGCGGCGGTGCCGTCTGGGGCCTCGACCGGGGCGCATGAAGCAGTGGAAAAGCGCGATGGCGACAAGGGCCGTTATCTGGGCAAAGGTGTGCTCGAGGCGGTGGCCGCCGTCAACGGCGAGATCGCCGAGGCGCTGGTGGGCATGGATGTGACCGAGCAGGTTGCCATCGACACCACCATGATCGAACTGGACGGCACCCCGAACAAGGGCCGTTTGGGCGCAAATGCCATTCTCGGCGTCAGCCTGGCCGCTGCCAAGGCCGCCGCTGATTTCACCGCACAGCCCCTGTTCCGCTATGTCGGCGGCACCTCGGCGCGCGTGTTGCCGGTGCCGATGATGAACATCATCAACGGTGGCGAACATGCCGACAACCCGATCGACATTCAGGAATTCATGATCATGCCGGTTTCTGCCAGCAATATTCGTGAAGCCATCCGCATGGGCGCCGAAGTGTTCCACACGCTGAAGAAAGAGCTCTCCTCAGCGGGGTATAACACCGGAATCGGCGACGAGGGCGGCTTTGCCCCCGCACTGGAAAGCACACGGGTCGCGCTTGATTTCATCAAAACGGCTGTTGAAAAGGCCGGTTATGCTTTGGGATCAGATATTTACCTCGCTCTGGATTGTGCCTCGTCAGAATATTACGAGAACGGTAAATACGAGATGAAGGGCGAAGGAAAATCGCTCTCTTCCGCGGAGAATGCGCAATATCTGGCGGATTTGTGCGCCGATTACCCGATTATTTCGATCGAAGACGGCATGGACGAGGATGATTGGGAGGGCTGGAAGATGCTCACCGATCTGATCGGCGACAAGGTACAGCTGGTCGGGGACGACCTGTTTGTGACCAATCCGACGCGTCTGGCGGACGGGATTGCGCAGGGTGTTGCGAACTCGATGTTGGTCAAAGTGAACCAGATCGGGTCGCTGACCGAGACGCTCAAGGCGGTCGATATGGCCCACCGCGCGCGTTATACCAACGTGATGTCGCACCGCTCGGGCGAGACCGAGGATGCTACCATTGCGGACCTCGCCGTGGCGACAAACTGTGGCCAGATCAAAACCGGCTCACTGTCGCGCTCGGACCGGTTGGCCAAGTATAACCAACTGATCCGCATCGAAGAAACACTGGGCGAAACCGCGGAATATGCGGG
>NZ_PYGJ01000045.1 GCF_003014475.1 Shimia abyssi | reverse complement strand
TTGGGGATGATATGGTGCGCCGCGAGAATGCTTCATGCCCTTGTCTTGTAGCCATTCTGCCAAGTCGCCTGAGACGTAACTGGACCCATTATCACTGAGCAGTCTTGGCTTGTGGACGATGTGAACCTGATCACAGCCAGATGCCTGCAAAGCCAGATCGAGGGTGTCTGTCACATCCTCAGCCCGCATATTGGTGCAGAGCTTCCACGAGATAATGTAGCGGCTGTAATCGTCCAGGATCGTGCTGAGATAGAACCAGCCCCAACCGAGAACTTTGAGATAGGTAAAGTCGGTCTGCCAAAGCTGGTTGATGGCCGTTGTCTTATGTTCGAACTCGTTCGCGGCCTTCAACACGATGAACGCTGGGCTGGTGATTAGATCATGTGCCTTGAGTGTGCGGTACACAGTCGATTCCGATACAAAGTACCGTTCTTGATCTGTGAACGTCACCGCCAACTCGCAGGGTGACAGCTCTGTCTCCTTCAAGGCGAAGTTGATGACTTTGCGTTTCACCTCGTCGGGAACGCGGTTCCAAACGTGCTTTGGTTTGGGAGATCGATCTTGCAAGCCAGCTTCGCCGCGTTGCAGGTATCGGTCGTACCAACGGTAGAATGTGGTGCAAGGGATACCCAGCTTGACCAATGTACGACGCGCTGACAGATGACTTTCTTCAACCAGCCGGATGATCTCCAGCTTCTCGGATGCAGCCCTTTCATCGCTGCAAGCAGCGACTGCCGGGTGACAGATATCTCATTCTTGATCGCCCCCATCCATTGCCCGGAAGGGCACTGCGCAGCAATGTCCCGAGAGGGGCCGACCATGCTTTTTTTGAGCAGCCGAAGTTCCAGCGTTTGTTCCGCCACACCCTCCTTCAGGTCGCGAGCCTCACGGCGCAGGTCTTTAACTTCATCGGGTGTCGCAGCACGGGCCGTGTCGCCCGCCAGTCGCTTCTTTCCCTGTCTCGGCTCTCTCGAACCGATGGCATTCACCTCGACAGTCCATGAAGTCCTTCGACCATTTGTAGTAAACGCCCTGGGAAAGCCCCTCACGGCGGCAAAGCTCAGCAATGCTGTCTTCACCACGCAGGCCATCCAGCACGATCCTGATCTTGTTCGCCCGATCACTCGGACCAATGGCGTTCGCGGGCTCACTCAGCCGAATACTGTTTGCGCGTGGCCCGTTTGATGTCTTTGACGATCTTCTCGCCGGGGCTCTTCGTTGTCTTTTTCATGTCCCACTCCTCAGTGGTCACGATGAGCCAGAAACTCTCCCTTATCAAACCGCCCTATTTGGACCCATAAGCGCTGACGTCAGACA
>NZ_PYGJ01000044.1 GCF_003014475.1 Shimia abyssi | reverse complement strand
TGCTTTGGGAACATGTGCTTGATGCGGTTGAGACGCTCTTGGTCGAGCCAAAACAGATGCGACATGGACAATCCTCCTGTCGCACATGAATCACGCTAAATGGGTGAATGGAATCGATCATCGCAAGGGCCGCTATCCATCGCGATCCAGTCATCCGATAAAAAGAGTCAAATGACGGCGCTGAGCCCAAAGCGGTCGACAATACCAAGGATTATGCTAGTTTCGCCAATTGAGAAAACGAACTTGATGACTTCCTTCAAGACCTTTCAGTGAGACCGTTTCAGGATCAGAAAAAACGTATTCAAAATCCGTTCCCGCAACAGCATGGGTCGTGTCTGACAGGCAGATTTCACCTTGCCCTGCAACCGAAGTTATGCGTGCTGCCTTGTTGACCACGGTACCGAAGAAGTCATCTTTTGCCCGCACAACTTCACCGGTATGTATCCCAATCCGTAGACTTAGCTTCGGCTCAAGATCCTGCTGCGATAATCCTAGTTGAATGGCTTTTGCGGTAGCCAAAGCGGAACGCGCGGAAGAAAAGCTCGACATTGTTCCATCGCCAAGGGATTTAATGAGCTCTCCACCATTTGCTTCGATGGCACCTTTAAGGTCATCAAAATGCCTGGCGACAATGGTCGTCCAAGCCCGATCTCCTATGGCTTCAGCAATAGGTGAAGAGTTAACGATGTCTGTGAACATAATGGAAGCCAAGCCTTCACTCTGTTTAATGCTGAAGTCATCATGCATGGCGTCCAGAAGTTCCTGAATCGCTTTGTGTTCGTGGCCGATCCTTGTTTCATTCGCCGACGGCAGTGACGCGTGTCGATGCACGATTTTCCAAGAACCGTGCTCCAGAACAAAGATCAACGTCGTCCGAAAATCCACTGGTTCCGCTAGACCTTTAAACCAAAAACGATTGGAAAAAAACGACCAGCCCGCATCTCCAATCTCAAAAGCTTCTCCCAAGAGTTCTTGTCTGTCCAAAACATCGGGCACCTCTTCAAAATGCCTTCCGATAGCTTCCCGAACCGCTCGACCCGCCCACAACTCTCCGTCAGCAGAACCAACGAAACGGAGCTCCGATGCTTCTGATAGATAGTTTTGGAGTTCCTTTTCGTTGCGTGAAAACAAAGCTTTGTACCAGCGTCGCGAAATAGCAAGAAGCTCAGGGGACTCTCTAAACAGCATTAGCGACCCAAACAGGCGTCAATGTGTTGCCAGCGAATAATGGAAATCCATTCATAACATATGATCTTTCCTTCAACTTGCGCCTGTTTATGAGAACTAGCATGTTCAAGCGTAGGTGAACTGGGTTGCTCGCTCAAGTGTGAGTCCGCTAAGTCCGGAGGCTGTGTGGAAACTCGGCTGATTGCGATGCCCGTCTGTCTTTACCTGCGTTTTTGCCCGTTTTGGCGTGAGATCGGCATTTCAGCCGACAGA
>NZ_PYGJ01000043.1 GCF_003014475.1 Shimia abyssi | reverse complement strand
AAGGAGTTATCCGCCCATGAAGGTCTTGGTACCTGTCAAGCGCGTGATTGATTACAACGTGAAGGTTCGTGTTAAAGCGGACGGGAGCGGAGTTGATCTCGCCAATGTTAAGATGTCGATGAACCCGTTCGACGAGATCGCTGTCGAAGAGGCCATTCGCCTCAAGGAAGCTGGTAAGGCAGACGAGATTATCGCCGTGTCAATCGGCGTCAAGCAGGCACAGGAAACGCTGCGCACCGCGCTCGCCATGGGTGCCGACCGCGCCATCCTCGTGATTGCCGCAGACGACGTGCACACCGATATCGAACCGCTCGCCGTGGCCAAGATCCTCGCCAAAGTGATCGAAGAAGAGCAGCCCGGCCTTGTTCTGGCGGGCAAACAGGCGATTGACAACGATATGAACGCCACCGGTCAGATGCTGTCGGCACTGCTGGGCTGGTCGCAAGGCACCTTTGCCTCTGAACTGGACATCGAAGGCGACAGCGCCAAGATCACCCGCGAGGTTGATGGCGGTCTGCAAACGATCAGCGTCAAGATGCCCACTATCGTGACCGTGGATCTGCGCCTGAACGAGCCGCGCTATGCGTCGCTGCCCAACATCATGAAGGCCAAGAAAAAGCCGCTCGACGAGAAAACCGCCGCCGATTACGGCGTCGACGTCACGCCGCGTCTGACCATCGTGAAAACCGAAGAGCCCGCTGCCCGCGCCGCTGGCATCGTGGTCGGCTCGGTTGACGAGCTGGTCGAGAAACTCAAAGAAGCGGGGGCTGTGTAATGGCTGTTCTTCTCCTTGCCGAAGTCAACAATGGCGAACTGGCGCTGGACGCCACTGCCAAGGCAGTCACCGCCGCGCAGAAACTGGGCGACGTGACGGTTCTGGCCGCGGGGGGCTCTGCCGCCGCTGCCGGTGAAGCCGCCGCCAAGATTGACGGCGTGGCACGCGTGCTGGTCGCCGAAGACGATAGCCTCGGCCACCGCCTTGCGGAATCAACCGCCGCGCTGATCGTCAGCCTGGCAGGCGATTATGAACATATCGTTGCCCCGGCCACGACCGATGCCAAAAACGTCATGCCCCGCGTTGCCGCGTTGCTTGATGCGATGGTGATCTCAGACGTAACGGATGTGGTTGACGCTGCCACCTTCGTGCGCCCGATCTACGCGGGCAACGCGATGCAAACCGTGGCAACCTCGGATGCCAAAAAGGTCATTACCTTCCGCACCTCGACCTTCGATGCGGCTGGTGAGGGCGGCGCGGCTTCGGTTGATACCGTTTCTGCCGCCGCGGATCCGGGCCTGTCGTCCTGGGTCGAAGACAAGGTGGCCGCAAGCGACCGCCCCGAGCTGACCTCGGCGGGCGTGGTTGTCTCTGGTGGCCGTGGCGTTGGGTCTGAGGAAGATTTCAAACTGATCGAAACCCTGGCCGACAAACTGGGCGCCGCCGTCGGTGCCTCGCGCGCAGCGGTCGATTCAGGCTATGCCCCCAACGACTGGCAGGTCGGTCAAACCGGCAAGGTCGTCGCCCCGGATCTCTATGTCGCCATCGGCATCTCCGGCGCAATCCAGCACCTCGCCGGTATGAAAGACTCCAAAGTGATCGTCGCCATCAACAAGGACGAAGAGGCCCCCATCTTCCAGGTCGCAGACTTCGGTCTCGTCGAAGACCTCTTCAAAGCCGTGCCTGAACT
>NZ_PYGJ01000042.1 GCF_003014475.1 Shimia abyssi | reverse complement strand
GAGGCTGTGTGAAAACTCCCCCATTCTGACCGGACTGATGGTATAATTTCTGTATTTGGTACGGAGGTTGTTGATGACGCAATTTATCGAGGGTCTGGACCGGCAGCAGACGATGTTGCTGCCCGAATGTCTGGACGATTATGTTGATGAGAGCAGCCCTGTCCGTGCCATTGATGCCTTTGCAGACCTACTTGATCTTGCGGTGCTGGGCTTCAATGCGATGCCAGCGGCAACTGGACGGCCTGGCTATCACCCTAGCTTGTTGCTTCGGATTTATCTCTACGGGTATTTGAACCAGATCCAGTCATCGCGGCGGTTGGAACGTGAATGCGGGCGTAACCTAGAGCTCATTTGGCTGTCGGGTCGGTTGAAGCCGGACTTCAAGACGATTGCTGACTTCCGCAAAGATAACGGCCCCGCGATCCGCAAGGTGTGCCAGCAGTTTGTCGCGCTATGCCGCAATATGAACCTGCTCGATGGGGATGTGGTTGCCATTGACGGTAGCCGGTTCAAGGCGCTGAACTCCAAGGCCAAGAATTACACGCGCGGTAAGCTGCGCCAGAAGTTGGGTGAGATTGACAAGGCAATCAAGCGTTATTTGGGTGAGTTGGATCGCGCCGACGAAGTGTTTGAACAGACCGGCACGGTGCTGCCAGAGGCTCGCATGGAACGAACTTTGAGAAAGCTGGAGCATCTGCGAAAGGAGACGGTGCGCTACAGATCAATCGAGCAGCGCATGGATGAGACCGGCGAAACGCAGGTCTCGCTCAGTGATCCTGATGCCCGATCCATGGCAACAACGGCCCGGATGCCCCGCATTGTCGGCTACAATGTTCAAACGGCCGTCGAAGCCAATCACCACCTGATCGTTGCGCATGAAGTAACAATGCTTGGGTTCGATCGGGATGCCTTGTCGATGATGGCCGCGGCAGCAAACGATGTCATGACGACAGATCAGCTCACAGCAATCGCGGACAAGGGCTATTACAAGGGCGAGGAGATTGTCGCCAGCGAAGAGGCTGGCATCTCGGTTGTTGTTCCCAAACCCATGACATCAAACGCCTCTGCACGCGGTCAGTTTGACAAGGCTGACTTCGCATATGACAGCGACAAGGATGTCTATGTCTGCCCGGCAGGCAAGAACCTGACCTACAGATTTACCGGCCAGCAAGACGGCAAAGCTATCAGATCATATTGGTCGGGAGCCTGCGCTGATTGCGTCATCAAGGACAAGTGCACGGCCTCAAAAGAGCGGCGCGTCCGCCGGTGGGAACATGAACACGTGCTGGAACGTGTCCAAGAACGGCTGGACGAAGACCCAACGCAACTGGCCGTCCGCAGCATGACAGTTGAACACCCATACGGTACGATCAAATCCTGGATGGGGGCCACCCACTTCAAGATGCGCACCCTGAAAAACGTCGCCACCGAGATGGCATTGCACGTGCTCGCCTATAACATGACCCGCGTGATGAAGATCATGGGCGTACCGGCGATGATCGACGCAATGAAGGCGTAAGAGCCCTCGTTTGCCCTGCAATTTGCGCCGAAATTGCCCAATCCGTCTCAGGTGGCCGCTGCCGACCCTGCAATCCATTCTGTCGGCTGAAATGCCGATCTCACGCCAAAACGGGCAAAAACGCAGGTAAAGACAGACGGGCATCGCAATCAGCCGAGTTTCCACACAGCCTC
>NZ_PYGJ01000041.1 GCF_003014475.1 Shimia abyssi | reverse complement strand
CGACAATTTCGAAAAAACGTGTCGTGAAAACCCTTTTGAGATGATTTCAAAGGCTGACTTCATAGTAACCTCTTCGCGCCAGATTTTCGTTGGTTTGGATAGCCCGCTTGCTGGGCCGCCACCCCTTCCAGCATAGGGTTCCGCGACACATCGCGACGATGCATGTCGCGGTATGCAGCCATCGGAAATAGACTTTCGCCCCACCCTCTGAGGGATGGGGCGCTGTTGCCATCAGAAGAAATCGAAGTGTTCTTCGATGGACTGCTCAACCACGTCGCCACGCAGGACGATGGTGTCGGTCACACCGCCATAGGCTGGCGAAGTGACATGCAGGGTCACTTGCTCGGCGCTATCCACGGTATAGGAAACACCGTCATGTTCGCCGGTTGCCAGAGCTTGCAAGAGGTCATTGACCTCGCGCTCGTTGACGGACGAGCCTGAGAACAACGCCTTACCATCAGCCGACAAGTGGCCATCGTCACCGTGGAAGAACGAGAATTCGTCGTTGTTGCCGAGTTCGCCAAAGTCGAACACACCGTAGTCCTCGTGTTTGTCCTTGAAGTTGACCAGCTTGGCCTCACCGTTGTCCTTGATCTCGCCGGGAGCTTCGCTGCCCTTCATCAAGGTCTCAAGTTGCAGGCCCTTCCAATCGAACCAGCCAAAATCCATCGAATTGGCGATGAAGTCATCCGGGTTGGTCACTTCAACGTCGCGCAGGTAGACGATTTTGTTGCCGTCCTGATCGCTGATCATTGTGCCGTTCTTGTCAGCCTCAAAGATCAGTCCAGTCAGGGCTTCGCCTTCCTTCAGGCCGCCAGTCAGTTGGATCTTGTCAGCGCCGACCTCGAAGTCAGTGATGGTGGTGAAGTGATCACCGTTTTCACCGGCATGGCCATCTTCGTTCCCCTTGCGGTCTTCCATCTTCTCCTGACGGTAGGTCACGATCACGGTGTCGTTGCCGTCACCAGTGCGCACAGTGTTCGAACCGTTCACGGCACCAAATGTGTCATTGCCGTCACCACCGTCCATGAAGTCGTTACCGCGACCACCCATGATGAAGTCATCACCCTCACCACCAAAGGCGCGGTCATCACCACGGCCAAGCTTGATCACATCGTGACCCTCTTGACCTCCGACATTGTCGTCACCACGACCGGCGCGGACGTAATCGTTGCCGTCACCTGCCTTGACCAGATCATCACCCTTTCCGGTGAGGATGGCATCGTTGTTGTTGTCGTCATTCTCGGCCACCGTTTTGGTGTCGTAGACCTTGTTTTCGTTACCGCCAGTCGGCTCATGGTCCATGACGGCGTTCACGTAAGTCTTAACAATTTTATCCATGGTTCATTCTCGTTTGATGGATTGATCGCTGGAGGCTTGGTCCCCAGCAGTTCTTGACGTGCAACCAGCGCACGGCGCTGACCCCACTGCAGTGGGACCAGAACGATGGGCTGGTTAAGTTGGCCCGTGGCGGATCAACGAACCAGACACCGGGAGCCGCCACGGGCCACTTTGGAACCCCCCCCGGGCTGGGTCCGGTTGCTGGGCTTGAACCGTGGCAGTCCGAAGCTCAGCAAATTGAGACATTACTGAAATGGGTTCCCCGGCGGCAGCATCCTTGTGAATAACTGCCAAAAATGTGCGGGAACGCGCCTTGACCGGAGGAAAGGAGGAACCCATCCGCTGTCCCGGTAAGGGCATGGTTCAGCAAGCATGAGCGGTGGGAGTGGTGGTGGACGGTCCCTCTCAGGGGGGCAGGCGTTAGGCCGCTTGCTCAAATTAATAGTGGTGTACGTTGATGGTGCCGGAGTGGTGTACCGAACGCGTCGTGTTGGC
>NZ_PYGJ01000040.1 GCF_003014475.1 Shimia abyssi | reverse complement strand
GACCCTCGATAAATTGCGTCATCAACAACCTCCGTACCAAATACAGAAATTATACCATCAGTCCGGTCAGAATGGGGGAGTTTTCACACAGCCTCCGGACAAAACTGCCGTTCGCCGAGTTGGCTAGGAAGAGGCGTTGGCGAAACAGTTTGCTCAAAGTACGGCAGGTCGTTTCAGCGAAAGTCCAACGTGGGAAAGCGTGGTCAGGCCGTACCCGCTCCTGTGCACAGCATTATCTACTCATGAGTTCGCGCACAAACACGAACCGATTAACGAGTTCCTGTGTTTCCGGTCGAAGATTTTCGATTCCACCATAGGGGACATCACGACCCGGCTCTCTGTCCGGATACTTCATTTTCCAACCCAGGTGCCGCTTCATCATATCTACGAATAACCCGCCATAACCCACACCGAGCGGAATGGTCTGAGACGTGTCGACTCTCTCTTCACGGCTGTCCTTATACAGGTCAAAAACAGGTGCCGCGATTGGGTTCGCTCCGGGTTCGGGCAGATGGAATTTGAACTGCTGTTTGACAATGGAACGAAGCGTTGGGCCTTCGTAGACAAACACGTAATCGCGCCGCCCGTTCGTGTCGCCCATAAAGATCAACGGTGACTGGTCCACGCCGTCGATCAAACGGTCCCTTGGGATGTATTGATCGGCGTCAGAAAGCCGGGACAGGGTCGTGAACAGGTCGGTGACGTGCACAATGTCCTGAACACGCGATCCACCTTCGATAGCTGCGGGCCAGCGCATGAAAGCGTTTACCCTGACTCCGCCTTCAAGATGTTGGTTTTTACCGCCGCGATAGATGCGGTCGTTTTGGCCGCTGCGCCAACGATATTGCATGAACGGGCCATTGTCGCCCATCACGATCACAATGGTGTTTTCCGCGATCCCAACTTGGTCGATCTTATCGAGAATTTCGCCGATCCACCCGTCTACCATTGCGATGGACTCGGCCATCGGGCCACCGTTCAGGGTCTGCGCCTGATCGATGTTGCCGAGCGTCAGAGTGATCGGCAGTTGTGGCCAATAGTTCAGGAAGAAAGGCTTGTCTCCGTCCGCAAGACGTTCAATTTCCTCGAGAACCCGGTTTTTATAGTTCTCTTCCATGTGCATGTAGTGCTCTTGCGTGAAGACCTCTCCGGGCTCAAAATTGACTTCCCGGGCTGTGCCGCCCTTTTCACCAATGATCCCATAGACCATCGAATGCGGTTTCACGCGAAATCCCGCATCGAGTTCATACGTGTCGGTGCGTAAGTGAGGCGCTATGGCGGCAGATGCACCTGCTAGTTCCGCGTCGGCATTCATAATCGCCATCTGTCCTTGCTGATGGACAGGATGCTCGGCGTAATCAAACCCCTGATTGAACGCGAATGATTCTTCGATATCGCCCAAGTGCCATTTGCCGAGGTGGACGTTCTCATAGCCGCGCTGGCTCAGCACTTCGGCAATCGTTGTTTCCCATGCGCTAAGGCCATCGCCTGACACAACCGACTTTGCCTCTGACGTGCCTGTTCGCACGGCATAGCGACCAGTCATCATGGCAACGCGTGTCGGTGTGCATGTTGGCTCTGTATACATGCGCATGAAGGACAGACCCTCATCCGCCAATTCCGAAATATTCGGAGTACTATATCCCCGGATAACGTCGAGATCGGGCATGCCAATTTCGCCGAACCCAAGGTCGTCAAGCAGGATATAGACGATGTTTGGCGGTTTACCGTTCTGCGCCGTTCTGATTTCTTCCAGGGTCTCGCTGATTTTACTGTCCTCAGCGGCCCATTTATCCGCATGCTGCTCAAGCAGCAAATAGTGTTCGGCATCATGTTGAATCGGCGTTTCTTGTGCAGAGGCAACGCTTGCCGAGGCGAAAACAAAACTGAGAATCACCAAGTTTCTCATCATAAGGCTCCCTGTTTGTCGAAATCGGTTTTAGCCACTTTCGACGCATCGGTCATGTGTTGCAACACACATAATTTCGGCGACATTCGAGACATCACGACCTTTGCATAGCAATCAATCGAAAGTCCGCAATGGGCTCAAAGCGGTCATCTGAGTCTTTTGGTCAGGTGACAGCTTAGGAGCGGATAGCGGACGTCCAGATTTACAAACTCCTAATTTCGACCATGTAAGAATTTGGCTATTCACGCGGTCTCACTCCTAAATGGACTATCGTTTGACCCGCCCCCAATCCCAATACTCAAATTAACAATGGAGGATAAAATGGGGGATGAATATAAGGCATACACTATTAATGTATTGATTTAAAATAGTTAAATTTAGTTTAATGGCGGAGACGAAGGGATTCGAACCCTCGATACCGTTCCCGGTATACTCCCTTAGCAGGGGAGCGCCTTCGACCACTCGGCCACGTCTCCGTCGACCGCTATACAGCCCCAGAGACAGTGTGAACAAGGCCAAAATGTGCTTTGGCGAAAAAAACTTTATCCCGCCTCTTGGCCTGTTTCAATGCAACGCAGACATCGTTGGCACGCTCCAAAAGTGTGTGGCCGAAAAGCTCGGAAACATCACCCAAACTCCCAAAATCTGACTTTCCAAGCGCATTGAGTGGATCTTCACTCACGGCGAATGACACTCTAACGTCATTCAACATTAAGGCGCGTCGAAAACAGCCACATTCTCACTGGCGCCAATGAAAGTTATTTTGGTCATTATTTGACGGCTCCGAGAGTTAGTCCAGCGATGAAGTGTTTTTGCATTAGGAAGAACATTGCGACGGG
>NZ_PYGJ01000039.1 GCF_003014475.1 Shimia abyssi | reverse complement strand
TCGCCAGCTCAACGAGAGACCTCGAAAGACCTTGCAATACCAAACCCCAGCAGAGAAATTCGAGGCCTGTGTTGCAGCGACAAGTTGAAACCGCAGGGACTTTCCTGACTTTCACTTGTTGGTGTGCAACTGAACATTTCTGCCCGTTCTTTTCGCCTGTCGCAACTTCAGCTAACGGACAGTTCTGGCCTGAACAGACGAATTATCATCTTCGCACGCCCCCCCCAAAAAAAGGCCTAAAAACCAATTACGGTTTTCCTTCAAAGCGATTGAAAAGAAGGCCCAACTATGAGGCTTCACCAATCGGGTTAGATTGATCGCTGCAGCCTGCGCCACCACTTATGCCGCTCTTTGCAAGCCGCCTGTAGTCCCGTAACTGTTTCGCGAGCTTGATCTTGCGCTTTGCCTTACCTGCTCCAAGGAGCTCGCGAGCGGGCGGACCGTTCAAACCCGCGTCGTCACCCTCAATGAAACCAAACATGCTGTGCAAGCAAATGCGTTCCGTGGCATCAAGCGCATTGAGAACCATCTTGCCGATCAACAGCGACTCCGCTTGAGCACCGTTTGCTTCAACGACTTCATGACCATCCAAGGCAAAGTGCCACCAATCAACTTGCTTTTTGCCCCGCATTTTCCGAATGCCCGGCAAGGTGATCAGACCCTTCGCAGGTACCAGCGCAGGTTCCTTGAAAACATGCTCAAGCTGACCAGCTTCGCCTACCAGGATACGATGCTGCGAAGAGACGACAAGATCGGTGTGAGGGAAATTGACGCCAAGCGCGCCGGCCTTGATCAAAATCGGATAGCTGTTCTCACCGTCAATGGCTTCTTCGTCGGTGTGAATCCAGCGAATCTCCTGAAAGCCATGGTCTGCAGTTGCCACCAAATCTCCGGGTTTCAACGTCTCTACTTTTTTTGCCCCAAAGGGTGTCTTGATGAGTGTGCCGGGGGCAAAGCAGACCGTGGAAAACTCGATTGTCTCAAAGTTCTGGAATGAAATATCCCCAACGGTTCCGCTTTCATCACCAGATGTGATCTGAAACGTTCCAAAGGGGTGCACCGTCCCTGTTCCCGGATCATAGCTGGAGGATAGAAGTTCGCTCAGAGTTGGATCGCCAGGGCCTCCAAAGCTGATTGGTCCCGTTGGCCCAAAATTGGGTGTGAAGACACCAACTGAATTGTCGTCGAGCCCAGAAACTTGCCAATAATCGACGATCCCTTCGACGACGATTGTGTCAGCTTCAGCACTGTCCTCACCCGCGACGATCTCCTCAATGCCAGTGAGCGTATCGGTGGAGCCGTCAACGGTTTTAGTGACAGTGCCTGATCCACTTTGTGGACCAGAGCCATCGATGGACACGTTTATGGTTTCGCCCGGCGCTCCACTTCCTGAATTTGCGTCATATGTGTCCTGGCCCGATCCACCGGCAACTGTGTCGCTACCCTTCGACATGAGAATGGTGTCATCATCATTGCCACCGGAAATCGTATCGTTGCCAACGCCGCCATCGATTGTGTCACTTCCCGCACCTCCCGATAGCAAGTCAGCTGCACCGGGTGTTTCATCTGGATCGATCGGTGTCAGGACTTCCCCGGTAACTGCGTCGACAGAGAGAACACCGCCGGTATTCATAACAATTTCAATTGTCAGCGGTTGTCCGTTTAGGGAAGGATCCGAAAAGCCATCACTTGAAACGGTGAGCGAGTCCAAACGGTCCTCGTCACCAGTATCGCCCGTGTAGGTGCCGATTACTGTCGAACCGGCATAAATGTTGACCGTGAAGTTGGCGCTTCCTTCGTAAGAATCTCCGATATCAAGGCCAAACTGGTACGTGTTGCCATCCTGATAGGTCTGCGAGAGGAGCTGGCTGATCCTGTCTCCATCGTCATAGAGATAGGCCACGTTTTGATCTGTTACCGTGCCCACATCTATGGACGCGGAAGTCGGATTCCAAACCCCTGAATCCGAGCCGTTGATTGTCCAGCCCGACAAAGTTCCATTTATGTAATCGTCTTCACCTACAGCGTCGTCTTCGAAGCTCGCGTTGTTAATCGAAATGCTCTGAGACGTGTATTGTGTGTCATAGGTCCGATCGCCATAGATCAGATCAGCACCACCATTGCCTTCGATGGTATCACTGCCTGAACCACCATAAATTGTGTCCGATCCGGCTCGGCCAAAGATATTGTCGTTTCCTCCCTGCCCATCAATGATGTCAGGGTTGCCATCGGCACCATCTACCATGTCACCATGCGGATCGCCGGTATAGGTTTCATCAATATCATCATCGCCGGCACTGCCCGAAATCACACCGTCACTGGCATAGTTCACCACAACGGATGCGTGTCCGGGGTCCACAGTCATAGTGTGCGTATGCCCGTCAGAGCCAAGATATTCTATCGTGTAGACGCCTGAATTCACCGAGTACGCGGTCGCTCCATCGACGATGAAGCTGTCCTCAGGGCCTTCGCTTTTGATCGTGACGCTGAAATCATCGTCGAACTGGGACAAGTCAAAATTGAACGTGTCCGACTGACCATCCCCTTTGCCCATCTTGGAAATGTCGAGTTCGGTGATGTCGCCGCCATCGGTGAGGAAAACATCTTGGCTACCGGAAATCGATGTTGAGGCGTAATTATCTACCTCAACATAATGAACACCCTTGTAGTCCTGAGAGCCATCGATTGTGACGTAAATTGTTTCAGGCATGGTTCTGCTCCCGCGTCACCATTTCTAGCGGCACAGCGGAAATCTTGCCGTTCTGGACATGTGCCGCATGTTGAAAGTCCACTCCTTCACCAGCAAGACAAAGGACGCCATCCGGATTGTGTGTATCGATCCTATTGAGCATCTCACGGGCTGCGTGGCATGCGTACTTGGTGCAAATATCTGATCGCATTTGGCGGGGCAAAGCACATCCATCCGGCCCATGAAACAAGCAGGACCCCTGTACGTGTTTTTCAGGCAAATACGAAATGTAGTTTAGTGCGACCTCTACCGCCGCTTCCTCATTGATATGAAGTGCGGCGCGCTTTGCAGTCTTTGCGTCGATGAATGCCTTCTGACCCACGGCAAGGGTACAACAGTTGCCCTGACACCCCCTGCATAACGCCTCAAACTCAGCCGGGGGAGTGCCTTCGTTGGCGGTCGGCTGGGCCTCTTCCAAAGGCACACTGCCGAGATCTAGACCTTCGAGGTGCTGAAACAAGGCCAGGACCTTTTCGGGAGCGGGTTCCTGAAGACGCTTGGGTAGGAAGGGAGCATGGCCAACGACCTGAGCCGGAGCATCGGACTTTTCGTTATAGGTCCGCAAAGCGGTCAATGCTGGTTTTTCTGTGGTTCCAGAGCCAATTTCAAAAGCCGCTCCGACGGCAGCGACATGCAAAAATGTCCGGTACTGTTCAGTGTTGGCGCCAGTAGCCTTGCAAAACCCGTTAGCCAGTTCCGAAATACACAGGTTAGTTTCCGACGGGAACAGGCGTACAAGCGCTCTAGCTGATAGCAGCAAATCCCATCCCACAGGCTTGAACTGGCTGTTTTCAAAATCAATGCCGAACAGCTTTCCGTCGCGCGCAACCATCAGGTTTGACAGCGCCCCATCATTTTTTGACAGAACAACCTTGTCGTAAGTAAAGGCGCGTAGGAAGTCAGAGCTCGAACGGACGCTGAAAGAGTTGTGAAGCTTGCGGTAATGGTGAAGGTAGCGATCCCAATTCCCTGTTACCTGCTTGAACGGAGCGGCTTTAGCAAAATCGCCCAGCCACTCGCCAATGGCAAAGCACATATGATCGAGAGACTTCCGGTCAATTACATCGCGGACGTTTTCACCGTCAATGTGCTCGACAGCCAGAAAGCCTGCCTCGTCCGAGAAAAATTCCAGATTAGGCACCAACCCTGACGGTGCGTGAACACGCAGCGCATCTCGTTCTCGCAGGTAGCTTGCACGAGCTTTCGGATTGTCGACGGGAAAGTGCTTCACGACACAAATTTCGCCAGCATATAAAAACTTCAGCGTTGTCGAATGCGAAGAACGTGCCAGCACAGACACGGCCATATGACTGCCGATCAAGTCGGGGACAAGTTGTTTTGCAATGGTTCCACCATGCAAACCAACAAAATCCCGAGGATCTGGTCCGGTGTTGTTTTTATCTTCCATGCAGTTAACGATCCTCTCCCAAAGCTTCAGACACGGACACACGGATACTCGCAACGAATACACATAAGAACTTGCGTATCTCATTTGTTCGGGGCTGGGCGACAATGGGGCCATTTAGCGACTATTATTCACAAGCTGAGATTGGAAGTCGTCGCACACTCAGGAAATTGTTTGCTGCGATCATAAGAACCCCCGCGTTGTCCCTTTGCGATGGATGCCGTAGCATCTGCTAACGGGTAGTTTGGGCTCTTCGCCGTCATCTGATTCTTTTAGTCAGGATTCCTGAGGATTAATGGCCGCTTCTAGTAAATGCGAACGTTCACTTCGCGGCTGCAGAGAATGGCTGGTTCCCGCCCTTCGCGATGGATTCTGGGGCATTGACCAAGGCCAACCCTGGGCTGGAAGCCGTCTTCCAAGCTTTTTGATCAACGTCAGCTTTCGGTCTGCGGTTTCAACTTGTCGCTGCAACACAGGCCTCGAATTTCTCTGCTGGGGTTTGGTATTGCAAGGTCTTTCGAGGTCTCTCGTTGAGCTGGCGA
>NZ_PYGJ01000038.1 GCF_003014475.1 Shimia abyssi | reverse complement strand
GCGAGCCAAAACCGGGGAGAAGGATCATCTGAATTTGGCTGAAGCTGACCGGCTGGAAGCCGGTGGATCTAACCCTAAGAATTGGAAATTAGACTGGATGCAACCAAATTTATGAATGGAAGGCTTCAAATAAGCGCGTGAAAAACGAGTCGCAACAAAATCGTTTTGGAGTGAACCACATGGACACCGATGAAGTACTAGATTGGATTCGTTGTACCGGATTTCCTTCGTCAGAACGACTAGGAGACGTTATCGGATTGGAAAACCGCGAGTACCAGTTTGATAGCATTAGCAAGGAACTTCAATTATCTTGGGAGCGGGCTCTTTTAGCGGCAACATCATACTGGGACGGTTCAGATAGCGACGGGTACAAACACCGGGCATTTGATATCGAGATTCCCAAACTGGACGAAGATAATGATGAGACACTTGATTTGATTTGGACCGCTGCGAACGGAGTGCCGCCAGAAAACCGTTTGTAGCGACTGAAAATCTCCTGTCGGAGATCAAATCATTGTCCCCCAAAATGGCTGGGCCAGTTCCCTCAGTAACGTGAGCTTTCGTCAGGCATATTGGTCGCCAGCAACCCGGTTTCTGCTGGGTGGTTTCGCTCAACGGCGCACGTGGCATTCGCTGCAACCAAGGAGATACACATTGCGGTATAAAAAAGACGATTTGGATGCTCAAAAGAAAGATTTTGAGCTGATTGCGGCCGACCTTGAAGTGCCACTCACTAAACGTGAGTTCTTTCTTGATCAAGCGCTTCGGATATCAGACCTGTCACGCATTCTTCAGCAGCGTGCACGTTATCCAAATGACATAAAGAACGCAATTTCTGGCAAATCTCTGGCCCCGGCAAACAGAAGTTTGAAGAAGACCATTGCACTCCTTCGCGAACAAAGAGACTCCTTTCTCTTCCTGGCAACACCCGACATCCATTGGAAACTTGTTCAGCTGCTCGACCACACAAGCACAAGAACCGGCTTTCCGGGGTTCAATTTCGGATCAACGGAGAATGAAACGGGGAGCGGCAAAAATAGTTACACTTCGGATATGTTCATCGGCCTCCTGGCATTGCTCCAAGAGTGGCTGGAAGAAGAGCTTACTAGCGGCAAAGAATCCGTTGGTGGGCGACCAAGGAACGAGCGCCGCTTCGGTTTGTTGTTAGAAGTGTTCATTCTTCATAATACAGTATTCGATCACCCAGCCACCTCTGCACCAGGTGGAACGTACAGTCACATGTGCCACCTCCTTTTTGAAAGTTTCGGTGAGTCTACAGTTGGTTTGGAAGAAGCTATCAAGCGGTTCCAAAAGCCGCGCCGTCCTGCAGCCACCGAGTAGAACTTCCGGTCACAACCCGTGCATTTTATTGCTTAGGTTATGACCACTGCGTTTCATGTTCCGCAGTCTAACAATTGTCCATGACGGACTTTTCGCGCCATAACCCAACACCGGCTGACGAGCAGCAATCAGCTTCTCTGAAGGATTTGGTACGCGCAATCGCCCGCGCATCTGCTCGGCAACATCTGTCCGACATGGAACGTCAATCGGGTGGAGGTATCGACGGAAGCTCTGCCGCCACCAACTCGGAGAGCTCGGAATGACCAACGACAAGCAAAAACCCATGCTGACGGTGTTCGACGTTGCAGAACGCATGAATGTCTCGGAACGCACTGTGTTTCGCTGGATCAAAGAGGGCCGGTTGAAGGTCTTTCGGGCTGCGCGAGTCCTTCGGATATCAGAAGCAGATTTCCAGGATTTTCTCGATGGAACGTCCCATCACTGAGAAGGTCCCAATCGCCAAAACGGCGAGATAATTATCTATATTTATCAATATGATATGATGTGTAGTGCAAACTACACCTTCATCGTCTGGGTCTTGATAAATGGACTATTAACACTATTTTCACCATGAGACACCTGGAGACCGCAAGATGCAAGACCTGTCAACAACTGTCAGTCCGCCCACCACGCTAAGCGAAGTGCTTGATCGCCTGAGCTTAAACGAGGATATCGCAAAGCACGACGCCAAAGAAATGGCCTCCGCCGTAAACGCTGTTGCCAGGTTTTCAGGCCTTCCGACCTCGAGCGTTGTTGTGAATGTGACCGACCTTCGGAGAGTTCTGGAGACGGTCCAACCACGGCGCTTTAAAATATCATCACGCAGGCTGGGCAACATCCGCTCCCTGTTTGTCAGGGCTCTGGCTCTGACCGGTGCGCCAGTGGAACCACTTCGACTTGGGGCGTCGTTGTCACCAGCATGGGCTGACCTCATGGCCAGCCTGTCGTCCCCAAACGACCGCAATGCGCTGACGCGGTTTTCTCAATGGTGCTCGCTTCGAGGAATAGAGCCTGACGCGGTCGTTGACGCCGTGCTTGCGGATTACAGGGATGCGCTGATTAATCGAAGCTTCGTGAAGAATGCGGAAAAACTGGTGCAAAACCTCATTCGGAGCTGGAACAGATCTGTCGGCGCGGTCTCTGGGTGGCCCAAGACTGAGCTCACAGTTGTGTCCCGGCGTCAGATGTTCATGCTGCCGGTGGAAACATTCCCGGAGAGCTTTCAGAAGGACCTCGACGCCTGGTGTGACCGGCTTGCTGGTTCCGACCTCCTGGACGAACAAACTTTCAAGCCGCTACGGCAGGTGAGCGTGATCTGGTACCGCGATCACGCGCTACGGTGCGCTTCTGCACTCGTACATGACGGTTGGGATCCATCTAAGGTCAGTGACCTGTCAATCTTGGTTCAGCCTGACCATGTCAAAATCATCCTTCGATGGTTTCTTGCGCGTGGGAATGGCAAACCCTCGCAGCAGACACACCACGTCAGTGGCATCCTGCTCGCAATTGGCCGGCATTGGGCTCAGCTGGATGACGCGGAACTCGATAGGCTCAAGGCAATTTGTAGCAAATGTCGTGTCAAATCCGAAGGCATGACCAAAAAGAACCGGGACACGATCCGCCTGTTCGACGATGAGGTCTTGGTTCGAGAGCTACTGTACTTGCCGGACCAATTGATGAAGCGCGCCCTGATCACATCCCAACCGAGCAAGCGTGATGCTTATCTGGCGGCACAGGCACTGGCCATTGGCCTTCTGTTGAATTCTCCCATCCGGATCGAGAACTTGGCAAACATCAACATTGATCGTCACATCCTGCGCCGAGGCAAAGGACGCAGCCAGTCAGTGTCACTTTGTTTTCCCTCTGATGAGGTTAAAAATGATTTAGAGATAGAATTGCCTCTGGCCCCGGAGACAGTCCGGCTTCTGGATAGCTATCTGACCAAAGCCTGGCCTATTCTAGCCGCGCCAGGGTGCCGCGACCTCTTCCCCGGCAAACAAGGTTCAAAGCGTTCAAAAGTGGGGCTTGGTATGGCGATCGCTAAAACCACGGAGCGTGAACTTGGTGTTCGTATCAGTCCTCACCAGTTTCGCCATATCGCTGGATACTTATTTCTCAAGCAGCGGCCTGGAGACTATGAGACTGTGCGAGTGCTGTTGGGCCACAAATCTCTACAGACCACGATCCAGTTCTACGCGGGAATGGAGATCTCCGCCGCCGCCCAGCGTTTTGACGAAGTGGTGCTCGCTCCTACACGCAGGGGAAGGAGAGCACACCAATGACAGCTGAACGTAAACTCCCACGCTGCGTGCCTGTCATTGGGTGGCCCAAGAAGGATCGTGAGGCCTGGGCAACAGCGCTTCTTCAACCCAAAGACGCGCTTGATGTAGCTGGACCCGCATCTCACCTTCGTGCACCTTCGGTGCGTCTCATCGAACAAGCCGTTGGACGTTTCTTAGGATGGCTGGAGGATATCGAAGGTCGCAAGGCGACCAACGTCCCACACGACGTGCCAGTAGATGCGCTGCGCAGGTATATTGACTGGCTAAATGAAAGAGTTGCCCCCTTTACGGTCTTGGGTCATGTCAGAGACCTTCACGAGTATCTTCGCTTTGCCTGGCCAGACTTTGATCGCTCCCATGTCAAGCGAGCAGAGCGTGCGCTTGCTTGGAGAGCAAAACCGACGAAAGACAAACGAGCGCGATTGAGACCCAGCGAAGATCTGGTCAGATTGGGAGAAGACCTCATGGCTGAGGCCGCGAGCGCCGGAAGCGGTGATCGGAGGTTGCCGTTAGTTCAGTACCGCGATGGGTTGGCGATCGCATTGCTGGCTCTGCGGCCACTGCGCATTCGCGCATTTGCGTCCATCCAGTTGCAGGATCACCTTTTGCATGTTGGGAATGTCTGGAAGATCGCTATTCCCCCAGAGCTGTCCAAAAACAATCGTCCCTGGGAAGCGGATATTCCATCAGAACTAGCTCCTGCATTACGGCATTATCTCGAAGCCGTGCGCCCACAACTGAGAAGCCTCCGCGGGCGTTGGCACAGTGAGCCGGGTGGAGCCCTTTGGATTTCCATCGACGGCTCGGCAATGAAGCCCAAGGCACTTGGCGAGGCCATCACAAAGCGGACCCGCCAGGCCTTTGGTCAAAGCATATCCCCGCACTATTTTCGGGACTGCGCAGCAACCACGCTGGCATACGACAGTCCGAAGAATGTGAGGTTGGCAACTCCCCTTCTGGGCCACACTAGTCCAAAGACCACCGAGAAGCACTATAATCAGGCTCGGCAAATTGAGGCCGGACGCAAACTCAACACCACCTTGTCTGAGTTGCGTCGGCGTCTACGATGAGTATTTCTGATCGGATTTCATCCGTAGGACATCTTAGCTATTCGCGATGTTACAAAAAGGAGCAACTGAATGACCAGCCTCAATACCCGCGTGGCACTCTATGCCCGGTA
>NZ_PYGJ01000037.1 GCF_003014475.1 Shimia abyssi | reverse complement strand
CCCCTTATTTGATTCTTTTTCCTGTATTTTTGTTGAATAGGTATGTTCTTTTTGTTGGGATATTGATTGCGGTTTTGTTTCCTTGTTTTGATCTTTCATCGCCGCGTTCTTCTACGATGATTTTGTCGCCTTTTGGTGTTGAGAGGTAGCAGTATGATACGCCGCCGAGTGCTTCTGTTAGGTCGATGTTGAGTTGGTCGCCTGCGGGGTCGAGTGTGATGTGTTCTGGTCGGATGCCGAGGGTGATTTCGGAGAGGTTGTCGGGGATTGGAGTGTCGGGCACCAGCGGGCCTGCGAGGGCGGGGTGGTGCAGGGCGCCGTCTTTGACGGTGCAGTCGAGGAAGTTCATTGAGGGCGATCCGATGAAGCCGGCGACAAAGCGATTGTCTGGGTCGCGGTAGAGGTCAAGTGGGGCGCCGACCTGTTCGATGCGCCCATCGCGCAGCACGACGATTTTGTCGGCCATGGTCATGGCTTCGACCTGATCATGGGTCACATAGATCATGGTGGCGCCGATTTCCTGATGCAGGCGGGCGATTTCGACGCGCATGTCGACGCGCAGCTCGGCGTCGAGGTTTGAGAGCGGCTCATCAAACAGGAACACTTCGGGGCCCCGCACGATGGCGCGGCCGATGGCGACGCGCTGGCGTTGCCCGCCCGAGAGCGCCTTTGGTTTGCGGTCGAGATAGGGATCAAGCTTGAGGATGGCCGAAGCGGTTTTGACCTTTTTCTCGATCTCGGGCTTGGGCACGCCATTCATGCGCAGACCAAAGCCCATGTTCTCGGCGACACTCATGTGCGGATAAAGCGCATAGGTCTGGAACACCATGGCGACTCCGCGTTTGGCCGGGTCCATATGGGTGACGTCGCGGGTGCCGATATTGATGGTGCCCTCTGAGGTTTCCTCGAGCCCGGCGATCATGCGCAGCAGGGTGGACTTGCCACAGCCCGAAGGGCCGACAAAGACGCAGAACTCGCCATCTTCGATCGTCAGATCGATGCCGTGGATCACCTGGGTCTCGCCATAGCGCTTGATCGCGCCCTCTAGTGTTACGCCGGTCATGATGCTTGCCTTTTCCTGAGATGGGTTTCCGGAAAGCGCCAGGCCTGGGCCTCGGCGCCGATACGGGCCGCGGTGTCCAGCACCTGTGGTGCCCATCCGGTGAGTTTGTCATAGCTGGTGCGGTTGGTGGGGCCGGTGATCGAGAGGGCGCCCAGCACACGGGCCTGATCCGACAGGATCGGGGCCGCGATGCAGATGATGCCGGGCTCGTGCTCTTCGCGGTCAAAGGCATAGCCCCGGTCACGAATGGCGGCCAGTTCGGCGCGCAGGGTGTGCTCGGAACACAGCGTGGTGTCGGTAAAGCGGTGATAGCTTTGCTGCGACAGGGTGCGGGTGAGGGTGTCTTCGGGCAGAAAGGCCAGCATGGCCTTGCCCACGCCGGTGCAATAGGCGGGGCCGACCTTGCCCGCCTGGGAATACATCTCGACAGGCTGGCGCGCATTACGCTTGTCGACATAAAGCACCTGGCTGCTGTCGAGCTGCGCGAGGTGCACAGTCTCGCCCAGGGCCTCGGAGAGGCGGTCGATATGCGGGCGCGCAATCGGTGCGAGCGAGCTTTGGGTCCAGGCGGTATGGGCCAGCCGCACCAGCCGCATCCCCAGCGCATAGGTCTGATGCTCGGGCTCATAAGACAACATGCCCTGATTGGTCAGGGTTTGCAGAAAGCGATAGAGCGTGGCCTTGGGGAACGGGCTTGAGGCCTGCAGCTCGCCAAAGCGCACCGGGCGCTCAAAGGCTGCGACCTGATCCAGCACGTCGCATGCTTTGCCGACTGTTCCGTCTCCTGCCATGTCTGGCATCTCCTCCGATTGTGTCCTGTGTCCCGGCCGCCTCCACGACCATGCCGGGGGTGCAGAGCAGCGCCGGGCAGGAAACTGTTGACAAGCCTATGCGATTCGCAGTGTAATTTTCAACATGTAAAACACGGTTTCAAATAACGGAACCACAAGACCAACGCTGATGGCGACACAGGCAGGCACAGAGGACGACTCGGGAGGGTTGGGCTGTGTTGGTCTGCTCGCTGCACAATTTGGTCCCGCGGTTGCGGGGCGATCCGGATGCTAAAGGGGAGGACAACCATGCATTCTACTAATCGGGCCACCAAGAAAGCCACGCTGGCCGCGCTGGCGACCACCGTTTCGCTTGCTGTTTCGGGGGCGATGCCGGCCTGGGCGTCGGATCTGTCGGGGGACCTCAAGATCTTCCTGGACACATCGAACCCGGCCCCGCGCGCCACGATGGAGGCGATGATCGAGCGCTTTGGCGCGCAGCATCCCGACCTCAATATCGAGACCACGGTGATCGACCGCGAAGCTTATAAAACCCAGATCCGCAACTTTCTGACTGCCAACGCGCCGGACGTGGCGACCTGGTATGCGGCCAACCGCATGCGCCCCTATGTGGAGGCGGGTCTGTTTGAGGATGTCTCGGATCTCTATGCCGAGCCCGCAGTTGGCGAGGCGCTGGCCTCGACCAAGGGCGCGCTGACCATTGATGGCAAGCAGTGGGGCGTGGCCTATACCTATTATCAGTGGGGGGTTTATTATCGCAAAGACATCTTTGCCGAGCTGGGCCTTTCTGAGCCAACCACCTGGGACGAAGAGAAAGCCAACTGCGCCAAGATCGTGGAGTCGGGCCGGGCCTGCTATACGATTGGCACCAAGTACCTGTGGACCGCGGGCGGCTGGTTTGACTATCTCAACATGCGCACCAACGGCTTTGATTTCCACATGGCGCTGGCCGGTGGCGAGGTGTCCTGGGAAGATGAGCGCGTCAAGCAGACCTTCCTGAACTGGAAAGAGCTGATCGACATGGGTGCGTTTATCGACAACCACCAGACCTATAGCTGGCAGGAAGCGCTGCCGTTTATGGTGAATGGCGACGCGGCGGCCTATCTGATGGGCAACTTTGCCGTGGCACCGCTGCGCGATGCGGGTCTGAGCGATGATCAGCTGGATTTCTACCAGTTCGTCTCTATCAACCCGGATGTTGAGCTCTCGGAAGATGCGCCCACGGATACGTTCCACATCCCGGCCAATGCGCAAAACAAGGAAGCGGCACGGGAATTCCTGCGCTTTGCCACCTCGGCCGAGGAACAGACCATCATCAACAATGGCCAGAACCTGGGTCAGCTGCCTGTGAATGCAGGCTCCAGCGTGGATGATGACAAGTTCCTGCAGCAGGGTTTCAAGATGCTGTCGACCAATTCCACCGGTGGCGTGGCCCAGTTCTGGGATCGCGATGCGCCTGCGGAAATGGCCAAGGCTTCGATGGAAGGCTTCCAGGAGTTCATGGTCAAGCCGGGTGAGCTGGACCGTATTCTGGCCAAGCTGGAACGCGCCCGGGGCCGTATCTACAAGTGATCGGCGCCTGAAGGCCTGACAAGAGGCCCGACAAGAGGCCTGACATTAAACTGGACCAAAGGGGTACGCCCCTTTGGTCGACCAAAAGACCGGATGGGTGCTGTGCGCACCGGTCCAGCTGACAAAAAAGGGCACCGACCATGACGGCCGCATCCGATACCCCAGAACAAGAGAGCTGGTTCCACCGCAATCAGCAGTCTGTCGCGCCGTGGCTGTTTCTGGCACCGGGCATTCTGTTCTTTCTGTTTTACGTGATCTTTCCGGTGTTCCAGTCCTTTAACCTGTCGCTTTACGCGTGGGACGGGCTGGGCGAGGCCGAGTATGTGGGCCTGCGCAACTATGAAGATCTCTACTGGGAATACGTGGATCGCGACGCGTTTTATACTTCGCTCAAGAACAATGTGATCTGGCTGGCGCTGTATCTGCTGGCGATCCCGGCGGGGTTGTTTATTGCGCTGTTCCTGAACCAGACGGTGTTTGGGATCCGGCTTTATAAGTCGCTGTTTTTCTTTCCGTTTGTGATCAGTCAGGTTGTGGTCGGCCTGGTGTTCACGTGGTTTTACGACCCCACATTCGGCCTGTTGACCGCCGCGCTTGGCTGGTTCGGGCTGGAGGGGGTCAATATCCTGGGGGATGAGCGTTTTGTCACCTATGGTATCATCCTGGCCGGGCTCTGGCCGCAGACCGCCTATTGCATGATCCTGTATCTGACCGGGCTCAATGCGGTGGATCCCGAGCAGATCGAAGCCGGGCGGCTGGACAATGCCAAGGGCTGGCGGATGCTGTGGCATATCGTGCTGCCCCAGCTCAAACCGGCGACATTCATCGCCTTTGTCGTCACCATCATCGGCGCGCTGCGCTCGTTCGATCTGATCTCGATCATGACCGAGGGCGGCCCGTTCGGCAGCTCGCGCGTGCTGGCCTATTACATGTTCGAAGTGGCCCTGTCGGAATACGGGTTCCGCATGGGCTATGGCGCGGCCATCGCGGTGGTGCTGTTCATGATCATGATGTGCTTTATCGCCTACTTCCTGTGGTCGATGTATCGCGAAGAGAAGGGGCGCTGAGATGTTTCCAACACCCATCGAGAAGCAATCACAAGGCATTCAGACCGCCTATAAGGCCATGTTGCCCGTCGCGCTGTTGCTGTGGCTGGGGCCGCTCCTGGCCGTGGCGCTGTTCTCGGTCAAGCCGGGAGCGGATTTTACCAACGCCAATTACTGGGGGCTGCCCTCATCGTTTGAGTTCGCGCAGAACTATGGCCAGGTGTTCTTTAACTCCGACATGCCGCGCTATCTGCTCAATTCCTTCCTGATCACCGTGCCCACCGTGATCGGCGCCGTCGCGCTCAGCGCCATGACCGGGTTTGCGCTGGGGATCTACAAGTTCAAGGCCAACCTGTGGATCTTCTTCATGTTTGTCGCAGGCAACTTTGTGCCCTTCCAGATCCTGATGGTGCCGGTGCGCGACCTGACGCTGGATATGGGGCTGTATAACACCAAAACCGGCCTGGTGCTGTTCCATATCGCGTTCCAGACCGGGTTCTGCACCCTGTTCATGCGCAACTTTATCCGCGCGCTGCCTTTTGAGCTGATCGAGGCCGCACGGGTCGAGGGCGTCAGCGAATGGCGCATCTTCTGGTACGTGGTGCTGCCGCTGATGAAGCCTGCACTCGCCGCACTCAGCGTGCTGATCTTTACATTCATCTGGAACGACTACTTCTGGGCCGTCGTGCTGACACAAGGACCCGAAAGCCAGCCCGTCACAGCAGGCATCACATCCTTCAACTCACAGTTCCGCGCCGCATACCACATGATGAGCGCAGGCTCCATCGTCGCAGCGCTACCCCCCGTCGCAATGTTCTTCCTAATGCAAAAACACTTCATCGCTGGACTAACTCTCGGAGCCGTCAAATAATGACCAAAATAACTTTCATTGGCGCC
>NZ_PYGJ01000036.1 GCF_003014475.1 Shimia abyssi | reverse complement strand
CGCATTGCGTGAAACGACTTGGCCAATCCTTGATGGCGGGTGACTTCGATCGTCAGGTCGCTGAGGTCCAAATCCGCATCGCGGCACTCAACCGCGATACCGCTCTTGGTATACCTGCAACTGAGCCCGCAGGATAAGTCCGTCCGGGGAAACGGGAACTGCGCTCACACACCGATTTGTGCAACAAGGCCAAACTGAACAATAAATTGGAATTTTGGTGGAGCCTAGGTCCATCAAAAACCTAACCTAATCGAAGTCACTCGCAGTCCGACGCCTTTGTTTATTGACCGCGTCCCGTGTCAGTCTTTCTCGACCCCAAGGAAACTTGGGCCTGCCACCACACCCGACTGTGGGGGTGAGTGTGGGGTCGGTGATGAAAGAAAGTATGCGAATGGCAAACCTGACAGATGCAAAGATCAAGAACGCGAAACCGCGTGAAAAGAAGTACAAGCCGGCCGCTGGCTGTGGGTTTATCGTCGTTGTTCATCCTGGTGGCAGCAAGACATGGGTCTGGCGCTACAGGGTCGATGTCAAGCAGCGTGAGATGACCTTGGGCTCCTATCCCTCTGTCGGCCTCAAGGACGCGCGCCAACGCGTCGAGGCGCAGAGGAACCTGCTTGAAGACAACATCACCCCCGACGTGGCAGAGATGCGCGCAGAGGTGCAGGATCGGTCAGGTCTGACAGACACCACCTTCGCCGGGGTTGTCCGTGCGTGGTTGGTGGAGGAGCGCCCGCACTGGGCAGAGAAGACTTTTGTCCGCGCCCGCAACCGAATCGAAAAGGACGCCATTCCTCTGTTGGGGACTGTTGAGGTCGCGGATATCACGGTAGTCGACATCAAGGCCGTTGCGCTCAAGATCGCGGATCGTGGGAGCCATGAGACTGCGCGCCGGGTCATTCGCATCCTGCGGCAGGTTCTGGGCTACGCTGAAGCAGAGGGCCTGATCTCGTTTGTGCCTGGGGCGAACGTGATTGACAGGGTCAAACCCCAGCCCAAGAGGCACCACCCGGCGATCACGGAACCCGAACGTTTGGCGAAATTCCTGCAGGCGCTGGATGCGTGGCCGCACCAGACTTTGGGCAAGCCTCTGGTTCAGATCATTGCGCATACAGGTCAGAGGGCCGGTGAAGTGCGCAATATACGCTGGGCGGACATCAACATGGGTGAGCGTGTCTGGAACAACGTGGTGACCAAGACGGGCATCACGATTGCCATTCCCTTGACTGATCCGGTGATCGAGATCCTGAAAGAGATGTACGCGATCAACGGCACCCGCGAGTTGGTGTTTGCCAGCGAGGATGGACCCGTGTCCGAACCGGCCACGATGAACATGATCCGCAGAATCGGATTCGGTGGAGAGACCGACGCGCATGGCCTGCGGGCAACGTTCCGCACGCTGGTGACCGAGCGGCTCGGGTTCGAAGAGAAACTGGCAGAAGCGCAATTGAGCCACGCATCGAAGGAGCAGCATGGCCGCGCATACGACCGCACATCGTACTTCGCCCAGCGCCGGGTGATGATGGAGGCCTATTCGCAGTTTCTGGTTCAGTTGCAGGAGGCCCGTGCTAACGTCGTGCCGATGATTGCGGGAGCAAAGGTATGAGTGACGCGGACAACCAGATAGAGGCAGATCGCGTGTTGTCGCTTCTAGGAGAACTGCGCAAGCGGATCCAGACCATTCGCACCGGTCGCAAGCATGTCTCGGGCGGTCCATACCCCGGCGGTCTTCCGCGGCTTACGGGCAAGGCTCGGCAGACGAGCGTCATTATGGTTGGAGGTATTGCGGGTTGTCTGCCCACGATTGGCATGTAATCGCTAAGTCTGTCAGCTTCAAGGAGCGGGCGGCGAAGCGCGGACAAAACAAAAAGCGGCTACGTCGTTTAGAAGGAACAACGTCTGCTTTGCGCTCAAAATCAGCCGCTCATGCCAAGTGCAGCGAACGACCGCTTCGAGCCCAGAGTATCCGATGCTGCACAGTACATGAAGGTCGGCTTAGTCCAACGGGCGAAAACCTCTGACCGATACGAATTCACCCTCAATGCGGTAGCTTCCATCGCTGCATTTGTATTTCGATACGGACGATAGGAATTCTTGGCGCACCTCTTGCAAGGTATCCTTGTCGAACCTTTTGATCGCAAGCGCGACAGGACCACCGAGAAGGACAGCATCTACAACATCCGCCTCAGTTCTGAAAATCAGTTTTTCGAACTGTCGATGCTCTTCAACTTGCTTTAGCCCGGCCTTTTCGAAAATTCGGGTCAAAGCTTTCGGTGCACCAGTTCCAAAGAACATCGGACATACTTCGGAAGCGACGCGGGCATCCACGATGGGAAACACATCGGCCCAGCCACAATTTTGACGTTCCCCCCATACCGTCGCAGCGACCATTCCGCCCGGAGCAACGGCGCGCGCCATCTCGACCACCGCCGCAGCAGGATCGGGCGTGTACATAAGGCCCAACGCACAAATCGCTGCATCGAAAGCCCCATCAGGCACACCGAGTTTCTCCGCAGGCATGCGCTTAGCCTCAACATTGTTGGGAAGGCGTCTGTCAAGGCGAGCTTGCAGGTCGTCAATCATGCCCTGCGAGAGATCAGTCGCAAGTACATATCCTTTCGGCCCCACATCTTTGGAAAGCCGCATTGTTACCAACCCACTGCCGCAGGCTGTCTCGATGATGCTTTGCCCGGCGGTGAGCCCTGCCATCATCAGAAGTTGATTGTGCGCGGGGCGTAGCTGCGCTTCCCACCCCGCGTGGTAATGCGCCACAGCGGCATCCCAGCCGTAACGTTGGACGCGGAGTTGCAGACGGGCATCCATCAGGCGACCATTCCATTGACTGAGAGTTCCGAAGTGACAGGCTGTGCATCTCGAAAAGTCAGAAACCACGGGTCACTCACCAACGCTCGCGCGACCAGTGACCTAACCTTTTCTTCTGCCTCAGAGCTGGCGATGTCGATAGCGATCCGCGTGTCACTCGGCACGGGGCTTGCGCCTTCCATGGCAAGCACACCGCGATTGTCCCAATCCTGTTCTATCCCAACACGGACCGCGTCCAGTTGCAGGTTTTCCCGTGCAGCCGTCATTTTTATTCCGATGGCAAGGCAGCTACAGACCGCTGCTCTTCCAAAGTAGCCAGGTGGGGGAGCTTCTTCGCTGCCTCCAATTGCCGTCGGCATGTCAACAGAAAGACGTTGCCCGTCCTGCTCGTAGATACAGCCCAGCCCCTCGAGAACCTCAGCTGTGCCACGATTGACGACCTGCGCGCGCTCGGGGCGCTTTTCATAAATGGAAATGGCACGAAGCTGTGCCTCTCTTGCATGTGTGTTCTTGTCCATTTTTGTTCCTCAAGTTTACGCTTCAGGCTCGGCAGGGACAACACGTCGGATGCCCCAGCCAAAACCTGGGTTCAGCCTGTAGCCATCGCCTTGACGTCTTCTGTGCTAGGGGTTTTGCCGCCCACACCCCAGTGCCTGCTTTGGACCTCCTTGACCCGAACCCAGGTCACCGGGCGCATATTCTCGCCCTCGACTTCAACCATCGCGTTGGTCACTTTTTCGATCATCTGCGCTTTTTGAACGTCGTCGAAAACGCCTTCAATTAATTCGATGTCCACCAGTGGCATTGTTCGTCTCCCTTGTTTGAATTTCTGGTAGGGAGATCGTGGCAAGATCGTCTGTGTCAGACCAGTTCAGGAAATGCAGCAAACCCACTACAGTTTCTGAAGTGGACGAGGACACGGCCCAAATGTTTAGGTGAAGCTGGAGGACCGGTGATGTCAGATTCAAACTATCCAAAATTCTGTCCAGTCGCGATGGCAGCAAGCCTGCTGGAGCCACGCTGGACGATGTTGCTACTTTGCGAGATGTGGTTCGGTTCGACCCGCTTCAACGAAATCCAGCGTGGCGTTCCCGGTATGTCGCCGGGGCTGCTTTCCAAGCGCTTGAAAGAGATGGAAGCTAACGGTCTGGTCGTGCGCAACGATTCAGGCCGGGGGACACATGCAGAGTATTTTCCCACGCCACTGGCCAACGAGCTCGAACCGCTCATCCGAGGGCTAGGGGAATGGGCCCATCGAAACATCGATTGTGAGGTATCTCTTCAGAACCTGGACGCCCGGCTTTTGATGTGGAAAATCCGCGGAAAGATTGACTTATTGCAACTCCCAAAACGCAAGAGCGTCATTCAGTTCATCCTGAACGATGCCTCGAATGAAACTGCCAATTACTGGTTGGTGGCTAAACCAGGCGAAGAGACTGACCTTTGCTATACAGACCCCAAATTCGACGTTGACCTCTTTGTCGTCTGTGAACTCCGCGCATTGACCTCTGCTTGGATGGGACATTCAACATTCGAGGCAGAGATTGAAAGTGGGCTGATTTCCCTGACTGGCCATGATCTGATGGCGCGTACACTCACAAAGTGGCTGACGCGCAGCAGTTTTGCTGAAATTGCCAAGAAAGGGTCAGATCGGGATGACTGTAAATTTGCCTGATCTAAGCATCATAGTTTTCGAGAGCGGGCATTGGCGCAATTGCAGCGAAAGTCGGCAAAGTCCCGCAACTTGGTCATAGACCCATTTTTCGCCAGTGCCTGCTCTGGGCCAAAGCTGCCGTTGTGGCCGGAAGCCGTTTATAGGTCCAGAGCCTAGGAGGAACATCAAGACGGATCGTTTGAAAAGCCATGCTATGCCATTTTCATATTCTTGATCAGGTCCTCCTTGCGCTGCTTGGGGATCGGCAAGGATGAGCCCATCGTCACGGCCATATTCTCATGGCCGATGTTCATTCCCCATGCCTTGAACTCTTCCACAGTGCTGCAACGGTCATTCGCCATCTTGATCAGCGGCGCGCTGTAGCATCTTCTCCAGATCGACCCGAACCTTGCCAAGTGGGACGGATGGATTGAAAGGAGTGATCTCACTGATCGGTTGTTCGGTTTGACCGAAATTGTAGTTGTTGCCTGGGAAGATCACGGGCGCGCGCGAATGCTCAGCTGCGTTGATGACATTTCTTGTCATCACGGGCATCGCTTTTGCCCAGTGTTCATGGGAGGCATTTGCGCCATGGAAGATGAAATCTACGCCCTCTGCGATGCTGTGCAACAAAGCGGTGTCATTCACGTCACCTTCAACGATGGTGAAGCCGTTTGTATTGCCAAACAGTGCAATCGCCTTTCTGCGGTCGCGAACAAGAAGCGTGGCGTGCAATCCTGCGTCTTGCAATGCACTTGCGAAGGCATGTCCGATAGCGCCCGTGGCGCCGATGGTGAGATATTTGCTGGTCATTGGTCCATGTATCCTGATCTGAATTGGGGCGCGTCGATGCGCCGATACATGGACTTTATGGCGGCCAATCCGGTTTGAGGTTGGCGGGCCACGCAGATGACTTGACCAATTGCGCATCATCAGCACCAACGAAAAAGGCAGGCCGAAGCCCGCCTTTTCGATCTGCGTTTTCTAGCAATCAGAACTCAGGGTTAAAGCCCATTGCAATGAACGCTTCCCGCGGTTTGTGGACGACCAACGCGCGCTCTGAGAATGGGCGGAATGGTACCTGCCACCCGAAGAGTTCAAAAGTGATCATGCCCGTTGTGCCATCGACAAGTATGTTCATGACGTAACCGCGTTTGGCGATACCCGTGGGGGTTTTGTCCATGGCAAGTCAGTCAACACGGTCTCCAGTGACACCTTCGAAAGGCGCTTCATAGCCGCCTTGGGTGTTGTCAAAGTCGCTGATGTCCAGCCAAAGCCCTATCGCCACAAATGTGACAGAAACAAAACCGATGATCGCGAAGGGATAAATGAAGTAGCTCATGCTGCCGCCTCCGTGTTCTTGCCCGTTTTGGCAAGGCGCAAAATGGTTTCGCCAGTTGCTTTATGGAATGAAGACCCAATCTGTTGAAAGCCGTAGATGTCATAGAACCTGCGTCCGACTGTATTCTGCTCAAACACCTCAACCTCAACCTCAACCTCAAGCGTATCGAACTGTTTTGCGGCGTCGTCCACCAGCGCCCGTCCAAGCCCACGCCCATGGAGCTTGGGATCAAGTGTCTGACGTCAGCGCTTATGGGTCCAAATAGGGCGGTTTGATAAGGGAGAGTTTCTGGCTCATCGTGACCACTGAGGAGTGGGACATGAAAAAG
>NZ_PYGJ01000035.1:2500-6299 GCF_003014475.1 Shimia abyssi | reverse complement strand
AAAAGCAAAAACCGCCGGAGCCGACATGGCTGAGGCGGTTTCGCAAATATCGTTGGTTGCGGGAGTAGGATTTGAACCTACGACCTTCAGGTTATGAGCCTGACGAGCTACCGGGCTGCTCCATCCCGCGGAACCTGGCCAACTGGCCTGATTTGCCTCATTTTTATATTTTGAGGCATTTTCGTCATCGTCGAGAGATACGTTAACCGAAGTCGTTTACTAGGTTTGGCGATGACCTACTCTCCCACACCTTAAGATGCAGTACCATCGGCGCTACGGTGCTTAACTGCCGGGTTCGGGATGGGACCGGGTGTTTCACTCGCGCTATGATCACCAAACCGAGTAAACGGCTTCGGTTGATGCGCCCATTTTTGGGCTGTCCAAGTCAGTATTCTGATTGTGTGTATGCTTTTGATTTTGCCGTAAAAGTCTGTCTTTTACTGGATCAAATCAAGCCTATCGGACCATTAGTACCGGTCAACTGAACGCATTGCTGCGCTTACATCTCCGGCCTATCGACGTGGTGGTCTACCACGGTCCTCAGGGATACCTTGTTTTGAGGGGGGCTTCCCGCTTAGATGCCTTCAGCGGTTATCCTGTCCGAACATAGCTACCCTGCACTGCTGCTGGCGCAACAACAGGTCCACCAGTGGTTCGTTCACCCCGGTCCTCTCGTACTAGGGGCAACTCCTCTCAAGTATCCTACACCCACGGCAGATAGGGACCGAACTGTCTCACGACGTTCTAAACCCAGCTCACGTACCTCTTTAAACGGCGAACAGCCGTACCCTTGGGACCTGCTCCAGCCCCAGGATGAGATGAGCCGACATCGAGGTGCCAAACACTGCCGTCGATATGGACTCTTGGGCAGTATCAGCCTGTTATCCCCGGCGTACCTTTTATCCGTTGAGCGATGGCCCTTCCACTCGGGACCACCGGATCACTATGGCCGTCTTTCGACTCTGCTCGACTTGTCAGTCTTGCAGTCAGGCTGGCTTCTGCCATTGCACTCAACGAGCGATTTCCGACCGCTCTGAGCCAACCTTCGCGCGCCTCCGTTACGCTTTAGGAGGCGACCGCCCCAGTCAAACTACCCGCCACACAGGGTCCCGGATCCGGATAACGGACCGCGGTTAGACATCAAGCAGAGCAAGGGTGGTATCTCAAGGGAGGCTCCACGATGACTGGCGTCATCGCTTCAAAGCCCACCACCTATCCTGCACATGCTCGGCCTAATGCCAGTGTGAAGCTGTAGTAAAGGTGCACGGGGTCTTTCCGTCTAACCGCGGGAAGCCTGCATCTTGACAGGCAATTCAATTTCGCTGAGTCGATGTTGGAGACAGCGGGGAAGTCGTTACGCCATTCGTGCAGGTCGGAACTTACCCGACAAGGAATTTCGCTACCTTAGGACCGTTATAGTTACGGCCGCCGTTTACCTGGGCTTCAATTCGGAGCTCTCACCCCTCCTTTTAACCTTCAGGCACCGGGCAGGCGTCAGACCCTATACGTCGTCTTGCGACTTCGCAGAGCCCTGTGTTTTTAGTAAACAGTCGCCACCCCCTGGTTTGTGCCCCCAGCCAATACTTGCGTAGAAACTGGGCCTCCTTCTCGCGAACTTACGGAGGTATTTTGCCGAGTTCCTTCAACATCGTTCTCTCAAGCGCCTTGGTATGCTCTACCAGTCCACCTGTGTTGGTTTAGGGTACGGTCTGATGGAGGGCTATTTCCAGGAACCAATCAACGGCCCCCCCAATCCAATAAGGGGGAACAATCTTCATGATCCGTCACATCCTCCTGGCCCAGTAATATTAAACTGGTTCCCATCGGCTACGCATTTCTGCCTCGCCTTAGGGGCCGGCTTACCCTGCTCAGATTAGCTTTAAGCAGGAACCCTTGGACTTTCGGCGAGAGTGTCTCTCACACTCTTTGTCGCTACTCATGTCATCATTCTCACTAGTGATCTCTCCACCGGATGGCTCACGCCCCGGCTTCATCGAAAGAACCTAATCCTCCATGACATTCCGAAGAATGCTAAAGAGGAAAGGTCCTATGTCACACTACGCTCTGCTACCATGCACTATGTGCATCCTAGACTTCGGCTCATGGCTTGAGCCCCGTTACATCTTCGCCGCAGGACAACTTAATTAGACCAGTGAGCTGTTACGCTATCTTTAAAGGATGGCTGCTTCTAAGCCAACCTCCTGGTTGTTTTGGTCGTCCCACCTGCTTTCCCACTTAGCCATGAATTAGGGGCCTTAGTCGTAGGTCAGGGTTGTTTCCCTCTCCACTACGGACGTTAGCATCCGCAGTGTGTCTGCCATCTAGTACTCCCGGGTATTCGGAGTTTGGTTAGGATCAGTAAGCCTGTGGGGCCCCATTACCCATCCAGTGCTCTACCCCCCGGGGTATTCGGATGACGCTCTACCTAAATAGATTTCGCAGAGAACCAGCTATCTCCGAGTTTGATTGGCCTTTCACCCCTAGGCACAACTCATCCCGATCTTTTTCAACAGATGTGGGTTCGGCCCTCCAGTAAGTGTTACCTTACCTTCAGCCTGGTCATGCCTAGATCACTCGGTTTCGGGTCTGATCCACCTAACTCATGCGCCCTATTAAGACTCGCTTTCGCTGCGCCTACACCTAACGGCTTAAGCTTGCTAGATAGACCAAGTCGATGACCCATTATACAAAAGGTACGCCGTCAGCTCGCAAGGAGCCTCCGACTGATTGTAGGCGTTCGGTTTCAGGAACTGTTTCACTCCCCTCGTCGGGGTGCTTTTCACCTTTCCCTCACGGTACTGGTTCACTATCGGTCAGTAAGGAGTACTTAGCCTTCGAAGGTGGTCCTCCGATCTTCAGACAGAATTTCACGTGTTCCGCCCTACTTAATACATCCGATCATGCTTCCTATACGGGGCTATCACCCGCTATGGCCATGCTTCCCAACATGTTCTAGTCACAATCTCGGCTTGGCTGGTCCCCGTTCGCTCGCCGCTACTAGGGGAGTATCAATTGATGTCCTTTCCTCCGGGTACTTAGATGTTTCAGTTCCCCGGGTTTGCTCTTAAGACCCTATGTATTCAGGTCAAAAGTACCTGGTTAAGCCCATTATTGATGTCCTACCGCTTCGCTACTTGAGGACTGGCCTCCCGTAACAAATCGCAGGGTCACAATAACAAACTTTCAGGTGGGTTCCCCCATTCAGAAATTCATGGATCAAAGCTTATTCTCAGCTCCTCATGACTTATCGCAGAGTATCACGTCTTTCATCGCCTCTTACTGCCAAGGCATTCACCAAACGCCCTTCTCGCGCTTGATTTGATCCAGAAAAAGAAAGACTTGTTTGATGCCCTATCGCATTGCTGCTTAAGGACGAAGTCAATCGCGACCCCTTCAGCTGGTAACTAAAAAGGGATCCTTATTCTGAACCAAAAGTCATACATTTTTTCCCGCTCTTCATCTTGGAACCCGAACTGCCGATGGTCATCGGCCCCATCCGGAAGATGAAGAACAATTTGAGCAATCTCTCGATTGCTCGGGTTAGTGTACTTGACTTGGACAACTCTGTTCGTTTCAGCTGGCAGACACATGATTGGTCGAGGAAACAACCGTTACATATGCTCGCTCCGTCTCGCCGTTCACCCTTGCGGATTACTATGGCGATACAAAGCACCAAACTGAGATCATCCCCGTACTTAGGGCGATCAAACAGTGTTGATTGTTACTTCAAGATTACTCTCAAAGTAACGTGTATCTCTCTAAACGATGTCAATGTCATCCAATTGGATGGTTAAGAACT
>NZ_PYGJ01000034.1 GCF_003014475.1 Shimia abyssi | reverse complement strand
CAACTCCGCTCCCGTCCGCTTTAACACGAACCTTCACGTTGTAATCAATCACGCGCTTGACAGGTACCAAGACCTTCATGGGCGGATAACTCCTTTGTTTGCTCGAGCCGATGCTCGACCCGATTGAATGCTCTCGGAGCGTTGATACCGGTTCATGGTCATCCGAAACAGAGGAAAATCGTCATGTTTTGGGGCAAGGACGTCGCGTTTCGATATTTTAAGGCAGTGATTGCGAAAAGAAAATTTTGGCTTTGCGCAAAGACGACACGGATCCGGAGCCACTTGACTGCTAGGTAGCGCAAACATCTCTTTTTTGTGAAGCGCTTCGAAAGGTGATTCGCCCTTACGGAAAGATTGTCGCAGTTGGGCGCGCATTTATCTATTGGCACCAGGAACCCACAAAACATCCTTTTCGCCATTTTCGTTGGCGATGCGCGCGGCCACGAAGAACCAGTCGCTGAGACGATTGAGGTAAGTCGTGACATGAGGATTGACCTCTTCGCTTTGCGAGAGTTCCACGGTCAAACGTTCCGCGCGGCGCGCGACCGTGCGGCAAAGGTGGAGATGTGCGGCAAGTGCCGAACCGCCGGGCAAAATAAAGCTGCGCAAAGGCGCTAGCAGATCATTCATCAAATCAATTTCGGATTCGAGCCGGTCAACCTGAGCGGCGACCATCCGCAACGGCGGGTATTCGGCAGTCGCATCAGCGGCAATATCGGGCCGGCATAGATCCGCGCCCAAATCGAACAAATCGTTCTGGATCGCTGCGAGCTGATTGTCCATTTCGCCAGTCGCATAAAGGCGGGCCATGCCAAGAGTGGAATTGAGCTCGTCAGAGGTGCCGTATGCGGTAACGCGCGGGTCGTATTTGGCGACACGATCCCCGTTGCCAAGCGCGGTTGACCCTTTGTCGCCGGTGCGAGTGTATATTTTGTTTAGAACGACCATGTGGTTAGCCTCCGGTACGCAGCCAGGCAAAGAGCAGAATAACGACAACGGCTAGAAACTGAGCCGCGATGCGCCAACGCATGAGCCTGTTTCCATGTTTTTTGTTGAACTCGCCGCCTTTGGCAAACCCACCAATGCCAACCATCAAGATCGCTAGCACGCCAAATGCACAGGCGGCGGCCACCCAGAATAAAGGATCGTCTGCCATGATTCTGCTCCTATCAACTGCAGTTGTGTTGATTTAGTCGGTCGCGTGTTAAAACTGAACCGTAATGTGAGGTACGCGGGGTCGCAGTGCGGCGATCATTATTAGGTGAAAAATGTATTCGGTCAGATTTGGGGTGGGAATTTTAGGAGCTAAAAGCCACTCCTTTTGTGACGCAGAAGGCTTGCAGACATCCAGCCAATGCGACCGGTTTCGGCAACCTTTAACTTGACCCAACCGTTGCCGGGCTCGCGCAATACCAGCACCTCGTCGCCGCGAGAGAGTTTCCCAAGAACACTATAACGAGTGCCTGGTCCACCGCGCAGATTTACACGGGCGCTTCGAACAATTCGGACATCGCGGGCAACTTGCGGTTCTGCTGGAGCCGCACTCGCGCGTTTTTGCGAGGAGGGTTCGAGAGCAGTAGGGGTGTTTGATGATGGTGCGGGCGTTCCCAGCAGTTTTGAGAGATCCCGTTGGACTGTGGGAACCGCATTGGACCCCGTGTTTTTCTGACGGGGCGGCAAGGGGATTTCAGCTGCACTGGAGGCGAGAACAATGTTGGTGTTCCTCGCAAACGGTGTCGGTTGAGTTTCAGGTCTGTTTGATACACTGGGCGAGTGCGTCGTTCGGCTTGGCGGCTCGAACTCATCGCCGCCGCTGAGCTCATAAAATGCCCAGCCCAAAAATGCGAAGCTTAGAAAAACAAAACGAGACACCACAATCACCCCGAACACAGCAAAGAATTGATAATAAAAGCCTTTAGAACGACTCACACTATAACACGATGGCTGGGCTTGGGGCAGAAAGAAAATTTTCACGTTTATGCCAGCCGCATCCGCTTTACCCGGTTGCAGGCAATCGGTATCACCACGGTATGACTGATTTGATCGACGACGATGACCAGCCTTTGCCTGACATTACGGAACCTTTGCGACGCGCAATTGGCGAGCGCTATCTGACATATGCGCTGAGCACGATTATGCACCGGGCTTTGCCTGATGCGCGGGACGGGCTGAAGCCGGTGCATCGACGGATTCTCTATGCCATGAACCGTCTTAAACTGGCGTCCAATGGGAAGTTTCTGAAATCGGCGAAGATTTCCGGTGACACGATGGGGGATTTCCACCCCCATGGGGATGCTGCGATTTATGACGCAATGGCGCGTTTGGCACAAGATTTCAACGTGCGATATCCGTTGGTCGACGGGCAGGGGAATTTTGGTAATATCGACGGGGATAACCCGGCGGCGAGCCGATACACCGAAGCGCGAATGACCTTTGTGGCCGAGGCGTTGTTGAACGGTTTGGACGAAAACTCAGTTGATTTTCGCGACAACTATGATGGTCGGATCACCGAACCTGTTGTGTTGCCGGCGGAGTTTCCGAACCTGTTGGCCAATGGCGCAAGCGGTATCGCAGTGGGCATGGCGACGAACATTCCGCCGCATAATATTTCAGAACTGTGTGACGCGTGCATTCACATGATCAAGACGCCAGATGTGCGTGATGATACATTGCTGAACTATGTGCCTGGTCCTGATTTCCCGACCGGCGGCGTGATTGTTGAACCGCGTGACAGCATTGCGCAGGCCTATCGCACCGGGCGGGGGTCATTTCGGCTTCGTTGCAAGTGGGAGATGGAAGAACTCGGAAGGGGTCAGTGGCAAATAGTTGTCACGGAGATTCCGTATCAGGTTCAGAAATCGAAGCTGATCGAGAAACTGGCCGAATTGATCCAAACCAAGAAGGTGCCAATCCTTGGTGATGTGCGTGACGAGAGCGCAGACGATATTCGGCTGATCCTTGAACCGCGCTCTAAGAATGTGGAACCGGATATCCTAATGGGGATGTTGTTCCGCAGTTCTGATCTTGAAGTGCGGTTCAGCTTGAACATGAATGTGCTGATCGACGGGGTCACGCCCAAGGTGTGTTCGATGAAGGAAGTGCTGAGGGCATTTCTGGATTTCCGACGCGAGGTGCTTGTCCGGCGTTCAAAGCACCGGATGGAGAAGATCGATCACCGTTTGGAAGTCTTGGAAGGGTTTATCATTGCCTTCCTCAATCTGGACCGCGTGATTGATATCATCCGATACGATGATGCACCAAAACAAGCGTTGATGGCCGAGGATTGGGGTATCGACCACGTACGGGCCACATCAGAGCATGATTATGCATCACCATTACCTGCCAAAGGTGACGGTGAGCTGAGTGAAGTTCAGGCCGAAGCAATTCTGAATATGCGGTTGAGGTCGTTGCGGCGTTTGGAAGAGCTTGAACTTGTTCGAGAGCGCGACGCTTTGATGGAAGAGCGCGCGGGGCTGGAAGATCTTTTGGAAAGTGACGATTTGCAGTGGAGCAAGATCGTCGACCAGTTGAGAGAAACCAAAAAAGTTTTTGGCAAGGACTTTGATGGCGGCGTGCGGCGTTCTGTTTTTGCCGAGGCAGGCGAGGTCGAAGAGGTTCCGCTGGAGGCGATGATCGATCGCGAGCCAATTACAGTTGTATGTTCTCAGATGGGTTGGGTGCGGGCGATGTCCGGGCACATCGATCTGGGCCGAGAGCTGAAGTTCAAGGATGGCGATGGGCCACGCTTTACGTTCCATGCCGAAACGACGGATCGTCTTTTGGTATTTGGGACAAACGGGCGGTTCTATACAGTTAGCGCTGCCAATCTTCCCGGTGGGCGTGGTATGGGCGAGCCGCTGCGCCTAATGGTTGACCTGCCCAACGAAGCCGAGATTGTGGACATTTTTGTGCATCAGCCCGAGCGCAAGATGCTGGTTGCGTCAAGTGCCGGGGACGGGTTCATCGTTGCCGAAAAAGATGTGATTGCACAGACGCGAACCGGCAAGCAGGCGTTGAACGTTAAGGACGAAGTGAAGGCTGTGATCTGTAAACCTGTGGTGGGTGATCATGTCGCCGTCGTGTCCAAGAATGGCCGGTTCCTGGTGTTCCCTGTCAGCGAACTTCCTGAGATGGGACGCGGCAAGGGTGTGAGGTTGCAAAAGTATAACATGGCGCGGGGCCGCCAGGGTACGCTTGAGCTTGATGGCGGGTTGAGTGATATCACGACATTTGCATGGGATGATGGCCTAAGCTGGAGCATGGGTGGCGGTAAAACCCGCCACGAACCTGATTTGACCGAGTGGTTGGGGAAACGGGCCGGGGTGGGCAAGAAAGCCCCCTATGGTTTCCCACGCGATTACAAGTTCTCGTCACGTCAAGAACAGTGCTAGGTTAAAACCGTTCCCGTACCTCGGGGGCGGTTTTTTCGTTTTGGGGCTGAGTTTGAGCAATACTGAAGGATCAGTCGAGAGCGACAATGCGCCGACACCGTGGAACGTCGCGCGGGAAGCAAAGGACGCTACGCAGGCAAAGAAAACACCGTTGGCTAGCGGGCAGGTCCAAGGCGCATTTGTCGGTCGTCGCGGGCGGGTTTTCTGGATGGCGCTTCGGTTTGGCGTGTACACTTTGCTGACCGTTGGCATGTACCGTTTCTGGATGAAAACACGGTTGCGGCGCTGGTATTGGTCCAGTGTTCGTATTGGCGGCATTCCATTGGAATATGTGGGTGACCCGCTGGAAAAGGTGCTGGGGTTTCTGATCGCCGTGGTGTTTCTGGCGTTCTATATCGGTGTTGTGAACCTGTTGTTGATGTTCGCCAGTTTCTCTTTGTTTCAAGGAGAATACCCCGCCTACATCCTGAGCTTTGCCGGAGTGATCCCGTTTTGGTTTTATGCGCGTTACCGAGCGCGTCGATATGTGTTGGCGCGCACGCGGTGGCGAGGCGTTCGCTTTGGCCTTGCGCCGGGGGCGTGGGGGTATGTTGGGCGGGCGTTGGCACTGTGGATCGTGACGATCCTGAGCGCTGGCATGTTGTGGCCGTTAAAGACGTTCTGGTTGGAGAAGTATGTCACGGATCGAACGTGGTTTGGTACGGTCAGGATGGAGCAGGGTGGCCGATGGACGATGTTGTTCCGGCCGTTTTTGAACGTTGTGTTTCCGGGAGTGGGTTTGGCCGGGTTAATGATTTGGGTTGGCTATAGCGAGCGTTTCAAAGGGGGGGAAATGGCGGCTGGAGCGGTGCTCGCGGTTTGGTCGTTGATCGGGTTGGTGCACTATCAGGTTCAGGCCAAGCGGCTGCTGGCAAATGCCAAGCGGGCTGCAAACATGGGGCTTGTGGCGGAGCCGAGGACACGAACTGTATTTCGGATTTATGTTGTGGGTTATGGGATCGCCGGGATTGTGTCTTCGGTGGCATTGGTTCCGATCGCTTTGGCGGGTTTGATTGTTTTTGAAGCTTCGGGTGGCAGTATGGGGGCTGTTCAGGAGATCCTGGCTGGCATGCCTGTGTGGGCAGCACCCGTCGTTGGCGGACTGTCCTATTTCGCGATGTTTTTGATGTGGTCTGCGTTGCGGCAGGCGTTTGTGACCATGCCGCTGTGGCGTCTTTATGCCGATACGCTGAGCGTGATTGGCGCAGATGCGATGGGTCAAGTGCAACAACGCCCAAGAGATGAGTTCGCCGAAGCGGAAGGGTTTGCAGAGGCGTTGGACGTGGGAGCGGCGATATGAAATCGATCACCTCCACAATCGTGAGAGTTGGACGCAAACCGGCGCAATTGGGTGCGCTGGGCGCCTTTTTTGACGGGCAAAGCGCCCAAGCTCATGCGGTGCGGTTGAGCATAGACGAAACCCGTGCAGAGCTGGTGATCGCGTGGGGGAACACAGAGGTACGATGGCCTTTGGCCGAGATTCGGGCCGTTCCGGATCAGGCCGAGCAAGGTGATTTGGTCCTAATGTGGCCCGGCGCGCCGCTTGAGAGGTTGATGACAGATGAATCGCGGATTGCCGTGCGTTGCCCTGAATTGCGCAAGCCGGTGGTGAAGGTGTCACGTTGGCGTATTGCGACATGGGCAAACGCGGCTTTGGCGTCTGTTGCGCTGATTATTCTGGTTCTGGTGCCGCGTATGGCGGATCAACTGGCGACATTCATTCCTCCGGCTGGAGAAAAAGCGCTGGGAGATGCAACGTTGGAACGGGTGCGGTCTTCGTTGGATGGCACAGGGGTTGGCCAATTGGCGCTGTGCGATGCCCCAGAAGGGCGCGCGGCGTTAGACAAAATGACGGCTCGGTTGACGGCGGGCTATGAATTGGCAACGCCGCTGGACGTGCATGTTTTGGATCAAAAAATGATTAACGCGTTTGCATTGCCGGGGGGGCATATTGTTCTTGTTGACGGGCTCATTCAGGCGGCTGAAACACCTGAGGCGCTTGCTGCGGTGATCGCGCATGAGGTTGGTCATGTTGTTGGGCGGGATGCGACACGGCACGCGTTGCGTTCGGCGGGATCAATCGGCGTCTTGGGGCTTTTGTTTGGTGATTTTGCGGGCGGGGCGTTGGTGCTTTTCCTCACTGAACAGCTTATTCAAGCAAATTATAGCCAGTCAGCCGAAAGCACGGCGGACAGTTTCGCGCACGAGATGCTGAGTAAGGCAGGTGTGTCACCTGCGGCGCTGGGTGACATGTTTGAGGGGTTCCGCAAGCGGTTTGGAGACAATGACGGGATTGTCGCGCATTTTGTAAGCCATCCCAGTCTTGGCGATCGCATTGATGCTGCACATCGGGCGATCCAGACGGATATGCAGGTGCGGCCGATTCTGGGTGACACGGCCTGGCAGGCGCTTCGCAACATATGCCGTTAACCATAGGCGACTTGCGTTGCCCATTTGATCCCGACAGCAAGAGGCGAGCTCCTTCAGGCTCAGCTTTGCTGAGCCATGCCCAACCCAAAGGGGCGGGAGCGCATGGCTATAGAGGTTTCGCAGTGAGCCAGACGCCTGTGTTGGGTCGTAACGTCAGGATCATGACCGGATCTGGCGCGCGGCCCGACACGAGGTCAAAGTCGAAGCGCGCAAGTAGCGTGGCCAAAATGATCACCGCTTCCTGAATTGCAAAACTGGCCCCGATACAAATACGTGGCCCATCGCCAAACGGAAGATACGCGTAGCGGTCCACTGCCTTGCGGTCCGCAAACCGGTCGGGGCGAAATGCGTCTGGCTCCTCCCAAAGCATATGGTTGCGATGCAACGCATAGATTGGGATCATCACGGTATCCCCGGGTCGGACTTCGCGCGCGCAAAGCGTGTCGTGCCGCTGTGCCGTTCGCGAGATTATTCCCGCCGGGGGATAAAGTCTCAAGGCTTCGTCGACGATCTGGCGGATATAGGGCAGGTTGTCTACGTCTTCGCCTGCTGCCGTACGGCCGGAGAGTACAGAACGCACCTCGTTTCGGGCCTGTTCCTGTACCGTCTTGTCAAAGGCACACAAGTAAAGCGACCAGGCAAGGGTGAGGGCTGTCGTTTCGTGACCTGCGACGATGAACGTCAGCAGGTTGTCGCGCAACTCCGAGGTGTTCATCTGACGTTTTGTCTCGGGATCTTCACCCGCGAGGAGAAGGTCCAGCAGATCAGGGATGTCACTTGCGCCCCTCAGGCGGCGTGCTTCGATGGCTTCGTCGGCCACCTTTTTCATCTGCCCAACCGCTTTGCCAGACAGCAACCGACCGGGTCGTGGAATCCAGTCTGGAAGACCCAGCATGTCAAAAAGGGATATTTTGCCAGCTTCGCCGATATACGCATCGATTGCGCGGTGCACTCCGTCACTGTCAAATGTGTCTTGGCCAGAAAACGTGACATCTGAGATGACATCAAACGTCGTGCGAACCATTTCATCGAGCAAGTCGATACCACGTTCACCCGCCAATCCAATCCGGTCAGCAGAGCGCTCGGCCGCCGTGGACATGACCGGTGCAAGGTTCATAACGTTTCGATGTGAGAACACCGGTGCCGCAGTTCGGCGCTGCCAGCGCCAGTGCGCATCCTCTGCAATAAAGAGGCTGTCGCCAATTGCCGGGCGCAGGATGTTCTTGGTCGCGTTGGATTTGGGGTAATCGTCAACCTTTTCCAGCAATATGCGTCGGATTGCGCCGGGGTCCATCACCATGTGCCATCGCAGGCCGGTGCGCCCCGATACCATAGGTTGGCGCACGGCGATTTCCGGAAGAATTGTTAACAGATTGCTGCGGGCGGCCCTTAACGAGCCCCAAAGGCCCAGCGGCTGGGTTGCCAGCGCGGCGTGAACTGGAAGGTCGGACGATGACATCAGCGCTCCTTTGTCACAAAGATAAGGCATCGCTGCCAAGATGGAAGGCTATCATTGAACCTACGTATTTGTTGGGCTATCGGTTTCAGGAATTTGAGGCAGGGCAGAAAAACATGAAACGCTTGATGTTGGCACTCACGACTCTCTGGGCTTTGGCGGCATGCGCAGTTCCCACTGATCCTGACGATTCACCGGTGCGTGATCTGGGGGACTTTAAGTTGGGGCACAATATTGTTGTGGCTCCGGACATTCAAAAAGGCCCCTTGTCGCGTGAAATGCCCAAAGAGCAGTGGATCGCGTCGATGAAAGACGAAATTGACGCGCGCTTTGGTCGGTATGACGGTGACCGCGTTGTCCATTTTGGGGTAAACATTAACGGTTATGTGCTGGCCCAGCCCGGAGTGCCAATCCTGTTTTCCCCGAAATCAGCCCTGATTTTCAATATCACCGCGTGGGATGATCGGGCCGGAGGTAAATTCAATGATGAGCCGCGCCAGATCATCGTGCTGGAATCGCTGTCAGGCGGCACACTGGTTGGAACTGGATACACACTTAGCCCGGAAGAGCAGATGGAGAATCTGACACACAACGCGGCGCGAGAAATAGAAAAGTGGCTGGCGGAAAATGCAAAATGTCTGGTCGAGAATGTGCCTGAGGATGTGCTTGCAGATTGCTGGAAAGACACGCAGGAAGAGCAGGAAGAGCGGCAACGGCAGTTGGACGCACTTAGATAACACGAAACCCTTCTTGATTTTTGTCGCGCAACCCAATATGTCGCGCGCGGTAGAGATAAACGGGCTGTGTTTTGGCCCCCCAACTTCTAGAAGGCGCCCGAGATGGCAAAGGAAAAGTTTGAACGTTCCAAACCGCACTGCAACATTGGCACGATTGGCCACGTTGACCACGGTAAGACGACTCTGACAGCGGCGAT
>NZ_PYGJ01000033.1 GCF_003014475.1 Shimia abyssi | reverse complement strand
TCTGTCGGCTGAAATGCCGATCTCACGCCAAAACGGGCAAAAACGCAGGTAAAGACAGACGGGCATCGCAATCAGCCGAGTTTCCACACAGCCTCTCCGCTTTGCAGACCTCGGTGCGAAAAGCAGCGAATGATCTCTTTCCGCCCTGACTCCCAAAGTAGTGAACGGCCCTTACCAGTCATTCACCATGTTAAGCCCCGCCGCAGTGCGGCTTCACGGAACCGGTCATTCGCTGCATGAGCGAAATCGATGCGTTGCCCAAGGTCGGCAAAGCGGGACTTAGTGGGCGTTCGCTGCGCGTGCACAAATAGCGGCTTGCTGCGCTTTGCTGACATTAGAACAAGAGTGAAAATCGTATCATTTCTCACTTGGGTTGAGATACGTCCATAGGTGCCCCTTGGGTAATGGGCCGTTTTTACGGCCGCCTTGTTGGATCTGCTTCCAGGCGTGTGCCAGGATGCCCACTGACCTAAGCAGATAGAGCAGTCCACGCGTGAGTGGGGCATCGAAGCCGAGTTCGGCGTAGATTACGGTGGTCGCGCCATCAATGTTCATCGGGATCGGGCGGTTTTGGTATCTGACGTACGCACCTTGATCTGCGGTGCGAGTCTGGCACAGACCACGCGCTCAACCGCGTCATATTTATCCTGTGTTTTTAAACAGATGTCGCTGATCTGAGAAAACCCAATAACTGCAGTCTTCCGAGGTTCTGTCGGTTTAGCTTTCCGATTTGACACCAATATATTCCGGCAGATAGCGCGGTGGCATCGGGCCTTTGTTCCGGCCGCCCTGTTGCATCTGTTCCCAGCCATGAGACAAGACGCCTACCGAGCGGGAGAGACAAAACAGACCACGAGACAGCGGGGCCGGAAAACCCAGCTCGCAAAAGATCACGGCCGTGGCTCCATCGATATTCATCGCGATTTCGGCACCGCGGCTGCGACCGATTTCCGTCTGAACCGCCTCACCGATATCGGCAAACCGCCCATCCACCGTACCGGACTTTGCCGCCTCGCGTACGAGCGCCATCAATCTTGGTGCGCGGGGATCGACGGGCTTGTGGAAACGATGGCCAAAGCCCGAGACAATCTTGCCATTCTCCGCACACCAGTCGGCGATACTGTCGCGGACGGCAGCATCGCGTTCAGCGCCGTCATCGATCCGTCTGGCGACGTCGAAGTAAAGTTCGGCGCATTGTTCACCGGCGCCGCCATGCACGTCACCCAGCATGTTGACCCCGGTGGCCATGACGTTGTTGAGCCCCACCCCACAAGTCGCGGCCATGCGGGCGGCGGCGATCGACGGGGCTTGCGGGCCATGATCCACGCCCGCCACCAGCGCACATTCGAAAAGGGCCGCCTGTTCCGGCGTGGGCATATCACCTCGCACCATAAGCCAGATCATCTCAGCAAAGCTGACAGACCCGATTAGGTCCTGAATCGGGTGTCCGCGAAAGGCGATCCGCCCCGGCGCCATGTCGATAATTGCCGTGCGCCACCAATGGCGGATGTCCTCGGCCTCATTCGTTCCCGAAGGATCCGTCATATCGCGCCTTCCTGTGCCAGTTTTTCAATGTCTTCCGGTGAAAACCCTAACGCGCTCCATATTTCAGTGTTGTGCTGCCCCAAAATGGGTGGTGGCGCATCGACTGTGGGCGCGCTGCCGTCCAGTTTGATCCCGGTCGTGGCCACCTGAATATCTCGTCCGACACCGGGGACGTTTTCAAACTCGCCGAGGAACCCGCGGTCCGCGACCTGCGGCATTTCCAATACTTCCGGTACTGTCAAAACCGCGCCCGACGGCACACCAATACTATTGAGCTGTTTGGCCCAGTCGCGCGGTGGCCGGGTCTTCAGGACGGCCTCAAGCTCTGCTTTCAGAGCAAGCCTGTTGCGTTTGCGATCTTCGCGCGTGGCATATTCAGGGCGTTCACGCAACGCGGCCAATCCCAGATGGTCCGTCAGAAGCTCCCATTGCTGTTCCTTGTTTGCGGCAATGTTGATCAACCCGCCCTTGGCCTCAAACGCACCCGAAGGCGCCGAAGTGGGATTCTCATTGCCGTTGGCGGTCGGATTGACGCCCGCGATCAGATAGTTCGACACGACCCAGCCCATCGTCGCCAGCACCGATTCCAGCATCGAAACATCAATGAACGTGCCGCGCGGATTGGCGTTAAGGGTAGATGAAATCGCAAAGGCTGCGGTGATGCCGCCCACGGTGTCCGCCACCGGATATCCGACACGCAACGGCGCGCTTTCGTCATCCCCGGTGATCGACATCACACCCGAAGTGCCCTGGATGATCTGGTCATAAGCCGGGCGGCGAATCCACGGACCCTCCTGACCAAAGCCAGAAATGGCACAGTAGATCAGCGTTGGATTGACCTCCTTCAGGGTCTCGTAACCCACGCCAAGGCGCGTCATCACGCCGGGCCGGAAATTTTCCACCACCACATCTGCGGTTTCGACGAGTTTCAGAAAAATCTCCCGCCCCCGCGGGTTCTTCAGGTTGACCGTGACCGATTTCTTACCCGCGTTCTGCGCCAGAAAGGATACGCCCATATTGGCCTTGTTCAGCTCCGCGTCAGCCCCCAGTTGCCGGGCGAGATCGCCCCGCCCGACGGTTTCGACCTTGATGACCTCGGCCCCCAGATGCGCCAGATGGTGACAGCAGAACGGGCCGGCCAGCACGTTGGTCAGATCAAGAACACGAATGCCCTTCAGTGGTGCCTGTGTCATTTATCCGCGCCCCTCGTGTACAACCTTGGCTGCCGTGAAGAACTCGCGGCAATAGCTGCCCTTTTCCGGCGCGCCATAGGAGGATCCTTTTCGACCCGTAAATGGCGCATGAAAGTCCATGCCTGCCGTTGGCAGATTGACCTGTACCATGCCTGCCTCGGCGTTTTGCGAGAAATGGTCGATCTTTGCTGCATCCCGCGTGACGATGCCCGCAGACAATCCAAATTCGCAGTCGTTGGACGTGGCAAGGGCGGCATCATAATCCGGCACGCGCAACACAGCGGCGATAGGGCCAAAGATCTCGTCACGTGCCACGGCTGCCTGTGGTGACACATCCGTAAACAAGGCCGGAGCAAAGTAATGTCCGGGGGTGTTTGATGTCACTTCGCTGCCGCCTGCAGCAAGGTTCGCTCCATCAGCCACAGCCTGTGAGATGTATTTATTGTTGATGGCCAACTGCGGTTCACTGGCGACCGGGCCAATCTGGGTTTTCGGCGCACGCGCATCACCGATCCTGAGGTCGTTCATTCCTGCACTAAGACGGTCGACAAATGCGTCGTGAATACCGTCAGTCACGATCAGGCGGGAAGACGCCGTACAGCGTTGCCCGGTTGAGATAAAGCTACCCTGAATGGCACAGTGCACCGCCAGATCCAGATCCGCATCATCCAGCACAATCAACGGGTTCTTGCCCCCCATTTCAAGCTGCATCTTGGCCCCGCGCGCAAACAGCGCAGCCCCCATATTGCGACCCACAGGTGTAGAGCCGGTGAACGTGACCCCCGCAACTTTGGGGTGCGTAACAATCGCCTCCCCGACCTCACGGCCTTTGCCCATCACAAGGTTGAACACTCCGTCGGGCAGACCCGCACGGGCAATGATATCCGACAACATCCACGCAGAACCGGGCACCAGTTCGGCAGGTTTGAACACGACCGTATTGCCATAGGCCAGAGCGGGCGCAATTTTCCATGCCGGGATCGCCAGCGGGAAATTCCATGGCGTGATCACGCCCACAACGCCGATTGGTTCGCGTACGACCTTAAGCGACACACCTTCGCGCAGAGATTGGTAAGTATCGCCGGTGGCACGATACGCTTCAGCTGCGAAATATTTGAACAGATGTCCCGCGCGATGCGCTTCGGCCTTGGCCTCGGGCAAGGTTTTGCCCTCTTCGCGGGCCAGCATGTCGCCCAATTCGCCCACACGGGCAAGGATTTCCGACCCGATGCGGTCCAGCGCTTCGAACCGTGCCAGAGGTGACGTCTTGCGCCAGTTCGGAAAAGCAGCCGCCGCGCATTCGATTGCTTCAACGGTCTGGCTGGCATTGGCCTGCGCATAATCACCGATTGTATCGTTCAGGTCAGATGGGTTGATGTTGGGGGTCGCATCGCTGCCAGCAACCCATGATCCGGCGATAAAATTGCGAAAAGGGTTTACAGTCATAACACTTCCTCAAGAACTGGTCGCCACCCGATATCTTCATGCCGGTGGTTCACAGTGTTGATGTAAAAATAAGTCGGGCCATGATAGCCCCGGCATGCTCGCCCGTCGGTACGGCTGGCGACAGGTTCAGCGGTCCAGCTGACCGCACCGAACCAGTTCCACAATGCGTTATGGGGCGCGTTCAGATGATCCGGGCTAAGCGGCGCTGCACTATTTGCCGGGTCCGGCTGGGGCGCGTTCGAAGCGCCACCACCACCCACCAACGCATCCCATTCATTGGGCGCGGTCGCCCCCTGATAGGGGTCATCACAGGGCGTATCACCCCCCGTAAGCAACCGGCAGCGAAACGGCTTGCCATCAATCTTGATCTCTGTGCCATAGACATACCCAGCCTCATCCAGATCCTGCCAGCTGACGCGGCTCATAAGCATTCGGTCGGCGATCAAAAGCCGCGTTCCAACATCCTGAAACACATGCCAGTTCAGACGCTCGGAAGAGTCTTTGGGACTGTCTGTCAGGGCCCAGTTGGTCCAATCCGGGTCACGTTCAAATTCCGGCAGGTTACCGGGTTGCAGACCCTCGTAAGGACAAAGTGCTGCAAGATCCGTGATCCAGGGCCGGGTTGCCGGGGCAAGAATTTGCCCGGCATGTGAAAACCCGCCAAGCTGCCGGGTTCCAAAATATTCCATCATTGCTCTGTCACCGGCCCGGTTACAGGTCGGGTGCGAAAGCGGCGAAGGATCCGGAACAGCATTTCCGCGGCCAGAAATTCCGTGCGCTCTGAAGGATCAAGGGGAGGCGAAACCTCAACGATATCCAACCCGCCCAGAGGGGCGTCGGCCAGTCCATCCAGCAGATCATAGTACTGACGTGGTGTAATGCCGCTGTGCACAATGGAGCCCGTTCCGGGAAGGTAACCGGCGTCCATCGCATCAATGTCAATCGACAGATAAAGCTCGTCGCACCCTTTCATGGCATGCGCAAGCGCCTGGCGCATTGTCTCTGCCGCGCCCAGTTTATGCACATCGCCAGCTGAAAACACCCGACCGCCTTGTTCTTCGATCAAGGCTAGATCGCCACCATCGACCCAGCCTGCAATGCCCACCCAGACCATATTGGACACATCAATGTTGGGCAGTTCAGAAATTCGGCGCGCATTGGTCGCATGGTTGTGGCTGCCCCATGCGCCCAGCCGGTCAGAGAAATCCAGATGACCGTCGATCTGGATATACCCAAAGCGCGCATTTGGTGCGCGTTTGGCCAGTCCGCGGGAATACCCCAGACAGGCTGGAAAACTGTTGTAGTGATCACCGCCCAGCGCCAGAGGGATCGCACCCGATACGGTCAGCGCTTCGGTCATAGCCGCGATGGCCTCGGTCGTAGCATCAACGTCTTGCGCTGTGATCTCTGCGTCCCCGCAATCGATCAGCCAATCAGTTGCAGGCGCAGTAAGGCGGCTTGTGTCGGGATCAAAGCTGGCTCCCTGCGGACGCAAGGATTGCATAAGACTTGTCGCCCGGCGCAGCGCATCGGGGCCGAACCTTGTGCCAAGGCGGCTGGAATGCGTCCAGTCACTCGGCATGCCCACTACACCGATCTGGTCCGCATGGGCGTCGGCGACGTCTTGCAAAGGCCCATCAAACAGCCGATATCCCGGTTGAGCAAGTGGCGGATGAAATGTCGTAATCGCTGCAGTCATGTCAGTACATTTTCCTTGGAATTTTGGCTGCCCGGATGATCAGTCCCAAATCCGAGGCGCGCATAGATAAATGCCAGAAGAGCTGTGACCATAAGTCGTTGGCCAACCTTGACCACACCCATGCCGGGCCTGTTCGGGTTCAGACCGGTTAACATAATGGCGCTGACGTCGTGCTGCCCCAAAAGCTCAAGCCATTGCACCACAGTCTCAAGATCGCAGCCCCCCAACCGGGGTTGATCGCAAAGCGCGCTAAGCGATGTTTCAAACACGGACAGATCAAACCGCACAAACAACGGCTTTGATGCATCCCGCCACTCGCAAAACGCTGCTCGGTGCGCAGCAGGATCCAGGGTACAGGTCGTTCCCCCCTCATTCGGCAAAGGCGCAATATGAAAATCGCGCGCATCAACTGGCCTGCAACCAAGCTGCGCTGTCTGACAATGAGAGAGCGCGCTCTGCACAGTCTCGGACATGCGATCCGACCCGCCCAAGATGATCGCACAGGCGCCATTGTCGCTGATCTGACGCGTTGCCGCTTTCAATGCCGCGTGGATCGCGCCCTCAGACCCCGGCGCGATATCTCCGATGTCACACAGCCTCTCGTGCAGGCCATCGGTACTGATGTCCTGACGTGCGTCGATATCCACGGGGTGGCTGAATTGCGGGTTTGCGTGCCAGCCGAAATAAACCGAGGTTTCGCGCAATGCACGCGGCGCCAGGGATTGTCCGGCATGCGGTGCGCTGGTGTCTTCAAACGGGATGCCCATCACTGCCAGATCGCCGGACCCGACGTCAGAAATAGCTTTGGTTTGAGAGCGCATGAACGACAGATGCCCTGCCATGCGCGGCAATGGGGCCGATCGTAAAGGCATCAACGTTCTCCTTTTTCAAGGCGGTCAGCCAGCGCCTGCAAGATCGCAAGTGCGGCGCGGGTCTCGGTTCCGCCGCGATTGTCTAATGCCGGGGCAAGTCCGAAAATTGCGGCGGCGATGACGTCACCCGGAGTGGCATCAATTTGCGCGATCATCTGTGAGGGTGACAGCCCGGCCAGACGACGCGGGCGCGACATCCAGATGCCCGCAAGTTCGTGTAAATCCACCGACAGAATGACCGGTTGGTTATCGGAAAGATTACCGGCAACGCCCCCTGTCACCCCAATGACAGGAACATCCGCACCAGTGACCTGTCGCGCAGCACTGCCAAGCGCTTTCAGACCGCTGGAATCGCCGCCAACCAGCACCATCCGCGCGCCGGTTTCCAGAACGGCCGCACATTGCGCAGCGACCGCGGAAAAATGCTTGTCCTGTTCCAGCGGAAATACATTCACATCCCCAAGGTCAATGCCATTCACGGGCACTTTTCCGGGTCGGGAGGCATATCGCAGCTGCCGTGCAAGATAGCGTTGCTCTGCCATCGGTCGGTCGAGATTGTCACAAAAATACCCTGCGATCGCGACCTGCCCGGGCACGAGGTCCTCCAGATCGCCGACAGGTGCACCCAAAAAACTGGGTATCATGTCAAATTGCGCCTGCGCCGCGTCACCCATTGTTCAGCGCCGCGTTCAGGGTTTCGATGGCAGCAAGTTCCGACATGCCCCGCGTATCACGGGCAGGCGCAAGTCCGGTGATCACAATCGCCTGCCACCGACAGGACATAGCCCCGATGATAGAAACCAGCGTTTCGGGTTTCATGCCGCCGGGGTTAAGCCCGACGCTACCCGCCGCATGCCCCAGATCAATGACCGATATGTCGATCCAGAGAACGGCGCGCTCAGGCACGTCAAGGGTGTCCGAGTTCCCCTCATCCAACTGCCGGGCCGTACGCCAGTCCATCTTGCGCTGGCTGATCTGATCCCAGACATCCGCAGACTGCCCGCGGTTCAACCCCACCCAGATCGTGTTTGCTGGTCGCGCCGCAACATCACGCCGGGCCAGTGGCATAGCCGCGACAACCGGCAAGTCAGGCAAGGCGCCCAGCACAGCCAAGGCAACATCAGTCGCACCGCCCAGAACAACTGGCACAATGTCCTGATCCACCATTTGCGTCACAAGCTGCATCAATGCGCCGGACCAATCGCCCGACAGATCCAGATTTCCCAGATCCCGGCCATTGGCAGGAAGATCGATTCCAAGCTGCCCGGTCATCTTGCGAAGTGCATCCGGTGCCAGAGAGGTGCCGGATCGGGGCCCGGTGTTGACTTCGCTTGGAACACCCAAAACCCCGACACATCCTGCCTCACATTGCGACAACGCACCAAAGGGCAGGCCGGCATAACCAGTTGTTATCAATCGTCTCTGCGGGTTACTCATTGCCAGATGCCTTCATTGATTGCGATTTCCAATTGCGTCCGAACCGGCTACAAACAGTCACGGAATAAAGTCGAAAGGTCCGCCTATGCCCGACAAACCCAAAGCACCGGACACAACAGGTGGTGTCGAAGCGGTTGAACGCGCATTGCGTGTGCTGGACAGCTTTGAACCCGGCGATGCGGGTCTGTCTCTGAAAGAGGTCGCAGATCGCAGCGGTGTCAACAAAGCGACAATCCTGCGCCTGAGCGTCTCTCTTGAAAAGTTTGGCCATATTACGCGAGACGCCGAGGGTCTGTTTCACCTCGGGCCGTCTTTGTGGCGTCTTGGGTCCGTGTTTCGTCAGAACCTGCGCATGGGGCCTATTGTACGCCCGGTGCTGGCGAACCTGGTAAATGCAACGGGGGAGAGCGCGTCGTTTTACGTGCAACGCGGCAACTCCGGTGTGTGCCTCTATCGCGTCAATTCGCCAAGGCTTGCGCGGGATCATGTTCAGGAGGGCGAGATCATTCCGCTGAGCATGGGCTCGTCGGGTCAGGTATTGGATGCCTATTCTATCGGGCAAGGCAAACAGGCCACCAACATTCGCAAGACCGGGTACTATCTCAGCCTTGGCGAACGTGATCCGGACGTCGCCGGATTGTCTGTCCCGGTTCTTGGGCTCGAGGGCGAGTTGCTGGGTGCGGTCAGCCTGTCGGGTCTGCGTGCGCGCTTCAGTGAAACCGCTGTCGAGGGCTATCGTGCTGCGGTGCTTGATGCCGCCCGCCAGATCCGGGCAGAGATCGGTCAGATATAAATAGCCCATCATTTGTCAGCAGTCTTGCTGCGGCCGATCAACTGCACACCGATGAGCGCCGAGATTGAGACGATAATCAGACAGGTCGAGATTGCGGCGATTGTCGGATCAAGCTGATCGCGCAACGAATTGAACATGCGGCGGGTAATTGTGGCCTTTTCCCCACCCGAGACCAGCATCGAAATGACAACTTCGTCCAGCGAAGTGATGAAGGCCAGAAAGGCCCCGGTCTGGATCGAGAATTTGACCTGCGGCACTGTCACCGTCCACAGCGCATAGGCCCGCGATGCCCCCAGGCTTCGCGCCGCCAGCTCCTGATCGAAATCATAGTTCTGCAAACCCGACATCACTGTCACGATCACAAAAGGCAACGCCAGCGCGGTATGGGCGATTACAATTCCGGTCAGCGTGTAGTTAAGCCCCAGCTTGGCATAGAGGCTGAACACACCCACAGCGATCAGGATCACCGGTACGACGATGGGCATGATCACAAGGATCTGCGCAGTACTCCTGATCCGTGGGGTAGAGCAATGCAGGCCATAGGCGCAAAGTGTCCCCAGGGGTGTCGCAATCGCCGTAGTCAACACAGCCGCGATCAGAGATGTCTTTGTGGCGCTCATCCATTCCGCAGATGTGAAATAGGCCGTGTACCAGCGAAACGAAAACGATGTTGGCGGGAACTCCAGATATGAGGCCCCCGAAAACGACATCGGGATCACGATAAGCGTGGGCAGGATCAGAAAGAACAGTACCGCAGTGCCAACCACCGTCAGCCACATACCGTCAATTTTACGTTGTCCGACTTGTTCCATTTTCAGTTCCTCAGCGCATAAACAGTTTGTCGAGCCCGAAGACACGGTTCATCAGCCAGATCATTGCCAGAGCCAGCAACAGCAGGACAACGCCCAGGGCGGATGCGGCACCCCAATTGGAATAGACTGTGATGGTGCTTTCGATACGCTGGGCCAGCATCTGCACGCGGCCACCGCCCAGCAAAGCCGGTGTTACGAAAAACCCAAGTGACAGAATAAAGACCAGCACGATGCCGGCAAAAAGGCCCGGCAGCGACATCGGAAAAAACACCCGCCAGAATGCCCCACGCGGACTGGAACCAAGGCCCACTGCGGCCCGAACCAGATCGCCGTCAATGTTGCGCATGGTGGCATAGAGCGGCAAAACCAGAAACGGCAGCATGATATGCACCATGCCAATGATGGACCCCGTAAGGTTGTGCGCCAGCTGCAGCGGTTCGTCGATTATACCAAGCGACATCAATGACGAATTGATGATGCCATTGCGCTGCAACAGCACCAGCCACGCATATGTCCGTACCAGAACCGAGGTCCAGAACGGGACCAACACGAAAACCATCAGAATGGCAGCAATTTTGTCCGGCATCCTGGTCAGCCAGTAACACAGCGGATATCCCAGAAGGACACAAATCACTGTCACGACAATGCTGATCTGAAAGGTGACGACAAAGGTCCGCCGATACAAAGCGCTTTCAAAGATGCGCGCATAGTTTTCCAAACTCAACTCGCCCGCCGCATTGTAAAACGACAGCGATGACAGCCAGAAAATCGGCAGAAACACGACAATTAGGATCGTCACAACCGCGGGCATCGAAAGCCCCAAAAACGTCAGGCTTTCGCGACGTTCTTCGGATTTGAGCGTGCTGGCGTTCTGAAGCGTCCCGGCACCCTCATAGGCCTCGGCGATACTCATGCCACATGTTCCGGTACGATGATCGTGTCTTCGGGATGCAGGGCAAGGCCAATTTGCTCACCTTTTGAGGGCAGCCCTGTCTGGCCTGCGCGATTGGAAGGGACACGCAAGTTGATCTCCCCTGCGCTGTCGTGCTGAACGATAACCAGCACACTATCGCCCTGATAAATGATGTCTTTGACCCGGCCGGACAGATCATTGGCCGTTTCAGGCACAGCGCCTGCGGTGACTTCCAGCAACTCGGGCCGGATCACCAGACGGTGGCCACCGCGACCTTGGGCAATTGGCAAGTCGGATTTCAACACGCGTTCGCCCAATTGTGCCCTGTCGTTGGCCACATTCACCGGCGCCGAAATGGATTCACCGATGAAATCCGCCACAAAGAAACTGTGAGGCTGGCGATACAGCCGCTCGGGCGTCTCGATCTGCTCGATCCGCCCATGATTGACCACTGCAATCCTGTCGGACATCGTCAGGGCTTCGCGCTGGTCATGGGTGACATACACCACAGTCGCATCCAGTTTTTCATGGAGCGCCTTCAATTCAATCTGCATATGTTCACGCAGCTTTTTGTCCAGCGCAGACAGCGGCTCATCCATCAGGATGATCTGCGGCTCGAAAACCATGGCGCGGGCAAGGGCCACACGCTGTCTTTGGCCACCAGACAACTGGGTGATGCGCCGATCCCCATAGCCACCAAGCTGCACCGTATCCAGCGCACGTTCGGCCTGTGTCTTTTGATCGCTTTTGGAAACCCCGCGAATTTTCAGAGGATAGGCCACGTTTTCAGCCACGGTCATGAATGGAAACAACGCATAGCTTTGAAAAACCATGCCAAGGCCCCGTTTGTGTGGTGGCGTCGCGATCATTTCGCGGCCGCCAAACTTGAGTGACCCGCCGTCAGGGCGAACAAATCCGGCCAGCGCCATCAGAAGCGTCGTTTTGCCCGAGCCCGATGGCCCAAGCAGTGTCAGGAATTCACCTGCAGCAATATTCAGCGATACATCATCGAGCGCTTTGACCGATCCGTAGGCCTTGCAAAGATTGGAAATATCGATGGGAAGGGATTGCGCATTAGACGACATAGAGGCACCTCACCTGTCAAAAAAATGGGCGCAGTACAAAATGCACTGCGCCTCAATGGATTATTGCTGGATCAGCGTGTCAAACTCTTCAGTCAACTCACCCAACTGACCGATGTAGAAGGTCGGGTCGACCAGCAGCTGCTTGTCATAGTTACTGGGGTGGGTGTTGACCGTCAAAGCCTGCTCTCCCGAGATAATGCCAGTGTCAAACGCACCGGTATTCACCGGACCCAGCGGCATCGTGACCGCCAGCCGCGCCTGCGCTTCGGCGCCCAGCAATTCATTGATCAGGCGCATGGCGTTATCTTTGTTCGGAGCCCCCTTGGGCACCAGCAAACAATCGACATCCATCGTGCCACCATCGAACGCATAAGCAACTTCAATGCCAGATGCGCTCACGCTCTCCACGCGGTTATGGCCCATGTGGATCACGTCCACTTCGCCATCACGCAGCAACTGTGCGGATTGTGATCCGCCACGATACCAGACCGTGACTTCGGGTGCGATCTCTCCCAGCTTGTCCCAGGCGCGCGCTTTGCCCTCGTCCGTGGCCAAAACGTCGTAAACCTCGGCCATAGGCACACCATCGGCCATGAGAGCCGCTTCAAGGTTGTAGTTCACCTTGCCATGCATACCGCGCTTGCCCGGGAAGTTCTCCAGATCCCAGAACTCGGCCCAGTTGGACGGGCCATTGTCGCCAAAGGCATCCTTGCGATACGCAATCACCTTGGTGAAGTTGATAAAGCCGATATAGTTGTCGTGGATCAGCTCTTCAGGAATGCCCGTTGTGTCAACAATCGAATAATCGATTGGCTCAAGGCTGCCCTCGCGGCTGAGTGTTTCACACGACGGCAAATCCTGCTCGGTCACATCCCACGCGACGGCGCCCGCCGTGATCTGTGCGCGCACGTCCTGAATTCCGTTGGTCGTATCTTCCTTGACGGTGACATTCAGTGTTTTGGATGCAGGTTCCAGCATCGCTGTGCGCAATGCATCCTGAAACGAACCTCCCCAGGACGCAAACACCACATCACCTTCGGCGTAGGCTGGTGCAGCAATGGCCAGACAACCGGTTACGAGACCCATGGTGAGCGTCAATTTTGCGTTATCTTTCATAGTGTCAGGCTCCTCCCTAACTGTGGTTAGCTTGCGAGTCCGCTATAAGAGCGACCCCGTATTTTGCTCTCTTATGTTTCGTCTAGCAAAACGTTATTTCATTTTTACTAGAGTTGATGCTGGAATTGGTCAAGGATTCTTTTGACACCCTAGGATTAATCCTCCCGCTTCCGGAGCCTCAGAGCCGGCGAAACGTCATGTTTCGCCCGGAGAACTTGTGTCTATCTGGTTAAGATCTTGCGCAAATGGTATCGGTAGAGAACTCTACCTGTCCCCAAGTTCATTGCTACCAAGTGAAGCCTTTGAGGGGTTGAGCGGAACGCAATCGATCACTCTCAAATCAATGATCAGCAAGTTTGAATGGCCGCTTCATAACAGTTTCCGCCATTTGATCCTGGCTGCAGAGTTATGCACTTTGGGCTCAGAGCCGCCTTGCGGCGGTGCCGAGAATTACGCCGTTTCAGGGTTGTCTGAATGTCAGCTCCCGACGTCTCGGCATGGTAGGCTCGCGCTTGCAGAGAATGTCGGCAATCCGCCCTTACAACCAGTTCATTAGTTGGGCAACATTGGCAAAAATGGCTTCGGGCATCCGCGATCCCAAATGCAAGGAAGGTCGCCCTTGGTCCCGACGTGTCAGGAAAAGCTGATTTTGCGAAGGGCAGGAAAGCTCGTTGGAGCAAGCATTATCGTCGTATCTGGTTTGATGCCCGGTTCGGCATGCGAGCCATCCATGACCAATCCGCTTTCAATGCCGGCGATGGCCTTCTTTGGTATCACTCCACCTCCAACCGCGACTTTCGGTTCACTTTGAGTTAACCTATTGTCAATTCTAGAACCTAGCATTCAGAGTCTTTGACCAATGCCGCCCCCGACCGCGATTGTCGTTCCTAATGAAGAAGAACTGAACGAGATTGCAGAAGTTGGCCTTCAGATTCCAAACGAGCACATCCAGTTTTTCGTGCAATCCGTTCAAGGTGTCGCGCGTACGCTATCGGCTTTTCAGAAGCGCGGCATTCATCCCAACGAAGCGATTAAGAGAACCAAAACCGCGCTAAGCGATACAATTGCAAACTTGCGTAAAGCCCAGTCCGCGTTTTCGTCCGAAGAAGATCTCATTCGATACTTTTCAGACGAAGATCTTTCGAGCGATTTGGCTGCCCTCTTTAGCATTCCGGGCATTGAGATGTTGACTGGGCGAAACACTGGCTTTTCGATTGACGAACGTGACTTGGAGCTCGCAATCAAGCGGTCCCGTGACGGCGGTGCTAAGCGGGGCCTAGCGGAGATTCAGCGGACCGCAAGGTATGCCATGGCCGAGAACCCAGCCCAACCAATCACAAACCTCTTGGGTCTCCTAATCAAACACCTAGAGGACCAAATTGAGCTGATCGGCCCGTTAAAAAGAGGCAAACCGCGAGACGAAGAACGACAATACGCGCTGACCCAGCTTTCACACACGTTTGAAAGAGTTTTCGATGCCAAACCGACATCAACACCGGAAGGTAGATTCTGCAGTATGTGCGAGCAGGTTTTCGAAAGTATCGGTATGAGCACCACTGGTCTGGACACCGCAATTACTCGCCATTTGGTGAAGTAATCCAAAGAGAGACCGTTCAAACTTCATAGTCATTAATCGAGCAAATCTGCATCGACTAATGACTACAGAGATCGCCGAAGCCCGCGCTAACAAGCGTCCATGATGGACACCTCGCCGCGTGCCATTGCTTTTGGCCTCAACCGAGACGGCATTCCCGGTCCGCGTGGAAAGACCTGGGGCGCGTCTACCCTCCACGGCAATGTCCAACGGGGCACTGGCATTCTGAACAACGAACTCTACATCGGACGGCTCGTTTGGAACCGCCTTCGATACATTAAAGATCCAGACACAGGCAAACGGGTCTCAAGATT
>NZ_PYGJ01000032.1 GCF_003014475.1 Shimia abyssi | reverse complement strand
GACCCTCGATAAATTGCGTCATCAACAACCTCCGTACCAAATACAGAAATTATACCATCAGTCCGGTCAGAATGGGGGAGTTTTCACACAGCCTCTCCGCACAGCGGTCATTGAAGCCGGGCGCAGCTAAAGGCAGCTCTGAGCCCAAATTGCGTAATGCTGCGCTCGGTATGAATGGCCGCTTTAACATCGGCGCCCAGTCTAGCTGCATAATAAGAAACATCGCTCAGAATCTGGCGGCGATGGCATCGACATCGGTGGGCATGCTGAAAACCGAGCTGGAGATGGAGACGACGGCGATCAAACTCAGTATCTGGTTTTGGGCTGCCGCCAAAATTCATGTCTCCGTGTGACGGTCAGGTTTGCGCGACAACACACCCATCAATAGGAACTCTGCGGATCGATACCCACAGGCTTGAGCAGGTCTCGTTTCAGTCTCAAGGCCAATACGAATTTTCGTCTGCGAGCGGCTCGACAATACGAAAGACCTGATCCCTCAACCAATTTGCCAATGGTGTCCTATCAGACCGCTTGTGCCAGGTTGCAAAGACAGGAATTCCGTCGAGATGGAACGGTAGCGAAAACATCCGTAGACCATATTGCTCTGCGACTCTGCTTGCCAGTGAGACCGGTACGATCGCAAGGTATGGACTCTCGCCAATTGCACGAAGAACAGCGTGGAACGTGGGGACTGTCAGTGCAATGTGACGTTTCTTGCCTAACCTCTTGATGAAACCGTCCTCGAAAGAATCGATTTCTCCGGAAACGGAAAACATGACATGAGAAGCGGAAAAATATCTGTCGATCGGTAATTCTCCGTAATCTGGAATATCCGAAACCAGCGGGTTTTCCTTCGCTGCGATGCCGACGAAATTTGAAACAAACAAATGCTGGCACCTAATCCAAGGCGGCAACTCATCCACATTCGTCAGCAACGGGCCCAACCCCAAATCAGCCTGCTCATTTTCGAGCATCCTCAGATGGTCATCAGGTTCCCAAGCAACCTGTTGAAGCAGCACCTTTGGAGACGTTTCAGCGAGTTGCGCACTCAAACGCGGAATCAGCATTTCTGAGAAGTAGTCGCCTCCGGAAATCCGGAACACGCCTCTGACCAATGTTGGTTCAAAATCGGACCGCATCAACAGGGCCTCAAGCACTGAAAGGTGCCCCCGCAATCCGTCTTTGACCGACGCTGCATAGTCGGTTGGGATCAGCTTGTTTCCCTGCCGAAAGAAGAGGTCATCCTCCAGCGAATGGCGCAAACGATTGAGCGCATTGGATACCGCGGATTGGGACAGTCCCAATTTATTGCCAGCTTTTACTGTTGATCCTTCGTGCAGGATTGCGTCGAGCACGCGCAGCAAGTTCAGATCGAATGTCGCGAAATTCACGTTGGTGATATCCTTAATTGCCAACTTTCGTTGGAATGATACCGTACTTTGCCGCTACAGGTAACCTGACGAAAGCGCTTTCGTTTCTTCTCATTGATAGGGAGTGAAACGATGAAAGACCTAGAAAACGATGACGTAACGATCGAATGGTTGGGTGTGCGTTACAAGACAATTCTAACTCCAGAGGAGTCCGGTGGAGCTATGTCGATAGTCGACAGCCTTTCACCGGCGGGAAGCGGTCCACCGCGCCATGTGCACCATAGCGAAGATGAAGTGTTCGTGATGATCACAGGAACCTGCAAGGTATGGATCGAAGGGATCGAAACGATCGCAGGTCCGGGGGAAAGTGTCTTCATCCCACGGGGCAAGGAGCACACGTTCAAGGTCATCGGGGATGCCCCGTCGCGCCATCTGGTCATCCTGACCCCCGGTGGTTTCGAGGGTTTTTTTCAAGACATGGCGGAGTGGCAGTGCCGCATTCCTAAAGACATGCCGGCGATCGAAGAGTCCGCCAAACACCACAACATGACCTTTACCGGTCCCCCATTGGATGAAGCTGGAGGGTCTTCGACATGAAGAACATCGCAAAGACTTGTTTTGTCACCGCAGTCCTTTTTGCTTTGGTTGGAATGGGGTGGGGCATTCAAATGTCTGCAACCCACGACCACACCCTATCACCCGCCCACGGGCATCTGAACTTGTTGGGGTTTGTCGCAATGGCCGTCTACGGTTCCTACTATGCCGTTTCACCAGAGGCCGGTCAGTCGCGGTTGGCACAATTTCACTATGCTCTGGCGGTTCTGTCGGTAATTGTCTTGGTGCCTGGAATCGTTTTAGCGATCACTGGCAGCGGAGAAACGCTGGCCAAGGTGGGGTCAGTTTTTAGCGTTCTGTCGATGGTGCTGTTCGGCCTTGTAGTTCTGAAGTTCAGGCTGGGCGGCCAAGAGAGCACAGCGACTTGAAATAGGTGGGCGCGCGGTCGGTTGTTATGTTTCCCACATCTTCGGGACAGATCACGAAGTAGCGCTCAAAGCGATAGCAGTGGTGAGAGCCAGTCGTGTTGCCGCTCAGCGGACTTTGGTGCAGCCGCAGCGAAAGCCAACTTTGTGCGCATTTCGGAAGTTCAGACACATTGCGGCGAACAGCTGGTAAGAGCCCAAAGTACCGAATGCTGCGGGTAGTGCTAACGTCGGCGACGCGAGGAAAGCGGACTTTACAAACTAGTGTTGACAGCCAAATTTTGCCGTTCGAGCAAGTTGGGACGGAGATTTCAGCAAACTGCTTCACTCCGATGTCGGATGCGATTTTGGAGCGCAGACGAAGAAAACGATTCGCTGCGCTGCTGGCCCTTGTTTGCTTCTAAAACGCTGTTGCATCCAAGGTCGGCTTGCGTTGCCCTCGGGTTCAGTTGCCTGACTGACTAACTCTGGTGATTTTCCCGATTGGGGCGCCTGCCAGTACGCCGTGTTCACGCAAGGTTTCCGGGGAGTCCGCGCGGTATACGCAATAGGTTCCTTCGCCCGTCAAGTAGGAATGATCCCACTGCACGATGTCACCCAGCTTGGCGATGGCCGCGTTCGAATTCCGAGAGATCTTCTGCTTTTTGTCCAGACCGAGGAAGCCAACTCCGGGAATAGGTCGTTCGATGACATAGACGCCATGTCCATCGCGCAATGGCGTTGTCGTTGGTTCTCCACCGCCAATTTCTGGTGAGTTAATGAACAAGACCTCTGAGATTTTTTCGGTATCAATCCGAGCTGACTTTAGGAACGCACGAAGTGTGTCCTCGTTTTCGGCTGTCATGACAGCATAAGAGTCTGCTCCGGCTGAAAGAGCCTCATCCAAGACGACGCCAAAACTGTTTGGTCCAACGGCCAAATCCAAGTCGAGTGGTTCATTCAATTCTAAAACAAACTGACCGGCCAGCGCACCGGTTGTCAGCGAAATTGACATGATGCTGATTGCTAAGGTGTTCCGAAAATTCTGCATGTAGCTTTTCCTTCCTACGGTTCCAAGGTAATGATTTTCGTTCAAAATTAGACGTGGACTCAAGTGAGACACGCTCACCCTGACAAAATGCAATTCAGAGTGTCAAAACCTGAAATTTTCCCGAAATTTTCCCGAAAAAGCAACCTGACTGTGGCACTCGGAAATAAAGGCCGGCCCAAGGAATTAATTTTGCCATGCACGGGCTTGGTCGATATGGTCCCACAAAAGGGAGAAGGCAATGGAGCGGCGACTAGCTGCCATCCTTATCACCGATATGGTGGGCTACAGCCGTTTGATGGCATTGGACGAGGCAGAAGTTTTTGCGCGCCAGCGAAAACTTCGGTCTGATCTGATAGACACGAAGATTCACGACTACGGCGGCCGCATTATCAAATCCACTGGCGATGGTTTGCTTGTCATGTTCCAAAGCGCAGTCGACGCATTGCGGTGCGCGGTCATGCTTCAATTTGAGCTGGTCCAGCGTGAAGCGCTTCGCCCTGAGGACGAGAGGTTGGTTTATCGCATTGGCGTCAACATGGGCGATATCATTCTCGATGATGGGGACCTCTATGGTGACGGCGTGAATGTCGCGGCTCGGTTGGTTCCGATGGCGGAACCGGGCGGAATATGCGTGACTGAAACTGTGGTTAACCACGTCAAAGGGCGGGTTGCATCAGATTTTGAATTTTTGGGAGAGCGAGCTCTAAAGAACATTCCCGATCCGATCAAATTGTACAAAGTCGACATGGTTGCGGAAAGGGCGGCTGAAAAATTACTCCCCCTGCAAGTTGGTAATTTCGAAGTAGACCCTCGAAACGGTCTGATTACCGACGGCAATGGTGAGATCGTCCACATTCGCAAACAATCGCAGAAAGTATTGGCTGAACTCGCCGGGATGCCAAATCAATTGGTGTCAAAGGACAGTTTGATCGACGCGGTGTGGGGAGAGATCGCGACAACGGATGATTCACTTATTCAGTGCATTACAAACATCCGAAAGACTTTGGGCAAAGACGCCATAGAAACCTTCCCCAAGAAGGGATATTTGCTTCGCACAAGAGACACCAAGCAGGCCCTCTTGCCCGAAGCAAAGGCAACGCGACGATTTGGGGCGATTGCCACAAGTTTGGCGGCAGTACTTGCTTTTGTCGTCTTGGTCATCTTTTGGCAGACCTCGGGAAAGTCTGATAAGGCGCAAATAACTGACCTTGAGATTTCGACTTCCCAGAAAAGCCTTGCTGTCTTGCCATTCACGAACCTGTCCGGGGATCCCAACCTAAGATTTTTCAGCAATGGATTGAGCGAAGATCTCACGACTGATCTGTCCAAGTTGGCGGACTTAACGGTGATCTCCTTTTCGTCGAGCGCCGATTTTGATGACACGGACCAAGGCTTTGGCGAGATCGCTCAAAGCCTTGGGGCGCACTATCTAGTTCGGGGCACTGTGCGTCATCACGGCGAACGCGTGAGGATTAACGTGTCACTTATCGATGCCAGAACCAGCAACAATCTTTGGGCAGAAAGGTACGACCGCGACATTCTCAACCCCTTCGATGTCCAGTCCGAAGTCGCGCGAAGCGTTGCTGAAACTCTATCGCTGACGCTGGTCGGTGATCCGTCCACCGCGGCAGATGTGCAGCCTGAAGCCTATTACATGTTGCTCAGAGGTTTAGAGGCAATGAGAGCAAATTCGGCGGCAGGAAATGCCGAAGCAAGACGCTACTTCGAACAGGCGCTGGAGTTTGATGCCGACTACTCGCGCGCCTATGCCAATATCGCGATTTCTTACGGACGGGAAACTGAGTTCAGATACGACAACGAAATTTCAAAGGAAGAAATCCTAAAAGGCCTAGAAGCGGCCATCACGGCGGTTCGTTTGGACCCTAGTCTTCCCGATGCTTATTTCGCTTTGGGTGTTTTAAATCTTGCATTGAACGATTTTGACAAAGCACTCGCTGCCGCGCGACATTCCATCAAACTGGATAAAAATTATTCAGATGGCTACGCATTGCTGGCAGAAGCAGGTGTATATGGCGGCGACCTGACCGAAGCTTTGGCGGCTATCCGCAAAGCCAAACTGCTTCACCCCAGACATCCAGCAACTTATGACTGGGTCGAAGGACACATCCTTTTCCAATTGGAAGAGTATGAGGAAGCGAAGGTCCTTTTGGACGCAACGGTTGAAAAAAGCCCAGAATTCCTTCGGCCCTGGTTTGTTCTGGCTGCGGCCAATAGTCGGCTATCGGAACCAGGAGAGGCTGCTGTTTCCTACAGGCAGGTACAGCGCCTGTTGCAAAGTAACGGTTCAGTCGAACCACGAGAAATCGATTGGTACGCTTTCGAAGATCGAGCCAATAGACTCCAAGAAGGGTTCAATTCGGCATCCCAGAACGAATGATCAAACAAACGGTGATTTCGGGATGGTTACGCATCGTAACGAACGGTCTGGAACGGAGTCTCAATTTCGATTTCCGGGCGGCAGTATTTTTTGCGGACTTGAAAAGTGCTTCAGATCTAATGTCCGCTTCGGGTTGGAAGCGGACATCCAGGTTCGCCCAAAAATAGGAAACACTCTGCAACGCCGCATGACGGCTCCGAGCCGATTGTGTTGAAAAACTCCTTTTTGCCAAAAACCATTGAAAAATAGCCCGTTGAGAGGTTGTCTAGATTTTTGGCCAGGGGTTCGGCCAAAATACCGGTTTGGCGATGTGAGAGGCTGTCGTGGCCCTCTCCGGGTAATTGGCTTCAACTTTGATGTTGCAATGGAGATTGGCGGCAAATTGAGGCAGCCGAATTTTCGAGTTTTCAACACAATCAGCCCAGAGCAGCCGTGCTTCGACTTCGGAGTTCGTAGGTGCAGCAAATCTGGCGACCGCTATCTTCAGCCGCAATGCAGCCAGAAAAGCAGCCGTTCGTGCCGACCGCGGAAACTTTCGAGAAGCCGATATCCGACGCGCGCAAGCTTGCGGCCAGATGCAGGTTCAGCGAACTTTGCTGTGCCGTCCGACCAGATCGCGAAAACACTCATATTTGAAATATCGTACCTACAAAGTATGCGATCGCCGCGGCAAGGCCTCCGATAAACAAAGTTTCACCGGCAGACCGCCACCACGGCGTCAATGACCAAAAGCTTTTGAGTGCGCCAATCGCGACAAAGGTCACCATGGTCATCACAACGGAAATAGTAAACGCTTCACGCAGTCCAAGAAGGAAAGGCAGGAGCGGAATAATTCCGGCTGCGAGGAAGGCTAGTAATGTCGTGGCGGCTGCTCTTTCTGGGTGTGGATCCACGCCTGCCAAACCGTATTCTCCTTCCAACATGAATGCGATCCAATTTTCGTGGTTCTGCGTAATTGCGTCGGACGCTTCATCCAAAAGAGTGCCGGAGAGGCCTTTTTTTGAAAAAATTTCTCTTACTTCAAGCCTCTCGCCTTCAGGATACTCTTGTATGTGCCGCGCCTCGACGTCTTGCAAACGGCGCTTGTTGTCGAGTTCCGCCTTGGTACCGGAGTAGTTCGCGGCAGCCATTGAAAACCCATCCGCCAGAACATTCGCAAGACCAAGCGCTACGATCACAAACGGCGAGAGCCCAGCACCTGCAACTCCCGCAACGATGGCGAAAGTTGTTACCGCACCATCGATTGCGCCGTACACGGCGTCCTTCAGAATGCCCCTCCCGTCCGGCGCTCCGATGCGCTTTGCGATTTCCCGTGGCGTATGGCCGTGTTCAAACACTTCGGTTCCCCTTTGGCCTCAGAATAAACTGAGGCGAGAAAGCCGCTTTAATCCAGATCAACGCCGGGTGAGAACAAAAACTTGGCGCGGAAGGCTTCGGGTGCCATGTACTCTTGCAGGGTATCTAATTAGCTGGGCTGTAGACCCATTCGTCATTGATGGCTAAACTCGCTGTCCGAACTACAAGCTTGTGAGACACCTCAAATGCACGGGTCAGACAAAGTGCCGACAGACGAGCCTGCACCTAGCGCATCGACTGGCGTGCGCGCATTTCTTGAAAACCTGACAGGCCCATCCAAAGGCGGTGTCAACTGGTTGTCGGACGATGAAGGTTCGGTTTTTGTCACTCGCGATGGCGAATTGATTGTCGGTGGCGACCAAACGCAGCAAGACTTTGCTGAACGGGTGGCGACTCTGCGGTGGGCAGGTGACAGCTATGCAATTGAAGCGGCCGGTAAGCGGCACGTCTGGGTAAACGGGCACAGGATCGACGCAGTGAAATTGATGCACGGCGACATGATCGAGTTTGAAGAACACGGCCCAATGTCTCGATTTCGGCTTTGCCAGCAGTCGTTTCCGATCAAATGGCCGATTGATGAAATTCTTGGAGATGCACTTTCCTACGCGCGAAGCAGTCGCCGTCCCTTGCGCGGACGCTTATCTACCGCCGTCGGCGAGGGTCTTCGGCGAATGGTGCTGCAAACAACCGTTTTCTTTCGCTTGTCCGTCATTGTGGCACTCTGCGCAATCCTTGCTTTTGGGTTTGTGCTTTATCGAAACGACAAGGCCATTCAGGCGCGCCTGGAGCAGGATGCGCGGACCATCGAAGCTGTAACGGTTTTGTTGTCGCAGACGCGGGAAGAAGCTCTCTCTGAAAACGATTTGCAGGTACTGCGACATCAGTTGGAAACGCGAATGGTGCTCAACGCAGAGCGCCTCAAAACGCTCGAACATAGATCAGACGCGGCTTCGAGGATCATCGCAAAATCCGCGTCGTCCATTGCGTTTTTACAAGGTGCTTTCGGCCTCAGGCACATCGAAAGTGGCGAGCTCCTGCATGAAGTTCTTGGACCCGATGGTCAATCGATCATGACGCCTTTTGGACAGCCAAGAATTGAACCATTTGGCGACGGCCCGCCTGCCGAGTTCCAATTCACCGGAACCGGGTTCTTGCTTGAAAACGGCCAGCAACTGGTTACCAACAGGCACGTGGCACTGCCCTGGACTGTTGGAGATCGGGTATCGGCTTTCGAAGCCTCTGGGCTCAGGCCAGAAATCTTGAAATTGATTGCCTATCTTCCAGAGGTACCAGAACCGATCGACGCAACATTGGTTAGCGCAAGCGAGACTGCGGACGTGGCATTGCTTACGATTGCACCAATCCGTTTTGAAGATCGCGGCCTCGAACTGGCCCAATCCCGACCGCGTATTGGCGATACGGTTTTCCTTCTGGGCTACCCAACCGGTCTCAAATCGCTAATAGCTCAGGCTGGGCAGGGCTTTATGGAGGAGATGATTAAAAACGACTCGGCAGGGTTCTGGACTGTCGCCGACGAGTTGTCGGAGCGTCGTCTGGTGAGGCCACTGGCAAGCGGAGGTATTGTGGCGCAAACCAATTCGGGTGCGATCTTGTATGACGCCGAAACGACTGTTGGAGGAAGCGGCGGCCCAGCTCTGAACCGAGATGGTCAAGTCATCGCGATCAATGCTGCTATCTTGCCAGAATTTGGTGGCTCGAACATTGGTGTGCCGGTGTCCCATCTGGAAGACCTTCTGAGCAAAACTGCGGACAAGTAGTCAAAGCTCATTCAGCAGTGCGGTACTTTGAGTTTTGGACAAGCAATATGGTTACGAGAGGCGCAATCACGGCGACACAGGCAACCGTGATGAGTAGATACCCTAAGTCGTTGTAGTCCGCCTTTGAAATAACTTTGCCGGTTTCCGGATCGGTGGCGGCGCGTGCGACCACGAAGTACTCGTTAAGATACTTGGTAACTAAGCTGCTGGCCGACAGTGCCATGTTTGTAAATGAAGCCATGACGGCAAAGAATGTCGCCTTCAAATGAGATGGCGCATTTCTGGCGATCCACGCGAGCATAGGTATCATGGCCACCTGGCCAAGGGGGGACTCGATTGCTGTATCGAACACTGCGATGAAACGTGCGTCGACCACCCCGTTCGTATGCGCCGCGGTCCATTCGTGCAATCCGTAGTAAAGCGCGAGATTTGGCAGCGACAGGACGCCTGCCGCCAAGGTCAGAAAAATGACTACTTGCGCAATTGATTTTCTGGCCATCAACGGTCGTAAAACGACCAGCCCTATCAGAGCAAGGAGCGAGGTGATGAAGGCCAGAATCGCAAGAAACTGTTCGTCGAACTCCAACTCGTCGATCTGAAACCAGGTCCATCCGGCCCCCGGTAATGGAACCGCGCGGAAAACAAAAATGATTGCAGCTGTGCCGAACAGAACGCGCGCTTGTTCCGGCGATAGTTCCTTAATCAATTGCGCCATCAGGTAAAAGATGATCGTGAGCGAGATCACAAACACAATTTCCTGGGCATAGGAAACCTGCGCTGTCCCCATGAGAATGCTAAGGAGTACGAATGCGAGACCACCGCCCAGTATGGACCAATTGACTTCGGCCTTTTTTTCCGTTCGCCTGCTAGGATGGCCCTTTTGCCGCTTTCTGCGTTGAAAGATGGAGTGCAGGAAGACACCGCTCACGGAGAGGGCCGGAATGGCGAGAGCTACGAGATAGACGCGACCATAAAGCGCCAGTCGTTCATCTAAGCCAATATCTTCGACCCCCGAGAAAATCCAGATGTTCACACCGGCAACGCTTGCCAACCCTGAGATGATGGCGACGCGGCCTAGCGTCTGCATGGTCGTATGCAACGCGCGCGCCTCTTCCTGACTAAGAGGTGTTCCGTTTTCATACACATGCGGCACGGCTTCTACGGTCATTGCGTCGGCGACCACGTCCTGCACAGCATATCCCGAAGGCGCCAACAGCAGGGCAATAACGTACCAACTGCTGATCGACATGATCGCACCCATCTGACCGGGCTCGGTCACCAGCGCGAACATGATCAGCAGTGAGCCGGTTATCAGGGCCGCGCCAAAGAGTATCAGAAGAGCTTTCCATCGCCAGAACAGGTCAACCACATGACCCATGGGTATTTTAAGAATCCAAGGAAGCCCGGCCCAGAATGCCAGCCCCGCGACGAAGGAGGCGGACAGGTCGAGATACTCCTTTAGAAAGAAGGCACCTACGACCGATGTTAGCCCTGAAACGCCCGCTGCAAAATATACCATCAGCGGCGGCAGATAGGACCAACGCATTTCTGATGCCAGGTCCACGAATGCGCTGTGCCACCACGCTGCGATCCATCGGCGATCTGTTTGAGTTTCTCCGCGCACAAAAACCGCCTCTGCCTTTATCAGTGTTTACAAAAAGCCAGCTGCGAAAAGCATAGCACTTGTGGCAACCCCAAGAATTGGCACCGCAAGCGGAACCTGAAAGTGCGCTCCAGAGGAAACACCTTTGTATTTCAGGCGGATCAATGAAAGATTCACCAGAACAAAAACAAGGAGCACGATTTGAGAGGTTCTTTCCGCCAGAACAGCGATGGGCAAGGCCTGCGTCAGCACCAGAATGATGCCCACAACGACCAAGGTTGCGACAACAGGAGTCTGAGTTTTCGGTCCGACCCGAGCAAGAATTTCCGGTAAATGCCCCCGGTCGGCAAGGCCATATAGAACACGCGATGCCATGATCGTTTGGATCAAAACACCGTTCACGGTCGCTACGATCGCGATCACACCAAACCCCTGCTTTACAGATGGTTGGGCCTCGGTGAAGACCAAAGACAGAGGAGCAGCGGACTGCGACAGCGTATCCAAAGGAACGACCATGAGCACGGTGGCCGATGTCGCGATGTAGAGGCCCGTCGCTAGCAGCAGGGTCCAGATAATAGCCTTGGGAATCGTCTTGACCGGATCTTTCACTTCCTCGGCGACGTTGGCCATATCTTCGAACCCAACAAAGGCAAAGAAAGCGAGCAAAGATGCCGCGAGGATGCCACGCCAAATATCCGGGTCAAAGCTGGGTATCATTTCGACCGCGGCAAACCCATGCGGGTCCGACATCAGTTGACCCCAAGCGACTACAAACAAGAGGCCAAATATCTCAATGACGGTGATAACCGCTGCGATTACGACAGATTCTGCAATCCCCCACATTGCAATCAGCCCCATTATCACCACCACACCTATGGTGAGGACCGGTTCCGGAAAGCCAACCAGCCCATGAAGGTAAGAAGCGGCCCCCATGGCAACAGCGGAAGCCGATATCATGCCTGAGGCTGCGACTGCGACGCCCACAAGAACCGTCAACCAATTTGCGTCGAACCCGGCTTCCACATAGGCGGCTTCACCGGCACTCACCGGGTAGCGTGTTGACAGTTCCGCGTAGGAAAGAGCCGTCAAAGACACCACGACTGCGGCCACGAGGAATGAAAAAGACGCATATGCACCGGCTTGTTGCGCCGTGGCGCCCACAAGAACGTAAATGCCAGCGCCAACTGTCACGCCAAGACCGTACAGAGTGAGGAGCGGGGTCGTCAGTGCCCGACGGAGTTTGGGCTTTTCTTGCGGGTTGGCTGTCATCTCAATGTGTCCGCCCTGCGCTCACGGCACATATCTTTCTGGCCTTGGCCACTGAATGCTCTCAAGGTAGTTTACTATGGCGACCAGACTCGCCGGAACCGCGACAGAATTACCATTGCCTGTGTCAAACTCGATCTGCGTCCCTTCCGTTAGCTCTGGAATGACCGGCATTTCCACTCTGGGCTCGGTTGCTTTTGTGTATCCGTCGATGATCGACATGATCTCAAGCATAGGCCAGACAGAGCCTCGCCGCTCGGCAATTTTGGTCATACCCGGCGCGGCAGTAGTCGTATTGCCTTGACCACCGCGGGCGTTGTCTCCGTGACATCTGGCACAGTATCGCACGAACAGATCACGCCCACCCAGCGTCGTTTGTTCGGCGATCGCAGGCAATGCCAGTGTGACCGCGCACATCAACGATATGGGAATGCATCGCACTTGCTCAACCTTTCGCGGTTTTCATGGAGTAGCCCCACCAGCTTTGCGCTTCAACACTGCGGCGGACCAATGCGCTCAGACCAATGCAGAGAGTCGCGATCAAGAGTAGACATCAGACTGAGTCTCGTACACATCATTGAATTTCGCCTCGGACTACGGATCCGAGGCCACATCAGAATGGTACTGTTGCGCCAGCTCGCAAACGCTCCGTTGATCTCCTCATCTGACGCATTTCGGTGACCTCCGAGCGTTTTATAGTGGTCTTTCTGTTCGATGGTGCCCCCGTCTTGCAGCATTTCTATCTAGATCTGGAACGCACAGTGCACGCGTTCTGGACACGCAGAAACAGGGTCAAGACTTGGAAATCGATATCTTCCGAGACTTGTCCTTTTTTTTGGCCTCGACGCGCGGGACGGAGATTTTCAGCACTCCATCTTTCATGGTGGCGCTTATTTTTCCACCATCGGCATCTTCGGGCAACTGGAACGTTCTACTGAAAGCCCCGTATTGCCTTTCGCTGAAGTACCAGGTGTCGCCCCTCTTCTCGCTTTCAGTTTTCTTTTCTCCACGTACGATCAACGAGCCGTCATTGATCAACAACTCGACGTCGTCCTCGGATACGCCCGGCAACTCCATGCTGATGCTGTAAGCGGTATCATCGCTAGATGCTGCGCTTGCAGGCTTCAACCAGTCTGCGACCCTATGGCCAAAGCTGCGGAGCGGATCGTACAAAGGATCGAGCAAAGAAGGCCAGCGGCTATACTCGGTGCTTTTCTCAACCATTATCTTCTCCCATTCCAAATGATTGTATGTAGCCGCGAGCATACACGACGGTTTGGATCGAACGCTCACGACGTATTTATAACAATGTCGTTGGATCCTCCCAAACCGCGATATCTGTAGCGGCGTACAAAGGATATCTCAAAACGGTGAATGGCACTTTGATGCGGATCAATGCATGGTGCAGCGCGTCCGCCTCCAACGTTTGCGATGCGATCCTGGGCCAGGGAGGACCTTCTGCATTCTGTCCAATTGCCTCACTTCACAAGGCATTACTGCGTTAAGACTGACGATGTTTAACGAAAAATTGGTTTTTGTTCTCTTATGGATCCTTTATCGTTGGCAGTATGGCCAACGAAGAAAACTTTGATGCTTACAAACCCGAAAGGATTGCAAGCCTGGTAGAAAGTGCCGGCGTAAGAAAGGCGCAACTGCCTTTGCTTAATATGTTTGTGCTCGCTGTTCTTGCTGGTGTTTTTATTGGATTTGGCGGGGCGGCCTACACGGCGGTTATGTCCGGAGTGGACGCAACTTTTGGTCCGGCAAGGCTGCTCGGAGGTGTAGTGTTCTCGCTCGGTCTTATACTGGTCATTGTCGGTGGTGCAGAGTTGTTTACTGGAAATGCGCTGATGGTTATGGCAGCTGTTGACAAGAAGATATCTTTACGTCGGTTACTGCGAAGTTGGACTGTTGTTTATATTGGAAATCTTGGAGGCGCAGCGGGCCTCGCGCTGGCTTTCGGGCATTCGGGCATTTTGGACGGGCCTTTAGAGGCTACTGCTGAAACAATCGTGCAAGGGAAAACCACGTTGGAGCCCATGGAGGCATTCATCCGAGGTGCATTGTGCAACGCGCTCGTATGCCTCGCTATTTGGCTTAGTTTTTCTGCCCGAACTGTTGCTGGAAAGGTATTGGCGATCCTCTGGCCAATCAGCATTTTTGTATTGCTTGGTCTCGAGCATTCCGTCGCAAATATGTACTTCTTTCCTCAGGGATGGTTGGCCGGAGCAGATGTGACTGTTGGTGAGGCTGCCGCCAATCTAGTTTTGGTCACGCTTGGAAATGTTGTGGGGGGAGCTGGCGGTGTTGCTTTGGCGTATCGTTATGCCTTTCTCGCTGATCCCACACGCTGACACTAAGATGCCAATTTCGTTCGCAACTCAGACCACTGCTTCTGGCGCAGAGGGCAATCGGTTTTGAAACTGGCCAATTTAACCGCATTCATTGTCCGTTTTCGGGAAAACAAGCTGCAGTGAATGACCGCTCTAAGCCAGCGGCCATTGATCTAACCTAAGAACTTGAGTCTCATCGAATGCAGTGTCTTGAGAATGCACCATTAGAAGTCACGAATGCGACAAACGCCACAGGGATTGCCTAACTTGCCCAATCGAATGACATTGCAAACGGAGAATTTTGACCTCTATCAAAGAGCCTAGTTGCCCTGAATGATACAAATGATCAGCTATCAGAGGGTGAAAGAATGTAAAACTTAATCGAGATTGGGCAAGCGTTTGTGTCGTCGATGCAAGACCGCAATGGCATAGCAAGCATCGATGAATTGTATACTGAAAGCGCGCAGTCCATTGAAGCTGTTGTGCCACCAAACCGTGACGTCAAGATAGCATCCGGTCGCGGAGCGATTCAGGCTAAACGAGAAGATTGGCTCAAAACGCACGAAATCCTAGGATTGGAGGCGGATGGCCCATATGTCCATCAACCGAACCGATTTGGTGTGCGCTTTCAAGCTAGAGTTAAGCAATAAACCACTGGTCAAAATATGACGCTCAGCGAGCTCGCGATTTACTCAGTTGAAGATGGCAAAATAGTAAAGGAAGAGTTCTTCATGTCACCAAGATAACCAGATTTCTGGGCTTTCTTCTGAGAGCTTCTTAGTGAATTCCGTGTGGCAGTTTTGTCCGGAGGCTGTGTGAAAACTCCCCCATTCTGACCGGACTGATGGTATAATTTCTGTATTTGGTACGGAGGTTGTTGATGACGCAATTTATCGAGGGTC
>NZ_PYGJ01000031.1 GCF_003014475.1 Shimia abyssi | reverse complement strand
GACCCTCGATAAATTGCGTCATCAACAACCTCCGTACCAAATACAGAAATTATACCATCAGTCCGGTCAGAATGGGGGAGTTTTCACACAGCCTCTCCGCTTAGCTGCCGTCGATGCCCCGCGCAGCTAAGGTCTGGTAAGAGCCCAACTTGTGAATTCACTTTTTTCGCTGCGAGCGCGCGCAGCGCGAAAATCGCTGCAAGTGCTCAATCTACAACGCTGCGGGGCGGCAGAGATAGCCGCCGTTCGTTCATGATGCAGCGATGTTTTGGCGAGGAATTCACAGGTCGCGGGACCTAGCTGCCGTTCATTTTCAGCGCACAAACGCTTGGCATGCCCTCTGACCGGCTCAAGGCAGGCTCCCTGTGAAATCAATCTCTCGAGAGCTGAGCGCCATCGTCGTTTTGGGTTTCGTTCACCCAGGACGAATACCAAGCTCTCGTTTTCTCGTAGGAGAGTCCAAGATGTTCGTGCTGTGTCCACGGCCAATCGCTGCCCCACATCAAACGGGAAGGGCCTAGCGCCGAAAGGAGTTCCGAGAAAAGAGGAGCTGCTTTGTTGTGTAAGGCACTTGTTGGGCTGCTTGGAAACACACGATAAGGCGCTGAAACTTTCACAAAAAGCTGACCGGATCTATTGCCCACGAGATACTTGAAACCGGGACATTCGAGTGGTGCCGATTGGTTTGGTCTACCGAAATGATCAATGACGATTCTTTCACAGCGGTCTAGGAGCGCCGGAAGAATTGAGAGGATATCATGACTTTCGCAATGTAATTCCACATGCCAACCGAGTGTGTTAGCTACGCTCAGTACGTTCGACCAATCCTCTATGTTGAATCGCTCAATTTGATCTCGTTTTATGAGATTAAGACGCAGGCCAATTACTTGAGCTTTCGCCAAATCGACAAGTTCTTGCTCCGACGCATCTTGGCTTACGACGGCCACCCCACGAAATGTGAGATCGGAGTTCTTCCCGACTTCAAGTGCCTCAATCATATAAGAATTATCGCATCCAAGAAAGCTCGGCTGTACCAACAAGGCCCCGTCTAGACCAATTGTTCTTAGGTTGTCTGACAACATAGGCAGAGTTGCTGAGTTAGTAGGTGTGTAGCGCCGCCCCGGGGCGAACGGCAAATCCCTCTCAAAAACATGGACGTGAGCGTCAAAGTCTCCGCTTGGTTCGTCCATGAGAACGTTGGCGCCGGTTAGTTTCATGTTTAATATTGACTCCTATAGTCCTATAGAGGAGTATAGGTGCCAGGGTTTAGGAGGTCAATGATGCAAGGCAGTGTGCTTTCAGGAGATGACAGGTTGCCGAAGTACATGCGGCTTGCGGACAGCATTCGCACGGAAATCGCACTTGGAAAGCGCAGGCCAGGCGATCAGATCGCCTCCGAAGCAGAGCTTGCAATGCATTACGATCTTGCACCCGGAACAGTGCGCCAAGCCATCGCTATCCTAGTTGATGAACGAATACTGGAGCGTCAGCACGGAAAAGGTACCTTTGTACGCCATCCAAGATTTGACAGTTCAATGTTTCGGTTCTTTCGGTTCTTGGGCGCCGATGGGTTGGATCTAGAGCCAGAAAGCCGCATTTTGCGACGGTTGCTTCTGCCAGCACCCGAACATGTTGCGCAGGCGCTTTCGATTGACGTTGGTGCAGATGCGATCTTCATGAACCGGTTGCGTCTGGTTGACTCAAAGCCAGTGCTTGTCGAGGAAATTTGGCTTCCACTCCCGCGCTTTTCAGCATTCCTAGAGATTGAAGAGCGGGAAATCGGCCCGCTTCTTTACCCAGTTTACGATCGCGAATGCGGTCAGATCGTAGCTCGTGCCGAAGAGTATCTGACGGCCGAAGCTGCGGGAGTCGAGTTCTCGTCCATTCTCCAGATCGAACCATCGGAACCGGTCATCGTTATCGATCGGATCGCCTATGCCTACGACGATGTCGCGTTGGAGTGGAGGCGCAGCCGAGGGCTGGCGAAAGAATTCAATTACCACGCGAGTATTCGCTAACTCGAAGCGCTCTGAGGGGGCAAACATGAAAGAACTATTCTCGAATACACGACACGCGGCGTTTGGCCTCGCTTTAGGTGCGATGTCTTTTGCAGTGTCGGGTGCGCAAGCCGACGTAAGTTTCGAAGGTGAAACAGTTGAGTGGATTATCCCTTTCAATGAAGGAGGCGGATCAGATCGCTGGGCGCGTTTTTATGCGCCATTCCTTTCTGAAGCGCTTCCTGGCAAGCCAACGGTGGCCGTTATCAATATGCCAGGCGCTGGGTCAACTCGTGGCGCGAACCACTTTGCACAACGTGTCGACCCGGACGGGCTGACCATCTTCGGAAGCGGCGGCTCCACTCAGTTGCCATACCTGTTGGGTGATCCACGCGTTGAATATGAATACTCTGATTGGTCGGTTGTGCTGGTTTCATCCACGGGCGGCATTGTTTATTCAACGCCTGAGATCTCCGAAGCGTTTGCGGCTGATCCTGTTGCAACAATGGCTGAGAACATCTTCCTTCTGGGTTCCCAGGGCGCGACCCGTCTGGATTTGGTTCCGCTTCTTGGATTTGAGATGCTTGGCTTAGATGCACGGCCGGTGTTCGGCATTTCGGGTCGGGGCGAAGGCCGTTTGATGTTTGAGCGTGGTGAAGCCAACATCGATTGGCAAACCTCGTCTGGGTATCTCTCACGCGTTGTGCCCTTGGTTGAGCAAGGGCTCGCCGCACCTCTGTTTTCCTTCGGTGCGGTTGACGCAGATGGGGATATCGTTCGTGATCCGACTTTCCCGGATATCCCGACCTTCGTGGAAATCCTTGAGAAGGTTACAGGCGAGGCGCCGGCCGGCCCTGAATGGGAAGCTTGGAAGGCGTTCTTTGTTGCTGGTTTCTCGGCTCAGAAAATGGTTTTCCTGCCGGACGGCACCTCTGATGAAATCGTTGCTGCCTATGAAGCAGCCTTTGAAGAGGTCGTGGCAAACGCTGACTTCATCGCATCCTCAGGCAAGGAGCTGGGTGTCTATCCACAGGGCACAGGCGAGACTGCAGAGATACAGTTGAAACTTGGCACAACTATCTCTGAAGACACGCGGGGCTGGGTCGTCAATTGGCTACGTGAGAAGTTCAACGTTGATCTTTGATTGATCAAACCCTTCAGACAACCGGGTGGTCGCAGCGATTGCCCGGTTCTTAAATTATAAGAACGAGGGGTAGCCCGTGGATCTTCTCAATACAGCACTGCCCGCCTTGGCCGAGGCCGCGGGCATTATCGCAACGCCATCAACATTTCTCTATCTGTGTTTGGGTGTTGTGGTCGGCCTATGTGTGGGTGTTTTGCCGGGTCTTGGCGGCATCGCGGGCTTGTCTCTCGTCCTTCCATTTGTCTACGGGCTGGACACCGCGTCTGGTCTTGCATTGATGATCGGACTGGTGGCTGTCATTCCGACGTCTGATACATTCGCAAGTGTGCTTTTGGGGATTCCGGGTTCTGCGGCGTCTCAGGCCACTGTTTTGGACGGCTTCCCTTTATCAAGCCAAGGGCACGCAGCGCGCGCGTTGTCAGCAGCGTTTATGTCCTCTCTATTTGGCGGATTGTTTGGCGCTGCGGTTCTGAGTGTCTTTATTCTTGTGGCGCGGCCATTGGTCCTATCTTTCGGGGTGCCAGAGCTTTTGCTTCTTACGATTCTTGGTTTCTCGATGGTGTCGGTGCTATCAGGTCGCAGCCCGTTGAAAGGGCTGATCGCTGTTGCCTTGGGCATGATTGTGGCATCCATCGGGGAAGCGCCTGCCGAAGGGTCACAACGCATGACATTCGGCAACTGGTATCTTCAAGACGGGTTGACGCTTGTCATTGTCGGTCTGGGTATTTTCGCGATCCCTGAAATATTGGGGCTTTTGCGGGAAGATAAGCCGATTTCCAAATCCGGGGGTTTGGGATCAGGTTGGTTCGAAGGCATTCGGGACTGGTGGCAAAACAAATGGCTGTCGATCCGATGCGCAACGATTGGCGTGATTGTAGGGGTTATTCCCGGATTGGGTGGCGCCGTCGTTGATTGGATCGCCTACGGGCATACGGTTCAAACCACCAAAGACAGATCGCGTTTTGGCAAGGGCGAAATTCGCGGCGTGATCGGGCCGGAAAGTGCCAACAATGCCAAAGAAGGGGGCGGTCTCGTCCCGACGCTGCTCTTTGGCGTGCCCGGCTCTGGCGCGATGGCGGTTTTCCTTGCGGGCATGGTTTTGTTGGGCATCGAAGCAGGCCCGGCGATGATGCGCCAAGAGTTGCCGCTTACCTATTCGATCGTTTGGTCACTTGCGCTCGCAAATGTTGTAGGTGCTGGATTGGCGATTGCCCTATCTGGCGGGATTGCGCGTCTCACCACGATCCCATTCCCGTTATTCGCTCCATTCCTGTTAATCGTGATTTCGTTCACTGCATTCCAGTCAGGACGAACGATGTGGGACCTTGTTGCTTTGGTTTGTGTCGGCATACTTGGCATTATGCTCAAGCGGTTTGATTGGCCACGACCCGCCTTCTTGATTGGATTTGTCCTCGCTAGCCAAGCAGAAGTTTACACGTATCAGGCGACCCAAATCGCAACCGTTCGGCACACAATCGGCGGATGGTCCTCTGCTCTTGCGTATCTTCTCTCTCCGGTCGGGATTTGTATTCTGATTGTGATTGCAGGGTCTCTGTGGCTCGCAATGCGGAATAAGCCGCAAGGTGAGGATCATACCCCTCCGTTCGGTTCCAGAACAGCGCCGTTAATTTTCGCAGTATTCGTTGCTGCTGTTCTTGCCTTTGCAATGATTGATTCCATGGGGCTGTCTAGCTTTATAGACCAGATCTTCCCAATCTCTGTTTCAGCACTTGGGTTGTTAGCCGCGTTTGTTTTGATCTGGCAGGTCTGGCGAAACGCGGAGTCGCCGTCGCTGCATTATGATGCAGAGGCCGCGGAGACACTTCCCCCGCGTTCGATTTGGCAGGGTTTGTTTTGGATCGTTGGGCTGGTCGGCATGATAGCATCGTTCGGATTTGCAATTGGCGCGACACTTTTCGTTTCGCTATTCCTTATCTTTCGGGCAAACGTCCTCTGGTACAAAGCGGTCTCTGGCGGGTTGATCGGCGCTGGGTTGGTTGTCGGATTGTCCGAACTGTTGGGACGAGATCTCCCACAAAGTGTCATTCCAATGTTTCAGATAGGTTTCTGAGGCTCTTAAGGACGGAAGAAATCCATGCCCATGCTCCCTGTTTCTGGCAATTTGCAACTGCACTACCACCTGGATGACTTCAGCGATCCTTGGGACAAGAAGACGCCCATCTTTTTGCAGCACGGCAATGGTCGCTCCGGTGATTTCTGGTACCGTTGGGTGCCAGCTCTGGCAGCAAAATATGCGGTGATCCGACCCGATATGCGGGGGCTCGGCAAATCCTCTACGATCAGCGATCCGGAGAAGCAGTTGAGCGTTGAGGCTCTGATCGAGGACATTCTCCGCTTGCTGGACCATTTGAAAATCCCAAAAGTACATTTCTGTGGCGAGTCCATGGGAGGCATTTTAGGCATGGCGCTGGCCGCTCAGCACCCGGACCGGGTGGAATCACTGACGCTGGTTGCGGCGCCGGTTTTCATCGAAACGAAGATGAAACAAAAGTACTCCTTGGGATTTGGATCGCGCATCGAGGCGATGGAGCAGCTTGGAATTCGCAAGTGGGTCGCGGAGACCACCAGAATCACGCGGCTGTCGCAAGAAGAGAACCCAGGTCTATTTGATTGGTACGTGGAAGAGTTTTCCAAAGGCGACGCCACCACCCAAATTGCGATGTCCAAAATTGTCAACGCAGCCAACGCCAAGGATTTTCTCCCCAAGATTCACGTGCCAGTGCTCGGCCTGTACCCAACGAGCGGGCAAATAACGAGCGAACAGCAGATTGGCTTGCTGCATGAGGGTTTGGCGGATTTTCGTATTTGGCATGCTCCGACTCGGTTTCACATGATCCACTTGAGCCATCCCTACTTCTGCACGACCAAATTGCTAGAGTTTCTGGACCAGATCTAAGCCAGCCTCGTCGACGTCAAAGTCGAAATATTGGGCTTAGTAGGTTCAGTTGGGTCAATCCAAGACGCAATGTCACGCACGCGGTTGGACGCAATACCATGCAATTCCGAGGAACGATGACGATCTTCGACTGGCCCTGATCCGCCTCACCGAGAGCTAAGGCAGCCAAGGCTATCGGGAGATTCTCATATTGCTGCAGATCGAGGATTGGCAGGCGAAGTCTCGACTTTTGTTGTTTACTATTCCCGGCGGAACAACGAACGCCTCAACCGGGCCTACGCTCCGCAAAATGGTCATTCCGGCCCTTGAAGGCAGCCCAATGCGCGATCGTAGCACAGTGCCAGAACGGCTAGATGCCGGGGAAGCTCACCCCGAACGCGCGCTAGCCAGCACAACGCTGGCACGACTTGAGATCGTGTGCAGGGGCTAAAACTCAGGTCCGACGAAGGCCTTGTAGATGAAAACCACGCCAGCCACCGCGATCAATCCTTCGATCAGATGATTATGCGCGCGTGTGCCCATCAAGCGGACCAAACGGCTTGCAACCCATGTTCCGGGGAACGTGACCAGCCCCATAAAGAGACCAAGTAGGATCAGCCGTTGGTCCAAGAGCCCCATGCCGTAGAAGGTGCCTGATCTCGACAGCGCGTTGGCGAGGCCGATTACAGCGTCAGTCCCCAGCAGAAGCGGTCCGCTTAGGCCGATGCTATTGAAAAACGCGATGACCAGCATGCCCGATCCGGCGGCCGTTCCGCTCATAAACCCGAAGGCCAGCCCTAGACCGGCAATCGTTTTGATGCCCGGCTGAAACGAGGTGCGCTTCAGATAGCGGCGCACAGGCAAGATCAGGATCAGAACCGCGCCGAGAAAGCCAAGAAAGTAGTCATCCGGTATCTCGCGCAGGAAGCTCGCGCCAAGATAAATGCCGGGTAATGACGCGACCGTGAACTGGATCGCAGGCTTCCAGGCAATCGTGCGCCAGTAAAAATAAATGCGAGAAAGATTCGCGCAGATCGCATAGACCGCGATCAGGGGGATGACCGCTTTAGGCCCGACCACCGGGGTCAGTACAATGACGATGATGAATGAACCGCCAAAGCCCCCCAAACCACTGACGAGGGCTCCGGCAAAGGCCGCCGCCGCTATCATAGCGTACTCGAAGAGCATTGCATCGGACACTCTGGGCGTCAGTGCGCCATCAGCACTGGGATCTCTGCGTGTTTGAGCATGTGGCTTGTGACGCCACCCAGAAGCCTGTGGCGCAAGCGGGTATGCGCGTAGGCGCCTGTCACAAGCAAATCGCAACTCTGGCCGGTCGCCAGATTGAGAAGGGCGGCGCCGGTGGACGCGGCCTTTTCGTCAAGAAGCTGAATCTCAGCGGATACTCCATGATAGGCTAGGTAATCGGCTGCATCCCGTGCGGTCGGTCTATCCGATGGGGTGTCTGTTCTGGCCCCAATAATCACACCCGAGGCGCGCTTGAGGAAGGGCAGCGCCTGCCGGACTGCCTTTGTGCATTCCAGCCCGCCATCCCAGCCGATGAGGGCCTTAGTGATTTCAATCTCCCTCATGCCGCGCGGCACGAGAAAAACGGGCCGCCCGGTGTGAAGGATAGCCTCTTCGAATGTCGCGGTCGCATCGCCCGATTTTGAATGCGGGATCACGATAAGATCACTGACCCGACCATGAACCGCGACAAGTTCGCTTCTTGCTCCGTTGATCTCGTACCAGGACGCCGTTGGCAACCCGTCTTCAGGCTTAACCGAAACGACAACGTGGTTCTCGTTGCAAAGCTGTTCAAAGTTTTCCCTCAACTCGCCGCGGTTCTGGTTCGCATCGCCATCCATGATCGAAGTGACCTGCTCGCGCACGGTGGCCGACAGAGCAAAAAGCTCTGTCCCAAGCAGGTCGCTTGGTTTCGACTGAGCAAAAATGACCTTGAGGTGAGCGTTGAAGTGACGGGCGAGCGACAGGGCACCCCGTAAACGTTCGATCTCGTTGCCGCGCGAATAAACCGGCATTAGAATGACTTTGGGATCCATGAGTGTTATTCCCCTTTAGTGATGGCCGCCAACGCGTTGATGTCTTTAATTTCCTCAAGGCTCCAAACAGCGTCGGCGATAGCATTGGACACTTTACTTCCAAGGATCGGCGATATTAGTTCGAGCGCTTTTGTCTGTACGTCCTCAGGCGACATCGGGTTGCCCGGCGTGCCGTAGACGACCTTGGTATGATGGCTGAACGTGGCACCACCCTTGGTACCGATCTCTAAGATTGCCTGCCGGGCTGGCCGCGCGATTGTGAGTTCATGGGACGGAATGACCGTCATCTTTTCGCGCAAGGCCAGAACGGCCGGATCGCGCATTCTTGCTTTGTCATGGCTGGTCAAGAAACTCGCGCCGCCGTCGATCAGCGTGAGGGCAACCATATGCTGAAGGCAGACATCCGGCATGTCACGGTTGTCGACGATTGTCAGACGGTCATCGGGCATGATGAGATCGATCGTTTCAATATCAGCAATGTCGAGCCCTTGATCCAGAAGTGCCATGGCCGCGTCGAGGGCCGCCTGAATTGGCGAGCCGACGCACCATTTTTTGATCGACGCCTCCATGATCTCGAAACGCGTGCCGAGGCCAGCGATCAGGACATCCGCGTCAGGATTTTCGGCAAATGCCGAAAGATAGTTTAGCTTGCCCTCCAGCGGGTCCTGAACCCCAGTCAGCCCGGCCTCGACCATCAACGCTGCAGCCACACCATTGCGCGCGCCCATGCCGCCGAAGTCGAAGGCTTTCTCGACATGCTCGCGATCGCGTTCCCAATAAGGGATGCCGCTGGCTTGCTGGATTGTGTAGGATAGCGCAGAGGCCGCCTTTTGCTTATCAAATCCCATCAGTGACGAGGCAGCCGCCGATGCCCCAAAAAGGGCCCCTAGGCTGTGGGTGCTGTGGGTTGCCGTCCGGGGACCCGAAACCCCCAAAGCCATCGAAAATCGCGCACCTATATCGTAGCCCGCCGCCACCGCGTTCAGAACCGCCTTGCCCGATGCCCCGCGAGCCTCGCCCACGGCAAGGGCTGCCGGCACAACCGCACAACCGGGATGAAATCGGCCTTCGAGATGGCTGTCGTCGGTTTCGTCAGCGTGGCCCGAAATCCCGTTGGCCAATGCGGCATTGATTGCCGTTGTCCGGATATCGGAGCCCCAGACCGTTGCTTCGGGCGTGCCGCCCTGGGTCGCGATGAACCCCGTCGCCAGCCGTCCCGCTTTCAGGTGCGCGCCCGAGATGACGGCGGCCAGCGTGTCGAGCAGATGGCACTTGGTCTTCGTTGCAACCTCGACCGGCAGGTCCTGACCGGCGACGGACGTGATATAGTCCGCCACCGTCTGCGTCGTGCCCTCAGGGGCTCGCATGTCAGGATCGTTCTTGGGCATCAGGCAGAGACCGTATCCATGATGTCACTGAGGCCCGGCAGGGTTTCAAAGTCGCGGGCGAGCTTGAGAAACGCTTCCATCTTTTCCTCGCTCAGAACGCCGGCTGAGGCGTCCCTGAACTTGTCCGAAACCTCTTCATAGGTCAGCGGGTTTTTCGGCCCACCCCGGTAGTGCGGATCGGACTGCTCAAAATATGTGTGCCCATCTTTGGTCGTCAGTGTGATGCGGGCGACGATGACGCCCTTTCCCATCTCTACGATCTCGGGGTCCAGTTCTGCCGTCACCTTTGTCTGCATCTCCTGGCATTCGGGAGACTGCACGAAGGCGTCGGAAAACTCGGCAAGCCCGGCCTTACGACGCAGAACAATGGCGGCCATCTGGAACGCAACACAGAATTTCGCTTCCAGCTCGTTATTCGCATGAGGGATTCGCAGCGGTCCGGGGGTAATCACGTTTGCGCCTGTACGGACCTCGATTTTCTCGACGTCCTCGGGCTTGATGTCGTGCTTCTCGACGAGTTTCTTCATCGTATCCATGCCGGGATGGCCCACCACGCCGCTGGGGTAGGGCTTGATCGACGTACCGGGATAGATGATCGCCCAAGGGTCGCCCATGCGCCCGATGATCTTGGTGGGATCATACCCACCACCGAAGGCCTCGAAGAAACCGCGCCCGGCTTCGAGCGCGTGGGCCGGCCCATCCATCCCGAGCGAGGCAAAACGGGCAGCTGTCACCCCGTTTTCAGCTGCGCGCGACATATTCAGCGGCTTCGACATGGTGCCGTGATTGGCCCCCACACCTGCCGACATCGTCGAGGCCATACCCATGGCATTTGACATCTGTTTGTAATCCAGCCCAAGAAGCTTCCCGGCGGCGATCGTCGCCCCGAAGATGCCGATTGTGCCGCTGGTGTGAAATCCGCGCCCGCCCGTGAAGTGGTCGGCATTGATAGCCTCGGCAATCTTCACCTGCACCTCAAAGCCCAGAATGAACGCGGTCAGGAACTCCTCCGCCGAGACGTTCAAGTGTTCGCCGACCGCAAAACAAGCCGAAAGCGGTTGAACGGTCGGGTGAATGAGGACGGACCGGTCTTTTTCCTCGGACAGCGCCGTATCATCGAAATCCAGCGCATGGCCCGACATTCCGTTGATTTGGGCCGCGACGTGAAGCGGCACGCGCATGCTGTCTTTGCCAAGTGTACGCGCCTCTTCGGCACCACCGACTTGGCGGGCGAGTCTGCGCAGAATGTCCGGTGCAGGTTCCTTCGAGCCAGCCATCATGCAAGCCGTGCCATCCACGATGCAGCGTTTGGCGATCTCGATGGCTTCGCTTGGCAGGTCTGCATAGTTGGTGCCGAGGGCGAATTTCACCAGTTCGTGGGTGACGCCGTTTTTGGCGGTTTGGTCAAGAGCCATGGGTCGATCCTATTGAAGAGGCCAGGGAAGGGAGAGGTAGTTTTGCAGAAGGCCGGTTGGGTAGCGCAGGGTGAGTTGATCGGAGATGATCCCGAGAAAGAGAATGAATCCGACCCCGCCTAGGATTGCCTTCCACCAGAGGACATGCGCCGCGCGATAAAGAAACAGCGCGATGAAGGTCGCAATGCCGAGTACGAAGCCGACGATCCCCGAAAACAGAAGCATCACGATCAGCATTCCGATGTAGAACTCTGCCGAGCGCCCCCCTTCGGGCACGGATTTCAGTTCTGCATCGTAGAAGAAATCGGACGGTGCGCGCTTGAAGGCCATCATCAGAACCACAGGTGCCAGGAACACCAGAGTGCTGACCGAGGCGACCAATGGATACATCCCGGTAAGCGAGTTGAATTTCAACGCGTCCTGAAAGACATAAAGCGAGAGCGCGATGACCCCGATGACGAAAGCCCACTGCGGCACAAGCCGCAAATGGCTGTGCGGGCCGTCGACAGTGACTGGCTCTGAGCTCTTTTGTTTGAAGAAGACGGCAAGCGCGATCGAAAGGGCCGTCAGCACGATAAGGAATTGAACGATCGGGCGCTCGATGAACGTGATCCCGTAGAGCGTGACCGTCTGGTATACCGAGGCCTCAACGCGGGTCGACAACACAAATCCAATCAAGAGCGCAGGCCGCGACCAGCCGAAGCGTTTCATGTAAATCCCAAGAACCGAAAGCAGCAACAGCGCAATCAGGTCGCCCCAGTTCCGCGTCGCCTGAAAGGCGGCAAAAAAGATTAGGCCAATCATGAACGGAGCGATCAGGGTGTATTTGATCGTTGTGATCCGCGCGATCTGCGGGGCTAGAAAGAAACAGATGCCCGCGCCCACGATATTGGCCACCGCGATGGACCAGATCATCAGATAGACCTTGTCCATGTTGTTATCGATCATGTCCTTTCCCGGCTCGATGCCGATCAGGATCAGCCCGCCAAGCAGGATCGCCATACTGCCCGAGCCAGGGATTCCTAGGAGAAGGGTTGGGACAAGCGCCCCGCCTTCTTTGGCGTTGTTTGCAGATTCCGGTGCCACAACACCGCGCGGGTCACCCGTCCCGTAGCTCTCGCGGTTTTTTGTCGTCTGGACTGCGTGGCCGTAGGCGATCCAGTCCACCACGCTACCGCCTAGCCCCGGCAACGCTCCGATCAGCGAGCCAATCATTGAGCAGCGTAGGGACAGCCACCAGTTCTTCCTCCAATCGTGGAACCCTTTCGCCCACCCTGTGCGCTCCAATCGGCCAGTTTCGGAAATTGTCGACTGGCGGCGCAGAAGATCCACAATCTCGGGCGTCGCGAACATCGCAAGACCAATAATAACGAGGGGCAACGGATCGAGCAGGTATTCCGTGCCAAACGCGGCGCGCTGAACACCGGAGAGCGGCGCTGATCCCAGCGCACCCAGCAAGAGACCGAGACTGCAGGCTGCCAGCCCTTTCCAAATGTTCGCTCCCGTGAGGATGCCGACCATCGAAAGCGCAAGGATCACCAGCATCAACTGCTCACCGAACCCAATCTGCAGGATGATGGGCGTCGCAAATACAACGGCGAAGGACAGAACAAAGGCGCCGAAGATGCCGCCAAAAAGTGACGAAATAAACGCGATAGAAAGAGCCCGCGTGCCTTCGCCTTTCTTCGTCATCGGGAACCCATCGAGCACCGTGGCCTGGGATCCGGATGTACCGGGGATGCCCATCAGCACCGAGGGAAAAGTGTCGGAGGTCGTCGTCACCGCAAGAAGGCCAATCATCATAGCTAGCGCAGAACTTGGCTCCATACCGAAGACGATTGGAAGAAGAAGGGCCAGGCCAGCCGTGCCGCCAAGTCCCGGCAGGATTCCAACCACGAGTCCAACGATGACCCCGGCCAAGAGGGCCAGCATTGTCTGGAGTGTGGCCAGTTGAGCCAGCGCGGCGATCGCTGCTTCGTACATATCACTCTTCCCCGTTTGGTATTTTTTTTGCGTCGCCGACCTGTGGGTTTAGCGGACGCTGCGTGAGTGTATCGTTTGGCTACCGGAATAGCCGCCGGTCAAAGCGGGGCGGCGCCGAAATGGCCCCGCCCAACTAGGTTTGAACTATAGGTCTAGTTCAGGGAGGTATCGAAGCGCTCCATCAGGAACTCTGCAGCCCATTCGCGGACTTCCGGAGCAATTGCCGTACCGGTGGCCATGGCCTGTTGAGTTTCGTCGCCAAAGTTCAAGGGCATGGAACCGATCTCGCGGGGGAGCGCGGCGATGATTTCTGGATCAGACGTCACATTTCTCATCGCGTCGATATAGGCCTGACGGATATTGTCGGGCGTGCCCGGCGGCAGCATGACGGCCTTCGACAGCATTACCTTGGCATTCATCAGCGCCTGCTGCATCTCATAGGCGGTACCGCTTGGTTCTTCGCCCCTCACCGCTTCATAGAACTCGGGGAAAGTGGGGGTATTGGGCAGATCCGGGTCGCGCTGCAGGTCACCATTCTCGTCAATAACACCGTAGCTCCAGACAGGGTTAACCTCGGGATCATCGCCGTAGTCCTTGAGGTAGGACCTTACGTTGTCGGTGTTTACGTTCATCTCACCACGCTGGAACGCAGCTTCTGCGTCCTTAGAAGCCAGACCGAATATGTAACGAGCGTCTACTCCGAGCATCTCCATTGACACGAAATCCAAAAGCTCCGCCGATAGCGGCGTTTCTGTTCCGAACCGGATGTTAGCGGACTTCAGAGCTTCATAATCAGCCATCATATCTTCATGGCCAAGCCCCAAGTCATCACTGATCGCGTACATGGTGGCGCCACGAGCAAAGCCCGTTACCGCAACCCAATCATTTGGGTTGTACCTGGCAACGTCCGAACCAAGGATTACGGGCAGAAGCGACGAAGTCGAAGCCATGATTAGCATTGTCCCGTCGTTCGGAGCGTTTTCATGGAAGCCATTGGATGCAATCACCGAGCCTCCTCCGGGCTGGTTCAGGACGATTACGTTGGGATTGCCAGGCAGGTGCTCTCCCAGTTTGGCTTGCAATAGACGCGTCAGGCGGTCAGTGCCGCCACCTTCGCTGAAGCCGACAATCCAGGTCACAGTCTGACCTTCAAGCGTGAAGTCATCGGCCAAAACAGTGTTCGGCGCTGACAGCGCAAGGGCTGCAGCCGCGCCCATAAGCAGTTTCTTTAGTCCACTCAGCATGGATAGTCCTCCCTTAGTCGAAGCGGCTATTCATTCGGATAGCCGTTCAAGATTAATTGTTCGAACAGGTTGACACCGTGCGATAATTTACACAAATTCAAAAAAATCAGGTATTAGTGAGGCATGGGAATTTATAAATGATCCGTGACACTTCTCTCGGCGAAATTATCGCGTTCGTCACCGTTGCGAGGCTTGGGAGTTTCGCGATGGCCGCGGAAGAACTACTTGTAACTCAATCTGCGTTATCCAAACGAATCAAGAAAATTGAAGACTCCATCGGTGCGCCTCTGCTTGATCGGACCACTCGTTCGGTCGCAGTTTCAGCCCTTGGGAGGGAATTTTTGCCCAAGGCGAAGCGAATTATCGAAGACTACAACCGCTCGCTTAACGACATGTCTGAACTTGTGAAGGTGCGCAAAGGCATCGTCACGCTGTCCTGCAATATGACGTTATCGGACACGCTACTGCCGGAAATCATCGATCGGTTCAAAACCTCCCACCCAAATATCCGTGTCAGGGTACACGAGGACTCAAGCCCACAAGCACTTGAACGGGTCATTAGTGGGCAGTCTGAATTAGCCCTCGGCACGCTGGGTGAACCTCATCCTGAGCTAGACTTCGAGCAATTGATTGACGACCGCTTTGTCATTGCTTGTCACAAGAACCACCCCCTAGCGACGGTAACGTCGACCACTTGGGAGGAGGTGAAGAACCAGCACTTCATCCTGCTTAGGCCGGAGAGCGGTACACGCAAACTCCTACAACGCCACCTCGGCACTCTCTACGATGTGCTTTCGAACGACATACAGGTCGGGCATTTCCATTCGCAACTTAGCCTCGTCGCACGGGGGATTGGAATAGCGGCGACTCCCTCCCTCATAAGACTCTCAGGGCGCGACCTCGACATTGTGATCATCCCAATTTCTGAACCAACAGTCAGCCGAAAACTTGGAATTGTGACTTACAAAGGCCGTGCCCTGTCCCCGGCTGCCGAGAAACTTCGTGAAGTAGCCGTCTCGGTCATGCAAAGCGCTGATGGCTAGCCCGATTTCTTTGGTCCGGCGCGATTGTTTTTGCATGCCTGGCTACCGGTTCATCTAAGCGATGGTTTTCGCACAGTTAATCGACGCCCGTGAATGACCGGTTCGGAGGCATGCGCCACGCTGCAACAACAAACGTTCTGCATGAGCGAGCAAATGCTGCGTCAGCAATAGCGGTGCCAGCAAACGGCAGGTTTGTCCCGCAACTCGGTCATAGCCTCGATTTTTGCCAACGTCTGGTGTCGGTAAAAGCTGCCGTTGCATTCGTGACCGGTTTATAGGTCCAGAGCCTAGGCCGTTTCCTCTTTTCCGAGGTAACTTTTTCAGCCTACAAAATGTAGTCAAAAAGTGTGCGTGCAAGGTGAAATCCCCTATATACTCCGCACACCTCGCACACACTCCCTACAGTCGTGCCGCTACGCGGCGACACGACACCGACTGTAGGAGTGTGCAGCGCGTGCTGAGCATGTGCGTACTAACCTAGCACACCTCACACAAAATCACCCTCAAGAAGAGAAATCGAGCACTCACGACGGATGCATCGATACGTCAGTATCCGAGCCTGATATCAGCACCCGCAATGCAAAGTTCTCACTCGCCCCAACCCAGACACCAGCAGCCGGCCGCAGACGGGGCACCCGTCGAAGCCCGTGCTGCCCAAACAGCGCCGATCCCCCTCATCAACAGCACACGCCGACATCACGCCTGACGCGGACACCAGCATCAGAGTGCTGCCGAATACCCATCGATCCGGTATCAACCCGACTACCCTGCCACCCAGCACCTGCACACAGCCACGCACAGCCCCCCTCTCATGCGCGCTGGCTGCTCAGCCACCCACCCCCAGCCCGGATGCCGCCCAGACACGCGGGCAGCATCGCCCAGGGCGGGGGTGGGGTGAAACCCGAAGCGGGGGTCCGCCACCGCGCAGGGGAGCTTTCTTTAACTCCTAATGCATTTTTTCACCTGACAAAAAATTATTTCAGGAAAGGGGGGGGGAGCCGCTATAATGGCCCTATCGCGCCCCCCGGCGCCCTCGATTTGGAGCGATACATGGGACAACGAACCGAAAGCACATCACATCAGGTCAAAGCAGCCCAGCATGCGTTGCTTTATCACGAATGGCCCGAAGAAGCTGGCACTGCGGTCGAGACCGACCTCGCCATGTACCAAAAACTCCAGCAGCAGCGCGCACACGCGGACTGGACACCGTCCGATCTGATTAGCCTGGCAAACCTGAGCAAGTTGCAGACAGACGTCGTACGCGAGCACGACAAACTCCGCGCTGAAGGGCTGATCACCTATGGAGGCAAGTCTGGCTTCACACCAATCCAGAACCCTCGCCAACGGATCGTCCAAGATCTAAATTCAAGTATCAATTCGCTGGCCCGCAGACTGGGCCTGACCTCAAAATCGCTTAACGAAAAACGCGCCGCAGCATCGCGGACTGAAGCCGAGCGGAAAGCACGCGAAGTTTTGAGCCCAGAAGCCACCGGCGGAAAGAGCCGCAGCGGCAGAGACCTGATGTGACGGCGCCGCAACAACGGATGAGGGCACGAACGTCATCATCGGTATGGCAGTGGCCGCAGTCGAGGGTGTGTTCACCCGGTCGATGGCAAGCGGCCAAGGCTCATTTGCGCGGGCGCTTGAAGGCAACTATTCGGCTCGAAGGAAACTCTAATGGCAAACCACGATGATGAATGTCCTGTCTGCGAGGGTCCGTGCGGGTTCTACGATGACGGTGAAGGCCTGTGTCGCGAGCTCTTGCGCCTAAGCGAGCGGCAAAATGCTGTCGATCAGGCAACAACAGAATTTCTTGGATTGCTGTACGTCGCGCAGGAGCGAGGCAAACGCCGGGTGCATTGACCGTCGCGGGTGTGGTCGGTGAATGTGAAAAAATTTCACTTTTGGGTGATCGCTAATTTTTTGCGATCAAACCAGCCGCTGCCGAGTCGCGGCACACAGCGCCGGGTGATTCTTTCGTATGGGCACTCATATGGGCCCGCCCAGAACCACTTCGCAAATGTAAGCATTATCGAGACGTTAACTGCCAATCTAGGCGGACACCTCCTCCGCCATTTATCGCCCCCCTCACCTGGCTTGCGGCCGCAAGCCTATGAAGTGGCGTGATTTTACACTTGATATTGTGTTTCGGTTGCGGTTCCCCACAAGAAATAATGTGGGGTAATTTGTGGGGTGGGTATCGATGGGCGGCAAAACGATGGCTGGGAAGGCCAAGGGGCCTCACTACGAAAAGAGATTGTCAGCCAGTTTTATCAGCAAAGCGCCCCCTAGCCGGCATACAGACGGTGGCGGCTTGTATCTCGTTGTTGATAAGTACGGCGCTTGACGCTGGCTCTTGCGCATCACCGTCAAAGGGGTTCGAAGGGATTACGGTCTTGGGTCGGCGGGTCCTGTCGGCCTTGCAGATGCGAGAGCCAAAGCCTTTGAATATCGAAGGATTGCAAGTGCAGGACCAGACCCCAAAGTCGCCATGTCTGGAGAAGAAACCTCCATGCTATTTCGGACCGCCGCTCAAACCTACCACGAGACGGTTGTCATCCCTTCAAGTCGAAATGGGAAGCATGTGGATCAGTGGATCAACACCCTGAAAACCTACGCATTGGGGATGATATGGTGCGCCGCGAGAATGCTTCATGCCCTTGTCTTGTAGCCATTCTGCCAAGTCGCCTGAGACGTAACTGGACCCATTATCAC
>NZ_PYGJ01000030.1 GCF_003014475.1 Shimia abyssi | reverse complement strand
CCCTCAATCCATCAGAAAAACGCCTAAGCCATCGTCACGCCAAATGGCCGGCTTTTACTCCGCCACACTGGCAGGTTTTTAATCCGCCGTTGACAGCCTGAGTGGATTTCGCAAGAGGCTGGCGTCACTAACCGGCAGATTTTGGAGCTACCGTGCGCCGAGAAAGAGAGACGTTCAAAAACGGCGACCGAAAGACGTTCGTCTCGAAGATCGACCCTTGTGTCGGAAACCTCCAGACGACAGACTTGCTGGGCCTCAAGGTGTTCGTTGTACGCAAAAGCAGGGTAAAATTTTGGCAAGACTAGATTTGGCTTGCCTGCTGGAGGCGAGATGAGGTCGAAACGAAGCTGTTCCGTGGTGTTAAGGAAGTTTTTCACCCGAATTCGTTTTTCTACCAGTTGAAGCTGAGCGCACATGATACCCTACTAAAATGGCAACTCACACAGACCTCGATCTAACACGCGGGCCGATTTCGTCCCACTTTCGAACCTTGGCTATCCCTGGTGCAATCGGGATGTTGTTCAATACATTATATAATGTCGTCGACATGTTCTTCGCCGGACTTTTGTCCACCAGTGCACAGGCTGGACTAGCACTTGGATTTCAGGCGTTCTTCATTGCGATTTCAGTCGGAGTCGGACTTGGGTCCGCGATGAGCGCACTTGTCGGAAACGCCTTGGGTGCAGGCGATGATCGCAAGGCGCGCCGATTGGCCGCGCAAGGAATGAGCTTTGGTTTTATCGCTTCTTGCTTGCTGGCCATTGCTGGCCTTGGGTATGGCCCTGCGCTAATCGAATTGGTTTCAGAACCCGGCGCTTATCGGGATGCTGGGCTGCGCTACTTTTATTGGCTTCTCCTTGCACTACCTGGGTTTCTTCTGGCGTTTTCCTGCAATGGTATCCTACAGGCACACGGTGATGCCGTCTCTATGCAACGTGCTCTAATTGTGGCATTTTTTGCGAATATCGCGCTAAACCCTTTGCTAATTTTTGGAATTCCCGGACTTGTTCCTGGCATTGGCTTTGAAGGCCTCGCGATCTCGACAGTGATCAGCCAAACAGGTGTCATGTTATTCCTCATTCGGCAAGTCCTCAGACGACGCCGGATGGCTCGAATGCGGCCCAGAAGCTTCATTCCGCGGAGTGAAATTTTTGGCGAAATATCAATGCAAGTCTTACCTACGGCCACATCGTTCACGGTAATGTTGTTGTCAGGATTTGTCCTGCAATTTGCCTTGAAAATATTTGGAGAGCACGCAATCGCAGGCTACGGTGTCGCGATAAGGCTCGAACAAATTTTGCTTTTGCCAGTGTTGGGCATGACCGGTGCGCTATTGCCAATCGCATCCCAGAATTTCGGAGCACGTGAATACACGCGCGTCCGCGAAGCAGTGTTTTTCTGTTGGAAGATCGGTTTCGTTATGACCGCAATTGCGGCGCCCTTACTCTGGATACTTGGGCGCCCCGTGTTGGGGTTATTTACGGATGATCCACAAGTGATCAGTGTGGGCCTCAGTTACCTACGGGTCGACAGCCTTGTCTTACCGTTTTACATGATGCTGTTTTCGATAAATTCCCTCTTACAGGCACTGAAACGTCCGATTTGGACAGTTTGGATCAGCCTATATCGCCAAGGGTTTGGAGTAGCCTTCTTTGTTTGGGTCTTTATTGGGCTTATGAACTTCCAGGAAATCGGCGTATGGCTCGGAACCGCAGCGGCCGTCATAACGGGATGGATTATAGCTCTCGTCTTTGCGACACGAGTGTCGCAGCGGGAAATTGGCGGTCTTTGGAAGGGCTAAGTGACGTTCCATTTCAAAGTGCTATACTTGGATCGAATTTCTAGACCTCAGATCTCTCAACGCCTGCAAATAACATTATTCACATCGCAACGGTTTTTTTTAACAGCTTTATCATACGCCTCTACATCCTCTTCGGCCCGCGCCGCAAGAAGAGTACCCTCAAGAAGCGCTAATGTTGCACGTGCTTAGGCGACGACGACGACGACACCAGAGTTTGTTCCATCAGAATTGCCAGCCTCAAAAACCGACAGGTCCACTCGACCATCATCGCTCGAAATAGGTTGATTTTGTCTTTCACTTCGTCGCTCAGACTCTCGCGACTCACTGTCAAGGACACGCGAAAGCAAAGCGTTTGGCCAGTGTTCTGCACTTACCGAAATAATTCGGTCAAGCCCAGCAAGCTCTTTCGCATTGTTTGACACTGGCTCCGAAGATTGATGCAAGAACGATCTATCAAAGCGGCAGTCAGAGTGGCTTTTGTTGGAAAATGGTAGTGAATCGAGGCTTTACGAATACCACCCACTTGAGCAAGATCTACCTAGGTCAATCCGTCGAACCTGCGTGCGCACGCCGAATGCTTTGCGACATCTACCAACGCGCCTTTGGTGTCTTTTCCCATTGAGGCTTGACCATTTGTGCCGTCGCTAGAATATTTTTCCCGATCCATTCGAACCATATAGCGTTAGCTGTTGCTTTAGAGTCGCGGTAATCGACGAACTTCATCTTAAACCAAATGCAAAAGGTGTTAGAAAAGTCTTACCGCAAGTTAACCAGAAGACATCAGCCACCATACACGAGACGCATCACACCAACGGCGCTTCCGCAAATGGCAAATGGCCCGTTTTCATCCAGATTTTTGCACCATTTTTCCCAGCGATCGCGGAGAATTCCTCGCCCTCCGGTAGTCTTAGCCAGGCGTTTTTTTCCAGCCTGTCCAGTCCAACCGTTATTGATCCGCCGATAACCAACACCTCAATACCGCCTGCTGCGTAAGAATGGATTAAGGCGCCAGCGTCTGCATGGCTGTAACTAACCGTTTCCCGAACATCCTGATGCAACAATGCCGTCGCAACACCATTCACAACCTGAGCAAGCTCTTCCACCATGTTTTTTCGAAATTGATTGCGATCCTCCATATCAAACTGCCAAAGCTTAACAAATATTGTACAGCCAGAATCTGAACCCGGAGTATGCTTTGTTGTTGGCGGATTCCGCACATAAGTTCCTTCTGGGAAGTCACCATGCTCGTCTTGAAAAACTCCTTCCAAAACGACGAACTCTTCTCCACCAGAGTGTGTATGAGATGGGAATTTGCTGCCCGGCGCATATCGAACTATTGTCGTGGCGCGGGCAACCTCCTCGCCAATTCGATCCAGCATGCGTCTGTCGACGCCGGGCATGGGTGACGGTTTCCATTCAAGGTTTTCAGAATGTACAATGACACGGGACGAAAAATCTGAGTTAAGATCCATTTTACGAGTCCTGTTCGCTTAAGTTACAATCTAGAAATAGGCGGCAATCGACGACCGTACAGCGACATTGGCAAAATCAGCGCGGGTCAGTCCAGAAAACTGTATGATGTCAGCGATGAAAAATGCGCCGACGGCTAGATAATCGTTTTCCGATGGAACAGAATCTAAGTTGATCATTGTTCTACTCGCAACTTTTTTGCTATCCGCCCATTTGGCCCCTTGATCAACCTCCAAATCGGTACCTAACTCCGCGGCAGCATTATAAATATCGTACCGCTGGCATTCAGCATCCGTTTTTGCCGCGCGAAACCATCATTGACCCCCGCTCATTGCCTAACTGTTCTTTGAATTAGAGTTGGTGCTTCAAAGTAAACATCAAAATATTCCTTGATAATATTGCAATGCAAGGTGCATCTTACGTCGTTCAGCTCAAGCCAAGGAATAAAGGCGTTAGGGTTAATTGCCTTAAATGCCTCTGAACGGTGCACTCCAACCAGCACATCGACGGGCACAAAGATAACTTTTCAGCCGCACCATTTTCGGGGGGAACACTGCTCAAGTGCGTCAGATTTGGGAATCCTTCCAGATCATAGACTTTCAAAAACCTCGTTTCTCGCCAGTTTTCGATTCAATTATCTACCTGTGGATTAGTGGCTAAGTATTCAACCCCAATCCCAAAACCCCAATGTCCCACTCATAGCAACGCTTAAGACCAGAGATTGACGCCGGGATCACAGAGTAGTATCGATTTCGGGACTGTTGGGGTGCCCTTTGCTATTGGGGCTGAGATGCGAAAGCGAACCCATTGAACCTGAACCGGCTAGAACCGGCGGAGGGAACAGGATTTGGCTCCAAGATAGCCACCCTTTCCCCTTTTGTTCTAGCCAAATTCCGGAAAGGCCGTGATATTGGCGATTGCATTAACGATAGCGGGGTCAGACTCGGGTGGTGGGGCCGGCATTCAGGCTGATCTCAAGGCATTTTCCGCGATGGGTGTTTACGGATGTAGCGTCGTTACAGCGGTAACCGCGCAAAACACCCGTGATGTGACCATGGTGCATGCCATTCCTGACGATGTGGTCGCTGGTCAGATTGCAGCCATTCTGGATGACATTGCAGTAGATGCGATCAAGATTGGCATGTTGGGCTCGCCGTCCTTGATCGAGACAGTTGCACATTCTTTGCGAAATTTTGACGGCCCCGTCGTGCTCGACCCGGTCATGATTGCCAAGTCGGGCGTTGCGCTATTGGCGGATCACTCGGTGGGTGCGCTAAAGAAACATCTGTTACCCCGCGCTACATTGGTCACTCCAAACCTGCCTGAGGCGACCAAGCTGGTTGGCAATGGTGAGGCTCTGGATCAGAGCGACCGCTTGTTGTCATTGGGCTCAAAAGCCGTCTTGATGAAGGGCGGGCATGCGAATGAGGAAATCTGCACTGACTGGTTGTCAAGCGCAGACTATTCGGTTCAGCTTGCCGCGCCACGGATAGATACAACAAACACGCATGGCACCGGGTGCAGCTACTCTTCGGCGATCACCGCGGGATTGTCCAAGGGTTGGTCTCTGCCTTATGCGACGCGGGTTGCGCATGGCTGGTTGCATCAGGCCATTTTGCGAGCAGATGAGCTGAATGTCGGCCAAGGCCATGGTCCCGTACACCACTTCCATGGGATGTGGGCATGAGCCAGGATATCACCATATTGGGTGGAGGCGTGGCAGGGCTCGCTATGGCTTCTGAATTTTTAGCTAAGGGGGCCGGTGTAACGGTTATCGACCCCGCAGGTCGCCCCGGAGAACACGCCTGTAGCTGGTGGGCTGGTGGCATGCTCGCGGCTGAATGCGAGGGTGCTTTGGCCGAAGAGCCGGTAGTACGCCAAGGGCGCAAGGCGGCACAATGGTGGGCTGATCAAGGTGTTGAGATCACGCATAACGGCACGCTGATCGTCGCGTCGGGGCGGGACCAAAGTGAGCTAATGACATTTGCCCGTCGCGTTCCGGCTGCGCAATGGCTGGATGCTGCACAGATCGCCGACCTTGAACCGCACTTGGCAGAACAATTTACGCGCGCGCTTTTTGTGGAGCGCGAAGGGCACATGAACCCACGCCCCGCCCTGACCAGCCTTTATGACCGTCTGGCGGCGTCAGGCGTGCAGTTCGTGACCAAGGGCGCTTCGCGTGGTCAGGTGATCGATTGCCGGGGACTAGCCGCAAGGTCCGATTTGGACGGGCTGCGCGGGGTCAAAGGCGAGATGGTGATTGTGCGCACCCCGGATGTGCAATTGGCGCGCCCAGTACGCCTGCTGCACCCACGCTTTCCGCTCTACATCGTACCACGCGGAGACGGTGTTTTCATGCTTGGTGCGACTCAGATCGAAAGCGGCGAACGTACGCGCGCCACCGTTCGCTCGGTGATGGAACTGTTGAATGCCGCTTACGCGCTTCACCCCGCCTTTGGCGAGGCTGAATTGCTGGAAATCGGCGTCGATGCGCGCCCGGCCTTTTCAGATAACCAGCCGCGCATTCGGCGCATCGGCGACCGAATTTATGCGAATGGGCTGTTTCGACACGGCTACCTGCTTGCGCCCGCATTGGCGAGAATGACAGCCTTGATGGTGATTGAAGGCACGGAACCGGAGGATTGGTATGAAGATTATCGTTAATGGGGGCGCGATAGAAGCCACCGGACCCACATTGGCCGATCTGCTGGAAGAGCTGGGGCAAGACACGGCCAAAGTAGCCACCGCCGTGAACGAAGATTTTGTACCTGTTGGCGTAAGAGCGACGCGGGTGTTGAACGATGGGGATCGCGTAGAGATTGTGGCGCCAAGGCAAGGTGGGTAAGATGCCAGTTTTCTACGGAAAAGAAGTTGCATCACGCATGATGCTGGGCACGGCACAATACCCGTCGCCTGCCATCTTAGCGGATGCGTTTCGCCGATCGGGTGCCGGGATCGCCACCGTATCCGTGCGCCGTGAAGCGGGCGGAGACCAGGCGGGACAAGCGTTTTGGAACTTGATCCAAGAACTGGGCGTGGCAATTTTACCAAACACCGCCGGTTGCCATTCCGTGCGCGAGGCGATCACCACAGCCCAGATGGCACGAGAATTGTTTGACACCAACTGGATCAAGCTTGAAGTGATCGGCCATTCAGACACGTTACAGCCGGATCCCTTCGGACTAGTTGAAGCTGCGCAAGCACTAAGCGATGACGGGTTTGAGGTGTTTCCATATTGCACCGAAGATTTGGTATTGTGTGAACGGCTTGTTAAAGCTGGGTGCCAAGTGCTGATGCCGTGGGGTGCGCCAATTGGTACTGGTTTGGGCTTGAATAACCTCTATGGCCTGCGATCCCTTCGCGCGCATTTCCCGGATACTCCGCTGGTGGTAGATGCCGGGCTTGGCCTCCCATCCCAGGCAGCACATGCTATCGAGCTGGGCTATGACGCGGTGCTTCTTAACACGGCCGTGGCCAAAGCCGGTGATCCAGCAGCGATGGCTGAAGGGTTTGCAAAAGCGGTTGAGGCAGGGGCTTTAGCAGCCACTGCCGACCCGATGGAGCCACGCGATATGGCAGCACCGTCAACGCCTGTGCTGGGGATGCCGTTCTCATGAGCTTACATGCGTTTTACCCGATATTCGATGATGTGTCCTGGTTGCGCCGAATGCTGCCGTTGGGCGTGAAACTGGTCCAGCTGCGGATCAAAGATAAGCCCGAAGAGGTGGTGCGCGCACAGCTCGCCGAGGGGCGTGATCTGTGCCAACATCATCGTGCGGTTCTGGTGGTCAATGATTATTGGCAACTGGCGATCGAACTGGGCTGTGATTGGGTGCATCTGGGACAAGAAGATCTGGACGAAGCGAATGTCGAAGCCATACGCGCCGCGGGGATCAAGCTGGGCGTGTCTACGCATGACGAGGATGAGCTTGACCGGGTATTGGCATTGAAGCCCGACTATATCGCCTTGGGGCCAGTCTATCCGACTATTCTCAAGAAAATGAAGTGGCATCAACAGGGCGTTGAGAAACTGACCGAGTGGAAAGCGGCAATTGGAGAAATCCCACTGGTCGCAATCGGCGGCATGTCCGTTGAACGCGCACTTGGCGCATTTGATGCAGGCGCAGACATCGTATCAGCGGTAACAGACATAACGTTAAAAGACGATCCCGAAGCGCGTGTATGCGAGTGGCTGGAGGTTTGCCAGTGAACCGATACGCGCGCCAGATCGCTGTTCTAGGACCAGAACAGCACGACCGCCTGCGCGCCTCACGTGTCTTGGTGATTGGCGCGGGCGGGCTTGCGTCGCCCGTCTTACAATACCTAGTTGGCGCAGGCGTCGGGTTTATCCGGCTGGTGGACAGCGATGTTGTAAGCCTTTCGAATTTGCACCGTCAGACGCTGTTTCGTGAAAACGATATCGGTCAGCCCAAAGTGACAGCCACCAAAGATGCAATGGCAGCATTGAACGCTGAAACGCAGATTGAGCCTCATCAAACACGGTTTGATCCGGCCAACGCGCCCGAACTGTGCGCGGATGTACACTTGGTTCTGGACTGCGCCGACAGCTTTGCTGCGAGTTATATCGCGTCAGATCACTGTCTGACGGTTGGCACACCATTGATCAGCGCCAGCGTAGTGGGCACCGACGGGTATGTCGGCGGTTTTTGCGGCGGCTCACCGGGCCTGCGTGCGGTATTTCCGGATTTGCCCGAACAATTGGGATCATGTGATGCGGATGGCGTGCTTGGCCCGAGCGTCGGTGTGATCGGTAGTCTTCAAACGCAGATGGCGATGGCTGTTCTGGGCGGTCGAACATCCGTTTTGGGACAGCTCGTAACCTATGATGCTACGACAATGCGGTTTGGGGGGTTTCGATTTGACAACGCCCCCAATCCTGCTGCGAACCCTGCCTTTATCGCTCCGGGAGAAATTGCCACCGAGGATTTCTTGATTGACTTACGTGCCAAAGACGAAGCGGGACCAGCTTTGGACGGGGCGACGCGGCAAAACGTGAGCGATTTTGGGCCGGACGGCCCGATGCCAAACACAAATCAACGCGCCGTTCTGGCATGTCGCTCGGGCCTAAGGGCTTGGCAAGCAGCAGAACGGCTATCGAAAAATTGGGATGGGAAGATAAAACTCCTCGCCCTCGGAGACTAAGGAGAACTCATGAAACATTTTATTACTGCGGCGGCATTGATACTGGCTACACCTGCCGTGGCACAAGACAAGATGACGCTCTTGCTCGACTGGTTCGTAAACCCCGATCATGGGCCGATCATTGTGGCACAAGAAAAGGGACTTTTTGCGGATCAGGGACTAGAGGTCGAAATCGTAGCACCTGCAGATCCCTCGGCGCCACCTAAGCTGGTTGCCGCCGGTCAAGGTGATCTGGCGGTCAGCTACCAGCCAAGCCAACATTTGCAAGTAGCGCAAGGGTTGCCGCTGATCCGCGTAGGAACATTGGTCGCGACGCCGCTTAACTGCCTTCTGGTGCTCAAAGACGGCCCAATCCAGGAAATCAGCCAGCTCAAGGGCGGCAAAATCGGTTTCTCGGTCGCCGGTGTTGAAGAAGCCGTTTTGACCGCAATGTTGGGTCAACATGGCGTTACTCTGAACGATGTCGAAATGGTGAATGTTAACTTCTCGCTATCACCATCCTTGATGTCGGGTCAGGTGGACGCGGTGATTGGGGCTTATCGCAACTTTGAACTCAACCAGATGGAAATCGAGGGCGTTGAAGGTCGGTGTTTCTACGTTGAAGAAGAAGGTGTGCCGACCTATGACGAACTTATCTATGTCGCCAACCCCGACCGCATGGACAAAGACATGGTGCGCCGCTTCCTTCGCGCCACCGAACTTGCCACACAGTATATTGTGAACAACCCGGATGAGAGCTGGGACGTGTTCAAGGGCTATGCGGCAGAGCTGGATGACGAGTTAAACGCAAAGGCTTGGGTCGACACCCTGCCACGGTTTGCGCTGCGTCCCGAAGCGCTGGACGAAGGCCGGTATGTGCGGTTCGAAAAGTTTCTGGCAGATAGTGGATTGGTCGAAGGCACACGCCCCGTTTCAGCTCTGGCTGTTGATCTGGGTGCCGAATGAGCTTTGGCCTAACATTTGAAGCATGGCGCACTGCGGCAGGCGAAAGCTGGCCTGCCTATACACGCCACAGCTTTGTTCAGGGTCTCGAAAACGGGACCCTACCGCACGCAGCATTCCTGCACTATCTCAAACAGGATTACGTCTTCCTGATCCATTTTTCCCGCGCATGGGCGCTTGCCATAACCAAGGCGGAAACCGTAGAGGAAATGCGGCTGGCGGCCGGCACTGTCAACGGGCTGATCAACGAAGAAATTGCTCTTCACATCAAAACCTGTGCCGAGGCAGGAATTGATGAAACCGCGTTGTTTGCCACCGAAGAACGACGCGAGAATCTGGCCTATACCCGGTATGTGCTGGATGCGGGCCATTCGGGGGACTTGCTTGATTTATTGGCGGCACTAGCCCCTTGCGTGATGGGTTATGGCGAGATTGGAGCGCAACTGGCGCAATCCAAAACAGCGGACTCTTACAATGAATGGATAAGCACTTATGCCAGCGAAGATTATCAGCAAGTCTGCCGCGATGTCGGCGCCCTTATCGACACGGCTGTAGCGCGCCGTTTAGGCAGTGATCCCCACAACAGCCCTCGCTGGGCGATCTTGTGCAAACGCTTCACAATGGCGACCGATCTTGAAGTGGGATTCTGGGACATGGGTCTCGATCCCTGATGGCCGCGCCTGCGTTACACCTAAAAGGATCGGCTCGCATCGGTGATCAAATCATCTTCGCCGACCTTGATCTGTCGGTACAAGCAGGCGCTTGGACATGCCTATTAGGCGCGAGCGGTGTAGGCAAATCAACCGTGCTCAGGCTATTTGCGGGGCTGACCAAAGATATAGACGTCGACGGCAGCTATGGTGCGTCCGATGGCGCGCTCGAGGGGCGGGTCGCGTTGATGGCACAAGACGACTTGCTTCTACCGTGGTTGTCAGCGCTGGATAACGTATTGATCGGTGCAAGGTTACGTGCTCAGCGCCCTGATTGGACTCGGGGAGAGGATGTTCTGGCGCGGGTCGGCCTGCGCGACCATATCGCCAAGCGCCCAGGCGAACTATCTGGCGGTCAACGGCAACGGGTAGCTCTGGCAAGAACCTTGATGGAAGACCGGCCCATCGTCCTGTTGGACGAGCCGTTTTCAGCACTGGACGCTTTGACACGAGCACAGATGCAAGAATTGGCAGCTGAATTACTTCTAGACCGTACAGTACTCTTGGTCACACATGACCCGGCCGAGGCCGCGCGCTTGGGGCACCGGATCGTGATTATGACAGATGCCGGACTGCAAGACGTACCTGTTCCAACGGGCAATGTACCCAGAGCGGTCGATGCGTCCGACGTTCTCAAAGCCCAAGCCGATTTGCTCAACCAATTGAGGATCAAACAATGAGAGCAACAGATTATTTGAGATCGCAGGTCGCTGAGGATTGGACCGCGGCGACCACTCACGCCTTTACAAATGCATTGGTCGACGGTTCGCTGAGCCGGGAAAAGATGGCCGGATATCTGCAACAGGACTACCTTTTCGTAGAAGAGTTTGTGCGCTTGCTGGCATCGGCTGTGGCACACGCGCCAAATTTGGCCGACGGTGTGCCAGCTGCACAGTTTCTTGGGCAAATCTGCGGACCAGAAAACACCTACTTCCTGCGCGCACTAGAGGCACTGGAAGTCCCACAAGCACAGACCGAAGCCTCTGAGACGTTGGCCTTTCAACAGTTGATGGCAAGCGCTCGCCTCTCTGGCCGGTACGAAATTATGCTGTCAGTACTCGTGGTTGCCGAGTGGGTTTATCTGGAATGGGCAACGCCCCATGAGGATAGAGCCGAAAACCTGCCATTCTGGTTTGGAGAATGGATTACATTGCACAGCGGACAGGGATTCTCCGAAGTCGTGTCTTATCTGCGAAAACAACTAGATACCGCATGGGAAACACTCGGGGCAGCAGAACGCGAGGACGTTCAAATCACGTTTACAAAAGCGGTCGCATTGGAGCGTGCATTCTTTGACGCCTCGTGGCTTGGGTTCAAGGTCGACAGATGAAGGGTTGGCGAGCGGGCGTCGCATCGGCAGCATTTGGAATTGCCGTGTGGCAGGGCCTTGTATGGGCCACTGGCCTGCCAAAATTCATCCTTCCCCCACCCGCGCTCGTGTTCGAAACGATCTGGGCAAGCAGAGCGCTTTTGGCCGAGCATGCGGTAATCACAATGTCCGAAGTGCTGATCGGTTTGCTTCTGGGGGCGGTCCTGGGCGGACTATCTGCCATTGGCCTTGCTGCCTCTCCGATGGCACGGGCCTTGGTACGCCCTATGTTGCTGTTTAGCCAATCCATACCGGTATTTGCGCTGGCCCCAATCTTAACGCTATGGCTTGGCTTTGGATTGGGCTCCAAGATCGCGATGGCTTTGATTATTATCTACTTCCCAGTGACATCGTCGTTCTTTGACGCGCTGATGCGGACAAACCCCGATTGGCTTGGACAAGCGCGGATCATGGGCGCGACACCTGCCCGCATCATGTGGCATATACGCATTCCCTCGGCACTGCCCGGATTTGCATCAGGGCTACGGTTGGCAGCAGTCTATGCCCCGATTGGGGCGATCATCGGCGAATGGGTCGGCTCTTCCAAAGGCCTAGGCTATCTCATGTTGCTGGCGAATGGACGGGCGAAAACCGATCTTATGTTCGCAGCACTGATCGTTTTGGCAATTCTGACCATTCTTTTGCATGCAGCCGTTAACAAGTTCTGTGAAAAAACACTCGATCGCACTGCAATGTAATTCACCAGAAAGACCGTTTCCGCAGCTCCTAACCAGGTTCCAATAACCTAGTAATCTCGCTGGAAAAACAAACCAATCGCACTGTTGTTATTGGTAGCAACGCTGCCTTTTACGGTCAGGTTGTTGGTAACATCAAGGTTAAGGCTGATTCCGCTTTCACCTTTGCTGTTCACCTCAAACTCCGTGTAAAGGTTCTCGCTGATGTGTTTCCCCGCCCTCAGCCCCGGTGAACCCTCTTCGTCGAATGTCAAAGACAGCTCGTCCAATCCGGCCTTTTCTCCCAGTCGAGGACCTCTGGGGCCATTACCAGACAATGTTGCCAATGCAGCTGCAAGTTGGGCTGCCTGAAGGCCGGAAATGCTGGAAAGATCACGCCCAAACAACAACTGAGACAAGACCTCGTCTTCCGGCAATTCCGGATCGGATTCCAGCAATATCTTTGGATCATCCAAGTAACCCTCAAGAATAATACGTATCGTCGCGTCGGGTTGCTCGGAAATTGCAACGACACGCATCCAAGGCTCAAGCTCCCCCGCCAATCTGACAGTTCCCTCTTCGATCTCGAACGTTTTGGTCAAGAAGTCCATACGCCCGCGGATCAAGTCCAGCTCGCCTTGCGTGACCACCTCGTTGGTGTTGCCAGACAAACGCACACCACCATCAAAATCTGCGTTCAATCCCATTCCTCGAACGGCGATATGGCGGGCGGTCTGAATATTGATGTCCAATCCAAATGGATTTGAAGACGAAGACTCTTTTTCTGCTTCCTTGATCAGCCCTGCACGTTGGCGCGTACGCAGCGCTCTGGACGGTTCCGCAACATGGGATATCTCAGGCACCGCTCCGACACCGGCCAAAGCGGCCGATGAGATCTGGATGTCTGTTTTCTCAAGGGACAAATCGCCCGAGATTGTGCCACCCCCTGTAAGCGGACCGGAAAACAGCATGGCTCCGTCAACAACAACATCCAACAGCTGCCCTTCGCGATACCCCAGATTGTTGAGTCGGATTGGCAAATTAGCGCTATATGGCGGACTAAGATTTACAGTTCCATCCGCCGCAATGTCGCCACCACCGGAGAAGTTTGTCGTAACGGCAATTCCTGCTGTGCCGTTATTTAACGTGATTGTGCTGTTTATGTCCGACAACGCTGCTCTGATAGCGGGCAACGAGAAGCGTGCGCCATTAGTACGAACCGTCCCAGAAAGGCTTTCCAAACTCGGCGCACCGTTAAGGTTCAAGTCATATGTCGCCTGCCCTTGGACCGAGTTAGGGGCAAGTATGGGATTTGCGGCAGCAAGAGGCAGGTTTCCAGAAACTGAAAAGGCATTATTGGTTCCGCTTGGATCAAGAACCCCATCACCTTTTACACTGGTTTCAAAAGGGCCAGATCCGTCGAGGTCAACGTTCCATCCAGCCCCGGTTTGCGCCACATCCGCGTGAATTTCTGCTGATCCTGGCAAGGCGGGTAGGAAAATTTCAACGTTGCCAACCGTCATATCAAAGCTAGCACTGATCATCGCGTTTTTGGGAACGGTGGCATCGACCGCCGCCGTGATGTTACCCGGCGCGGTTGTGTCCAAATCAAGCGTCCAATCGCCATTGGTCAACTTAGCCGAACCTTTAACCGATGTCGGTCCAGACAACCCGTCCATAATATCCGAAGTTTCATGAAGCGTCGCTGAAAGCTGCATTTGCCCGTTCGAACTGTCCAAAGTGCCCGACGCAGTTGCATCCAGCCCTTCGGTATCCAGTTCAAAGTTCCGCAGATCCAGTTTCTCAAAATCGCGAGCAGCGGACAGCGTCAGCTTGGTCTCACCAGTAACCAGATTGTCAAATCGAGGGTCATCAATAGAGAGATCGCGGCCAGTTGTTTGCAAATCGACATCGAATGCCCCCGTCAAGGCAGCAAAGCTTCCATCTACATGTGCAAGGATTTCCCCACCCAAATCCCGACCAGCTAAACCGCTGAACCTAGAAATGTCGGATGAAAGCACGCGCGCCGCGCCCGAAACCGCAAGATCGCCGCCAAGGCCAGAGAAGTTCGCATTCCCCTCGGCTTGTATTCCGGCCGCTTGAAAATCAAACTCGGTTAACTGCAGCCCTTCGTTTTCGTGCCAAAACAGATCTGTCGACAAGGTTCCGCTTTCACCTACTGCCTGAGCGAGGGCAGCGTCGCTAAGTACGACGCCACGGGTATCGAGCGTGACAGACGCGGACACATGTCGTGGATCCTGGGCATGAATAAGTCCCTGTCCTGCGATCGTAAGCCACCCCAGATCAACAGACTCAGATTGAAACCCCTCTACCGTTCCTGACAGCGTCCATCGCTCACCTTCAGAAGCGTCAAAATCCGCCTCAAGATCAGCGCTCTTCAGAAATGTCTGCGCACCACTTACAGGCAACAGGATCGGGTCTCCGTCCGGGTCCGCCATATTTAGTGTCACATCAAAGCTATCAGGGAGGCCATCAGCAGCGATGGCAGCATTTCCTTGCAGATCCAGCACAGCAGACGTAAGCGACAACCCATCAAGTATCGTACGACCATCAGCAAAAATGTGAGCTTGCGTTTCCAAGCCAATTTTGTCCCCGAAAAAATCTCGGTACTCGGGTGCGAATAGCGGCGCCATATCACCAGAAATATCCGCTTTGATGACACGCGTCGGCGCCGTGTCAGGCGTCAGTGCAGCTTCGGTTGAAAGCACCACTTGCCCAGCTAACCGTTCCTGACCCGCGCTGGCCAGCTTCAGATCCGCCGTAAAGGAATCGATCGGTCCGTCCCCTTTTACACTCAAATCAATCGCTGGCGCGCCAGGAAGGCGGGTCAAATTGGCAACTATGCCATTTGCGTCTTCTCGCGCGTCAAGGTTAATCCGAAGCTGACGTGTTTCATTAGAAAACGCAGCATCCAAGTGGAACTTGCCTTCTGGCCCCTCCAATCGCGTTGCTTTCAGAACAACGTCACCATTTCCCTCCAACAAAACCAGCTTCGTCTCCAGCGACATCGCCAGCTCTTGCCCAAGGAGAGTTTCACCAAGCTCGATTCGATCTGAGCTCAGCTTCTGAATATTGACACTGACCGGAAGCTCAGGGAGCGAAAAGGGTTTCGCTTCGGCAGTGGGCGCCTCTGGTGTCGGTTCACTTTTAGGCGCACGTACAATCGAAATTCGTTCGGCGGACAACTCATTAACGTTGATGTTGCCTTTCAAAACAGCCAGTCGGCTCCAGTTCAACTTGATACCGCTGACAGTCAGCCAAAGGCCTTCGTCATCGGATATCCGGATTTCCTCAATCGTAGCCTCAGAGCTGATAGCCCCGCGCAGTCCATCAACCTCGACCACACGACCCGCGCCTGAAAGCGAGGATTCCAGAAATCGGGTCAACATTCCTTTGTCGTCCTCTTCCTGTGCAACCAAGTTGGTAGGAGCCGCCAGAAGCATTATGAGGGCGAACCAGCGCATTAAAACGTGTGTCCTATGCCAATATAGAGCTGCACTCCATTTCCCGTACTTCCCGAAACGGGTGTACCAAGGTCGACCCGAAGCGGACCAAAACCTGTGTTGTACCGCAAACCCAAACCAGCGCCTGAATGCCAATTTCCGTCGCCCGTGAAATCCGCAGTTTCACCTACAAAACCCGCATCATAAAACGCAACTGTGGAAATTTGCTCAGTAACCCTAACCCGCATTTCACCCGACAAGCCGACAAATGACAAACCGCCGCTGTCAATCCCGTTGACGGTGACAAAATTGGATTGATAGGGCTGCCCTCGAACAGTCCCGCCGCCACCTGTATAGAAAAGGAAATCAGGGGGCGTGCCTGCCAGTGATGGTCCAATGATCGAACCCAATTGAAGCCGCCCCGCCATAACCACGTTATTGCTTGCCCCAATGCCTTGATAGGCGCGCAAATCAGATTGAATAAAGATGCCGTTGTCCGCGTCACCTTGACCCAAATAGGGCATCACGCCCGCTTCCAAAAAGTAGCCACTTGTCGGATCCGTAACAACATCACGTTGGTCCCAAAGGATGCGCATCGGAATTCCGTAAACGAAAAAATTCCGGCTTCCGAAATTATCGTCAACTTCAGAAGCGCGAAACGCCAGCTCCATACTGGCTTCGAAACGATCTGAGATATAGCGCTTAAAGCCAAATTGCGTTCCGACCTGACGCAAGAAGTACAGATCTTCGTCCTCTTGCTTCACCTCAAAACTGAGTTGAAAATCGGTATCCGATCGCAATGTTGCGGGGCGTGTATACAGCGCCCCAAGGCTCCAATCTGTTCCCCCACTTTGCGCGCCAATATTGTCTATCGACGCGTCAAAACGCAGCCGCTCTGCACCACCCAGGATATTCCGGTGTAACCAGAATGCCGACAGGCTGACTCCGTCGCGGCTTTCCAGCTCAGCGCCAAACCCAAACCGCCTTGGAAGGTCATCAACCACGACCAGGTTCATATCCAGAGTTTCGCCAGGCCCAACCGCTTCATCTTCGCTCAGATCAACAGCACGGAAACTGCCCGCGCGGCGGAGCCGTTTGACAACTTCCGCGGATTTTTGGGGGTCAAATGTTTCGCCCGACGGCAGGTCCGCAATTTCGCGAATACGCTCTTCTCGAACCTTGGACGTACTCTGCACATTCAACTTGCCGTAGGTCACTTTGGGTCCGGGTGCCAGCTTCAAGTCAACATTTAGCTCATCCTTGGCGTGGTTGGCCGATATGTTTTGGTTTGCGACACTGGCCTTGGCATTGCCATTGCTGCGCCATCCATCCACACCAGCCTTCGCCGCGTTTTGAATGACACCAAGCGACGCTTGCTGACCAGTGGCAAATTCTTCGGGAAGCTCGGTTTCAGGCGCCAGAGGTTCTATTTGTGCTTTGCCAAACTTAAATCGCGGGCCGGGATCAACGGAAATCCGCACCTGCTGAACATTCGCAATCTGTGCAAACGGAGATATCGACGTTGCTTCTTGCCCGTTCACATAGATGTCGAGATCCGGCCCAAAATACCCTTGTTGGTAAAGCAGACTAACGAGACGTTTGTAATCAGATTGCGCAGCTGCCAAAATGTCTTGGCCGTCGTTGGTTTCCTCGGCTTTTGCCGCATAAACCAAAGAAGACGCTTTAATTCTGTCACGCAGCTCTTCATCGGCTTTTGGCGCATCCAGAACCACTTCAAACGCAAAAAGAGGCGACGCCATGGCCAACAGACCGAGCAAGAGATTTGAAAAGAATGATATCTTGAGACGGAGCGCAGACAGCGTCATTTCAATCCTCAAACAATCCGTCAAAAAGTGTTGCGATGCTTCTTATGACCAGCCGCTCTAGCGATGATAATCAAGAAGATATCGCAAGGTATTGTGTGTGGCCATAGATGATGCGCGAAATATGCGGCAATTTTTTGCCGTGTTGCGTTCACCTGGCGGGAACAGCACCACCCATGGCACGCAAGGGTGCTTGGATTGACGGAACAAGTTCCTTAAAATTCAAAATGTTAAGCGCGCGTTAAATCTCTGCCATTACAAACGACACTGGGTGAGAAATAGGTGGTGAGACATGACGGCGCGCGCAAATGCGGCTCCGGTCATCATCAAACGGAAGAAAATCATCAGTGGCGGTGGGCATCATGGCGGTGCTTGGAAAGTCGCCTATGCCGACTTCGTGACGGCAATGATGGCGTTCTTCATGTTGATGTGGCTGTTGAACGCAACGACGGAAAAACAACGGAAAGGGATCGCGGACTATTTTAGCCCGACGGCACCAATCAATCGGATCTCGGGCGGTGGAAACGAGATGTTTGGCGGGGACAGCATCCTCAAAGAACAGTTTCTTGCCAATAATGGCGTCGGGGGACTTCCCACCTCGCTTTCGGGTGGGCCCCAACCATCCAACGAAGTCGAGGGGAGCCATTCGGAGCAGATGCAGCTTGCAGAAGTGCAGGATTTTCTAATCGGCGGAGGGGGAGAAAGCTTTCTCAACGACAGCCTGAAGAAGCACGTTGTTACGCGCTTGACTGATGAAGGTTTGGTTATCGAGCTGTTTGACACCGAGGATGTGCAGCTCTTTGTTGACGACAGCGACAAGCCGTATCGCATTCTGGTTGATCTGGTGCGTTTGGTGGCTGATGCAAGCCAGCTGATCAAAAACGACATTGCAATTGAGGGACATGTTCGAACCGTGCACTTGGTACGGCGTGAAAGAGCCACTTGGGCGCTGTCTCTCGATCGAGCGGACAAAGTCCGAGAGTTGCTGGAGACGCATGGACTTAATTCAAAACGCCTTGCCCGTGTGACAGGACACGCGGATCGCAAGCACATCACAAACGACCCACGTGACCCGCGCAACAACAGAATTTCGGTTATTTTGCTTAGAGAAAACTAGTGAGCGCCTCGACACTCAGGAGAACTGTTTAAGATTTTAGCTGTTAGCGCGCTGTTAATGCCCCGACGGGTAACTGTTGTGTCGAAGAACATTCTGATACAGCAGAAAGGCGTATTCATGACAATTTCATCATCGCTCAATGCGGGAGTCGCAGGTCTTGCTGCAAACGCAACCCGACTAGCGGCGATTTCCGACAACATTGCGAACTCAGCAACTTTTGGTTATCGCCGCGTCGAATCCGATTTCCATTCGATGGTCGTTTCATCATCAGGCGGCGCCTATTGGCCTGGCAGAAGTAGATGGCGGCACGTCGCTAAGCGAAGTGATCGCAGGATTGAATGCACTTGGCGTCGCCCCCCGTGACATGATTGACATCCTAAAAAGCATCAAGGCCGCAGGTGCGTTGCATGCCGAATTTGTGGTACGTTAATCGGCGCACGTTCAATCATTTCCACCTTGGAATCAGCGCTCATTCCAGATACCACGTTCGCGTCTCGTTAGTCGCAATTCGCCATGTGGATGAGCTCCGATCTTACGACGGTTGTTTAAAAACGTCCAGGTTGGCTGTGCGGTTTCAACTTGTCGCTGCAACACAGGCCTCGAATTTCTCTGCTGGGGTTTGGTATTGCAAGGTCTTTCGAGGTCTCTCGTTGAGCTGGCGA
>NZ_PYGJ01000029.1 GCF_003014475.1 Shimia abyssi | reverse complement strand
TGACAGCGGCACGAACATCTCTTTGCCACCACGCTTCTTGGCCCGCACATAGTCTTTGACGATGGTGTAGCCCCCATCAAACCCGCATTCATCACGGCGTCAGAACCTAGATTGAAAACTGGCTTGTTTTCCCAATAAGATACCGTGCGGCTCGCAACGCTTGCTTTTCCCGCCAATTGGTCTTGGCCCATCTGTGCGGCTTTCCTTCTTGTGGCCGATTCTCGACCTGTCATGTGCATGGCTGAATTTCTTTTCTGCCTTTCCTGCATTGTGAAAAGCAATTCATTGAATTGGAACGAAAACCCCAATTTACCGGCACCTGAGAATCTCTTGGGGGTATTCTTAGGGTGCCTCGTGGCCCCAATAGCGCTGTAACACCATGTCCGGGACACGCCCGAACTGGGTTGAAAGCGTCTCGGCCTCGGCGCTTAGAATGGGTTCGATACGCGCTAGGTCCCTGTCCGATCGATTTCACCCAATCTCGGACTGAGCGAGCGTATTGCCGTGTCGAAATATACAGCCGTTCGTGGAAGCGCCCCGGCCAAAGGTACTCGGAACCGATCATCTATGGCTCATCCATCCATCGTAAGAGCGATTTCCGCGTAGCGTTAGTGTGGAAGGCTGTGGATAGTCCGTTCTTGGAGGCGCGTCTTCGTCGTAATTTCGCCATTTATTCGCCGTATTCTTGCGCAATCTTATCCTTGGGGGCTCACAAGGTTCAATTCAAAGCGACTTTGTTTTCTGAAACACAACGAGTAGCTGCTGTTCGTTTGGGTTGGGGCTTGTCTTTGAGGGATCGGAGATGAGTGAAGAAGGATGGACTGAACGTGAGAGCGCTGCTGCTCGACGATTTGGGGAACACATAGTGAAATCTGGGGAGCCATTCTCCAGCAGAACACTGGAAACTATTCGCACTCTGGTTTCCGAAACTGAGGACCCTGGTGATGACTTAGTGGGCGGAGGTGGTGCGGCAGTTAGAGCCATTTCAAACTTTACGGATGCTGCGCCGGATCAAGTTGCGAAAAACGCGATCGAATTGCAGGGCCTAGTAAATGATGTCGGGCCAGACACTTATCAAGAGCGAAGCGGTCGGCGTAAGTTGACGCTGGTGGAGAAGATGCCCGGACGTGTCGTGCGAAAGCTATTGACCACGCCACGAGGGCTCTCCTTGCTCATTTTTGGCAGTGTGAGCGTGTGGCGTCCTTTGTTCGTGCCAATTTTGGCTTTGATTATTCTCTTTGCTGTGCTGCTCGTTGGGGTCTTTGTTGGACAAGACCGGATGGCGCGACTCTTGCTTCACTTTTTGAAAAGGTATGTTTGGGCCGATACCGCACGCGCCGAGTCGCTTCAAAGAGTACTACCATCACGTTGGCATTCATTCTTATATAAACCGGTAAGTGAAGACGACCCGTGGGAAGGGCTGATTGACCCAGGGTTCGAGGCTCGATTAGCGAGATTGAGAGGTTGAAACGCAAACGGGTCTTGAATTCATGCTGAGGCCCGAGTATGTGAGCCTTTGATCAAGGCAAAGAAGAAGCGTCATGGCGAAAACCAATCCGATCACATTTATTCAGCAGGTTCGGGCGGAAGTCTCGAAAGTGGTCTGGCCGACCCGCCGGGAAGTGCTTTTGACGACTGTTATGGTGTTTGTCATGACTGCGCTGACGGCTGCATTCTTCTCCTTGGTAGATATTCTTATCCGTAGTGGATTGCAGGGCGTCTTGGGCCTGTTCGGTTAAGGAAACGTTGGGATACTGTAAGTCTCGCTGGCCAGTTTCAGAACGGCTTTACCCCTTGAAATAGTAGAGCAAGGACGGTAGGTGCAGGCCTACTTTGGGACATGGCGTGTGGCGATTCGAGTTGCACGCAGATTTCGTGGTCCTGAACGCGCCCTAAACGGGTGAGTAAAATTATATCCGGCGGTGCCGGCACAGACGGGAAAGACGAAAAAATGGCGAAACGGTGGTATTCGGTCAGTGTGCTGTCGAACTTCGAAAAGAAGGTCGCTGAACAGATTCGTCAGTCTGTAGAAGAGCAGGGTTTGGAAGAGCAGATCGACGAAGTTCTGGTGCCGACAGAAGAAGTCATCGAGGTACGTCGCGGCAAGAAAGTCACAACTGAACGCCGTTTCATGCCGGGCTATGTGCTTGTGCACATGGAAATGAGCGATCAAGGATATCATTTGGTGAATTCGATCAACCGCGTCACCGGGTTCCTTGGCCCACAGGGTCGACCAATGCCAATGCGCGACGCCGAGGTGCAGGGTATCCTGGGCCGTGTTGAAGAAGGCGAAGCTGCACCCAAACTGTTGATCAGCTTTGACATCGGCGAAAAGGTCAAGGTCAACGACGGGCCATTCGAAGATTTCGATGGTATGGTCGAAGAAGTGGACGACGACAATCAGCGTCTGAAAGTGACCGTGTCGATCTTTGGTCGGGAAACCCCGGTCGAGCTGGAGTTCACGCAGGTTACCAAGCAAGTGTAAGGTTGCTGAATTGAGAGCTTAAGCGCCGCACAGGAATACCTGTTGCGGCGTTTTCTGTTTTTTGTAGTAATAGTCAAATTCTGCGGCAAAAGAATTTGGCGAGACTGCATGTTAGCCAATCAAAATAACGCAAGACATAAAGGGCATCCTCACGTAATTCGCTGTAGTCAAGAAATCCATCTGTTGGCCAGTTGGGGGCTCTCTTGGAAGGGGCCAGATTTTTTGAAATTTAATCAGCGGCAGGACGAAGTCGGTTTCGCGTTGGTCCACTTTAAGGCAATCAAATTACCCTTTTGCTCTAATATGCCTTTTAGGCAATTATGTTCTCAGTTTCGAAGCGCGACTTCCTTGTATCTCGGTCAACTAGCATCCGAGTGAATGGAATTCTCTTGCCGCTGGCTTGAACAATCAACTCATCCGTACGTTCGAGAAACTCATCAAGCGAAATGGTGGGCCAGTCATGAAGATGCTCACCGGGTTTGAATGGTTCGTCAGGTGTGAGAGCGCCCGAGTGAGCGGTCGTGGCTTCTCCAAAAAATAGCGACTCGAGTGTTCAAATGCTCGCTTTTGAAAGTATTGACGTAGAAAAAAACAAGTTGAGTTTCGGTTTGAATTGAAGCCAGGCGTCAATATGAGACTACAATCTCACTTACAGAGAGCGGCCGCCAATCGTCGAGGCTCTCTTCCGTTGCCCAAGCGAAGGGCTGAATAGGACGGTGAGAATCGATCGTCGAAACCAGTTTCCAGCGGTATGTCATGACTCCACCCTTGTCACAACGACGGAACCGGTGTAGGCGCATGCATCGTCTTTGGGCGAGATTCTCTCGTGGGAGGTTGGGACATCGCGATGCGCCGCCGGACCACGCAACACAAACCGGGCGGAACGCGTTTCGCCTACGTTGAAAGGAAAACCAAATGGCTAAGAAGCTAGCTGGTACAATGAAGCTGCAGGTTCCTGCAGGTCAAGCCAACCCATCCCCCCCCGTTGGTCCAGCGCTGGGTCAGCGCGGTATCAACATCATGGAATTCTGCAAGGCGTTTAATGCCAAAACGCAGGAATTGGAGCCCGGTGCGCCGTGCCCGACCGTGATCACGTACTATCAGGACAAGTCCTTTACCATGGACATCAAGACGCCACCTGCGTCTTACTACCTGAAAAAAGCGGCCAAGCTGAAATCTGGTGCAACCAACCCTGGTCGTGAGACTGTTGGTTCGGTGACCCCGGCGCAGGTGAAAGAAATCGCCGAAGCCAAAATGAAAGACCTGAACGCGAACGACATCGATGCTGCTATGCAGATCATCCTTGGCTCGGCACGTTCTATGGGCATCGAGGTGAAGTAATGGCTAAACTTGGTAAGCGTACTGCCGCCGCGCGTGAAGCGTTTGCAGGCAAAGACAACCTGACTGTTGAAGAAGCTGTTGCTCTTGTAAAGGGCAACGCCACGGCTAAGTTCGACGAAACTGTCGAAATCGCCGTTCAGCTGGGTGTTGATCCGCGCCACGCCGACCAGATGGTCCGCGGTGTTGTTGGTCTGCCTAACGGTACCGGTAAAACTGTTCGCGTTGCTGTTTTTGCACGTGGCCCGAAAGCTGAAGAAGCTCAGGCCGCTGGCGCTGACATCGTTGGCGCAGAAGATCTGATGGAAACCGTCCAAGGCGGTACCATCGATTTTGATCGCTGCATTGCAACGCCTGACATGATGCCCGTCGTTGGTCGTTTGGGTAAGGTGCTTGGTCCACGTAACCTGATGCCAAACCCAAAAGTTGGCACGGTGACCATGGATGTTGCTGACGCTGTGAAAAACGCCAAAGGCGGCGAAGTACAGTTCAAGGTCGAAAAGGCCGGTGTTGTACACGCAGGTCTGGGCAAAGCCTCTTTCGACGAGGGCAAATTGGTTGAGAACGTGCGCGCTTTTATGGAAGCTGTACTGAAAGCCAAGCCGTCGGGCGCCAAAGGTGCTTACGTCAAGAAAATCGCGCTGAGCTCGACCATGGGTCCGGGCGTGACCATTTCTGTGGACAACGCTGCTGCGCAGTAATCTGCTGCAGTGATGAGAATTTGAGGGCGCTCTGGTTGGAGCGCCCTTTTTCGTTTCTAGCGCATGTCCACTGTGACGGAATAGCCAAAGGTGATGGCTTCGCTTGGGGGCAGTGAGATGCTGTTAGGGCGGTCTGAGATTTGCGGGCCATCCCCAACGAGTGCCGCCGTGCCGTGCCATGGCTCGATGCACAAAAAGGGTGCGCCAAGGGGGCGCCATAGGGCGAGATCGGGCAGGTTGTAGAACTCAAAGCTCAGGACGGGGCCTTCTTTGGGGCCGTAACGCAGCGCGTCAGAACCGTTGGGGAATACTAAGGCATCGTTTGCGAAAATTTCGTCAGTTATTTCTAAGATTCCATTTTTAAAGGGCCCCGAAACCACTCCCTGTTGGAGGAGACCGTCGGAAAGAGGCTGTTGGTCGGGATTCTTGTTCGATGCGAGCGACACGAAATGTGTCGCGCCGTTCGTATTAGGCAACGGCCATTGGAATGCCGGATGATAGCCAAACCCGAATGGCATGACACGGTCACTCTTGTTTATGACGCGGGTTCCGACATTCAGGGCGTTTCCGATCAGTTCATGTGTGATTTGTAGCTCAAAATCGAAAGGATAAACGGCCCGTGTGGCTGGCGATGCGCACAAGATGTGACGGCACGACGTGGCTGTGTGTTTTTCCAGGGTAAACTCGTTGCGGCGGGCAAAGCCGTGTTGAGACATTGGCGCATGATGGTCGCCGACCGCAACTTCGTCGCCAGGTGCGCGCCCGACAATTGGGAACAGAACTGGGGCCCGACCCGTCCAGAAAGCGGGGTCACCGTTCCAGAGCACATCGTCGCCCGCGACAGTTCGTAGATACTGCATTTCCGCGCCAAGGTTTGATATACTTGTGCTGAGCATGTCGCTGCATAGTTTCAGTTCCTTGGGTGGCATCAAAACTCCTATGATCAATCAACAATGACGGGGCGGTCAGATCGCCATTCTAATATAGCTGCTTACTGGCAATGTAATGTATTACATTTCCGAAGGGCGCGAAAATTTCCAAGTGGATTGCGTGATTTGTCTATGTGGATGAGTTGTGTTAGCATAAATATCAGCTCTGAAAAGTGGAGAGCAATTGCTGTCGGGATATTCTCGGCGGCGTGGTTAGTGTTACATATGCACTTGCAAAGCCCTTAATCGAGCGTTACATGACCGTTGCCCATCCTATGCCGGATTCGAGCAATCGATTCCGTATAGTGGTGGCCTGTCCAAGACGGAGGGTGAGTATCATCTCATAATTCCTTCCTGAGATGGGAAACGAGACAAGAATACAAGAAGGCTAACCTTCGAGCGATCCTGGCCTCCGGACCCGTAATACTGGACCCGAACGCGTGCCCAAGTCTGGGTGCGCAAACATGAGCCGGGCGGCGAGAGCTGCCCAAATTTGGAGAAAACTGTGGATAGAGCCCAGAAAGAAAAAGTGGTCGAGGAACTCGGCCAAATCTTCGAAAGCTCTGGCGTCGTAGTGGTTGCACACTATGCGGGCCTCACGGTTGCTGACATGCAAGACCTGCGCGCACGTGCGCGTGACGCGGGTGGTGCTGTTCGTGTTGCCAAAAACAAGCTCGCCAAGATCGCTCTTGAGGGTAAGCCTTGCGGAAGCATAGCTGACTACCTCGAGGGCATGACCGTTCTAACCTATTCTGAAGACCCTGTGGCAGCAGCCAAAGTGGCCGAGGACTTTGCCAAGACGAACAAGAAGTTCGAAATTCTTGGTGGTGCGATGGGTGAGAACGCTCTGGACCGTGCCGGTGTTGAAGCCGTGTCGAAAATGCCTTCGCGCGAGGAGCTTATTGCTTCGATCGTGGGTTGTATCGGCGCACCTGCTTCGAACATCGCTGGTGCAATTGGCGCGCCCGCAAGCAACATCGCCGGAATTCTGTCGACCATCGAGGATCGTGCAGAAGCCGCGTAAGCAATCTGAGAACCGCGTGTGGGTAAATACCCGACGTTGGAACACATACTTTATAACGGAAAGAGTCTAAAATGGCTGATCTGAAAGCACTCGCCGAAAGCATCGTTGGTCTGACACTGCTGGAAGCACAAGAACTGAAAACCATCCTCAAAGACGAGTACGGCATCGAGCCTGCTGCTGGTGGCGCCGTAATGGTTGCTGGCCCTGCAGACGCCGGTGGCGCAGCTGAGGAAGAGAAAACCGAATTCGACGTTATCCTGAAGTCGGCCGGTGCCTCGAAAATCAACGTCATCAAAGAAGTTCGCGCCCTGACCGGCTTGGGCCTCAAAGAAGCCAAAGAGCTGGTTGAAGCCGGCGGCAAGGCTGTCAAAGAAGGCGTTTCGAAAGACGAAGCAGAAGAAGTTAAAGGCAAGCTGGAAGCAGCTGGCGCCGAAGTCGAAGTTAAGTAATCGGCTTGGAGTGGGGCCGCAGATCGGCCTGCTCCGCGAAAAATTGAAGGCTGGGTCCGGTGTTCCGGGCCCAGCCGAACCTGTCTTAGAGAGTGCTTTTGCGAAAGCACTGCTTAAGGCGAGGTTTGGAACGGGAGGCTGCCTTTGGGACGGTGGCCGGGAATTGTCCAATACTTTGTCCGTCTCGTATGGGCGTGGTGCCGGGGACCCGACGGCAACCGCGACCGGTGAGAAATGAAAGGTGACATCGACCATGGCTCAAAGCTTCCTTGGCCAGAAACGTTTGCGTAAGTATTACGGCAAAATCCGCGAAGTGCTGGAAATGCCGAACCTTATCGAGGTTCAGAAATCCTCGTACGACCTCTTCCTAAACTCCGGTGATGAGCCAATGCCGATGGACGGCGAAGGCATCAAAGGAGTGTTCCAGTCGGTTTTCCCGATAAAGGATTTCAACGAAACCAGCGTGCTGGAATTCGTGTCCTATGAGCTGGAAAAGCCTAAATACGACGTGGAAGAATGTCAGCAGCGCGACATGACATATTCGGCACCTCTTAAGGTGACGCTGCGATTGATCGTGTTTGATATCGACGAAGATACAGGCGCGAAATCGGTTAAAGACATCAAAGAGCAAGACGTCTTTATGGGTGATATGCCCCTGATGACACCAAACGGCACATTTGTGGTGAATGGAACTGAGCGCGTTATCGTCTCTCAGATGCACCGTTCGCCCGGCGTTTTCTTTGATCACGACAAAGGTAAAACTCACTCTTCGGGCAAGTTGCTGTTTGCCTGCCGCATTATTCCCTATCGCGGCAGCTGGCTGGACTTTGAGTTCGACGCTAAGGACATCGTGTTTGCCCGCATCGATCGTCGCCGTAAACTACCAGTGACCACTTTGCTTTATGCGCTGGGTCTGGATCAGGAAGGCATCATGGATGCCTATTATGACACGGTGAACTATACGCTGGATAAGAGCAAAGGTTGGGTCACCAAGTTCTTCCCCGAGCGTGTACGTGGCACGCGCCCGACATTTGATCTGGTGGATGCGGCAACCGGCGAAGTGATTGCCGAAGCGAGCAAAAAGGTCACGCCCCGCGCGGTCAAAAAAATCATCGACGAAGGCAAGATCACAGATCTCCTGGTGCCATTTGAGCATATCGTAGGCAAGTTTGTCGCCAAGGATGTGATCAACGAAGAAACCGGCGCGATCTACGTGGAAGCCGGCGACGAACTAACGCTGGAGTATGACAAGGACGGTGAACTGATCGGTGGTACGGTCAAGGATCTCGTCGACAATGGCGTGACCGAAGTTCCAGTTCTGGACATCGACAACGTCAACGTTGGCCCCTACATGCGCAACACAATGGCGGCAGACAAAAACATGGGCCGCGATACAGCGCTTATGGATATTTATCGTGTAATGCGTCCGGGCGAACCGCCCACCGTCGAAGCCGCGTCATCGTTGTTTGATACGCTGTTCTTTGACAGCGAACGCTATGACCTGTCTGCTGTTGGCCGTGTGAAAATGAACATGCGTCTGGCATTGGATGCAGAAGACACCATCCGCACCTTGCGCAAACAGGACATCGTCTCCTGCATCAAAGCGCTGGTTGAGTTGCGTGATGGCAAGGGCGACATTGACGACATCGACCACCTTGGCAACCGTCGTGTTCGTTCCGTTGGCGAACTGATGGAAAACCAGTATCGTGTCGGCTTGCTTCGCATGGAGCGCGCGATCAAAGAACGTATGTCATCTGTCGAAATCGACACGGTCATGCCGCAGGATCTGATCAACGCAAAGCCGGCTGCTGCCGCTGTACGCGAGTTCTTTGGCTCTTCTCAGCTGTCGCAGTTCATGGACCAAACCAACCCGCTCTCGGAAGTGACCCACAAACGCCGTCTTTCGGCGCTTGGACCAGGTGGCTTGACCCGTGAGCGTGCTGGCTTTGAGGTGCGCGACGTTCACCCAACCCACTATGGTCGGATGTGCCCAATTGAAACGCCAGAAGGGCCAAACATTGGTCTGATCAACTCGCTGGCGACGTTTGCACGCGTGAACAAATATGGCTTTATTGAAACGCCTTATCGCAAGGTCGTCGACGGACAAGTCACCGATGAGGTGAACTATATGTCCGCAACCGAAGAAATGCGACACACGGTTGCTCAGGCAAACGCGACGCTGGACGGTGAAGGCAAGTTTATCAACGAGATGGTCAACACGCGCCAGTCGGGTGACTATACGATGGCTCCTGTGGGCGCGGTCGACCTGATTGACGTATCGCCAAAACAGTTGGTTTCGGTAGCAGCTTCGCTAATCCCATTCCTTGAAAACGACGATGCTAACCGGGCCCTGATGGGATCGAACATGCAACGTCAGGCGGTTCCATTGCTGCGCGCGGAAGCGCCGCTTGTTGGCACCGGAATCGAGGAAAAGGTCGCGATCGACTCTGGTGCGGCCATTCAAGCAAAACGCGCCGGAATTATCGACCAAGTGGACGCGCAGCGTATCGTTATTCGCGCGACGTCTGATCTTGAGCTTGGCGACGCGGGTGTAGATATCTACCGTCTACGCAAGTTCCAGCGCTCGAACCAGAATACCTGTATCAACCAGCGTCCGCTGGTGAAAGTCGGCGATACGGTCAGCAAGAATGAAGTGATCGCTGACGGTCCATCGACCGATATGGGTGAACTGGCGCTTGGTAAAAACGTGGTCGTCGCGTTTATGCCGTGGAACGGCTACAACTACGAAGACTCGATCCTGATCTCGGAACGCATTGCGCGCGATGACGTGTTTACATCGGTTCACATCGAAGAATTCGAAGTCGCTGCACGTGACACAAAACTGGGTCCAGAGGAAATCACACGCGATATTCCGAACGTTGGTGAAGAAGCGCTGCGCAACCTCGACGAGGCGGGTATCGTTTACATTGGTGCGGATGTTGAACCAGGCGACATTCTGGTCGGTAAGATCACTCCGAAGGGTGAGAGCCCAATGACCCCAGAAGAGAAGCTTTTGCGCGCCATCTTTGGCGAAAAGGCTTCGGACGTGCGCGATACGTCGCTGCGTGTGAAACCAGGTGATTTCGGGACTGTTGTCGAAGTGCGCGTCTTTAACCGCCATGGTGTGGAAAAAGACGAGCGTGCGTTGCAAATCGAGCGTGAAGAGATCGAACGTCTGGCGCGTGACCGCGATGACGAGATGGCGATTCTGGACCGTAACATCTATGCGCGTCTGCGTGACATGATCTTTGGCAAAGTGGCTGTGAAAGGTCCAAAGGGCGTCAAGTCAAACTCGGAAATCACCGAAGAGTTGCTGGCAAGTCTGAGCCGTGGTCAGTGGTGGCAGCTGGCATTGGCGGAAGAAGCTGATGCACAGGTTGTCGAAGCGCTGAACGAGCAATACGAGATCCAGAAACGCGCACTTGAGCATCGCTTTGAGGACAAGGTTGAGAAGGTCCGTCGCGGAGATGATCTGCCGCCGGGTGTGATGAAGATGGTCAAAGTCTTCATCGCGGTGAAGCGCAAGCTTCAGCCGGGCGACAAGATGGCTGGTCGTCACGGGAACAAAGGTGTGATTTCACGGGTTGTGCCTATGGAAGACATGCCATTCCTGCAGGACGGTACACCGGTTGACTTCTGTCTGAACCCGCTTGGTGTTCCGTCGCGTATGAACGTTGGTCAGATCCTTGAAACCCATATGGGTTGGGCCGCGCGCGGCCTTGGTATCAAGGTTGACGATGCGTTGCAGGAATACCGTCGTTCTGGCGATCTGACACCGGTACGTGATGCTCTTGAGCACGCGTATGGCGAGGACGTTTACGACGAAGGTATCCGCGACATGGATGAGACCGCGTTGATCGAAGCGGCGAGCAATGTGACTCGCGGTGTTCCAATTGCAACGCCAGTCTTTGACGGTGCCAAGGAGGGTGACGTGAACGACGCGCTGGTGCGTGCTGGTTTCGATCACTCAGGGCAGTCGATCCTATTTGACGGCCGTACCGGTGAGCAGTTCGCACGTCCGGTGACAGTGGGTGTCAAATACCTGCTGAAACTGCACCACTTGGTGGATGACAAAATCCACGCTCGTTCGACCGGTCCGTACTCGCTTGTCACACAGCAGCCGCTGGGTGGTAAGGCACAGTTCGGTGGTCAGCGTTTCGGGGAAATGGAAGTCTGGGCTCTGGAAGCTTATGGCGCTGCATATACCCTGCAGGAGATGCTGACGGTGAAGTCGGATGACGTGGCTGGACGGACGAAAGTCTATGAATCGATCGTCAAAGGCGAGGACAACTTTGAAGCGGGCGTGCCCGAGAGCTTCAACGTTCTTGTCAAAGAAGTCCGCGGCCTCGGTCTGAACATGGAACTCCTGGATGCGGAGGTTGAGGACTAGTCACCTCGATCCCGTAGGTCGGACAAATTTGTCCGACCTACCCGCCTCCGCACCAAAGCAAAGGAAATGCTATGAACCAGGAAATCACAAACAACCCGTTTAATCCATTGACCCCGCCGAAAGTGTTCGACGAGATCAAGGTGTCGCTCGCATCGCCAGAGCGTATCCTGTCGTGGTCCTATGGTGAGATCAAAAAGCCTGAAACCATCAACTACCGGACGTTCAAACCAGAGCGGGACGGTCTGTTTTGTGCGCGTATTTTTGGCCCGATCAAAGACTATGAATGTCTCTGCGGTAAATATAAACGCATGAAGTATCGCGGCGTTGTCTGCGAAAAGTGTGGCGTTGAAGTTACGCTTCAAAAAGTGCGCCGTGAACGTATGGGCCACATCGAATTGGCATCGCCCGTCGCACATATCTGGTTTCTGAAATCGCTGCCAAGCCGCATCGGTCTGATGCTGGATATGACGCTGCGCGATCTGGAACGTGTGCTTTACTTTGAAAACTACGTTGTCATCGAGCCTGGTCTGACCGACTTGCAATATGGCCAGATGCTGACCGAAGAAGAGTATATGGACGCGCAGGATGCCTATGGCATGGACGCGTTCACCGCCAATATCGGCGCGGAAGCGATCCGTGAAATGCTGGCGGCAATAGACCTGGAATCTGAAGCAGAACAGCTGCGCGCCGATCTGGCCGAAGCAACCGGTGAGCTGAAGCCCAAGAAGATCATCAAGCGCTTGAAGGTGGTTGAGAGCTTCCTTGAGTCCGGCAACCGCCCAGAGTGGATGGTTTTGACCGTGATCCCTGTGATCCCACCAGAACTTCGCCCGCTGGTGCCGCTGGATGGCGGCCGTTTCGCAACGTCGGATTTGAACGATCTCTATCGCCGTGTGATCAACCGGAACAACCGTTTGAAGCGTCTGATCGAACTGCGTGCGCCTGATATCATCGTCCGCAACGAAAAGCGGATGTTGCAGGAATCTGTAGATGCGTTGTTTGACAATGGCCGTCGTGGCCGTGTGATCACTGGTGCTAACAAGCGTCCGTTGAAATCGCTCAGCGACATGCTGAAAGGTAAGCAGGGTCGTTTCCGTCAGAACCTTTTGGGTAAGCGTGTCGACTTCTCTGGCCGTTCGGTTATTGTGACTGGTCCGGAATTGAAGCTGCATCAGTGTGGCCTACCCAAGAAGATGGCGCTCGAGCTGTTTAAACCGTTTATTTACAGTCGTCTGGAAGCCAAGGGGCTGTCATCGACGGTGAAGCAGGCGAAGAAACTGGTCGAAAAAGAGCGTCCCGAAGTCTGGGACATCCTCGATGAGGTGATCCGTGAGCACCCTGTCATGCTGAACCGCGCACCCACACTGCACCGTCTTGGCATTCAGGCGTTTGAACCGGTACTGATCGAAGGCAAGGCCATCCAACTGCACCCGCTGGTCTGTTCGGCGTTCAATGCTGACTTCGACGGTGATCAGATGGCCGTGCACGTTCCACTGAGCCTTGAGGCCCAGCTGGAAGCGCGCGTTCTGATGATGTCGACAAACAACGTTCTGTCGCCTGCGAACGGCGCACCGATCATTGTTCCATCGCAGGATATGATTCTTGGCCTCTACTACACCACGATCATGCGTGAAGGCATGAAGGGTGAGGGCATGATATTCTCCTCGATCGACGAAGTTCAGTACGCGCTGGATTCAGGGACCGTGCATTTGCACGCTAAGATCACCGCACGTATTCCTCAGATCGATGAAAACGGTTTGGAAGTGATGCAGCGCGTAGAGACGACACCGGGTCGTGTGCGCCTTGGTTCTCTGTTACCGCAGAATGCCAAAGCGCCATTTGAGCTGGTGAACAAGCTATTGCGTAAGAAAGACGTTCAGGCGGTGATCGACACGGTCTATCGCTACTGCGGTCAGAAAGAGTCGGTTATTTTCTGTGACCAGATTATGACCATGGGCTTCCGTGAGGCGTTCAAGGCGGGCATTTCGTTTGGTAAAGACGACATGGTCATTCCTGACGACAAATGGACAATCGTCGATGAAACCCGTGATCTGGTGAAAGACTTTGAACAACAGTACATGGATGGTCTGATTACTCAGGGCGAAAAGTACAATAAAGTTGTCGATGCCTGGTCGAAGTGTAACGACAAAGTCACCGAAGCGATGATGAACACCATCTCGGCGGCTCAGACTGATGAGGACGGTGCCGAAGCGGAACCGAACTCGGTCTACATGATGGCCCACTCGGGTGCACGTGGTTCTGTGACGCAGATGAAACAGTTGGGCGGTATGCGCGGCCTGATGGCCAAACCAAACGGCGACATCATCGAGACGCCGATCATCTCGAACTTTAAAGAAGGCCTGACCGTTCTTGAGTACTTCAACTCAACCCACGGTGCGCGTAAGGGTCTGTCGGACACGGCGCTTAAGACAGCGAACTCGGGTTATCTGACCCGTCGTCTGGTGGACGTGGCACAGGACTGCATTGTTCGTATGAACGATTGTGGAACAGACACTGCGATTACAGCTGAACCGGCGGTTAACGACGGCGAAGTCGTTTCGTCTCTGGGTGAACGTATTCTCGGCCGCGTTGCGGCAGAGGACATCATGCGCCCAGCTTCGGACGAAGTGCTGGTTTCACATGGGCAATTAATTGACGAGCGTATGGCTGACATTGTCGAAGACGCCGGTGTTGCGTCGGCACGCATCCGCTCGCCATTGACGTGTGAAGCCGAAGAGGGAGTCTGTGCTCAGTGTTATGGCCGTGACCTTGCTCGCGGTACTATGGTGAATACTGGCGAGGCCGTTGGTATCATCGCAGCTCAGTCGATTGGTGAACCAGGTACACAGCTGACAATGCGGACATTCCACATTGGCGGCGTTGCTCAAGGTGGTCAGCAATCGTTCCTCGAGGCAAGTCAGGAAGGTAAGATTGTCTTTGAGAATGCAAACATTCTCGAAAACGCTAACGGCGAATCCCTGGTTATGGGCCGTAACATGAAGCTGTTCATCATGGACGAGAACGGTGAAGAGCGTGCGAACCACAAGGTTGGTTACGGATCTAAACTGTTCGTCAAAGATGGTCAGGCGATTGGTTTTGGTGACAAGCTATTCGAATGGGATCCGTACACACTGCCTATTATTGCTGAGAAGTCAGGCACGACCAAGTTTGTCGACCTTGTTCTGGGTGTTTCGGTTCGTGACGAGACCGATGACGCAACTGGTATGACACAGAAGATCGTGTCGGACTGGCGTGCCGCGCCGCGTGGTAATGAGCTGAAGCCGGAAGTCATTCTTGTTGATGGCGATGGTGAGCCTGTTCGCAATGATGCCGGAAACCCCGTGCATTACCCAATGTCTGTGGACGCCATTCTGTCGATCGAAGATGGTCAGGAAGTCAAAGCCGGTGACGTTGTCGCGCGAATTCCGCGGGAAGGTGCCAAAACCAAGGACATCACTGGTGGTCTGCCACGTGTGGCTGAATTGTTCGAAGCGCGTCGTCCTAAAGATCATGCGATCATTGCTGAAATCGATGGTTACGTGCGTTTTGGTCGCGACTACAAGAACAAGCGCCGCATCTCGATCGAACCGAGCGACGAGTCGATGGAGCCAGTCGAATACATGGTGCCCAAAGGTAAGCACATTCCGGTACAGGAAGGTGATTTTGTCCAGAAGGGTGACTATATCATGGACGGCAACCCGGCGCCGCACGACATCCTGTCCATCATGGGTGTAGAAGCGCTGGCGGACTACATGATCGACGAAGTTCAGGACGTTTATCGTTTGCAGGGCGTGAAGATCAACGACAAGCACATCGAGGTGATCGTTCGCCAGATGCTTCAGAAATGGGAGATCTCCGATAGCGGAGAGACCACATTGCTGAAAGGCGAGCATGTCGAAAAGATCGAGTTCGATACTGCAAATGAGAAGGCTTTGTCTGAAGGTCGCCGTCCGGCGCAGGGTGAGCCGATCCTTCTGGGTATCACCAAGGCCTCATTGCAGACACGCTCGTTTATCTCGGCGGCTTCGTTCCAGGAGACCACGCGTGTTCTGACCGAAGCGTCCGTTCAGGGTAAGAAGGACAAGCTGGTTGGTCTGAAAGAGAACGTCATCGTCGGGCGATTGATCCCGGCGGGTACCGGCGGTGCAACGCAGTCGGTGCGCCGGGTTGCCCAAGATCGCGACAATATCGTGATCGAGGCGCGTCGCGAAGAGGCCGAAACGGCTGCTGCTTTGGCAGCTCCGGTTGAGGATCTTGGTGCCGATGATGTGTTTGACAGTGGTTTGGTGGAAACCCCTGAGAGCCGACCCTTTGACTAAACTTTGAAACGACCAAATATTTGAAAAGCCCCCGGCAATGCGTCCGGGGGCTTTTTTTGTTGGAATGTCTGCGTTTGGCCAGAAGGGATTGGCATTCAAGCGCAGGGCACCTAACGTCACGTGATTTCCATTCGATAGGACGAGATTGGTGGTTCTTCAAGATAACACCAAGGGCGCGCTCTTGATGATCTGCTCCATGGCAGCTTTCACCTTTAATGACACGTTGATCAAGTTACTTGGCCCGGACGTTCCGCTGTTCCAAATGCTGTTTCTGCGAGGAATACTTGCCAGCCTGCTGATTTTGGGGTTGGCGCGCTCGCTTGGTAGAATTCGCTGGTCGTTGCCACGTCGCGATTGGGGGCTGATCATGCTTCGCACAATCGCGGAAATCGGCGCGGCGTATTTTTTTATTTCAGCGCTATTTCATATGCCAATCGCCAATGTAACGGCCGTTTTGCAAATCCTGCCGTTATCGGTGACCTTGGGCGGCGCGTTGTTCTTTGGTGAAAACGTTGGGTGGCGCAGAGCTTTGGCGATTGCTGTCGGGTTTTGCGGGATGCTTTTGATTGTGCGCCCCGGGCCAGATGGGTTTGACCAATACGCGATTTTCGCATTGATCGCTGTTGGATTTGTAACGCTGCGTGACCTGTCAACGCGCAAGATGTCGACCGATACTCCTTCCCTGACGGTGACGCTCGTCGCCTCTCTGGGTGTCACCGCATTTGCGGGGATCGCTAGCTTGGGTTCTGAGTGGGTATTGATGGACGGGCGCCAATGGGCCTTGTTGAGTGGCGCGGCTGTTTTTATCTTGGGCGGCTATCTATTTTCAGTTCTAGTGATGCGCGTTGGCGAAATGAGCTTTGTTGCGCCGTTCCGCTACAGCGGTTTGCTTTGGGCGTTGGTGGCCGGGTTCGTTGTGTTCGGTGACTGGCCTGATGCGATCACCTTGATCGGCGCGGTGATCGTTGTGAGCTCCGGTGTTTTTACTCTGATCCGTGGGCGCAAAGTTCGTCAGGCAAAGCTTGATCGAACTTGATCGGCATCGATGTTGTAAACGCGACGGAGGTGGTCTTCGACGTCCTTGGTGATGAGGTTGAGCTTTACCGGGCGCACGTTCTTTTTCTGGCGAGAATCGTTAAGTTCGCTGTGGCCGCGAATGAACATGTCTTCGCCAGTAAAGCTGGTGACCGGCATGAAGCGAGCAAGTTTTGAGTGACCGAAGTTCATGATGGTTATGTCCACGCCCGGACGGACGCACATAGCCAACGCTGCCGTCCAAAGGTGTTCCACGGTCGGCTTTGCATGGATACCATTTCGGTGCGGTGATGCGATGAAGCCTTGATTGAAGTCAATCGCGATGTGGCGATGTTTGAACATGAGTGACGAAAGGTCGTAAGCGGCTTCGCGTAGACGTTCGACATACCTGACACCAACTGCGTCGTCGTCGTCCATTCTAAACTGCAACGTCGGGGCTTTGCTCTGTTTGCGGACCGAATTGATGGCTTGTTTCATAACCTGTCGGTGCGGACCGGGGGCGTGTTTTTGAACCACCGCCTGAGGGATGTCGGCCAATAGGCTGTGTAGTCTGTCCAGGTACTTTGGTGGCATTGCATTGCCAATGACGACCAGAAAAGTGAAGTCAGGATCGGTCTGAGCGCGTAGCGGAGGTAGCGTGAAGGTTTCGAACGAGCGAAACCTTTGCTCCATTCGTGCGGGATCATATAGGTACGCCATTCGGTCTTCTGCAGAGCCGTGATCCACTTGAAACCCGCCTATCGCCGGATAGGAAAACCGGCAGATTCCGATGACCTGCATGTCGCGGCTGTTCATGATATTCTGCCTCTTGTCGCGGTTCTCCCAAACTTTGACATCGCTGCTGTCCGGGTGCAACCAGTGCCAGCTGTTGACAAGCTGTGCGACTCTTAATATACGCGCGCTCATCCGGCGTTGGGTTCAGTGAATCCCGAGCCGTTTCATAATTGTAGTGGTCAAGTTCTGGTCTGCTTTGAAGATCACAACCTCTGTAAACTCACCGCGTCGTTTGCCTCGGAATGGAAACGATTGCGGTTTTTGCGCTTGTGCACGCACACGCGTTGAAAAAAGAGAACAAACCGCGCGGGGTTCGCTTCGCGCATAAATGGAAGCAAACGGGAAAGAGACCCTTATGCCAACGATTCAACAGCTGATCCGCAAGCCGCGTCAGCCAAAAATCAAGCGCTCCAAGTCGCAGCACCTGGAGCAGTGCCCTCAGAAACGTGGCGTGTGCACACGCGTTTACACAACCACGCCTAAGAAACCGAACTCCGCTATGCGTAAAGTTGCAAAGGTTCGCCTGACCAACGGTTACGAAGTGATTTCGTATATCCCTGGTGAAAGCCACAACCTTCAGGAGCACTCTGTGGTTCTGATCCGCGGCGGTCGCGTAAAAGACCTTCCGGGTGTCCGCTATCACATCCTGCGCGGTGTTTTGGATACCCAAGGTGTTAAAGATCGTAAGCAACGTCGTTCGAAATACGGCGCGAAGCGTCCCAAGTAAGAAGGAGAGGCTGAGATGTCACGTCGTCACGCCGCTGAAAAACGCGAAGTTCTGCCCGACGCCAAATTTGGCGATAAGGTTTTGAGCAAGTTCATGAACAACCTGATGATCGACGGCAAAAAGTCTGTTGCCGAAAAGATTGTCTACAACGCGCTGGATCGCGTTGAAAACAAGGTGAAACGCGCCCCTGTTGAAGTGTTCCACGAAGCACTGGATAATATTAAGCCCAGCGTCGAGGTTCGCTCGCGTCGTGTGGGTGGTGCCACGTATCAGGTTCCTGTCGAAGTGCGCCCAGAGCGCCGTGAAGCACTGGCGATTCGTTGGTTGATCACCGCATCGCGCAATCGTAACGAAAACACGATGGAAGAGCGCCTTGCTGGCGAACTTCTGGATGCCGTGAATTCGCGCGGAACTGCTGTGAAAAAGCGGGAAGACACACACAAAATGGCCGAGGCGAACAAAGCCTTCAGCCACTATCGTTGGTAATTTCCAGAGGACATTAGGCCAATGGCACGCGACTATACGCTCGAACATTACCGTAACTTCGGTATCATGGCGCATATCGATGCAGGGAAAACCACCTGCTCGGAGCGCATCCTTTACTACACCGGCAAATCCCACAACATTGGTGAGGTGCACGATGGTGCGGCCACTATGGACTGGATGGAGCAGGAACAGGAACGCGGTATCACCATCACTTCGGCTGCAACTACCACTTTCTGGGAACGCACTGAGGACGGTCAGACTGCTGACACGCCCAAGCACCGCCTGAACATCATCGACACCCCCGGCCACGTTGACTTCACAATTGAAGTTGAGCGTTCGCTCGCGGTTCTCGATGGCGCAGTTTGCGTTCTTGACGCAAATGCAGGCGTTGAGCCTCAGACCGAAACCGTGTGGCGTCAGGCTGACCGCTACAAGGTTCCTCGGATGGTGTTCGTCAACAAGATGGACAAGATCGGCGCAGACTTCTTTAACTGCGTTCACATGATCGAAGACCGCACCGGCGCGACTGCTGTTCCGGTCGGCATTCCAATCGGTGCAGAGACCGAGCTGGAAGGGCTGATTGATCTGGTCACCATGGAAGAATGGCTGTGGCAGGGTGAAGACCTTGGCGCGTCGTGGATCAAAGCTCCGATCCGTGACAGCCTGAAAGACATGGCCGACGAATGGCGCGGGAAGATGATCGAAGCGGCTGTCGAAATGGACGACGACGCGATGATGGAATACCTGGAGGGCAACGAGCCTGACGTTCCAACCTTGCGCGCTTTGCTGCGTAAAGGTACGCTGGAAATGGCGTTTGTGCCTGTTCTGGGTGGTTCTGCGTTCAAAAACAAAGGTGTTCAGCCGCTGCTTAATGCCGTAATCGACTATCTGCCCAGCCCGCTGGACGTTGTTGATTACATGGGCTTCAAACCCGGCGACGAAGACGAAGTTCGTGACATTGCCCGCCGTGCGGATGATGACATGGCGTTCTCTGGACTGGCGTTCAAAATCATGAACGACCCATTTGTTGGCTCTCTGACCTTTACCCGCATCTACTCGGGTACGCTCTCCAAGGGTGAAACCTTGTTGAACTCAACCAAAGGTAAGAAAGAGCGCATCGGTCGAATGATGATGATGCACTCCAACAACCGTGAAGAAATCACCGAAGCGTTTGCAGGTGACATCATCGCGTTGGCAGGCCTGAAAGACACCACAACTGGTGATACGATCTGTGCGGTGAATGATCCTGTGGTTCTGGAAACAATGACTTTCCCCGATCCTGTGATCGAGATTGCCGTCGAGCCCAAGACCAAAGCCGACCAAGAGAAAATGTCTCAGGGTCTGCAGCGGTTGGCCGCTGAAGATCCGTCTTTCCGTGTGGAAACTGACCTTGAATCCGGTCAAACCATCATGAAGGGCATGGGCGAACTTCACTTGGACATCCTTGTGGACCGTCTTAAGCGCGAGTTTAAGGTTGAAGCCAACATCGGTGCGCCGCAGGTTGCCTATCGCGAGACCATTGGTCACGAAGTTGAGCACACCTACACCCACAAGAAACAGTCGGGTGGATCTGGTCAATATGCCGAGGTGAAAATGATCATCTCGCCAACCGAAGCTGGTGAAGGGTATTCGTTCGAGAGCCGCATCGTTGGTGGTGCTGTTCCTAAGGAATACATTCCCGGTGTTGAAAAAGGTATCAACTCGGTCATGGATAGCGGCCCTCTGGCTGGCTTCCCCGTGATCGACTTTAAGGTTGCCCTGATCGACGGTAAGTTCCATGACGTTGACTCCAGTGTTCTGGCTTTCGAAATCGCCGCACGTATGGCGATGCGCGAAGGTATGCGTCTTGCTGGCGCGAAACTGCTGGAACCGATCATGAAGGTCGAAGTGATCACTCCGGAAGAGTACACCGGTGGGATCATTGGTGACCTGACGTCTCGTCGTGGTCAGGTGACAGGTCAGGAGCCTCGCGGCAATGCCGTGGCAATCGACTCGTTTGTGCCTCTGGCGAACATGTTCGGCTACATCAACACACTGCGTTCGATGTCGTCGGGCCGCGCCCAGTTCACCATGCAGTTCGATCACTATGATCCGGTACCGCAGAACATCTCGGATGAGATCCAGGCAAAATACGCTTAATCGGGATGGCGGGGTGAACCCCGCCCTACCCAAACCTCGTAGGGCGGGGTTCACCCCGCCGACCCACACAAAAAGGAGCCTTTGAAATGGCAAAGGAAAAGTTTGAACGTTCCAAACCGCACTGCAACATTGGCACGATTGGCCACGTTGACCACGGTAAGACGACTCTGACAGCGGCGAT
>NZ_PYGJ01000028.1 GCF_003014475.1 Shimia abyssi | reverse complement strand
TGTCGCTCGGTAGCGGTATCCAGATCATCTCTGGATCAGACCAAATCATCAGTGACCCGCGTTGCTTCAACGCCGTCATACAGCGGTCAGTTCTTTGTCCTGTACGTCGTGGCTGTGCAACTGTTCAGGCCGTTAAGCTAGCACTTTGGATTCAAACCGTGTCTCACTCACCCGGTTTGTGCAATAAAGCCCTTCCACGTCGCAGAATGCCAAATTGGTAAGCGTGATGTGCGGTCGTCGCGCCATCTGCAATATTCGAATTTTTGGCTGCCGTCGAAAACCAATTGTCCGTTTCGTCGTCGAAAGGAGCAAAACCACCGTCGACCAGATCGGCATTTGATCTGACCCAAGGTCGAGATACTAAAGAACAGCGCGAATACGGTCGTTTGCCACGCCTTGCAGCGCATCGGTCCACGCTTGGTTCGTCGTTGCGCCACTTTGTCGTGCAGTAGAGGCATTTGCCTGCCCCCCCTCAACAGTACGTTTTGGGTAACTATACAGCGCGAATTCTCCTGCGTCGAACACGCGTTAAAGCGCCAATATTAAGAGATTTTAAGCGGTGTTTCAATTGCACAAGTGTGTGTGAACGACACGAAACTGCCCGGATAAAATGCACTTGTAATGCCACTTTGAACGCCAATTGGGCGGCGGCGTGTTCCTCCGGTTAAATCCACTTGGCTGGACCTAAAAATGTCGATTTGTTCAGGTTCCTCATGCTCCGCCTCTTCCTCAAACGAAAGGGCAGACATGGCAGCCAGGTCGTGAACATCCGAATGATATGGTGCGCCATGTTCCACTCGCGCCACATGATCGCGCTGCCGGGTGTGGCATGTCCATTGGCCACGTCCCACATCCTGCGATCCGCATACGAGAACATTTTGCCCGCGAAGTCAGGCCGTGCAACAAGCTCTTTCAGTACTGCTTTCATCACCTCAGATTGCTTTCCTCCAACCTTGCCTCGAATGGCAACAGTATTTGTTTTGGTCGTATAGCGAACGTGCTGGATGGGAATTCCTTGAACCTTCTTTGTCAGGAGGTTGATTTGGCCGCAATCTGCGCCAAAGTCGCTGAATCCAAGCCGCTCCGCAGGAATGTAGCAATCCCGAACCGCAGCGTTGACGACAGTCCATTCGTGGCGAGGAACCAGCTGCGTTTTTCCAGCCACAGCCGGGTTGGTCGCCGGGAAGTTCGACCCTTGGAATACAATGCACCCCTAATTCGCAATCTTGGGAAGTTCATTGAACGTCCCACCGACAACTTCGGTAGCGATCTTTGGGTCCAGTTCGAGCCCTGCGAAACCGACGAAGATTTTGCAATCGGAAGCGGAAAGACCAAGTGCCTGCAACCTGTCTCGCAGAACGTCGGCTTCCAAGTCTTGGGCACGCAGATGGGTTGCAGTACGGGGGCGAGAGGCGAGCAATAAACCGTTCAAACGGCAATTGACCAGATGGGACGCCGGAATAACGGTGATGAGGTTTGGGTTTCTCGCCCGTGCGACTTGAAACAGGCGATTGAGTCCTTCGCCGCTTGGCTACCGCATCACGTATTGGGCGTTCATGTAGAGGGGAAAGCACGGCCAGCGTTTGCCGATATACATATACGATCTCGTCGTGGGTCAATACACGTCCGAGTTCCGTGTCTTTTTAGGTCAATGGTGGCAGGATAAAAAATGGGCGCACATGCTTTTGCATAGCTGGGCGAATATAGGAGAGAGGGCGGGTGAATGATCGCACTGGAAGATGGCATCCCTGAGAGCGGCCCCGGCTGTTGCCTCGATTTCCAATGCAGCTTCGGCAGCCCGCCTGGTGCGCGGCCCGGTCAGTGCCCTCAGGTGATCGAACCCTTCGATCTCAAACCGAGAATAGTTCTCATAAATGGATGCCATGATTTCCGGGCGCACATCGGTCTCCGCGTTGAAGCAGAGCTCGTTGATCGTCGTCAGTCGACCTGCAAGCTCTGGGGCTTCGCAGGGGACATTAGTGCGCAGGAGAAAACAGAAAAAAGCAGGTATGAGACGGTTCAAGACGAGGGCAGGGACACGCCTGCACCTGAAGAAACCTGTCTTGCGGCGTTCGAGGTGGGGTTGGGACTTTTGGCCAAATGCGCCTCCTTGGGTTGGTAGGTTCCGGGCAAAGGATCAGGAGTTCTGTGCAAAGCTTTGTGAAACTGATCAGCCCCACCTAAGTGGTCCAGTTTGAATGTTAGTGCATGAGTAGCCTGGGTTCCATCGGAACGATGGTTTCCGGGGCCGGTGGGCGGTAGCCCAGTGCACTATGTGGTCGTTTGGTGTTGTAGTGTTTTCTCCATTGTTCAATCAAGATTTGCGCTTCCCTTAGGCTGTAGAAGATCTCCCCGTTCAACAACTCGTCTCTGAAGCGTGCATTGAAGCTTTCGCAATATCCATTCTCCCAAGGAGATCCTGGCTCAATGTAGGCAGTCTTTGCTCCGACAGCTGCGACCCAATCTCGGACGGCCTGAGCAATGAACTCCGGGCCGTTGTCTGACCTGATGTAGGCTGGCACGCCGCGCAGGATGAACAGGTCTGTCAATGCGTCGATAACCTCGGTTGAGTTCAGCTTCCGTTTCACCCGGATCGCCAAGCATTCCCGGCTGTGCTCGTCCAAGATATTGAGCGCTCTGAACGCCTTTCCATCATCGGTCCGATGATGCACGAAGTCATACGACCAAACATGATCACGATACTCGGGCCGCAGCCGAACACAGGAGCCATCGTTCAGCCAGAGCCGTCCTTTCTTCGGCTGTTTCATTGGCACTTTGAGCCCCTCACGTCGCCACAGGCGCTCGACACGCTTGTCGTTCACAATCCACCCAGCATCACGCAGCATGGCGGCAACCCGGCGATACCCGTATCGACCATATTGGCGCGTCAGTTCGATCATATCGGCAACCAGCCGGTCTTCGTCAGTACGTCCAACTGGCAACCGCCTCTGCGTGGATCGGTGCTGACCCAGAACACGGCAAACCCGCCGCTCAGACACCCGCATCTCGTTGCGAATGTGATCAATGCAAGCCCGGCGACGTGACGGGCTCAGTAGTTTCCCCGTGCAGCCTCAGACAGGATCAACTTGTCCAATGTCAGGTCCGACACAGCTCGACGCAGCCGATCATTCTCCTTCTGAAGACGCTTCAGTTCTTTCAGTTGGTCGGTTCCCATGCCGCCATACTGCTTACGCCAGCGATAAAATGTCTGCTCAGTTATCTGAACTTGCCTGATCGCATCAATCCGAGGCATCCCTTGGCCGCAAAGTACCTCAACCTGCCGTAACTTTGTGACAATCTCTTCCGGCTTGTGTCGTTTGATTCCCATCTTTGATCCTCCGTTTCCTAACTATAGGGGCGGACCACTTCAGTGGGGGAGGATCACCCAGAACGTGCACGCCTGAAATCCTACGACGAATGGCTTGAAATCCGCGAGAAGCTTGATCCAACTTTAGCGCCAGACAGCATCCATCGTCTTCCGTTCATCAACGCGAAACAAGCCTCAGCTTTGATCGAGGCAGGGATCACTTCGATCGATGCTGTTGATGATCCTTCTGTCTTGGGCAAATCGACCCGGCGTTATTTGAGTGCGCGGGCCCGAGGTGGCCGCGCCGTTGACAAGGATGCATTAGATCGCTTCTTAAGCGAGATTGTTTATCCGGTTTATTACTTCGACTACGAGACATCACAAAGCCTGCTTCCCCCTTGGGATGGCACACGTCCGTATCAGCAAGTACCGTTCCAGTATTCCCTGCATATTCAATATGAACTCGGCGGTGATATCGAACATCGAGAATATTTGCACCGCGATGATAGCAATCCGATGCCAGCGCTTCTCGAAAGACTTCGAGCGGATGTCGGCGACGTGGGATCGGTGTTGGTGTGGTACGAGCCCTTCGAGAAGAGCCGCAATACTGAGATGGCAGCATCTTTTCCGGAATATGCGGCCTTTCTAAGCGATTTGAACGAGCGTGTGATCGACCTCATGAAGCCGTTTTCGGACGAAACCATCACCGATCCGGCGTTCATGGGCAGTGCTTCGATCAAGAAGGTTCTACCAGTTCTGGTCCCGGAGCTTGCGTACGACGACCTTGATATTCAGGAAGGGGAAAGTGCATCCCGGCTTTGGAAGGAAGTTACGCTGACCAATACAGAGGCTTCGGAGCGTGACAAGGTTTATGCGGATTTAGTGGATTATTGCACTCGTGATATCTGGGCGATGGCGGCAATTCATAGGGCGTTGATGGGGATGTGAGCGGCGCTGCGTTTCAGGCTCTGGACCTATAAACAGGTCAAGACTTCATCGGCAGGTTTTACCAACACCAGACGTTCGCCGAAATCGAGCTAATGACTGCTGTGCGGGACAAAGCGGCCACCGCCAGTTCAGGCCGCTAGCGCACAAATCACCCTACAGCGGTTATGCCCAGCCGAGTTGCTTTAACGAGTGAACGTCATTCCAAATCTTGGTCATGTGCTTAATTTTGTCGCCGTCAAACTCCATCGCATAGACGTAATCTGCCGCAACCTTATTTCCGGTCGCTGGCACTGGCCCGTCTACCGAGTGGGTTCCGTGAAACACGGCAAATGCAGTTACGACGCCACGATCTGCATCAGTCGAGAATGACTTCAGCTCGTAATGACCATCTGGGACGGGTGTCAGCAGACCCTTCATCCACTCCGCATAACCCTCCAGTGTAGGTACGTCAGCTAACGCATCGGCCTGAGCAGAGAATGTAGCGCCTTCATGGCAATAGCCTTTGCACCCTTCCCAACCCTTACCAGTCTCGCAAGCCTCAAAAAATTCTCGTGCGGTCGTTTCGATTGACATAGTTTCTCCCCCCAAGGAAGTTGATTGCTTCATTCAGCTTTTCGACAGAGCAGTGTGGCGAGTGTACACGAAAGTCGGTCGTATGCCTAAAAACTACAGGCTACACATTGCTAACGTGCCGATGGGAACGGTTCCAATCTGGATATTGCAAAGACCGCTTTGGGCTCTGAGGCGACATCTGAGTCTTTTTGTCAGATGTCAGCACTGGTGCGCTGAGCGGTCGTTCGCGAACCTTCGCTGTCGGGTACAACGCCCGCACTGTTCGATTGATGCCGATGTCGACCACGTTTAGCTTCGAGGCTGAACACTTAGGGGACCGACATGTCAATAAAAGGTATCACAGAAGGACTGACACAAAAAGAATCCCCTCGCCAGTGGAGCAAATTGGTTCTGGTGTATCTCCTGATCCCACTGCTCTTGTTGATATGCGGCGGCGAGCTCGGTTGGTGGCAAGCGTGGCTCTACTCCCTTTTTATCGTCGTCTTCGGAATAGGGGGACGCGTGTGGGCGGAACTGCGACATCCCGGATTAACGACCGACCGGCAGAACATTGAGAACATCCAGAATGCAAAAGCTTGGGATAAAGTACTTGCCCCACTGATGGCGGTAAGCATCAGTTACCCCATGGTCATCGTGGCGGGGCTGGACCACCGATACGATTGGTCACCCGAATTTCCGCTATGGCTCGATGTAGTCGGCTTCATCTCGATTGCGCTCGGTTATGCCTTCGCTGCCTGGGCAGTGGCAGAGAACCGCTTTTTCTACAGTGTCGTGGTTGTCCGGACCGACCAAGGGCATGTCGTGTGTGACAGCGGCCCGTACCGCTACGTTCGTCATCCCGGTTATGCAGGAAACATTTTTGCACTGTTCGGTATCGTTCTCGCTCTGGGGTCGGTATGGACACTGCTTCCCGTGGTGGCGGCTTTGGCAATCGCTGTCTTGAGAACTGTACTCGAAGACCGGACATTGCAGGAAGAACTGCCAGGTTATCAGGACTACGCGGGTCGTGTGCCGAACCGGCTGATACCAGGAGTATTTTGATTGTGATGTAGGACGGCTTCGCAAGACATTTGAACTACTGAGCGGTAGAATTGCACTCGTTCTCCACCCGGCTATCATTGCTTTGAACTATCTGGAGCCAGCACCTTGTCCCAATCCGTTCAGTATCGAGTGACAGGCATGGACTGCGCTTCGTGTGCCGCGAAAATCGAAAAGGCCGTACGCTCGGCTGGCGTCAACAGTCCAAGGATATCAACTGCATCGCAAATCTTGACACTGGATGTCGTGCCTAGTGATGAGCGCCTTGCCGCTGTGGAGCTCGCTGTCTCGGATGTCGGCTACCATCTCGATCGACTGCGGCCAGAGTCATCAGAGTCTTCAGAGAAATCGGACGAGGTTAAGCCTCATTTGACCGCCAGATATCGGAGGGCGCTTTGGATCGTCATATTTCTAAACGTGGGTTACGGGGCAATCGAAATGATCGGTGGATTTCTTGCGGGTTCCCAGGCTTTAAAGGCGGACGCTCTCGACTTCGTCGGCGATGGCCTGATCACACTCCTCGGTGTGCTGGCAATCGGGTGGAGCCTTCTCTGGCGTGCGCGCTCTGCGCTCATCCAGGGTTTGTTTCTCGGCGCACTCGGGTTCGGCGTCCTCGGTAACACCATTTGGCGTGTATTCGCGCAACAGCCCGTCGTAGCCGAACTCATGGGCATGCTCGCCCTGGTTGCCCTCGCGGTAAACGTCGGAGCCGCGCTTGTTCTAATCCCGCACCGTGCCGGTGACGCGAATGTGCGGGCTGTTTGGCTGTTCTCGCGGAATGATGCAATCGGCAACGCGGCTGTCGTGGTTGCGGCGGTTCTGGTTGCGCTGACCGGCACATCGTGGCCCGACCTGATAGTCGCCTTCGCGATCGCGGCACTCTTCCTCCAGTCTTCTTGGGTCATTGTTCGCGATGCGCGCCGCGACATCTCCGAAGTTCGGAGTTGAATCTTATCAAGACACAACATCGAATGTCAGCTCCGAGCTCAAAAGCCGTTATCTGAAAGATTTTGTCAGATGACCGCGTTGCCAGGTCGAGCGGACTATCGCGATGGATGATTTTGTGCAGCATGTGATCATGATTTCTGGGTGGCAGTCGGTGCGAGCAAGAATGACCAATTGATAATCAATCATATTGTCTCGCAGCTGTAACTACCTGAAGTTCATAGGCTTTGGGCGAACGCTTTGCGGATTCCAGGGGGATTGCTCAGGTTGCGCATCGCCATAGGACAGATCTATTTGACTTAAGGACGGGTAGCGGTGACGGAGATCAGCCAATCCCTAATGGTATTGATTTCGTCGATGTCGTTCAGTTCTTGGGTCAATTTCTCAAGTTCTTCATTCGCATCCGGCTAAGTATGCCCGCATCGACGCCGTCGCGACTATGCAGTCGGTTCCGCTTTGCCGGATCCAGACCTTCGCCGCACGATGCTCGAATGGCGACAGAGCGGGACAAAGCACCAATTCGCGGCACAGGTTCGAACGACGGCTTTTCGTTAAGGTATCAGTGATGCGGGTCTATGCCAGTAGCCATTTGCAGGTGATGTGCCTGATGATGTGCACCGATTGTCATGATCCCAAAGAACCCGAGGCCGAGGACGCGGGCAAGCTCCTGATCGGTATCGGCTTCGATAACCATGATCGCTCCGTTCGCGGACGGTTCGGCGGTCACTGCCCAACCGGTTGCCATTTCCAGCATGGGTAAATGCGCCAGTACCATGCGTTTAATGACATCAGCTACATCGCCTGCGCCGGTAACGTTGAATTCGACGGTCCGGCCTTCACTTTGCGTCCGCACGTTTGCCTCTGTCGTGACCAATTCCATATCCACAAGGTGATCGCGCAATGCCTGAATGTTGACCTTGGCCCAATCCGTGTCGGGGTCGCTTGACAGTATTTGGACGATTTCAGTAATTGCGGCGAATGCGGATTGGCCCGTTTCCTTGGGTCCTCCGGAGCCATGATGGGCATGCTGCGCGGCGGCAGGGAGGGCCGAAAGCACGATCATGGCGCAAAGGGTTGATCTGATCATAAAATGTCCATTCTTGCAGTTGCGATTGGTGGTTTGCTACACCCCAGATGCGAAACAGAATATGATTGAAATCACATGCTGCCATCTCCGTTCGATGCATTGGACCTAAACAATCTGTCACATCTGCGTTGCGCCAAAGGCGACCATGTATTCCGGCAGGGTGATCCGACAATCGGTGTTTACTTCGTCAAGTCGGGCAACGTCTGCCTTACCCGTGTGACGGAATCTGGAAATGCCGTCACGATCCACAACGCGCATGCCGGCGACATGTTTGCCGAGGCATCAATCTATTCGGGCCGCTACCACTGCGATGCCGTTTGTTCTGCACCGTCCAAAGTTGTTCGGGTTTCGAAACAAGCCGTTCTGGAGCGTCTACGCGAGGATGCAGAGTTTTCCGAAGGGATCACAAAAAGATTAGCAATGCAGGTACAGGACTACCGCCAACTATTGGCGTTGCATGCCGTGAAATCTGCGAATGAACGGGTTTTGCTAGCGGTGGCGTTGGGCAAACTGACCGGTTCAATCACCCAATTCGCTAGCCAGATCGGCCTGACCAAGGAAGTCTGCTATCGCGCTCTGAGCGACTTAAACACTCAAGGTATTCTGACAAAAACCGGACGTGGCAAATACTCGCTTTTGCGCCGAAATGCTGATGATCAGATTTAGCGAAGGGCAAATCCCGTCTGGTCAGGCGCGGAATTCCAGCGTTTGACTACCCGAGAATACCTGGCCAGCTTTTCAATCCAGCGGCAATATTGCCCGGTATATCTTGTCGCCAAAGATCTTGCGCTCGGAGGCTCGCATTGAGGTATAATTTACCTTCGTAGATCGTCCATGCCTCAGGAATGGTTGGCGCGAGATAACCGCGTGACGCTGCAAATGCGCAATATCCACCAAACACCGGAGCATAGGTTTCTGGATCAGATGCAAACATGGAGGCATTGCGCTCGCTTGAAAAATTCCATTCGGCACCATTCCATTCAACTTTGTGATCTGCTGATCCTGCTAACGGGCGGCTTTGTTCAAAATATCCAATCGGATCAACTGCATTTATCGCAACTGGGTTTTGAAAAACTTCGGGTTTTTGGGCAATGGCCGTGCCTGGAAAGAAGGTAAGCGTCGCGGGTGCTGCGGCCAAGAGGCCGAGGGCAGTCCGGCGTGTCAGCATGGGAAGATCTCCTCGCGTTGATAACGAAAATAAACAAAAATAGGGCGGTGTGGAGTCACGCTAGACGGAATGTAATTTCGTCGTGAACCCGGCAAGCAAGATCACTCATGCGGTGGATTGCGACCTGCTTGGATTTCCTGAACACGTTCCGACCAATTTGACCGGATGTAAGCCAGAATATCCCAAATCTCGTCGTCGGTGAGCACTTCAACAAACCCCGGCATGCCGCTTGCAAAGCCCGTGACGCCACGCGCCGCCAGTGCTTCTTCACCGCCAAGTCGGGTGTATTCGAAGAGAAGCTGGTTGTCGTGATGCCACGTGTGTCCGGTTTCATCATGCGGTGGCGCAGGCAAGACGCCGTTTTCGTCGGGCGTGCGCCAGTCAGGTTGCCCTTCGAGATTGGCCCCATGACATGACGCGCAGTGTTCGGCGTACAGGGACTGACCATTGGTAAAATCGCGGTCATCCAGTTCGTGACCGGCGATTGCACCGGTCGCGACACTCCACGCAGCGAGGGTCAGAACGCGTTTCATACAACCTCCACCCAAGTCTTCATCCCCGCCGCCTGATGGCCCAGCATGTGACAGTGCAGCAGCCATCTGCCGGGGTTGTCGAACACGCAAACGATGTCGCGGCTTTTGCCCGCGTCCACAAGTGTGGTGTCCCGGAAAGCACCCTGGCTGCCGTCGAGCCCGAGCTCAAAGAAATGGTGCCCGTGCAGGTGGATGCCATGTGGGAAACGGGTGTCGTTGACCAGGCGGATGCGCGCGGTTTGCCCGCGTTCAAAGCGGTGAAGCGGGGTATCTGTTAGACCGGATTGGCCATTAAACGCCCAAATATTCCAATCCATCATGCCTTGCATCATACGGCGGCTCATGGCTCCGCCTTCCATGGTGAGGGTTAGGGAAATGGCGTTGTCCATGTCAGGCGACGCAACCTCGTTTTGTGTCAGCGTGGAAATCTCCGATGGTTGCCGCGTGATGTTTGACCCTTCAACCGGGATTTCGCCCAACAGGTACAGGCCGTCTCGCGTCGGGAAGGCAAAGCTCGCTGAGGTGGCTGAGGTAACATCAGCTATGATATCCGCGCGTTGGGCCGGGGCGAGGATAAGGCCAGACAATTCCTGTAGACTTTCAAGCGGCATACCGTCCAAGGCAACGACTTTGCCTTCAACGCCTTCAAGCTCTACCGGGAATATCCGATCTGTCGCAACGTTGATCAGCCGCAGGCGCACACGGTCACCGCGACGGACTTGCCTGACCGGCTCAACATGCGCGCGGGCAAAGTTGCCAAGCCGCCCTTGATGCGCCTGATCGTGCATGTTCTCGAAGCCGTCTGCGAGCGTGCCATTTTCGGTCATGCGCCAATCATCAATCATGACGATAAGATCGTGATCCACATCGGGTGGCGTCGGTTCCTCAATGATCAGCGGACCATAAAGGCCCTTGGCAACTTGTTCCCATGATCGGTTGTGCGAGTGATACCAGAATGTTCCCGCATCTGGCGCACGAAAGCGGTATTCGAATTCACCACCCGCGTTGACAACATCTTGGGTCATCCCTGGCACGCCATCCATCGCGTTGTCGATACGCAGGCCGTGCCAATGCACCGCCGAGCCTTCGCCAATCTGATTCAGGAAACGGATGTCAAAGACCTCGCCCTGACGGGCGCGAAGCACTGGGCCGGGTGTGCTGCCGTTGAAGCCGAGCATCGGGGTCGCCGGTTCGCCTTCGGGTAGGATTTGGGCATTGACCAGCTGTGCAACCAACTCAACCGGTGCTGATGCAAGCGCGATGCGCGGGAACAAAGTTGCCGCGCTTGTTGTGATCAGGAAGTCTCGCCTGTTCATGGAATACCTCAATTCGGTAGGGTCAGAACGCTGGTGAGCGTTGCGGTGGCCGCAAGCACCAACAGTATTACCGCAGTTTCAATTTCGATGGAGCGCGCCAGATGGTGTGCGGCTTTGTCGTCCCCCGCTTGCATGGCGGGAACGAAGCGGAGTTTGTTTGCGGCTGCCAGCGACAGGATTGCGCCGACAAGCACCAGCTTGATCAGAAGGGTTTGCCCGTAGCCAGTTGCCACCAGCGCCCGCAGGTCGCCCAGCAGTAGCCAAGCCATCAGCAGCCCCGCCAGGATCAATCCGGGAACAATCACCGAAGCAGCTTGCCCAAAGCGATGCCCCAAGGTTGCTGCGCTGGCGATGTGCTCTGGCCGTCGCGACAAGGCGCGAAGCGGGCCAAGAACGCCGATCCAGAACGCAATGCCCAGAAGGTGCAGAAGCAAGAGCACACGGACACCGGTTGTCTCCAACTCGGGGACATGCCCGATTTGAGCAAATGTCCACAGGGTGATCAGTCCCCCGGCAAGCACGATCCATTGGCCAGAAAGGGGTATGAAAACTCCAATGATGATCAGCACTGCACCAGCCATCCGATAAACCAGAACATCGCCAACCGGTGTCTGCCACAATAGACCCAGTATTTCAGGATCGGTCATACCATCGGCCCCACCCGTCAGGGCGGCACCACGCAGCATGAATCCAAGGACAGACGCAGCAAGCGCCAACCCTGCCAAAAGAACAGCCTGGACTCGCATCCTATCGCTGATAGGCGACACTAGATCGGCAAAGACGGCTCGAATGATCACAAGCCCGACTGATCCCGCAAGGCCGACATAGAGTATCAGCTTCGCATAGATCGCGGCTATTCCCCAGATGTCTGGCATGCTCAGTCCACCGTGAACGTGAACTCGCCCTGCATGGCGTGTCCGTCCACACCCAAGCCCCGCCATTCAATGCCATAGATGCCTTCACCCATGCCTTGAAGCGGCAGCGTGAATACCCGGTCAAAGCTGGTTTCGTCTCCAAGATCAAGCCTGACCGAGGGATGATCCTGATGGGTCATGTCCACCCGCGTCAGACGGATATCGGCAGCGAAATTGAAGCTAATTTCAGCGGGTACGTCAGCAATCACCGCGCCGTTCTCAGGCGTCGTGGTGTCCACGCGGGAATGCGCAAACGCACTGGTGGCAAGCGTCGAGATCAATGCAAGTGTAGCAAGTCTTTTCATTACGTGTTCCTCAGTTAATTCCGTTGGCGCGCTGAATTTCGCGAATATAGGCGATGATCATCGCGACATCGCCACGGGTCAGACCCTCAACCGGCGGCATGTCGCCAAACCGCCAGTGATGACTTCTGACGCCCACCGCAACCGCGCGCTGAAAGGATTCGTCAGCATGGTGGCTGGGTTCATAGATAACATGGATCAGCGGCGGCCCTGCGCCCTCAACGCCAACAGCATTGGTGCCGTGACATGCAACGCAAGCGTTTTCGAATATGCGCTGCCCGATTGCGGCATTTCCTTCGATTGGAGGCATCTGGATTGCGACCATTGCGCTGCCTTCAGGCGGTGCTGAATTCGCAACATCATTGGCGGGTGCGGGGCGTAGAAAGATATAAGCAGCAGCGGCTGCCACGGCGCATGTGCCGACCAGGAGAAATTTTGTGTTCATGTGGTGATCCTGAACATGTGAAACAGGGGGTTTGCCGCAAACGCATCGCGGCACATTGGAACGCGTTCACAACCGTGAACGGCGTCGGAAATCTGTTTCAGAGGTTAGGTGGTCTATCCGGGTTGTCCGGTTCTTCTAGCGCCGCGAGGCTTGAAACCTGCCAAGCCAAAGCGGTCTCAGACTGGTCAAAAATTGCTTCGGAAGACACCGATGTGAGTGCGAGAGCATTGCACAGGAACGGATTGCAATCATCATGCACCATGTCGTGCGATCCGTGATGACCGTTATGTGTTGCTTCCCCTGATACGTGATCAGCGTGATGATCCGCCACAACCGTGGTCGTGTGGTCAACGCAGTGCCCGTTAGCACAATCGCTCGACAACACGTGCGCTGCACCGCCCAGTCCCGTCATTAGGACCAGAAGTGCAATGAGCACCATTGATGTTATGTTTCGAGAGCATTTCACACAGCGAAGCTATCTCAAGTCCAGTCCTACTGCAACGTGAGCCGACATTCGTGCATTGCGCAGCATTTGGTAAAATGGGCTCTCTCCAGCCGTTCTCTGCACTTCGTACAAATGGCAGGTCTCGAGGTTCCTTGCCATTCGCTGCGTATCAAACGCGCAGGTTCTGGCCCTTGAATAACCGGGGCCGCTGTCGCCTAGCGGTTTGACGCGACGAGGCCCTGTATTGGTGAAAGCACATATTGCCATGTTGCAGAGATGTTGCAGAAAACCAAAAGCCGCCCCTAGGGGCGGCTTGTTACTCTCTTGTTATCTAAGGATGTCGCCCAGTTCTTGGGTTAATGAGCGGGCTTGGTTTGCCGCAGTCAGGTTCTGCTCAGTACCTGTCATGATCAAACACTGGCCGGGTCTAGTCCGTGACAGTTCGCTCAAATGCTTTGCATCACGAGCAGTGTGCGCTGGACTGTCCAGAATCCGGCTACCGCAATGCAAGGCGCGGCAATCCCCCAGCGCGCCACTTGCCAACTGCGGTCGCCCAGTCGTGACATCAAGCGAAACAGCGGCCAGCAGGCTAGGACAATCAAGACTTGGCCAATCTCGACACCGATATTGAACGACAAAAGGCTTTGCCAGATGTTGGGGGAATCAACTTGCAAAATTTTGTGCAGCACAAATGAAAACCCCAAGCCGTGCAGAATGCCTATTCCGGTTGTGACGGCAAACATAGTCGTTTCCGGTGGTTGGGACTCCCTTGCAGGTTTCACCGCAACCAGGGCCGCGAAAATGATCGATAGGGCGATACCCAACTCGATCGTCGGAATAAACCAAGCACCGGACGGAACAAGGCCGAAGAAGCCGAGAGTCAGTGTCAAACTGTGGCCAATCGTGAAACCCGTGGCACGCGAAATAAGGCTTTTGAAACCCGCGGCCCCCAATGCCAGGCAGATGACAAACAAGACGTGGTCAAGGCCCTCCAGAATGTGGAGCACGCCTTCCTTGACGAAAGTCACGGCGGCTGACCATGGCGAGCGCGAGATCGAAATCGGATTGTCCAGCAGCCCGCGTGCCCGAAAGACCTCGACGCTCCCGGGGTAGTAATCAAGAATTAGGTTTGCCGTATTCTCCTGCCCGGGTAGACTAGGATTGAGCGAACTGGACACCGTATAGGATGTCGTGGCCCCTTGGTCGGTGAACAGAAGGACCGTATCGACAACCGTGTCGCCCACGTAGGTTACCGGAAAGTCCGGCGGGTAAAGCGCGCCCTTAAACGAAGCGCGGGCTTCATCCAAAGTCGAAAATGGCGGTTGGCGGGATCCGGGGTACACCCTTACGGTTTCAACCCGCGCCTGCAAATCAACACCGCTGCTTACAAACTGATGACCGTCCGCCACCAAATCGCCGAGCCTGCCAGGATCAGAATGCAACGCCTCTACATCAAGGTAATAGACGACATTCCCATCCTCTCGGATGTTGTTCGTATAGGGCGCGGGTTCCGGTAACCCTTCGGGCTGATCAGGGCCGACCAGATTGGCGACAAGATAGGGCATTGGAAGGCGCAGGTAGACGCGCAAGCCATTGCTTAGATGTTCGACATGAATGATCCGCGTATTCAGGTTCAACAGAAAATGCGCGGCCGTCTGGCCTGCTGCCAGCAACAGGACGCACAGCATCGCGACAGAGACAATAGTGGACAGTTTGAGGGGGCGACAGCCAAAACCAGCGAACTTTATTGGCATCTCTTCAAGTCTCCGGCTGGGCAGTTGTTACAGTCATACCAGTCAGCTTCCACGAACCGTCAATCGGGGCGACATCCATCAACGCGCTAAAGCGAATATTCTTCTGGTGTGGATGTCCCCAGTGATTTCCGGAGGCCGTTGCGCTCCAGTTCACCGTTGCCATGAACCCGTTTCCGCCAGATGCCGCCGCGGTATTTGTGACAACAAGATCCCGGATTCCATCGATAGTTCCAACGCCCCCGCCTTGCATCTCCACAAGCAGCGCGCGCGTGAGTTCTTGTTTCACGTCTTGAAAGGACTCTTCCGAGATGCTGACATTCAAAGCATCATCCAGCCGTTGGGGTATCTTTGCCTGCAACCCTTTGTGAAAGTTCTCGATCAAGTGACCGGTTATACGCGTGGCTGCAGGGTCATCCGGCACTCCTGCGACAGGGTTAAGAACCGTGATCCAGCCAAATTGCGTTGAGACGCCCGTGACCACAACCAGAATGCCCACAACGCCAATCCTCTGGGCGACGGGAACGCTCCGTCTCCGGCTTAGAATAGCTGCTGCACCAATGGTGAATGTGATCAGAACGATCGTGAGGAGAGGCACGTCAACTGTGCGTTCTTTTCCAAAGGCGACAGGCGCAATGACGGCGGGCTCGTAGGTTTTGAAGTGGTTGATCCAAGTTAACACGGTATCTTGTGGAGTGAGTTCAGTCAGGAACGGACCGGCTGCGTCCGTGGCACTGCCCGGAACATTGGTGACACGGTTGGGGAACGCGGTCCATTCCACGGTTGCTTCCTGCGCGTAGCCGTTTGCGGGGTGGCTATAGATCAGACCGACAAAGTCCGCATCTGTCAGGATTTCGACATCGTCACCAAGGAAATTCAGGCCTCTTTGTCCGATGCGCATAAAACTGAGGCGATCAAAGAATGGAACGACTTTTTCACCTTCAACCGTCATTGGCGAGCGTTCATTCAATACCGACGGCAGACGTGTTTCGATCTCTTTGCGTTCGGCCGCTGTCAGGGTCCGACCGGCAATCGGCGCACCAATTATTTCGGCAGCATCGCGCACCCTGACCAGCGCTTCGTGACGGATTTCGTAGGGTGTCGCGTACAAAAATGTCTGGATAGGAAAGCGATAATGACGCTTCAGTGTCGAGTTTTCAAAGCTGGTATACCAGGGATCGCTCCAGTCGATGTTCAGCGTTTCTTGATCCGACAAATAGCGAAAATCAATCACCGGGACGTCACGGTCATACACGATCATACCGATTGAGGCACGCAAACGTCCGTTTTCATCCATCGGTGGTGTTATCGTTATTTGTTCGGGCCGGGCGTCCCCGAACGAATAAAAAAGCTCTGCGTAAAGCACACGCTTGTCATTCGGTGGGGCAGGAACAACTTGTCCAGATACCGGGTCGCGCTGGCCCGCAAGCGGAGAGGCACGATCAATCCTTGTCCGCGGCTCGACAAGGTTCGCGATCACGTTCAGCGGAACGCCATCAGTGCCCCGGATACTGAGACCATTTTGTGCAAAGTCCTTTATCCTCTCTGCCAATGCGGGAAGGGTCGATGTTTCGTCCTTGTACCATCTCTCAGGAACCAACGCCTCAAACACCGGAATGTCGCGTACAAAGACTTCAAGATTGACCTGCACGCCATCATCAGACACCCGGATCTCCGCAATATTCGAGGTAACTGCTGCACCGTTGAGAGGCACGAAATCAGCCAAGAGGATCTGAGGTGACATCACGAGCGTGACGGCCATAAACCATCCAGGCAGCCACATTCGCATTCTTCTAAACGTCATATTCGACAAACTCTCATACTTCTTGCCAAAGGTACTTTTCCAAAGAACGGACTGCATCAATAATTGAACCGCAATCCCACACCCAACCCATAGTCATAGGGTCGGTCAGCACCAATCCCGATCAAAACATCCCCGTACAAAGCAATTTTCTTGCTGAGATTTCGTCCCACCTGAATTTCGGCAGTGGCAGGCCAAAGATTGTTTTCCCAGTCATAGGGGATCTTTGCATCAAGCTTGAGCCAGTTCGCATCTCCAAATGGTTTGATAGCAATCAGACGGGCCGATGACTGGGAAATATCCGTTGATCCGTTGTAAGATACAAAATGCTGAAACAGCGGGATCAATGTCAGGCGCGTCGCTGAATTGGTAAAAGCGGCACCAAAAAGTGGCGCAATTTGATCGGCACCTGCGCTCGTACCTTTGGACGCCTCTCCGAGATCGAGGATCAATTCAACTCCGACGGTCGTTTTGTACATCCATTCGCCGCCCAGCTTGCCCTCTGTAGGAAAATAAAGAGGTTTCAGATTCAGTTTTTCGAACCCGCTCTGGTCTGTCCCGGTGATATCCGTGGAATTGTAGTGCAACTCGTATTTGAACTTGAGCTTGGGTGTGATCATATACGCGCCGTCGATCCACACATCCACCTTATCGTGGGTATCAGACGTTGTCGGCTGCACCCGCAAATCGGTGCTGTTGACGGCCGCCAAAGGGTTGGAGGCGTTTTCGGCACCTGCGGCTCCGCCCAGCATGAGCATCGCACATGTAAACGGAACGGCAGACATTTTTTGACCAAGCATCGTAGCGGTTCTTTTTTGTTGATTTTTCAAGACGGATTATTCGGAATTCGTACTGTCCGTCCGAGCGGACCTGCTGGCGCTCTGGTGCTCAAAGTCCCAGAGCACCAGAAGGCCCGGACAATCCTTCGCTGATCGTCCGGAATTTCTGCTATTACAGGAAAGGTTTTGTGAGCTGCCTTAGTCCCCAGGATAGACAAACTCTCGGCCGAGCGCTTCGCTTGCCTCATTGTAGACACCGCGCAGCACCTCATCGACACCGTCCCATTTCTTGCTGATGATGAACTCAGAGTAGTTCAGCGCATCGACTGGGACGCCGCTGTTCTCACTGAACGTCTCGCGGTCGGCATCGCCGCCAGGAGGTTCAGCCTTGCCCGCCAGAGCCGGCGACCAAGTGTCCTCATCCACGACGGCCATGCGCACGCGGATGTCCTCTTCCGTGATGTTCCAGACCATGAAATCCTCAGCCAGGCTCAATGGCCCGTCATAGGTGGTTCGGATCCGGTCGTTTATCGCAGGGGTCGTGTCAAAGTCCTTGAAGAAATGATAGGCGACAGCCATGCGCGGCTGGATCTCGCTCATGATCTTACCAAAGGCCTCCGGCGCCGTGTGGACTTGAGTGCCGACCAGCAAGGCTTGTTCTGGCGTGAACCCCATCTTCGAGACCATGGTCGGGACGGCGACGAATGCCTCGTGGATCGCCAGATCGGCGTCCTTGGCGTATTCATTGAACCAGGTGTTCGGAAATGTGTCGCCTCCGAATACGAACTTCAAATCGTTCCATTCCAAGCTGAAGCTGACCGGACCGTCCAGAGAATGGATCGCAGGCCACGACCGGATGGTCACGCCATTGTCCTCGTAGACCACTGCGTTTTCACCCTTGTAGTCGAACTCGTTGACCTCCAGACCATATCCCCGAAAATCCACAATGCCGACGCGACCAGCAAGATCCCAGCGGTAGACAAGCTTGAGCGCGTTCATCGCGGCGGCGGTGCCTAGGTCTTCCGTCGGCCCGCTCGGCCCCCAGACGCGCAGCGGCTTCTGCCGACCCATTAGACCACCACCGATCCAAAGTTCCGCCAAGGCGCCAAAGTGGTCAGCATGCAAGTGCGAGATGAATACTTTGTCGATGAAATCATAAGGGATTTGCAGCGACGAGATCCGTTCTGCCGAACCCGCTCCGGCGTCGAAGATGAACTTGTCGCCGTTGCCGAGTTCAACGAGGAAACAGGCGGCGGCCTGTGAGGCGCGGGTGGTTGGCATGCCAGTACCGCAGGCGATCACCCGCATTTCATCTTCGCGTAAATCCTCGGTATTTGGATAATAGACGTCTCGGGGGCGATCACGCACCATGGTCGGTGAAACTGTCATCCCTTCCTGTGCCACCGCCGTGTCAGGCTCTCCAAGCGTCACTGCAAGCGCCGCTGAGATCAACAGGCTATGCCATAAAGTACCTTTTGTTTTACTAGGTGTCATAACAATCTCTTTCGTTGATGATCCGCATTGCGCTGGACGATTTTTGCGTTCGCCTCTAAACGATACCCGGTGACAACATCGTCGTCACCGGTTTTCTTAATCGTCGTTTCACTCGTCCGGATACGCGAATTCCCGACCCAAAGCTTCACTTGCTTGTTCGTAGATCGGCTCCAGAACATCTCTCATATCTAGCTTCCCAGCTACGATTTCGGGCGAATATCCGACCCGCTGTTCCGCATTCACTGGCTCTGCCTCGTAAGCCAAAGGTGGATTACCCGTATGATGATCGATGATCGTCATGCGTACGCGGATTTCATCCTTGGTCACATTCCAGACCATGTAATCCTCTGCCAGGCTGAGCGGCCCATCATAGGTCGTACGGATAGCCTCGAGCGCTGGTCCGGTCGTATCATGGTCCTTCCAGAAATGATAAGCGACTGCATGGCGTGGTTTGACCATGCTCATGACCTTCCCAAAGGCCTCGGGAGCTGTGTGGATCTGTGTTCCGACCTGCAAAGCGGCCTCTGGCGTTGACCTGTACAACCTCATCATGTCCGGAACGGTGATGAAGCTTTCGTGAATCGCCAGATCGGCACCCTTGGCATTTTCGATATACCACTTGTTGGGAAAGGTATCGCTGCCGAAGACAATCTTCAGCCCGTTCCATTCCAGCGAATAGCTGACCGAACCGTCAATCGCGTGAATGGCCGGAAAGGACCGAATGACAACGCCGTTTTCCTCGAACACGACCTGCTCCAGCCTGTAGTCAAACTCGGTCACTTCGGTGGTGAAGCCGCGTACGTCGGTCTGACCCAGGCGACCGGCGAGGTCCCAGGCAAACATTTTTTCCATCGCGTCAATGGCTGCCGCTGTTCCAAGCTCCGGTGTCGACCCGCTGGGCCCCCAAATCCGCAGTGGTGTGAACCGTCCGGCGATACCGCCAGCCACAAACAGTGAGCCTATGTCGCCAAAGTGATCACCGTGCAAATGCCCGATGAACACCTTGTCCAAAAACGCGGTCGGGATCTGCAATGCAAACAGCCGCTCTACGCTGCCATCACCAATATCAAAGATAAACTTGTCGCCGTTGCCCAGTTCCATAAGAAAACAGGCTGCGGCCTGCGCCGGTCGTGGGGTTGGCATTCCCGTGCCGCAGGCGATGATGCGTATTTCGTCCGGATCAAGCGTCTCGCTGTTTGGGGAATAGAAGGCGCGGTCGCGGGCTTCTGTCGGCGAAATCATAGGCTCCTGTTCCTGAGCAGATACCGGTACGCCAATCGCACCCAGTGAAAGGGCTGCAATTAATCCAAAACGGATCGGAAATCTTTTCCAGGGTGCGGATTGTGCAGAGTGCACAGGGTTGGATTTCCGAGATCTCATAAAGTGTTCCTTTTCATCGTTTTTATCGCGCTTCACCAGAGTCGCGTGACGCTTGATCTCAAGGTACGTGATCCCCCTTCCAAAGGCTCGTTACTTACGGTAAGCTGAGCTCAACTACTGGGGCGTTTGCATATGAATTCATTGAAGCGGTGCAGTAATCCGCCAAAAGTTGTGCACCTCACAATCACTTCTCGTTCGGAGAACAGTTCGCTTGAATTCACTTCGAGAAATTCCTGACAGAAACAGTGCAGATCGCCCATCCGCAACAGAGGTAATGGAACAAGTCGACCGGATTGTGGGTTCGCCACAGTTCTCGAACTCGCCCAAGCTATCGGACTTCTTGAAGTTTGTTGTAACCGAGCACCTGCAGGGGCGAAAAGATCGTATCAAGGCTGTAACAATTGCTCATTCCGTCTACCAACGAGGCGAGGATTTTGAGCCATTGTCTGACCCGATTGTCCGGGTTGAAGCTGGTCGTTTGCGCACCCGCCTGAGTGAATTTTACTCTGATATTGGTGCAACCGATCCAATAGTGATTGAAATTCCCAAGGGCGCGTATGTGCCGCTCATCACGCGCCGGTCTGAGCATGATCCCGAACCCGAGGCCCACGCGCCTCCGGAGACGATCGGGCCGCAGAAATTTCATAAACTGCGTTCCTGGCAGATTGCTGCAATCGGATCTGCAGCGGCAATTGTCGGATTTTTGATTGCAGCGCTCCTGTTTGATTTTCGCGCGCAGGAACGGGAGATGCATCCCCGTTTTACGGAGAGCACCGAAGCTTATGCACTATTTTGGGAAGCGCGGACAGTGGGTCGGCCTCCTACGATAGAAGCCCGTGTGCTCGCCGCAATGGAACTTGCCCGCGCGGCGCAGGCTCTGGACCCGAGTTTTGGCGGAGGCTATGCAGCGGAGTCGTTTCAGCTTTGGCAATACGTCCAGTTTGGTCACAGCAAAGCCCCTGACGCCGATGCGCGACGCGCCGTGGAGTTGGCTCAACAAGCCATCGAAATCGACCCGGAATTTGGCTGGGGTTATCAAAGTCTTTCGCGGGCGATGCACCTATTGGGGGACTTGGAAGGGGCTGTTATCGCCGCCCAACAAGCCGTCGAACTCAGCCCGAACAGTGCCGAACAGTTGGGCAACCTTGGATTGACGCTTGCGGTCACGGGCCGATCTGCAGACGCGATGGCACCCCTCAAAGAAGCAATACAGCTTGCAAAAGGAAACGTGCGGCGACCCTATCTTAATTATCTGGCCATTGCCCAGTTTCACAATCGAGAGTTTGCGGAATCGGCGGCAACAATTGAACGCAACCGAGACATTGGGGGGCCAATGGGCCCGCACATGTACGCCTATTTGGCGGCAGCACACGAAATGGCCGGGAACGAAGGCCACGCACGTGCTTTCGCGGAAATGGTACGTAAGAACAAATCTGGCTTTTCGACAGGTCACTTTCTTGAAGGCCTGATCAAAATTCCGGATGACAGAGAGTTGCTGTTTTCAGCCCTCGAAAAGTCGGGGCTCGCTCCGGAGGACCTGTGAAGCACCAGTTACCATTTATGGACTTTCATGGGTTGGAACGAAGACCGATTGCTGCAAAGATTCGATTTGCTGTGTCGGAAGATCAAACTTCCTATCATGGGCGGTACCTTTGAAGCTTTGCCGAGATGTGTTGTCGGGGAGGAAGCATACAATAGCGCGCACTTTGTGAGCCGAACACTGCGCTGCTTGGGGTTTGATACGCGGATCATCCCGGCGATCTATGTCAGGCCATTAATAAAAGGTCAAAAGAACGACTTTAACGATGCGAAAGCTATCGCGGGGGCAGCCCTTCGCCTGAACTTGAAGATCGTTACAGAGAAGAGCCAGGATAAATTGGGTTGCATCGGTTGCGATCAAGGCTGTTGCCCCGTTGTTCGGCAACGATTAATCATATCCGGGCGTTTTTGATCGAACAGGGCATCACGGTGCGGACGGACAGTAACCCAGAGATAGCATTTTCGGTCTGAGCGAAGGAACCAATATCAATACGAACGCTTTGGGCTACGAGCCTTCGTTCTGGGCCCTGTAACCGTCATGCGCCATATGGCAAAGTTAGGTTCACCCATCGGGCTGCAAACTGAGATTGGGCAAATAAGTCAGACAGCACCCTGCGTAAAGCATCTCAGAAAAGAATCGAGACTCGACTTTCCCCGTCAACTGGCGATGCTGCGAAAGACAACATTAATTTGGAGATCAGACAATGCCAATCCCCAGACTTTCAACGCTAGTGTTCGGCCTAGTAGCCGCTCCATTTTGCGTGGCAGAAGGCGCATATGCCAAAGGTGCCGGTGGCCTCCCTGCAGCTCTGATGTGTTCGGTGTCGGAACAGACTTTCGTGGTCTATCTTTCAAGGATAGAGCCTGATGGATCGGCGCAGTACTCAGGCCTGAACGGTGGTGTAGCTAAAGTCAATTCAGACGGGGTCGTTGAGCCTGCGGAGACTATGAAACAGGGAGATTGTGCTGGCCGTACAATCCAAGAGTTACGTGAGGCAGGACAAGTGCTGGATTTCGCCAATTAGCAAGCTGCTCGGTCGCTGTACGAAGACACTTATAGGCCAATGCCCGGAATGGTCGCCGCGCTGTGAACGAACGGCCGCTTTTCTCTCTGCATCGCGACTAACGGCTTTGTCGTTAGTCGCGATGCACCTGCGAGCATTTTAGCTAGACCACTTCCGGTATGGGCTCCCCACCGTCGTTCCCTGCGGTTCGCTCGAATGCCGGGATTGGGGATTTCTGCCATTCGCCGCGTGTCAAAAAGTGCGAATACCAGTCTTTGAGAAATTTGGGGTGCCTGAAGATCACGAAGATCGGTGCGACGAGGCCCCGTATTGGCGAAAGCACACTTTGCGATGTTGCAGAGATGTTGCAGAAAGCCAAAAGCCGCCCCTAGGGGCGGCTTGTTACTCTCTTGTTATCTAAGAGAGATTTTGGCTCCGGCGGTAGGGATCGAACCTACGACCAATTGATTAACAGTCAAGCAGTCAATCCTATTCTTTCTCTTTCGTAACCGCTATATACCTTGCTAAATGTAAGTAAAACAGTGCGTTGGTGTATTCGCAACCTTTCCCGACGTTTCGCGACTTTGACACAGTTTAGGTAGAAAGCAGGTAGAAAATCATGAGTCCTCGTGTTGTTCCGCTTCAGCAACCCGTCTCGGGTCTTGGCCGCAATGAGGTTCAGAAAGAGATTGAGAGGGTCTCGCGTGAGATGGCAACCGTTGCTGTCGAGGCCCCCGCAAACGTGACAGACGTAATTGCAGCCCACAGTGCTAGGATACAGGAGTTGTCTCAAGCGTTGGCCAAGGTGCCTGCCGAGGAAACGGCAAAGAGCATCCGAGGCAAAACGGTTGCGGGCACACCGGCGCAGATCGATAAGTTGGTAGAACCGGGCAAGTATTACATCACCAAGTCTAGACAGGTTCCCAATCCTCCTGCCGGTTTCTTCGTCATGGTGTCAAAGACCGGCAGCAAGTCTTTCTACATCAGGCTTCAGATCAAGGATCGCGAAACAGGGCTGACGCGCCGTAAGACAGACATGGCTTTGGGCCGCTATCCTGCGACGACGCTTACAGCCTCGGCGCAGGCAGCCTGTGACGCGGCTGTCGGCGCTGCTCGGGGTGAGGATCCCGGTGTTGCACGTCGAGAACGTAAGGCCGCTGTCGCGGGCACACCGACGTTGCGAGAGGCGCTGGACCAGTATGTCACTTGGACGGAACGTGAAGGCAAGCGCACCGGCAAGGCTCAGCGCAGCGCGATCTTGCATCTTGTGGATGACAGGCTGCACGCGACAAAGATCGGGATGATCTCCCGAGACGACATCGTGCCTGCCCTGAAGAAGATGGACAGGGATGGTTCACCATCTTCTGCGCGAAACACCGCAAGTTACCTCTCGTCGTTCCTGCGGTTCGTAGAAGACAAGACCGAGTGGAAAGTCGGCTCATGGCTCGGAGGCTACAGACGGCCTGCACCTGTTGCCGCCAGAGAACGTACGCCATCAATTTCGCAGGTCCGCTCCATAGTATCCAAGTCACGTGAGGCTGCAGCACCATGGGGCAACCTCATCGAGTTCTTGGCGCTCTCGGGCGTGAGAGTAGGCGAAGCTGCCGGAACGAGATGGGACGAACTTGATCAGAATGTGTGGATCATCCCATCATTCCGGATGAAGTCCGGGCGCGCCCATGTCGTACCGCTTACAGCTGCCATGAGCGATGTCCTCGAGCGGCAGCGACAAGTGCTGGAAGAAAAGGGCAGGGAAGGGTCAGATTTTGTTTTCACCACGAATGGGAAGCAAGCTGTCGCAGGCATTGGAACCAAGTACTATAGACCCATTTCGGGGGAGTTCACGCCACATGATCTCAGGCGAGGTCTGCGCACAGCCTTGGCCGAGGCAGGATACGACCGTGATCTTGGGGAACTGATACTTGCTCACGCGCGAGCCGGCGTTCACGGGGTCTATGACCGGAGTGAGCGGCTTGATCATCGGCGCGAAGCACTCGAGTGGTGGGCCGTACAAGTTTCCTAGAAGTAGAGCCGCCATTCTTCCCGAATTCTCTCCGACCCAAATCGGTCGGCCCGGTCGATTTTGAGAACTATATTCGACTTGGCTTTCGGGCCTTCAATTGGAAAGAGATTAAGGCGATCCTTGAAAGGCGAACACGGCCGTTTCTATGATCCCTTCAAGCAGCATGACGCACCAAGCTCTGATAGGCTTGAGTTAAGCAATGAGCATTTGTTGGATCCGTCACATCGACGATGTTGATACCGTCCGGATGGCAAATGACTACACAACGTTCGCTGTAGGTCGCCCGTAGTGCTTCTGGGGTGAAATCGGCTCCGGTGAAAACGACGAACACTGCTGGTTCGTTTAGGTTCAACAGCTCGCCCACAAAAGCTTCAGAAACCTTTCGGTCATCCAAAGAGGGATAATCCGCCAAATCGGTCGCCAGTGTAGATCCGCTCTCGCGGAAGATTGCCCACCCTTTGAGACGGCCAAATACTGGCTCGATTTCGGACACCATTTGATATGAAGACAGCTTGTGATACTTGTTCAGTGCCTCCACAGCATCCAAGTATGGATCGCTCGACAATTTCGAAAAAACGTGTCGTGAAAACCCTTTTGAGATGATTTCAAAGGCTGACTTCATAGTAACCTCTTCGCGCCAGATTTTCGTTGGTT
>NZ_PYGJ01000027.1 GCF_003014475.1 Shimia abyssi | reverse complement strand
CCGCACGGTTGGTTCGGGCGTTGTGTCCAAAATCGTAGACTAATTCAGAGACCCTCTGAATGAACAAAGGGCCGCCCATTGGGCGGCCCTTTTTTGTGTGAAACGGCGCGGTTTTGCAGAAATTTCTTTGGGCAGCGCCGACTGCAGAACCGTTCAGAATTTTTCAGAAGGTTTGCCCAACGCCGCGTCCGCCGCATCGGTGATGTTATCAAGTGCGGCCTCGATACCAAGGCGTAATGTTTCGTATTCTTCTTCGGTGCCTTTGCGGGGAACTTTGCCAGTCCATTCCTTGCCCATAATGACCCCTTGGGAAAACGGGAGTGGCAACATTTGTTTGTCCCATGTTGGCAACCGAAGCACACGTTTCTGAGCAAAAGTGCTTACGAAGACCCGCGCTCCGGTCGTGCGGGCCCAAACTATTGGTACAGTAGAGCAATTGCGGGCAGGGCCACGCGGGCCATCAGCAGCAATCGCTGTTGAGACGCCCTCACGAGACAAGCGCAACACCTCGCGGGATAGGGTTACGTGGCGCTTATGGCTGGACATTGGGATGGTTTCCCAGCCAAATCGCACAAAGATTTGCCCCGCCAATCGCCCAGCGCGCGCAGCGGACGTTAGCGCGCAGATACGAGAGCCTGGTGGGCCATTGAAGATAAAAGGCGCCAAGATTAGCCGCTGATGCCAGGCCACAATGATCACTGGTTGGCCGCTACGAACGAGTTCGTCCATCTCCTCGAAACCTTCCCGAGACCATCGAGATGTACGATAGGCAAACCTAACATACCTGGCGAACAATCCTTCAACGGCGCGGTTGAACGCGGGGCTATTGGCGATTCGTTTTCGAAGGCTCACGGCACTGTCCTTTTTCCGTATTCTTTAGAGTGTTTCCCCGCAGTGTTGAAACAGTTTCCTATACGTCCCTTCCCGCGGAAAATCCCGCCATTTCCCTCTTGCCACTTACGTTTGAGTCGACTAGGACATGCCCCACTGTAGGGGTATAGCTCAGTTGGTAGAGCGACGGTCTCCAAAACCGTAGGTCCCGGGTTCGAACCCTGGTGCCCCTGCCAAACACTTCCTTGATTTTCGACACTGCTGGTTTGGCCCGGTATTGTCGCGTGTTTCACGGCGCTTGGCGTGGCGTGGTTTGAAGTGAGACGCGATCCAGAGCGCTATTAGGACCGTTTTCGGGCCGAAGTCTCTGTTTGCTATTCCGGCGGTACGAGTTTGGGGAGGGTGGCTGTCAGAGCGCAGCGAACTGCGTGCGCTGTTCTGACCAGACAGCGGAGAAGCGGGTCTTGATCAGGTAATCGGTGGTCAGGCCGCCGGGCTGTTCACCAAGCGTGATGGCATCCAGAATGTCAGGTGCGAGAAGTGCGAGACCGGCGATGCCCTGGACGCGGCGCGTTGATACGTTCTCAACCTCTGCGATTTCCGGGAAAGATTTGCCATCAATGATCATCGCCAACCAGCGACGCCCCTTTGCGATGTTCCGCACAAGCGTTTTGTCGACCTCCTGCGGGGGGTCACCAAGATGCAATTTCAACTCGACCCCCCGCCTGCGCATTTGGAAAGGAGCTTCGATTGTCAGTTCCGATGCGTTGATCTGCCCCGACAGGCATTCTAGCTGTGTTGTAAGAGCCTGAGGGTCCAACTGAATGCGCATCGCGCCTGGTCGCAGATGTACCCGTTCGATCAAATTCAGGCAGTCAGCCGAGCTGATGCACTTCGTCAGTTTCTCGGCGGTCGCCTTGATCTCCGCCGCTGACAAACCCTGTGTCATTGATGTCACCGCATCAGGCCTTCCGAGATGGCGCCCGACTAGTTTCGTCAGCACCCCCTCAACCTGTTCAGCAGGCAAGCGCCAGGCATCCGGATGTTGCTCGCAGCCACCCGCAATCACCCGCCGGGAGACATAGTACCGCAGACGCTTGCCGTTCTTCCGGCTGTGACTGGGCGTCAGGCGATCGCCGGTCTCATCGAAGAGCTTGCCAGCCAGCGGTGAAGTGATTGTTTTTTTCCTGGAGCCGCGTGAGATTGCGGCACCGTTTTGCAGCAGTTCCTGAACCCTGTCCCACGCCTGTGGGTCGATGATGGCTGGATGCTGCCCATCATACACCTGCCCTTTATGCCGGATTCGCCCGGCATAGATCGGATTGCTGAGAATATGATGGAGATGACCACGGTCGAAAGGAATTCCGCCGGACACTCGCGCCCCTGATCGTTCTCGACGCCGAGTCCTGAGGCCCAGGGCGTCGGCGCGGTCTTTCACTTTTCGAACAGAACCCAGTTTCCGGTAGAGGTCGTAGAGCGCCTGGATAGTGGGCGCCTCAGTCTCGTCGATCTTCAGCGTCCGGCCATCCGCGCGGTAGCCAAGGGGGACATGTCCACCCATCCACATGCCCTTGCGTTTCGATGCTGCTATCTTGTCGCGAATGCGCTCGGAGGTCACTTCGCGCTCGAACTGTGCAAAGCTCAGCAACATGTTCAACGTCAGGCGCCCCATGCTGGTGGCGGTGTTGAAGCTTTGTGTCACCGAGACGAAGGACGTCTCTGCCGCATCTAGCCGGTCAACCAGCTTGGCAAAGTCGGCCAGTGACCGGGTTAGACGGTCGATCTTGTAGACAACGATCTGGTCGACGCGTTTCTCGTCCACCGCTTGCATCAGCCGCTGCAGCGCCGGACGTGTCAGATGACCGCCCGAGATCCCACCGTCATCATAATGGTCCGGCAGTATCTCCCAGCCTTCTTGTTTCTGGCTGGTGATATAGGCCTCACAGGCCTCCCGTTGCGCATGAAGAGAGTTGAAGTCCTGCTCCAAACCCTCTTCGGAACTTTTGCGGGTGTAGACGGCACAACGGATCCGTCGCATCACTGCACACCGAAGAAGCGTGGTCCAGACCATCGGGCACCGGTGATATGTCTGGCGATGGCCGACAAGGACCGCCAGGTCTTGCCATCCATGATGTAGCCGCAATCCACCACTTCAACCTGATAAGTCCTGCCGTTCCATTCCCGAACCAGGTGGGATCCCGGTTTTGCTGTCGCGGGCACTGATTGCCCGGCTGCGATTTGCTTAAGACGGCGCTTGGCTTTTGCCGACACACTACCCAGCATCTGGTTCTGCAGGTCCCAGATCAGCACCCGTTTCATGAACTGCAGTGAGAGATGCTTCGGCGGGGGCCGGCTGAAGGCCTCACGCCATCGATCCAAGCATTCGCCTCGGTCTAGCTTGTCTATGGCCGCGACGGCCTGCTCAAGCCTGAGTGTCTGATCCGCATCCATCGTCTCAGGCCTCACTGACGATACGGTAAACTGATCCTTTGTCCGTGTCGGACCGTTCAATCGCTGTCCCGGCTTTGCGCAGCGTCGAAAGTGCAGCCCGCGCCGTATGCGGCTGCCAACCGAAAGCGGTTTGAATCTGTGAAATTGTTGCACCAGACTTGCGGTTCAGAAGCTTTGAGAGTTGTTCCTGCCGCTTAGGCTTTGCCTTGATCGCATTAATGTTTGTGACTTTGGGTTCTTGCTTGGTCTCGATCGTCATCGTTTGCTCCACTCTTTCAACGAAGGCCAACCCTTCGCCTTGTACTGAGTGGAGCCCGGTGTTTCCGGGCGGCATCAAAACTGCGAACACTACCGCTCCATGACGCGCAGAAGTCCAGTTGTTTCTGGAAAAAGGGCGGAATGCGGCCATAAGTGCACCGCGCAGAAAAGGTCTGCTGAGAGCCCAACTTGTAAATTCGAGATTCTCGCTGCGAGTGCACGCAGCACAAAAATTTCCGCAATTGCATAGAACACGACGCTGCCATGCGGCAGACAAACCGGCTCTCGTGTTCCACGCAGTGGAAAAATTCGACCCAATTCACGTGTTGTGGCTTTTTCGTTCATCCACACTCTTGGAACCAACGGTGGGCTTCAGACTTGCCCGACAGGCATGAAATAAATTTTGCAGTTTTAAGCCCAGTTAGCGCTTGCAGGGCTGCAGTTAAGCTTGGGCATGTTGACTGAAGCGCAAGATCAACAGTTTTTGCGGTAGCCATCGTGATCCGAGATGCCAGGCATGACCATTTGACGCTTCGGGATTTGAAGCGTGTGGATAGGGTTAAACTGACGTAGGTCTCACTACTATTTTGAGCACTAGCACCCTAACATGTGTAGGATGAAATCAGATCGCCTGCTTCGTAGCGTGGAATGTCTTATGCAATTGAACCATTCCGAAATGTTGCAAATTTTTGTGGAAAAACCATGTCGTTTAATCTGATAACATTGAAAATGTTCCTGACCGTCGCCAAAGCGGGCAGCATTGCGCAAGCTTCTGAGGCAGAAAACGTCGCAGCGTCGGCGATCAGCAAACGCATTTCCGATTTGGAAGATAAGATCGGGACGCCGTTGTTCTATCGGCAAACGCGAGGCGTAGAGCTGACCCCCGCGGGCCGTGAACTCGCCAGGCATTCCTCGAACGTGCTCAGTCTGGTAGAACGCATGGAAACCCAGATGCTTGATTTCGCATCAGGAGCGAAAGGGTCGGTTCGCATTGCGGCGAACACATCGGCGATTACGCAGTTTCTCCCCGAAGACTTGGCCGGCTTCGTCGAGGATTATCCGGATGTGCGGATCGATCTCAGCGAGCAGACATCTGACGAAATCCTGACGGCGGTGCGGGATGGATTGGCCGATCTGGGCATATTTTCGGGGCTGGTTGAAGAACCGGAACTGGAGGTTCTAACCTACCGACGAGATACACTGGTGGTGGTTATGGGGAAGGATCATCCATTCCGACCCGACAATCCAGTGAAGTTCGCTGAATTTGCCAAGCTTGCTATGGTGGGCCTGCAATCAGGTAGTTCACTTCAGGCGTTCTTGGAGGCGCGTGCCGCGGAACAGGGGCTGACACTCAAGACACGTGTCGAAACCCTTAGCTTTGATGGTGTACGCCGGATGGTCGAGGCAGGTCTGGGGGTTGCAGTACTTCCCCTTGGTGCAGTTGAACCCTACCTTGAAAGTGCGCAATTACGGATGCAAGAAATTGACGAAGACTGGGCTGTTCGGACGCTAAAACTTGCCGTGAAGGATTTGAACGCAGTGTCCCGTCCTGTTCGCGCTTTGGTGGAACATCTGATTTCCCAGAACTTGGGGAACACATAGCCCGGCATGTCTTTGCCATCCCGAACGGTGATACCCCCATTCGGAATTCGAGACTCCTGAAAGCGGCGGTACAGGCGTTACCCATAGATTGCACAACAAAAGCAATCCTATGGGAGGATAACCATGAACAGAACATCCAAGGCGATCACCGCCGCCGCGATGCTGGCAGGCGTCGTCGCCGCACCGGCACTGGCCGAAGAAATCAAGATCAACATGCCATCAACCTTCGCCGGTTCGTTGACCCAACTGGGTACAGCTGGTGTGCGGTTTGCAGACACCGTAAATCTGATCTCTGGTGGTGACATTGAAGTCAAGTTCTATGACCCTAATGCTCTCATTCCTGCGTTGGAAATTTATGACAATGTATCTACCGGAGCGGTAGACGCAGGTTGGTCAACCTCGGGTTACTGGGGTGCCAAAAACTCTGCCCTGAACCTGTTTGCTGCTGTGCCATTTGGTCCGGGACCCGGTGAATACCTGGCATGGATGTGGAATGGCGATGGCGAAAAGTTGATGAACGAGTTGTACCATCCCGTCGGTATCCACGGGCAGGTCTGCGGCATCGTTTCGCCGGAAACCTCTGGCTGGTTCAAAGAAGAAATCAACTCCGCAGAGGACCTTGCAGGGTTAAAAATGCGCTTTTACGGCCTTGGCGCTTTGGTGATGCAGAAAATGGGTGTCGACACCCAGCTTCTGGCCGGTGGCGACATTTATCCAGCACTGGAGCGTGGCACGATTGATGCGACCGAATTCTCGATGCCCGCAATCGATCAGAACCTGGGGTTCTACAATCTTGCCAAACACAACTACTTCCCCGGTTGGCACCAACAGTCGACCATTCAGGAACTTCTTGTGAACAAGGCTGTTTGGGACGGCATGACGGATCAGCAACGTGCGATCATTACGACGGCATGCCGCGCGACTGTCGCAACGCAGCTGGCAGAGGGTGAAGCCATTCAAGGCAAGGCACTGCTTGAGATGCGTGCCGAAGGTGTGACGACCCACCGTTGGCCAGATGAATTCCTCGACACGCTTGAGGCTGAATGGAATGGGATCGCCATTGAGATGGCCGAGGAAAACCCTGACTTTGACCGGGTTTGGAAAAACCTTCAGGCCTTCCGTGCTGACTACAAAGTCTGGAAAGATCTGGCCTACCTCGATTGATGAACTGAGATTAAACAAAGAACCCGGCTGACTGTCAGCCGGGTTTACTCATTTTCAAGTCAAGAAACGAAGGAAGGGGTGTCCAATGCAGAGCGCTTTGGCGGTTAGCCGCGCAATCGATGGGTTTCTCTGGGTTATGGCCAAGATTGGCGCTTGGTGCGCGCTGCTTCTTGTACTCGTTGTCACTTATGACGTGACCACCCGTTATCTGGGCGTACCCAAGGTATTTGGATTGACCTCAACAATGTTGCAGGAATCCGAGTACTGGCTGCATAGTTTTCTGATCGTTTTGGTCGTGGGCTATGCCTACACAAGACAATCCCACGTGCGCATTGATCTGATCCGCGAAAACCTTTCGGATCGTGCCAAGTACATAATTGAAATCATGGGCATCCTACTGGCCTTGATCCCTTATTCCTTTCTGGGGGCCTGGCTGTCCTGGCCCTATGTCGTTCGGTCCTATATCTCTGGCGAAATTTCAAAATCCCAAACTGGCTTGACGGATTTGTGGATCCTGAAAAGCGGATTGATCATGCTTTTCGTTTTGATCGGACTGGCCGGGATATCCCAGCTTATCAAATCAATCGTAGGACTGGCCGGAAGGCTTCCCAATGACATGAAAGCCACGACAATCGGGGGTGGCCACTGATGGGCATTGTCGAACTCCTCCCGCTGTTGATGTTTGTCGCTCTTGCGTTCCTGCTGTTTAGCGGCTTTCCGGTTGCCTGGGTTCTGGGCGGTGTTGGTCTGGGTTTTGGCCTGATCGGCATTGCCGCAGATGAGCTTGCCTTTATTCAGTTCTCCACACTGCCGTCGCGTATTTTTGGCGGTGTCATGGAAAACCTCATCCTGACAGCGATCCCGATGTTTGTGTTCATGGGCACGATGCTGGAAAAATCCGGCGCTGCGCGCGACCTGCTGAATTGCCTTCAAGTTCTGATGCGGCGAGTTCCGGGAGGTCTCGCACTGTCTGTGACCATCATGGGTACAATTCTGGCAGCCACGACAGGTATCATTGGGGCGTCTGTCATCATGATGAGCCTGTTGGCTTTGCCGATCATGGTTGAGCGCAAATACGATCATGCCCTTGCAACCGGCACAATTGCGGCGTCCGGAACGCTGGGCATCCTGATCCCGCCGTCGATCATGCTGGTGATCATGGCAGATTTGCTGTCGCGCTCAGTGGGCAATCTGTTTGTGGCGGCGATCTTTCCTGGCCTCATTCTGGCGACGCTCTACATGGCCTATATCGTCATTCGCTGTTGGCTTAACCCGTCTTTGGCACCGCCAATATCTGAGGCTCTCGGCCCGCAAACGCGCGGTGGCGTAGTGGTCATGATCCTGCGTAGCTTTGTCCCCCCTGTTATCCTGATAGGCATGGTGCTCGGCTCAATCCTTGGGGGCGTGGCAACCCCAACCGAGGCGGCTGGCGTCGGTGCATTAGGCGCGATTTTATTGGGGTTCTTCAATTTGGTGATCTTGCCCTCGATGGGCGTAAAGGACTTCACACTTGAGGGGCCAGATGCCAGCACGCAATCTGCCACCGTTGTTGCCACATCTTTGTGGAGAAAACTGGTGCAGTTCGGACGCACGGTGTCCGGCGTGGTCGACAGTACGGCACAAACCAATGCGATGATCTTCGGCCTGTTCGTCGGCGCGACTTTCTTTAGCTACATCTTCCGCGCGTTAGGTGGCGATGATCTGGTGATCAGCACTGTTGAGGCGATGGGTCTTGGCCCATGGGGTTTGTTGTTCCTGCTGCTTGGTCTAGTCTTTGTGTTGGGGTTCTTCTTTGACTGGATCGAGATCACGCTGATCGTGCTGCCCGTCTTCGCACCCATCATCGCACAACTGGACTTTGGCGATCACGTCTCGCGATTTGACGTCGTGTATTGGTTCGCAATCCTGATTGCCATCAACCTGCAAACCTCGTTCTTGACGCCGCCCTTTGGTTTTGCGCTCTTTTACCTCAAGGCTGTCGCGCCGCCGGAGGTAAAGATCCAACAGATCTATCGCGGCATCATCCCGTTTGTGATATTGCAGCTGTTTGGTCTGACACTGGTGATCCTGTTTCCAGAGATCGCGCTTTGGCTTCCCAGAGTGTTGCTCAACTAAGCATATGATATGTTACATTTGGCAGGTGCTGCACCTTTGCGGCACCTGCCTTGTCGTTTGTGAGAAAGCTATTGATAGCCGAAACTCTTCCATTGTTTCTGTTTGTACTGGCTGGGTTGTTTTCGCCTGGCCCGAATGTCGTCATGCTGACCGCATCGGGTGCAAGGTTCGGGTTCAGGGCTACGGTTCCACACCTGCTGGGCGTTCCGTTTGGGACTGGAATGTTGGCCGCCGGAAGCGCACTTGGGCTGAGCACACTTCTGCTGACCTTACCGGCACTGAAACTGCTGTTTCAAATAGGGGCCGCTCTTTGGATTTTGTGGCTGGCATGGCAGACAGCCTTGGCAGGGCGCACCGAAAGAACACAAGACCGTGGGTGCCCATTTACTTTTCGTCAGGCAATTCTGTTTCAGGCCGTAAATCCCAAGGTCTGGGCGATCGCGCTCGCGGCCTCAGCAGGATTTGGCATTGGGCTTGCCCCCCATCAAGAAGCACTGCGCTTGTTCGTTGTTTTCGCGGGCATCAATCTGGGTGTGTGCCTGTTTTGGACAACACTTGGCCATTTGCTTTCGAATTTCTTGCGTTCCGAGAATGTTTGGCGCGCTTTTATGACTTTGATGGCCGCATTGATGGCGAGCACAATCATTCTGATATTTGCCTAAAACGCGAAATCGGATCAGCGCATGATGAAGGGATTGGCGACCTCGGAAGCCGTTGAAATCATCACGCTCTTGGTTTGTAAATACTGGTAAATCGCGTTCTGGCCATTCTCACGACCCAGTCCGGAATTCTTGTAACCGCCCAGCGGGGTCATGTAGCTGATCACGCGGTAGGTGTTTGCCCAAATGGTCCCCGCCTGAAGTCGTTCCGAGAAATGTTTGATCTTGCGAATGTCCTGCGTCCACACCCCCGCAGCAAGGCCATAACTGCTGTCATTGGCGATGCTCAGCGCTTCATCAGCGCTGTCAAAGGGAATGACAGACAGAACCGGGCCAAATACCTCTTCCTGTGCAATGCGCATGTCGTTGCGTACCCCGCCAAAGATGGTGGGTTCAACAAACCAGCCATTGCCCAACTCTGGCCGGTCGGGTCTGCCGCCGCCCATCAGGGTCTCCGCGCCTTCACCTTTGGCGACGTCAATGTAGCCCAGAATCTTTTCCAGCTGTTGCTCGGTCGTGACTGGACCCACCTGGGTGTCGGTGTTCATCGGATCACCGATCCGCGCGATTTTGGCAAGTCTTAGTAATTTGTCGAGGAACGCGTCATGGGCACTGCGCTCGACCAGCAAACGTGATCCGGCGATGCAGGTTTGGCCCGAGGCGGCGAAAATGCCCGAGATCACGCCGTTAACAGCATTGTCCATTTCAGCATCGGCAAAGACGATATTGGGGGATTTTCCACCCAGTTCCAACGTCACCTTCTTGAACGTCCGCGCGGCGACCTCGGCAATGTGGCGTCCGGTTTGTTCGGAGCCGGTGAAGGCCACTTTGGCGACACCTTCATGTTCGACAAGGCTGGCCCCCACTTCCGCACCAAACCCCGTCACCACGTTGAACACACCTTTGGGCAGGCCAACCTGATCCACGATCTTTGCCAGTTCCAATGTCGAGGCCGAGGTGAATTCCGACGGCTTCACGATAAACGTATTGCCAGCCGCCAATGCCGGTGCGAGTTTGTAGGCCAATAGCAGCAGGGGTGAGTTCCACGCGGTGATGCCAACGCAGACACCCAGAGGCTCATAGCGGGTGAAGTTCAGCATGTCGGGTTTATCAATCGGGATTACGCTGCCTTCGATTTTGTCGGCGAGGCCTGCGTAATAATAGAACCACTCCGGCACGTATTTCAGCTGAAAGAACATCTCGTTGAACAGCTTGCCGTTGTCCTGAACCTCGGTCCGAGCCAGCGCTTCGGCATTTTTAGCGATCAAATCACCCAGCTTGCGCAACAGGTGTCCGCGATTGGTGGCCGTCATGCCCGCCCAATCGTCCGAGCGAAAGGCACGTGTCGCTGCTGCAACAGCCCGATCTGCATCCTCTTGCTGCCCGCGAGGGATCACGGCCCAAGGCGCACCCGTGTAGGGATTCTTGCTTTCGAATGTCTCTTTGCCCGCGGCATCTGTCCACGCGCCGTCGATATACATCTGGTAGGTTTTCATGTGTTGTCTCCTGTTGAAAACCCGTCAGAGGTCTGCGGGTGTAACTGTTTTGCCAAGGATCATGTCAGCGGCTTTTTCGGCAATCATCATCACAGGCGCATTGGTGTTGCCCGACGGCATGACAGGCATGACCGAAGCATCGGCGACGCGCAGACCTTGCAGGCCCCGCACACGAAGTTGGCTGTCGACTACCGCGCCTGGATCATCATCCGGTCCCATCCGCGCGGTTCCGATCATGTGGTAAACCGTGATGCCTTCGCGCTTTGCCCAATCCAGCAACTCATCATCGCTCTCGAGGCTTTGATCAGGGTTGGTCTTGCCGGTCAGATATGGCTGCAAGGGCGCAGTGGTCATCAGCTTGCGCGCCAATCGGATTGATCGCAGCAGCACCTGCTGATCACGCGGATCAGACAGGTAGTTCGGGTTGATCTCAGGCGGATCAAACGGATTGCGGGATACCGGACGGACAAAGCCGTGGCTCTCTGGTCGCATTTGCCAGACCCCAACAGTCATACCCGGCACATTGTCCAAAAGGCCTACCGTGCCTTCGCGGAAGCTGGCAGGCGTCATCACATATTCAAGGTCCGGCGTTTCCAGCGCGTCCGAGGATTTCCAGAACAGATGCGTCAGCGACGGGCTGACCGATAAGATGCTGGGACGCCCCAAAAGCCATTTAGCAATCTCAAACCCCAAGGGAAGACCCTGCGCCATTGAATTGAAGGTTTTGATGCCCTTCAGGTGCGAAACCATGCGCACGCCGTAGTGATCGCGCAGGTTATTACCGACGCCGCACAGATCCGCTCGCACCCTAATACCCAACCCGCCAAGAACCTCGGCAGGGCCAATGCCTGACAATTGCAGCAATTTGGGCGTGTTCAGTGCTCCTGCACACAGAATGACCTCGCGCCGTGCGTGGACTTCGATTGTGGGGTTGCGTTGCTTGCCCAGACAATACCGAACGCCGTTGACACGACTCCCGTCAAAAAGAATTTCAGCCGCCTGCGCATTGGTACGAATATCGACATTGGACCGCTTGCGAGCTGGGCGCAGGAACGCCTTGGCCGCGCTATAGCGATAGCCTTTGTGGACGGTGCGCTGAAAATACCCGGTTCCGGCCTGATCGCCGCTGTTGTAGTCAGGATTGCGTGGGATGCCCATTTGCGCGGCACCCTCGATGAAGGCCTCGCAGATTGGATGGATCAGGTCCAGATCGGTGATCGGTAGCTCTCCATCGCGGCCACGTACGGCGTCGTCACCTGGTCCAATGCGCCGCTCTGAGCGTTTGAAATACGGGAGAATTTCGTTGTAGCTCCAGCCTGTATTTCCCATCTGCGCCCAAGCGTCATAGTCAGCGCTTTGACCACGCACATAGTTCAACCCGTTGATCGAGCTCGACCCGCCAAGCACACAACCCTGTGGCAAGGCAAAGCTCCGGTTTGCGGTTGCCGGGTTCGGTTTGGACTTGAAACTCCACGTCAATTTCGGCGAGTAGATGTTTTTGATGTAGCCCGCTGGAATATGGATGAACGGGTGCCGGTCCTTTGGACCGGCCTCAAGCAGACAAACCGAGGCACCATCTGCGCTAAGACGATTTACCATGATCGATCCGGCGGTGCCGCCACCGACCACCACGTAGTCAAAGGTATCGGCATCGGTGCTCATTTCAGCAACTGTTCTTCCATGCCGGTGCGCAGTTTATAGGCGTCTGTGGTTCTGTCGATCTTGATGTCATCCCAGGTGATCGCAGCGCCTTCTTTCACGGCCCGGATCAACGGGACATTATGTGCCAGTCCCAACGGCACATTGCCTTGCCGTACCGAAGATACTGCGGGCCGCAAGCCACCCGACACCGTATAACCGCCTTCGCCGTCCAGCATCTCGCCCACGGCCAAATCGCGCTTGGCAATTGCCGCACAATCAGCATTAAAGCAAATCGCGGCACCTGTCGCCTCCGCCCGCAGGGCCACCGATGCAACCGACACAGCAAGCTCCAATCCGATCATGTGCCAGCGTTTGTATAGCGTCATGTATTTGCCCGAGGGATCGGTCACGACTTTGTATTCCTCAAAGCAGTTTTTCAGATATTCAGTGTCGGCCTCGAAAACGACCCAGACGCCTTTGCGGATATCATAGGGGATCTGTTCGCCTTCACGGGTCAGACAAGACACGACGTCAACCAGCCCCTTGCGCTCCAAAACGCCCCCTTCGGATTTTGGACGCATCAGGGTGGGGATGTCATCAATGCCACCGGGGGGAAAAACCAAGCCGTTGTCAGGTGCCTCCAGCCCGGTGGCATTGGCAATGGCCGCAGATTCGATGGCGGGTTTAGACCCGTCAAGAAAGGCATTGAACATCTTAGGGTTCAGACGTCCGCGTTTGGCCTGCTCACGGGTCAAGCCCCAGTGATCCCAAACCGTGTCCGGGGTGGACTGGCGGTAATGCGGCAACCATTTATGGCCGCGACCCGCTGCCACCACACTAAAGCCACAGGTGCGCGCCCAATCGACCAGATCACTGGCCAACGCAGGCTGATCGCCATAGGCCATGGAGTAGATCACACCGGCCTCAGTTGCTCTTTGGGCCAGACCGGGACCGCAGAACGCATCCGCTTCGACGGTCACGTTAATCACGTTCTTGCCTTGTGCAAATGCGGCCAGACAGTGCGTCACAGCGGCTAGCGGATTACCTGTCGCCTCGATCACAATGTCGACTGCCGGATGTGCGGTCAACGCCTGCCAGTCATCGCTGACATGGGTTTTGCCTGAGTTCGCAGCGTCATCGAGGCTGGCGGCACTATGGGCCTCATAGGACCAACCCGCCAGTTTCATGTTTGATTTTGCGTTTGCTGGATTGAGGTCCACCACACCCACGATGTGGATCGCCGGGATGCGCACCGCTTGCGCCAAAAACATTGTGGCGAATTTTCCAGCCCCGATCATGCCAACCCGAATTGGGTTCCCGGCAGTTGCACGTTCCTGCAATTTCTTGAAGAGATTCATCGAATAACCCTATTTGTCAGATTTGCCAGATTGCGTGAGGAAATCAAAGTCACAGCCGTCAGGGGCCTGAAGAACCGTTCGTTCATATAGTGCGCGGTAGCCGCGTTTGTGGCCTTCGGCTGGTGCAAAATCACAAAGCCGCTTGGCGATTTCTTGATCTGACACCAAAAGGTCAATGGATTTGTCTTTCACCGACAGACGGATCCGATCTCCATTTCGAACAGCCGCCAATGGCCCGCCTGCGCCTGCTTCGGGAGAGATATGCAGCACGATGGTGCCAAAGGCGGTGCCCGACATGCGCGCGTCTGAGATGCGCACCATGTCTTTCACACCGGCCCGCGCCAGTTTTTTGGGGATTGGCAAATAACCCGCCTCGGGCATGCCTGCGGCGATGGGGCCTGCGCCTTTCAACACCATGATATCACCCGCCTCAATATCAAGGTCAGGGTCATCAACGCGCTTGGCTAGGTCTGCCAGACCGTCGAAAACGATGGCACGACCTTCAGTTTCGAACAACGCCGGTGTTGCCGCCGCGCGTTTGAAAATAGCGCCATCCGGCGCGATATTGCCTTTGAGCGCGATCAACCCGCCCTGATCCGAGACAGGCTTGTCAAATTCACGGATCACGCGGCGGTCGACCCATTCCATTTCCGGCTCCAGCCGATCCCCCAGAACCTGTCCGGTTACATCGACCGTATCAAGATGCAGCAGATGGCGGATTTCGCGCAGGATCGCGCCCACTCCCCCAGCCGCAAAGAAGTCTTCCATATAACCGTCGCCCACGGGTTTCAGGTCTACAAGTACCGGCGTTTCGTCTGAAATCTGGTTCAGGCGCGCGTTCGGTATACGAATGCCCAAGCGCCCGGCCACAGCCGTCAAATGCACAATCGCATTGGTCGAGCCACTAACAGCCATCAAAACCCGAAATGCGTTCTCGACCGAATGCACTGTAATGATTTCACTGGGGAGGCGCGGATTGGCGATCAGATCGACCGCCGTCTTGCCGCTGAATTCCGCTGCCACCAGCCGATCCGAGTGAACCGCCGGGATCGCCGCACTTCCGGGCAGTGACATGCCAAGCGTCTCAGCAATGCAGGCCATCGTGCTTGCCGTGCCCATAACCGCGCATGTGCCGGCCGTCGTAGCCAACCGTCCTTCGACAAGATCAATTTCTTCCCTCTCAACCTCGCCCGCGCGGTACTTGCCCCAAAACCGGCGGCAATCGGTACAGGCCCCTAACCGCTCGCCCATATGGCGGCCTGTCATCATTGGCCCTGTGACCAGTTGCACCGCGGGGATGTTGGCCGAAGCTGCCCCCATCAATTGCGCGGGCACCGTTTTGTCACAGCCACCGATCAGCACGACCGCATCCATCGGCTGCGCGCGCACCATTTCCTCGGTGTCCATGGACATCAGGTTACGGTAAACCATGCTAGTAGGGTTCAGGAAAACTTCACCCAAGGACGTTGTGGGAAAGGGTCTTGGCAATGCACCCGCTGCCAGAACGCCCCGCGAGACGGCCTCGACAAGCTCGGGCATCGTGCGGTGACAATTGTTGAAACCTGACCCCGTTTCGGCAATGCCGACAATTGGTTTGCGCAACATGTCCTTTGACAGGCCCATGGACCGCGCAAACGACGAGCGCAGGTATTCGGCAAAATCCTTGTCGCCGTAGTTGGTCAATCCGCCACGAATGCCGTGTTCTTCGCTCATGCTTTGTCCTCTTTGAATGTGGTCGCGCGAAAATCTGTGCCGAGCAAACGCTCAAACACCAGGATCATTCCGCCTTTGTCCTTGTCTCCATGCCCCTCCAACAAGGCCTGCTGATAGGTTGCTGTCGCTGCGGCCAAAACTGGCGTCGGGATGTTGTGGCGTGCAGAAATCTCTGCACCGCTGATCAGGTCTTTGTAGGCGGCCTGCATCGGGTAGCCATTGCTGAAATCACCTTGCAGGATGTTTGGTACGAAAAACTCAGAGGCATAGCTGCGGCCGGTTCCGGAATTCACCACTTCTGCGACCTGTTCGGGATTGATCCCCAATTTGGCGGACAAAGGCAGAATTTCCGCGAGGGCCGCCGCGTTGATATCAAACAACAGCTGATTGATCAGCTTGGTCAGCTGCCCCGCACCAACATCGCCCATGTGCAAAATCTTGGATGCCATAGTGGAGAGAGCGCCCTGAACCTCTGCCAGATCTTTTGCATTCCCACCAACCATCATAGTCAGCGACCCGTCCTCGGCTCGTTTTTGCATACCCGAAACCGGCGCGTCGAGAAATCGCAAGCCGACAGCCTGTAGCTGGTCCCTGATTTCCAGCGTTGCACCATATTCAATGGTGCTGGTGTCAACAACGAGCGCGCTTGGCTTCAAGTGTTGCGCCAATCCTGTATTTGAATCGAACAGCGCACTATCGACGATCTTTGCAGCAGGAAGGCAAGTGATCAGGACATCGACATCGGAAAATTGGTCGGGCTCGCCCGCTCCTTTGGCACCATTTCGCGCGACCTTGGCAACTGTGCTCGTATTTCGGTCATAGACCAACACCTCGTGTTTGAGGGCAAGGTTGATCGCCATTGGCGCGCCCATCTGCCCTAATCCAACAAAACCAAATTTCATCGACTGCGCCTCGTTTCTCATAACGTGTTTCGAGGCTATCATCGGGCTTGGCATTACAAGGCATTCCGAATGGTGATCCCCCCATTCGACTCTTGCGAGTTTACGGCCAAGAACTGTTAGTAAATCGACACCGTCCTGAATCGGGGCAACAATCTCGCGAGGGTCACACGATCGAGTTGGTGACACGGTGACTGTGATCCACGACAAAACCAAGCGGCCCGCTCAGTTCGAACTTTCTGAAAACACATGGGAGACCATTGTCGCGGGTATCAATTCACCTGCAGTGAACGGATGTAGGTTCAAATTTCCAAGCAAGTTTCACAACCGTCAGCGCACCCCAGCTCGCCATTATGCCCGGCTTGTGCGGAGGTGAGAGGCTGAAATTGGGCTGAAACCAACTGGAACGGCACTCATTCGCTGAGCCGGACCAAAGTAGAGCAGAGATGCCGCAAAACTCGAATTATCAAAGCGGTTCAACTTCTGCTCAAACACACAAAGCTCGACAACACTGGATGATAACTCGGCGTCGAACTTGAAGATGCACTGGGCATAGCTGAAAAATCCACATGTGGGCTGTGTTGGCGGGCGGCACTTTCCGAACACGAATTTCCCGCTTCGTCCTTTCCCGATCCGAATATAACAAAAGAGCTGCTTGAATTCGCACCTCAGATTGGCTTTCAATGGCCGGTCTGGCGGCAACGGCCGCAACGCAGCGATAAGCGTGCCGCACTTGCGAGTAAATGCTGCATCAGCGAAGGCGGGAAAATGAATGTCGGTTGTGTCCCGCACAAGAGACCTTCGCTGTGCACTGCACCAAGGTCTGCAAAGCGGACAAAGTGTGATTTCGCTGCGATTGCACCAACGACGGCTGTCCGCACATTACGTTCGCTGCGAAAATCTGGGACGATGGTTTTCGGCGGGCTTCGATTGCTTAAACATTGTTGGCCTTTTTCAAGTTTATGGAACAGTGCCAATGCTCATCAAATTTCAATGTTGCCATTTTTTGGTATACCAAATTCCAAATACCTGATACATCATGCTCACGAGATTACGAATCGGCCCTAGGGAGTGCCGGTTTGAAACACCTAGGAGGAACTAATGAAAAACTTTCTTGCCACCGTATCGGTCGCTGCAATGGCCCTAACGGGCTCTATTGCAGGTGCCGATGAGTACCCATCCAAGACTATCGAAGTCATCACTCACGCCGGTAACGGCGGCGGCACGGATGTCACTACCCGCATGATGATGCTGCGCGCCCGTCGCGAGCTGAAAACGGATATGGTTGTCGTGAACAAAAAGGGTGGCGGCGGTGCAGTTGCCATGGATCACTATCTGACCGTTCCCGCGGATGGTTATTCGATCCTGACCTTCACCATTGGTCACGCGGCGACTGTCGCAAAGGGCAAAACCGAAATGACGCTGGATGATATCCGTCCAATTGCACGCGGTACAGATGATCCACAAATCCTGATGGTACGCTGTGGCGCCTATGCTGACGCGGACGCATTCGTTGCGGCGCAAAAAGAAGCGCCTATCAGCTATGGCACCACCCATCTTGGCAACATCGATGACGTATCGGCATTCATGTTCACCAAGAAAGGCGGCATGCAGACCCCAAAAATCGTCCCGTTTGATGGTGGTGGTGAATTGGCGACCCAACTGGTTGCCGGTGCGGTTGACGCAGCTGTTCTGAACCTTGCCGAAGCTGGTTCGCAAATCGATGCTGGCGACGTTTGCCCGATTGTTGTTCTGGCGAATGAGCGTATGGCAGGCTTGCCTGACGTAAAAACCGCTAAGGAAATGGGCATTGATGTTAGCTTCTCAACGGTACGTGGGTTCGTTGTTCACAAGGACACGCCTGACGAAGTGGCTGAACAGATCGAAGCTGCTTTGATGAACTCGATGAACCACGGCGTTTATCAGGGCTTCCTGGAATCGGTCGGTCTCGACAGCACTTCGGTTGTTGGTTCAGAAGAGTGGGGCAACCAGATCACCACTATGGTCACCGATATGGAAGCGGCTCTGAAAGAGCTGGGATTCATCGAATAATTTGACCAGTTGGCACGGCGACTTCCCTGTCGCCGTACCGCACTTCCTTTTTCAGGAATGACATGAGATGCAAGACGCCGCTGACACCACCGATCAACCCCGCCGAGACATTTCCCGTTATGCTGTCCCATTGGGGATTATTGCGTTTTGTGCTTGGGCCTATTGGTTGTCGACCCAGTTTGACCGGGTGCCGCCAATTCTGAAACGCGGAATGCAACCCGAAGACTTTCCCCAGCTTGTGATCGGTTTGATCATCATGCTGTCAGTCTGGCTCTTGTTTCGCGACACCAGCGCCGCGCCTGAACGACTGACAAAAATGGTGCAAATGACCATGGGGCTATTGATCGGGTTCTTGCTTGTCGCTGAAATCGATTTGTTTCTCGGACTTGGCCTATTCGCCGGATCGCTGGCAGCCCTTTGGGGAGAACGCCGCTTCTGGGCCGTTTTCCTCGTTGGACTGATCACCCCAATTGCCGTCTTTTTTCTGTTTGACGGCGTTTTCGAGGTCCGCTTCCCGCGCGGGCTGCTCACTAACCTCTGGTACGGATAAAGACCATGGATGCAGCTATCCTGAACGGACTGTTGGCGTTAGCTGATCCACATCTGTTGATGTTGATCTTTGTAGCCACCCTTGGTGGAGTCCTCGTTGGTGCGCTCCCCGGACTTAACGCCACTACAGGCGTCGCGCTACTGTTGCCATTTACCATCACGATGGAGCCGATCCCGGCAATCGCCATCCTGACGACAATCTATTGCGCTGCCACTTTTGCAGGCGCAATCACCGCTATTCTTATCAACACGCCAGGGACTTCGGCCAGTGCCACCACTTGCCTTGACGGCTATCCACTGGCGCAACGTGGCGAGGCAGGCCGTGCGCTGGGGATGGCGGCGGTCTCCTCGACCATTGGTGGCATCATCTCGGTTGTGTGCCTGATGGCCGCTGCCCCGCTAATGGCGCGTGCGGCCTACAACTTTGCGCCTCCTGAATACTTCGCCCTGACCGTTTTTGGTCTTTCGATGCTCGCCACTATCGGCGACGGTTCACCAGTCAAGAACATCCTGTCTGGCGCATTCGGCGTGCTGGTCGCCACAGTGGGTATTGACCTGCTGACCTCGATCGAACGCTTCACCTTTGGTATGAACGAGCTGAGCGAAGGCATTCCCTTCGTACCTGTCATGATCGGCGTTTTCGGAATCTCGGAGCTTCTGGTGCAGGCCGATAACCTGCATGTGGAACGCAAACAGGTCATCATGAAAGCGATAAAATTACCCAGCCGAGAGGATTACTCGCGCGTTTGGAAGACCATTCTTCGATCATCAGGTATCGGCACATTCATTGGCATTCTACCTGCCGAAGGCGCAACTGTGGCCTCGATGATCGGTTACAATGAGGCCAAGCGGTGGTCCAAGAAACCCGAAGAGTTCGGTAAAGGCTCGCTGGAGGGAATTGCTGGTTCTGAAGCGGCAAATAATTCGGCAACCGGTGGTGCCATGGTGCCAACGCTTGCGCTGGGCATTCCAGGTAGCCCCACCGCCGCTGTGATCCTTGCCGGTCTGATGGTGCATGGATTGCGTCCGGGCCCGACCATGTTTACGGAACAGGCCGATTTCGCATTCGCCATCTTCTGGTCGATGATGCTGGTCAACGTAATCTTCTTCTTCATCGGGCTCTGGGGCGCCAAGATATTTGCTCGCGTCACGTTGATCCCGATCCAGGTCCTGTGGCCCATTGTCTTTATCTTCTCGATTGTTGGGGCCTATGCGCTGGAGCAATCGATGATGGACGTCTGGATCGCCATCGGTTCTGGTATCTTGGGCTTCTTCATGCGCCGACATGGTTTCTCGGTCGTGCCTATGGCGATTGGCCTGATCCTTGGTGGGATGCTTGAAACCCGTCTTGGTCAATCCATGGTCATGCTCGACGAAAAATGGTGGCTGATGCTAACCCGCCCGTTGTCGCTCTTCTTCTTTGTTCTCACAGTTTTGGCCCTGTTTGGGCCGACGATCTGGGGACGCTTTTTCAAACAACGCTCGCCGCTTAAGTCGACTGGAGAATAACAATGACAAAAATTAAATCAGTCCTCACACGTGTCTGGAACTGGAAAGGAAAAACCGTTCCGCCAACTGGCAACTTCTGCACCAACGCGAGTGACGTTTTGTGGGAAAAAGGGGATGCTATGTCGTCCTTCCGCTTTCATCAGTGGCTGACCTGCGAGATTGAAACCGAAGACGGTACAGTCGGGATTGGTAACGCAGCTCTTGCACCGAATGTCGTGAAGAAAGCCATAGACGAGTGGTTCGCGCCGATGGTGATTGGCGAAGATCCATTTGATTATGCCTATCTTTGGGAAAAGATGTATCGCCGCTCGCATGCCTGGGGCCGCAAAGGTGTTGGCATGACCGCGATTTCCGCGATTGATTTGGCGATCTGGGATCTGATGGGCAAGCTGACTGGAAAGCCGGTGTTCAAACTGTTGGGCGGGCGCACCAAAGAGAAAATCCCGGTCTATTATTCCAAGCTTTATTCTGGCCCGATCGAAATGATGCAGGCCGAAGCCGAGGAAGCGAAGAAGAACAACTACCAAGGCTACAAGATGCGCTTTGGCTGGGGTCCCAAAGACGGTATGGCGGGCATGCGCGAAAACCTCAAGCGGGTGGAAGCGGTCCGCGAAGTTGTCGGTTACGATGTGGACCTGATGTTGGAATGTTATCAGGGTTGGAGCCTCGATTATACCAAGCGGATGTTGCCCAAGTTGGTCAAATACGAACCACGCTGGCTGGAAGAGCCGGTGATTGCGGATGATGTCGAAGGCTACCGGGAACTGAACGCCATGAACATCGTGCCAATTTCCGGTGGTGAGCATGAGTTCTCGGTTATTGGTTGCAAAGATCTGATCGAGAAAAAGGCCGTTAGCGTTCTTCAATATGACACCAACAGGGTGGGTGGTATTACGGCGGCGCAAAAGATCAACGCCATCGCCGAAGCCTTCCAAGTGCCTGTGATCCCGCACGCCGGGCAGATGCACAACTACCACCTGACCATGGCCAATACGAACTGTATGATCAGTGAATATTTCCCCGTCTTCGATGTCGAAGTCGGTAATGAGCTGTTCTACTACATCTTCGAAGGCGACCCGGATGCCGTCGACGGATACCTTGATCTGGATGACAACAAACCCGGTCTTGGTATCGAGATCTCGGACAAACACCTGCATGACTTTGAGGTGGAAGAATGAGCCGCACTTACACTGGTATCTGGCCGGTTGCTCCCACTCCTTTTAACCCCGATGGTTCGCTTGATCTTGAAGGTATGAAGCGGGTTCTGGATTGTTTGATTGATCAGGGCGCAGACGGGATCTGCATTCTGGCCAACTTCTCTGAGCAGTTTCTGATTTCCGATGCAGAACGAGAGGTTCTTGCCCGGCTTTCCGTTGAACATATTGCGGGTCGCGTGCCGGTGATCGTCACGATCAGCCATTATGCGACGCAGATCGCCGTGGAACGCGCGCAATTTGCCAAGGATCTTGGCGCCGACATTGTCATGATGATGCCCCCCTATCATGGTGCTTTGCTGAAAGGCACGCCTGAACAGAGCTTTGAGCAATTCGAAGCCGTGGGCAAAGTAGGTATCCCGATCATGGTGCAGGACGCGCCGCTGTCAGGTGTAGATTTGCCTGTGCCTCTTCTTGTGCGCATGGCCAAAGAGATCGAAGCGGTCAAGCTGTTCAAGATCGAGTGCCCGCGTGCGGCTAACAAGATCCGTGCATTGATCGAACAGGGTAGCGAGGCCATTGAAGCGCCTTTCGACGGCGAAGAGGCGATTACGCTTTTGGCGGATCTGGACGCCGGGGCGACAGGTTCCATGACCTCCGGGATGATTGTCGACCAGATCAAGCCAGTGCTGACCCATCACTACGCCGGGCGTATCGACGAAGCGACATCAGCCTATGGCCGTGTGGCTATGGCAATCAATCATGAAAACCGGCAATGTGGCTGGCAATCGTGCAAGGCTGCCATGGTCGAAGGCGGCGTAATCAAGTCGGAATTCTGTCGGCATCCGATCCCTCCTTTGCATCCCGCCATCCGCAGCCGGTTGATAGACCTGTTAAAACCTCTGGATCCAATGGTCCTGAAGTGGGGGAAATGAATTGAGTGAAAGCTGGATTGATAACCTGAAAGAAGAAGGTGGCGTGCGACCCCGTCGCACACTGGCCGAAGAAGCGGCGGATAACCTCCGGGAGTTTATTCTTCTGGGTAAACTTGCCCCCGGAACTGCTATTCCAGAACGCGATCTTGCCGATGCTCTGGGCGTGTCCCGCACACCGTTGCGCGAAGCGTTGCGGTTATTGGAAATTGAAGGGCTTGTTGAATATTCTGCCACCCGTCGCCCGCGTGTAGCTGACCCGTCTCTGCATGAGTTGACGCAGTATATTTCCGTACTTGGCGCTCTCGAAGCGCTGGCCGGTGAAATGGCCTGTATCGAGGCTACAATGGCCGAGATCGCCGAGATCGTGCGGTTGGGTGCCCGGATGTCCAAAAATTCGTCGCGATTGGAGCCGCTTGAGTTCTTCCAACTGGACATGCAATTCCACGCCGCCATCGTTGAAGCCAGCCGGAATGAGCCCCTGATCGAAACGCACAGACAGTATAACGCACGACTTTGGCGCGCGCGCTTTCTTTCTTCACAGCAAGTCGATCGCCGGGATAACACACTGGCGCAACATGCCGACATCACAGACGCCCTGCAAAGACGCGATGCCAAGGCAACGCGCCGCGCACTCAGAGACCATCTGAAAAGTACAATCGAGAACATCGCCCGCATTCATTCAGATGACGCGGACAGAGCCCCCGAGGACTGAACATGAAACCCAAAATTGGCATTATCCCCGGTGACCCCAGCGGCATCGGGCCTGAGTTGATCGCGCGCTTGCTGAGTTCTGAGGGCGTAGCAGATGCCGCTGATATCCTGTTGATCGGCGATGCGCACGTATTTGAGGCCGGCCAGAACGTGGCCCAATGCCAATATGATCTGGTCCCTGCCGACGTCACAACAAACTGGACTGTCGAGCAGGGCTTCGCTCACCACGCAATGGACACCATCGCCCCGGATGAGATCAGGGTAGCAGAAGTTTCTCAGGAGGGTGGTGCTTCGGTATTGCAAACGCTGGATCAAGCTCTGGAGTTCGTTCAGACCGGTGTTATCGATGCCATTGTCTTTGGTCCATTTAACAAGGCCTCCATGCACCTCGCAGGTTTGGGACATGATGATGAGTTGCACTACATGGCCGAGAAGCTGGGCGTAACCAGCTACATTTCGGAATTAAACACGTTGGACGGCATGTGGACGAGCCGTGTCACAAGCCATATTCCTCTGCGCGATGTCGCTGACACGATCAGCGAAGAGCGTGTCACAGAAGCTGTGCATTTGATCCACAACGTGTTGCGCCGATCAGGCGTGCAGCGCCCGCGAATTTCCGTGGCCGCGATCAACCCGCATGCCGGCGATGGCGGGAATTTTGGAACAGAAGAAATCGACATTCTGGAACCGACCGTGAAAAAGCTCGCTGGCGGACAGATGTCAATCGACGGCCCATGGCCCTCTGACACGGTGTTTCTCAAGGCTGTGGCCAAGGATATCGATGCCGTTGTGACGATGTATCACGATCAGGGACAGATCGCTTTGAAGCTCTTGGGATTTGATCGTGGTGTAACCGTCCAGGGCGGGCTGCCTTTCCCGGTTTCAACACCCGCACATGGGACAGCCTTCGACATTGCCGGACAGGGCCGAGCAGACGTCGGTGCCACCCGCGCCGCCTTTGATATTGCCTGTGACATGGTCACACATTGGGATAACTGAACATGACATTCGAACCGCACGGAAAACACCTCATCGCTGGCCAATGGGTTGACGGAGAAAGTCACTTTACTTCCGAACCTGCACATGGCCCTTCACATCACTTCTCGGTCGGGACAGCGGAGCATGTCGACAATGCTGTTAACTCTGCTGAGGAAGCGTTCTGGTCATATGGCTATTCCAGCCGCGAGGACCGCGCTGCGTTTTTGAACGCGATCGCTGATGAGATTGAAGCTCGCGCTGAGGCCATCACAGAAATCGGAACGCAGGAAACTGGGTTGCCCGAAGCACGTCTGCAAGGCGAGCGTGGTCGTACCACGGGCCAACTGCGCCTGTTCGCAGCGCACATCCTGCAAGGCGATTATCTGGATCTCCGACATGACGAAGCCCTCCCCGATCGCGCGCCTTTACCGCGCCCAGACCTCAAGATGATCCAGCGACCGATTGGCCCTGTGGCCGTTTTTGGAGCGTCGAATTTTCCTTTGGCTTTTTCTACCGCTGGGGGCGACACCGCCGCGGCGCTGGCTGCGGGCTGCCCGGTTGTCGTAAAAGGCCATTCTGCTCATCCAGGTACAGGCGAAATCGTGGCCGAAGCCATTCACGCAGCAATAGTAAAATGCGGTATTCACCCGGGTGTGTTTTCGCTGGTTCAGGGTGGAACACGCGAAGTGGGGCAGGCGCTTGTGCAACACCCGCTGATCAAAGCCGTTGGGTTCACTGGGTCGCTGGCTGGTGGCCGCGCACTTTTTGACCTTTGCGCTGCCCGCCCCGAGCCGGTCCCGTTCTTCGGTGAATTGGGTTCCGTGAATCCGATGTTCATTCTGCCCGAGGCCGCGTCGTCGCGTGGGGCGGAGATCGGCGCAGGTTGGGCCGGATCGCTGACAATGGGGGCAGGGCAATTCTGTACGAATCCGGGAATTGTCGTGATCCTTAAAGATCACGCCAAGGCCCTGACTGAGGCTGCGATCGAGGGATTGGAACAGGTTGGTGAACAAACCATGCTTACCGATGGTATCGCCGCTGCATATCGTAATGGACAATCACGTATCGCTGCCAGCGAGGGGGTCCAAGGTATGTTGACCACCATGTGTGATCAGCGAACCGCGACGCCGTATCTGTATCAGACAACGGCTGCACATTGGCTGGCTAACGCAGAACTGGGAGAAGAGGTTTTCGGCCCGCTTGGTCTGATTGTTGTTGCTGATGATTTGGATCAAATGCGCGCTGTTGCTCTGGCACTGCAAGGGCAACTGACCTGTACGTTGCACATGGATGAGAGTGATATGGAGACCGCGAAGTCGCTAGTGCCAATCCTTGAGCGCAAGGCTGGGCGCATCCTGATAAATGGCTTCCCAACAGGCGTTGAAGTCAGCGGTACCATGGTGCACGGAGGCCCCTATCCCGCTTCGACCAATTTCGGGGCAACCTCCGTCGGAACCCTGTCGATCAGGCGGTTCCTGCGGCCCGTGTGCTTTCAGAACATGCCGTCTGATCTGTTGCAGGAACAATTTTAGCAACGAAGCAGGGTGCCGCTCGTATCTTTGGCCAGAAAGCTGTCATTGGCCGTTGATTCCGTGCAGGCGGCTTTGAACCGCCCGTTCTGCGCGGCAATGGCGGCTTTACGCACTTTTCACCAGTTCGTACTTCCTGCAGCATCGGAAAATTGGGCTCACAGCAGCTTTTTTCTGCGGGAGGCACGAACGACTGGTTGCCGCGATTAGCTTGCCCTGGACAACATTCACCCCGGCCGGTTTTGGTGAACTGAACAGGACGCTATGCCTCAATCCACGACGGAGAGCGCGCGGTCAATGATGCCGAGAACGTGTACAACATGGGCGATTTCACCGCGGATGATGTCGCGGATGCCCTCGTCCTCCTCGGCTTCCAGGTCCGCCCGGTAGGCCTCGAGATCTTCCTGCCAGGCGTCTCGCTTCGCGCGCAACATTTCGAGCTCGGCTTTCTCTTCTTTGGTAAACGGTCCCTCAACACGCGCCTCGCCGGTGCTCATGTCGATCTTGATGTGGTCGGGATGCGGCACCGGGTCGGGCAGGTCGGTAAAGCGTGGCATCGGCACCATGAAGTTGCGTCGTCCGTAGCCAACCAGACCCTCAACCTTGCCTTTATCGTTGCCCTTGCCGGGGCGGCCATACC
>NZ_PYGJ01000026.1 GCF_003014475.1 Shimia abyssi | reverse complement strand
TTTGTCCGTATAAAACGTCCGCGTCCGGTACTTCATGATCAACACTCCATCTTTCCAAAAAGATTAAAGTGTTGCGTCGACCCGTTGAAACCGCACTGGCCAACTGGACAACCGCTGACTTGCCTTGAGAATTGGAAACCCTTCCGTGTTTTACTTTGGAAAGTGTTATAGGTGGGCAGCTGAACCACCCGCCATAGCGCGCCATTAAGATCCTGTATCACCCGCGCAAAATAGTGCCTTTTGAATCAAAGGGCGGCTCGTGCAGAATGACCGCTTTATGCGGGCGGCCCAGCACCATCACCTCAACCTCATCTCCCGGTTGCGCGTTCTTGACATATCCCAGGGCCAACGACATGCCAACCGAGTAGCCGTAAGTGCCCGATGTCACGCGACCAATCCCAACGCCATCCTTGAAAATCGGTTCACCGCCAGTGGCATCAGCGTTAGATGCGTCGACTTCAGCATTATCCAGATGCAGCAGTACCATCTGCTCGCGTGCCGGATTCTCCAGTACTTTCGCAGCTGCGTCTTTGTTGAGAAAGTCTTTCTCTAACTTGCACAACCGGTCCAACCCTACCTCATGCGGCCAGTATTCCGGGCTATATTCCCGGCTCCAAGAACCATAACCCTTTTCAACTCGCATCGACATGAGCGCGCGGCTGCCGACTGGGCCTGCGCCAAATTCTCGCCCAGCTTCCAGCAGTGCCTTGTAAAGGCGCGCCTGATCTTCAGTCGCACAATGCAGTTCCCAACCAAGATCTCCGGTAAAGGACACACGCAACGCCAAAACCTGAACCCCGGCCAACTCGATCTTGGCCGAACGCATGAAAGGGAAATCTCCGGTCGTAAAAGACGCGTTCGTCAAACGTTGCAGCAACTCTCGCGATTTTGGACCAGCGACATTGAATCCACAAATCTCCTCGGTTTTGCTCTGAAACGTTGTGCCGCTCGGCAGCGGAACCTGCTTAAAGAACCGCTTATGGTAACGCTCTGCCATGCCCGATCCAATAACCCAAAACTCGTCCTCACCTACGCGCGTGACTGTAAAATCACCAGCAATTCCACCACGTTTCGAGATCAACGGCGTCAGACAGGACCGACCAATCACCTTGGGCATATTGTTGGCAAAAACAGCGTTCAAATAGTCCGACGCGGCCGGTCCCTTGCAGACGTATTTTGCAAAATTCGAGATGTCGATAATGCCTGCGCGTTCCCGCAGCATCTTGCATTCTTCACCAACTGGACCCCACCAATTCTGGCGGGTGAACCCATTTGTATCGATCGTGCCGGGTTTGTCTGCAAACCACAACGGATGCTCCCAGCCAACGTTCAAACCAAATACGGCACCCAGTTCTTTCTGCATCTCGTAAATTGGACGAACCCGCGCTGGCCGCCCAGCGCTGCGTTCTTCGTTGGGAAAATGAATAGCAAAACGGTGCGCATATTGGTCCTTCACCTTGGCTTTGGTAAAATCTTTTGTCGCCCAGCTGTCAAACCGCGCCATATCCCAGCCAAACATGTCATATTCGGTCTCGCCCTCAATGATCCATTGGGCTGCCATCAATCCCATACCGCCTGATTGCGAAAATCCCGGGATAATGCCGTTGCAACAAAAATAGCCGTCCAGCTCTGGAACGGGGCCCATCAACACGTTGCTGTCCGGTGACCATATCATCGGACCATTGATCACCCGCTTGATCCCCGCCTCTCCAACAGCAGGCAGCCGTTCGATTGCGTTCATCATATTCTCTTCGATCCGCTCCAGATCGTCCGGGAACAGGTCATGCGCAAAGTCCAGCGGTGTGCCTTCCTCTGCCCAGAACTTCATGTCTTTTTCGTAGGCCCCCACCAACAGACCCTGCCCTTCCTGACGCAGATAATACTCCCCGTCACGGTCCGAAACAGAAGGCAAACGTGTGCCATGTGCGACCACATCCGTCATCGTTTCCGTCACAAAGTACTGGTGCTCTGTCGGCTGCAGTGGCAACTCAACACCGGCCAGTTTTGCCACTTCACGCCCCCAGAGGCCCGCCGCATTCACAACCCAAGGCGTCTTGATGTCGCCCTTAGGGGTTTTGACAATCCACGTGCCATCATCTTGCTGTTCGGTCGCGGTCACGGGCGTAAATCGATGAATTTCCGCACCACGCTGACGGGCGCCAACCGCATAGGCGTTAGTCACACCAGACGGATCTACATTGCCGCCATCAGGCTCATACATGACGCAACGAATGCCATCAAAATTGACCAGCGGGTTCAGCTTTTTGGCTTCTTCAATGCTGATCTCGTAGAAGTTCATGCCGTAAAGCTTGGCCTTGGCCGCTTGCAGCTTCAGTTGATGTTCGCGCGCTTCGGTTTGCGCCAGATACATCGAACCTGGCTGAAAAACGCCGCAGCTTTGTCCGGTTTCCTCTTCCAGCGCATTGTACAAATTCATCGTATAATGCTGAATGCGGCTGATATTGGTGCTGTCATGCAGCCCGTGGATATTTGCCGCGGCATGCCAAGTTGACCCGGAAGTCAGTTCGTCACGCTCCAAGAGAACAACGTCGGACCAACCGAGTTTGGCCAGATGGTAAAGGATCGAACATCCGATGACTCCGCCGCCGATTACCACGGCCTGAGCTTCTGTGCGCATTACTTGCTTCCCGCTTTGCTTGTCTCGCCTGAACCTGCCCGACATCTCGTTTCGCCGGATCAAAATCCATTTATTCAAATCCGGTTAATTGGGCGCGTCACTTGGGCTCAGCGCGTCACAATCAGACCGACTACATGCAGAGCCTAGGATACCGGCGTCCCGGTACGCCTTGTTCGTTTCTCCACAAAACAGTCTGTTTGCGACACATTCGGTCGCAACCTCGATTTCTCAAATTCCATCAAAACGCCAATCGATGTATGCGACCTAAATCCGCTAGACGCTGGTTCAACTCAATTGCTTCCGGCGCTCCACATTCGAGAGCGAAGACAAACGCGTGAGTGAGATAGAAACAAGCCGCGTCTGTGTCCCGAGCCCGTTCCCGCTCCTCAGCTGCCAATGTGTACAATCGCACTAGCTCTATCTGTTCTTCACGCGCGTGTGCCCCTAACAAGGCTCGATTCAACTCATCCCGATTCATTGTTAACCCTTCAAAGAAATCGCGACATTCTTTGTGCGCACATAATTATAAAGAGCCTCAAGCCCTTTTTCACGTCCAAAGCCCGACTTACCCACACCACCAAATGGCGTTGAAATGCCGCCTGCAAACCACTCATTTACAAAGACTTGCCCCGCTCGCAATTTACGCGCCACGCGGTGCGCTCTCGCCAGATCTTTTGTGAAAACCCCAGAAACCAGACCAAATTCTGTCCCATTTGCTATGGCGATGGCTTCGGCCTCCGTTTCAAACGGGGTAAAACAACTCACAGGCCCAAAAATCTCCTGCTGCGCCGCGTGAGATGCTGGATCGACATCTGCCAATATCGTAGGCGCCATAAAGTGACCCTTGCGATCCAGCCGTGCACCACCGGCTGCAATACGGGCACCTTCTTGGCGTGCCGTCGAAGTGACGTTTTCAATCCTGCTCAATTGTAGATCTGAAATAACCGGCGTGTGGTCTGGGTTAATCAGACCATGATCCACACTCAACCCATTGGACAGAATCGCAGACCGCTCAACAGCGTCTTCATAAATTGAGCGATCCACCAAAACCCGCGCCATAGCTGAACAAACCTGTCCAGCGTTATAGAAGATGCCGCTCTTTAGGCTGGCCAGAAACATATCCAAATCCGCGTCGTCGAACAGAATAGCAGCCGACTTACCACCTAGTTCCATCAAAGACGGTGTTACAGAATCTGCCGCCGCATGCAGTATTGCCTGACCAGTTTGAACAGACCCCGTAAAAACGATTTGATCCACTTCCGTACTTCGGACCAGACGGGCACCCAACTCACTACCGATCCCGTTTAAAATGGACACCACACCTGATGGAACGTCTGCGCGCTCAAGCGCACTGCCCAAAAGGGACAGCCCAATTGGATCCAACTCTGGTGATTTGATAACTGTCGAATTACCAGCCGCCATCGAAGGTGCCAACGAGCGCGCAGCTATGGAGACTGGAAAGTTCCACGGCACAACCTGCGCAGAAACACCAAACGGTTCGTAAGTTGTGTAGTCGACATAATCCGGACCAAGTGGAATAGACTTACCCTCGATCTTATCTGCAACACCGCCGTAGTACTCGAAATACTGCGCGGCTTCTTCGAACTCATCACGCGCTGCGTCCAGCGTTTTGCCACTTTCACGGCATAGTATTGTGGCGCCCTCATCCGCAATTGCGCGAATTTCAGAAGCAACGCGTACCATCATCCGGCTTCTAGCTGACGGTTGCATGTCTGCTAGATCGCCCCGCTCAAACGAAACACGCGCCGCTTCAAGCGCCTTGGCCAATGTTGCTTCGCCTGCCAACGCACAATCCGCAAAATGCTCTTCAGTTCCTGGATCCTCGACAGCAATCCTTGCACCGCCGTCACCTTCAACCCACGCGCCGGCTAAAAAATTTCTGGCAAGACCATCCGACATAAGATCGCTCACCCAGTGCGACCTATTTCGATCTGGGTTGCCACCCAATGATGAAAGTTGTGTGTAGGTCCATCCATTACCGGAGAAAAGCGACCCCCGTCGAACAACTCGCCGTGGCGTCCCTTTTGCATACCTTCAACCACAAACACATCTTCTTCGAAAACTGTCTTCCACTGCTGCGCATTAGATGCACGCAGCCCGTCGTATTCGGGTGTGTCCTTTTCGCTTGTCGCATAATAAAGCTCGATATGCTCGACGGTGTTCTCTTGATTAACCGGCTCCAGCACGATGGCAAAACTATGGTCACGCTGAACGCCAAGCAAAACGTTTGGGTACACAGCTATGTACTCAGCTCCCTCTTCCCACTTGTCGCTAAGGCCCGCAAAATCCGGCAGTGTTTCTCCGTCATGGTCCGTCAACTGCCGATAGACCAATGTGCCCTGACCCGAATACTGATCGCGCACTTCGATGTTGTAGTGGTCTTCCAACCGCGAATAGCTGTTCAGACCTGGATGCACCCATGGCAAATGATAGCTCTCGCAATAGTTCTCAACCGCCAGCTTCCAGTTGGATTTCACGTCCAACTTGAACCCTGACGTCTCTCCCCCGTGGAAAATCGGAACGTCAAATTCTTTCCACCGCTCCATCAACTCGCAATGCACTTCTTCAAATGCGCCAGCACTGCCATCGACATTCACAAAAATCACGTCTCGCCATACAAAGGACCTGATCCGCACCAAACTCAAATCGCTCAGGTTGACGTCATCGTGTTTATTCTGACCTGGGCCACCCACATGCGGCGTCGCGCGCAGCTCGCCTTTCAAACTATAGCACCAGCTATGATACGGGCATCGGATCGCACCGCGTATCTTTTGTGGTTTGCTTACAAGGATCATTCCACGATGGCGGCACGTGTTTTGAAAAACCCCAATCTCGCCATCACGATCCCGCACCAACAGCAATGGCATCCCAAGAAAATCAACCGGTTTGGCGTCACCCACTTCAGGGATGTCTTTCCCAAAACCGATCCCAGACCAATTCGCAAACAGAACCGTGTGTTTCTCTTCAATAAACGTATCCGGGTCCACGTAGTGTTCGTTTGGCAAACCATTGGCCGTGTTCACTTTGGTCAGAACGGACGATAGACGGCTAATTTTGTTCATCGGGCTCTCCAGAAATTCTTGGTTTTGCATCTGATGCTCTATTGGAGCATCAACTAAGCTAGCCTCAATATCAGAAAACCTCATCAGTAGTTGAATTCAACTAAACTGAAGATCCGCGTACCTCGTGCAATATCCATTCTTTCAAAGCCAATGCACTAGATGAAAGCTCATCGTCCGGACGCCCTACCAAATAAAATTGATTAGGCGCTGATATTTGGTACGGTCCAACGGGAACCAGCTTTCCGGATTCCAGCATTGGTCGGATCAATCGCGCCCAGCCCAGCGCAAGCCCTGCCCCTCTGCGCGCCATCTGAAGGGCGACCGAGTAGCTGTCGACCCGAGACTCGGCCGGGATCGCACCCCTGTATCCCAACTGGTGAAACCAATCCGGCCATGTCGTCCATGTGCGGTCGTCAGACTCCAAATGGATCAACCGCTGCTGTGCCAAACCTTCCAATGATTTTCCGACCAGCTTCTGCGCCATTTCCGGGCTGGCCACGGGGATCAAATGGTCACGATACAACGGTGTGTGGTTCAAGCTGGCATCGCGATCACGCCCATATCGTATAAAAAAATCAATGTCCGGGCGGTCTCGAAATGGCCGATCCTGCGACAATTGACTCACACTTACATCCGGCATTTCTCGCCAAAAATCGATGATGATCGGCGATAGCCACAGCGCCGCGACCGCAGTTGTCGATCCCACAGTCACACTCGCGCTCGACGAACGATCCCTGATCGTTTCTAACACCTTAGAGATCCGCACAAACGAGGATGACAGCGCATCAAAAAGCACCCTTCCATCCTCCGTCAGATCAACACCGCGATGGCGACGCTGGAATAACGCTGCCCCCAAATCCCCCTCCAGCGCTTTGATCTGGTGGCTGACCGCTCCAGGCGTAACCGACAATTCTTGCGCCGCATTCTTAAAACTCAGATGACGCGCCGCCGCTTCAAATGCGGATAATGTCGTCAATGGAGGGAGATTATAATGACGGCGTGACACTAAAACCCTAACCCCTTTGGATGAGTACTGTTCACGCAAGTATGAGTTTCTTTGAAAACAAATACTAGCAGGGAATGCCGGTTTAGCCTGTAGATCCCTCAAACCCGGTGCCAACATAATGCGCAGTCTCGTTCAAGCGCGCATCTCTTCGACCGTTTTTAATATGTCCCGCTCCAACCGCCGCGCCGCGGGTGAGAGCGCAGAATCGGCCTTTCGCACTAAATGAATCTGGCGGGTCGCCACCTCATCAGCCAGCGGTCGAAACACCAGATCCGCCTGCCCTCCGGCTTGTACCGCCATTTCCGGAAGAATGGTTACTCCAATATTGGCGCGAACCATTCCGAAAATCGAGGTTAAGTTATATGCCGAAAGCCCCGCTCCCGCGTGCAATGCTAACGATTCCGTGCTACCAATACCTTCGGACAACCCATTCATGATCAGCCGAGCATTTGCCAGTTCAGCCCATGTTACCAGATCGCGATGGTTCGCCAGTTCATGCGCACTAGAACAGACGACTCCAAACCGATCTGTCAACAGCAAGCGACTGTCCAATCCCGAACTGTTCTGCCCAATCGTCGCAATACCGATATCAATCCGACCTTGGGACAATTCATGCAAGATCGATTTGGAGTCCATATCTCTTAATTCGATCCGTACCCCATCGTAGCTATTGATATTACGCGAAAAAACCCGCGGCATAATGGTGCCTGCTACTGACGGCACTGTTGCAATCCGCACATGCCCTACCTCGGCCCCGGCATAACTCTCGATCGCGCGCACAGTGGTGTCAAAATGCGCGATCTCTTGCTCTGCCTGTTCCAATACAAACTGTCCCAAGACAGTCAGTTTGTTTTTTCGATCCGTTTCAAACAACGGTTCACCCAAATGCAGCTCTAACTGCTTGAGCATCATGGAAACCGCCGAAGGCGTTCGGCCCAATTGCTCCGCCGCATCGCTCAAGTTGCCATTACGCGCCACCGCAACAAACCCGCGTAGCATTTCTATTTTCAGTGCCATCTCATTATTTCAATTCTACTTAATCAAAGTTCAATAATTTTAGTTTGATTGAACGTGTGTTCCGAGTCCATACCCGTTCAGCAAGTCGTTAGGGGGCGCATGACATGTCTGACACTCAAAAGAACCTGATCGCCGGCGAATGGCTGGCAGGCGAAACCGAGATTGAGAACCGCAATCCGTCGGACCTAAGCGATCTGGTCGGCATCTTTGCCCAAGCCAGCGCTGACCAGCTCGAGGCCACCTTGGATCAGGCGCGGATCGCGCAGGTAGAATGGGCCACATATGGGATCGAGCGCAAACAATCAGTCCTAAACGCCATCGGAACCGAGATGATGTCCCGAGCAGAAGAGCTGGGTACGCTGCTAGCCCGCGAGGAAGGCAAACCACTGGCCGAAGGCAAGGGCGAAGTGTTCCGCGCCGGTCAATTCTTCACCTATTATGCCGCTGAATGCCTGCGCCAGATTGGTGAAAACGCAGACTCTGTGCGCCCCGATATTGAAATAGACGTGCGTCGCGAACCCGTCGGCACCGTCGCAATTATCAGCCCATGGAACTTCCCCACTGCGACCGCCTCATGGAAAATCGCACCGGCGCTTTGCTATGGAAACGCCGTCGTGTGGAAACCCGCCAACATCACCCCTGCCTCTGCCGTCGCACTCGCCGAGATCATTAGCCGTCAGGACATCCCGAAAGGTCTCTTTAGCCTAGTCATGGGATCTGGGCGTTCCATTGGTCAACGACTTGTCGAAAGCCCCAAGATCAACGCTATCTCTTTCACCGGCTCGGTCCCGGTTGGCAAAGGCATCGCCTCTGCCGCGATCCAGAATCTGACCAAGGTACAGATGGAAATGGGTTCGAAAAACGCCCTTGCTGTGTTGGACGACGCTGACCTTGATCTGGCCGTCACATTGGCTTTGGGTGGCGCTTTTGGAGGTACAGGCCAAAAATGCACCGCCTCGTCGCGCTTAGTTGTGCACGCCGATATACACGATGCGTTTGTCGAAAAACTCGTTGCAGGTACACAGGCCATGAAAGTCGGCCATGCGCTTGAGGCAGGTACCCAGATGGGACCAGTCGTCAGCCAACAACAGCTCACCGAAAACTTGGCTTATGCCGATCTTGGTAAATCCGAAGGCGCAGAATTGGCTTGCGGCGGCGCACGCCTCGAAATGCCGCATGACGGTTTCTACATGTCGCCGGGTGTGTTCCTGAACACCACAAACGACATGCGCATCAACCGCGAGGAAATGTTCGCACCACTGACATCCGTCATCAAAGTCGACAGCTATGACGAAGCTCTGGCGGTAGTGAATGACACCAATTTCGGCCTGACATCAGGCATTGTGACAAAATCGCTGGCCCGTGCCACGCATTTTCGCCGCAACGCGCGTACCGGGGTTGTCACTGTAAACCTGCCCACCGCAGGCACCGATTATCACGTGCCTTTTGGTGGTCGCGGCGACAGCTCTTATGGCCCGCGCGAACAAGGCAAGGCCGCCGCCGAATTCTACACCACTGTTAAAACCGCCTACATCAGCGCCGGTCCAGTTTAACCTGCAAATTGCCAACAACACCGGGGAAGACATTCTCATGACCAACTTCCGCATCGACGGTTTGCAATACGCCAACTGGTCCGAGAAAATCTTCCGCCAGCTGCGCGAAGGTAACGTCGACGCCATTCACGTCACCATTTCGTATCACGAAAATTTCCGCGAAACGGTACTGAACTTCGAACAGTGGAATCGCTGGTTCGAACAATACCCGGACCTGATCATAAAGGGTCAATGGGCCAGCGACATCGAGACCGCCCGCGCCACCGGTCGCACCGCCGTCTTCTTCGGCTTTCAAAATCCCGCGCCCATCGAAGACGATATCGGCCTTGTCGAAATCCTGCACACACTTGGCGCGCGCTTCATGCAGCTGACCTATAACAACCAATCGCTCCTTGCGACCGGCTGTTACGAATCGGATGACACCGGTATCACCCGTATGGGCACACAGGTGATCAAGGAAATGAACCGCGTCGGCCTTGTCGTCGACATGAGCCACTCTGCCGACCGGTCCACCATCGAGGCCGCCAACATCTCGGAACGCCCCATCGCAATCACGCACGCCAACCCATATGAATGGTCCCCCGCCTTACGCAACAAACGCGATGACGTCATTCGCGCTGTTACTGAGAACGGTGGAATGCTTGGCTTTTCTGTTTACCCGCATCACCTCAAAGACAAATCCGCCTGCACGCTGGAGAGCTTTTGCGAAATGATCGCGCGCACGGCGGAAAAGTTTGGGGCCGAACACCTCGGCATTGGCACCGACCTGTGTCAGGATCAGCCTGACAGCATCGTGGAATGGATGCGCGTTGGCCGCTGGACCAAAGAAATTGACTATGGCGAAGGCTCCGCCGCCGCCCCAGGTTTCCCACCCATGCCAACATGGTTCCAAGACAACCGCCACTTTGGCAACATCGAGACCGGCCTCTTGAAAACCGGCCTGAGCCGCGCTGAGGTGGCCGGGATCATGGGCAATAACTGGCACCGTTTCTTCGCGGAAAACTTCACACCGCAAGAAAAGTGATTACCTATTAATAACAGACCCCGGGGCAATGCACCGACGGCTGTCACAACAGGGAGCAATGACATGAATGAGATACCGCGCCGCGATCCCAAAACCGTCATGCGCCTTGCCCGCCTCGGATCGCTCCACCAATCTCGCTTGTCGTTCATGCGCATCCTCACCCGCCGCATGGCGCGCGAAAACTGGCGTTTTGAAAAAGCGACATTCGAAATTGACGACACTGGCGTTGGCCATGCAGTTCTCACGGCACATGGCCCCGAGCGCTCTTATTCACTGATCGCATTTGCCCATGATCTTCCGCCCGAAAAACGCTCCGACCGGGTCATTGCCGAGGCATGGGATGCCACGTTCACCTTATTTGACGGCATCCCCACAAATGACGACATCGAACGTCTGTCTCGCAATATCCCACTTCAAGAGGCAGGCCGGGTCACCGGAACCGAACTTTCCGTTTCACGCGCCAACCGCTCTGTGCGGCTTTGGGAACACGTGGTCAGCAGTCTCGCCGCAGGCGGCCAACCTGACTCGGCCCAAATAGACTCGGTCGGATATCTCATGCGCACGACCGCTGTGTATGGCTCGGGCAAACTCGGTGCGGCGGATCGTGAAATGATAGCCGACCGGCCGGAATTCCGCGCCCCGTTTCAAGTCGAAATGCTCTCTGTTTACCTCACTCGCTGGTTTGTGACCGAGCTGGTCCAGCATATGGCAAGCACGCGCGCCGCCGCCAATGGCACCACCGCTGCGCGCCTCGATCCCGCCCTTGCCCGATCCATGGGCATCGGCAATTCCACTGGCCTCGGCATGGCGCCGTTCCTGCTCAACCACCCGGTGCTGTTCAACAACTGGATGACTGCCCGCGAAAACGCGATTCAAAGCGTGCGCAGCCTCGCCAACGCCAGCGAAACTGAGGTCACCAGATTTCGCAATCTGATCGCACGCAGTAGCCAGACCATTGACACATGGCACTCAGACCACCCAATCCAAATCGAAAAGCTCGCCGCCTTGCGCGCTGACATTGATCTGATCACGATATATTTGAAGAACTCAAACCTGACCGCTGACCACCCTTGGGACAGGCTCTATCGGTGGGCTGAGGATACTCTTTCTTTGGAAGGTCAAGAATGGGTCGCCTCTCTGATGCTTGAGCCCTACGGCGACTTGGTCGACGGCTTTGCCGAACACATGGCGGCTGACAACACCGCCACATTCCGCATCGCAGGCGCTATGACAGTCGGTAACCTGCGTACCCTGCTCACGGAAATCTACAGCTGGGCCATCGACACCAACTGGTCCGCCCCCGAAAACAAGGCGCGTGCGTGGTATGTGTCCGAGGAAAAGCTTGAACCCCGCCTTGGCGAACGGTTCGAAGAACCCATCGAGGAATACGAACAACCACTCGCTCCGGGCCGCGACGCCGCTGCGCTCTATCAGTCGCTGGCCCACTGGCCTGATGATTCACACGTTTCCGTTTTCCTTCTGCGCCACCCAGAACACCGCCATGTGCTGCGCCGTACCCAAATTGTCGGCCATGCGCCTTACGCCGAAATCCGCGACAACACGATTTCTGCTCAGGTTCTTCCGATCGACATGTTGCGCTGTAAACTCTCTTTTTTTGGCGCAACCAAATTCGACCCTCGCTCGGACCGCTGGGTGCGCATCTGCATGTATGGAAACGCCCCGCTCCCTTACGAGCTTTCCACTGACAACGCAGATGATTGGGTTTTCCCTCAAGTCAAAGAACACGCCGCATGACCCACTCCCTCAATGAAATCGAAGCGATAGCCAAACGGGCCGCGCGAGGGTCCGGCTTGTCTTGGGGTCTCGCAGAAGAAGCCGCTAAGGGCACGCGCTGGCTCTCAGCCTTCGACTTACCCGGCGCTGAACTACTGGCTCAGTTGCTCGTTCAAAACGACCGTATTCCGCAGATCGACGTATCGCCCGTCTCCCTCAGCGCTGAGGTCTGGCACGCGCCAATGCGCCGGATGAGTCCCCTGATCGCAGGTGCCTCCTTATCCGACTGTGCCCAAAGCTTGCTCAGCCGGGGCCAGATCATCATGGAAGACGTCAGCTTTCCGTTGCTGGCCGTGCCATTCATGGGCGGTGCATCTCTGCGTCTCGGCGTCCCAGTCGCCGCCTCATGGGACGACGCGCACTTTGTGACAGATGGTAAACTGCTGTGCGTGAACGCCGCGCAGACCGCGCTTGCTGTTGATCGCGCCAACACAATCACATTCTCTACGCCGGCCGAAATGAGCGGTCCTCGCGAGCCTGTTTTGCGCGCCTCTGTATCTTCAGGTGCCTGGTCACAACTTGCGGCATTTGCCCACCGCACATACGCCCCTGCCACAGAAGAAAGCCGGCGCCTCGGTGCTGGCGCGGGGCTGGGCGACAACGACTAATCGCCTGTGCCCCATGCCAACTATTCCCACCAATGCGTGAATTTCGCTCTGCGTTGACACAACGCGTTGGCGGACACAGTGAGTCACTGTTATGACTAAAGGGATTCAATAACAGGTATTCCCAATGCCAAACACGGCAGCAAAATCGTCTCGCATTGCACTCCTCGGTCTGCTTTTGATCGGATTCATTGCAAGTACTGCATCAGCCGACAGCCAAGGCACATTGATCGCCGAACCTGTTGAAACTGTAACCGATCCGGACAACACCGAGGCTTTCGGTTTTGGCAACGGCTCTGTTATTGTAGCCCCAATCCCATTTTCCAATCCGCTGATTGGTACCGGCCTCGCGCTTGGCGCTGGTTATCTTTTTCAGGTCGACGAAAACGCAAACACGTCACTGATCGGTGTTGGAACCATGCGATCCGACAATGGCTCCGAGGCACATGGCCTGTCATTCCGGCTTTCAACGCCTGGCAACAACTGGGATTTGTCCGCCACTTTTGCAGATGCTGCGCTGAATTATGATCTAATCTCAGGCGGTCTCGCGATACCCTTGCGCCAAACCGGTTCGTTCGCGCGGCTCGAGGCATCCAAAAAAGTTGCGGAACACTGGTCTGTCGGGCTGCAACTCAAATATCTCGACACGGATATCACTTCGGGCAACATCTCGTTCGGCGGGTTGCCGACCAATTTCACCCTGTTCGGGGGGTTGCAAACCGCCTCCGTTGGCATCGTCGCCCAGCGCGACACACGTGACAGCGATATATACCCAACGACCGGAAACAACCTCGACCTGTCTGTTCTTTACAACGAAATCACATCAGGCGGCGGCAATTACACCAAGATCGCCGCGCTTTATGGTGCGTATCGTCCTATTTCCGAAGACGGCGTGCTTGCCATTCGTCTTGCTGGCTGCGGTACAGCAGACGGCGCGCCGTTCTATGACCTGTGTTCCGTTGGTGGAACAGACGCCATGCGGGGGTTCAACCCCACTCAATTTCTAGACGACCGCTTACTCTCGGCACAGGCCGAATACCGCCACAAATTTACACAGCGATTCGGTATGGTTGCATTCGCGGGATATGGGGCTGTCGGTGACTCCTTCGGTTCACTGGACGAAAGCGGCTATGCGGGTGGCATTGGTTTGCGCGTTGCCGTCTCGAAAAAGGTGCCAGTCAACTTCGCCATCGACGCTTCCCACAACAACGATGGCGAATCTCTCATATACATTTCAGTTGGCGAACGTTTTTAATCAGCCAATTCTACTGAATGCGGCTATTCCGTAACTTGCTCGGCCTGACACAGATCCAACTGACCAAGCGCCGCGCTACTTCCAGACAAACTAATTTGCTCTTCGCCGCCATTTCCGCCGATAATCTTGACATTCGGACGCCGCGCGAACTCAGAAGTGAATTCAGGGTTGTTAAAAAACGCATACCCTCCGGGCAATCCATCCTGAACAATACCAACGGCAGCCCCCTGAAAACGGGAATCGCCAAAGTCGAAAATCACACTACCTTCCTGCCCTTCCTCAATTTGCTCCCAATCGGCATTAACCGCCAACAAAAAAGCCCCTTTTTTGTCCGGAACATACCCAAGACGCACAACTGTTCCGCTCTCAAAGTCACGCTGCATGAAACATCCGTTTCCATTGCCCGCGTCGACTTTGATCGCCCACACGCCAGCATCACCCCAGTCCGACACCGGCTGCGCCACCGCAACTCCTGCAAATGACATCAAAACCGCAAATCCAATCCTGATCATGACTATCCCTCGTTTTCGCAATGCTTGCACATCTACTATGGCGTTCACCTCTCTGACCTCAAAGGACTTTTCCCAAAGCTCGTGTTTGACGAAACGCTAACTCCCTGTAACATCGTCGTGAAAGCAGATGGAAAACCTGCGTCAAAAACACTTTTGCGAACAGGGGAACAAATCGGCATGCGCGCCATAACCTTTATCTTACTGGCCATTGCCACACTCTGGCTCGCCACATCTCCGCCCGTCTATGCTCAGGAAGAACCAACCGAAAAAACATCCGAAAAGGCGGAACGCGATGAGCAGATTTTTTCCCAACCAGTAATTGTCGATGGGAATGAGCTGTTTTTTGTACGTGGGTCAACCGCACTTCCGGCATCCGAGCGCGCTGAAATTGTTGCAAATCGCATTATCGAGTTTGCAGAATCGAGCGAATCCGAAACGGTGCAGATGGAAGTTCGGTCAGAGGACCTTGGCTTTGTGGTCTATGCAGACGATACGATGATCACTGTGACGACACAGGCCGATTCAGAGTTCGAACAAATGGAAATGAACGTGCTTGCATCACTTCAAGCCGAAGCAATCCAGCGCGCCATATTGGACTACCGGGCAAACCGAACGGACGCCGCCTTTGCTCAAAGCACCACAGCCGCACTAGTTTGGTCTGCCATGTTTGCCGCATATTGCGTGCTGCTTATTTTCTTGCGAAAACGCGTTCCCCGTTTCATCGCGCGCATAGTCGAACGTCGTTTTCACGTCGTTCAGGCCGCAACGATGGACGTGCTACAAGCCAGTGCGGCATCTAACCTCGTCAGCTTCGGTATACGGGTGTTGATCGACGTCACATTGTTCACAGGGTTTTATTATTACATAAGCTTCGTTCTGCACTCATTTCCCCAAACCCAACCGATTGCTGAACTGCTGATCCGCTATGTAACCGACCCAATTCTTGGTATTCTTCTTGCCATAATCGCCTATGTGCCGAACCTGATCACCATTGCGATCATTGTTGGTATCACCGCGTGGATCATCAAGGGTGTAAAGCTGTTCTTTGAAAACGTTGATCAAGGTACAATCGCCCTCAAGAACTTTGAGGCGCACTGGATCTGGCCAACATACAATCTGATCCGGCTGACCCTAATCTTGATCTGCGCCGTTTTCTGCTTTCCTTACATTCCCGGTTCAGATTCCGCCGCCTTTCAGGGCCTCACGATCCTGGTCGGTGTCATGGTATCGCTTGGCTCCAACTCTGTCATTTCCAATGTCCTCGCCGGACTATTTGTGCTTTACAAACGCTCTATGAACGTTGGCGACCGGATCCGCGTGGGTGAACACTACGGCGACGTCATGCAAATCAAACTGATGGAAACCTACCTCAAGTCCGTCAAGAATGAGCTGATCAGCATTCCAAACGCCACGCTCCTATCGTCCGAGGTGATCAACTATTCATCCAAAATTGACGGCAAGGGTCTGTTGCTGCACACCACGGTAGGCATTGGATACGAAGAGCCCCGCGCCAAAGTTGAAGCCATGCTGGTCGAAGCGGCCAGGCGCACAAACGGCCTCAAAAAATCGCCTGCGCCTTTCGTTTTGGTCACCGCCTTGGCTGACTATGCAATGAATTATCAAATCAATGCATTTACAACGCGCGGCTCTTACTTGCCTCTGCTATTATCGGAATTGCACAAACATATTTCAGATGTTTTCAATGAAAACGGCGTACAGATCATGACCCCGTCCTACATGGCCGACACGCCGGAACTCAAGATTTCAGACCCCAACTGGGAAGGTGATCTCGCAAGCCCCGACGATCCGGGCAACGAGGTCAAGCAAACCGGTTGATAGACAACAAAGGCCCTTTGAAATGCCCAAGGCGCTCATGACAACTTTGAAATGGCTGCTTGCCATTGCCGTCGTGCTCTTCATCGCACTTTGGTTAGTACTGGCAGCACCGATGTTTTCCAGTTTTCGTCAGGGTATTGTCGAAAACTTAATGACGGACCAATTGGGCCAACCATTCGAAATCGACGGCGATGTTCGCATTGTTCTCAAACGTACCGCACGCGTCCGTGTTGCCGACGCCCGTGTGCCCAGCACGAATATGGACGATCTTGACCTCATTGCGCTCACGTTGATGGAGCTCGACGTCGACTTGCTCGGCGTTTTGCGCGGCAATGTTGCGCTCGACAATTTTGTCATGGACGGGTTGCAGGTAAACTTGCTCACCGCCGAAGACGGCACCACCAGCTGGATTCAGCGCGAGGGCCGAATAAAAAAGAAAGATGAAGAGGACACCAAAGAAGACTCGCCGTCCTTTCTGACCTTCCTGTCCGACAAGACGGTCACATTCACCAACATCGGTCTCACAATAGACAACGCCACGTCCGGTTTTGTTTTCGATTTTGATCTTGAATCCGCACTTCTCGAACAGCACGAAAAACTGGTCACCTTCTCCGGCCACGGTTCCGTGAACGGAGAGGAATTCGAACTCCTCGGCAACTATCCTCACGATGCCCCATTCTCGCATGACGTGTCGTTTGGCGAGCTAAGCCTAACCTACAACGGCACGGTTCTGCCTGAGTCCGAAGGCGGCGGTTATGTGGCAGATTTTGATCTGGAAACCGGGGAAATCGGGGAAATCTTCGACATTTTTGGGCTTGAGCGAAGCGTAGAAGGGCACGGTCGCATTTCTACCGAAGTGACCCGCAAGCCAGACGTTTGGGCGCTTGCTGACATTGAGTCAACGTTCGAACTCGACGGTGGCCAACACATTGTCATCAGCGGCAAGGTTGACAACGTCCTTCCCCGCGACGGGGTCGACATAACCATTGATGCGCGTATGCATCCAGAAGGCGCGCCACCGCCGCCCGCCACCGCACTCAAGGACCTGAAACTCACTGGTATCGATGCGCATATCATCACTGGCGACCAAGGTTTGGAGTTCGAGGAACTGAACATCCAGACCAACGCGTTTGATCAAGGGCTTGATCGTGTCGGCCCAATCACCATCGGACAATTCTACCGAAGTCCCGAGGGAACTTTAGGTGTACGGGAAATTACCTTGCAAGTTGGCCCCCTCGACGCGCCTTTTATCACAGCATCAGGCTCAGTCAGTGATGTATTCAAGTTCAAAGGCGTTTCGATCGAGGGCGCGCTCCAAGGCGCATCAACTCTCCTTCTGCGCTCTCTAGCCGAGGAAGACGCAGAGCGCTTTGGCCGGGTCTACGCCGAATTCGACATTTCTGATGACCCCGGCCACCTCAGCCTCCGACGGCTCGAAGCACGCTCTGAAAACACCGATTTATGGTCGCTCGACGCCAAAATCACGATGGAAGACGTCAAGAAACTCTCTGGTTTCCTGCTGGAGCTTTCCCTGTCCGTCGCAGACAGCGCTCATTTCCTCGAGGCGTTGCAAGTCGACCCCATTGATGTTGGCGCGCTCGGCCTCACCATGGGCATGACCGGGGACAAACAAAATGTATCCTTGGACATCGGGTTCAATGCCGCCGACAGCGATATTTCCACCAACATCACTTTTGACATCTCCCAGGATATCAACGTGATCCGTGGTGGCATCCTCTCCAATCGAATCCGGCTTGCAGACATCCGCGACGGCACAAAAGCCGTGATTGCCATTGCCGGTTCAAGCAAGTCACGCGAGGCAGAAGAAACAGATCAACCGCCCCTGCAACCGCTTGTCCTTGACGAAACACCGGTCAAGCAGGAACCAGAGATCGATGACGGAAAGCCACCCCTTCAACCACTTGTGATTGAACAAGAACCCGCGCCCGAAGAAAAATTTTTCAGCCCGCAGCGCATCCTTACTAAAACCGATTTGGAAATCTCCATCGATCTAAAAGAGTTTGTTGGCGACAAGGGCGTCTCGTCAATGTCCAGCCAGCTGATCGCTGATCAGGGCCAGATTCAAGCCGGCCCGATGGAGCTCTACTATGGCGACGGGTTTTTTCGGGTAAACGCCGAAATGGACGCCGTAAACCAACCGGAAATCCTCATAATTAACGGCTCAACCAGCGGCTGGGATCTTGGTGAAATCCTCACATCCCTTGAACTGGGTATCGAAGCCCAAGGCACCCTTGATGCCGCGTTGAATATCTCGGGCAATATTTCCCAACCCAAAAATTTCGCACGCACGATCACCGGTGCTGCGACTTTGAACATGGGCAACGGCGCGGTCGCGACCAGCCTTTTGGAACTTGCCGGTCTCGGCATCTTTCCGTGGCTCTTTTCCGAAGAACGCCGCAAAGGGTGGACAGACGTTGTCTGTGTCCGCGCACCTGTTCAGCTCAACACTGGCAAAGTCACCTTCGACCGCGTCGTTGTCGAAACAAACTCGGTTCAGCTTTTTGCCCGCGGTGCTGTCGACTGGATCAACGACAGCATCAAACTCCGCGCCGAACCGCGCCGTGTTGGCAAACCTCTTTCGCGCAGCGCATGGCCATTTGAGGTCACGGGAAAACTGTCTGATCCCAAATTCAAACTCGACATAGGCGGTTCGCGCAGCCGGCGCGCAGATGGTGCAAGCGTCATGCCGGCAGACCGCGTTCCCTGCATCCCGGATATCTATCAGCTAGAGCAAGGCGAAAGTGAATAATGCGCAATTAACTTACTGCGCGGCAGTCGGCTTCTCTTCTACCACTTCACCTTCAACAGTCTCTGCATCATCAACCGCAACATCCTCCTCCGGCACATCCTCAGAGTGATCCTCAAGCGCTCCTACGATCAGCGGCAACATCTCAGCCCCCGTGCCAACACCGGCCTCTGCCTCGTGCGGAGCGGTCCAGCTTAGTGTGTCAAAGCTGTGGCAATTCTCGCAGGTCGGCACCCATTCCGCGTGGATGTTATGGCAGTTTTCGCATACCCATTGCGGTCCACGAGGCGACGTCAGCGCCTTGGCCAAGAACCCTTTGACAACTGCGTCTTTGGACCCTTCCCCACGCTCAATCGCTGCCATAATGGTCAATGAACGCTGCGTTGGCTCTGTTTCAAACAAATCGCCCAGCGCACGCCGCGCTTCTGGGAAATCTTCTGCCGCAATGTTCAACTCTGCCATCAACATCCGGGCTTCTGCGTGATTTGCATTTGCCTTGATCAGCGTCTTGAACCGCTTGATCCGCTCCTGCGGAGTCTCATCCGGCGCAATCTCAGCATAAGCCGCTGCCAAATCGGGATGAGGTTGCGCATCCCATGCCTTCTTCAACAGGCGTGTCGCATTGCGCGGCTTACCTTGCTCAATGTACCCTCGCGCGGCCAAAACTGCCGCAGGGATCAAATCTGGCGACATCCGGTTTGCTTCAATCGCTCTCTCTCGCTGATCAATCGAACTGTCTTCGTCCAGCACATCTTTGGCCTGACCCAGCGCCAAAACCGCATCTCTGCGACGATGCACGTCGCGCGGCAGGCTGCCATGTTTCAGTTTGGCATTCAGCGTACCGCGCGCACCTGACCAGTCTTTTGACTCGGTCTGCAATCGCAACAATACATCCTGAACTTCTTCATGGCGCGGTTTGAGCGCAAACGCTGTCTCGGCCAGTTTGAGCGCGACATCCGTTTTGCCATCATCCAGCTTCTGCTTCATCAGCCCGCGCACCCCGACAAACCGTGTCGCATCACTCTTAAGCAGCGTCTTGTAAACCTCTTCCGCCTTGCGCTTGTCGCCACTCATCTCAGCAGCCTGAGCCGTGATCAGGTTGGTCAACTCAGGTTTTCGCAGATAACGCTCCGCTTTGCGCGCCTTGTCCATCGCGGCGCGCCCTTCACCAGAGGCCAGCGCCATCAACCCATCGGCCAGCGCCTGATACCCTTTCTGTTCACGGCTGCGGTCAAAATACCGACTAATCGCCGTTTCGTCCCCGTTCAGGAAACGCAGAACCGCGACCAAAAGCCCCGCCAGCCTTAGCGCCAACCAGACAATCCCAACCAACGCTACCAGCGCGAGCACAGTTTGGAATGGCCCCAACGAGTATTCCACACCAGCAACGGTGATCATCACACCGCCATCACTCTCCAACAGGTACACTGACCCGTATGCCATACCGGCAATAACAGCGACAAAGACAAGAATTTTAATCAATGACCAGAGCATACAATGACTTTCAGTTGGTGTTCAGACGTTGCGCCAGTTCTTCGGCGGCCTGTGTCGCAGCCAGTCGAGTGTTCGCGGTCGCCCGCCACTCTGCCATGACAGATTTCGGCCCTTCGGCCAGAGTATCTAATTCGCTCAGCGCATCCGCCAAACGCCCTTCCCTCAGCGCCGCCTCCGTGCGGCTCAATATCGCATCTGTATCGGTGCCTTCCTTCGGCTCTACCGAGCGGGCACCCAGATGCGTTTTCAGAAAATTGCCAAGCGTATTTCCTTCGGCCTCGTCCACCTTATCTGTTCGCGCTTTGGCCAGTGCGGCCCGTGCGCTTTCTGGATAGGCTTCCAATAGCGCGGCAAGCGTTATGACACCGGTATCAGCATGGCTCTCCAACACGTCAGGGACCGAACCGCCCGTAGCTGATCCGAAATCCACAATCGCCGCCCGATATGCCGCACCCGAATCCAGCGCCGCTATGATCCGCGTCACAGCCGAGCGCGCCAGCGCCGCTTGCGCAGACAACGCCGCGTTATCCTTTAGCTCGGCGGCCTCGGCCTTCTGTTCAGCCACCAACGCCTTAAGGTCTTCGACCTCACGCTCATAGGCCGCAATCGCTGCCGCTGACAAACCCTCGTTCAGCGGTCGTTTCTCAATATCGGTCAGTCGGGCGTCAAACGTCGCAACCGCTCCGGCCAGCTCATCTATCCGTACGCCCAGCGCTGTCGCAGTATCATTCAGCGTGGATATGCCCGACACCCCATCCAGCGCCTGCTGCGCCGTTCCGGCCACCTGCATTTGTCCAGTTTTAATCTCTTCCAAAGACACCTCTTGCTCCGCCGCCTGCTCTCGCAACGCTGTCAGCGCCTCTTGCGTATCGGCCCCCAGCCCAAGCTGTTCGCCGAAATACACCGCAACACCAAATCCAATCCCGGCGGCAATCAACCCGCCCAGAACCATCGGAACAAATCCACCTTTGCGCTCGACAATCTTCTCAACCGTCCGTGGCTCAGGCGTCAACTCAGCCACCGGCTCCGGACCAGCGACCACATTCTCACCACTTTGTTCTTCTTCAGTCGAAAGCTCCGCATTCGCATCATCCGCGACTTCTTCAGAAACGACGTTATCCTCAGAATGTACCGTTTTTGAATCTTCCGCCTCTACATCACCTGCGACGCCATCACCGGCTTCAGTGTTTTCCACGGTGTTGTCAGACCGTTCTTCAACAGCATCAGGGCTATCTTCGACGATCTCGGCGTCCTCAATTGCGTCCGTCTTGGACGCATCCGTCTCTACCTGATCGTCAGCCGGTTTGTTGTTTTTATCCGAGGTACTCAATTGTCACCCTTTCGAATCCGGTCCTAAATGCACAACTCTTCCTAATAGCTTAGGCGAGGTCGCAGCCTGTCTCAATGCGTCAGTCTGCTCTTATCAAACGTCTTATGGCGGCAATCATTGATGTCGCATCCGGGTTTTGCGCCACTTCAACCACCTCACACTCCAACCCAGCAAGGTTTTCCGCTACCGCGTCGCTGATCACAACCGCGTAAATTGGAGCTGTAAACGGCCCTGCCTCAACCAATAATCGCGCTGTTCGCGGCGAAAAAAGAGGCACTAACACAGGGTATTTTCCAGCCAGCAACCTTTTCGCTCCTTCATTCAATTCTTGCGAAACCTGCCGGTACACAACTTGGTCACGCGTTCTGACCCCCACCCCACTCAATCTTTCAGCCAACGCGCCACGTGCGTGTTCGCCTCTGAGGTGCAACAACGGCCCTTGCGGAGCATCGGCCAAAATTCGCTGGTACAGTGTTTCGGCGTCTCCGCCTGCAGATATTGCGCGCCACCCCTTTGACCGCGCCGCGGCAGCTGTGGCATCGCCTACACACCATGCGGGCAAGTCGCGCCCATCAACCGCCGCTACCCCGTTCTGCGACGTAAAAATTACACCTTCAACTCCCGCCAAACCAGGCACTTCCTCCGGCTCAACGCGCATCGAAGGTGAACACACGATAGGTTCCGAAACACCCACTTGCGCCAATTTGGCCGCAAACTCTTGCCCCGCCTCCACCGGACGGGTCAGCAAAATAGTAGGGTGTTCTAGCTTAGGAACTGCCATTCATCAGGTGCCGGGATTGTTTGAGCCGCCTTCCGGTGTTACCTGCCGTGCATCCGCCGCGCAACGACAAGGAACAAATTCAGGCCAATGCTCGCGACTTTGCCAGAAACGTTAACCATTCTCGGGTTGGAGAGTAGCTGTGACGATACCGCTGCCGCTATTGTGCGTCAGTCCGGCGATAAGCCGCCCGAAATCCTCGCCTCAATTGTTCATGGACAAAATGAACTGCACTCGGCATTTGGCGGTGTCGTGCCTGAAATCGCCGCGCGCGCCCATGCTGAAAAACTCGACTACTCAGTCGAAGAGGCGCTTACCACCTCCGGCCTGACTCTGGCAGAAATCGACGCTATCGCAGTTACTGCGGGACCCGGCCTCATCGGCGGTGTTCTTTCCGGCGTCATGTGCGCCAAAGGCCTCTCCGCTGGCCTCAACATCCCGCTCGTAGGGGTCAACCATCTCGCCGGTCACGCGCTCACCCCGCGCCTGACCGATCAGGCGACATATCCTTATCTGATGCTACTGGTCTCTGGTGGCCATTGTCAGTTTCTTATCGCTCATGGCCCAGAGCGGTTTTCGCGCCTTGGCGGCACCATCGACGACGCCCCCGGCGAGGCATTTGACAAAACCGCCCGCCTGCTCGGCCTACCCCAGCCCGGCGGCCCCTCGGTTCAAGCCGAAGCCAAGTACGGCGATCCCAAGGCGCATCGGTTTCCTCGCCCGCTCTTGGATCGACCTGGCTGCAACATGTCTTTTTCAGGTTTAAAAACTGCATTGTTGCGTGCCCGCGACGCTGTGATGGCGGAACACGGCGGCCTACCCAAACAGGCTCGCGCCGATCTATGTGCCGGATTTCAGGCGGCGGTGGTCGATGTTCTCGCCGAAAAAACCCGACGTGCGCTAGAGGTATATCTTGCGGACACTCCGTCGAAACCCTTGCTTGCCGTCGCCGGTGGCGTTGCCGCAAATACGGCAATTCGCGCAAGGTTAGAGACTGTTTGTGCCGATCACAGCGTCACTTTTACCGCGCCCCCACTAGCACTTTGCACCGACAACGCTGCAATGATCGCCTATGCCGGGCTTGAGCGTTTCCGCTCTGGCGCACAAGATGACATGACCCTCTCCGCTCGTCCCCGCTGGCCCTTGGACAAAACCGCGCCTGCCCTTCTAGGTAGTGGTAAAAGAGGAGCCAAGGCATGAGTATCGCGGTCCTTGGAGCGGGCGCGTTTGGCACGGCTCTTGCTGTCACAATGGCGCGCGGTGGCGCAAACGTCACGCTTTGGGCACGTGACACGACGACGCTCGAAATCAGCCGTCAAAGCCCCCGACTTCCCGGTGTAGAACTACCTAAAACAGTCTCTATTACACCTGAACTATCACAGGCAGCTCAAGCCAACACCCTCTTATTATCGGTCCCGATGCAATCTCTCTCTGGCCTGCTCGCACAGTTGGACGTGCCGCTTTCTGGAAAGCACCTCGTAGCTTGCTGCAAGGGAATCGACCTTTCCACCCTGACCGGCCCTGCCGACGTAATCCGACAGTTCAAACCACACGCGGTTCAGGCCATTCTAACCGGGCCCAGCTTCGCCGCTGACATTGCCAGTGGCCTACCAACCGCCCTTACGTTGGCCTGCGCTGATGATGCGGCTGGACAGTCTCTGCAACACCAGCTTTCCACATCCACGCTCCGTCTTTATCGCTCAAACGACGTCACAGGTGCAGAACTGGGCGGCGCATTAAAAAACGTCATCGCCATTGCATGTGGCACAACAATTGGCCTCGGCATGGGTGACAGCGCACGCGCGGCCCTGATGACACGTGGATTTGCCGAAATGACCCGCCTCGCCACCCATCTCGGTGCGCGCGCTGAAACCCTCTCGGGCCTGTCTGGCATGGGCGATCTCGCCTTAACGTGCATGTCCGATCAATCCCGAAACTATCGCTTTGGCCTGTCACGTGGTCGCAGCGAATCCTTTGACGCCAACACTACTGTCGAAGGCGCCAAAACCGCCGAGGCTGTGACTAAACTTGCCGCCAAAGTCGGACTGGACATGCCCATCTGCAAGATGGTCTATGAACTCGCAACACATCAGGTCGACGCGGCAGACGCTGTGCGAATCTTGCTTTCTCGACCGCTCAAGGAGGAATAATTCATGCGCATCGCCCTTATTGCCAAAGACAAACCTGGTGCACTCGACATCCGCAAAGCCAACCGTGACGCGCATGTCGCCTACCTAAAATCATCAGGTGATGTCATCGATATGGCGGGTCCTTTCCTTGATGACGCTGGTAACATGTGTGGGTCGCTGATCATCCTCAATGTCTCAACCATCGCCGAAGCCGAAGAATGGGCGGCCAACGACCCATACAAGGCTGCCGACCTGTTCGAAAGCGTCGAACTCACGGCTTGGAACAAGGTTCTGGGCTGATGCGCTACTGGCTTTTTAAGTCCGAACCATCAACATGGAGCTGGCAAAACCAGCTCGAAAAAGGCGACGCGGGCGAAGAATGGGATGGCGTACGCAACTATCAGGCCCGCAATTTCATGCGTGAAATGGCCCTTGGTGATCGCGGTTTCTTTTACCACAGCCAAAAAGAGAAATCGGTTGTCGGCATTATCGAGGTTTGCGCTATGGCGCATCCGGACAGCACGACCGACGATGATCGCTGGGAATGCGTAGACATCAAAGCCGTGAAAACCATGCCAAGCCCTGTCTCACTTGACCTGATCAAAACAGACCCGCGCTTGGTAGAAATGGTATTGGTTAAGAATTCCCGCCTTTCTGTGCAACCTGTCACGCCCGAAGAATGGGCCGTAGTTTGCGAGCTGGGTGGTATGAAAGCCTAATTTCAGCGGGCATAATCCTGTCATTCGGACCAACAAGGACAGGATTCATGGACTTTCTGATCGTCATCGCGGCCGCGCTGGCCTCCTACATCTTTGGCGCCATCTGGTATATGGCATTGGCTCAACCCTGGATGACAGCCGCCGGGGTCGAAGCTGATGACACCGGTCGCCCAGTCAACACCAGCGGCGCGCTGCCCTACATCACCGCCTTTTTATGCGCATTGCTCGTCGCGGGCATGATGCGACATGTCTTTTCACTATCAGGCATAGACACAATCAGCGCAGGTTTCATGGCTGGGCTGGGCATCGGCTTGTTTCTCGCAACGCCCTGGCTGGTCACAAATTACGCGTTTGCGGGCCGCAGCCGCACCCTGATGCTGATCGACGGTGGCTATTCCACCATCGGATGCACCATCATGGGCATTGTGCTAACCCTGTTGTAGACAAAAAATAAACGGGGGGACCGGCCAAATCGCCAGAACCCCCGTTTCCCCACGTGCTCCCTACTCACCACACGCGTGTTCTAATTGGTTCCGGCCGTCCTGGCGCGTACTTACAAACTACCGTTTTTGCGGCGGCACGGCAAACACCAAGTCTCTAAAATTCCGCTCAAACTGGAAACGCCCGCAGCACATTGGCCACGGGCGTCATAGCAAATTTTGACCTTGATCAACCGTAAACCGACTCTTTACCAAAATGCTTGGTCAGCATGTAATAGACCACCGCGCGGTACTTATTGCGCTCCGACTGACCATAGGTTTCGATCACGGAATCCAGCGCGGCCGTCAATTCCGGTCCATCCGACAGGCCCAGTTTCTTGATCAGGAAATTGTTCTTCACAGTTTCCATCTCGCCTTCCTGCGAGGATGCAACCGTTGACGCATCCGCGTCATATATCGCGGGACCGCAACCAATCGTCACCTTGGTCAACAAATCCATGTCAGGATCCATCCCGCACTTATTCTTCAAATCATCCGCATACTTGGCGATCAGATCGTCGCGCTTGCCCATCAATACTCTCCCATGAAACAGTCGTTGCCGCGTGAAACTAGGCCCTGCACAGCAAGGCACCCTTACGTTAACCACAACAATTTCTCAGACAAAGCAAAATCTGAAAGCTGTTCCGCAGGGGAAACCTGCTGGATCAATTGCTCGTTTTTTGCATCTTTGCCAAAAAAACTCGGCAAAATGGTTGGAGCACAGCTTTCCGAAGCACTCGGCGTGATGACACTACTCTAGGAACACGCCGCGATCGTGCGTAATAAGCATTCCAATCTTCGTTCCCGTCAATTGCCGTAAGCAAAATAGAGCAGATTTTGCCGAAATTTCCGATACCTCGGCAATGGTCCTGATCCACCGCGTTGCACATGCAACTATGACAAATCAATTGTAAGGCTGGTTTGGCTTTTGAGCGACCGCCATGAAATCGCCTCCTGACAAAACACCTACAAACAGGCGTTCACTACGTTGCTTCTTCCGCGACACTCGGCAAGAGCGGCATCCGCGCGCGCACGGGCCGCGCGATTTAGCTCAGCTTGGCGCGCAGCAGCTGCCTCAATCTGCGATTGTCGCTGTGCGTCCGCCGCTTCAACTTTGCGAACTCTCTCTTGATAGGCTGCAAATTGCTGATCCGCCTCTGTCTTGCTGGAAACACAGCTCGATCTGAAACCGTCAATGTCGTAGGTGCGACAAGATTTGAGTGATATCGCAGAACCTGTAGATCGCGACGCTCCCGAAGAAATGGCTCTCGCAGCATCTGCCGCCGCAAACGCAGCGGCGCGACGATCTAATTCACGATAATAGGCATCATCACCGAACATTGTGCGGTCAAGTGTCAACGGCGGATTAAAAACCTGCCAGTGTGGCGGAGTAAAAGCCGGCCATTTGGCGTGACGATGGCTTAGGCGTTTTTCTGATGGATTGAGGG
>NZ_PYGJ01000025.1 GCF_003014475.1 Shimia abyssi | reverse complement strand
CTCGTCCGCCGCTCCGTCTGGCGCCCCAACCGCGCCTCAGCGCCGCCGGTAAGGGGGGTTCTAAAGTTACCAATCAAAACCCGCAACCCCTTTTTACAAAAAACTCAATATTTGTTGGAGATCCTTAAGTAATATATTTAATTCAAGGGGTTATGGGTATTTTCGGTTGGCGCACCCCTGCGAAACCGGTTGAAACCAGCACCCTAAAACCAGACCCGGTTGGAATCGCATGCGCCTAAATTGAAACTCACCCGTGAATCACACCAAGTTCAGCCAATCCGCCGCTCACCATATTGCTGGAATACTGGAGCCGTGTGATTTCGGTCGCGAAGAACGTGATTGATTGACTGACCACACGAAGACGACGGTCAAATTTGTGCCTACCAAGGTGGCTAACTTCACTCTGCCTGCGCCAACTGGGCACGAACTTTCACGCGTTGGCTCTAAGTCAGAAGAGTGGCAAAGGTAACAATACACATGACAAACAGACCTCAACTGCGTGAGGTGAAAAAATGAAGGAAGTTTGCATGCGTGTGTGGCGGACAAGCTCGGCAGATCTGGGCCTCCCTTGTGTTGAACATCATATGCCTGCAGCGAGGTATCTGCCTAAAGAACCTGCGTCTTTGGGAATTTTGGCCCCTCGAAATACTGGAAGAGACCATCGCTCGCCGTTCTATAGCGGCGAATATATCCGTTTGAATTAGTATGCGGGCCCCTTTTCGCTGCGCAGCACGAAGCGTTAGCAAGCGAATTGGGGGCAAGCACACAACTCGGCAACCTCACAAATCTCGGTGTATCTTTGCTTTCCAACACTTGCCAAAAGACTAGGCGCCTGACGCAGATGGCCGATGAGCAATAAGTCAGGAAACGGTTATTGCCCCCTAAAACCTGAGTTTGCCCTAACTGGCTCACCATTCGAACAACTAAGCACACCCAAGTATGACGCCACGAAGTTCCGCGAGGCCACGCAACCGACCAACAAGTGGATAACCGGGTTGTGAGGGCATCTCGAGATCGCTCAGCAATGCGTGCCCATGGTCCGGGCGCATTGGGATATCATGATCTATGCGACCCTGATCTCGGCGTCGTTGTTCTTCTGCCAACAGGGCGCGAATTGTTGCAACCATGTTTGTGTCTCCGGCCAAGTGCTCTGCCTCGGTAAAACTATGGCGGCTACAGTCGCTCGGTCCATCTCTCACAGTATTGCGAAGATGCACAAAATGGATTTTGTGACCGAGCTCGGCGATAAAGGATACAGGATTGAAATCCGTGGCAACGCCCAATGAACCCGTACAGAGCGTGGCGCCGTTCGAAGGGCTTTCCACTGCATTCAGAACTGTAGCGTAGTCACTTTGTGACGACATGACCCTTGGAAGCCCAAGCAATGAAAAGGGTGGGTCATCCGGATGGCAGCATAACCGGATGCCAAGAGTTTCCGCAGTTGGGACAACTTCTGACAGGAAATCAATCAGGTTGGATCGGAGCCTCTCGGGCCCCATGCCCTCATATGTTGCCAGCTTTTGCTTTACATCCGCGAGAGACCAGTTGTCGTTCGCGCCCGGCAAACCTGCGACAATATTGTTCGACAATGCCTGCCGCCCTGAATCGCTAAGGTTGGCAAACCGCGCTTGAGCCATTTGCAAGATTTCATCTGAATAATCCCGCTCGGCATTCTTGCGACACAAAATGAAGCAATCGAATGCGACAAAGTCCACAAGTTCAAACCTCATGGCATGTCCGCCATGCGGCAGTGGCTGGCATAGGTTTGTGCGCGTCCAATCCAACACTGGCATGAAATTGTAACAGATTGTGTGAATGCCGCATTCGGCCAGATTGCGAAGGCATTGCTTGTATGCTGCAAGGTGCTGTTTTAGGGGGCCGGTTTGCGATTTGATCGCCTCTGAAACCGGTACGCTTTCCACTACATCCCACGTCAGGCCAGATGAAACCCCTTCGGGTCGTTCAATTTGTTGTTGCCGCTTTTTTATCTGCTCGATCGACCAGATTTCACCGGGTGGCACATGATGCAATGCTGAAACAATGCCCGTTGCCCCAGTTTGCCTGATTTCACCAATCGAGATCATGTCAGAAGGGCCAAACCACCGCCAAGTTTGCTTCATGGCCTTGCCTCGCTCGCACAAATATCTGTCTCAAACCCAAGTCGAAATTTGCCTGATCGTTTCGAAAGAGTCGGCCCAGCCTTACTTCCCCCGATCCCAAGATACCGCATACTAGTCACAGGAGCCCGTCGCGGCGGCGTGAATGGTTGCTGCTCATTTTATTGGGTTCCAAACATATACAGATGTGGGCATTGCCCTCTGGGAATATCAGGATTTCATACACAATCGGCCTCCTCTGTGGATTAGGAAAACAGCATACCGCCGTTCAGATCGATGTTCGCACCTGTGACAAAAGCACTGTCATCGCAAGCTAGGAACAAAACCAGATTTGCCGCATCGTTCACATGCCCCTGACGTTTTAACGGTGCGTTTGCTTCAAAGCCGCGGCGACCAGCATCAGGTGTATGGACGTTGTGGAAATCAGTGTCGATCATACCGGGACACAGCGCGTTCACGCGAATGCCGGGGCCCAATTCCTTGGCCAACCCACGAGTCATTGTCATAACTGCGCCCTTCGCAGTGGCATAGGCGACCGCGCCCGGTCCACCCCCATCGCGTCCTGCTTGACTCGCGAGATTTACGATGACACCGGATTTCATCTTAGTCAGACATGCCTGTGTCATAAGGAATGTGCTGGTCAGATTGAGTCGCATCACAGCGTCCCAGTGTTCGACGGGCATTTCGGCGATGGTTTTACGAGCGATCAAGCCGCCAGCGTTGTTGACCAATATGTCGACCCCGCCAAATGCCTCTACCGAACGCGATACCAGTGCATCTACGTCAGTTTGCTTATTCAAGTCTCCCTGTACGGCAATCGCCTTACCGCCATTGGCCTTAATCTCAGCAACAGCCTCGTCAGCCCCTTTCGAACTAGAGAAGTAATTGATCGCAACACTCGCACCTTCCGACGCAAGTTTGACCGCGACCGCCCGACCAATGTCACGTCCGCCACCGGTCACAATGGCTGTTTTGCCTGCAAGTTTCATATCGATCCTTTCTGCCGCAAAGCGCATGCGTAGCTATTTTCGTAGGGTTGCATTGCATTGCCCACCGCTAGAACCCAGTCTCCCAAAATTCCGCGCACTTATCGAAACGCCCCCGGCATAACCGTTTTGGGAAGCCACAGAATGATTTCGGGAAATGCCGCCATTAGGATGAGAAGGATCAGCATCGGAGCAAGAATGAAGACCACTTCGCGCAGGACTTGCACGACATTCAGGCCGCCAATCGCCGCTGAAATCAATAAGCACAATCCATAAGGCGGTGTAACCAATCCAAATGCCAGCGAGACAATACCAATGATCGCAAACGCAATCGGATCGACCCCACCTGCCTGCGCCACGGGCATCAATACTGTACCAAGAATGATGATCGTCGGAATTGCATCGATGAACAGACCAAACAGCAGGAACAAAAGGGCAATCAACAACGCCGTCCCAAATGGGCCAAACTCCCAGGCTGTCAAAACACTGACAATGAGACGTGGCGCGTTGTAGAAAGACAAGAGCCAGCCAAATGCGGACGCTGTACCAATGGCAAAGAGCGAAATCGCAGCGAAACGGGCTGTGTCGTAAAGGATGTGACCTAGATCCCTCGGCGTGACGGTTCGATACACAAACATTCCGAGGATGAGCGCATAACCTGCGGCGATGATGGCGCTTTCGGTTGGAGTGACCAGGCCACCCACGATACCCCCAATTACAAAGACGGGGGTCAAAAGCGCAAGAGCGGCGCCTTTCCAGGCGGCCACGAACTCGCCCCAGTTTGGGGTTGCTGTCACGGGGTAGTTGCGGGCTTTCGCAAAGCCGTAGACCGTCGCCATCAAAGCCAGACCGATCAACAGACCGGGGATCGCACCGCCCAGAAATAATGCCCCTACAGAAACTTGCATGACGCCGCCCCAGACGATCATTAGGATCGAGGGCGGGATTATAACCCCCATCACCGATGAACACGCGGTAATCGCGACGGCAAATCTTGTGTCGTACCCTTCTTTCTGCATGGCAGGGATCAAAATCTTGCCAATACCCGCAGCGTCGGCAGTTGAAGATCCCGAAATGCCTGCAAACAGCATGGATACAGCCACGTTCACATGGCCCAGACCGCCCGGCAACCAGCCGGTAAGTACGCGAGCAAGCTCAATCAAACGATCGGTGACCTTGCCAGAATTCATAAGATTTGCCGCCAAAAGGAAAAACGGCACTGCCAAAAGGATAAATGAGTTGTAGGATTGGAACATCCGATCAAGGACGATAAATGGTGTTAATCGCAGTTCAAGCAGAACGACTGGGACAGTTGCCAGACCAAGTGCAAAGGCAACTGGAATGCGGATGAAAATCAAAACGAGAAACCCAGCGATCAGCATTAAAGCTGCGGTAGTTGTATCCAGGATCATGACGAAAGGCTTTCTCGGTTAAGGAATTGCGCCACGGCTTCTGAAAATCGATAGCCTGCGAGCAACAGCCAAAGCCCACCGGCGATAGGAACTGAGACATGCGTAATGATCAGATTGGCACGCATCATAACTGACCTTTGTTTGCCGCCGAATTCTGCGTATTCAATTCCGTAGAACAGAAACAAGGCTCCGAACGCCATGATGGAAACATGGACAATCCCATTTTGTAGTAACCGAAAGGCGGGCGTCGTGGCATCTGGCGTGATCCGCACATCGAAATGCGTTCCGTCCCATACTGCGATAACTGACCCAATCATGACGATCCAAACAAAAAGGAACGTCGCCAGCTCTTCAGTCCAGAGGAAAGTGGGGATTATGCCAGTATAGCGTGAGATAACCTGCATCGCGACCGGTATCGCGAGGAGCCCCATCATCAGACCGAGAAGTATGCGCAAGCCGAAACAAAACCGATTAATGAGAGTTCCAAGCATGTCATCTGCCCTCCTTCGTTGTGTGATGCGCAAGGCGCCTCATACGTTGTGGTGACGGGCGGGTCAGAAGACACCGCCCGCCCACAGAGAGATTACATTCCGCGAACGTTGTTGAGCAATTCAGTCGCACCTAGCTCTGCTGCATATGCGTCCTGTACCGGCTGGACCATTTCCAGCATTTTTTCGCGACCTGCGAAATCATGAACTTCAATCTGCCCAGCATCGATCATCGCTTGAAGCTTTTCGCCGTCCTGACCACTCTCCAACGCACGTCCAAAAGCGCCCGCTTCAGCGCCGGCAGCCATGATGGCGGCTTGCAAGGAGTCTGGCAGCGCGTCAAAAATCTTAGCTGACATCACGATGGGACGCACTGTGATCGTATGCTGTGTCAGCGAGATGTGCGGTGCGACTTCGTAAAATTTCAGATTCTGAATTGACGCCGCTTCGTTTTCGAAACCGGCAATAACCCCGGTTTGGATCGCATTATAAACCTCGTTATATGCGATGGCTGAGGGGGCCGCACCTACGGCTGCAAAGGTTTGCGCCTGAATTGGAGCACCCATCACACGCATCCGGTGTCCAGACAGATCGTCCATATTCGTAATTGGCTTTGCCGAGGCGAGGTTCCGCACTCCGCCACCGTGGTACCCGACGATCACAATTCCCGCAGCTTCGCGCAGATCATCTTCAAGAGGCTTAAGTGCGTCGGATGACAACACTGCATTCCAGTGCTCAAGATCACGGAACAGGAACGGCATGTCCATCAAGGGAATGGATTCCGAAAATACTGCCATGTTGGACGGAGCGAGGATTGTGTAATCTACGGCGACACCTTGGTTAAGGTAGGTCACATAGTCCGATTCGACGCCAAGCTCACCGTTCAAGCGTAGGTCAAAGCTCACGTCACCATCATACTTGTCGGAGACAAGTCGCTCAAACTCGCGCAATGTCTTGGTAAATGCATGCTCTTCATCAAACATGCTAGCGCCGCGAAGGGTAACATCTGCTTGTGCGATCGAAACGCCACTCAGCAGCATTGCCGACACGGCCATCATTTTTAGTGAAAAGTTGAACATTCTATCCTCCCAGATCAGGTTCAAGTTTTGCTTTCCTCCGACCAGACATAGTCGAAAAATCTTATCCGAAACTTTGCAGTCCATCGTGCGTGACCCTTGCCTGCCAATTAAATGCAGCCTGAGTGCCTCCCAGCACGAACAACAGCGTTGTGTTCGCCAATGAACAATGTAATCGATCAAACTGGGATACTAGTCAACTAAAAAATGCCGAAAAGATTAAACTATTGTCCGCTTTCCGCAAAATTATTCACTATTTTTGTCGTCTAGTATGCAAACTTCACTGTATCTTTTCACCGACCCCTCCTAGAGTTTGGTGAAACAGAATCTGGAAAACTCTCGATGGCCCCACTTAGAAACCTCGAACGCACGACGAGCAGTGAAGTTGTCTTTGACGAATTGTTTGAGCGAATCGTCCGATTGGAGTTGTTACCAGGCACCAAAATCTCGGAAACAGAAATTGCCAAATCCTTTGGATTTTCCCGGCAACCTGTCCGGGAGGCTTTTACCCGGCTCTCGAACCTTAATCTCTTGTTGATACGCCCACAGCGCGCAACTGTCGTAAGGCCGTTTTCGCGTAAATTAATTGCCAATGCTCGCTTTGTGCGAACGGCTGTTGAACTAGAGGTTGTTCGCTGCGCCGCTACAGATCGTGACACGTCGATGGATGCCGATTTGAAGGCGAATCTACGCGAACAAGCTGACGCGATTTCGTCAGGGGATTCCAACCGTTTTCACGACCTGGATTATCAGTTTCATAGACTTCTCTGCGCTTCAGCAAAACAAACGTTTGCTTACGAAATCATAGCAGAAAACAAAGCCCAAGTTGACCGCCTTTGTATGTTGGCGCTGACCAGCAAGGACGCTATGGACACCCTATACAAAGACCATGAAATTCTTTTGCAGGCCTTGTTTGGCGGCGACGCAGAGACAGCTGATCAGACTCTTCGCACGCACCTCGATCGCCTAACACCGACGATCGAGGCAATCTACACTACGCACAACGCGTATTTTGATGAATAGGCCAGCGCAAGAGTCGCCCGTGTCTGCAGCTTATCGCAATTCCAACCGATTTTGGTTTGGCAAGCAGCCCGGCTTTGGGCTCTGCGAACTAACAGATCCTTGCGGCGCCAGACTTGCACGGCGAAAAGAGGCCAAAACTTCACTAATGCGCCGTGGACGAAGGATCTCAAGGAATTGGTTGCGGAGCAGACGCTAGGGCACCACCAAGGCCCACGAACCAGCGCGTGTTCAGGTATTCTGCCCTGAACTTACCATGGAAACTTTCACTGAAGACGTTATACTTTGGTTTTCCCGGCTGGGAGAAAGGGGCAACAAATTCTTCGGACGCTTCGAATTTGTCACCAAGCCGTCTACCCCTGCCGATCTTTGCGCTGACAACGAACCCCATGTGATCGTGTCCCAATTTTGGCGAACAGCACCTCGGGAAATCACCCTCGGGTGCTTTTGCACGGCCACTACACTTCCAGCAAAAGATCGGGCAGCTGATTGATCTTTTCGATGCCTAACTGGCTCATGTTGGCCTGGATATCAGCCCGCAGGATGTGGATTACGTGGTCAATCCCCTTTGTGCCGAACGCTGACACCCCGTATTGGAATGCGCGCCCCAGCATGACAAAGTTCGCCCCTTTTGCCAAAGCGCGCATTATGTCCAACCCCCACGCCACGCCAGAATCGTAGATCAGCGGCATATCCGGCCCCACGGCCTCGCGGATTTTTGGCAATTGGTCGATCACCGCAGGGCCCGCTTCGAACTGACGCCCTGAATGATTTGAAATCCACAGGCAGTCGACTCCTTCTTCGGCCAGCTGCTTGGCGTCTTCGGGCCTTTGTACACCTTTGACGATCAGGTCTCCGTCCCATTCATGTCGCAACTCACGCAGGTACGTCCAATCCGGACACCCTCGGATCAAGGCGCCGGCATGGGTAAAGCTCTCGCGACCGCGTTGTTCAATGTAGTCATCGAAAAACCGCATCCGGGGAACAATCCCTTCCATGAGGTGTGCCAGACACCATGCAGGACGCATGGCCATGGAGGTCAGGGTACGTACATCCACCTTAGGTGGCACTGTCAGGTTGGCCCGCCTTTGCCGCTCGCGGCGGCTTTCCTCTGGCACATCTACGGTCATGATAAGCTTGTTGAACCCTGCAGCTTTGATCCTGGGCAGCATTTTTCGTCGAAGCTCGGCTGAATTGACGGGGTAGTGTTGAAACCATCCGTTGTTACCAATGTGCGGAGCCACGTCTTCCGGCGAAGCGACAGCAACGCTCGAAAGACAAAACGGGATGTTGTGTTTGACCGCCGCCTTCGACAAATGCCGTTCGGCACCGGCCCAGATCAGACCCGACATTCCCACAGGCGCAATGCCGAAAGGGGCGTCAAATGTCTGCCCCAAGAGCGTTGTCTTAAGTTCCGCAGTGACATGCCCACGCAGGATACCGGGCATGAACCCAACTGCATCCAACGCGTCACGGTTTATCTTGAGTCCCAATTCGCGCCCTGTTGCGCTGTCCAGATACTCAAAAGCGAACTTTGGAATACGCTTTTTCGTCCTTTGACGCAGATCTTCGATTGATGGATGAGACAGATCAATATCCATGCTGGTCACCTTTTCTCAGAAACGGATGCCGCTTGTGCGAGATCCGTCAAACCGATGTTGTTGGTTGAGGTTGCGCGATGATCCATTGGGGCTACCAAAGCGCCGGAAGGGTTAGAGAGATGGCTGGGACATAGGTGATCAGGAACAGCAGGATCAGCATGCCGAAGAAAAACGGCAGGATCGACTTGCTCAGCTTTTCAATCGACACACCCGATATCCCGCTGGCAACGAATAGGTTGACACCAAGAGGTGGCGTGCAAAACCCAATGGCCAGATTGACGGTGATGATCACACCGAATGCGATAGGATCTACACCCACAGCAGTTGCGACAGGCAGCAGAATGGGAGTCATGATAATGATCGACGAAATCGTCTCCATGAACATGCCTATGACAAGCAAGAGCAGATTGATCAGCAACAGGATGATGATCGGGTTGTCAGACAAATTGGTTAGGGACAATGCGATGTCCGAAGGTATTCGGGCAATTGTTATCAGCCTGCCAAAAGCGGTCGCCATGATCACAAGGACAAGGATTGCTCCGCTGGTGCGGGCGCTGTCGGCAAACACTTGGGGAAGTTCTGAAATGGTAATGTCACCATACACAAACAATCCCACCAGAAGCGCGTATACAACAGCGACTGCCCCCGCCTCCGTCGGTGTAAACACGCCGCTGTAGATCCCGCCAAGAATGATCACGGGAACTAGCAGCGCCCAGATGGATTCGCGAAAGCTCGTTTTGACGGCAGCCTTGGAAAAGCTGGTTGTAGAATCCGCTATGTCGCGGTCGTTTCGCAGCAACAAGCGCGCGATGGCCATGAACATGACTGCAAACAACACACCCGGAACCACTCCTGCAAGGAACAGCTTCCCAATCGACACCTCAGCCGTAACCCCATAAATGATAAAGGGAATGCTGGGAGGGATCATGACGCCGATCATACCTGCCGAGGCCGTGAGAGCGCTGCTAAAGCGACGGGTGTACCCCACCTTTTCCATCTCGGGGATGAGGTTTGAACCGATCGCGGCGACGGTTGCCGGTGAAGACCCGGAAATGGCTGCAAAGAAGACGCAAGCCAACACATTCACATAGGCAAGCCCAGCGCGGATGTGCCCGATAAGAGAGTTGGCAAATCCAACAAGCCGACGAGACATGCCGCCATGCTGCATCAGGTCACCGGCCAGAATGAACAAAGGCACCGCGATCAGCGGAAATGAATCCGCTCCAGTCACAACGGATCGCGCCAAAAGGACCAAGGGTGGGGTGCCATCAACCAACAGCATCACAATCATTGTGGCCAAGCCAAGACATATGCCAATCGGCACACTAAGCAACAGCAGCACGAAGAGCGAAACGAAGAGAACAAGACTAATCATCTAAACGTCCTATGCCAGTCTCTGGCCGACACGGAGTGTGCGCAGCAGGTGTTGGAAAACTCGAAAGGCCGACAAAGCCGCCCCTACCGGGGCCGAAGCGTACAAAATGGGAATGGGCAGCCCCAGAACGACCGATTTTTGACTTAGCACAAAGGGTTGCGACATTAGGTCAAGACATTCAATGATCAGGACGATCAAGAACCCCAAAACCAGTACATCGACGAGGATTTCCAGAAACTGCTTTCCGGTGTCACTTAGCAAATCCCGCAAGAAGGTTATCTGGACATGGGCCCCCTGTTGAAAGGCATAACTGACCGACAGCCAGACAAACCACACGAAGACCCACAAAGTCAGTTCTTCCCCCCAAGATAGGGACGCGTTCAAGACATAGCGCATGATCACATTAGCGGTGATCAGCAGGACAATGCCCGCAAGCAGCAGAGCCACCAAAAGGCGTTCTAGATTGGCATCAAGCCATCTGACAATATTCATATCCCCTCCCCCTTTTTGACTGGGCACCAAAGCATTTAGGCGCCCGGTCAGTTTGTTTAGTCAGCTCAGTTTTGGCTGGCGGCCTTTACCGCATTGACCCAAGCATCAAATGCCTCGGCACCGACGGTGTCGCGATACTCGGCGCGTACTTCCATCGTCGCATCCGAGAAAACCTGACGCTGCGCGGCCGACAGTTCGAGCACGTTCACGCCCGCATCGCGGATCTTCTGAAGCTGGCCAGCTTCTTCGCCATTCACGAGTTCCTGCTGATAGATTTCCGATTCAGCCATGGCCGATTTGATCAGGGCCTGGTGTTCGTCAGACAGGCTGTTCATGAAAGATTGGCTGATCACCGGAATATAAACGGTGAAGACATGGCCCGTCAGGGACACATGTTCCTGCACCTCATAAAACCGTTGCGAGTCGATCAGTGCAATTGGGTTTTCCTGACCATCGATGACACCCTGCTGAAGCGCGGAATACACTTCGCCAAAGTTCATCGGGGTCGGATTTGCGCCCAATGCCTGAAAAGTTGCAACATGCGCGGGGACTTTCATCGTCCGCAGCTTCACACCATCCAGATCAGCGGGGGATTCAATCGGGCGAACATTGTTGGTGACATGGCGCAACCCATTTTCTAGCCAACCCAACCCGACCAGCCCCTGGTTCTCCAAACGGCCAAGCATGTCGCTGCCAGTTTCGCTATGAAAGACGTCGAGGGCAATGTCCTTGCTGGCATACATGTAGGGCAGTTCGATAACAGCAAATGCTGGGTCCCAGCCTGCGAAGAAAGAGGAAGGCGGCACAGCCATTTCAAGAACGCCGGTTTGCACACCTTCAATCATTTCGCGATCAGGTCCCATTTGTGAGGACGGGAAAATCTGAACGTCGATTTCGCCATTTGACCCGGCTTCAACCAGTTCTTCAAAGCGAAGAAGCGCGCGATGCATGTGGTATTGCTCGTTCGCGCCGTGACCGACTTTGATAACTGTCCCAGCGGATGCGCTGAGTGCGATGCCAAAGGACAACGCGGCTCCAAGCGCGAGTGAAGTTTTTTGGAACATATCTCCTCCTATCTCCAAAAAAGGATCGCGATTTTTGCGATCTAATATCTGGTGTACCAGATAGACTATAGAAAAGTAAACGGGTTTATCCTAGATTGATTTCAAAACGCCAACCGGAGGAAGAGCATTGGCCCAACTGGGAAGCCTGAAAATCGAACGACCACAGCCACTTAGTGACATTGCGGCAGACCACATCCGCGAAGCTATTATCAACGGAGACTTTCGTCTGGGGGAAGCGTTGACGGAAAATGCGCTGTCCAAACTTTTGGGGATTAGTAAGACACCAGTGCGCGAAGCGATCTCTTCGCTAAAACGCGAGGGGATATTACAAGGTGATTCTCAGAAAGGTGCGCGCGTTTTTACGTTGACGGCAGAACAGCTGAACCAATTGTGCGTCTACCGATTGACGCTCGAGTCTGCAGCAATTGAAATGGCGATGAAGGCCGATCCGTCAGGTCTCGCAAAACGTTTGCTGTCAATTTGTGATGACATGTCCAATGCACGGGACGCCGAAGATTTTGAGGGGTATCTGAAGCTCGACCGGATCTTTCATGACGCGTTTTTCGAATTTTCCGGAAATCAGTTCCTACGAGAAGGATACCGGGGTGTCAGTCACAAGGTCGCTACCCTGCGGACGTATCTGTCTCTTGCGCCCTTGCGCGTCGACAAGTCTTTTTCAGAGCACATCAAAATCGCTGAATTTCTTGAAACGTCACAGATCGAGGAGGCGCTGGCGGTGCTTGGTGAGCAGATAGATCGAGGTAGCCATGCGATCAATGAAATTATGGGCGTCCCGCGATAACGGCCCTTGGGTCCCAGTCAAGCCCAGGACAGAACATAACCCAAGACACTCTCACAGAAATGTGTCGCGCATCCCGTGCACAATCAGGTTGGCTGTAGATGGGCTACAGGCGCTTGGCAGGTCATACACGGTCGCCAGACGCGTCAACGCCTTCACATCCACATCATGTGGCAACGGCGACAAAGGATCCGTGAAGAAAATTAGTGCATCCAACTTTTCTTCGCAGATCAGGGCGCCGATCTGCTGATCCCCTCCTAATGGACCGCTCTTTAGCGGCGTTACCTTCAGATCAGGATAGGACTTCAGCAACAACCCGCCCGTTGTACCGGTAGAGAAAATCTTGGCGTCGTCAAATACGTCCCTGTTTTCACCAACCCATTCCACCATGCGTTGCTTTTGCGCGTCATGTGCCACCAGGGCAACGCGATAGGTTCTACCTGATGAACTGATCGACATAGTCTTCTCCAAGTCCGACTTCTGTGAAGTGCTTTCTGCACAGGTCTATTTTGGTAAAGACGTCCTCGTATCCCAGAACCTCGCCATAAGGATCGACATAACACATCACCCCGTTAACCTGAAAAAGCGTGATCATTTCTTCAACACCATCTGGCACGACAAGTGTATGCGTCTCTCCTGGGGGTTCAAAGACGTACCCGCCGGCCTCGGCCGTCCAGTCATGTTCGAGGTAGTGCCACCTTCCCTTAAGAACAAACCCGTGCACGGGCTGGGGATGGCGGTGGCGCGACAGCACGCCCGATTTGCGCACTTTTAACAGGTTCACCCAATACCCCTGTGACCGGCTCAGACACAAAGGCCGAAACCAGACGTTCTCGGCCTGCGGCACCCACAGTCGGTCATCTTCCGGAATGGCGTGCGGGATAACGATTTCGTTCAATGCGTCTTTGGGAAAGGGCAATTGATAAGGCGTCAGCGGATCGGCGTCTGTTTTAACTATCACTTTAGGTTCCTCACATTGCAAGATAGCCGCCATCAACCGGATAGACGGCTCCAGTCACGAAACTGGCTTTGGGCGACAAAAGCCAATTGACCAACTCGCCCACCTCGTTTGTTTGCCCCCAGCGCTTCATGGGGGTGCGGGCAAGTATTGCGTCTCCGCGTGTGGTATCGTCGCGCAGGCCTTGCGTCATTTCGGTTTCGATCCAGCCCGGCGCAATCGCATTGACCCGAATACCGTCATCGGCCCATTTGCCTGCCAAGGCTTTGGTCAACTGTGCGACGCCCCCTTTTGAAGCAGAATAGGCCGGAACAAGCGGCCCCCCAAAGGTGCTGAGCATCGAGGCCGTGTTGACGATCGCACCATTGCTGGCAGCAAGCAAGGGATACGCGGCAAGACAGCATCGCATTGTGCCGGTCAGGTTCACATCGATCACCCTCTTGAAAACCTCGATGTCATATTCATCTGCGCGGCGCAAAATACCCGCGCAATTGACCAGCCCGACCATGGGCCCGACACCTGCAAGAAAGTCCGCGACAGCGCCATCATCGGTGACATCAAGCTTTTGCAACCGGATGTCGGATGATCCTTGAAAGGTGTCAATCTCGCCCTGATCTACCGTCGCCGCGATCACGTCATAACCATTTTGGAGCAGGACGTCGCACACCCCTGCCCCGATGCCCCGGGTTCCTCCGGTGACAACGACCTGCCCCATCATGACGAAACCAACGTTCTATAGGACTTTACAAACGCATCGGCGCGTTGGCGCAGATCATCAAGCTCATACTCCGGCTTGAACAACGCCGACCCGAGGCCAAATCCGTTTGATCCCGCAATGAAATAGTCCGACATCGTTTCGGGGGTTATGCCCCCAACAGCCGCAACAACCGCGTCTTGGGGCAACACTGCCCGCATCGCGGAAATGGCCTTGGGCGGAACCAGTTCGGCAGGGAAAAACTTGAGCACGGATGCCCCGATCTCCAGCGCCTCAAAGGCTTCGGTTGGCGTCATAACACCGGGACACCACTTTGCGCCCAGCGCGACTGTTAGACGACCAATAGCAGGGTTCATATTTGGAGACACAATGATTTGGCCACCGGCGCTCACGACATCCGTCGTTTGCTGCTCGGTCAATACCGTGCCAGCCCCGATAACTGTCGTGTCACCATGCTTGCTGGCGATGGCCTCGATTGATTTCAGCGGTTCAGGTGAATTCATCGGGACTTCGATAATCCGAAATCCCGCTTCAATCAGAATATCTGCAACCTCGACCGCATTGTCGGGGTGCAGCCCCCTCAGAATTGCGATCATCGCATTGTCAGACAATGCATCTTCCCAAAGGCTCATGACAGCAACCCTGCGGATTTAGCAATTTCAAAATGACCGCGCGCGCAAATGTTTTCGGGGGCTCTGCGGCTTTCTCGACCGGCAATCGACAGGGCGATTTCGTATCGATCCGTTAGATCACCGCGTCCCACAAGCGTGACGGGTTGATCCCCACCGCTGGCGGTTCCGGACGTGATTTCTGCACCAATAAGCATGCCTGAGAGGTAGTCCGCTGTCATCCTGGGCGAAATCTTGTCAAACAACGGCATGGTGCGGACATGAAACAAGGTGTGTAGCAAATCAGCGTCAGCCGAGAGACCTGCGTTAACGCCGATGACAAACCCTTCCTTGTTGAAGGCGCCCTCCTCCATGAACGTTCCGAGGATCGTGTGGTTTCTGATCGCCCCGAACAGTTCTCCGGTCATATACGTTTTGTAATCTTCAATGCCGCCGTCCTCGGCCAAGAGCCATTTGCTGTGGGTTCCGGGAAGTACATAGAGCCCATCCCCCAATCCCATCGCCGCCGCACCGATGATCTGCGTTTCTTCTCCACGCATGACATCTGGTGCCCCGTTGTGGTTCGCGGTCATCCCGGTCACAAAGTGAACCGATATGCCCTTTGAGGAGGTGAACGGCACGAGAGCATTAGCCAGCTCGCCCTTGCCAGCAGGCACACTCACATAGGGTGTTTCTTGCCAGCCGTTGCGGCTGGTGATCATGCCGGAAGCGATCACCGGCAAAGGGCCAACGCTGTGCCAGTTCTGGATAAGACCGTGAAAGGCCGCGTCGAAATCGCGACCTTTCACGTGCATAATCCCCTGGGAGGTGGAGATTTCATCCAGCACATCACCGTCAGAGCTGATGAGAAACGCACGAAGCGAAGACGTTCCCCAATCTAGACCGATCAGGGCAGGTTCAAATGCGACCGAATTCATTCAGCAAATCCTCAACTGTCTTGCCTTGAGCAACCCATTTGCGGGTTTCCTCTTCGCGGTCGGCCTGTTCTTGCGCCAGACGGACGGTTTCTTCGGCAATCTCTTGCGGGATCACAACAACACCCATCAGATCGGCCACGATAAAGTCGCCAGGATTCACGACGACGCCGCCACAGGCGATTGGCACGTTGATCGACAGCTCTTCCTTGCGACCCGAGAACATCGTGTGGGTGCCACGCGGTGTGATAGCCTTGGTCCAAATCGGCCAGTTGATGTCTTCGAGCTCGTCCGTGTCGCGACCGGTGCCGTCCACGATCATGCCTCGGATGCCACGGTTCTGGGCCAGACCGCCCATAAGGCCACCGCAGACCGACGTTTGCTCATCACCTCCTGCATCCACGACGATCACGTCACCGGGTTGGGCCATTTCCAGCGCCCGCAAAGGATCGACCAGATCACCTTTTGACAGCTGAACTGTCACGGCCTGACCTGTTACTTTTGAACGAAACGCAGGTTTGATGGCGCTGTCCATCACGCCGGTACGATACTGAACGTCGGCAAAGATGGCAGCGGCGGAATACGCCTCCAACACCTTGTCGAACTTCTTCAAAAGCTCCGGATTTCGTTCAAAGTCATTAAAGACCCTAAGGTCTGTGCTCACATCTGGCATGGTTGTCTCCTATTGTGCAGCTGTTGCGGCCAATGCCTGTGCATTGACGGTGTAATCGGGTTTCTGGCCGGTCAGAACTTTGGCCACCTGAGTCGCGGCGATGGTGCGCGCGGCCATGATCGATTCTTCCGAGTAGTAGGCGGCGTGCGGTGTCACGAGCACGTTCGGCAGTGTGAAAATTGGGTTGTCAGCCGGATCCCAGCTTGCGCGTTTCGCCGGTTCTTCTTCAGGATCATCCAGCCCCGCAGAACACAAATGCCCATCGGTCAAAGCACGATACAGCGCCTTGTTGTCGACAGTTGGCCCACGGCCCGTGTTGACAAGGATCGCTCCCGGTTTCATCGCCGCAAACTCTGCATCTGACAGGAAATAGCGGGTTTCCGGCGTCATCGGGGCCTGCATCAAGATATAGTCCGAACGCGCCAACAGATCGGCCTTCGACACCAGTTCCGCGCCGTGCTCTTTTGCAACGGCTTCGGGCAGGAAGGGGTCAAAAGCAATGACGTTCACGCCAAAGGCACGCGCCCGTACGGCGATCGCCTGTCCAATCTTGCCGAAGGACACGACGCCCATAGTACGCCCACGTAGCCGGTTAATCGGCTTGCCGCTTTGCCATTGCCAAATGCCTTTGTGGGTTGCGCGATCATAGTCTGGCAACTTGCGAGCCAGCGTGAGCCAAAGCGAAATTGCGTGATCCGCAACTTCTTCTGTGCAGTAGTTCTGCACATTAGTGACAAGGATATTGCGGTTGGTGGCGGCTTTGACATCGACGATGTCGACACCCACGCCGTAACGGGCAATCACCTCGCACTTTTGCATGCGCGAAATAGTCTCCGACCCAATCCGCGCATACTGGTTCACCATAGCCGCACAGTCTTCGGCGGCCTCGAACAGGTCTGCTTCTGTCTTGGCCTGCAAGGCGATGACTTGCGCGCCCACTTTTTCAAGAATGGCGCGCTCCACATCGACATCCCCAAAGTCGTAATCCGTGATCACGACTTTGGGGCGGTCAGACCGGAAAGGGGTTGCGCCGGTATCAGACATATGCGCCTGCCGAATAGGTCAGCTCGTAAGAGTGGCTATAAAGTTCGAAGATGTTGCCAAAAGGGTCTTCCATATAGACCATGCGGTAAGGCTTTTCGCCGGGATAGTACTCGCGAACCTGGCTCATGCGTTGTTTGCCGCCCAGCGCCTCGATGATTTTTACGCGCTCTTCGACATTGTCGTCCTGCACGCAGAAGTGAAACAGGCCACGGCGCCAGTATTCAAAGGGGCGTTCTTCTTCCACCGTGTTGGGGAATTCAAACAGCTCGATGCCCACACCATCACCCATCGACATATGCGCAATCCGAAACTTGCCCCAGCCCTCGCCGAAGACATCGTCGCACATTTGGCCGATTGCGCTGTCATCGTGGTGGACTTCGGTAGGTCCCATGATCACGTATAGGCCAAACGCCTTGGAATAGAATTCAACAGCTTTATCCAGATCCGGAACAGTGATCCCGATGTGAGAGAATGTAAGTGCGCTCATATGCTCGCTCCTTTTAGGTTTTCGTTGATTACAGAATGCTGCGGATGATGCCGCCTTCGACACGGTGCGCAGCGCCATTGGCCGCCGGATTTGCCGACACCGTCACAATGGTGCGGGACACTTCTTCGGCCTTTACAAAGCGTTGGATCAAAGAGGTCGGTTCGTCCGATTTGAAGTAGTTGTCGATGATGTCGCCCATCGGCTGGCCCTTTTGTTCGGCCAGACCGACAAAATAGGCCTCGACGCCCTCGGTCCATGTCGGGCCGGGCAGCACCGAATTCACGCGGACTTTGGAGCCTTTGGTCAACTCGGCCATGCCACGCGTCAACCCCAGCATCGCCGTTTTGGTCACCGAGTAATGCACCATTTGCGGCAGCGGTTTGACGCCTGCTTCGCTGGCCAGATTCACAATCGATCCGCTGCCCCGCTTTAACATCGCGGGCAGGATGACCCGGCTGATGCGCACGGCACTCAGCACATTGATGTTGAAATAGGTCATCCAGTCATCGTCGGTCAGGTCTTCAAAGGCCTTGACCGAGAAGATACCGACATTGTTGACCAAAACATCCAAATCCCCATGAGCTTGGGCAAATGCGCAAAGCGCGTTGGCATCCTCCAAGTTGGTCAAGTCACCCGATTTTCCGACAACTTCTCCGAGGTCAGACAGATCAGCGATGGCTGCATCGACCTCAGCCTGGGTCAACGCGTGCACGATCACGCGCGCGCCTTCCTCCAGATATGTTTTTGCGGTGGATTTGCCGATGCCCGAACCCGAACCCGTGACCAAAACCAGTTTATCTGTCAATCCGAGGTCCATGTTCAGTTGTCCTTTGAAAGCGCAGGTTTAGCCGTACCCGCCCCTTGCGGGGATTGGTCCGAGCGTCCCAGAACGCGTGCAAGCAGTGTCGAAATTTCCGTGCGCCACATGTCGATGCCAACTGCGAGCAGAATGATCGCGCCCAACACGATGTTTTGGACTGATGACGGTGCCGCATTCAGGTTAAGACCGTTCTGAACGATCACGATGGTCATCGCCCCCATGAGCGTGGCGAGGATATTGCCCCGTCCGCCCGCAAGACTGGCACCGCCCACAACTGCAGCCGCGATGGCCTGTAATTCGAGAGTCTGGCCGTAATTGGGAGAGCCAGAATTCAAACGGGCAGACATCAGCACCGCACCAACTGCCGTCATGAAGCCGGCAATCACAAAGGTCAGTGTCTGTACCTTGCGTACGTTGATGCCCGTCAGAACTGCCGCCGCGGGGTTTCCACCGACGGCATAGATTTCGCGGCCCAGTTTGGTGAAATTCATCATGAATGAGGCGAGTGCATAAAAGAAGACAAGATAGAAAAACGGCATCGGAATGCCCGCAATCTTGCCGTAGAACAGCGGCTCCAGAGCCGGATCGAGCGAAAAGATCGGCGACCCGTTGTTGAACGTCAGCGCCAGCCCCCTGAAGGCGATCAGCGCGGCCAGAGTCGTGATAAAGGACGGGATGCGACCATAGGCGGTGATCATCCCAAGCGCCAACCCCAGAAGGCCGCCAACGATCAGGATAAGTGGCACCGCAAGCAACAGCGGAATACCTGCAACCTTTAGAAATTGCGCCAGGATCATCGTCAACAAGGCCACCATGGACCCGGAACTCAGATCAATGCCTGCCGCGAAGATGACGATCGTAGAGCCAATGGCGATCAGGGCGACGATGCTCACTTGAAGAGACAGGTTCGACAGGTTTCCCGGGCTCAGGAACCGATCCGTCGTCAGGGCTACCACAAGCATGACAATCACCATGGCTGCAAAGGGCCCGATCAATTGTGAGTCAAATACACGTTTCATTGGCGTTCCTCCGTCGCCGCGTGGGTTATCTGCGTCGCAGAAGCCCGCACCAGGTCGTCATGGGTAAGATCAGAAGCCGAAACCGTTCGGCTGATATTGCCGTGCTGCACGACGGCGATCCGGTCACTCATCGCCAAAAGCTCGTCATGATCCGAGCTGATGAGAATGATGGATTTCCCCGCGCGTGTCAGCGCGTTGATGAGTTTGTAGACGGCAATTTTCGCACCGATATCAATGCCCTGCGTAGGTTCATCGAAGATCAGGACCTTCGCGTCGGAAAACAGCCAGCGGGCAATCACGATCTTTTGCTGATTGCCACCAGACAGAAAATTCACGGTTTTCTGTTCGGCTTGTGGCGAAATCTCCAGCTCCTTGATCAGCTTGTGCGTGCCGGCATCTTCTGCGTTTAAATCTAGGATGCCGAGCCTGGACAAGCCGCCCAACGACGCCGCGGTAATGTTGCCGCTGGCGCGGAAATTGAAGAACAAGCCGTCAAATTTACGGTTCTCGGGCACAAGCGCAAGACCTGCTTCAATGGCATTGATCTCATTTCGGACCTTTAAGGGGGCGCCATTCAGGGTCACGGTGCCGCCCGTCAAAGCGTCGACACCGAACAGGGCACGGGCAATCTCGGTGCGGCCACTGCCCAACACCCCGCCAAGCCCTAAAACCTCGCCTTTGTGCAAATCAAAACTGGCATCCTCAACGCCGTTTTTAGTCGACAGGTTTGCGGCATGCAGCACTATATCCTTTTTGGCGTTATGTTCTTTGGGATAGTGTTCCGCGATGTCTTCGCCGACCATGGCGCTGACAATGTCACTCACGTTGATTTCGGTTTCACCGCTGGCGCGCACCACGCGACCCGACCGCAAAATCGTCACTTCGTCGACAATGCGCTCCACCTCGTCAAGGCGATGCGAGACATAGAGAATGGCAGTGCCTTGACCGCGCATTTTGCGCAATAGCTGGTGCAGGCGCTCGATCTCGTCTTCGCCCAAAGCCGCGGTCGGCTCATCCAGAATGATCATCCGGGCTTTCATGGCGACGGCCTTGGCGATTTCTACCAATTGCTGTTCACCAACCGACAGATTTCCGGTAATCGCCTCGGGGTTGATATCAATTTCCATTTCCGCAAGAACAGCCGCAGCAGAGGCGTTCACTTTGCCCCAATCAATGACCCCAAAGCGGTTTTTGGGCATGTTTCCCAGAAAGATATTTTCGCCAACCGACAGCGTTGGCACGATGGAGAATTCCTGAAATACGGTTGCGATTCCTTTGTCGCGCGCGTCCTGAGGACCGCTGATCTGGACAACCTTTCCTTTGAACAGGATTTGACCGCTATCTGGCTGCTGGACGCCCGAAAGCGTCTTGATCAGCGTCGACTTGCCGCATCCGTTTTCACCAAGCAGCCCGTGAATAGAACCGTCAAGGAGTTTTATGCAGACCTTGTCGTTTGCCAGCACGCCGGGATAGGCCTTGCAGACATCGACAAATTCCCAAAGGGGGGGAGTAGCTTGCGCCATGGAACCGAACCCAGTTCAGAGTGATTGTTGCATTCAAAAGGTGCTCTCCGACGGCCGGTCTTTTGGTCCGCCGGAGAGCAGGGAGCGACTTAGTATTGCTTCGAAGGCTGCGGGAAGAGCTTCTCGGGCTCTTGCAGAACAGTGATCGCACCAGCCTTATCCTCGATCGAGGTAGGTGTTTCGATCCAGCCGCCCGGATAGGTGCCGTTCAACGCGTCAAGTGTCGCGCTCATGGCGGCTTTGCCCATGAGGTAGGGTGACGTATTAACGGTAGCGGTGATGTTGCCGGACGCGATTTCTTCGAGACCAGAGGTGTCGCCATCATTGCCCAGCAGAACCAGGTCGCTGCGACCAAGTGCTTTGGCGGCATAGGATGCGCCGATGATCATATAGTCATTTGCCGCGAAAACGAGATCCAGATCGGGGTGGGATTGCAGGATATCCATACCAGCCGTGTTGCCGCCTTCGACGTTCCACTTCCCGTCAATGGAAACGACGACATCAAAATTGTCGTTGCCCTCGATCCCTTCGAGGAAGCCGCCGACCCGCTCGGTTGAATGGTACCCTGGTTGACCTTCGATAATGCCCACTTTCACGGTCTGGTCACCGTATGTATCAACGACCCAATCGGCCATGGCACGCGTACCATTCCTCTGGGAATAGCCGACAACACCATGAATAGGAGTTGGAAAGTCAGGAATATCCGAGTTGATCATGAGCACGGCGATGCCTTGATCCACTGCCTTTCTGAGCAGAGGAGCGGCGGCAAATTCATCGTGTGTACCAAAGATGATGGCATCCACGTCCTGAGTAAGAACGTCTTGGATCATGCCCATCTGGCCATTGATGTCCGCGCCACTTTGGGGGGCCAGCATGAATACATCCACACCAGCCTCTTTGCCGACAGCTTTGATGCCTTCTCCGACTGCGATATAGTAGTTAAACTCGGTCGCAGGTGGCATATAGGCGATACGGTAGGTTTCGTTGCGAGGCGCAATCGAACTGATTTCTGCCTGAGCGCCCTCTTTAAGAGGGACAGGTGCCGGATAATCGGCAGCCTGAGCTGCAATGGCAACGGCTGTCAGGCCGGTCGTTAGTGCTAAGGTTTTGAACGTGTTGATCATGTTTTCCTCCCAGATCAGAATTATCAGTGTCGAAACGGAGCGTCCTCCACGCCCCTAAAACCGGGCTTGATCGCAAACAGGCCACCTGAAAGCGGCTCTTTTGCCAGAACGTTTTCGTCGCTCATCAAACGCGATGTGGTTATAAAAAGAGTGTCGAGGTTTTCGCCGCCAAAGGCGCAGCACGTGGGCTTCCAAACGGGCACATCCACGACGATATCGATCGCGCCGTCGGGGGCCATACGCACCACGCGTCGCCCCTCCCATTCTGCGTTCCAGACGCCCCCCTCGGAATCCACACAAGACCCATCCGGCAAACCGGGTTCGTCCCGAAACGACATAAACTGCCGACGGCCGGATACGTGCCCTTCGGCAGTGTCATAGTCGAATGCCAGAATTTCGTTATCTGGAGTGTCGGCAAAGAACATCGTTTTTCCGTCTTGCGAAAAACAGATCGAATTAGCACAGGACACGCCCTCGATAAGCGTCGAAACACTGAGATCTGTATCGATGCAAATGACCGAGGAATCCGCTGCTCCGGTCACTTCGTTCATTCCGCCGACGATAAGTCGGCCCTGACGATCCGTGCACCCATCATTGGCGCGCGTCTCGGGTGTCCCAGGCTCAAAGTCGCAAATTTTGTCTTCTCTTCCGGTGTTCAAATCGATGAACGACACCCGGTTTGGAAAGGCCACGACCACACCACCGCTTGCGCAATGCGCAAAACAACAAACGCGATCCGGCATATCGAACGAGCGGTGATTGCCGGTGCAAGTGTTGTATTGGAAGAGCTGTTTGCCTTCGATGTCAGTCCACCAAACACACCCATCTTCCGGGTTCCAGAGGATGCCCTCGCCATGCTGATTTTTACAATCAAAAACGAGTTCTGCGTGCATCCTGCGGTCCTCCTCAAAAGAATCAACTGGTGTCTGATATACCAGCTTGCGATAACTGGTGTATCAGATAATCTACCCCTTGCAACATATTTTTAGGTGACACGATGACTCTGACTCGCCCCAAATCTCTCAAGGAACTCGCGCTTGAGCATCTGCGCGAAAGCATTATTGATGGCACGCTTTCAATGGGGCAGGCCTTATCTGAAAGAGGGATTTCCGATGATCTCGGTGTCTCGAAGTCCCCTGTACGAGAGGCATTGGCACAACTCAGAGATGAGGGCCTCGTAAACATCGAGCCTCAAAAAGGTGTGCGCGTCTTTACCTTAAGTGAAGAAGAAGTCGCCCAGATTTGCGATTTCCGCCAGGCCATTGAAACAGCCGCTTTTGAACTCGCACTGGACAGAAACCCTGAAGGTCTCGCCAGTGACATGAATGACAATGTCGCGCAGATGACCAGAGCGCGAGAAAATGGCGACACTAAGCAATACCTTGCGCTGGACACAGCCTTTCATCAGCTCATCTTCAAGCATGCGGGCAATCTGTACCTCGCTGCGAGTTATGAACGCTATCTAGGCAAGATTGCAGCTCTGCGTACCCATCTCTCTGGCTTACCGAAACATACGGACCTGTCCTATTTGGAACATGGCAAACTCTCGGAAGCGGTTCGAACAAGGGATATGCCGGAAATTCGCAGGCTGCTCATCGAACACATTGACAGAACCCGCGAAGCATACTCGATCGCAATAGACAAAGGCAGCGAATCCGCCGCCTAACAATTTAAAGACTCGGTCACAGCCCCTTCGGCTTCAAAGGCGATCCTCCGTGCATCGGAAGGTCGCCTTTTTTCCTTGCTATCACTCGCAGTTAAGCTCTCCCGGTACTCTCCCAAAAGTTTCAATTGACATCTGATATACCAGACACCAGTATCAATTTGGGAGGAAATTCATGAAACACGAATCAATCGGTGAAGCCGGTGTCGAGCGTGGGCAACGCCCGCTTTTTACCCTGTCTGGCGTCAAAAAAACTTTCGACTCAAATCTGGTCCTGGACGGCATTGATTTCGAACTCCAACCCGGAGAAATCCACGCATTAGTTGGTGAAAACGGGGCGGGCAAATCAACGTGCCTAGGCCTGTTATATGGATTGCATCAACCCACAGACGGAACGTTGCAGCGAAACGGCCATACTGTACGGATAGAAAGCCCGTCTCACGCTCAGGAACTGGGTATCGGATGTGTCTTTCAGGAACTGAGCCTCGCCGGCGGTTTGTCAGTCGCCGAGAATATTTTTGCAGGTCGCGCGCCGTCACGTTTCGGCGTTGTCGATTGGCCCGAACTGCGCCGCCGCGCCGAAGATCTGCTGGCGGAATTCGATCTCTCGATAAATGTATCGCAACCGGTCGACAGTCTTCCCATCAGCACACGCCAAATCGTCGAAATCGCCAAGGCGATCTCCATGGATTCCCAAGTTCTATTGCTGGACGAACCGACGTCGGCCCTCACCCCCGATGAAGTAGATGCCCTATTTAAGGTTTTGCGCAAGCTAACCGCCAAGGGTATCGGTATTGTCTATGTCAGCCACCATATGACCGAGATTTTCACAATTGCAGATCGCATATCGGTGCTGCGCGATGGCAAGAAAATCAGCACGACCCAAACCTCTCATACGTCCCAAGCACAAGTTGTGAGCGAGATGATCGGGGGCGCACATCCCGGTGATGTCGAGCGCAGCGACGATCAACTGGGCGATGTCGTCCTGAAAGTCGAACATCTTTCAAACGAAGTGCACTTTGCCGATGTATCCTTTGAGGTTCGCTCTGGCGAAATCCTCGGGATCGCAGGTCTTCTTGGTTCAAAGCGCAGCGAGATCATGCGGTCCTTGGTTGGCTTGATGCATGGCTATTCGGGCGCCATCATTATGCATGGTCAAAGCACTTCGTTTCGCTCGTTGCGGGATGCGATGCGTGCAAACATCGGATATGTCCCTGAAGAGCGTAAAACGGAAGGCTTGTTCCTAGAGGACACGCTCTACAATAACCTAGCGGCAGCTAGTCTCGACAACCACACACGTTTGGGACTGGTACAGAAAAGTTCTGTCATCGCGGCCTGCGAAAACGCGATCAAAGCCTTCAGTGTGAAAACCCGCGGTCCGGAGGAAATCATTGGATCCTTGTCCGGAGGCAATCAGCAAAAAATCATGCTGGCCAAATGGCTCGAACGCGCCCCTGACCTTCTGATCATTGAAGAACCCACCAAAGGCGTCGATGTGGGCGCCAAGTTCCAAATTCACACCGAGCTTCAACGACGTGCAGCTGATGGCATGGCGATAATCGTGGTGTCTTCCGATTTTCCAGAACTGGTTTCGTTGTCGACCCGAATTCTAGTTGTGCACGAAGGCCGGGTAATGGGGGACATCGCCGCGCATGACGCAACCGAAGACAGTCTTTTGCAAATGGCGGCGGGGATCTCGAATACCTCACGCCAGACGACAGAAATCCCTCGAGAAGGAAAAGCCCAATGAGTATGGCGATCAATGGCGACCAGGTAGTCAAAAAAAAACCCATGCAGCGTTTTCTCAGGGCGTTCATTGATATTCGTGAACTGACCCTCTTGTTCATGATCGCGATAATTATCATCGTGATGGCGAACCTGAATCCCTATTTTCTGTCATTTTCCAATTTCCGTGCCTTGTCAGTAGGAATGGCCCCCACAGCCATAATCGTGATTGGCATGGCCATTCTTCTGGCGTCTGGTGGGTTTGATCTTTCCGTCGGATCGGTCATGGCACTATCATCCACAGTTGTGGCTATGATGATGCTGGCCGGGTTCAGCATCCCCGTCTCTGTCGCCTGCAGCCTTGTTTTGGGCGCGGCAGTCGGATTTTCGAATGGGATGCTTATCACTGGGCTTGGCATCAACCCACTGATCGCGACGCTTGGAACCATGTCGATTGCACGCGGCATCGCGCTCGTACTTACCGAAGGGTTTTCCCTCTCCAGCCTGCCAAAAGAGTTTGGCTGGATTGGCAAAGCTTCAATCGGTGGTTTTCCGGTTCTGGTCCTGCTGACGCTTTTCCTGATCTTGATCTTCGATCTGGCCGTGCGTCACACACGCTTTTTCCGTCAGGTCTATTTCATCGGGGCAAATGAAAAAGCCGCGATGCTTTCGGGCATCCATGTCGGGCGCGTGCGCATTATTGCTTATGCCATCACAGGTGTTCTGGCAGCACTGGCCGGCGTTCTTCTTGCATCGCGCCTGATGAGCGGCACGCCGACGGCTGGGAACGGAATTGAATTGCAGGTTCTTGCAGCAGCCGTCATCGGCGGAGCCTCCCTTCGTGGCGGCGAGGGGACGATCCTCGGCGCCTTCCTTGGCGTGGTCTTTGTAGCCCTGATCAACAACTCGATGACCATGCTGGCTGTCTCGATCTATTGGCAAATGATCGTCATCGGTGCGGTGCTCGTCTGTGCCGTGGCCCTCGACATGCTGATCCGTGGACGCCGCGGATAGGTATCAAAAACCACCAACAATCAAACTAACCAGGGAGGTCAAAATGACCAAATCAAACATCAATCGCCGGAGCTTGTTGCAGGCAGGCACAGTGGCCGGGTTGGCCGGAGCTTTCGGTCTGCCGACACTGTCAAGCGAGGCGCGCGCTGCAGCCTCGGGCAAGGAATACGTGTTCCTGTCGATCGTGACACAGGTGCCATTCTGGGTCGATTACCGCAACGCGATGAAAGATCTCGAAGAGCTGATGGGCATCAAAGCGACATTTACCGGTCCCTTGGATTTCGACACCGCCGCACAAGCGCGCCAACTTGATGAGCTGATTGCCCGTCGCCCTGCAGGTATTCTAATCTTCCCCGGTGACCCTGCAACCCTGGCACCCGGCATTGAACGCGCTGTGGAAGCCGGTATTCCGATTACCTGCTGCATTGGGGACGTTCCTGAAAGCCCGCGTTCGACCTTCCTTGGCATCAATGGTGTCCAAGCGGGCCGCGTTGGCGGTGAAATGCTCGCTCAAGCGATTGGCGGCAAAGGCAAGGTCATTCTTGGCACCTTCCCTGCCCCGTCGACCCTTGAGCGTGTTGAAGGCTATAAACAGGTCTTTGCCGAAAAATACCCCGAGATTGAAGTCGTCGATGTCGTGAACGACAAGGCAGATCCGTCCTATGCGCCAACAGCCTATCTTCAAGCCATTCGGGCACACCCCGATATCGTGGGGATCGGCGGAACCGACGGCGACAGCGGCAAAGGTGCTGCAATTGCAGTCACCGAAGCCGGGCGTGTCGGAGACATCAAGATTGTCGCGATGGACCGCAACGACGACATGCTGCCCTACATCGAGGACGGAACGATCTCCGGCGCCGTCGCGCAGAAATCCTATCTGGAAATCTTCCTCGCCTTCCACATGATGCATTGGCAGAACACCGATGCTTTGAAGGTTCTTCCGGATTGGAAAGCCGCCGGCATCAACCCTCTGCCTGAACGTATTGAAACCGGTGTGATGGCGATCACGCAGGACAACGTCTCGCAGTTCAAACACTGATTTCTGGCGGTCCGGCGTGGCCTGTTCACACCGGACCGTTTCGCCTGATCCATGACAGATATTTGGAACATACATTCGCTGTCCTCAGAGACGCTCGAGCTGCAATGCCTTCCCGGCATCGGCGGTCGCCTTTGGGACGTGAAATTCGAGGGGCAGTCTCTGCTGTTTCAAAATGCAGACCTGATCGGCACCGCTGTTGACCTTGACGCGCTTGCCGACCTCCCGACACGTTCACCCCAGTTCGGATTTCCCCTATGGGGAGGAGAGAAGACCTGGATATCGCCAGATAGCGACTGGCCGAACGGGGCTCCTTATCCGATGCTGGATAGCGGTCCTTACAGCGCCAATCTCATCGGCGCGACCCGGATCAGGATGCAAAGCTTGGTCTGTCCCCTGAGCCACCTGCAAATCGAGCGGGAAATCTTTCTGACGGCTGCAAACGGGTTTGCCCTGCGTCACAAGGTGACGAACCTTGGCCCCGAAGATCGTTTCACGGGCAACTGGTCCGTGCTGATGCTGGATCGTCCCTGTAAAATCGCACTTGAGACAGGAACCGAGAATACCATCACGCCGGTCTTTGGCGATGTGACGGATATGGTGCATCATTCCGGCCGATACAGCGTGTTTGAGTGTGGAAAACCGCAAGAGTTCAAATCCGGAACCCGCAATATGGCTGGCCGCGTAGTAATGCGCGTCGCTACGCCCGCTGGTCCCGTCATTCTGAGCGCGGCAACCCCGCGACCAACCCAGAACGATTCTTATGCGCATGGCCATGACTTCGAAGTCTTCAACTCTAAGGACTACGCCTATTGCGAAGCAGAGTGGCATTCGCCTGCCCGGGTTTTGAAGCCAAATGAAAGCCTGCTGTATCACCAAGATTTCACGGTCAGGCGCGAAGCCGACATTCTGTCTGACCCAAACACGACCCTGAGAGACCTGGAGCTTTTGTCATGCATGTCCTGATCACCGGAGCGGGCGGCCATTTGGGCCGGAAACTGTTTGATTTCCTGTCAGACCAAGAGGAGTTCTCTGTGACCGGCCTCGATCTGCGGACGGTCGATCATCCTGACATTCATCAGGCCGACTTTGGTTCGGCCCCCGATTGGGCACGTCATTTTAAAGGGGTGGATGTCATTGTACACCTCGCAGGAGACCGTGAACCCACAGCGTCCTGGGCCTCCAGTGTTCGCAACAACATGGATGCGACGCTGACCCTCTATCATCATGCCGCGCAACATGGCGTGTCCCGCGTTGTTCTCGCCAGTTCGAACTGGCTGCATGGCGACAAGCGGTTCACGACAGATCGCCTGAACAGTGAAACCTCCCCCGGCCCTGTGAACGCCTATGGCATGTCAAAGCTGTTCTGCGAGCGGACGGGGAAGTACTTTGCCGAGACACAGGGCCTCTCGGTCATTTGCATGCGCATTGGATGGACCCAATGGACCCATGACAATCAGCCGGGTTCACACATGGCCATGGGGCGCTGGGGGCAGGAAATGTGGCTGAGCGATCAGGATTTCCTGTCTGGGATGCAAGCCGCCGTAACCGCCGCGAACGTGCAGTTTGCCACCTTGAACCTCATGTCCGACAACCCCGGAATGCGTTGGGACATCGAGGAAACGAAACGGATCATCGGTTATTCCCCCAAAGATGGAGCGCCCGCCAAATTATCGGCAATCATATCGATGAAAAGCTCGGCAAAACGTTTGCTGACAACGGTGGTTCCATCCACATTCGAGAAGCTATTTCCCGACTGGTAACCTCAAGGCTAGGGCTGGAATTCGCTGCCCTGCTCACCTCACCAAACCGTTCCCCTCAACGCTCACAAACAGTATTCCTCCTGCAAAGTTCTGCAGCCTTCGGACGTGAAAGTTTGAAAGAGACATGGAGCTCGTATCGTACCAAAGGCTGCTGTCTTTTAACACACGATGCCACAGGGGTAATACAACTCTGTTGACTGGTATATCAGATATGCTACATTCTATCGCGTCAATAGGGAGGATCCAATGACAAAATTCACGTCAATGGCGCAGACAACAGCGCTTTCCGTTTTGCTGAGCGCAGCGGCCGGAACGGCCTTTGCAGACTGGCGTCAAGAAACCGACGCCGCAGCTTATCAAGCAGAGTGTTTTCGCCCATGGACTGCGGACACCGCGACTTGGGTGCACGAAGCCAGCGAAGGCCCCTACCGCATCGCAGTCGTCAACAGTTTCACTGGCAACACCTGGCGCATCCAGATGCTCAAGACCTTGCTCGCTTTCGCGGAAACCCCCGAAATGAAGGGCAAGATCGAAGAGCTCAAGGTGATTTCCACCGGTACGGACGTATCGGCCCAGATTGCCGCAATGGAAGACTTTATCAATCAGGGCTACGACGCTGTGATTGCAAATGCGATGAGCACTGATGGTTTCAACCGTGTCATTCGCGCCGGTGATCGGTCAGAAACTCTGGTGATGACCTTCGATAACATCCTCGACACAGACAAGGTGATGCAGCTGAGTTCGGACAACCATGAATTTGGGCGGCTGCAAGGCGAGTTTCTTGTCGAAAAGGTCGGAACCGAAGGCAAGGTTCTTGAGGTTCGTGGCCTGCCGGGCATTTCCGTAGATCTAGATCGCCATCAGGGTCTGCGCGACGTCCTAGACCAACATGACGGCATTGAGATTATCGAAGTCGTGGGCAACTGGGACGACGGAACGGCACAAAAGGTCGTTGCTGACGCAATCGCCACCCACGGCGAGTTTGCGGGCTTCGCGGTACAGGCAGGCTCAACCGGGGCGCTGCGTGCCATTCTGGACGCAGGTCACCCACTGGTGCCCATTGCAGCCGAGGCCGAGAACGGCTTCCGCAAGATGGCAGCTGATCTTGAAGATGACGGCCTCGAAGTGATCTCTGTCGGTTACTCGCCAGCTCTCGGGGCGATTGCAGTCAAAGCCGCTGTTTCCGCTTTGGAAGGCAACCCGCTTCCTCAATTGATGTCTGTTCCACTTCCCGTGGCGACGACGTCTACTCTGGAAGACGGTCAAAATTACTGGTCCAATCTGGATGACAACTTTTTCACTCCAAATGAATTTCCTCCGTGCAATGTCAACTTCACGGCAGAAGAGATCATGGCACAGGACGCCGAGTGAATTATGGTTCTGAACCCAGAGAATACAGCCGGGCGCGACGTCGCGCCCGGCCTTTCTAAAGCAAGTGAGCGAGCAGCGCAAAGCGCTCCCCTTTTGCGAATGGTCGATGTTTCGGTCAATTATGGGCCGGTCCGAGCGATGTCCGACGTGTCCCTCGACATTCTTCCCGGGCGTATTCATGCGATAATCGGTGAAAACGGCGCCGGCAAATCAACTCTTCTAAAGACAATTGCAGGCACAAAGTCCCCCTCTGAAGGGCACTTTGAAATCAACGGGCGTCGGGTAGAACTGACAAATGCACATCAGGCACAGTCCGAGGGCATTTCCTGCGTTTTTCAGGAAATGTCATTGATCCCCGATCTGAGCGTGGCGGAAAATATCCAATTGCTCAATCCTCCGCGTCGCTTCGGGTTGATCGACCGCCGCCAACAGCGTCGAAGTGTAAGGTCTCTTCTGGACTTGGTTGGTGCAGGAGATCTTGACCCTGACACCCTGATCAAGGATCTGCCCCTGTCACGGCAACAATTGGTCGAGATTGCAAAAGGTCTGGCAGGCGACCCGAAACTCCTCATCCTGGATGAGAGCACATCCGCGCTTACAAACAGCGATACGCAGCACATTCTCGGGCTTGTCAGGAAACTGCGCGATCAAGGCATGGCGATCCTGTACGTGTCCCATCGCTTGGGCGAAATTCGCGAATTGGCGGATGATTGCACCGTGTTTCGCGGAGGAAGAAAAATCGAAACCTTTCCAATGGACAGCCGGAGCGACAATGAAATCGTCGAACTGATGCTTGGGCGCAGTATCGAAGCGGCCTTTCCACCACTTATTCCTTTGCCGGAAAACGCCCCCACCCTGATAGACATCGAAAATCTGGCTTGGGATGGGGTGCTTAAAAACCTTTCCGCAGATGTTCACCGAGGCGAAATTGTCGGCATCGGTGGTCTGGATGGCCACGGTCAGCACGACTTCCTGTTGGCGCTGTTTGGCGCCCTGAAAGGAGTGGATGGAAGTGTCAGCGTAGAAGGATCAGTCCTCGGGGTCACACCGCCTTCCGTGCGCATCAGACAAAAGACCAGCATGGCCTTTGTGCCGGAAGATCGTGGCACCTTTGGATTGGCGCAACAGATGTCCGTTGGTGACAATATTATGCTGGCTGACCGAAACAGCTATCTCAGCAACTTGTTTCGCCCACGCGGCAGTGCGGCATCAAAGATGCAGGCTGCGATCGAAAAGCTAAGAATTAAAGTATCCTCGCCCAACCAGCCAGCATTCGAATTGTCCGGCGGTAACCAGCAAAAGATTGTTCTGGCAAAATGGCTGGTCGATACGCCTGACATCCTGCTTCTGGATGATCCGACACGTGGGATTGATGTGGGAACGAAACTGGAAATCTTCGACCTGCTTCAGGAACTGGCCGCAAAGGGCTGCGCAATTCTTCTCTATAGCTCGGACTATCAAGAGCTATGCCATTGCTGCCATCGTGTTTTGGTCTTCTACGAAGGATCCATCAGCCATGAAATCCAAGGCGACCTGCTGACCGAAACCAACTTGGTCAATGCGGCTTTCAACCTGCCTCTGGTGCCGTCAGATGCCACCTCCCTTGCGAGCGAACCACAATGAAACACATTCTTGGTCTTCCTCATCGGTGGCTGGGCACAGCATTTACAGCCTTCATTCTGCTGATCGTCGCCTATGGCATCTATGCGATGCAACACCCCAGCGGTTTCTCGGTCAACACGATCACCACAAACGTAAATCAGGGCGGTGCATTGGCCTTTGCCGCAATGGGGCAATCAATTGTCTTGTTGTCGGGCGGCATTGATCTGTCGATCGGATCCATTCTCGTGCTGGTGCGATCCGTTGCATCCCATGTGTTGCACGGCTCGCCCCTTGAGGTTGCCGTCGGCCTTGTGGCCTGTCTGGGCGTCGGGTTTGGCGCAGGGATCATCAACGGGGCCATTGTCGTTTACGGGCGGATTCAGCCTGTCATTGCCACTTTGGCAACCGGTGCCATTTATGCCGGAGTTGCCTTGGCCATTCGCCCCCGACCGGGCGGCGACGTGTCAGAATGGCTGGGCGATGCCCTCACCTACGAAGCCGACCTTTGGCTGCCAGAGTTTCTGGGGGACACGTTCTTGGGCAACCTGCCCAGTGCGGCGATTGCCATTGGTCTGACAGTCCTGTTGGTCTGGATGCCCATTCGCCACGCCATGCTGGGCCGCAAAATCATTGCGGTCGGTTCCAGCAGCAACTCAGCCCGCATTTCAGGCATCGCGGTCGATCGTGTCTCAATCATGGCCTACGGTCTGGGTGGTCTGTTCGCCGCCTTTGGCGGGATTTTTCTGGCCGCGCTGACTCTGACCGGAGACGCAAATGCCGTCCAGTCGGGTTATTATACGCTGAACTCACTCGCCGCATCCGTCATTGGCGGCACGTCACTCTTGGGCGGCGTCGGTGGCGTGTTGGGCGCGGTCTTCGGGGCCTATCTACTGAGTATGATGGCGAGCATCATGCGCGTCACTGACAAGATTTTGGGTCTGATCGAAGCAAGCCCGCTGGTGCAACCCCTGATCGAGGGGCTTGTTCTGCTGATCGCAATCTCGGTGGGCGCCGCAGGGGCCTTGAAGACAAAAAACCGCCTGTTCATTCTTGGGCAAGCGGATCGGTCTCGCGAGAGCCATGACATCTGGGCAGCCGTTCGGCTGAGCTGTGGTCTGGTGGCCGTTCTGCTCGTGATTGCCAGTGCCGTTTTGATAAGCCGAGGAGAAACGCCCCCCTTCTTCTCGCCGGACTTTTTGCTTTTGCAGCTTCAGTCGGCCTCGTTTCTTGCCATGTTTGCGGTGGGCGCTTTTCTCGTCATCAAGATTGGTCAGATTGATCTGTCCCTTCCATGGGCCATCACAGCCTGTGCGATGATCGCGACCAGCGTGGGCGGCACCTGGGCGATCCCGATCGCAGTTGGCGTGGGCGCGATGATCGGATTGCTCAACGGTTTGGGCGTGGCGGTTCTGCGTATCCCTTCGATCATCTTTACCCTTGGCGTTAACTCTATCCTCTTGGGTCTGATGGTGTTGTTGACCGGCGGTTTCGCACCGCGTTCCGAAGCAACGGATGCGATGGTGTTCCTTGGTGCGGATCGTTCAGTTTTGTTCCTACCGAACTCTGTCTTCGCCGCCTTGGCCGTCATTCTGGCAATGGCGTGGTTCTTGCGCCGGTCCCGGATTGGTCGCGAGATCGAAGCGATCGGGTTTTCCGAAGGGGCGGCCTACCTATCCGGTGTGCGCACGCCACTGGTCATCATCGGTGTCTTCATGGTGGCCGGTATGTGCACCGGATTTGGCGCGTCGCTTTTGACGGGCTTTTCAGGCAAAGCCTTTCAGGACATGGGAAGCCCCTACCTGATGCCAGCAATCGCGGCGGTAGTTTTGGGCGGCACTCGCATCACCGGAGGCAGCGGTCATCTAATCGCTGTCATTATGGGCGTTCTAGTTGTGACCCTGTTGCAGAGCACTTTGGCGGTGGTGCAAATCCCCTCGGCTTGGCGCCAGATTCTGTATGGAGCGATCCTAATCGCCATTCTGATCGCGCAGAACTCGGCGACTTTGAAACTGTTGATGTATCGACGTAAGATGCGAAGGTCGCTGCAAGCTGACACAGTGAAATAGTTGAAAGGGCGGAGATATGTAGTCTCCGCCCTTCTTTGATTAACGGGCGGGTTCCACCTTTGCCCCAAATACAAAATCCACAGGCGTAGGGGCATCCAAAACCTGAATGGGGTCTCCCAAACGCCCGGTCTGGAGATCAATTGCGAATACCGCTATCGTGTTGGTGTTCTGATTTCCAACAATTAAAACAATCCCTTCAGGGTCGATGATCATACCCCGCGGGCAATCGCCCTTGCTATCGGTAACATCTACCAGCGTCAGTTCGCGACTGTCCACATCGACCTCGAACTGCACCACAGTATTCATGCCCCGGTTTGTGGTATAGAGCCATTTACCACTCGGATGCAGTCGAATTTCTGCCCCTGTATTGGTTCCTTCGGGGATGAACCCAGGGTTCGACGGATCAAACAGCGGGCGTTTCAGCCTGCAGTCCGTTGGTAACGTGGACACCGTTTGACGCCAAATAAAAAAACCTGTTTCTGGGGCGACGTCGAAAAGATCAACGGTCGAAGAAAGCTCATTCAAAACGAACGCATTAAGCCCATCTTCGCTAAACACCATATGACGCGGCCCACAGCCGCTGGCCGTTTGAACGAATGGCAGTTTTGACGCCGCCAAGCGGCCAGTGTCCTCGTCAAAGTTCCAAGACAAAATACGATCCGCCCCCAAATCAACACCGTAAACACGGTTTGCCTGAGGGTCGGACAAAACCATATGCGCGTGCGGGCCGCTTTGCCGCGCAGTATCCGGGCCGACCCCCTCGCCTTTTGCCAAGAATGTGGCTGCACCAAGCCGCCCATCCGACGCGATTGGAAAGACAGGATAGTCTCCAGTTCCATAGTTCGCGGCAATCAAATACTGACCAGAAGGATGCACCCAACAATGGCATGGCCAACCGCCTTGCGTGCGGCGCTGATTCAGAACTGCCAATCCCCCAGTTTTGGCATCCACAGCAAACGCCGTCACGGATCCAAGAGGGCTTGAATCCTCACTCAACCCGAGCTCATTGACAGCGTACAGAAACGACTTGTCAGAATTAATAGCCAGACTCGACGGATTCTCGGTCGCAACCCCTGCCACCAACTCCAATTCACCGGTGTCCAACATTTCGTAAACCGAAATTCCAGTGCCTGGAGAGGGATTGTGAGCGCCCGGTGCAAAATGAGGAGACGTGTATGACCCTGCATAGATATAGCGGGGCACTAGCCCACTTATTTTCTTGTTCATCGTCCATTTCCTCCTGCCAATCTGGGCCATTAAGTCATAGCAGACGGGGCAACTATTGTCTTTACTTTCAATAAGAAGAGCCAAAGCAGAGACACTTTTTGAAAACGAAGGGAAGCATTTCAATTTCATGAGAGTTTGAAAATGAGCGTAGGCTCTCCAATACAATGAGAGCGCTTAGATTCAGCAGCACCGGCAGATCATACTGGCGCGTCGGGACTTTTTCACTGTTGAGCTCGACACCAAGTAGGTGACGAGCCAGAAACTGGGCAAGCTCCGCACGACTTTCGCGATCATTAGCCACCACCTCAATGGCACCCGTCGATGGCTCATAAGTCATCGCTGCCTCGAAAACTGGCCGATAAGCACTGCGGACTGGCTCGCCACCATCATCAAACGCAAAGTGATCATTAGGCAGGCCTTCTCGGTAAACCGCGATCTGAACCAGCTCACAATTCTGACCATCGAAGGTCGGCCAAACACGCTCGAAAATATCAACATGAATGCTGTTGGAGGCAACGCCAGAACTGCTCGTGCTGTCAACGGCGGATTAAAAACCTGCCAGTGTGGCGGAGTAAAAGCCGGCCATTTGGCGTGACGATGGCTTAGGCGTTTTTCTGATGGATTGAGGGTTTTGTTTGGGAGCGCGCCTTTCATCCGTAGGACATCTTAGCTATTCGCGATGTTACAAAAAGGAGCAACTGAATGACCAGCCTCAATACCCGCGTGGCACTCTATGCCCGGTA
>NZ_PYGJ01000024.1 GCF_003014475.1 Shimia abyssi | reverse complement strand
CCCTCAATCCATCAGAAAAACGCCTAAGCCATCGTCACGCCAAATGGCCGGCTTTTACTCCGCCACACTGGCAGGTTTTTAATCCGCCGTTGACAGGTGATCCACACATCAAGCAACAGCGCCGTCAAAGAGCTCAGGAAATTGCGACAAATCAAATGTTGAGCGATGTTCCAAGCGCTGATGTGATTATAGTCAATCCGACCCACTATGCAGTCGCGCTCAAATGGAATCGTGCTCCTGGCGAGGCACCGGTGTGTGTGGCAAAGGGAGTGGACGAAGTTGCGAAATCAATAAGGGAATGTGCGCACGACGCTGGTGTGCCAATCAAGAGCGATCCGCCCACCGCACGCGCGCTTCACGCGATCGTGGAAATCGGTCACGAAGTTCCACCTGATCTATATCGCCCTGTTGCAACGGCAATTCGATTTGCTGAAGCCATGCGGCAAAAGGCAAAGGCGTTTGGATGAAAAAAGATGATTTGGCAGGGCTGCTGGAGATTTCGCTTACTGTTTTTGAGGCAAGCCAAGCAAAACTACATCCGATTTTGAAAGAAGAAATGCGATTGAGAGATTTGTTGGCCGATTTATCTCAAGACGCGGCCGTGGCGCGCCTGTCATTTCAAACGGATTTGAACATGCGCGCCGTTCGGGCAGACGAAGCATGGAACACTTGGGCAGAGCAAAACAGGCGCACCCTAAACCTGAAATTGGCACAGATTTTGGCGCAAAAGGAAGTTGCGATGGCGAGCGTAAAGAAGTCGTTTGGAAAGTTGGAAGCTTTAAGGGCGATCTCTGCTGTCGCAAAGAAAGAAAGCGAGGCCCGTCTTGCAGTTCGCAACAGCGACGCACAGCTTCAAGCATATTTGACACGTGTAAACAACACACGCACCTTTTGAGCACCGGTACACGCTTTCGAAATTGCTGTCTGGAACAAGGTATCGTTTCACACAAATGTTGCCAGCTTCTTCTCGGAAAAATTCAGTTCTTGGAGCATTGGTCATTCTGGCGCGATGAACCAAAGCCCTAAAATCGATCATGCTTGAACTGCGCTCGTTGCCAAAACTCTATTGATTTATTTCGCGCGATAAGAAAGCGTAAGGTTTGGGAAACTTTTTGAGGGGCCAGTTGCAATGCGCACAACCAGCATCCGTAATATGGAAGAATTCGCGTCATTCAGCGGAATCTCACGGCCGACAGTTTCCAAGTATTTTAATGATCCAAGCAGCGTGCGCCGTTCTACCCGCGAAAAAATCGAACGGGCATTGGAACGATGTGACTATCAGCCCAACATCTTTGCGATCAATCAGAACCGCAAGTTGACCAAGAACATTGGGATCATGGTGCCCTATCTGGCCGATCCGTTTTTTGCCGAAATCGCGCGGCGAATTGAGACTCTGGTGATTTCGTCCGGCTACACTCCCATTTTACTCAGTTCACATGGCGACGCGGACCTTGAGGTCGACAACCTGAATTCGCTGCGCGCCATAAAACCTGCTGGCGTATTGTTGGCGCCACTAGGTCGTGCATCCAACAGGGGCGCAATTGAATCGTTTTGTGCGGACTTTCCGACTGTGAATTTCGATGCAAATATCGAAGGGGTCGGTGAAGCGTTCGTGGGGCACAACAACGCTCAGGCCACCGCCGTTATGTTGCAGTACTTAGTGCGCAGCGGCGAGCCACCGGTCTTTTTCGAGATGCGGACGCCGCCTAACCCGAACGCCAACAAACGCCGGATTGCTTACATTGAGACGATGGAGCAATTGGGACACTCTCCACATGTCGTGCAGGCGGATGGAGAGGGTTGGGAAATTGAAGAGATCGGGTTTCGCGAAGGCAAACGGGCCATCGCCAATCGTGAGCTGGCCTCTGGCACAGTTTTTTGCTCAAATGATCGTCTGGCCATCGGGTTTCTGGCCGCAGCATACGAAATGGGCATCCGTGTGGGCTTGGGTGACGATTGTAGTCTGCGGGTCGCGGGGCATGACAACCATCCATTTTCGAGGTTCACCTGTCCGACTTTGACAACGATTTCTCACAATTACTCTGCCATCGCGGCACGTAGCGTTGAGACAATTATGGCGTTTATCGATTCGGGCACACGTGCCTCTAATCGCGAATCCATGCTTTTTGATGGAGAATTGATCATGCGGGCATCTGCGTAACACGCTATTTTCAAACATAAATTTTTTTAAATTTTTACGCGAGTAAACTTTTAGATTGACGTGACGCAAGCCTGTTGCGTAGGTTGGTCGGGCAAAACTTAAATCGAGGGGAGGACTCGTATGTATTTTAGAAACGCACTTGGTGCGGCAACCGCAATGTCGCTTATCACGGCTGGCGCATTGTCCGCTGAAACCATTACCATCGCGACCGTCAACAACGGCGACATGATCCGCATGCAGGGTTACACAGATGACTTCACGGCCAAAACAGGCCATGAAGTTGAGTGGGTGACGTTGGAAGAGAACGTTCTGCGTCAGCGTGTCACCACCGACATCACCACCAAGGGTGGTGCTTTCGACATCATGACCATTGGCATGTACGAAACCCCAATTTGGGGCGCAAACGGCTGGCTGGTTCCACTGGACAACCTATCCGCGGAATATGACGCTGGCGACATCCTTCCTGCGATGGCAGGTGGTTTGAGCCACGAAGGCACGCTCTATGCGGCGCCCTTCTATGGCGAAAGCTCAATGATCATGTACCGCTCTGACCTTATGGCAAAGGCTGGTATGGAAATGCCAGACGCGCCAACATGGCAGTTCATCCGCGAAGCTGCGGCTGCAATGACCGACCGCGATGCCGAGATCAATGGTATCTGCCTGCGCGGCAAGGCCGGCTGGGGTGAAGGCGGCGCGTTCATCACCGCGATGTCCAACTCGTTTGGTGCACGTTGGTTCGACATGGACTGGAACGCTCAGTTCGACACCGAAGCTTGGGCCAACACCTTGAACTTCTACAAGGGTATGATGGACGAAAGCGGCCCTGCCGGTTACGCCACCAACGGCTTTAACGAAAACCTGTCTCTGTTCCAGCAAGGCAAATGCGGCATGTGGATTGACGCCACCGTGGCGGCATCCTTTGTGACCAACCCCAACGACTCGACTGTTGCTGACAGTGTCGGCTTTGCTCTGGCACCCGATACCGGGCTGGGTAAGCGTTCGAACTGGCTCTGGGCTTGGGCACTGGCAATTCCAGCCGGTACTCAGAAACAGGATGCTGCAGTGCAATTCATCGAGTGGGCGACTTCCAAGTCCTATATCGAGTTGGTTGCTGCGAATGAGGGCTGGGCCAACGTGCCTCCGGGCGCCCGTACTTCGCTGTACGAGAACGAGAACTATCAGGCTGTACCGTTTGCTAAGATGACACTGGACTCGATCCTGTCAGCTGATCCGAACGACTCGACCGTGGAGCCTTCGCCTTACGTTGGTGTTCAGTTTGCCGCTATTCCAGAATTCGCGGGTATCGCTACCGAAGTGAGCCAGGAATTCTCGGCAGCCTATGCCGGTCAGCAGACCGTCGAAGAGGCGCTTGCCAAGGCTCAGGCAATTACAAACGAAGCAATGGAAGCCGCTGGCTACCGCTAAGGCTTTGACCTAGTCAGGGGGGCGGTGCGCCCGCCCCCCTGCACACACCCCCCCCTGTCCTGTACATTCGAACCGACGCAACAAGACGGCACCGTCCGTCAACAAAGGAGGCGTGCCAATGGCGACCCAGCATTCACGATCCGCCGCCCGAGTGATGATGGCCCCCGCGGTTATCCTGCTCCTGGGATGGATGCTCATCCCCCTGACAATGACGCTCTACTTTTCCTTCAAGAAATACCTGCCACTGCGCGGTGGTGATCTCGGTTGGGTAGGGTTTGACAACTATGTTCGCTTTGTAAGTTCCAGCGCCTTTTGGCCGTCTATTCAGACGACGCTGATTATCGTTGGTGGCGTTCTGGCCATTACCGTGTCGCTGGGAGTGCTATTGGCGATCCTGCTGAACCAGCCCATGTGGGGCCAGGGCATTGTGCGCATTCTCGTTATCGCGCCCTTCTTTGTTATGCCGACAGTCTCGGCATTGGTTTGGAAGAACATGTTCATGGACCCAAACTATGGCCTGTTAGCGCATCTTTGGAAATTCTTCGGCGCCACCCCGGTGGAATGGCTTAGCCAAGCATCGCTGCCGTCGATTGTCATGATCGTATCCTGGCAATGGCTGCCATTTGCGACCCTGATCCTTCTGACCGCGATCCAGTCGCTGGACAGCGAACAACTTGAAGCCGCCGAAATGGACGGCGCCCCACCAATCAAACGGTTCGGGTTCATCGTTCTGCCGCATCTGGGGCGCGCGATCACTGTTGTGATCCTGATCCAGACGATCTTTTTGCTGGCCATCTTTGCAGAGATCTTTGTAACAACAGGCGGTGCCTTTGGAACCAAGACGCTCAGCTACCTGATCTTCCAGCGTGTGCTGGAAAGCCAGAACATCGGCCTAGGCTCTGCTGGCGGTGTCTACGCAATCATTCTCGCAAATATCGTTGCCATCTTCCTGATGCGCATCGTCGGCAAGAACCTGGACGCGTGAGGAGAACATCATGGCACGTGCAGTTACGCAACAACGCAAGATCATCAACACCGCCGCCGCATGGGGCATTGGGCTGCTGATCTTCTTCCCGATCCTCTGGACCATCCTGACCAGCTTCAAAACCGAAGCACAGGCGATTGCAGATCCGCCCATCTTTTTGGGCTTTGACTGGACGCTTGAGAACTACTCGGTTGTGATGGAACGCTCAAACTATGCCCGGTTCCTGTGGAATTCGATCATTATTGCAGGCGGCTCGACCGTTCTGGGCATTATCATCGCGGTGCCCGCTGCCTGGTCGATGGCCTTTGTGCCATCCAAGCGGACCAAGGACATCCTGATGTGGATGCTCAGCACCAAAATGCTGCCAGCGGTGGGTGTGCTGTATCCGATCTACTTGCTGTTCATTCAGCTGGGTCTGCTCGACACAAAGCTGGGTCTGGTAATCGTTCTGATGCTGATCAACCTGCCGATCATCGTCTGGATGCTCTACACCTACTTCAAGGAGATCCCTGGTGAAATCCTTGAAGCGGCTCGGATGGACGGGGCGACACTTAAGGATGAGGTGCTTTATGTCCTCACTCCAATGGCAATCCCCGGCATCGCGTCCACACTACTTTTGAACGTGATCCTTGCCTGGAACGAAGCCTTCTGGACGCTCAACCTGACGGCGGCCAAGGCGGCCCCCCTCACGGCATTCATTGCCAGCTACTCCAGCCCAGAGGGCCTGTTTTATGCAAAACTCAGCGCGGCCTCGACCATGGCTATCGCGCCAATCCTCATCCTTGGCTGGTTCAGCCAGAAACAACTTGTCAGCGGCCTGACCTTCGGCGCTGTGAAATAAGGAACGGACCAATGGGACAAATTCAACTGAACCAAGTCACCAAAAGCTTCGGCGACGTGCAGGTCATTCCACCTTTGGATCTGACCATCGAAGACGGAGAGTTTACAGTATTCGTCGGCCCTTCGGGTTGCGGAAAATCCACCCTGCTGCGCCTAATTGCAGGGTTGGAAGATGTCTCTAGCGGCATGATCTCGATTGATGGGGCGGATCAAACCATGACGCCCCCGGCCAAACGCGGTCTGGCGATGGTGTTCCAGTCATATGCGCTTTACCCGCATATGTCGGTACGCAAAAACATCGCCTTTCCACTGCGCATGGCCAAGATGGATCAAGCCGAGATCGACCGTCGCGTCGAAGGGGCCGCATCTGTTCTGAACCTCGCGGATTATCTTGACCGACGCCCCGGCCAATTGTCTGGCGGTCAGCGTCAGCGCGTTGCCATTGGCCGCGCCATTGTCCGTGAGCCTGCCGCATTCCTTTTTGACGAACCTTTGTCCAACCTCGACGCCGCGTTGCGCGTTGGGATGCGGTTGGAGATTTCGGAACTTCACAAACGTCTGACAACGACAATGATCTATGTGACCCATGATCAGGTTGAAGCCATGACAATGGCTGACAAAATTGTGGTGCTACATGCTGGTGTGATTGAACAGGTTGGCAGCCCGCTGGAGCTGTACCGCAACCCGCGCAACACATTTGTCGCTGGCTTCATCGGCAGCCCCAAAATGAACCTTCTGGAAGGGCCAGAGGCGCAAAAGTTCAACGCAAAAACCATCGGCATTCGCCCCGAGCATATTGGCATATCGGCGGACGCCGGAGACTGGGAAGGCGTCGTTGGGGTTTCGGAGCACCTTGGCTCGGACACTTTCTTCCATGTGAAATGCGATGCGTTTGAACACCCTCTGACTGTACGTGCCAGCGGGGAGTTGACCATGTCTTATGGCGCTAAGGTCTTCCTGACGCCGGACCAAGCTCATTTGCACCGCTTTGACGACCAAGGGCTCCGGCTGGGATGAAGCGACTGGACGGAAAAATTGCCCTTATCACGGGGGCTGCAAGGGGCATAGGTCTGGAGTTTGCCAAGGCCTATGCCGCTGAAGGCGCGACGGTTGCCATTGCAGATATAGATATCGAACGCGCACAAGGTGCCGCCGCCGATATCGGTGGCACGGCTATTGCAATCGAGATGGATGTATCTCGACAGGACAGCATCGATGCCGCGCTGAACCACGTCGTTGAGCAGTTTGGCGGTATAGACGTCCTTGTAAACAATGCTGCCTTGTTCACAGCTGGGCCGATTGTCGAAATAACGCGTGCTGAATACGATCGCATATTTTCCATCAACGTCTCTGGTGCCCTGTTCACGATGCAGGCCGCCGCACGCCACATGATTGCGCGCGGAAAGGGAGGCAAGATCGTCAATATGGCCAGTCAAGCCGGGCGTCGTGGCGAACCGCTTGTTGCGGTCTATTGCGCCTCCAAAGCCGCGATCATTAGCCTGACGCAATCTGCCGGGCTGAACCTGATCCAACATGGCATTAACGTGAACGCCATCGCGCCGGGCGTCGTGGATGGCGAACATTGGGACGGTGTGGACGCGTTGTTTGCAAAATACGAAGGCAAACCAGCCGGACAAAAGAAAAAAGAGGTTGGTAAAGCCGTTCCGTTTGGCCGCATGGGCCACGCCTCAGACCTGACCGGCATGGCCATCTTTCTCGCTTCCAGCGAAGCCGACTACATCGTGGGTCAAACGTTCGGTGTGGACGGCGGCAATTGGTTGGCGTGATGAATATAGACGTGCGGGGACACTCAATGATCAAGCTTTCGAACAAAACTCTTTCTGCGCTACCCGCCAAAACATCTCGCCCTAGCTATGATCGCGAGGCGTTGTCGGCGGGGATAGTGCATATCGGAGTTGGAAATTTTCACCGTGCGCATCAGGCTTGGTACCTTCATCGATTGTTTGAACAGGGGTTGGACCATGATTGGGCGATCGTTGGTGCCGGTGTTCGTGCATTCGATGAGACACAGCGTCAGAAACTCGCGGCTCAGGACTACTTAACAACGTTGATTGAACTCGACCCGCAGGGTCGGTCAGCCGAAGTCGTTGGAGCAATGATCGATTTTGTACCGGTCGAAGACGCGAATTGGGCGCTAATCGACAGAATGGCCAAGCCGGACATTCGCATTGTTGCCCTGACTGTAACTGAAGGCGGGTATTATATTGACCCGGCAACCAAAGGATTTGACGCTTCTCATCCGGACATCGTGCATGACGCGCAGAACCCAAACGCACCCCGCACGGCATTTGGTGCGATGATTGCAGCACTCAAGAAGCGTCGCCAAAACAGCGAACGGCCATTTACTGGAATGAGCTGTGACAATTTGCAGGGCAATGGTAACATCCTGAAGCAGACCGTTGTTTCGCTTGCTCGAATGTCAGACCCCGGATTGGCCGACTGGATCGAATCCGAGTGTAGTTTTCCCAATTCAATGGTTGATTGCATTGTGCCCGCGACAGGCCCAAATGAATTGGCCTTGGTCCAGGATTTCGGGATCGCGGATGCCGTACCTGTAACTCATGAAAATTTTCGCCAATGGGTTATTGAGGATGATTTTTGCGCTGGTCGTCCAAGCTGGGACAAGGCCGGTGCCATCTTTTCTGAGCAAGTTCACAGATTTGAGGCCATGAAAATCCGCGTTCTAAACGGAGGGCATCAGATAATCGCAAACGTGGGCGAAGTGCTGTCCGTCCCAACAATCGCGGACTGCATGGCCCACCCTCAGATTGGAGCGTTCTTTTCCAAAGTGGCCCGCGATGAAATCGCACCGCTTGTCCTTCCAGCGCCGGGGATGCCTGCACAGGCCTATGTCGATCTTGTGGAACGCCGATTTTCAAATCCCGAGATCATAGACACAACACGTCGCGTTGCATTTGATGGCTCTTCCCGCCATCCGGGCTTTATCGTACCCAGCATCCAATCTGCTTTACGAGAAGGCGGAGCATCAATGTCGGGTCTCGCGCTTGTAGAAGCTTGCTGGGCGCGTATGTGCGAAGGTACCCGTGAAGATGGAAGCGTCATTGAAGCAAATGATCCTTTTTGGGACGATCTGCGAAGAATCGCGATTGAAGCGAAAACACGTCCTGAGGCATGGATTTCCCAAAGCCAGTACTACGGTGACATCGGTTCTAATTCAGAGTTTTCGGAACGGTTTGATCACTGGTTACGAAAAATCTGGAACGACGGAATTATTGCGGCCATCGACGCGTACCTCGCTGAGTAATCCATTTTTCTGTGTGTGCGACGTGTAATTGCACACACATCGAACAGTATTATCAGAAGTCAGTTTTGCGAATTTGATGGCTTGTAGTTGCTAACTAAGCTTGCTTGCGTCGGTAGCTTTAAGTGAATGCGTTTCTAGGAGAGAGCAAATGGACGCGATTTCGAAACAGGACCTGATCCGCGAAATTAATCGGCTAGCGCATGTCAGAAAACGGACCATTGTTGCCATTGCCGGGCCGCCCGGCTCTGGCAAGACGACGCTTGCGAAAGAATTGGCCGCCGAGCTTAACGTGAAATCCGCTGTTCTTCCGATGGATGGCTTTCATTTTGATAACGAACAGCTCCGAGAAATGAAGCTACTTCATCGAAAGGGTGCCCCCGAAACGTTTGACGCGGTTGGATTTGTCGACCTTATCCAACTTGCCAGACAGGGTGGGGCATTGCGATTTCCCACATTTGACAGAACCCTTGACGCTACTGTGCCAGATACTGGCCTCATCACGAGTGACACATCCGTCGTGTTGGTTGAAGGGAACTACCTACTTCTAAAAACATCGCCGTGGAACCAACTGAGGGAAGCTTTCAATTTGACGGTTCTCCTTGATGTTTCCCAGCAGGAGCTGGAAACGCGGTTAATCGACAGATGGCTGAAACATGGATTTACATTAAATGAATCCCGTGATCGGGCACTGGCAAATGACATTCCAAACGCCCTATTTGTTCTGGAACAGTCCACGACACCCGATTTTGTCCTTGGCACCGGCCCATCGCCGGCTAGCCGTCAGTGAGGCCAGACAGAACAGCCGGGGAATGCGCGTCGTCTTCTGCATAGCTCCGAGCCTTGGACATCTTTCCAATGCCCGGATTAAAAGAGTTGGTCGGATCACAGCATTTGTAATGCGCGGCTAGATCTGGCTTTGCCTTGTAAAGATGCCCGACGTTGTGTTCTGCGGGGTATTCCGCACCTCTTTCGTCGAAGAGCTTTAACATGGCCGCCTTCAGCGCCTTGGGATCGGCACCTTTTTTGACCACATAGTCCTGATGCATGACGTGACACATAAAGTGCCCATAGTAGAGTTTGTGCACAATTTGGTCGTCAATCTCTTTGGGCAGCTTTTCCAACCAGTCATTATCATTGCGCCGCAAGGCCACGTCCAAGGCGATGATGTCTTCAACTTCGGAGCCATGGATCGCCATGTAACGCACTGCGGCACCAGCCGCCGCAAACCTATGCAGGCCGGCGATTTTGGCCTCGCGCGCGCTGCACTCAAAGAAATCACCATCACGATCAGAAAAGAACGTGGGCAGCGAATCCGCGGCTTCCTTAATGCCTTCGTTCTTCATTTTCAGGATCAAATGGTGCTCGTATTGATCGCGATAAGACGTCATCCGCAGCGGCAGCACACGCGGCCACAGGCGCGACACGACTTGCATAAGACGATCGGTGAAATTGCTCATCAGGGGGATTTTGCGCAACCGCGCGTCGACAGCGCCTTTCATTGCGAAGAATGTTGGCAACCTGGCAGTGCCCAGTTTGTCGATCATGACAACCGTGTCCTTGCCGTATGTCTCGGTAATGTTGAACACATCACGATGGACGTATTCAGCGGACACCGGCAGGGAGCCGAAGTTTTCGAGGATTTCGCGACGTAAATCGGCAAAATCGCCGGGATCGTTTGCGCCGATATAGAATATCTTTTCGGCCTCGTTTTTCTTGAACGTGTCAAGCCGGACAGCAAAGACTGCAAGCTTTCCCGCAGACCCGGCAGATTCAAACAGTTTGGATTTATCCGCGTTGAAACGTGCGGGTGTTTGGGCATTCACATCGCGCACGATCTGAACATAGTCACTAGCAGAGGCGCGCTTGTTTGTCGGTGTTGGATGTGGGTCAAAAGAGCCGTTTTCCAGCGTTGTCAGAATGTCCTCTGGAGTATTCCCCAGATCCATTCCCAAATGGTTCACCAGCTCCAGCCGCCCTTCGTCGGTAATCTGAGCGTAAAGCGAAAGTTCGGTATAGGCAGGGCCACGCTCGACCAAAGAACCACCGGAGTTATTACAGACACCACCGATGATTGATGCACCGATACAGGAGGATCCGATGACGGAATGCGGTTCTCGCCCCAATGGCGCCAACAGCTTTTCCAGCGCAAACAAGGTCGCCCCTGGAAAGCTGATCACTTGTTTTCCGTCTTGCAAGAGGGCCAGCTTGTCCATGCGGCGCGTATTGATCAGAACAACATCGCGGTCGTATGATCCGCTGGGTGTTGACCCTTCGGTCAAACCCGTGTTTGCAGCCTGCATGATGACAATTTTGTCGGCCGCAACACACGCCTGTAACACCTTCCACTGTTCCAAAAGTGTACCTGGGCGCAGCACACACAGCGCTTCGCCTTCGCCAGAGCGAAAGCCCCGCCGAAACCGTTCCGTGGCACGCATTCCTGTCAGAACGTGGCGATTACCGACAATTGTACGGAATTTTTCTAACAGTTCACCATTCGTCATGTTGCGGCCCTCTGGCTGTTCATTGCGGCACCGATCGGTGTACTGCGCAGATTTTCACGAGACAGCTGGTCGATGCTAGTCGCGCCCATCAATTTCATATCGCGCTCGATCTCTGCCTTCATGAGCCCCAGCGCCCGCTCTACTCCGGGCTGACCAGCGGCGGCCAACGCATAGAGGTAGCCCCGCCCGATCCCGACGGCTTTGGCCCCAAGCGACAATGCCTTAAGCACATGAGTTCCACGCTGTATTCCGCTATCCATCATAACATCAATACGGTCGCCAACCGCGTCCATGATCTCGGCCAGCTGATCAAAGGGGGTTCGTGACCCATCCAGCTGACGACCGCCATGGTTTGACAGCACAATGCCAGTGCAGCCGATTTCGGCCGCACGTTTTGCATCTTCGGCGGTCATAATCCCTTTGAGACAAAATTGACCATCCCAGTCTCGCACCATCTGGGCCACATCATCCCAGTTCATCGACGGGTCGAGCATCTCGGAAAAATAGCCGCCAATCGAGCTTGCACCGCCGCCCATGTCGACATGATCTTCCAGTTGCGGCAGGTGAAATTTTTCGTGGGTCACATAGTTGATACCCCACATCGGCTTGATCGCGAACTGGATCATGCCGCCCAAAGTCAGACGAAATGGGATCGAAAACCCAGTGCGCAGATCACGCTCGCGATTACCACCTGTGATGCTGTCAACTGTCAGCATCATCACTTCGACACCGGCCTCTTTGGCGCGCTGCATCATTGCGGCGTTCAACCCGCGATCTTTGTGAAAGTAAAACTGGTAGACTTGGGGGGATTTATGCTTTTTGCGCAATTCCTCTAGCGACACGGTGCCAAGGGACGATACGCCAAACAGCGTACCATATTTCTCTGCTGCGGCTGCGACGGCGCGTTCCCCTTGGTGGTGAAACAAACGTTGCAACGCAGTGGGAGAGCAATAAATCGGCATATCCAACCTTTGCCCCATCACCGTCACGGACATGTCCACGTCGGACACACCCGTCAGAACCGACGGCAAAAGATCACACTTATCAAAAGCCGCCGAATTCTTGCGATACGTGACTTCGTCGTCGGCCCCACCATCAATGTAGTTGAAGATGGGGCCCGGCAGGCGACGTTTGGCCAGAAGCCGGAAGTCATGGAAGTTGTGACAGTGACGCAGTGCCATATTGATGTCCCTCCTTAGTATGCGACCGAGGGAAGCCATGTCGCCAGTGTCGGCCACAGGAAGACCAGCGCAAGTCCCGTAAGCTGCAAGAGCACGAAGGGGATGATGCCGCGATAAATGTGCATCAAGCTGATTTCGGGGGGGCAGACACCTTTGAGGTAGAACAAGGCAAAGCCAACGGGTGGGGTGAGGAAGCTGGTTTGCAAAGTCACGGCGACAAGGATCACGAACCAGATCAGCGCGGGTTCGTCGACCACACCAAAGCCCGGAATATCAATACCAAGGCTGTTGATGATTGGGCGCATCAGCGGCAGCACGATTAACGTAATCTCGATCCAGTCCAGAACAAAGCCCAACAGGAAGACAATGAACAGGATGAAAATTACCGTTCCATTTGCCCCAAGACCAGTTGACAGAACAACATGTTCGATCAGCTCGTCACCGCCCAGTTCACGCAGTACATAAGAGAAGACGGTCGCGCCAAGGAAGATGGCAAAGATGTAAGCGGTGGTGTTGAACGTGGCCTTAAGCACGTTGACCAATTTTGCAATTGTCAGTTTGCGATACCCAAGCGCCAGCACCGTAGCACCCAGCGCGCCAATACCCGAGGCTTCGGTCGGCGTGGTTAAGCCCGCAAAGATTGAGCCAAGCACAGCAAGGATCAGAGCGAGCGTTGGAATGACCGCAATCAGCACATCCTTAACGGCGGCCCAGTCGGGACGTTTGGCCCCTTCGGGCACCGGGGCGGCATCGCGCTTAACCAAAGCGATAATGAAAATGTAGGTCAGGTAAAGACCACCAATAATCACGCCCGGAAACACGGCGGCCATAAAAAGATCACCGACCGAAAGCGCCATCTGATCCGCCATGATCACGAGCATAATTGACGGAGGGATCAGAATGCCAAGTGTGCCGCTTGCCGAAACAACACCCGCCGCAAGGCTTGGTGAGTATTTCTGCTGCATCATAGAGGGCAGCGACAGAACACCCAGCAGAACCACAGAGGCACCGATGATACCCGTCGAAGCGGCCAGAATAATGCCGATGAGTGTCACAGTGATCGCAAGTCCACCACGTACGGTGCCGAACAGGCGTTGCATGGAGGTCATAAGACGCTCTGCTACTCCGCTTTCATCCAGCATAAGGCCCATGAAAATGAACATCGGCAGCGCAACGAGAACTGCGTTCGACATTGTTGCGTAAACCCGGTTCACAACCGCGCCCAGCGTTAGATAGTCGAGTCCAGTAAAGGTGCTTTCTAATCCTGTCCACAGCATCAGATCGTTGTCAAAAAGGTAAGCCAACCCGCAGTAAGCGACGCCAACACCAGCCAAAACCCATGCCACTGGATAGCCAGTAAACAGTAGGGCAATGAAAGTCAGGAACATGGCGACGACCAGCTTTTCCTCGGTCGTTTCAACCAGGAATGTCAGGCCAAAGCAGATTGCCGCAAAGACAGCAAGCACGAGAAATACACGCCGCAATCCCGCGCCTGTGCGCTCGGAATCCGGGCCAGTGAACAGCGCGTGGAGATCGTGTATCAACCGGGCCAATGCGGCCAAAGCCAAAAGAACAAAGCTGATCGGGATGACGGATTTAAAAGCCCAGCGACCGGGCAATCCAGTGGGGCTGTCGGAGCGTTCGTTCACTCGAAGGCTCTCGTAAAAGTAATCGTACCCTTGGTCGATCATCAAGTAGATGAAGGGCACCAGCAATGTCAGGATCCCGCAAACCTCAATAATGCGCTGGGTCCGCCGGGAAAGCTGCATGTGCAAAACGTCTACGCGCACGTGGCTGTCGGTGACCAAGGCATAGGAAATGCCGATCATGGTAACAATGCCGTAAAAGTGCCACTGAATCTCGTCTAGCTTTGGGTAATTCTGACTAAACAGATAGCGTAGGGCGACTTGGCTAAAGATCGCAGCGACCAGCAAGATATTGGCCCACATCACCACATGGCCCACAGCCTTGACGCCACTGTCGATGACAACGGCGAGTTTTTGGCGATCTGCGTCTGGGTGCTCTAGCAACCCTTCATACACCTCGACCGGGTCGTTCAGCTTATTGTCGGCCATCAGAATTCCTCCTCAAATGCCCGGGCCACAGACAACAGCGGCCTCAGGGGCGGTCAGTCAGTTCAATAACGAAAATCATGGGATATACGGGGCGGCGAAATATGCCGCCCCGAAGGGAGAGCGCTTATTTGCGTGGGAGGAACGCGTGGCTCTTCCAAAGCTCGTAGCCTTCACGGAATTCGTTCATGTCGCCAAGAACCTTGGCAAAGAACGCGTCATTGGCGGCTTCTTCTGCGGCAACCGATTCCCAAGTGGTGCGGAACGTGTCGAGCATTTCTGGTGACCAGTCTTTGATCATGACGCCGTTGTTTTCGACGTTGTCGATCAATGCGGCGTGCTGGATCGCTTCGCCTTCGGCAAAGGAATCCGCCATCGAAGCTTTGCACGCGTTTTCAATGATCGCCTTGTGCTGATCAGAGGCCTCGTTCCAGACATCTTTGTTGACCATCAATTCAAAGACGGTCGCTTGCTGGTGCCAGCCCGGAAAGTAATTAAACTTGACCAGCTTGTGGAAACCCAAGCGCGCATCAATAGCGGGCATCGAGAATTCGGTCGCGTCAATCGCGCCCTTTTCCAAGGCTGGGAAGATTTCACCACCTGGCAGCAACGAAGTAGCAACTCCGAGCTTTTGCATGACTTTCCCACCAAGACCAAAGAAGCGCATTTTCAGGCCGTTCAGATCCTCGGGAGAGTTGATCTCTTTGGCGAACCAGCCCGACGTTTCCGGCGCGATGACGGCGCAAGGAATGACTTTGACGTTGTAACCTGCCTGGTCATACATCTCTTGGTACAGCGTCATACCGTTGCCGTAATAGAGCCATGCCATGTATTCGCCGGCCTCAGGCCCAAATGGGACAGCCGAGAACAGCGGCGCTGCTGGGATCTTGCCTGCCCAATAGCCGGCAGTCGTGTATCCGGAATTGATCTTGCCAGTCGACACCGCATCAAGGATTTCGAACGGGGCGACAAGTTTTCCCGGCTCATAGATTTTCATTCTGAGCGTACCGCCCGACATCAATTCGACCTGCTCTGCAACGCGTGGGATTGGCGAACCCAGACCCGGCAACGCGGTCGAGAAGGCAATTGGTGTTTTCAGCAATAGTTTGTCAGCGGCCAAAGCTGGTGCAGCGATCAGGCTGGCTGCAACGGCAAGGCTCGTCAGGGTCTTTTTCATGAGATCTCCTCCAAAGTAATTCGGAACACCCGTTCCTTGAATTGGTGCGGACGACCCGGCACCTTGGCGATGGTAAATAATATTGACCAGCTTATTCAGTCAACAACTTAATTTACCACTTGTCCGATCTGATTGCGCAATACTCGCAAGACCAAGTCCCGATTGTGAAATTAGTCAACCGCCCAATTACGACAAAAGAAAGATGTTAAGGTATTCAGTTTTAACGGTTAATTTGCATGGAACAGCGCGAAATCTCAGGGTTGCGCTTTGCGAATTGGAGGTTATATTTATTTACCACACAGCGGAGGCTTCTCTATGCCGAAAACCAGTTCACTGACGCCCGCGTCACTTTTCGAACCCGTCGGCCACGAATCATTGGCCGACGCCGTAGTTGCTCAAATCGAGGAGCTTATTGCTGCGGGAATCCTGAAGCAGGGCCGTAAGCTACCATCGGAGCGGGACCTTGCGGAAAGCCTTGGAGTATCCCGACCGAAGCTTCGCGAAGCTTTGCAGGCCCTGGAAGAGCGCGGCCTTGTCAAAACCCGACACGGAGAAGGGACTTTCGTAGCGCCACTGACAGGTCAGGCCATGCTTCCTGCATTGCTGTCCCTCTATGGACGCCACGAGCCAGCCTTTTTTGATTATCTGGAATACCGTCGAGAACAAGAAGGGTTTGCCGCGCGCTTGGCCGCGGAACGGGCAACAAAATCAGACAAGGCTCGAATTGCCGAGATCCTTGTCGAGAATGAACGCGCTTGGAAGGAAAACGATCCAGGTGCTTCCAGAGAAGCCGATTTCCAATTGCATACCGCCATCGTTGACGCCAGCCAGAATGCTACCCTCATCCACATGATGGCGTCAATTTTTGAACTTACGCGGCAAGGGGTCTTTTACAATCGAGATTTTCTCAAAACCATTGATGGTACGGGACGCAAATTGCTGGATCAGCACTTGGAACTCGGCAACGCGGTAATTGAAGGGGATCCGACACGAGCCGAAAACGCAGCGCTTGATCACATTTCGTTTGTCGAAAAATCGTTCCGCACGGGGATAGAACAACAACAGCGTGAAGCAATGGCGGAAAAGAGGCGCTTGCTATCCAAGGAACGTTGACGTGGATAGGTGCCTGCGTTCCGGAGGTGTTTCTGTGGACGGCAAACGAGTTGCCGTCCACAGAGAGTGAAATTAGGCAGCTTCTTCGACCAACTTTTTGAGCACACCAAGCATTTCAGCAACCTCTGCCTCTGTGTTGTAGTGGCAAAAAGAAATCCGAATGCAATCGGGCAGCCCCAGAGGATCAAGAACGTTACCGCTGTAGTGATCTGCTTTGCGTGTATGTGTGCGAATGCCCTGTTGATTGAGCAATTCCACAACTTTCTCAGACGCAATCCCGTCAACTGCAATCGACACTAGTCCCTCGCGTGCAGGGTTGTCCTCACCGGCGATGATCTGAACACGCTCCATGTCGCGCAAACCGGGCAAATTACCTGTGCCATTGATCGCCGTTTGAGTCAGCCTCGTCTCATATGCGTGGATGGCTCGGCCAGCTGCCTCGATCCGGGCGCGGCGGTCTGTTTCATCAGCCGCCACTTCGCCGCCAAGCCAGTCAAAATATGAGATGACATCAGACATGGTCGCATATGAGCCAGTGTCGCGCGTACCAAATTCCCATCCAGTCGCTGGGGCGTTGATCAGCATATCATGCGGCATCGCACTCAGCTTGTCGGAGATCCAGGCAAGACCATAGCCGTGACGTGAGAAAACTTTGTACGGAGAAACCGCATAGCCGTCGACATTGTAGGCCTCGAGATCTAGCTGACCGTGGGCCGCGTGCTGGATACCGTCGACAATGATCAGGCAATCCGGTGAAACAGCACGGATAGCCTTGGAAATTGCGGCCACATCCATGCCCATTCCCGTCACGGGCGACGCATGCAAAATTGTCGCCACGGACACATCTGGTGTCATAAGCGCAGCATAATCTTCAGCCGTGACAAGGCCTGCGGCGTCATTATGTTGGACATTCACATACTCCAGCCCTGCAATCTCTGCCCAGCGCCGTGCTGCGCTGCGAGTGGCCGGGTGTTCAATCGACGACCCAATGACTTTGGTGCCTTTTTCAACCGCAACGCACGCGGTTCGGATCAGGCGGAACAGTAGTTCCGTACCACTTTCACCTGCAAAGAACTGACCAGACGTCGCATTCATGAAGACCGCCAAGTCAGACTTGGCCTTGTTAATCACGTCTTGTGTACCCTGACCGGCCGGGTTGATACGGCCCGGATTGTCGGGGATGGCAGCATAAAACGAAGACGTTTCGGCAACCTGTTTCAGCGTCAGCGCACCACCTGCGTTTTCAAAGAAAATGCGCTCTCCTTGGAATGGGCAAGCGTCAACATGGGCGAAGCGTTCGCGGATCGCGGAGATGAGGGTGGGGTTGTCTTGGATCATTCTATTTTCCTGTAGATATCAGAGCGCGCGGCTCACGATGGTGCGGCAGAGCTCTGCCATAGCAATATGACTGTTTCTGGGAAAGCCATCGACACTGTCATCGACGATTCCGTGGGTCGAATTGATCAGACCGTTGGCAACCATTGTATCAAGCAATAGCGCCTCTCGGTCTGGAGTGTGAAGCAAACGCACGTCGCCTGCCCGGGCGACCATTGCCGCAGCGATTGCGGTACAGCCCCAATTTGAGCAAGCCGCTGTAACAAGAAAATCGCAAGACGTGACGGCGCCGATCCCTCCGCCACAGCCGCATTGGCAAACATCGCCATAAGGCACGTGCGCCTTTACATGATCTGCCACTTTGCCCATGCCGATTTCGTTTCCACCATCACCAACCGCGACTACCGGGATGCCACGTTCCAACGCCTTGTCGAACAGGAAATCGACACGAGCACGTCCCATGCCATAGTCAATCCCGCGCATCGAGTGATAAACGCCGTGTTCATTTCGCCCAACACGCTCTGTCGAAAAGAGCAGGTCAGGCTGCAAATCATCCAACATCGCGTCTGCCTGCGCGGCGCCCGCTTCGTCTTCGGTCGCATAGGGCAGCATGACAATTGTCGCTAGGCTTTTGTCGGACCGCGCAATCGCCGCCTGTTCCAACGTCACAGGAAACAAGCCGCCAGCCTGGCACGTGTTACGGATTGCTGGCAACAGCGTCTCTTCGCACAACATCACGCACGTTACGTTTCGCGCTAGAACCAGAGCCCGCGCAATCGCAGCAGCACCAGATGGGCCATCGTTTTCCCCCAGGTCCGCCGTGATCCATGCCCGCGAGACGGAACCCGTGGTCATCACCACCGTTCCGCCCTCAGGCACAGACATAAGCGCATCTGCCGCTGCACCGACCAAGGATTCACCTTGCAAAGCGCGTGCAGCCTCAAACAGATTTTCGACGCCGCGTTCCCCAATGTCGATGTTCACCAGTTGATCCAGTCGATTGTCGAGCCGTCTGATGAGTTTTGTATCCACCATTCATCGTTCTCCAAACAGCGTGGCTGAAAACCAGTGATCATCATCCAGATGGTTCGCAACTTCGTCAAACGCCGCAACAAGGCAGCACGCCACAGCGGTGGCGCCACCAGCGCGGGCGACCGCACCCGACGTTGGCTTGAGACGAATTGATACCCTGCCACCGGGCTGGCCGTGGGTATTTACGGTAACGATGCCCTTGTCGCGCAATATCAGCATTCCGACAGCCGCAGTAACTTCGGCTGGAACGCGCGCAGTCTCTGAAACCTTGGCCATCTCCAAAACGATTTGCATCGCGTCTTGTTCGTCAATCTTTGGACCAAGCGCAGACCGTTTTATGCGGCTATTCCCTAAGGCTTCTTCGAGCGCGGCAGCCAGATCTTGACCATCCTGTGCTTCCTGGGTGAGCAGTTTAGGAGCAAATCCTTGCAGCGACCGCATTGCGCCAACAGCGATTGGCGCACGCGCCTCCATGCCCAATTCGCTCGCCTTTGCCTGAACTGGCACCAAGGCCGCAGGATCACCACACAGAACACCGGCGCGCGGTCCAGACAAGCCAGCCTTGTCAGCGTTAGTAATCACCAGATCAGCGCCAAAGGACAATGATGGTGCCCCACCATGCAACACAGGCCGGAACCTTGCACCATACGCCTCATCCAAAAAGACAACGCACCCGGCGCGCTTGGCCGTGCGAACGGCAGCGGCGGTGAGCGCGTCATCCAGCATCGCCAGTTCAGAGGTGACTGTTGTAATAACCACCAGCGAGGGAACATGCGCCGCAAGCAGCCGTTTCATTTCGGGCAGGTCGTATGCCTCGATCACGGGAACGCCTGCCAGCTTTGCACCACGTGCCACCGACGCGTGGCTGCGGTCACCCGCAGGCACCAACGAGAGAACCGGTCGGTTGGCTGAATGAGCAAGCACGGCGGCGACAATACCAGCACTTGTTCGGTTTACGACTGCTGCCGCCTCGTCGCCATCGCCACCCATGTGGGCAATTGCCGCCTGACGCAGTTCCTCGCCATAAAGACCTGGTCCAACCCATTCTTCGCACAACTCAGGCAAATCCGAAGCGTCGACCGGGTAGAATCGCAGGTTGCCAGTGCAAACCGCAATCTTATCAATCCCTTCTCGTGCAACAAAATCCGCTGCCACGCGCCCGCCTTGTGCCAGTCTGCGCACTTCGTCTGCAGATCCCGCCAGCAAAGCGCCACGCGCGTAGCCAACGCTCGGATCAATCGGGTTTCCAAACTGATCTTCGCTCATTCACCCGCCTCGATGTTGATCGTGACACATTTGCGGTATGTATAGGCCTCCAGCGCGCCTTCGATCGAGTATTCGCTGCCCATGCCGGACTGTTTTGTACCACCATAGGACATACCGGGAATCTGACCGCCGCCTTGGTTCACTTGGATCCAGCCGGCATCAATTGCGCGTGTCATACGGGTGATGCGGCTTACGTCGTGGGTGAACAGGAAAGCCGCGAGACCGTAATGTGTGTCATTGGCCATTTCGATGACCTCGTCTTCGGACTCAAACGGAATAGCGACCATAACCGGGCCGAAAACCTCTTCGCGAGAAATACGCCATGTGTTGTCGACACCCGTGAGGATGGTTGGGTTTGGGCAAAATCCGGTGGGATCTTCATCCGGGGTTTCCCCGATCAGAAACGTGGCGCCCTCGGCTTCAGCTTCGGCCACAAATGCGCGGATTTCGCCATAGCGTTCCGCGTTGACTACCGCACCCATATCCACATCTGGATCAAGCGCATCGCCGACATTCAAAGCTGCCGATTTCTCGGCCACCTTAGGCATTAGCTCGTCCCAAATGTCACGATGCACAAACAGCCGTGATCCCGCAGTGCAGCTTTGCCCTTGGCGCATAAAGCGCATGGCATTTGCGACCTGTTGAGCCGTAGTGTCCAGACGTCCGTCAGAAATGGCATCCGGGAAAACGATCGTTGGGGACTTACCGCCAAGCTCCAGCGTCAGATTTGCAATGCGATCAGAGGTGACCTTACCAATCAGCTTGCCCACTTCGGACGAACCAGTGAACGACACTTTGTCGACACCCGGGTGTGCAACCAGTGCAGCACCTGCTTCTTCACCAACACCAGTGACCACATTGAAGACACCTGCGGGAAACAGGCCATCGGCCAATTCAGCGAGCTTCAAAATGGCCAGAGGCGCGTCTTCTGCTGGCTTCAGTACGAGGCAATTCCCCGTGGCCAACGCCATCGAAATCTTAACCGCGCCGAGCTGAAGCGGAGAGTTCCATGGAATAATTGACCCGACAACGCCGTGAGGTTCGCGTGTGGAAAAACTCAACAATCCTGGGCCAAGTGGGAGCGTTTCACCCTTTTGTTCGACCGCAACACCGCCGTAGTACTTCAAAACGCCAGCGGCGCCCAACGCCTCGCCACGTGACTGTGTTTTGATCGCGTTGCCGCTCTCGGCTGCAAGCACCCGTGCAACTTCCTCTGCATTCTCCTCAAGCCGACGCCCGAGTTCCGCCAAAAGCTTGCCCCGCTCGCTCGCAGGCAAGGAGCGCCACGCGGGAAGCGCGGCACGTGCGGCATCAACCGCCATATTCACCTCGGTTGACGTGCCGCGACCGACCTCGCAGATTGGAGCGCGGCGGGACGGGTTTTCAATTGTCAGCCTGGCGCCACTTTCAGGCCAGTGCCATGCACCATTGATGTAGCTTCCGGCAAGCCCGGCCTCGGGCAGTTTCGGTTCTAGAAGTTTTGTCATTCGTGTTCTCCTCAGCGAGACCGGTGTTCTGAAATAGGGTGCGCCGCCCCGTCGGGAGATCGGGGGCGGCACAAGATCCGAATGGGCGCTAACCCAAACGAAACATTTTAAATCTTCGCTCGAACAACTGCCGAAGCATCGTCCAACGCGCCTTTGAAACGCTCTGTCGCAACTTCGATTTCATCCTCATTGATGATCAATGGCGGCATAAAGCTGATCCTATCGCCAATCGCGCGCAGGTATAGGCCACGGTCATGTGCGAAGTTCTGAACCATCTCTCCCACTTTCAGGGCGGGGTCGAATGGCTCGCGTGTCTTGGCATCTTTCATTAGCTCGAAGCCACAGAACAATCCAACACCGCGCACTTCGGCCACCAATGGGTGATCCGCCAGCGCATGACACTTGGACAAGAACTTTTCACTCACTTTGCGCACATGACCGACAAGGTCCATCTCGTCATAGATGTCCAGTGCCTCAAGAGCGACCGCGGCCCCAACAGGGTGGCCAGCATAGGTATAGCCATGGCCAAACACACCGACCTCATCCGAGTTTTTCATCATATCGGCATACATGTCATCCTTGAACATCAGCCCTGAGATCGGAAAAAACGCCGCCGATAGTGCTTTAGCACAAGTCACCATGTCGGGCTTCATTCCCCATGTATCGGAGCCCCACAAATTGCCGGTCCGCCCAAATCCACAAACAACCTCATCTGACAGCAGCTTGATGTCGTACTTGCGTAAGACCGCTTGCATGTGCTCCCAGTAACCGTCTGGCGGCATGAGTGCGCCGCCACCCGAAATCGCAGGTTCAGCAAAGAACGCCGCAATAGTTTCTGGTCCTTCGGCAAGTATGAGCTCTTCGAACTTGGATGCCATCCGGACCGAAAACTCTTCTTCGGTTTCACCATCGATGTGAAAACGGTAGTAGTTCGGCAGTTCAGTGTGCTTGAACTCAGGCAGCGGCAGACCGAATTTTGCGTGCATGTGTGGTTGCCCGGACAACGACACAGTTGCGATGGTGTTGCCGTGGTAGCCACGAACACGACCAATGATCTTGCGCCGCTCCGGCTCACCCTTCGCGGTGTTCGTGTACCACAATAGTTTGATCGCCGTGTCGTTGGCCTCTGAGCCTGAACACTGGAACATCGCCCGCGTCATGCCGTTAGGTGCAAGCGCCGTCAAACGTTCACCAAGCTCGGCCACCTTCGGGTGGGACCGATTGTAAAAAGTTGGCGCGAAAGGCAGTGTATTCATCTGGCGCATCGCGGCATTCGCGAGCCGCTCGTTATGATACCCAAGACTTACACATCCTAGACCGGAAAAACCGTCGATGATTTCGCGACCTTCGCTGTCATAGATGTAAACCCCTTTTCCATGGGTAATCATGACAGGCCCATTTTCGGCATGTTGGCGCAAGTTGGATTGCGGATGCACGTGGTGTGCTTTGTCCTGTGCGATCGAGCGTTTGGCGTCGGCGTTCATGTCTGGCTCCAAGGGAATTCGTTGTTCTGATTTCACACTTCACTTGACTGAAATCCAATCTCGAAGTTTTCTCTCTTTGTTGAATTTTGTTCAGGCAACCAAATATGCGACCACTCCTTGATCTCCGGCACTTGCAATTGATCCAAGCCATCATCGAAACCGGGCGAATTACAGACGCCGCTGAAAAACTGGGGGTTACACCCTCGGCTTTATCCCATCGGCTGCGTGAGGCTGAAAGGCGTCTGGATGTGCCGCTTTTTACGCGCATGCACAAGCGGCTTCGGGTGACGCCCGCGGCAGAGTATTTGGCAGTGGTAGCTGAGCGTGTTCTGTCAGATCTGAGCCGCGCCGAAGAAGACGTGCGACGCATGAACGCCGGAATTCAGCATGTTGTGCGGCTCTCGGTTGAAGCCTACAGCAACTACCGGTGGTTGCCAGCGTTCATCAAATTCTTAAAGTCACGTACTGAGGCCATTGACCTTCAAATCATGGCTAGCGCGCGCAGTGATCCCCTTACAGGTGTGCAGAATCGTCAGATCGACATTGCGGTCATGTCTGGCGACATAACTCAACCTGGACTTGCATCTCTTCCTTTGTTCGAAGACCCCCTGCTCTACATCATGGCACCCACTCATAGGTTGGCGGATCGGCGATATGTCGAAGGCAGCGACATCGTCGGAGAGCCGTTTATTACCTATACCAAGGTCCCCCGACCTGACAGAGAATTTGCCCGCCTGTTTCGACCAACTGACAGTTACCCGACGTGGGCGGCAACAGTGGAATTACCTGAAGCCATTGTTGAACTGGTAGCTTCCGACCTTGGCACTAGCGTTCTGTCGAACTGGGCTCTGCGAACCGCGATAGCAGAAGGGCGCATTGTGGGCGCGCAGGTGACAGAGGACGGGATCACAATACCTTGGTGCGCAGTACTGCGCACTGAAGACATGCAAGAGGATGATCCGATTCGCGTGGTTGCGAACCTGTTGGCAGAGTGGTGTGGTCAAACCGATTCTGGATTTCACATTACCTGAGGCCCGTCTCAAGCACGCTTTTCATCGTCGCCAATCGCGGATCATCGTCGCCAAGTACCTGCATTTCGCGCGCTAGTTCTGAACGCATTAACCGCTTTTGTTCAGTAGCTGTACTGTGGTTGGCGAGGTTCAAGAGTTCGCTTGGGTCATTTTCAAGATCGTATAGCTCATCAAAGCCGTTTGATTGGATAACATATTTCCAACGATCCCGATAAAGCGCCCGCTGAAGGATGGGCACGTGCAGCCCGTAGTGCTGGGTCATCAGACGCTCGCGTGCTGGCGGAGCGTCTGGATCAGTCAAACACTTCGCCACCGAATTACCTTGCATTTGGAGACCAGCCGGAATGCCACATAATTCATGCAATGTTGGCGCAATATCCACGTTGCCGACCAAATGATTGCATTCCCACCCAACTCGCACTTTGGGTCCTGAAAACAATAAGGGAATACGCATCGTTTCCTCGACCATCAGGCTGCCTTTGTTCATCACCCCTCCGTTGGAGGCCACAGCGTCGCCGTGATCAGAACAGAACACAATCACAGTGTTCTCAAGTTCACCCGTGGCTTCCAGATGATCTACTAACCGCTCCAACGCGCGTTCGACCAATATGCAATGTTCAAGTGCGCGACGGGATAGCAGATCCCAGTCGAGTGACTCGGGTCGCAAGTCACTTTTCCATCGGTCTCTATAGTCTCGGTGATGCTCTGGTCGCTGAGAGAGGTCGCTGTTCAGATTTTCCGACGGTTGCACATTATGCAAAGGGGACGAGAACCCTGTCGGCATTGTATACGGCGGATGCGGCCCCCACGTATCGATCCGTAAGAAAAACGGCTGCGTTGCGTCCGTTTCCCGCACCTTTTCAAGCCACTTGATCGAAGCATCTGCCAAAAAGAAGGCTTCGTGAACTTCCTCCGGTCCATGCAGCAAAGCTGTGCCAGCCTCGTAGTCGAACCATGCGTCCTCGGCAGTGAGGTCAATCTTTTCGCCTGTGGCACGCCGAGATTCTCCGGGGCTTTCAACCTCAGCCCAAAGAGAGCCATCATGAAACTGTGCAAGATAGGCGCGGTACTCGGGCGTGCCATATGGATATCCATAGCCGGGCAGGGAAAACCCCTCGAATCCAAAATCCTGCGCCGATTGCGTTTGGCTCAGATGCCACTTGCCGAACCAGCCACAGCGATAGCCTGCGTCGGCAAAGTCGTGCTGGATCAAATGGTCGGATTGATCCAACTCTGCACGCCCTCCAAACCGGCCGTCGTTTTCTGTCACGCCATGTGTGTGGGGATATTGCCCCGTCAACATAGTCGCCCGCGAAGGCGAACAGATCGGAAGTACGGTGTAGGCCCGCGAGAACGACGTTCCCAGCTTTTGCAAGCGCGATTGCAGCGGAAACAAGGATGGATCCACCCCGCGGTTCGCGAATGCCTGATGATCTGCAACAATCCACAAGACATTCGCGTGGGACATGGTGTTAGCCTCGCTCTAACCTGCTGTTGGTTGGATCATACAACGGACGCTGGCTAGCGATAGCATTGATCCGCTGCCCTGCGACCATGATGTGGTAGCTGCGGCCAACCATGTCCTTGATACTCATGCCTTGCGGGCGTTCAACATACCCCATGCCGATAGCACCACCAACCGTCCAACCAAAACTCGCCGAGGTTAGTCGACCGACGATCTTGCCATCACACAGTATCGGCTCTTTGCCAAACACGAGCGCATTGGGATCATCAAGGCGGAACGACAAGAGACGACTTGCAGCGCCTTCGGACTTTCGGCGCTGAATTACCTCTTTGCCGGTGAATTCTGTCGAAAAGTCACAAGCAAAGGTCAATCCGCTCTCTACTGGGCTATCATGCGGCCCGATATCGTGACCCCAATGGCGAAAACCCTTTTCGATGCGGCAAGAGTCAACGGACATGCCACCGCAGTGGCGTGGCGCATTTGGCGTAGATACAATTGTTTCATAGACTTGCTGCGCAAATTCTGCCGGTATGTGCAGTTCCCAGCCCAGTTCGCCAACATACGTAATTCGCTGTGCCCGAACTGGCGCATGACCGACATGCAGGTCTTGGAAACTGCCAAAAGGGAATGCTTCATTGGACAGATCTGCGTCGGTGAGCGTTTCCAGAAACTCGCGTGAACGCGGGCCCATAAGGGCAAGCGTCGCCTCGCCGGAGGTTACATTGACAACCGACACACCTGAACCTGCAAGTTGTGTTTGCAACCAGCGATGGGTCTGAGGCTCTGCACCGGCAGAGGCCATGACCATGAAACGCGTGGGCGAAAGACGCGCGACAGTGACGTCTGCCTCGATGCCACCATGATCATTGAACATATGCGTATAGACCAATTCGCCCGCAGCAACGGCCATATTGCCCCCGCATACCCGCTGCAATTGCGCCTCGGCGTCCTGCCCATCAACAAGGAAGCGGCCAAAAGTCAGGTCGATCATACCCAGATCGGTTCGCAGCGCCTCGTGCTCTGCTTTCCAGTCATCAAACCAGGGCTCGCGCCTAAACCCGTCGGTCATGTCGCGACCGAAATACAATGGCCGTTCCCAGCCGTTGGCACTGCCGAATTGAGCGCCCGCGTCGCGCAGGTGGCTGTAATACGGCGTCCGGCGCAACCCGCGGGCGTCTGGCTTGCGCAAATAGGGCCAATGCATCGCATAGGCATGGCTTAGCGTTTCCGCCGCCTTGGTCGCCGTATAGCTGCGCGAATTCAGCGCTGGTACGATCCGGCGACTGTCGACATCGGTCAGGTCCATGGTCATCTGACCGTTCATTATCCACTCCGCCAGAGCCTTGCCCGCGCCGGGTCCGTTCTGGATACCTGTTGAGTTGAACCCTGCAGCCACCCAGAGGCCAGTCACATCAGTGATCGGCCCCAGATAGTGTTTGGAGTCTGACGTAAAACACTCTGGACCATTAAAGAACTTACGAATGCCGCTCTCGGCCAGCGCTGGAACACGTTCCATTGCTGCTTCAAGGATCGGATATAGGTGTTCCTCATCACACGGCAGCTCGTCAAACTCGAAATGCTCTGGCAATCCGTCTTTGGGCATCCAAGGCGTTGCATTGGGTTCGGAACACCCTATCAAAAGCTTGCCAGCGTCTTCCTTGTAGTAGGCGTATTCATCCATCACACGCAGCACTGGCAAATCGCCCGTAACGCCTTCGATGGGATCGGTCACCACATAATAGTGGTTGGTGTAATGCAGCGGCACCTGAACCCCGTGGCCCAGACCGAATTCGCGCGCCCACATGCCCGTGGCATTCACCACATGCTCGGCGCGCACGAGGCCCGCTTCTGTTTCCACTCCAACCGCGCGACCACCTTCGATCACCACGCGCTCGACTTTGGTATCCTCAAAGATCTGCGCACCGTTCATCCGCGCGCCTTTGGCCAGCGCCATCGTGGTGTCGATCGGGTTTGTGTAACCGTCACCAGGGAACCAGAACGCGCCCTTTGCCCCTTCGGTCGAGAGCAATGGCCAGCGCTCTTGTGCCTCTTGTGTCGAAATTTCTTCGGCGCGCACGCCGCAGCCATGGGCATAGTCGACTTTGCGCCGCAACTCTTCCATGCGCGCGTCATTCAGGGCGACGGTCAGCGACCCGTTGCGCTTGAAACCAGTGTTTTGCCCAGTCTCACCCTCTAGGCTCTCCATCAGATCGAGACCATATTTGGCAAGCGCCGTCATAACCGGCACGCTTTGGGTTTCACTGACCAGCCCGGCGGCGTGCCACGTGGTACCCGATGTAAGTTTCTTGCGCTCAAACAGCGCAACCGACCACCCGGCTTTGGCCAGGTGGTAAGCCGTTGCGCAGCCAACTATGCCGCCACCGACAATGGCGACCTGTACATCCGTGGGAAGAGTTTTGGACATGTTCAGCCTCTGAGCCGGTCGTTTTCTGGGTCATAGAATGGCGTAGACGCAACTGTGGCTTTGACAGGCACACCTAACACCTCGATCTCGAACTCATCGCCGGGTTTTGTCGAAACGGTCAGATAACCCAGCGCGATCCTTTTGCCGATCCGAAAACCGGTCCCGCCCGAGCTGACATAACCCACCGGCTTGCCGTCTTTGCAAATTGGGTCCGAGGACAGCGCGTCCGCGCCGTGCCCTTCAAGTTCAAAGGCTGTGAAATGATAGTCCTTTGGCGCACCCGCCTGCGCCAAAAAGGCGTCACGCCCTACAAATGAGTCTTTCTTCTTGCTGACAAATCGGTCCAGTCCGGCATCAAAGGCGGTGTATTCAATGCCAAAGTCCGCACCCCACCCATGATAGCCTTTTTCCAACCGCATTGCGTTCAGGGCATAGGAACCAAATTCAATGATACCCTTGTCCGCGCCTTGTTTCATAATCGCGGAATAAACCGTCGTCAGGTCCTCAGAGCGAATGTGAAGCTCCCAACCCAGTTCACCAACATAAGAAACGCGCAGTGCAATTGCGGGCACACCCGCAATAGTGATCTCGCGCACCGTCATCCATGGCGCGGCCTCTTTGGAAAGGTCATCATCGGAAAGCGGTTGCAATACGTCGCGCGATTTGGGGCCCATGACCATCAGCGCCGCGTCAAACTTTGACCCACGCGTAAGTGTCACACCTGTTACGGGCAAAAACTGCGACATCCAATCGTGGTCGCGCTGATCTGCGAGTGTTGGGCCACAGAGCAGGTATTTGTTTTCATCCAAACGCGCGATGGTCGCCTCTGACCAAACTTTGCCCTTGGGCGTCAGCATATAGCTGAGTTTGACCCGCCCGACTTTGGGCATCGCGCCACAGAACACTTCGTTCAAAAAGTCGGTTGCGCCCTGTCCTTCGACCTCATACCGCGTGAACCCGCCGTGATCCATCACGCCGACATTATCGCGCACACCCTGACATTCGGCCTCAACCGCGTCATGCCACACTTCGTGATGATAGCTCAGCTTACCATCATCCTTGATCGCATCGGTCTCAAACCAGAATGCGCGTTCCCATCCAGCAACTTGCCCAAACACTGCGCCTTTGGCTTTCAATGTGTCGTAGAGCGGGGTTGTCTGAACGGGCCGACCCGCTTTCCACAAGCGATGCGGATACGGAATGGCGTATTGGTTTTCATAAAGCTCGCTCGACCGTTTGACAGTAAAATCAAACGTCGCCCACTCTTCTCCGAAGCGGCGAGGATCCCACATCGACATATCCCATTCAGGTTCGCCTTCGGTGATCCATTCAGTCAGGGTTTTGGCGGCAGCTGCGGAATGGGTGATCCCAACGGGGAAACAGCACGCGTGGTAGAAGTTGGGCAAGCCAAAGGCGGGGCCACACAGTGGTGCGCCATCGGGGCTGTAGGGGATGGGCCCGTTTACAAACCGGCTCACGCCCGCTTCGCCCAACAGGGGAACATGCTCAAGTGCAGATTCAAGGATTTCTGCTATGTCATCGACGCTGTCAGGATAAAGCTGATTGGCAAAGCAATCGGGCATTCCATCCAACCAGGCCGGACGCCCTTCGTGGCCATAACTGCCCAAAAGCAGCCCGTTCCGCTCGCGGCGGAGATAATACATGATGTCCGGGTCGCGCACGAGCGGGAAGTTATCCGGGTTCGCCTCAAGCTCGGGCAAGCTTTCGGTAACCAGATACTGGTGCTCCAATGTGACAACCGGAAGCTTTTGGCCGACCATTTCACCCACAACGCGGCCGTAATATCCACCCGCGTTGATCACGACGTCACAAACAACGTTGCCCTTGTCCGTCACGACTTCCCACTCGCCCGATGGGCGGCGGGTGATCCCGGCAACTTGGGTAAAGCGAGCGATCTGGGCCCCCAGGTCACGCGCCCCTTTCGCCAAGGCTTGCGTCAACTGGCTTGGATCTACATCGCCCTCATACGGGTCCAGAATTCCACCAATGATACTGTCGCCAGAGCTGAAATAGGGATGCATGTCGTCCATTTCAGACGGCGTCAGCATCGCCATGTCATATCCCAACCCCTTGGATATCCCCACCAGATGGCGGAATAGATCCATCCGCTCTTGGGTGTGAGCGGGCCAAAAGGCGCCGGTATGGCGATAAGTGATCGGATAATCTACCTCGTCGGCCAGATCTTTATAGAGCTTCCACGCGTAGTTCCCAGCGCGCATCCCCCCCCAGCTGTTAGCATAGGTTGGGATGTTCCCGGCAGCATGCCATGTTGAACCTGATGTAAGCTCGTTCTTCTCGATCAACAAAGTGTCTGTGACACCCGCTTTTGCGAGGTGGTACAGAGTAGAGACGCCGACGGCGCCCCCACCAATAATCACAACCTTGGCATGAGTTTTCATGTTTTAGACTCGTGGAATTTCTGGAAATAGAATTGGGAACTTGGCGCGTATAGCGGCCTCGGCCTCGGCCGGAAGATGGCTTGGCACAGGTAGAGTCTCGATCTCTGACACCTTTGCCATGGCGCGATCCCATACGGTCAACGCGCCACTCTCAAGCCAGTCATTTACACTTTGGCGATCGCCGATCGCCGGATAGACGTATTCTTTGGTCATCAAGTCCAGCGTCTGGGCGGTGCCCAGGTAATGGCCTTCACCCGTTACGACCTGCTCGATCACGTCGAGATCAACGGCCCCTTCAAACATCTCAACCCCACGCACGGACCGCAAGATCGCGCCGCACATGTCGTTGTCGATCACCAGCGCCTCTTTGGAGGCGGCCATAATGGAACCCAGCATGCCGACGCTCAGGTTGATCATGTCCGCGCCACCCTGCGCGGCAAGGGCGATGGTATACCCCTTTTCATAGCCTGACTGCGCATCTGCGGTTTTGGCATCAGTCATCCCAGCGGAAACGGTCGACGGCAAGCCCAAGTGGAAGAGCAGCTGTGCAGCGGCAGCGTTTGCTACTGCGGCCTCGCCCGATCCACCGGTCATCGCGCCGGTGCGCAAGTCGGAAATGAATGGCAAGAATGCCAAAACACAGGGGAAACCCGGCTCCATCATATTAACCAGAATCAAGCCCGCCAAAGATTCTGCGAGACCCTGAGCCAATGCGCCCGCCAGAGAAGCCGGGCTGGTTGCTCCGGCCTGGGCCGCCGAGCAAATTTGCAATGGCATCCCCAGACGCACACATTCCCGCATAACACCAATTGCCTCTTCGGCAAGCGTGAGCGGCGGTACGACATGACAGATCGAAGCGAAACAGAACGGCTGCTTTTTGAACGCCCCCTCTCCACCGAGCGCGATGTCAAACATTTCGACAACCGGCGCCACGTTTGCAGGCTCGAAAAAGCTGGTTCCAATTGGTTTGGACGTCGCCTTCATTGCCGCAAAAGCAGTGTTGATATCAAGAGTACGTGGATCTTCGATGTCGCGCGCGACAACAGGGCGAAGTGAATAGTGGATGTTTTCACTAATATCCACAACGCGCATGAGTTCGTAGAGGTCCTTTAACGTGCTGTCGCGAAATTTCTGGGTGTGGGCATCCAACACCTGAACCGCGGCACCTCCGGTCCCAATATGCACCCGACCGCCACCAACTTCGATCCCGCGCTCCCGCACAAAGCCTGGCAACTCAACCCGCTTGCACGCCTTGGCGATCACGTCCTCGGTCAGGCTGCGGGGAAAGGTGATCCTGCCGTCTTCTCGCGCTTGCGCGCCGTTGGCCAAGGCCAGGTCGCGCACATCTTCGGGCACGCCCCCAACGCCAATCTTTTCCAGAATTTCAAAAGCGGCATTCGTGACATGCTCAAGCTTGTCACGATCCAATGGCTTAAACTGCCCGCCAACAGGCGGAGCACTTACAATATCAGGTAGCTGAGAAGCGCCTGTCTTTCGTCTGGTTCGCCGCATTTGCGCCTCGTAGAACTAGGTATCGAACATCACTTTACGAGTGAGTCTTGATTAATCCAATTCCAATAAACGCTCATTATTGTGAATGATTTTCACGCAAAAAATTTTGTTCGTGGCGACTATCTACAGCTTTCAACTTACTCAAGTGAAACCCAAAGTACCTGCGCATCTTCGTCACTCGTGGAAATACAACCATGTCCCATCGCGCTGTCGTAATAGACGGAATCCCCGGCAGTCATGGGCAGCGGACGGTAGTGCTCAGAGAAAAAGGTCAAATCGCCACTGAGAACATACATAAACTCTTCGCCCGAGTGACGAATCCACGTGTCAAACTCAGAGACATCACGCGCCTTGATCGTCGCGACATAGGGTAACATGCGCTTACTGGCCAATTCAGCGCAAAGCAGCTCGTGGTGGTAGGTCGGCGTTTCGCGCACTTCACCTCCCCCTTTCGGGGTAAAATCACGACGCCCTGTTACGCCTGACTGGCCAGATTGCACAAACAACTGCGGTGGGTTCATATCCAGCGCTTGTGTTAATCGGCGTACGATCTCAAAACTTGGGCGCGTTTGGTTATTTTCAATTTTGGAAAGCGTTGAACGACCGATTCCCGCAATGCGTCCTGTTTCCTCTAACGTCCACCCTTTCGCGCGCCGAGCGTCTCGAACCGACCGCCCAAGTGCCGCACCATCTTCTGGCACGTCCATTCCAGACGTTTCCCGTGGAATTTCTTCCCCCATAAAATCCCCCTATTTTCCACAGGTTATCGAGAGGACATAGTTCCTTCAACCGCGATAACAAGAAAAAGAGTTGCCTCATAGGGAATTTTTCCACTATAGGAAACAAAACGACCTATAGGAGGAAATGCTTGTGGAAAATGCACTGTTTAAGGCTTCTCTGAGCGCCACAGACCCTGTTATCGCCAACGCAATTTCTCTGGAAAACGACCGTCAGAGCGGACAGATTGAGCTGATCGCATCTGAGAACATTGTCTCCAAAGCTGTTATTGACGCGCAGGGATCCGTCCTTACCAACAAATACGCAGAAGGGTATCCGGGACGCCGCTACTATGGTGGCTGCGAGCATGTCGACGTTGTCGAGGCTGAGGCGATAGACCGCCTCAAGCGCCTGTTCCGTTGCAACTTTGCCAACGTACAGCCGCACTCAGGCGCTCAAGCCAACGGTGCCGTCAAGCTGGCATTGTTGAAACCCGGTGACACAATTCTGGGAATGTCGCTTGATGCCGGTGGCCACCTAACCCATGGCGCGAAACCTGCAATGTCCGGAAAATGGTTCCGCCCTATTGCCTATGGTTTGGACCAGAACGGCCAGATTGACATGGCGCAGGTCGCCGAACTGGCGCGCGCCGAGCGTCCGCAGATGATCATTGCAGGTGCGTCCGCGTACTCTCAAATCATTGATTTTGCCGCGTTCCGCGCAATTGCCAACGAAGTGGGTGCCTGGCTTCTGGTCGACATGGCGCACATCGCCGGACTGGTCGCTACCGGCCTACACCCATCTCCAATTGGGCATGCGCATGTCGTGACGTCGACAACTCATAAAACCCTTCGTGGCCCGCGCGGTGGCATCATTCTGACCAACGACGAATCCATAGCTAAAAAAATCAACTCGGCAGTCTTCCCCGGCCTTCAGGGCGGCCCGCTCATGCACGTCATTGCTGGTAAGGCCGTCGCCTTTGGCGAGGCTCTGCAACCCGAGTTCAAGGATTACATGCAACGTGTTGTAAACAGCGCATCGACGCTCGCGAACGTTATGATTGAACGTGGGTGCGACATCGTTTCAGGCGGCACACAAAACCACCTGATGCTGGTCGACTTGCGCCCCATCGGCGTAAAAGGCAACGCAGCAGAAGCTGCGCTGGAACGCGCAGGTTTCACCTGCAACAAGAACAGCGTGCCTGGTGACCCAGAGAAACCAACTATCACTAGCGGAATTCGCTTGGGTACTGCCGCAGGATGCAGCCGAGGCTTTGGCCCCGAAGAGTTCAGCCAGATCGGCCATCTGATCGGCGATGTTCTGGATGCGCTCGCTAAATCGCCTGAAGGAGACGAAGCCGTCGAAAAAGCGACCTTCGAAAAAGTCAATGCGCTCTGCGCAAAATTCCCAATTTACTAAGGGGCAGACTATGAAGACCTACGACCTCATCGTGATCGGTGGCGGACCTGGCGGCTATGTTGCGGCCATCCGTGCCGCTCAGCTGGGCTTGAATGTCGCTTGTGTCGAAGGGCGCGGTACCCTTGGCGGAACTTGCCTGAATGTGGGGTGTATCCCCTCCAAAGCGTTGCTGACCTCCTCGGCCAAGTATGCCGAACTTGCCCATCTCTCCTCCCACGGCATCTCGGTCGAGGAGGCCAGCATCGATGTGAGCACAATGATGGGGCGCAAGGATAAGATCGTTGGCGATCTGACCAAAGGTATCGCCTTTCTCTTCAAGAAGAACGGCGTCGACATGATCGAAGGCTGGGCCAGCATTCCCGCCGCCGGACAAGTGAAAGTTGGTGACGATATTCATGAAACCAAAAACATCCTGATCGCGACTGGCTCTGAACCGACATCTATACCGGGGATCGAGATTGACGAGAAAGACGTTCTCAGCTCGACCGGCGCAATCGCTTTAGACGCAGTACCCGAGCATCTGGTTGTTGTCGGTGCAGGCGTAATCGGCCTGGAACTGGGACAAGTATGGGCACGGTTGGGTGCAAAAGTAACGGTCATCGAATATCTCGACCGCGTTCTTCCCGGTATCGATGGTGAAATCGCCAAGCTCGCGCAACGCGCCCTGTCAAAGCGCGGGCTGAAATTTCAGCTTGGCCGCACATTGAAATCGATTGATGCAAATGACGGAGGCCTGTCCCTGACGGTGGAGCGCGTTGGCAAGGACAAAGAAGACGTAATAGAGGTCGACAAGGTTTTGATCGCTGTCGGCCGTCGCCCCGTCACACGCGGACTTGGGCTTGATGACCTTGGCGTTAAGATCAATCCTCGCGGCTTCATCGAAGTCGATGCAACCTTCCAGACGTCGGTTCCGGGAATATACGCCATAGGTGACTGCGTGCCGGGGCCAATGCTTGCGCACAAAGCCGAGGAAGACGGGGTCGCTTGCGTCGAAATGCTCGCGGGCGAGGCAGCTCACGTTGACTACAACACCGTACCCGGCGTGGTCTACACAGACCCCGAAGTTGCCTCAGTCGGCCTGACCGAAGAGGCCTTGAAAGAGGTTGGCACAGAATACTCGGTCGGCAAATTCAGCTTTATGGCAAACTCTCGTGCGCGTTCCAGCGGTGAAACTGACGGTGCTGTCAAAGTACTGGCCGCACCTGACGGAACGATCCTCGGTGCACATATCTGTGGTGCACATGGCGGAGATCTGATTGCCGAGTTGGTTTTGGCCATGAACAAAGGTGTCACCGTTGGTGAAGTGGCCGCGACCTGCCATGCACACCCGGCCATGGGCGAGGCGGTCAAGGAAGCCTGCCTCGATGCTCTGGGTCGCGCAATTCACGCATAAGGAAGACGAGCCAATGACCATCCAGCAGCGTCCTCGCCATCCTGAAAAGGCCAAAAAGGCGGATAGCGTGATCCCACGCAAGCCAAAATGGATTCGCAAGAAAAAGGTCGAAGGCGACGCGTATTATGAGACCCGCCGTCTCATGCGGGATCACGACCTGACCACGGTCTGTGAAGAGGCTGCGTGCCCTAACATCGGCGAATGCTGGTCCAAGCGCCACGCTACCATGATGATAATGGGCGAGGTCTGCACGCGGGGGTGCTCATTCTGCAACGTCTCGACTGGTCGGCCAGATACTCTGGACGCATTTGAACCCGGACGTGTCGCCGCCGCGGTCAAGAAACTGGGCTTGCGCCATGTTGTCATCACGTCTGTGGATCGGGACGATCTGTCAGATGGCGGGTCTGAACATATCGCACAAACGATCCGTGCCGTACGGCATCAAAACCCCGGCACAACTATCGAAGTTTTGACACCTGATTTTCTTGGTAAAGGTGCCGCAGCTGAAACGGTTTTTGATGCAGCACCAGACGTGTTCAATCACAATCTGGAAACGGTCCCGCATCTCTACCCAACCGTGCGCCCCGGCGCGAGGTATTACACCTCGCTGCGCCTTTTAGACGACGCCAAGCGTGCAAATCCAGAGATCTTCACCAAATCCGGCCTCATGGTCGGACTTGGTGAAACACTGAACGACATACGTCAGGTGATGGACGACCTGCGCGCAGCTAACGTCGATTTTCTGACCGTCGGTCAGTACCTGCAACCAACCCCGAAACATCATCCAATTGATCGTTTCTGGACACCGGAGGAATTCGCCCAACTGGAACAGATCGCCCGCTCAAAAGGCTTTCTGCACGTGTCAGCGACTCCGCTAACGCGTTCATCGTTCCACGCAGACGAAGATTTTGCCGCTCTGAAGGAGGCCCGTCAAAAGGCCATCGCCAACAGGGCATAAACCAAAACGCAAATGGGAGGGAAACCATGGAAGCGTTAAATTCAATCGTAGGAGCCATCAATGGCGTCGTGTGGGGGCCGCTAATGCTGGTCCTCATTCTCGGCGTAGGCTTCTTTTTGCAAGTCGGCCTGAAGTTCATGCCGATCCTAAAGCTGGGCACGGGCTTCAGCCTGCTGTTCAAAGGCCGTGAAGGGCAAGGCGAAGGCCAGATCAGCCCGTTTAACGCGCTTATGACATCGCTCTCGGCAACCATCGGTACCGGCAACATCGCTGGTGTGGCCACTGCTGTCTTCCTGGGCGGTCCAGGCGCATTATTCTGGATGTGGATGACCGCCTTGGTGGGCATGGCCACCAAGTATGCCGAAGCTGTGCTGGCGGTGAAGTATCGCGAGACTGATGAACTGGGCAACTACGTTGGCGGCCCGATGTACTACATCAAAAACGGCCTCGGTTCCAAATGGGCCTGGCTCGGTGGTGCATTCGCTCTGTTTGGTGCGATCGCAGCATTTGGCATCGGCAATGGCGTGCAGGCCAACGGTGTTGCACAAGTACTGGAAGCCAACTTTGGCCTGAACACTTCGGTTACTGGCGTTGTTCTCATGGTGTTGACCGCAGCTGTTATTCTGGGTGGCATTACACGCATCGGCGCGGTCGCAGGTAAGCTGGTTCCGTTTATGGCGGTTGCATATATTGTCGCTGGCCTTCTGGTGCTGCTGATCAATATCGGCAACATCGGCTATGCGCTGAACCTTGTCTTCACTCACGCATTCACTCCGTCTGCTGCTGAAGGTGGTTTTGCCGGTGCAGCGGTCTGGGCGGCGATCCGCTTTGGCGTGGCACGTGGTGTCTTTTCGAACGAAGCTGGTCTGGGTTCGGCCCCAATCGCGCACGCTGCTGCATCGACCAAAGGCCCAGTTAACCAAGGTCTGGTTGCCATGCTGGGTACGTTCATCGACACGATCATCGTCTGCTCGATTACTGGCCTTGCCATCATCGCCTCCGGTGCTTGGACATCTGGAGAATCCGGTGCTGCACTGACCAGCCTCGCGTTTGAACTGACATTGCCGGGTATCGGCGGTTACCTGATCGCAGTCGCGCTGTCGATCTTTGCCTTCACAACCATCCTAGGCTGGTCCTTCTATGGTGAAAAATGCGTCGGTTTCTTCTTTGGCCATCGCGCATTGATCCCTTACCGGTTCCTTTGGATCGTGATGATCTACTTCGGTGCGACCGCAGATCTGGGCTTTATCTGGCTTCTGGCGGATACGCTCAACGCCATGATGGCAATCCCGAACCTGATTGCGCTGGCACTGCTGAGCCCAATCGTCTTCAAATTGACCAAGGAGTTCTTTGCCTCGGGCGGTCAATCAGAAGAGCCGAGCGGCACGGCTGCCGAATAAAGCAACACTGGCCGGGGGGCCGCATGGCCCCTCGTGCATCAATTGTATTCCTACCTCGAGGAGAAAGACAAATGGCCACCAAAATCCTGCTGCCGATTGATCATACAGACGACCGTTCGTGGAAAAAGGCCCTGCCGCTCGCACTGGAGCAGGCCAAGTTTTATGGCGCAGAGCTGCATGCCGTTGAGGTCATCCCCGAGATCATCCAACTGCCAAACCTGCCACAGGGATACGGCGCAGGTGCCAAGGACTTTGTCCGTGGGAAAGTCGAGACCATCCTTGCCAACAACGACGCCGCGCATGTGCCGGTTCACATCATCGAAGGCAGCGTCTATCGTGAAATACTCAAGCTGGCCCACAAGGACGGCTATGACATGATCATTATGGCTTCGGCCAAGGGCGATTTTCCGAACTACGAAATTGGCCCGAACCTCGCACGTGTCGTGCGCAACGCGCATTGCACAGTCACCGTCGTTCGCGACTGATACGTCAACACACTTCCGGGATCACAGACATGTCTGACAATTCTCCGAAACGTACCCCGCTTTATGACCTCCACGTTGAACTCGGTGGAAAAATGGTCGATTTCGCAGGCTGGGAAATGCCTGTTCAGTACCCCATGGGCATCATGGGAGAGCACAAACATTGCCGTGAAAAAGCTGCTTTGTTTGACGTCAGCCATATGGGTCAAGTGATCTTGCGCGGTGACAACGTTGGCGAAAAGCTCGAAGCGCTGTGCCCACAGGCCTATGCAACGCTTAAGCCTGGCAAAGCGCGCTATGGCTTTTTCACCAACGAAGACGGCGGCATAATGGACGACTTAATTGTCGCCAATGCAGGCGACTATTTCTTTGTCGTTGTCAACGCAGCACTGCGTCACCAAGACATCCCGCACATGCAGGCAAATCTAGACGGCGTCGAAGTCACCGAAATCTTCGATCGTGCGCTTGTTGCCGTTCAGGGCCCCAAGGCAGAAGACGTCGTGGGCGACCTGTGCCCGGCAGCCCGTGAGCTGAACTTCATGGAAACCACACTGGACGAAATCAACGGCATCGAATGCCGCATCTCCCGCTTGGGCTATACTGGCGAAGACGGTTACGAAATTTCGATCCCAGAGGACAAAGCGATCGAAGTTTCGCGCGCCTTTCTGGCGCATGAAGACTGCGAACCAGCTGGTCTAGGCGCACGTGACAGCTTGCGTCTCGAATCTGGTCTTTGCCTTTATGGCAACGACATCGATCAGTCGACTTCCCCAATCGAAGCCTCGCTGGCATGGGCAATTCAAAAACGTCGCAAAGAAGAAGGCGGGTTTCCCGGTGCCGCACGCGTTCAAAAAGAACTCGCCGAAGGCGCAGCGCGCCGCTTGGTGGGCATTAAACCAGATGGCCGCGCACCGGCCCGCCAAGGCGTCGAAGTACAATGCCTGGAAGGCAACACTATCGGTCAGATCACCTCTGGCAGCTTTGGGCCAACCGTTGGCGGACCCGTTGCCATGGGCTATGTTTCAGCAGGACACGGCACCGCGGGCGAGAAGGTTAACCTGATCATCCGGGGCAAAGCCCAACCGGCGGAAATCGTCGCCCTTCCTTTTGTAAAACAAAACTACAAGCGCTAAATCGGGAGCACATCACATGACAACTTACTACTCTGAAGATCACGAATGGATCACTTTTGAAGGCGATATCGCCACCATTGGCATCACGGCACACGCTGCCGAGCAGCTAGGCGAAATCGTGTTTGTTGAGCAAAAAGAAACCGGTGACGAATTCGAAAAGGGCGAAGAAATCGGCGTGATCGAATCCGTCAAGGCAGCTTCCGAAATCTATGCGCCGGTCGACGGCGAAGTTGTGGAAGCCAATGAAACTTTGGGCGACAATCCTGGTGCGCTGAACGAAAGCCCCGAAGGCGATGCTTGGATCTACAAGGTCAAACTGTCTGACGCGAGTCAGCTGGACGACTTGATGGATCTGGACGCTTACAAAGCACTGATCGGCTAGAGGATACGTAGATGGAATTTCAACCAACCGACTATCAGGCCTACGATTTTGCAAATCGTCGCCACATCGGCCCATCTCCGGCTGAGATGAAAGAAATGCTGGATACGCTGGGTTACGAGAGCCTCGATGCACTGATTGACGCCACCGTTCCAGCTGAAATTCGCCAGAAATCCCCACTGGATTTCGGCACCCCCGGCATGACCGAACGCGATGCACTGTTTCACATGCGTCAAGTGGCGGAAAAGAATAAAATCCTGACCTCGCTAATTGGTCAGGGTTATCACGGAACCACCACGCCTGCGCCGATCCTGCGAAACATTCTGGAGAACCCAGCATGGTACACGGCCTACACGCCTTACCAGCCTGAAATCAGTCAGGGCCGTCTCGAAGCTCTGCTGAATTTCCAGACGATGGTCAGCGATTTGACCGGTCTCGACGTGGCCAATGCCTCGCTGCTTGACGAAGCCACCGCTGCTGCGGAAGCAATGGCTATGGCCAAGCGCAGCGGCCGCTCCAAAGCCAACAACGCTGCTTTCTTTGTCGACAAGAACTGCCACCCGCAGACAATCGAAGTGATCAAAACGCGTGCAACGCCATTGGGCATCGACGTTGTGGTTGCTGATCCAGATACGCTAGATGCAGGTGCTGTCTTTGGTGCGATTTTCCAGTATCCCGGCACACATGGTCATGTGCGCGACTTCACAAATGAAATCGCTGCACTGCATGAGCACAAGGCGATTGCTGTTGTTGCCGCTGACATCCTGTCGCTCGCGCTTCTGAAGTCACCCGGCGAAATGGGGGCGGACATTGCGATTGGTTCGACCCAACGCTTTGGCGTTCCGATGGGTTATGGCGGTCCGCACGCCGCCTACATGGCAACGTCAGATAAACTGAAACGCTCCATGCCGGGCCGGATTATCGGTGTGTCCATCGACAGCCGTGGCAACAAGGCCTATCGTTTGTCGCTGCAAACACGCGAACAGCACATCCGCCGCGAAAAAGCCAACTCGAACGTGTGCACCGCACAAGCCCTTTTGGCCGTAATCGCGTCGATGTACGCGGTCTATCATGGCCCCGAAGGCATCAAGGCGATCGCTCAATCGGTTCACCGCAAGACCTGCCGTATGGCCGAAGGCCTCGAGGAAGCAGGATTTTCGGTAGAGCCCGAAGTCTTCTTTGACACAATCACTGTCGACGTTGGCCCGTTGCAGAAAACCGTGATGGAGGCCGCCGTTGCGCGCGGGGTCAATCTGCGCAAGGTCGGCGACACCAAAGTCGGAATCAGCCTCGACGAACAGACCCGTCCAGAAACCATCGAGGCGGTCTGGGGTGCGTTTGGTATTGAAAAGACTGACGATAGCTCGATCAAACACTATCGTTTGCCAGATTATGCACTGCGTCAAAGCGAATATCTCACTCACCCGATTTTCCACAAGAACCGGGCAGAAGCCGAGATGACCCGCTACATGCGTCGCCTTGCTGACCGTGATTTGGCGCTGGATCGCGCCATGATCCCGCTGGGATCGTGCACGATGAAGCTGAACGCAACTATCGAAATGATCCCTGTGACGTGGCCCGAATTTGGCAACCTGCACCCCTTCGTTCCCGAAGATCAGGCGCAGGGGTATCACGAGATGATTGCCGACCTGAACGACAAATTGTGCCAGATCACTGGATACGACGCGATTTCCCAACAGCCCAACTCAGGTGCTCAGGGTGAATACGCCGGTCTCTTGACCATCCGCAGCTACCACATGGCGCGTGGCGAAGGCCACCGCAATGTTTGCCTGATCCCGACTTCGGCACACGGAACGAACCCAGCATCCGCTCAGATGGTCGGTTGGAAAGTTGTGCCGATCAAGGCAGACGACAAAGGCAATATCGATCTGGCCGATTTCCGTGAAAAGGCAGAGAAGCACTCTGACCAGCTTGCCGCATGTATGATCACATACCCTTCGACCCACGGTGTGTTTGAAACCACTGTGCAAGAAGTATGCCAGATCACGCACGAACACGGCGGTCAGGTTTATATCGATGGCGCCAACATGAACGCGATGGTCGGCCTGTCTCGTCCAGGCGATATTGGCGGCGATGTTAGCCACCTGAACCTGCACAAGACCTTCTGCATTCCGCATGGCGGAGGCGGCCCCGGCATGGGTCCGATCGGTGTCAAAGCGCACCTGACCGAACACCTGCCCGGTCACCCGGAATACGGCACCGCCGTTGGCCCGGTTTCAGCGGCACCTTTCGGTTCGCCCTCAATCCTTCCTGTGAGCTGGGCATATGTTCTGCTGATGGGCGGAGAAGGCCTTACTCAAGCAACCAAGGTTGCCATCCTGAACGCCAACTACATCGCTGCGCGCCTCAAAGACGCATACCCGATCCTCTACACATCAGAGAGCGGTCTGGTGGCGCACGAGTGTATTCTCGATACACGCCCCCTCAACGACGACGCAGGCGTGAGCGTGGATGACGTTGCCAAACGTCTGATCGACAGCGGTTTCCACGCGCCAACAATGAGCTGGCCGGTGGCTGGTACGCTGATGGTGGAACCAACCGAGTCTGAGCCTAAGGACGAGTTGGACAGGTTCTGCGACGCGATGCTGTCCATTCGTGGCGAAGCGCAGGACATCGTTGACGGCAAGATCGACGCGGACAACAACCCGCTCAAGAATGCGCCCCACACAGTTGCGGACTTGGTTGGTGACTGGGATCGGCCCTACACCCGCGAAGCGGCGTGTTATCCAGCTGGCTCACTTGGTGTCGACAAATACTGGTCTCCGGTCAATCGGGTTGATAACGCCTATGGCGACCGGAACCTTGTCTGCACTTGCCCCCCGATGGATGCTTACGCAGAAGCTGCCGAATAAACACACTACAAGGCGCACCGGTTGTACTGGTGCGCCTTTTTTAATGCATGGATGCCCTAATGTTCCTAAGTGTCTTTGATATTTTTAAAATTGGAATTGGCCCGTCATCGTCGCACACGATGGGTCCAATGACGGCGGCCGTTCACTTTCTGGATCGTCTCAAGACTGGCGACAACGGGCGGTTTGGCGCCGCTGACGTTGACCGGATCAAAGCATCGTTGCACGGGTCTCTTGCTTTCACCGGCAAAGGCCACGCCTCTGACCGCGCGGTCATGCTTGGTCTGCTGGGATTTCGACCAGACAATTTGAACGCCGACCTTGCCGAAGCCCAGCTGAGCGAACTGCAAACCCGAAAATCGCTCAAAGTGACTGGAATTGGTGATATCAATTTCAACCCTAATTCAGATCTGGTTTTTGATTTCGGCTCCGCGCTCCCTCTGCATGCGAACGGGTTAAAATTTGAAGCCTACGCTTCTTCAAATGCGCTCTTGGTATCTGACACCTACTATTCCATTGGCGGCGGTTTTGTGATGACTGAGGCCGAAATGCTGGCCGAAATTAATGCGGACCCCTCCGATCTCGGCGAAGAACAACAAGCGCTTGGCTACCCTTTTCCGTTTGGCTCGGCTGCTGAGATGTTGGCGATGGGCTCCAAGGCAAACCTCAGCATTTCAGAGATGAAACGCCTAAACGAGGAGGCTGTTCTTGGTCCGGAAGAGTTGACCGATCGTCTCGCCAAAATCTGGGGCGTCATGAGCGACTGCATTTCGCGAGGTCTTGAGCATGATGGGATTCTTCCTGGCGGATTGAATGTGAAACGCCGCGCACGCACGATCCATCAACGCTTGTTGAATCAAACAGGATCAAACAGCCAGCAACCGCATAGCATTAACGACTGGCTTTCTGTCTACGCAATGGCCGTAAACGAAGAGAATGCGGCGGGTGGGCAGGTTGTCACCTCACCAACTAACGGCGCGGCAGGCGTTGTACCTGCCGTGATCCGCTACTACCAAGATCACTGCAACGGTGCGACCAAACAAGGGGTCGATACATTCCTTTTGACCGCTGCCGCGATTGGCGGAATTGTCAAACACAACGCGTCGATCTCAGGCGCTGAATGCGGTTGCCAGGCCGAGATTGGCAGCGCATCGGCCATGGCAGCAGCAGGTTTGTGCGCGGCTCTTGGCGGCACCAATGAACAAGTTGAGAATGCCGCTGAAATCGCCTTAGAACACCATCTTGGCCTGACATGTGACCCGGTCAACGGGCTGGTGCAAGTGCCGTGCATTGAACGAAACGGTATCGGTGCCATCACAGCTGTTTCAGCGGCGTCGCTTGCGCTTCATGGCGATGGCACACACTTTATGCCGTTGGACAACTGCATCGAAACCATGCGCCAAACGGGTGTAGACATGGCAGAAAAATACAAAGAAACTTCTCTTGGAGGGCTGGCCGTCAATTTGCCGGAGTGTTGACAAGTTTCACGCTGTCGCCGTTCGAAAAGTCGTATCAACAAGATCGTTGTTAGGCCACAGCTTGAGTGAGCTTCACTCAATTGGCTCCACAGACTGCTAAACCGAAAACGTGCGGTTTGAACGCTTTTGTTTCAGGCGGACCTGAGAAACAGGTAAAATCTGCCTGATACATGTGTATTTTCTCTGGCAAGCTCGCTCAAAGCGCGCACGCTGAGATCCTCAGTGACAGGTTTGGATCTCTGCACCTGCCTTCACGCCCTGTTAAAGTCGATACCAAGTTGGTATTCAGATTTGAATTTGGCTGTAATGGAAAAGGTTAGATCTTGGCAGACTCGCATGAAAGCAGCCACTCTTGTTGCGCTCCATCAAATTGGAACCTGCACTCCCCTTCCGCAGATCTCTACCTAAATGCCGCATTGTGCGTGAACAAAGCTTCGCACGAGAAACAAGAACAGTTGCGTGCGCATCTCGTGCCTATCAACGGTGGCTTCTTTGAAATGGGCGCACGAACCACTCGGTTTCCAATCGATCTAGATAGCCCCCGGCGCAGGCTCAAAGTCCCGCCATTTCTCATTTCGCCCACAACAGTCTCAAACCAAGAATACGCAGATTTCGTCTCTCATACCGGTTATCGCACAGTCGCCGAGCAAGAGGGTTGGAGCTTTGTTTTTTACTTGCTTTTGCAGGACCCTAACCGTTGGCAAGAAAGCCCACCTGGCCTGCCGTGGTGGCGCAAAGTGGATGGCGCTTATTGGGGCTGCCCTGAAGGTCCCGATAGCAACACTGAAGACCGTCTCGACCACCCGGCAACGCATCTTTGCTGGTATGACGCCGTCGCGTACTGTCTTTGGGCAGGTTTGCGGTTGCCATATGAGGCCGAATGGGAATACGCCGCGCGCGGTGGCCTGACAAACAAAAAATTCCCATGGGGAAGCACAATGCACACTGCCGAAAATTTTCTAATGAACACGTGGCAAGGCGATTTCCCAGTCGAAAACACGGCAGAGGATGGATATGTCGGAACCGCGCCTGTTACATCGTTTCCACCAAATGGTTTTGGCCTTTTTAATATGACCGGAAACGTCTGGGAATGGGTAGATGCCTCACACGGTGAACTTCCAAGACAGTTTATTAGGCCCGACCAGCCCTTTGCCTCGGCGCTCGATCAACAACCCAAGGTTCAACGCGGTGGATCGTACCTATGCCACGAAAGCTATTGTGATCGGTATCACGTGCACTCCAGAAGTTGTAACGACATGGACAGCTCCACTGGAAATTGCGGTTTTCGGACTGCCGCGGATCTGGAAACGACAACAAAATCTTAACGCGTGCGAACCTAAACATCTTGTCGGCCAATGTCGGTGATCAATACATTGGAAACCCTCTCTCCTGACACGTTCTTTGCCACCGTAGTCAGGGTTTGGCGTATGTCAACGGCGGATTAAAAACCTGCCAGTGTGGCGGAGTAAAAGCCGGCCATTTGGCGTGACGATGGCTTAGGCGTTTTTCTGATGGATTGAGGG
>NZ_PYGJ01000023.1 GCF_003014475.1 Shimia abyssi | reverse complement strand
CCCTCAATCCATCAGAAAAACGCCTAAGCCATCGTCACGCCAAATGGCCGGCTTTTACTCCGCCACACTGGCAGGTTTTTAATCCGCCGTTGACATCGGTGCATCCCAACTCCGCCAGGCGCACGGCGGCGGCCTTGAGTAGTCCATGAACCGAACATTCTTTCAGCCCAGCCGCATCGCACCACTTGCGGAAACGATTGCCAAAGCCGTTCGAGGTGAATGGGCGGTTGAAAGCCGTGACCAGGTACGCAAGATCGCCGGTTGGCGTCTGGTCAATGATACGCTGCAATTCGGCAATGATTGGAATTTCCATCCGAACCGGATTGCGGTTGCGCCCCTTGTGCTGGGTGAACACAAGCCATCCGTCCCTGACATGCTGGCGGCCGAATTGAAACAGGTCCGAACGCCGCTGACCGGTGTAGATCGCCAGGGCCAGGGCAAGCCACGCCTGGGTCTCAACCGGATGGACTTCCTCGAACCGGGCGATTTCATCCAGTCTCCAGGAATGGAAGCCGTCCGGGTTGCCCTTGAGGTATTCGACCTTTTCGGCCGGGTTGTCATCGTGCAGATCATAGCGCAGGGCAAACCGGTAAAGCTGGCGCAGGGCCTTCACCATCCCGTTGGCGGCCTCGGGACGGTCCGACATTTCGTCCCGGCGGATACGGACATGCCTGGGCAACAGAAGCGCAAAAGGCTTGTCCCCGTCGCTCTTGTGCTGGCAAAACCGCTCGAGGATCGCGCGCCGGACCTTCTGGGTCCTGGGGTCCAATTCCTTGAACATCGCGCTCTTGTAATACTGGACGCAAAGCCAGCGAATGCTGCACGGGACAACATGCCCCGCCCCTTGCTCTTTCTTGGGGCCCTCGAGGGTCCCGGCGGCGGCTTTCTTGTAGTCCGCCAGGAACTCGGGCGATCCGGCCGGGCCGCGTAGCCTGACCTTCCGGCTATGTCTCCGGTAATACAGGCGGACATTGCCATGCCTGTCGGTGTCCTCCGCCACATATTTCAATCTGAATTTCAGGGACACCTCGTTCATCTACTCATCCCGAGGATTGTGGTCCGAGTTGTCACCACCAGGAAAAGCATCAAATGAACGGTCATGCGAGCTGAGGATGTGACAGACACCCTCGATCTCGCCTTGTAGGCCTCCGGCAGTGAACAGATCCATGTCGTTCACAAACCAAGACTGCTTAGTGACAACGGTTCAAGTTATGTCTCTGCCGACTTGGCTGAATGGTAACAGGACAAAGGTATGAAACACAGCCGTGTGCGCGCCGTATCATCTGCAGACCCAAGACAAAATCGAAAGATTGCATCAAACCTTGAAGAACCGGATCTTGCTGGAAAAGTAGTTCCTACTGGGCGATCTCGAAGCCCAGATTGCAGCCTGCGTCGATCATTACGATCATCGGCGATATCACGAGAGCCCAAACAAAGTCACACCAGCCGATGTCTACTTCGGACACACCCAAGCCATTCTGAAACGACGAGAGATGATCAAACGGAAGACATTCGAAGCACGACGCTTGCATCACAGCAAACGCACCGCATAATCACAAAAACCAGATGAGCCAAACTTTCTCTTAGTTTAGGCCGCCATCGGTTCCAAAAACTCTGGCGACTGACAATGTTGGGCAAAACCATCTGCATTATTCGCCGCGTAACAATGCGGATTTAGTCGGAATGATCATGGATCGGCAGTTTATGAGACTAGGCACACCGAATCGAAAGTCAGGTACGAGACGCCTCGAAGGCAGCCCATGCTTTTTCGAACGCATCAAAGTCGAAACCCTCAGCTCGCGCCGGTTCAAGCACGAGTTTTTCTGTTTCCAAAAGCTTCTCGATAGCGACTTTGAGCTGGGACAACACATCGGAGGGAATAATCAGTGCGCCATGGCGGTCTGCGTGTACGAGGTCACCGTCCGCAACATGCATCCCGAAAATTCTCACAGGCGTACCGACTTCGCGCACGTGGACAAATCCATGGCTCGGCCCTATGGAGCCAGCTACCACCGGAAAGCCATCTGGCAAATCCCCAAGGTCACGCATGACCCCGTTGGTCAAGGCGCCTGACAGACCGAGGCCCTTGTGAACAGTGGTGTTTATCTCACCCCAATATGCTCCGATGCAGTCGGGAAAATCGACGTCTTCTACAACTGAAATCGCCGGCCGCGGCCCTTCAGACATATGTCGATAATAGGCCATGCGCCGCTCCCGAATAATCTCTGCCGACTCGACAGGCGGGGAAACCGCTGCGATCTTTGCAGTTCGTGCAAAGCCAACCAATGCGGGTGCATCAGGTGCGGAACACAACATCGTGCCACGTGTAAATTGCGCGAAACCGCGCTTGCCTTGGGCGACTTCAATTGCGTTACAGACGGTCGGCGTATCAACAGAACGAAGCAGTTTTAAAAGCGAAGGTGTCATATTCTCTCCAGCCACCGCGACAAGGCGGCATTTGTTGCAGCAGGTTGCTCCAGAGTGGGCAGGTGTCCGGCGTTCCGGATGATCTCGAGCTCCGCGTTTGGAAGCAGATCGCAAATCATTTCGTGCCGTGGAAACGGACAGAGCGTGTCATACTCTCCACACAACGCGATCGAGGGGTTTCGAAAATTACGAAGCGTTTCCGATTGGTCGATGCGATTTCGTAATGCCACGGATTGATTTACAAAAACTCGCTCTCCGAGATCTGTCGCCATGGCCATGCAGACGTCTAGTATGGTACCTTGATTGGCGCCGTCCGCGAGATAATTCGGCTTCATCTCGTCACGCATAACTTGCTCCAAACTGCCAGCTTTCACCGCTTCGATCTGAGCGATACGACGGGTTTTAACCGCTTCGGTCTCAGCTAGAGGATTGGTGTCCATCAACGCGAGACCGGCAATGCGACAAGGCGCCTGCCGCGCCATTTCCATTGCGACGATCCCCCCCATTGAAAGCCCTGCTAAGGCGAAGCGATCAGGCAGAGATCCAAGTACGTTTGCTGCCAATTCCTCTATCGAGTCGTGTCCTGAGATGCATGCCGAAATCACCGTTCGATTGCCGGAAAAAGCTGCAAATTGCGGTGCAAACAGTCGCGCATCGCACATCATGCCAGGTAGGAAGACGAGCGGCAATTTCATACGTTTCGGTTCGCCAAAGACGCACCCTCGGAAAGAGCTGATAATTTAGCATAGGCAATGTCCGGATCGACTGCTCCAAAGCCAGCAAAGGTACCAAACCCACAGTCGCTCCCGGCAATCACTCGGCCTGAACCGACAATATCAACAAATTTTTCAATACGTTGCCGAACCAGCTCTGGATGTTCAACAAAATTGGTTGTTGTGTCGACAACCCCAGGAACAAGCACTTTGTCCTCAGGAATTTCTGCCTTGCGATCCCGAAACACAGCCCATTCGTGCGCGTGGCGCGGGTTAGATGTTTCGAATAACACATAACGCGATTTAGTCGACATCAATGTGGAAAAAACCGTGTCCATCGGTATGTCACAGCAATGCGGCCCTTCATAGTTTCCCCAGCAGATATGTACGCGTACTCGATCCTGCGGCACATTCTGGAGCGCATGGTTAAGCGCTTCGACATGCATGTTTGCAACTTTTACAAACTCAGTGTCGCTCATTTCGGTGAACAACATATGACGGGACAGCGCTAGATCAGGGCAATCCAGTTGCAAATCTAGTCCGTTGGCCACGATGGTTTCATATTCTTCTTTCATCGCATCTGCCAAAGCAGCCAGATAAGCCTCTCTCGAAGAATAATGATCGTTTTGCAAAAACAAGGAGATAACTCCAGGCGAAGCCGCATTCATAAAGCCCCGCTCAACTCCATGTTTGCCCATTGCGATCTTGAGGTTCGTGATATCTTTCATCAGCTCACCTTGCCCTTTGGAGCGCACATCGCCAGTACACTTGGGGCGAGCGTATTGCGGTGTACCTCCGTCGTCTGCCAGACGCTGCAAAAAGCTGGGAAACATTTTCAGGTCTGCAGGAGCGTTGCGCTCGCTGTCACCAGAAAAACCAGTGTAGCGATCCTTCACATAGGTGGCGTAAGAAATTTTACTTGTTTCACCGTCACTTACGATATCGACACCTGCCGCGACCTGTTTACGGACAGTTTCGTCGACGGCCTCAGTCATCGCGGCGTCAAAATTTTCCTGATCAAAATGCGTTTCGTTTTCACGGGCAAAGATGAAATCTACAACTTTTTGAGTGCGTGGCAGGCTACCAACGTGGGTCGTTAATACATTACTCATGGTGCCTAATCTCCTGTCGGTTCTACGTCGGTATTGCGTCGGTATCGCGACTGTGGTGATACCGACGCGGTGTCATTAACCTTTCCAAGTCAGACCAGCAGGATCACCTGTGCCAACGATCTGATACATTGCGGCCTCACCAGTCATGGACGGAGCGACACTGTGTGCCAGACCTTCAGGTACAGACATTGTGTCGCCGGGCGCTAAGGTGGCGGCACCGCCATCCCATGTCACTTTCCAATGGCCAGTGACCGGCATTAAAACCGATGGTCGTTCGAATCGAGTTGCGCATTTGCTTGCCGAGGCGCGGGTGACAAAATTGACCTCGAACCCAGGTTTGTCGCGCAAGATGCCGGTTTCTCCAATTACTTCTACAGGCGCCTTGTCCGAGAGCGCGACCATGTCCCAATAGCGGGCCACATGGTTTGGAAGAACCTCCACCGTGGTCGGCTCGCCGCGTTTGGCAAGTTCAGTCGCTTCCATCAACGGCATCGCAGACACACCGTCCGGCAAGACGTCACCCTTCTTGGTATCGTAAAGCTTGCCAGTTTTTGCAAGCACCAGCCCGTGGTCGGCGGCGTCCTCGATCACTTGCGGCGCCCACATCACGCCACCTCCTGCGTCGTCGCCGCCGAGGATCGCCATAATCATTCCGTAATCGGAACCGATGTTTTCAAAGCCGCGGAAGACGCCGGTGGGAATGTTAAAGATATCACCTTTCTCAAGCACAACCTCGCCCGCATCGCCATAACGCCCCCAGAAAAATCGCCATCGCCCCGAAAGCACAAAAAATGCCTCGGCGGTGCGGTGATCATGCAAGGAGTTGCGGCATTTGGGCGGCTGTCCTGCGGCACCAATGTTGAAGCCGTGCGGAATGGTGATGTGCACGTGCTGATCCGGGCTTTCGGACACGCCACCGCCGATAATAGTAAAGTTTTCCTTTTGATCGCTGCCGGGCGTATGAGCGTCGATAAAGGCGGTTTTGCAGGGTTGTAAGTCACCGTAGCGAACGATGCGGGCTTCCATATCTTTTGGGGTCATGTGTTCGGTCCTTTGAGTATTGTGCAGTTGATCGGGTAAAGCACAACAGATCCCGGTGGACGATTGTTGAGACGGCGCGCACGTAATGCGGCTCGGTGCGCGTGAAAGCGCCGTGCCTCCTGTGAATTACACAGAGTCAAATATGTATAAGGATTGCTCAACCCTGCCCCGTTTGCATGAGAATCTGCTTCCAGACCGACGTTTCATCAAAGAGTGTGTACTCGCGACGGATTTTTGGCTGATCAGAGATCAGCGCGCCAAAATCGGCGTGGCTGATACCCAACACATAAACCTCGGCACCGGTGGGCGCGCCAAACGCCCCCCAACCTTCGTGTTTACCCCAAAGGCTCCAGCGGACTGCTGCGCGAGGAGGCATCTTCGGATCTTCGCGCCCGATCTGATGCTCGATTTTGAATGCCGCGTTGGGGAAGCTGGCTCGCAAGCTCATCCAAAAGCGGTCTACTGCACCCCGACCATGCCCAGTCTTACCACCGACATATTCGGACTGCACGGCACGGTCGTAATCCTGCTCAATCGTAGCGATGTCAGCACCCATGATACGGCTGATGATGCCGACGTAGCGCTGCCCCCATTCATTGTCGTTTCCGGTGCTTTTGTATGGGCCAGGCATGTCGGAGTAAGGCGTTAGCGGTTTAACGCAGTCTTCCTTTCCACCCTCCGCTTCAATCAGGCTGGCGGCGTATTCCTTTGGGTCCCAACCCATTTGCCGCACAATCGCGCCCTGATCGCGGATCAGCCATTCGTCGTTGATCTGATTATTGATCGCATGACAGTCGGCAAGGATGCGGTACCGCAATTGCTTGCCGGTTGCCTTTCCGTAAACACCATCGGCCAAATGCGTCGCAGTTGACAGGATGCGATGGCTGGACAACATCCCCTCTTCTGGTGTGCCGGACCAGATCACGTCTTCGCCAAGCAATTCCCGGTCCGGAAATTCAGCCAACGTTGCCATAGTGGCGCTAATAACATTCTGGTTGCCGATCACCACCGAGCCGGGAGAACGCACCACGATATCGTCGCTGTAATAGTTGTGCAGCGTGGCGATACCCCGATCTTCCCAAATTTCTTTGGTTATGCCGATGATGTAGTCAGGAAAGTCCTGAAACTTTGGATCAAAACCTTGCATGGGGGTTATCCTTTTACGGGAGGCCAGTTTTTTGGCAATCGTGCCGAACCACGCACAATCAGCGGCGCGGCGATGGAGATTTTTCGTGTCTTCGCCGAGCTAGGATTTTCAATATGCGCCATCAGCGTTTCTACAGTTTCCGCCACCATTAGATTGGCACGTTGACGCATTGTTGTGAGGTCGTAGGCCCGCCATGCGGCCGGCGGTACGTCATCAAAACCAACCACAGACACATCGTCGGGGATTTTCAAATCAAGACCAAAGCGCAATTCATCCATGACGGCAAAGGCCATGTAATCGTTGGCGACAAAAACCGCATCAGGGCGGTCATTGGCATCGACATTGAACATGGCGTGCGCAGCGGCGCGTGCGTGATCCACATCGAATTCTCCGACTTCACGAGCGAAAAGCTTTTGCCCAAACTCGTCAAGCCCCGCGCGAAAGCCGGCCTCCCTGTCACGTTGAGTAGAAGCGCCTTCCCAACCGGCAATATAGGCAATTTTCTTATGTTCGCCAGCGACAAGGAATTGAGCGAGCTCACGCCCACCCTGAAAATTGTCAGAAGTCACAAAGCTGACACCGTCTCCGTCCTGGAAGCGGTTAAAATGCACCACAGGTACCTTTGCTTGCGCGCACCGTTGCGACAGATCTGAAGACATTGCAACCGATGCCGTAACGATCCCATCTACCTGATAATCCAGTATTTCCTCGACCACGCCATCAATATTTCCGGCTGTCTGCGATGCCATAAAGACCAGAACGTGATATCCACGCTCTTGCAGATCATTCGACAGGATCTCCAATGCTTCGGGGTAAAAATAATTGTCCAGATAAGCAACGACGAGGCCGATGATACGGCTTTTGCCGGATACCATTGCGCGGGCCAACACGTTAGGACGGTAGCCAAGTTCAGCGGCGGCCTTGCGGACCTTGTCCTCCGTTTTCTTGCTCACCGAGGCGCCAGGTGTAAAAACACGGCTGACGGCCGATTGGCTGACACCGGCACGTTCCGCGACTTGCAGAGATGTTATTTTCTCCGCCATCAGTCTGCCGTCCAACCGCCGTCGATCAACATTGATGTGCCGGTGACCAAAGCGCTGGCGTCCGAAGCCAGATACCGTACCGCACCCATGATGTCCTCGACCTCTCCTATGCGGCCAAGTTTGATTTTTTCCTCTACCCAGGCTTTGCGGTCGGCCCGCTCAAATGTTTGTGCGGTGAGTGGCGTTTTGATGAATGTCGGGCAAACGGTATTGATACGGATTTGCGACGGCCCCCATTCGATTGCCATCGCCTTTACCATACCCTCAAGCCCGTGTTTAGACGCGCAATAAACTGCGCGATCGATTCCGCCAACATGCCCCATCTGGCTGGAAATGTGGATGATGGAACCACGCTTCTCACTTGTCATCATAGATTTCGCCGCAAAGGCAGACAGGAAATAAGCAGAACGCAAATTTAGACCCATCACCGCGTCGTAATCCATTGGCATGGTGTCGACGGCAGGTCCATGGCGCGCAAGTCCGGCGGAATTGACGACAACGTCGAAACCTCGAGCCAGCATGAGGCTTTCAACGGCCTCAATGTCGTTTTGATCCAGCGAAACCGCTTCTGCGCTTAGCCCGATTGCGTCCAAAGCTGCGACCGTTTCATTGAGTTTCTCAACTCCTCGCGCCGCGCAGACAACGTGTGCACCAGCTTCTGCCAGTGACACCGCACAGCCTTGTCCAATACCTGAGGACGCGCCGGTCACCAACGCAGTTTTCCCGCCCAGAGAAAAGGAAGGGGTTCGGGGCAATTGCGTCATCGGCTCATTCCGTCGGGAATATTCAGGCGCGCCATACTGCGCGCCTTATTGAACTCCCGCAGCCGAGCAAAAACGTCTACTCCCAATTGGTAGTAAGCATCCAACAAATCGACCAAAACCCAGTTTTCGCGAATTTTTCCGTTTTCGACCCGCCAAAAATCCAGACTGCGCAAAGTGATCTTTTTTCCGGCCGGCGCGATGCCCATCCATCCGTCATGTGTGACAGTCTGGATCATATCGGGCCAACCGGTCACGGCGGCATAATCACCGTCGCCAAAGAAATGATAGGTGATTTCATCCACATATTTTCCGCGATCCGGCATTCCATTCAGGAATGGGATTTGATGCCAATTACGAAAGCCGGAAATGCCACGTCCGGTGCCGATACCAGCAGGCCCGTACCAGCTCATGCGTTCATGCCAGAACCGCCCCATTTCCATGGAATGTGGGTCCGGGTCGCTGGGATGTTTTTTCAGATGATCCAACATGTCAACAATGTGCTGACAGGTCGCAGCTCCCTTGGCGGAATCGTAAGGACCCGGCACAAGCCCATCAGACGTTGCTGGACCCGGCACGTGCCATTCACGGCCCAACGACGGCGCCATCGGCCAAGCATCAGCTTGCATCATCACTTCGGGAATGTCCCACAAAGCCTGATACTCGACCACTTTGCCGTCTACGAAGCGAAAGAACTCATGATAGCGCATGGAGACTTGGTGGCCGGTGGGCGGAATTTCGAGCCACGGGCCGGTGAAGACGCCGGTATAATATCCACCGCATCCGACCCAATCATTGCCGAACTCATCCGGACCCGCCACGACAATATAGTCGCGGCGTTCCAGATCCGGCCATGCGTTAAACAGTCCGGCATAGGCCGAGTCGTAAAACGCCTGCGAGCCGGTAGTGTCTTCAAACGGATGGCACAGTCGGAACAGGGCATCCGGAGTGGTCAGGTCCTTCAACGCCGCGCGGACCCCGCCTTCAGAGAAATTGTAGGTTGAGTCCCTAAACGCTTTGATGAGCGCTTTGTGTTCTGTGTGTCTATCCACTGTCAGATCACTCCGCCGCCTCACGAAAAGGCGCACCTTCTCCATAAGGTACATTGATCCCGCCATAGCGGCGCACGCGCACGTTGCACTGTTCCGCATGGCCGACGAACCCTTCGAGCAGACACAGACGCGAACCATACTCGCCTATCATTGTGGCGGCTTCGTCAGTGAGAACCTTTTGGTAGCTGTGTGTTTTCAGAAACTTGCCTACCCAAAGACCACCAGTGTACCTTCCTGCCTTTTTGGTCGGCAGGGTGTGGTTAGTGCCAATCACCTTGTCTCCGTTTGAGACATTGGTTCGCGGCCCCAGAAACAACGCGCCATAACATGTCATGTTTTCAAGGAACCAATCGTCCCGATCCGTCATCACCTGCACGTGCTCTGAAGCTATGTCATCGGCCACGGCCAACATCTCTTCATAGGTGTCGCAAACGATGACTTCACCGTATTCTTCCCAGCTAACCGAAGCAGTGTCGGCCGTAGGTAGAATCTTTAAAATACGATCGATTTCGGTAAGGGTTTCTTCGGCCAGTTTGCGCGAGTTCGTAAGCATCACACAGGGACTGTTATATCCGTGTTCCGCCTGCCCTAGCAAATCCGTGGCGCAGATCTCAGCGTCCACTGTTTCGTCAGCGATCACCATCGTTTCAGTTGGTCCTGCGAATAGATCTATTCCGACGCGGCCAAATAGCTGACGTTTCGCTTCGGCCACATAGGCATTACCTGGCCCTACAAGCATATGCACTGGATCAATGGTCTCAGTCCCCAACGCCATGGCGCCAATCGCCTGAATACCGCCCATCACATAAATCTCATGCGCGCCACCGAGGTGCATGGCTGCGATCACAGCCGGATTTGGCTTGCCCTTGAACGGCGGGGTGCAGGCGACAATCCGCGGCACGCCGGCAACCGACGCGGTTGCCACCGACATGTGAGCGGAAGCCACCATAGGAAACTTTCCGCCAGGTACGTAGCACCCGACGGATTGCACCGGAATGTTCTTGTGTCCAAGGATCACGCCTGGCAGCGTTTCTACTTCCAAATCCAGCATCGTATCACGCTGCGCTTGCGCGAAATTGCGTACCTGCTCTTGTGCGAACTTAATGTCAGCCAGTTCCCTATCTGACAGCTGTGCCATCAAATCGTCGACGTCCTGATCGCTTAGTTTGAAGGATTGGGGTGAGTAGTTGTCGAACTTCTCCGAAAGGTTTCGAACGGCTGCGTCACCATTAACTTCAATGTCTTTCAACGTGCCTTCGACAACGGCACGAGTTTTGGCGTCATCCTCTGCCCGTTCAGCCTGATCTTTTCCGCGCTTGAGATACACTATCGTCATTTTTTGTCGTCCTCACAAATCGGGGCGCGGAGAGTTTTTTTCTCCGCGGTCAAAGGCTTCCCAGCCTTCGCCATTGAATAGGTCGACGCCCAGTTGGGCGGCGACATGGGCGAAATCGACATTCACCCAGTTGTCGACAATCTTGCCCTCGACAACTTTCCAAAAATCCATGTAACGGATTTCAACCCGCTTACCGGTGGCGGCAATGCCCAGGAACTCACCGCTGTGCGTGGCTTCCTGACGACCAAAGGCCGCCGCCCATTCACCCATGTAAAGGCGGGCCTCATCAATGCAGGTCTTGTCAGAAAACGCCGCCTGAAACGGGCGCTGCCAGTTGTCCTGGAATTCCTTCAAGCCGTATTTTGTGCCACAACCCTGGTTGCCCATCCAACGAAATCCTTGGGAAAAGAACTCCCCAATGTCATCGATGCGGTGGTCGTTCAAACCATCCACCATATCTTCAATAACACGGCGGGTGTCGTCGGTTTTGCTCATATCCGTGTCGCGGCTCAGCACGGCTTGTTCAGGTCGAGACCCTTTCATCAGAGCTCTCCTTTCAGAATGCTATTTAGGATTTCAAAGAGGCGGGTCCTCTTCGTTATGAAATCCCTCGGCAATCTGTTGAGCGCCGGATGGCGTGCCACAGCACTATGTCGGGCGGAAGAACTCATCCCTTTACTGCCCCTGCGGTTAGACCTGAGACGATCTGGCGCTGGAACACCATCACGAGGAAGAAGAGCGGTGCAGTGATGGAAACGGCAGCCGCGACAGCGACAACTTGGTCGGTTGTCGTGGTTTCGCGGTTAAACATACCAGCGATGGCGGGAACCATTGTCTGGTTTTGAGCATCCAACAATAGCGAGGTCACGAGGAAGTCGTTGTAGGCCAGCAGGAAACTGAAGAGACCTGTGGTGATTACGCCCGGCCACATGACTGGCATAATCACGCGTCGAAACGCCTGAAAATGACTGCATCCATCAACCCTTGCAGCCTCATCAAGCTCGGCTGGAATGTTCTGAAAAAAGCTGCGCAGCATCCAGATGGTAAAAGGTTGATTGATCGCCACCAGTACCGCAATCACGGCAAATGGTTTGCCATAAAGCGTCGGGGCGTTTTCGCCAAAGATCGGCGCGAGCCATTCAGAAGACGAGATGAACACTGGCAGATAGCCTGCGACGAGAACAGAGTGCGGCAAAGCGCGGAAGATGAGCGCGATAATCAAAATCCAGAACGCCAGCTTGCTGCCCGAACGGGCAAGCCCATAACCTGCTAGCGTTCCAACACTGAGCGAGATGGTAACGACACCTGCTGTGATCAGCAGTGAGTTTTGGAAATTGCGGAAGAAACCACGTTCAACCCAAACCGTCTTGTAATGTTCGGTCGTTAGCCCGACAACATCGACCCCGAGCGGGCCGAGCATCGGGTTCAATACACCTGAAACCCATGGAACGACACCAAACAGCACAACTACTGAACCTACGCCCAACACCAAAGCACCAATGATCCAACCGAGCCATTGCTGTTTGCCGTTCAAGGAACTACGCACAAAGGCCGGGAGCGTGCGGCTCGCAAGGCGGATGGTAAGCCATATTGCGCCAATGCCAAGAAGGATTTGTAGCGCCGACATGCCATGACCGCGTGCCAGTGTTTCTGGCCCCAGAATCACGTTCAGAGCATTGCTGTCGTAGGCATCGACAGGTGTCTTGAAGCTTTGGACCATGATCCAAAAGATCGGGAACGCGGCGATCAGACACCACAGAGCTAAGAACACGTTGGAGGTTAGCCGCAATGGCAGCGGTTGTTGCAGGGCGCGGGCGGACATGGTCAGTGGCCTCCTTGATGGTCGCGCCACGTGCGGCGCAATAACGGCACAAGCAGGAGCGCAATGCCGATCATGGTGAGCATGGCCGAGGCCGATGCACGGGAGATTGAGCGGTTGCCCGCCTGATCCGGTACAAGGAAGTCATAGGTCAGCCATTGCAGTGAGATCACATGGCCCTGACTTGAGAAACCGACGATTTCTTCGAACACGCGATAGCTGTCCATCAGATGGATCATCGAAATGAAGACAATCAGAGGCATCAAGTGTGGAATAATAATGTATTTTAGCCGCTGCCAACGAGACGCACCGTCGATGATCGCGCTTTCGAGGCTATCTTGGTTGACGGTTTGAAGGCCCGCATAAAAGACAATCGCGGCAAAGGGCGCGACATGCCAGACACGATAAAACATCATCAGGATTTCAATGGTCCACGCCTGCGCGAACATCGCAATGTCACGTTGCAGATACCATTCCAGAGCGGCTGTCAGGATACCGTCGCCCCGAAACAGCCAATTGATCGAAAGCGCGCCGATCACCGGTGTGATAATGAATGGCAAGAGCGAAACAAAAATAACAGGCCCGCGTACGGATTTGGCCGCGCTGTTGATCATTACTGCGATCCCCAACCCTGCACAGATCACCAACGGCAAAGTGATAAGCGTAAACGAGAGTGTAAAGCGAAGCGCCTTCCAGAAATCGATGGACTGGAACGCAGCCCAGCTTCCGGAGGAAAGAGCATCCCACGCCCGGCCAAGTTCCAGCACATTGCGGTAGCTTTGAAGACCAACAAAATCTGTCTTTGTGATGATCGCGCCCTCTTCGTCCAGTCTGGGCACAGATTGCGTTTCGGTCACACACGTTTGGGTTACGAACCCAGGAGTACATGTTTCCACATCGACCAAGTCATAGATTGGCTGTGTAATATAGAAACTCTGTTGGAACACGCTAACCAGCGGGAACGCGATAAACAGGAGCATCATAAAGACAGAAGGGCCGATAAAGGCGGCAAACGTCTTGAACTTCATGGTTCTGCCTTTCTACTGACCCTGTGGGCACAAGGAAGTGTTTTTGAAATCGGGGAGGACTGCGCCCTCCCCGAAAGGTTCGCAAGAGGGGGAGCTTACTTCACCAGACCAGCTTCTTTGGCGGCCGTCATATAAGCCGCTTCAATGTCTGCCAGCGTGGTTTCTGCATCTTTTGCACCGGTGAGGTAGTCAGCCAGTCCATTGCCCAGAACGGTGTGCATTATGCCCATCGGACCGGAAGCTGGATAAGGCGAGGCGCCATTGGCTGCCGTTGCAGCTGCACCAGCAGCCAGCTTGCCGGGTGTGTACCCATTGAGCAGCCAAACAGCTGCATCATTGTTGGCCGATACCATTTCGCCATCGATACCTTCCATGGCCACCTGAAAAGCAGCTTCTGCCTCTTGGTCAGACATGTTGGCGGCAAACACGAAACCGTCCCACCACAACGAAGACGCTGGCGCCGCTGAGCCGTTAGGTGCAGCCGCCATCGCAACCTTGCCAACCACTTGGCTTTCGGCCTCATCATCCATCGCCGCAGCACGGCTGGCCCAAAGGTTGGCCATTGCGATTTTGCCCTGCTGGAACTGCTGTTGCACGTAGGTCGAATCCGACACTAGATATTCCGGATCCATATAGGCAGTCATCGCCTTCATGGTTTCCAATGCAGCAACGCCTTGGGCGTTGTTGATGGCGGGCATATTCCCTTCACCAATAAAGGTGCCGCCTTCGCCAAGATACATGTTCACGAACTCTTCGCCGAGGTTCCAGCCCGTCTTGAACGTGCCTCCCAGCGGATATTCCACAACACCTGCTGCTTTGATTTTCTCCGCAGCCGCCAATACTTCGTCCCATGTTGCGGGCTCTGCAATTCCGAGATCTGCAAGAATGTCAGACCGATACATCAGGTGCTGCGCGTTCACCATCATGGCGATCGCCATGACCTTGCCATCCACCTTGATCAACTGGTTTGGTGTTAGGTTTTGCCCATATTTGGCGACAAGATCATCCAATGGCCGGATGCTGCCCGCGTTCAGAAGCGGGATCATCGTTGCGTTTGCAACGCCACCGATTTGATAAAGAGCCGGGTTAGCAGCAAAGGCTTCGGGCTGTTTCTCGCGGAATTCCTGATCGAGCGAAGCCTGAAAATTGCCACACTCTGCCATTGCGTCAGTCACGGCCTTCCAAGCCTCAAAACCGGCCGACAAAGACTTTAGCGGAACGGTGTTCTCGATGGCACAACCGGCAAAGGCCGCCGTCGATGACATTGCGACCGCACCGGCCGCAAGAAGTGTCTTGAGTTTCATTCGCGTTTCTCCCTGTTGTCGGTCCGCCGTGCACGTTCGGACCGTTCGTTTGCCCTACCGGGCTGTTGTTGAGGCATCAGCCTCCCAATCGCGCACCACTTTCAGCTTCAAAGAGGTGGCAGATATCAACTGGCACCGAAAAGGAGACCATGTCTCCGATTTCAGCGCGGAAAGACTTGTCGGCCTTGACAGACACCAATGCTCCGCTGACGCGGACCGAAATCATGGTGGCATCTCCCAACAGCTCGAGTGTGTAAATGGGTGCGGTGATCTGACCAGTTCGCGCCTCAGATATGCCCGCGTCTTCGGCGCGGAAACCAAGCGTCATCGGCCCATCAGGTGCAGATAGGCCGGGGATTTCGACGTGCTCGGTGCGGAACGTACCGCCTTGAACCTCACCTTCCATTAAATTCATCGCCGGAGAACCGATAAAACTTGCCACGAAAGTGTTGGCCGGCATGTCGTAGATGTCGGTCGGGCTGCCGACCTGTTGCACGATGCCTTGCTTCATAACAACCACTCGGTCTGCAAGCGTCATAGCCTCGATTTGGTCGTGGGTTACGTAAATCGTCGTGACGGCCAATTCGTGGCTCAGGTTTTTTATTTGCGCCCGCGTCGAGACACGCAATTTTGCATCAAGGTTGGACAGCGGCTCGTCCATCAGGAATACGTTTGGTTCGCGCACAATGGCGCGGGCCAGAGCAACTCGTTGGCGTTGACCACCTGAAAGTTCTGCCGGCTTGCGGTGAAGGAATTCATCAAGCTCCACCATCGCAGACGCCCGACGTACTCGCTCGTCATGCTCCTCGGGGGCAATTCCGCGCACCTTGAGCGGAAAACGAATATTTTCGTAGACATTCATATTCGGATAGAGCGCGTAGCTTTGGAACACCATCGCTACATCGCGGTCCTTGGGTTCAAGGTCGTTGACCACTTTGCCGTCAATCAGAATTTCACCATCAGAGGCATCCTCCAGCCCCGCAATCATGCGCATGGTCGTGGTTTTCCCACAGCCGGAAGGCCCGAGAAGGACAAGGAACTCGCGATCCGCGATCGTTAGGTCAAAATTGTCGACACCGACGAAATTGCCCCATCGCTTGCCAACATTGCGTAGCTGGATTTCGGCCATCATGTCCCCCTAAGACAAATTCCACATGCTTGGAATCACGGTTTGCATACGTTTGCAAAAAACGTAGTGACGTGAGGGCAGTTTTGGCAAGACATTTTTGCATACGTATGCAAAAATATGTGAAATTGGCCCCGATGACCTTCAGATCACCGGAAAAAGCCCAATAAATTAGGAGAATCTCCCGATGACAACGCCTCAGGCCGCCAAGCAGATCGTGCGTGAGTTTTATGAAGAACTTGATTCGGCATCTCCCGAATCGTTAGCGATGGTTATGAACAACCACTGTTCGGCAGACTTAAAGTGGCGAGGCTTTCACCCTTTCAATGAGATCATTGGGGCCGCTGAAGTTGTTGAAAACTTCTGGCTCCCCCTGCGCCGGTGTCTTACCCGGATGCAGCGCCGTATGGACGTATTCTTTGCCGCTGAGAACCGGTTCGATGAACCCGGCGGCACTTGGGTTTGCTCCATGGGGCATTTGATGGGTTTGTTTGATCGGCCTTGGCTGGGGATACGGCCAACCAAAAAAATGGCATTTCTACGCTATTGTGCGTTTCATCGTATTGAAGACGAAATGATTGTCGAAACTGCGATGTTTTTCGACATTCCCCATCTAATGCTGCAGGCGGGTCTAACCCCCTTTCCTGAACAAACTGCCGCGCAATTGGTTCAACCGGGGCCTATGACACACGACGGCTTATTGTTTGAACCGCAGCCTGAGGCTGAGGGAGAGAGAACACTGTCTGCAATCGAAGCGATGATCACTGATCTTGGGCAGTGGGACAGTGGGTTATCGCTCGAAGAAGAATTGGCCCGGACATGGCATGACGACATGATTTGGTGGGGTCCAAGTGGCATCGGCGCGACCTATACAATCGAGCGCTATGCGAAACAGCATTCTGGCCCCTTTCGCGCGGGGTTCACCGAACGCTCAAAAACAAACCACATCTGCCGCATGGCTGAGGGACATTATGGCGGCTTTTTTGGATGGCCAAACTTCACTGCCGTGCCTTCCGGGGGATTTATGGGAATGCCCGCCACGGACAAAGCTGGGGAGTTTAGGGTAATCGACATTTACCGGCGCGACGGAGACAAGTTAGCAGAAAACTGGATTTTTATCGACTTACTGCACTTCTGGAAGCAGCAAGGCGTGGATGTTTTAGCGCGAACAACAGGGATTACAGGTCATGAAAATTGATGCACATCACCATCTTTGGGACTTGAAGTCGGTGAATTACCCTTGGTTGATGGCCAAGGGGCAAATCCGGTTCTTCGGCGATCCTACCCCGATCCAGCGCGACTACTTGATTAAAGAGTTTCGCCGCGATGCAGAAGCGGCAGGGATATCCGGTTCCGTACACATTCAAGTCGGAGCGGAAGATGGGCTGACTGAAGCTACGTGGGTTCAATCCGTGGCAGATGCAAATCCAGACTGGCCAATAAAGCAGGTTGTTTTCTGCGATTTAGCTGCGGCTGATCTCGAAGCGCAGTTGGCGGCATTTTCGTCAATGCCCACTGTGCGGGGCGTTCGGCAGATCGTTGGCCGCGCGCCGGACGAGGATGATGTGACCGGCACCAACGCGTTGCTCGACAACCCAGCCTTTGTGCGCGGTTTACAGATGGCAGGTACTCGCGGGCTGTCGTTTGATTTGCAATTGATACCAGAGTTGATGGAAAAGACTGCGGCCATTCTCGCACAAGCACCGGACACCCATGTCGCTCTATGCCATGCTGGTAGCCCACATAACAGAAGCAAGCACGGCTTGAGGCAATGGAAAAATGCGCTGAGGCACCTGTCAGCGCAGCCAAATGTGGTTTGCAAGTTGTCAGGCCTTGGGATGTTTGACCATAATTGGAGCACAGAAAGCATCCGCCCGATTGTCGAGGCGTGCCTTGACCAATTCGGGCCCGAGCGATGCATGTTTGGATCAAATTTCCCGGTCGATAGTTTGTACTCGGACTACGCCACCTTGATCGATTCAATCACTTCACTCGTTCCTGCTACAGCTCGCGAGGCCGTATTTGGGAAAACTGCCTCCAAATTCTATGGTTTCGCGGATCCCTAGAAAACGAAAGCACTCTCGTACATGCGATCAGGTGCCAGCATTGCCTCCAGTCCCACGGGGCTTTTCGCCGATCTCTCTTACGCCCTGAACGACGCGGCCACCAAGCCCGAGGCTACCACGATCATTCGGAGTCTCTTGTCGGAGATTCGGCTGATCCCAGACGGGGGCAAGCTGTCCATTGAATTGGTTGGCGAACTCGCTGGCTTGTTGTCGTTGGTGCAAACAAAAACGGCCTCTGAGAGTGTATCTCAAGGCCGTTCTGTAACGATGGTTGCGGGAGGGCGATACCAACGATACTTACTTCACCTAACCTCCTCTGGCATGTAGCCCAACTGTTGGAGACCACTTTGAACATATTTCCATTTTAGCTTCCGTATACAAACTACGATGTCCGACTGTATATGATTGGTTATGAAATTCCAAACACTGCTCAAGGCAGTCCCTGAACTGCGGCCTTTGCGTAATAACAGACTGTTGGCACCCATTAGCTGCTGTTCAGGTATCGCTCAAACCATTGCTCACCAACCAGTATGAGCGTTTGCAACAAGTTCACTTTAATCCAAGAAGATGGGTTTCACCATCTCAACATCCTGGGAATGCGGCAGTTCAGCGCCGGTTTTGTCCTTGTGCAACGTGCCAACAGACCTGAGCCCTGCCAACGCCTTGCCTCCGGGTAACGGCGGCTGGTCGGCGCCATACCATTCGAACCACGGCAATTCCGCTGCCGAATACTCTTGCGCTGTCGGGGGGACGTTTGGCGCAGGTTCTCCTGTCAGCGATAGCCAATCCTTGGCATGCAAATGCGAGACGAAAAACTTTTGGCTCAAGCGAGTGTCCCAATCCTCGTGCTTGTAGGGGTCCGTTTCGATTGTCTGGCGCATAAGACCGCCTGCGCCCAGACCCATCGCCTGGCACCCGCTCCAAATGATGCGGGTCGGCTTTGTTTGCGCGGCCATTGTGGTGGCCGTGACATCTCCGGCCTTTGCGGACTCCGTCAGCTATGGCGACCAAAATGGAGGTGTGAGGTGCACAACAGTTGGTACCAATGTGACTTGTAACGGTTACGGTTCGCTTTCAGGAGTACGCTCTAGCGTCACCACCAACCACACGGGCAATACCTACTCGACCACATCTCGTGTGTCCGGTGCCGGGGTACACGCCACAACAAACACGTGCCACTACAACACTGTGACCGGTAAAACGTATTGCAATTAGACTCTTTGCCCCCAGCGATCCGGCTGATCGCTGGGTTTTACTACAGACCCTGAAACTAGAATGATCACTTAGGCTATGAGGCCTTTTGCACAAACTGCCTCGGCGAGAGTTCGGTCCAACGCTTGAAGGCCGTAGAAAACGCGGCGGTGTCTGAGTAGTCGAGAAGAAAGGCCACTTCTGTAACGCTGATACCGTCCCTCAGATAGGTCTTGGATAAATCCAATCGCAGATCGTCAACGATTGTTCTGAACTTCAGCCCCTCTCCCTCAAGTCTGCGCGCCATCGTTCGGCCACTCATACCCAGAGTCGCGGCGACTTCTTTTGCTGGAAGCAAGCGATTGGGTAAACCATTGGTCAGCACACCTTCGATGCGCGCCCTAAGGCTGGGTGCCTGATTAGGGTTATCGACCAGCAGGCGCTCTCCATATGCAATAAGATAGTCACGCAGCTTTGGTTCGTAAGTTGGGATGGGGATGTCCAACACTGAAAGCGGCAGAAGCATCTCGAGCTTCTCGGCGCTGAAAACCACCGGGAAGCCGGCAATCTTTTCGATTTCCGAAGCGAAGTCACCGCCTGGATGGGTCAGCCTAAGCTCAATTGGGTAAAATTGCGTATTTGTGATGCTTCGCAACAGAGCAAGCACACCAAAAATCAAAAGGTCCCGATGGCGATGATACTTACTCAACCGTTCATCAACAGCTTCCAACTCTAGAGAAGCGTAATTGCTAGAGACCTGCAGTACTAGTCGATAAGCCGGATATACAGTTGCGCTTATCTTCTGAGAGTTTCTGATCGCCGCTTCCACTGTTCTGGAGTATCGGGCGACATATCCGACCAAGGTTGTCGAATATCTATAATCCAACCCAGCCTTTACTGCAAACAGCAGGTCATCCAGTTCCTGACACGCGAGCCTTACAAATTCGGCTTCTGCGAGAACGTCGATTGGTTCTTCGAGATCCTTTATCCCGACGTTTTTGAGGATTTTCGCGGCTGCCTTGTTACCTGACCTCCTTTGCAACACCTCCATGAGATATTGGACTCTGGAACCATCAACCTGCATCAAATCCTCCCACTTCACCAGCACCACGGCCTAACGCATTGAAGGAAATTCCCGAACCTGATGCAAGGCGTCACTTGTCGCTTGGGTCCCGCCCATTTTCCATGCACGGCAGAGAGTCAAAAACTCACAAAACCCTGTCCAAAATAGACAAGAAATGATGCCTGCATCTCCCCATCTGCTTATTTGGAAGGGCGTGAATAATTCTTCAAATTCAATTCAATTACGAGGGCCACACAGTTCCTGGATTGCGAGTTCATAGACGAATTAATCCTCCCTATCAATAACTTAGAATGACAATGACTATTTTTGTCACCCCCTGCAAATAGTTAACAATTGGTAAAGAAAGCGCCGCCTCAAGGGGACCTGAAGCTGCGCTGAACAAAGAAACGAGGCTGCTATGAAAACCGAAGTCATTGAATCGCAAATCGGCGACACGGCTGCTGCTTCCGATGTTCAGGACGACCAGCTGCGCCCGGAAAATCAAAAGTGGTCACGCAAACTGTTCTTTCTCGCCTGGGCAATCGAGGGCGTTCTTGTCGCCGCAGGCCTTGGTGTTGCTTTTGCCCAAGCCTTCAGTGCTCCTGCCGGTTCGGGCTGGCTGCAAGCAATTCCAGTGTTCGGGGTTTTTGTGGTGCTAGCGGCTGTCGAACTGGCCAAAATTCCAGCCGCAACAGTGGTTTTCCATGCACGCGGCGTTGCACGATACCTGGCCCTTGTCGGCCTTTTTGTCGCCTCTCTCATTTCCTTTGAAACCGTGTTTAACGGGATCGAGCGCTATGTTCACGTCACAACCCAACCCGTCGGCAAAGCACGCGAAGAGGTACAGTCGCTTCGTGGTGAAATCGAACAGCTAAAGCACTCGGGCGCAGATGATCTAAAGGGAGAAGACATCGCTCAGGTCGATGCAGAACGCATGGCCCAGCTGGAACAATCTCTGGCAATCCGTGAAAAGGCGCTGCAAACGGCGCGGGAAAACCTCGAAAGCCCGGAAACGCGCGAGCTCAAAGCGCAGCTGACCAGCCTGACCGAGCAACAAGACAAGGCAGGAGCCGAAGCAGGCGCTGCGTGGCAGTCGGAACAAGAATGGATCATGACCCGCCTGAACGGGGACGGCATCGACAATCGTATGCGCGACCAGCTCAACAACCGGATGCGTGGCATGCCGGCCAAACAGAATGTTATTTTGGAGGCACGTGCACAGTTCGAAACTGAAATCATGAAGCTTAACGCTGAAATCGAAAAGTCCATCACGCAGCCTTCCCCAGAAGCGCTGGCCAATGTCGCACAGAAACAAACCGAACGCGATGAAGCGGCCAAAGCCCTGGCCGCTTTCGAACGGGAAAACTCGGCACGCGCAGACCAGCGAACGGCAACTTTGCTGACAATTCAATCAGACAAGGCAGACCGTGCCCGCCAAATCGAAGCGCTCGAGGCCGAAGCGATCAAAGCAGTAGGCGCTGTGGCACATGCTGCCGAGCTCTCTCAGATGCACCGTTGGGCCTCTTTCGTATTCGGGGTCGAACCCGCGGATGTCCAAGACAACCAGGCCAAACAGGTTGGCGCGGTCTTTGGCGCTCTTCTTGGTATTGTGGCCGCCCTAACCGGATCAAGCGTCGCGATGTACTCGCAGTGGTTCAAGGTGCGCGGTGTCCGACCGGTTGTTCGCGTCCAAGAGATCGAGGTCGAGAAAATCGTCGAGAAAGAGGTCGAGGTTCCCTACGAGGTCGAAGTGCCTGTCCTGCGCTATGTCTATGTGCCGGTGCCGATCGGAGAGAATGTCGAGGACGGCATCACAGCGATCCTCGACGCCCTGCCCCCGGAAGCGGCAGACGAACTGAAGGCGCAGATGGCCATCGAGTTTGACACGCGGTCGGGCGAGGCCCCCACGGACTCACTAACGGATCCGGACCCGGACACCTCGAAAGAGCCTGTCGCCCCAATGCCTGACATGACCAAGAAAGTGAATGGAGATGACTATGCGCGAGCAGCATGACACAAATATGCTGGAACAGGTCATCAAGGCCAACGCCGAACGTCTCGAGGGACCAGCCCACGAGATCAAGGCAGCCTCTGACCGTCTGACACAGACAAATTCGGCAAAAGCGCACGAAACCAGAACCGCAGCCGATGCCGGTGCCAGCGCGGCTTTGCTCAAAGCACAGGCAAGTCGCGTGTTCATCGTATTGATGGGACTTTCTTTTCTTGTGCTGGCTGCGGGTTTCGCCTTCTGGCTCGTGCTGAATGCCGAGAGCCGCCGTTTGGCTGAACTGCCGCCGCCGCCCGTCACGTCCAGTACACCCGCGGTGGCCGAGGCACCGGCCCCTATCTGGCCCAACATGCCGCACTCCGCGGGGGCAACTGCCGGAGAGGACACTGTTGTCACCACAAACTTTAGCTTGTTCCGCACGACCGACGTCACAATCGGCACCGACAAGTTCATTGTGAAAGCAGGCCACCATTACGACAAGGGCACTGACACCCAGTTCAAACACGCATGGTGCTACACGCAGATTCCTACCGCAGGCGTCGTCTTGTCGGTCGAGCTGGGCGACAAGTTCCCGGGCCTGTCGCCGGTCATTGTCACACCAACGGCCGCGGAACTTGACAAAACCGGCCTTAGCCAAGCTGACCACCGCAAATTGTTCAACGCCTGCCCCTGGCTTGATGGCAACCCGGATCTGTCCGCTGTCTCTCCCGCCTCTACCAACAACACTTATTCCTTTTCCGGCGATGTCACCGCTCAAAGCGTGGACCAGTTGATTGCAGCTGTAGACAACGGGGCCAGCCACATCACTTTTGACTCGCCCGGCGGCATTCTGAACGATGCGGTCCGAGGGTTCGAAGTGCTCAAAGCCAATGATGTCAACACAGTAGTCAACGGCGAATGCGCCAGTGCCTGCACCATTCTGTTTCTCGGGGGTAGCAAGCGTTCGGTGGACCCCGGCGCCCGGGTAGGCGTGCACCAGTGGGACACGATCGACGGTGAAGCCGACGAAGCCGAAACGCAGGCCTTTGCCGGAGCGCTGGTCGCTCTGTTCAAGGCTGCAGGTGTGCGCGAGGACTTTTTCATCGCAGGCAGCCAGACTTCGCCTGAAGACATGTACTGGCTCAGCGGTCACGAACTCCGCGCCTGGAGGGTCGTCAACTCCTGACACTTTGGTCCAGCCTGCCTCGCGATGGCCTCTTGCTTTCCATAACCGTTAACCAAATATTAACAGTATTGTGCATCACCTCATGACCTTCAGACCCTTCTTTGCCATGCTTGCGTTGGTTCTTGCCTCTGCAACACAGGCTGCCGAACCGCCCACCTTCATCGGTAGAGCCAGCGTGATTGACGGCGACACAATCAACATTCACGGAAAACGCATTCGCCTGCACGGAATCGATGCACCAGAAAGCGGGCAGTTTTGCCGCGATGCACGGGATCGCAACTGGCACTGCGGCCAGAAAGCAGCCCTGGCCCTCGATGCAGAGATCGGGCGGCGCACGGTGTCCTGTCAGATCACCGACACCGACCGTTACGGGCGCTATATCGGTATCTGCTCAACCGGTGGCGTTAATATGAATGCCTGGATGGTCGAACAGGGCTGGGCCGTGGCCTATCGCAAGTACTCACGCGATTACGTCGCGCACGAGGCACACTCCAAACGCGCCGGTCTCGGCATCTGGCAGGGCCGCTTTACCCCCCCCGATCGCTGGCGCAAGGGCGAACGGCTTGGCTCTGACACGGTCTCTCGCGCGGATACCGGGGCCTGCGCGATCAAGGGCAACATCAGCTCCAAAGGCAAACGGATTTATCGCCTGCCCGGCACCAAATGGTACGACCGCACAAAAATCAACGAAGGCAAAGGCGAACGCTGGTTCTGCTCAGAAGCCGAGGCCCGCGCAGCCGGATGGCGCCGAGCGCGGTAAGCGAATCTGCAGATCAACCTGTGGTTCTTTCTTCACCTCCCCTTTCTCGCGTGCGATACTCCCGCCCATGACAGGACTTCACTCCAACATCATCCGTTCCGAAATCATGGATTGGCGCGACGACGAGCGCCTTAGGGTTGTGGAGCACTTTGCCGACAAACTTCACGAGCTGAATCAGCTGATCGACACCGCCCTTCGCCAAATGACGTTGAAAGATTGGCTGTGGCGCAGCAGCTACCACGACGAGCACGTCGCACCGATTGTCGAAGACTGGATGAAGCGCCACTATTCCCAGCTTCGCGAAAACTACGAAGCTTCGGCAAAGCATCTCGAAGATCAACTGGTACAGCAATCTGCAGACCATTCCTGGTCAATGGGAGAAATTGCCAGCGCCGGTGTTACGGCCGCCGTTTCAGTGGCACCGCTGGCGGTCATACCTTTTGTGGCTGGACTTGCGACCGTAACGACCACGACGCTGCTCGTTTTCACCACCAGCGCCATTAGCCTCCCGGCGCTTGCGCTTTTGGGTGGGGGACTCGCAATTGCGACCTTCGGATCCTCGTCATTTCGAAACCAGCAATTGGAAAACCTGACCTGCATGTACATCGAACAGGTGCAGAGTGAAGCCAGAAACAAGATTATCGGAGATGTGGCCGATCCTGACACCCCTTCGGTGCAGCGATGCCTTCTAGCCGAGATTGACCAAATCGCTTTAAAAAAACAGGAGACTTTGACATGAACCTGTCAGCAATTCCCTTTTCCGCCGCGCTTGAACATTTGCCGGGCCTCTCATCTGGCAAACTCGTGCGCTATGGCGCCATTCTCAAGGACGCCCAAACGGGTAAAATTGTCGGCCACCTGCAGGAAACCGGGTTGTTGCGCACTGTAATGGAACAGGCGCCTGGGCTACTGTCAGGCGCCAACCCCGTCGGCGCCGGTCTCTCGGTGTTTCAAACCATCCAAAACGAACAAATCAAATCGCGCATGGCGGCCCTTGAATCCTTGATGGGCGGCATGAAAAACCTGCAGCTCGCCACTTTGGGCACCTCTGTTTTGGGTATTGGCGTAACGGTTGCCAGCACCGCAATCGTTCTGCACCGGTTGAATCACATCGGAGCAGCAGTAGAACGCATGGAGGAAAAAATTGATGCCATTCCCAAAGTCTGGGAAGAGGCACGCATTCGCCACAATCTAACCGAGCTGCGCACACAACTCGAACGCGTAGAAGAAAGCGACGTGCGTTCTGATCGCGACGAGGTGTTACGCGCCGCAGACGGAAAGCTGAACGAAAACTACAACCACTTTAGCGATACGGCGCTCAAGATGTCCGCCGAGATCACGTTGGATGCAGATCTTTTCAGGGCAGTTCTGTGCGCACTGTCCCTCTGTGGCGGGGCGCAATTCAGAGTGCTGTTGGCTTTGGATGAAAAACAGGCAGCGGCCAAACGCGCCTCGGCGCAGGCGCAACAGCTGAACCAGATAGCCTGGAACCTGCCCGCAGACGTAATGCGCACCAAGATCGCCGACAAAGACACGGCCCTTTCGCTGACCTCCGACCTTTCCGAACTCCGCGCCCGCCTGTCCAGCCAACCCCTGACTGCCGCTGCCCTGATTGAAAACGACCTGCACGGTCGCGAATACATCGAACGCGCCGTTGCCGAGGAAGAAGAACCGCTGCTGGTGCTGCCTCAGGCGTAAGAATAGGCCCCAATCTATGTGGGCGACATCGTTGCCTGACCACATACACCAAGGGTCCGGGCGACGCATTTTGTGAATAGAAGAGCGCGCCAGACAACGCTGGGCCGGTTCCGAAAAGCCTACACCCCCTTTGTCGTGCCAGAACCCGAAGCGGTCACCAATGCCAAGCAAAGGTCGTTCCTGGCAAACGTCGCTGCAGGTTATTTGGCGGACTGAGCACAGACCCCAAAGGGAAAAAGACGTGATGATCTCTCCAACTCTTCCCTCACCTGAAACTCCGGTGCTAGCCTTCCTCGCATTCTGGGATGTAACCCTGCACGAACTGCTCTGAAGGCCTGACGGTTTCGGGCAATTCCATCAACACCTCGTCCATCACTTCGGCGCTTGCCTGGGCCACCTCGCAACCATAGTCCCCTGCGTCCTTGTCAGGGTTATCCTCTTGCCATTGGGTGTACTCATAATATTCAAAACCCCCGGCCACAGCCGTCCCCACAATCGGCACCGCCACCATTATTCTTTTCAACCGCCCTTTTGCCTTTTCGCGGGCAACCGCCCTGGACATCGCAGCCGCGTGAGCAACTCCCGCCGCGGCCAGTTGCGCCGACAGGCTGAACGCCCAAATGGCGGCAGCGATTGTACTGAGAGTCAAAGAGACGAGCAGCGTGACAATAAAAATTCCTCTTCGCAGAAAGGTGAACATGCCAGACTTCTCCTACCTTGAACGTCAATCCTCCAACGGCGAGAGATGCTGACCTCAAGCCGCTGTATCTTCTTGACTTGGCAACGCAATCCTGTTTGCACGAAACTCAATGTGCTACACGGCGCCAACCAACCCCTCCAGCCCTTTGCCGGCTACATCCCGCGCGGACAAATCCAGCGTGGCAATCTGCAAGCCGAACCCGCTGCCTTCGACAATCCAATTCTTGAAAATACCCGTCCCCTGCCCGTCCCGTGCAGGATAAAGCAGCATCAGGCGAGTGTTGCCGTCGTGGCGACCATAGGCGTGGCCATAAGCCAGCATCTGGTAGACATCGGATTGTGACACGCCGGCCTTGGCGTCGCTCAGGTCCAGCTGTTTCCACTTGGTGTCGATGATCAGGGTCTCATACCCGCGATCCACCAGAATGTCCGGCTTCATGCGGAACAGGCCGCTTTTGGTGACTGCCTTGCCCTTGGCCTGGCGGCGCACGGCACGGCCATAGCGACGGTGCATCAGGTTGGCGGTGTATTTCTCGAACAGATCATTCATCGGGAACAGCAAGGCAAAACCCTCGTGCGCGTCCGAACGCGCCGACTGCGACGCCCCGGCCAGCAACAGCCGTGCCATGCGGTACACCCCGTGCCAGGCGGTGTTTGTACGGTCCAGCGACACCGGCTCGCGCAAGGGATCGCGGCTGATGCCGACACCCTCCATCCGGTCAAGCGCATCGTTCAGCATCGTGTAAGTCGCCGCCAACCCGGTCCGCCGCGCCAACAGTCGGGCCGCAGCGAACACCACGCGGTTCAGGGGCGTGTTTGCCGTCAACTCGTCATAGCGGCACGCCAACCGGTCGGGCCGCACCGCGTTCACCGTAAACTGCCGCTTGATGTCCAGTGACCCGCGCAACACGCTCAGATCATCCGCGTCGGTCAGGTATCTGCGTGGCAGGCCCCGACGCAGGGTTGCCGTCAGGCGACGGGCAAAGGACAGGATTGTCACTTCGAGCAGGTCCAGCTTTTGTGTGCCGAGGCCCGCCAAGCCATCCGAGGCAATCCGCAAGTCATAGGCCACATCCAGCATATGGATCAGCACGTCTCGCCCCTGCGCGCCGTCAATATCCAGCTTGGGCAGGATTTCCAGCGTCACGTCTGGCGCGGCCAAAACCCCACAGACCTGCCCCGCCTTAACATGGTTATGGCGGCGTGCCAGCACGGCCTCGGGTCCGAGTTTCAGGACCCGCGCGCGGGTCTCGGCGAGATGGCACAAGCGATCCGCCTGAGCGGGTGTAAGGACCGTGGCCCCATCACCGATCGAAACATGCTTCCACTCAAGACAGGTTAGCGATTTTTGCCCAGCGAACAGTTTCACCCGACGTCTCCGTCCTGTCCGCCCTGCTGCCCGGCCCCGTTTAGCAACTCGTCATAGGCCGCCTGACCGTAAGCACCTGTGATGTAGTAGCGATCCAAATAGCGAAAGCGCGGCTCGTGATACATGCTGTCCAGCCCCGGCGGCACCGGCAGTTTGGTCTGTTCCAGAAACGCATTGCCGCCGCCCAGCACGGCCCGTACTCGGCCCAGATCCTCGTGGAAATACTCGCGCATCAACGGGATCAGCTTGGTCGCCATGATCCAGTCCAGATCGGCCAGAGTTTCGGCCCCCATCATCCACGCGTGCCCGATCAGATGATCCGGCCCGATCAGATATTCCAGCCGCGCGTTGATCGTGGCCAGAACACGCGGCAGGTCGATGCCGTCAACAGGCGACAGAACGCTTGGGTCAGGGTCGACCCCCTCGAACCTGAACCGTCGCCGCAGCGCCGTGTCCAGCAGCGCAATCGAACGGTCGGCCGTGTTCATCGTACCCAGAATGTGCAGGTTCGACGGCAGAGTGAATGGCTTTTTCGAATGCGGCAGCACCACCGACAGCGCATTCTCCATCCCTTCCCGCTTGTCCTCTTCCAACAGCGTGATCATCTCGCCCATCACCTTGGAGATATTGGCGCGGTTGATCTCGTCGATGATCAGAACATAGGGGCGTTTCGGAGCATCAACAGCTTCAATCTGAGGTGCAAGATAGCTTCCCAAGGCCCGCCAAATTATCAAATCGTCAACCAGCCTATAAAGCGTCCCCATGGCAAAGCTCTTGCCATAGATCTCGTCCACATCTATTTCGTCGCCTTCTTTTGCAACCCAGCGCCAGTCAACCTCGCGGCGTTGCCTGTATTCAACGTCATCACCATCCTCAAACCTGTAACCGCCCGTAACAATACCGATGGCACGCGCCTTTTTGTTGCCCTTGCTGGCAATTACGATGTCCCCTTTGCTCATATCGTTGCGGAGGCGCCGGATCGCCTTTACGGTCGCATCATGCCCCGTGGCGTCTTCTTTGCCCGCCTCTTGTTGCAAGCGTGACAGGATCTCGCGGGGCGATGCGTAGATGTCATCGGACCAGTCGATTTCACCCCCATACCCTATGGCAAGAAAGTCATAGTTAAAGCACTCTTCCCGGATATCGTCTTTTCCAGAATCCCAGGATTCACCGATGGACACCTTGAACACCTTTCGGCCGCTGAAATCGCAGTCCTCGGACTGCACATAGGCCTGTTGCCGCGCCCGTTGTGCAATTCGCTTGAGGACGCCATCGACAGGAACCAAACGGAACCCTGACGCGCTTTGGGCTTCGTCCTCATCGGGCTGCGTCTCGGGCCGCAACCCCTCGACAAACTCTTCATACCCATAGCTCTGGTGAAAGGTCACAAAGGCAATCCGATGCGCCTCTTCCAACGCCTTGTAGCGTGCCATGACCAGCTTGCGCGCTTCGGCGGGATCGGGATGCGTGGGCACCTCGCCATCACAAATCCGCACCGCACGCTCTGCGGTTTCAAAGGTCTTACCCGTGCCCGGCGGACCAAAGAGGATCGTGTTAAGGGGCCCGGTTGGTTGTGCTGTATCTGAAACTGGCTGAATAGGCATTTCGGAACCACTCAAATCAAAGGTAAATGTTGTTGTTGTGCTGTCTCTTGGGCCCTTCTGGGTCGGTGGCGAAACCGCGGCGAGGTCCTGAAACTTCTTGCCGCGCAAGGCCTGACACACATTGGCTGTCGCATTTACTAGAAACAAATCCCTACCCAAGGTGCCCGCCTGGATCTGGACAAAGGCGTGGCCGCGCTCGCGTGCTAGAGCGATATAGTAGTTCAATGCGCACAATCGAATGCGGTCTGCATCGTTGATCAGATGGCTGTATCTTTCGGGTGGCTCGACAGGCTCATTGTCACTGTCAACAATGATAAACCCAGCATTGTGCAACTGAGCTGCCGCATCGCTCTTTTGCCCCCATCCTCCATTGAAAACCGTTTTATTACGGATAAAGCCGATGATTGGTTTTGTCGGATACACCTGGTTTGGCCTCTCACGCGTCGAGCGCACCCAATAGTCGCGGGGATCCCCAAAAGCATCGAATAGATCGCCATGCTTGCCAGAGGTTTTGTAGGCGTCGTACGCATCCATTGCCGCCTCAACGGTCTCGCGTGAAACTCGCGCGGTTGGGGTCTCTGATGCATGATTATGCACAACCCAGAGCGCCGATTGCACGTCCATCAGGTTACGCGGGGCTAGGCCGCGCTCTTTAAAAGCCTGAAAAACAGCCCGCCCGAACCGCAGCTCTTCGGCATATTCTTCGACGGGATCCTCAGAGCGTGGAAAAAGTTGGCCGACGGCCTCATTGTACAAGTCATCCAGCACAGTCCGTCGAAAATAGATCGCGTTCTTGGGGTGCAAAACCATCGCAATGGCTTCACCGATTTGCCGGGCCGGATCAGGCGATCCCTTGTGATCAGACCTCCAGACCGAAATCATGTCTGCAACAAACTCAGGGAAATCTGGGGCTTCTGACGTCGCAAACCCACCAATGACCTCTCCAAACTTCACGTGGTTTGGATGCGTGCGCAAGTGATCCAAAACGCGCCAATCAATCAGATTGAACGTCTCTTGTGCCGTGCTATAGGCCTCGGCAAAATCTTCGGGTTCGCGACAGGCATCAAGCGTTTTCCGCAACCGGTCTGCAAATTCGTGTTTGTAATCCGTCTCTGTTTCATCAAACCCGTCATGACGCGGCTCAAAATGCGCGAACCCTTCAAACTCGTCCTGCAGAACGGCCACCCAACGATCAACAGCCTGATCCGACAAGGTCATTGCGGGCATCACACCCATTGTCGCCAGCACTTTTGCGAGGGCCTCACCAGTCAGCTCAGCAACTTTCCACGCCGTGCGACCCCGAAAACCCTTTGAGGACAACGCAGAGTGGCGCCCCTCCCGGTCACCTTCAACCGCCGGCTTCTCCTCCAACGCATACCCCGCCGCACGCAACCCGTCTACGTAGGTTTCACCAACCCAAAGGTTCGGTTGGCTGGGGGTGTATTCCAGGCAAATCGCCTCGCCATCTGGCGCCTCCAAAGCGCCCATCTTCTTGGTCGATGAAAACTCGGTACTGGGAAACAGCAATGACGTCTTCAATGTCTTGATAACATCGCGACGATTCTGCGAAACTCCATTTCTGTCCATCTCGATCATCTTAATCTGAAGGTCGATCGGACGCCAATCGACACCACTACGACATTCGGAAACAGGTCCACCTTTGCTCCAAAAACCTTGAAATTCTTCCATATAGAAATCAAATTCTAAGCCAAACTCAGCTTCTTGAGCCTCTCGAATTTTCAATAGTTTCTTGTCCCGTTCAACCAACGGAATGGCCAACAACTCCTTCTCGGTCTCTCCGGTATACGCTGAAATTATTGCCCGTTTATCTCGGCCAGAGGTTATGCGTTCGAAAACATCTGGGAACATCAGATGGGTCAAAATATGCCGCAATTGCCGATTTCCATTCTTAGGGATTTCATGCAGCCACTCGGCAAACACCCAAGGGTCGGACAAGAGATTGCGCCGCCCCACATTGTCCCGCGATTTAAAATCGCGCATTACCGCAATAACATAGACGAGTTCTCGCCAACGGTGTGTATTGTATGCAGTGCCGGTAGAAGACAGGCCAGAGATCACATCGTCAGAAAGTAGAGGGTGATCGTCTGGAAATGGTGTCTCAGACCAAGACCAAATTCGTTCGATAACTTCGCGCTTTTTCGGCGGTCTGGTGTTGACAGAAAACAGTAGAACCAACCACATGACCTCGGCCATGAGCCTTTTACACTTGGCTGACCCCGCAGCCAGCTGCATCTCAAGCTTTTCGTAAAAGTCACCTTCGCCTTCGTCCAAATTCAGCGAGTAATCCTTGTACAACTCGTCAAAGACTTCGAGGCTCCACAAATCCGTTTCTTCTGTGAAAAGCGACCCGTCGTTTAGAAAGCACCGGTCTCGCCAAGTCTCGGCAGCGGCATGAATCGGTGGAGCATTTTCGTGCGGGTTAAAACGAGACATAACGGTTGGTCCTTAACTTCTTTTTCTTCCCTTTGGATCAATCAAGGGATCAGGCAGTAGATCTTCAATACCAGCATAGCTAACCAAATTGGCATTGACCGAAACTCGCAAGCATTTGTCACGTCGCGCCCATCTCCTCCAACGCCGCGAGCGCATTGACCAACCGCATTTGTTCAACTGTTTCGCACGGGGTCGCGACCAGCGCGGGCGAGGCAAAGATCAGGCTCAGGCCCTTGGCGCGGCTGATGGCGACGTTCAGGCGTTCGCGGGACAATAGGAAATCCAAACCGCGCGAGGTTTCTAAAGCCGAACTTGCTGTCATCGAGATCAGCGCGATCGGCGCTTCCTGGCCTTGGAACCGGTCCACCGTGCCCACCTTGATCCCGTCCAGCGCGTCTGCCAGCAGGTTAACCTGGGCGTTGTAGGGCGCGACCACGATGATGTCGCGGGCTGTGATGGGGCGTGTCGCGCCGTCTTTGTCGGTCCATGTGCCTGTGCACAGTCGCGCAATCATGTCACGGATCGCGGTCACCTCTTCGGGGCAATCCTGCGCGCGACCTTCGTGGGCCACCGGAACCAAAAACGCGCCTGCGTTGGGCAGCCCTTCGGAGGTGACCGCCTGACGCAACGTGTCCTCATACGCCTTGAGCGTGTCGCTATAAAACTGCCCCGAGATATAGTCCGTCACTGCAGGGTGCATGCGCCGTGTCGTGTCCAGATAGAGGCCGCGACCGGCAGGAACGACCACGTCATCGCCCATAATCCAGTCCAGACAGGACAGGTTTGCAGGATGCGGATGCGACCCTTGGATCACTTGGGGCAGCTGGCGCGGATCGCCCACCAGAACCAGATTGTTCGTTGCCTGCGTCATCGCCAGCGCATTAGCCAGACTGACCTGCCCCGCCTCGTCCACAAACAGATAGTCAAACGTATCGGCCAGCTCAGCGCGCGCAAACAGCCACGCGGTGCCACCCACCACCTGCGCCGAGCCGTGCAAAGCGTCGCCGGATTGTTTGGTCTGGATGATTTCCTGATACCCTTCGGGCAGCGGCCCCGCCCCGGTCTTGTCCTTGTGGGCGATGGTCACATCCTGCACCGTCAGGTCAATGTCGTCATCCTCCAGCGCATCAATGCAGCCCATCAGCACATTGCGGATCGCATCATGGCTGTTAGAGGTCACGCCCACCCGCTTGCCCTGCCGCACCAGCGACAGAATGGCTCGTGCGGTGACATAGGTTTTGCCCGTCCCCGGAGGGCCCTGCACCGGCAAGACAGTGCCATCCATCGCGCCAACGGCATCGATCAATTGCTGCACGGGCTCGCCTTCCCCCGTCAAAGGGGAAACGTCGGCAAACCGCGGCGTGTTGCGTAATAGCAGATCCTCAGCCGCCGTGTTGACCCCTGCACCGCATTGGTCGGCGATAACCGCGTGAATAGCCGAGGGGATGGGCTTCGGATTGATCGCAAAGTTTGGCAACAAATCCACATAGTCACGCAGCACATCGGCGTTCTTCTTACCAACCTTTAGGGTCACGGTGCGCGCCTTGCGATCCAGCTCCAGAATGCTCACGCCAACGACGCCCCCGTCGCCCAAGGCAACACTGGCGGTGCTACCGGCGCGCAGCTTGGTCTCTTGATAGGGGTATTTGTAAAGTCGCGCGAGCGACTGTTTCACAGTCGTTACGGGCGCTTGCGCCCGCAACCCGGCGATGCATTCCAGATCATCGCACAGGTCCTCGAACTGTTTTTCGGCCGCATCGAACACGGCCCAGGCGGCGGGTTTGCCTTCGCGATCATGAAACACACCGAGATCATACAACAGTTTCTGGCGGTCCTCGGGCAGGTCTGACCCCATTATCATCTCGTGCAGCGCGTCAACGTCTGCCTTTGCCTCCTCGACCTTTTCGGACGCCGCCTCGCCCAGGTCTTTCCACACAGCCTCCTCTGGGCGCATCCCCAACAGCCAATCGCGCAGCAATTCGGTCGAGACACAATCAACGCGGTTATACTCTTCGATCTCGTCCAAAATCGACTCATCACCGCTCTCACGCCACGCCTCATAGGCCACAACAGACCCGCCAGCGGTGGTTACTTCGCCGGTGCGCGGAATGTCGTAGAACGCCTCCATATCCTTGATGGAATAGCTCGTCTCAGAGGCCAGAATACCGCCCCGCACCACGGCATAGAGGTCAACAAAGCGACCCTCGCGCAGCCAGCGATCCAACTGCGCCTCGCCCACGCCATATTGCGTGGTCAGCCGTTTCAGCGCGGTAATCTCGTACGGGGCATAGTGATAGATGCGCGTCTGCGGATAGGTCGCAATCCGGGTCGAGAACAGCGAAAACAGCTGGATCAGAGACTGTTTTTCCGCCGCATGGTCATGCGCCCAAAGTGCTGTGAACCCGGCTCCATCCCACACCCCGTGCAGGTATTCCAGACCATCGGCTCCTCCCTCTCGGTAAAATGGATCGCCCTCGATGTCATAAAACAGGTCCCCCGCCTCGGGACGCGGCATCAGGTCAAACCCCTTGCCCTCGGCCTTTGGGCGCAGTTCAGCCACAGGCGGACCACCGGCCTTGCGCACGGTTTGCAGACGCGCCTGCACCACCAGCCTGTCTTGTGTCGCGCCGGCAATGCGCGGCACCTTGCGGTCAAGAGTGGCAAGCGCGGCCATGGTCAGAACCCCATCATCCTCAAACCGCTTCACTTGTGTGCGCGAGATACCGGCCACCTGAAACAGGCTGTCCTCGTCCAGCCAAATCTGCCCGCAATGTTCGCGCCAGCGGCACAGACCACAGGTTTTGCAAGGCACCGGTTTGGTATCTTCTGGTTCTGCAACAAACGCCTCAAGCCGTTTTCGCGCTGCACGGGCATAGGCGGCATATTCCGACAGGCGAAACGTAAACCTCTCGCCATTGCCCAGCTGCACATGGGCATGTTCCGGCATCACGCCCTGTACCTCGGCCAAGAGATCGGAGTACAGCACCAGCTGCAACACATGCCCCGGCGCCGGTTTGCGCTTTAGCTTGGTGTCCGTCACCTCATAGCTGAAATCCCCTAGGTTTGAGGGCACTTCCACACGCTCAAGGAAATCACTGTAGCCGCCCCACATGCCACCCTCGAGAGCGCCCTGAAACACCACTTCTGGGCCAGCCTGCATCGCGGCAAGCGTCGCAGAAACGGCCTGATCGAACGGCACGCCATCTGTCTCGACCTCGATGATACTGCGGCCCTGTTCATGCAGGTCCTGTAGAAAAGCCGCCTCGTGATCGTCGCCCTGTTGCTGCACCAGTTGCGCATCGGCGCTGTCCTCAACCGGATCAGACCCCCTGCCCTGCAAGCGCAACAGATCCAGCGCCGAGGCATGACCACAAGCCATGAACCGCATCAGGTCCGAAGCGGACAGGCGGATTGTTCCCTGATCGCGTTTCATGCGACCTTCTCAATTCGGGAAATCGACAGCGTTGTGCCACCCAACCTGCGAAACGCCCGCTGGCGGCACGAAAACACAATGATCTGGAGATCTTCGGACTGGCGGGTCAACGCATTGAACATCTGCTCGATCCGGTCATCATCGGTATAGACAATCGCGTCATCCAGCACGACCGGCGCTGGCCGGCCATCTTGCGCCAGAATGCGGGCAAAGGCCAAACGGACGAGCAGGGAAATCTGTTCCTGCGTGCCGCCGGACAGCCCCTCGAAATCCTCTTGCTGGCCGCGCCGTGTGATGGCGGTAATCAGCCCCGTATCGGCATCAATCTCGGGCTCGGCATCCGGCCAGATCATCCGCAAGAGCGGCACCAGTTCTTTATGAACCGCCGCGACATAGTTCTCTCGGGCGCTATCTTGCGCGGCTCTCAAGGCCGCTTGCAGGCGCTGATAGACCGCGATGTCGAACCGGATACGCGCCAACCGGCTTTGCGCATCCTCAAGCCGCTCACCAACAAGGGCCAGCTCTTCTTCGAGCGCAGCCGAGGAAATCACCGCAATCCGAGATCCCAAGGCGGCGCGTTCTTCGCGCAGCTGGTTGATCTGTTTCTCGGCCGCTTCAATCACCGACCGAGCTCGCGTGTCAGCCGCCCGTGCCGTCGCCAGATCAGGGGCGACCCCGCGCAACGCTTCCAGCTCGGTCTTGGCGGTCGCGATCTCGACCGTCGCGGCGTCGACGTCACTTTGCAGGGCTTGCAAGGACGCCTCTGCGTCCCCATACCCGATCAAAGGCTGATCGGCGCGCGTGGTGCGTTCTTTTGCGGTTTCAGCCAGTGCTTCGGCCCGCGACATGGTTTCTCGCAAGGTTTGCACTGTCGTGCGCGCGCCTTCGAGCGCAACCGCCGCCGCATCCCGTGCCTGCCGCGCCTCGGCCTCAGCGGCTTCGGCAGTTGCCACATCCGTCACGGTGCCTGTAATCTCGACCGGCTCTGGCAATCCCGCCAATTCCTCGCGCAGCACCTCAACCCCTTCGGGGGCAAATGCCTTTAGGTCGGCACGCGCCTCTTGCAGCTTTGCCTCGGCCACTTTGCGCGTTTCATAGGACGCCTGCGCAGCCGCCAGTGTGGCCACATCAGCGGCACCCAACGCCTTGGTCAGAGCCGCCCCGGCCTGAGCCACGCTGCCATCATCAACCCCTTCGGGAGGCGAGATCTCTAGCTGGCCGATCCCGTCCAGTTCCAGTGAAACGGCACCGGTCACCGCATGGCGCACCCCTTCTGTGACTGGGGTTCCATCCTGACGGACCTTGCCCGCGCCGGAATAAGTTACGCTGAACGCCGAGGCCGCGCTGTCACGGCTGCGCGTTGCAACCGCCAGATCTGTGGCCAGACGTTCCAACTGACGTAGCGTATGGGCGGACACCCCCTGCAACAGGTCGTTTTGCAGCGCCTTGATGGTCTTGGTTAACCCTTCTGCCTTCACGATACGGCCCGTCAGATCCTTGCGGCGGCTCTCGGTCGAGGCCGCCCGTTCCACCCGATGCGACAGACGCAAAACCTCGGCCGCCGCGTCGGCCTCTCTGGTCGCCTTGTCATGGTCAGTTTGCGCGGCATCCAGTTGCGCTTGCGCCTCTTCATGCTTTGCCCTGCCCTGCGCGGCATTCTCTGCAGCCTCGGTGGCTTCTTTGACGGCCAATGCCTTTTCGGCCAGTGCCCTTTGCAACGCCACTTTCTTGCTGTCGGCCTTGTCCGCCCGAGCCAAGAGCAGGCCCAGCTTGTCCTCGCCCGATTGTACTTTCTGGTCGTATTCTTCTGCTGCGCGCAAACCTGCAACGGCCTTTTCCAGTGCTTCTGCACGTACATCAAAGGCTTCGGGCGCCTCCAAATCCTCCAATTCTCGCCGTACCTGCCGGCGTCGATCCAGATCACCTTGCAACCTGCGCACATCGTCCTTCAACGTATCACGTCGCAGGATCAGCTCATCAACTTCGCCCTCGCACGCCTTGAGCGCACCACCCTGTGCGGACTTACCGGTCTTGGTCAGATGCAGGCCCAGAAACGCGGCACATTTCGCCAGCGCCGTTTCCATGCGTCGTCCACCGGTCATGGCCTCGACCTCGCCCGCAACCGAGGTCATGATGTCCCGCCGCGCCATTTGCTCCTCGCCGCCGCTCTCCAGTTCTACGACGCCCTGCCGGACCCACAACAGACCCGCCGGCCCCCCGTCAGACGGCGGCTTAAGCAACCCCGACAGCTGTTCTTCGGCCTCGGATTTTTGTGCAACAAGAACGCCATCGCGCCACAGTTTCGCATCCTTGCGGCTGGCGGAACCGGACCAGCGTTTCTCAAGACGCCAGCCCGCGCCTTCGGCCTCGAACTCGACCGAGACTTCGGGGTCTCCCCCCACCCGCGGCGTCAGCGCCTTGACTGTTTTGTCATTGGATCGGTGCGAGACAAAGAACACCGCATGAATGGCATCAAAAAAGGTCGACTTGCCGTGTTCATTCGGTGCGGCCAGCACATTCAGACCCGCCCCGAACCCACCGATCCGGACCGGCTCGATAAAGCGCCGCACGTTTTGCAAGGTGATTGCCGTGATTTTCATGGCTCAACCCTCCTTGACCAGTGACCAAAGACGGTTCAGCGCGGCCTGTGCCACACGCGCATCTTCGGCTGACAGGTCGGTGTTCTGTGTCTCGTTGTGAAGATCCTCGGCCGCCGCCCGCAACGCGCCACTCACAGCAATCAGATCCAGATCGCCAACTTCGTATTCGGTGGCCAGCTCTTCGTCCTGCAGGATCAGGCGGGCAAAATCCGGTTCCGCCTGCTGGAGTGCCTCGTCAAAGGCACCACGTTCGGCCATCCGCAGAAACCCGGTCGCGTGAAGCTGCACCAAAACGTCCCGTCGTACAGCCCGATCCGCAGGCAAAAGCCGTTCCAACTCGGCCCCAGCATCCATGCCGGGGTTCAACGGCAAATCGGCAAAGCGCCAGTCAAACCGGCCTGTTTCGACGCTTTCGACCTTTGGCGTGGCACCATTCCCGGCCAAGGTAACAACCAGACAGGCACCGCGCCCGTTATGCTTGAACCGATCCCTTTCGGGGCTGCCGCAATAGTAGGTGCGATCTCCGACAGGCAGATACCCATGCCAATCCCCCATCGCCAGATAATCCAACTGCGCGGTCTTTGCCCGATCCGGCGGGATCAGGGCCGAACTGTCAAAATCTTCGCCAAACGACACGACACCGCCATGGGCGAGGCCAATCCGCAAAGCGCCCTCGGGTGTGTCCGCATCGGCCATCCAGCCTGTTAGATCGACACCGGGAAACTGACGTGGCAAGGGCGCAGGCAACAGATAGACATCTGGTTCTATCTCGAGCGTCGCAGCCTCGCGCAAGACATGTACATTGTCACCGCTCTCACTGTCAAACGCGGCCCACAACTCTTCTCCCTGAAGCGAGTCATGGTTGCCCGGAATGATCCACCACTGCAAATCCTCTGACGCACTCATGGCGGTCGCCGCTTGTCGGCGCACCCCTTCTGAGGGGCCGGTGCTGTCAAACATGTCACCAGCCACAAGGACATGTCCGGCGTTATGCGCGCGCGCGACTTGGATCAGACGCGCCAGAACTTCGTGCCGTGCCTCGATCAACCGCCCCCGCAGCTCGTCTGGCATCTGCCCGAACCCTTTGCCCAAATGCAGGTCGGATGTGTGCACAAATGTAAATTCGGTCATGAAATCAATCCCTTCGTCCTAACAGAATCGCACCCGTTGGTGCCAACCCGACTCAATTTGCGCCCAAAGGGTGTCAAAACCTGTCGCAGTGTGGACCCTTTGCTTTCAGAAAACACTTGCGATGCGGAACAAAAGTGAAACATCATCAGGGAAGTGCGTCGAAATCGTCCCGGCGGGCCGCATGAACCATATCGGCCAGTTCCCTTGGTGCAATCACCTCTACGCAATCCCCCCATTGATAAAGATGCCAGGCCATTTCCAGCCATCCACTGGCGCGAAACCGCACCTCAAGCCCCCCATCCTCCAGCAGCCGTGTTTTCTGACCCGGGTGAAACTCCCAGGACTGGGCCCGCTCGACCGCCCCGACATCGAACCACCAGATCACATCGCGGTACTGGGCATCGTTGTGGTACGATCCAAACGCCCGGCTTGCGTGCTCTTCCAGACTGAACCCTTCGTCGCGACCAAACCATTCCTCAGTGACGCCGGCCTCTTCGATCCGGTCCAGCCGGAAATGGCGCAGCGTCTCGTCTTTGTTCGGTTGCCGCGCCACAAGATACCGCCGCGCCCCCAGCAGCACCCCATAAGGCTCCACCAACCTTTGGCTGCCATTGTAGCGGATCAACAACCGAAACGGCCCGCGCAGGGCCTCAGAGATCGCTGCAACCACCCCCGTTTCCACCCGCGCCACGGGGCCAGGCCGCGCCGCCATGCCATAGGCTTCCAGCAAGGCCTCGGCATCCGCTTCCGCGCGGCGCGCTTCGGCAGGTGTCAGCTTAGCCAGCAACCGTTCCCGCAGGGCTGACAATGCAGTTCTCTGCCGTTCATCCGCGGGGTCATCCAGCCGCGACAGCGCCACATCCAGCGCCTCCAGCTCATCCGCCCCGGTCAGCGCCATCGACGATAACGGGTTCGGCTTCATCGCCCAGCGACGGGTGCGATCGGGATCTTCGTGGACCTCTACCGACAGCGGGAATGCCTCGGCCAGGGCCTGCGTCATCCTCTGCGCTGTGCGCCGTGCAACCCCGAACTCTGCGGTGATCTCGTTCAGGCACACACCGCGGTGCCGCGCCGCTGCCATATCCGCCAGCCGCAACAGGTCTTTGGCCTTTTCGAATGACATCCCCTGCCTCCTGCCAAAGAATATTGCACCTGACGCCAAAAAGCGCCAGATTAAGTTATCAAAAACAAAAGGTCTTTTGAGAATGCTTGTTTATGACACCCTTAAAACCCGCCAGCGTGCCATCCGCGATCAGTTTCCCAGCGATTTCGGACTAAGGGTGCATCGTGCCATCAGCTGGCTGGGCCGCGCCGAACAAGAAACCGAAGATCTGGACGCGGCGTTCATATTCTACTGGGTAGCCTTTAACGCAGCTTATGCCGCTGAACAGGACAGCTTTGATCTGAACGAGCGCGAAGTTTTCCGCGACTATTTTCAGCGCCTGTCCGATTTCGATGCCAAAAACCACATCTACAACGCCGTCTGGACCAAGTTTACCGGCCCGATCCGCGTCTTTCTGGGAAACCAATACGTGTTCTCGCCCTTTTGGAAATATCACAACGGCGTGGCCGGATACGAAAACTGGCAAGACCGGTTTGACTCCGCCCAGGCGCGGTTCTCCCGCGCGGTGTCCGAAACGGACACGGTCACCATCCTGTCCATGCTGTTCGACCGGCTCTATGTGTTGCGAAATCAGACAATCCACGGTGGCGCCACCTGGAACAGCTCGGTCAACCGCGAACAATTGCGCGACGCAGTCGCAATCCTCTCTGATCTTGTGCCTGTGTTCATCGACCTGATGATGGACAACGCCCACGAAGATTGGGGCAAACCCTTCTATCCGGTGGTTGAGGGGTGACAGTGCGATCGGCTTTGACCGGATTAAGCAAGATTTTGGCAACGCCTCACAAGTATCGAGGCCTGCCCTAAGGTACGTCTGCGCGCAAAGATCAATTGCGCGGAAAAATCAAATGAAAATTGGAACTCGAAGAACTTTGAGGCTTGTGACTGCGGGAACGCTTTTGGCGTTGATGGCCGCTTGCGGTACCACCTACTCCGTCCCCAAGGCCGACCCGACTTTTTCAAGTCAGGCCAGTGCGATGTTCGCCGAAGAACAGAACCAGGCGACTCAACGCGCTGGCAATCGGCTTTCGGCAAGTGCCGCGGCTTCTCAGTTCAACCGGGTCGCTCGTAGAGTCGAACCCGTTGCCGAAGAGTTTTGTCGCAAGCTCACTGCTGATCGCGAGGGATTTAACTGCGACATCCAAATTCTGGTGGACACCGAAATGCCCAATCGAAACGCATTCCAGACCTACGACCGGGCTGGTAATCCGCTTGTAACCTTTACGTTGCCAATGATTGCAGACGCCCGCAATGAGCACGAATTGGCCTTTGTGATGGGCCACGAGGTTGGGCACCACCTGGCACAACACATCAAAAAGAAAGAACAGCAAGCTGCGGTTGGCGCAATCATCGCGGGGTCTTTGATGGCCTACGCTGCAGCATATGACACCAGCACACCACAACATTTGAAACAACAGGACATTAACAACGCCGTGATGCTCGGGGCCGCAGCAGGTGGTCACGTCTATAGCCAGACTTATGAACTGGAATCAGACGTTCTGGGAACCTACATCGCTATGTGGGCGGGCTATGATCCAGTTAAAGGTTCACTTTTCTTTGCCCGGCCTGAAAATCCAAAAGAGGCAAATGGTCAACTCAGTTTCTGGGGCACCCATCCCCCCGACGAAAAACGCATCGCGACAGTTTTGGCCACAGTCGCCGAAATCGAGAAGAAGAAAGGCCAGTAAAGTGAGAGCCCCCAAGTATATAAGGGGGGCTCCCAACTCAAACACGATGGACAGCATGAGCCTGATAAACTTCCTGCGTGGCGCGCGGGGCCAAATCGCCCCCGATGTGCCAGTAACCGAAAAACCTAGTTTGTTCGACAAAACATTCCGCTTTATCGCTCTGGATGTGGAAACGGCCAACAGTGACTCTTCCAGCATTTGCCAGATCGGGTTGGCCTGTGTGCCTGTACAGGGACCGGTCATGTCTTTGGGGACGTTGATTGATCCTGAAACCCATTTCGACAGCTTCAACGTGAACCTGCACGGCATCGACGCGGTCCGCGTTCAGGGGCAGCCCAACTTTGAATGGTTCCTCTCGGGTTTCCAGGAGCTTCTCTCGCGCCAGCCGCTTGTGCAGCACAGCGCCTTTGACAAGCGTGCGATCGAAAGCGCCTGTCATGCTTACGGCCTCTCGGTACCAGACCTGACCTGGCATGACAGCGTCACCATGGCGCGTCGCGCCTGGCCCGAGTTCAAAGGCAATGGCGGACATGGGCTGGCCAATCTCAAAGTCGAGCTGGGCCTCGAGTTCCAGCACCACGATGCCGAAGAAGACGCCCGTGCAGCGGCGCAAGTCGTGCTGCTGGCCGAGGAACGCACCGGCCTGACGCTTCAGGATCTGGCCGCCCCCAAGCGGAAGGCCTCGCGCAAATTTCTGGCCACCCCCTCCCTGGAAGGGCGTCAAGATGGCCCGCTGCATGGGCATGTCGCCTGCTTTACCGGATCCCTGTCCATGTCCCGCACAGACGCAGCCAAACTGGCCGCCGATGCGGGTGTCACCGTCCGAAACACCGTGTCTGGCAAAACAACTTTGTTGGTCGTTGGCGATCAGGATCTGACCCTTCTGAACGGCCACGACAAAAGCAGCAAACATCGCCGCGCTGAAGAGTTGTCATTGCAAGGACAAAAGATTGGGATAATCACCGAAAGCACATTCCTCGCGATGTTAAACTCATAGGCCACTCGCAAAGCCCTCCAATCGAAGAAACCCCAACCGTTCCACTTCTCGTCTTCGGGCCACACCTTAGACAAGGTTCAGCGGCATTGCCAAATTGCTCGCCAGTTTTGTTTCCGCTAGCCAGCGGCAATAAAAACTCCTACCGACATTCCGAGGTTCAAGGGCTTCCGTTTCCCGCGTAAGATCATTGCCAATGCCGTCTGGCAGAAAACCTAGGTGGTTGCGGTCACGGATGTTGTCGCCCAATGGCGGGAGAACCCGGAACATGTTATCTCATCACTCGCCGCGACGCGCGCTACATAGTTACTTTGTCATTGAATATGGAAAAGCTAGCCCGCCTTGGAAAGGTCTTGGCGGGCTTTGACTTAGATGTGACGCCCGCAAGCTGGTGCTTTTCTCTGTGCATGCGCACCTAGATCATGTTGTTGATGTCGATCAGAATGTCAGGGTTGCTTCCCTGCCCTTCCAGCTCCTCGCAGACTTGTTCCAAAACGAGGTGGTATCGGTTTTGCCGGACATCACGGGACAAATGAGCCATCAGTTTTCGTGTGGCGGCTAATAAGCGGTCGGCGATCGGGTCCCTGCCGACAACGAGGGCCCAAGGGTCGCGCAACCGCCAACGTATTAGCCCGACCAACAAGAAAGGGCCATAGATGTAGGCCGATGTGAACTCTCTCCCAACGGCCTCTAAAACTTTCGCCTCAGCGACTTCGGCAAGGAACTCAACCTCGTTGCGTTCAAGCAACATGGGCGCGGTGTCTGTGCGCGATAAGAGGAAAGATGCACAAGCGATCTGATCCTTTTTCCACCGTTTCATGGGCAATGCCAAAAGGTGTTCGAAGGCACGTCTCTGGTTTTCTGGGTCTCTGGCCGTCCTGCCGATCCCCTGCAACATAAGACCACGTGAACCGCCGGATTTAACAAAAAAATGCGCACCGGTTGCTGCCTCTGCACCATCCACAAGATGTGGAACAATCCATTCCGGGCACATGTGAAACAGCCAGGTCAGAAACCGCAAAGACTGGTTGTTTATAGTCCCTCTTCCTGCAAGGCGTTCGCGAATATCCTGTTCGGCGAGGCTGATCGCGTCGCCAAGCTGACATATGACGGACTGGGGTAACTCACCGGGAAATTCGCCATCGCTTGAAATAGGGAACTCTCCATTGGTTCGACTGGATAGCTTCGCGGTTAGCGCATGCCAGTTAGGTTTCATTTTGGAGAGTTCCTGCGTCAGTATGTCCGCCAAACCGGGTCTGTTATCTTGATTTAGCCATGTGCCCATGCCCACAGGTAAAACCAATCGTTTTGGCACGGTTGGCTTTTCAGGTTTCAGGCTTTCAATAAGCTCTTCCCAACCTTGATCCAGTTCAGTTGCTTTCTGCCAATCCACGATGAGCGGCCCAGAAAAGGCTTCAGAAACCAAAGTGAGCTGTGCACTGCCAGCCGCTGGTGTTTGCTGTAAGTGCAATTCGACAGGTGTATTGGCCACGGGGGATGTTGCCAGCGTGACTACAGCGCGGCGTGGCGTTGCATCGGTTTCTTTCTTGAGATGCACTTTGATTTCTTTCGTGCCGGCCAACAATCCTAGTTGGGCGGGCTGACTACTGCGATAGGGCTTTCCTGCAGGCAACAATGCGTTCGGCGGGATAAGGTCGTAGTTTTTGGCACCTTCTGTATCCTGAACGATGGTCGAAATCTGAGGCAGGAAGTCATAGTAAACCGGTTGGTTTTTGGACAGACGTTGCGCCGCTTTCAGGGCGCCATGGGCAATGGCCTGAGGTCTCAGACAATGGACATCACCACTGAATTGCGCTGCTAATTTCTGGGCTATTGAATCGCTTACCAAACCGACAGCCGGGGTTTGGAACAGAATAATCTGGCATCCTTTCAGATGCTCGACAAGGGCTTCGGGAATGGCAGCATCACGGAGCGCGAGCTTGTCCGGTGGTGAAACAACTTCCCAAGATCCATTCCACTGTCTGAGGGGCTCTGCGACAGACTTGTGACCCAACGCCAGTTTCCAAGGCAGCTGAGATGTTTCTATATGCTCGGTTTTGCGGGGAGTCGTGGATTGTTCTTTTAATACGTCATTGGCTTGCCGCAACAGCGTTTCCAGCCCAAAATCGCATTCATGGTGGCGACCGGGGAAGCGCCTCTCGGGCGCAAAGAGTTTTTCCTTGCGGAGCTGCAACTTCTGCGACGAGAAACCTTGCGACGTATGGATCACAACTCCAATATCTTTGATGTCTTCCCATGGCAGGTCGGGGCAATCGTCAAGAGCGGCCAAGACGGCAAGAACAGGTCGCCAGACCAGAAGCCGTCTACTGGGTCGAAGGGTTTGCAAACATTTGAAGAGTGCGTCCTGGTGATCTTCACCAAATGCAGGGATATCAGGGATCGAAAGGACGGCGGTTGCTCGGCGCGCCTCTCCCATTGCACTAAGGGCGCTGGAAATTTTGCCCAGATGGTCATTAGGGCTCTCTAACAATTGCAACAGGGGGGAGCGGCTTTCTTCTGCGCCAACATCTCCCCAACCCGCGCCTCTGCCATGTGGTGCGCGCAGCGCTTGCATGCCTCCGACGAACTTGTCGCCATTCGGGATTTCTCTGACCGTCACCACGACGCCACCAACGCCGCCGTGTATTGTCTGTTCCTGGCCTTCTATGGCTACCTGACCAGGCACCTGGAGCCAGTTTCGGGCTGAGTAATCGCTCCAGCCATTCAGATCATAGCCGACAAGACGTTTCATGCCTCGCCCCCTTGAATGCAAGTTTGCACAAAGCTTGCCAAAACCCTTTTGCCTTCTTTGAGTGTTTCCCCACGCGCATCCATTGATATGGCCAGGACGCGGCCACCACCAGAAATCGCCTCGCTGCTTTCTGCAACGCCATGTGCAGGTATCAAAATCAACCCTTCTCGTAAAATCTCCTGACCTGGCTGATTGCGGAGCATTTGAACCAATGTCGCGGCATTCGTTGCCTCGATTTCGGGGGACATTCTGTTGAAGGAATGCGGTGTCCAAACAGGTATGCGTCGCGGGATGGCGTCTGTTTTCAGATCAATGATACGGAGCCACAGATTGGCCCGCGCCGCAAATTGGAGCTTCGAAATCTTCTCGGGCCTCGCTTGAACTTCAACAATCCGGTCGCTTTCGCGCAGCCAAAACACGGCCAGCGGCCGGTCGTGGAGGAACCTTCGCCCTTGCATGGCCTCATCCATCCAGACCAGCGGTGCCTGCGAGATCAGTTTCGCCTCATCCAGGCCGAACAGGGCAAGTGTAACAGCGAGAATACAAAAGTCCGTCCAGCTCTCGGCTTGCCAAGCCCATAGCTCATCCTCTGCCTTATCCTGGCGCAGCAACCGATCCCACGCTTCATTGACCGCGCGATAGGCTCTGTCTTCCATCAGCACATAGTTTGCCGTGATGCCTGGCGGTGCGACCGATACACCCATTTCTTTCAGCTCGCGGATTAACCGTCGGCAAAGTCTGTAATAGTCCTCGACCAACCTAAAACGTTGGCTACTTTGCGCCTGTTTGTGTTCGCGGATCCATTGACGCGCAAAATGCGACGCTAACTTGAGATAGGCGTGGAAAACTCTGTTCTCGAGCGTGTCAAAATTTTCGTGACGGACAATAGCAAGAACGCGCTGGTCGGCCCCCGCCCGCTCGGCGGTGTTGCGGCCAGGTTGGCGCACCATCCACAGCATCGACGCGCGATCCATTTCCTGAACACGGTCCAGAGGCGTCAACTCTCGGTTGCGCCGCAGCACCCGGCGGATACGCTTTTCCAATTCCAGCAGATGCGGCTTGATATGGCCCGCTTGCCGCACGATTTCGGCCATGCGGGGATTACTTTCGTCTTCCGCGCGATCCCAAGCAGTTTGTAGTCTTTCCCACAGGTTTTCAGGATCATCAAGCGCGCCCTCCAGCTCTTCAATACGGGCAAGGACGCGATGCATCCGTCCCGAGACTTCGACCGCAATCGTTTCCTCGGGGGTTTTGGGTTCCAGTCCGATTTTTGGACGCGCCGGAAGACCCGAAATCTGGACAGGAAAGTCCGCACTGCCCTTTTTAGGATAGGGAAACAGCCGCAATTCCCGATTGCCGAGCGACAAAAGCCTAGTGTGCCTGCTTTTGCGGTCAGTTTGGGAAAACGAGTCGCCAAGAAGACAGTCTTCGGGGCCGAAAACGGCCTCCTCTACACCTTCCGAGCGAAGCGACCAGGGGCGCCTAACAAGGTTCATTACCTCGTGACTCCTCGCCAGACGAACTGCCCTGTATCCTCAGTCGCTGCCGCGGCAGAGCTGCGGATCGCTTCGGCAAGGACCGTATCGTTTAGGTCTCTTTGCACGTATTCCGAAAGTTGCTCGAAGGCGCCGTCCGAGGTGTCCATTTCGACGCCACGCAATTTGGGAAGAAGCCGCATCTCTACCTGATCGGCCAGAGCGGTCGGGATATTCAGACGCCCGCCATCTTGCGGGTAATTGGCGACATAGGCAATCATGGAACGGCCTAATCGGTGACCGAAGGGGCGACCAAGTTCTGTCATATGACCCACCATCTTTTCGACGTGAGCTTCTACCTGTCCCCGATCTGGTCCAAGCGCATCTGTGCTTTTCACCCATTGGCGCCATTGGCGGCGTGAGAGTGCTTTGGGATCTACTTGTGGCCCCTGCCCTACCCCTGCCTGGATTGTTTTCGGGGCAGCAAAGCGCATGACATTTGCACGGTCCACAACCTTGTCCGAAAGCGACTGGGTGCTTTCATCTTCGTTCATGGTGCCGGCAAACAGGACGTTGTAGCCGGGGAAAATGCGTGGTGTTGGATCGCCTTTTGGCATGGGAATGTCCAGCTCGAGTTCGGCATCTTTTCTCAGCTCTTCACGGTCGGATTGATCAATGCCGGGACGGCTTTCCAATCGGCTCAAGAAATCCGAGAAATAGTACTCGACACGAGCGAGGTTCATTTCATCCAAGAGAACCAGCATCATCCGGTCTTGCACATCCCGGCTCTCATCTGGGCCATTCCATTTGTCCAAATGGTACAGTCCCCGGGCGAGGTCGGTAGGCCTGAACTGCTTTTCGATGTAGTTGTAAAACCCCATCAGGTCTTGTGGGCTGTCCCAACGAGGCTGAACTGGTACCTGAAGGAAACCGATCCCCATGGCCTGTGCGTAACGGCGCGGTAGCTGACTTTTGCCGGTCCCAGAAATCCCGGCCAACACCGCCATTTGTGTCGTTTCATTCACTTTCATTGCGGTGTGAAAGGCGCGAATGACGCGGGAATGGTAATCCAACCCCAATGCATTCATGTGAACCGAAACGCGGTGAAGCGCATCAGTTTCCAGCTCGTTCGCTGCATGTTCAGGCCATTTCCTAACACCTTCAAGGACTGGTGGGAGCGACTTGAGTACCGCTAATGGGTCGTCTCCGCGCCCCCCGACGCCACCAGCCACATCCGCTTTGTCCTTCAGGGTTTCGATTTGCGTAAGAAGCTCGAGGCGCTGCGACTCGATTTTGGTCAACTCGGTGCGCTGGGATGCCAGATTGGCCGCTTCCTCTGTGTAGTCAGCTTTGATGTCCTCTAGTCGCCCTTGCGCCGTGCGTGCACCTTCTTCGGCCTCTTGGCGACGATTGCGGACGCTTTCGATTTCGCCTTCTAAACGGGCGCTGTCGCGTTCAAACCGCTCGATACTTTGTCGTAGTTCACTTTCGCGGGCTTGCAGAGTTTGCAAGTCGGACAGCTCGCCTCGCAGCTCGGCAACGGATTGCTCAAGCTGTGAATAGTCTGCTTCCAGATCAGCGATTTGCGCAACAAGTCTTTCGGCCTTTTGCAACCGAGCCTCAACCTGCTCCAGTTCCAACGCCTTCGCACTCAAATCACGTGTTGCACCGGCCAAAGCTGTGTGCGCCTCGTCTGTTTCCTGACGCAGAGCCAGAATTTCTTGGCGGCGGTCTTCGAGTTGCTGCCATTCTCCCAGCACCTCATTTTTCTGTCGGATAAGGGCATCAACTTCCGCTTGGACATCTGCGAGGTTCCCAATCGCATCGCGGCGCTTTTGCAGCTCGGCCTCTAGATCATCCAGCGTTGTGTACTTGCCGCGGATTTGGGCATCTATTTCACCTAGTGTCGCGAGCGGCGGCTTCAGCGTGTTTGCATGGTCGGCCCTGGCTGCAACGATCACCATAATGATCACCAATGCTAGCAGGACAAAGCCCGAGATAAGAACAGTTAGTAGTAGAGATCCCATCATTCATCTCCTTCAGGCTTGGCCGTATCCGGAACTTCTTCTCGTGAATCGCTATCTGGTTTGGCAACGGTCTCTTGCAGCGCTGCCTTCTCATTCTCCAAAACGCGGATTTCCCCTTCAAGAGACAGGCGACGGGCTTCTTGAGCGGCTTCCAGTTCTGTGATCCGGGATTTCAAGTCCACCTCTTTTTCCTCCAGAGACCGCAGGCGATCTTTCAAACCGTCAACCTTGCCTTCGACATCGGCGAGAGTCGTCGCTGCTTCACTGATTTCTTGGTCAAGCACACCCTTCCGCCCAGACAAGTTTGCAATGTCTGTTTTCAAGGTGACCTGCTCTTGCTGTAACGCCTCAAGGTTTGCCTTTTCGAGTCGCAGCTTTTCGACTTCGGTCTGGAGAGTGATTTTTGTTGATCTCAAGTCATCAACCTCGTCCGAAACAGTACCTGCTTGCTGGCGCAATGCGGTCAGGCGTGTCCGTTCAGCCTCAGTCTTCGCAATTTGAGAAACCAGCGAGGATTCAGCTGACTTTAAAGCGATTGCAACGGTTTCCAACTCGGCCTGCTTTTGGGTCAGGTTCGTTTCCACCTCCCCCAGTTCGGTAACCTTGGGCAGAAGGTTCGCAGCCTTTTCTTGCAATCCGGCAAGCCGTGCTTCTTCGGAGATCCGGTCGCTGCGCTTTCGCTCCAGCAGCGCCCGTTCAGAAACTAGATCTGCTTTGACTGCCGCCAAATCTTTTGCGAGCTGCTCCAGTGATTGAGCTTTTCCCAGGATGTCAGTCGTAACGGAGCTGAGTTCTTCAACCGCTTTGGCGTGCTCGGATTCAACGGCAGACAGGGTTTGACGTAGGGCCGCAAGCTTCGCGTTCTCTGTAGCAACGTTGGCCTGTTCGTCCTGAAGGTCATCTCGATAAGAGCTTATCTGGGCTTCCAACTCGCCTAGCCGCCCATCCTTTTCTCGCAACTCTTGAAGAGTGCTGTTGAGCTGCGCTTCTGCGTCAGTGTTGCTCTCGACAAATCGTTTCAGACGCGCTTCTTCGCTTCTCAGAGCGTCAACTTGTTCGTCGAGGTTCTCTCTATCTTTTTCCAAACCAGCAAGGCGAGCCGCCTCGGCGCTGGCCTCATTTCGTTTCGTTTCCAGCTCATTGCGTGCAGAGCTGATCCGGGCACTCAGAGAGGAAAGATCCTTTTCGGCTTGCGTGACACGACGTTCCGCCTCATCTGCCAAAGCGTCTTTTTCGGAAGCTTCCTTTGAGATCTGATTCAGAAGCTTTTTCTTCGCGTCGTGTTCTGCTTTTGCCGCGGCAGTCTCGTCTAGGGCTTCATCCCGGTCTCGCTTCTTCGCTTGCAAGTCATCAACTTCATCTTGCAGCTGGTCGCGCGCGTTTCTGGCTTCTCTCGCAGCGTCTTTCGCGTTGTCAGCGTCGCGCTGAAGGCTCGCTATTTCTGCAGCCAACCGGTCTTTCTTGGTGACCAGGTCATCTTGTTCGGCGCGCGCTATTTCCAATGCTGACGCGACGGACTCTGTCTCCATCAGTTTCCGGTCGGCTTCGGTGATGTCGCCGGTCATGGCCTTAAGAGTTGTTTCGGCAGAAGTGACACCCTCTTGAAGTGTTGCAAGCTGCCGCTGCAAGACCCGTGCTTTTGCCAGATCATCCTCAAGCCCGGATTTATCGGTCTCGAGCTTTTGAATTTTAGCCAAGAGCTCGGCGTGTTGCTCTTGCCGGTTATCAATCTCGCGCAAGATCCGCTCTTTGTTACCGCGAATCTCTCCATATTCTGTTTCAAGCAGGTTCACTTTCAACAGCAGGAAACCGAACACTGCCACAGCGCCTATCGAGGCTGTAACCGCCAGCCATGTAAACGTACGCGATTTGCGCCATTCTTGGGGTATCGGCATCTGATTAGCCGAGTTGTCGTTCGACGAGGTCAAGGCATCCCTCCATATCCTGCATTAATTCATCCACCCAGAAACGCTGAACTTTCCAGCCCAGTGAACGCATCTGGTGATCACGCCAGTGATCGTCCAATTTTCGATTGCCGTCGGCATCCTGGTGCCAGTGGCGTCCATCGACTTCGAGGTCCAGCTTGATGCCGCCTTCGCCAAACAGGGCAAAGTCCAACCGCCGGCCCGCGATGTCGTATTGTGGTTTTGGGTCCAATCCGCGCTCTTTCAGTTTATGAAAGACGACCCGTTCAATATCGCTGTCAAAAACGCCTTCACCGACGGAAACTACGCGCGGCTCTGTTGCGCGTGCGGCGAGGCTTTGAAGCTGTTTGATTTGGCCGGATCTGGCATAGTTGAGATCGCCAAACACATGTGCGATCGCTCTTGCGCGGCTGATTGCGACGTTCAGGCGGCGCCAGTCACGTTGCAGAAAGGTTGTTGCGGTTGATCTGATCTTGCTGTGCACCGTTGGTGAGAACAGGATGAGATCGCGTTCTTGTCCCTGAAAACCGTCGACCGTGCCAACACGTAGTTCAGCTTTTTGCCAAAGTTCGGTCGGAATTGTCGCTTTGAGAGATTTTTGCAGTTCTTGGACTTGTGCGCGGAATGGGGCGATCACACCGATGGAGCCGTTGTAACCCTTGCTGAGCAGCAGATCTTTGACTTCAGCGGTGACGGCCTGCACTTCCGCCGAGTTGATGTTCTGGGTTCCATGGGATGGCACTGCAGGAGCGGGCACATCGGCCCAGGCGAGACCAGATTTGCGCCCCGTTGGCAGCTTCATGCAATCCATGTTGGCCGAAACTCTTAGTTTTCCGCCATAAAACAAATCGTTGATGTACCCAACAATTCCTTCTGCCGATCTGTACTGATCCCGCAACATGACTGCGGGAACGTCAGGCGTGCTGCGTGCAAGATCGAACAGGCTTTTGCGCCCCTGCGAAAACCGGCCCGTGCCTCGGCTGGGCAGGCCGTTGGCGGCCATCAGGTTGCGATCTTGTTTGACACCTATCTGCGAGATAAAGGCAAGCTGCCGGTCATCACCGACGATCACGGCCCTTTTCGCGCGTGCAAGAAGAGGCAAAGCTGAGGCTATATCGCATTGGCTGGCTTCGTCAAAAATCACTAAATCGTACAGACCTTCATACAAAGGGATACGCTTTGGCGTTCCTAGAACGGAGGCGAGCCAGAGAGGGCGGTGATAGAGAACCATTTCAGCGATGCTGCGAGACATGGCCGAGCTGCCGTGCAGCTCCAAATCGTCGTTCTCTCTAGAAAGATTGAGCCGTTGTTCCTCGCTCAGCGAAGATCGTTCCCCGAGGTGTTGTCGCAACACAGATTGTGCCAAGGCTTCAATTTCATTGGTTAGGGCAACTGGGTCTTCGGGATCTCCCAATTCAGTCGCTTTGGTTCGTATGTTTTCAACGGATTGGGTCAGGTCTTTGAGGGACGCCGTTTTCAATGAGGCTTCAGCAGCTGGCAACGTTTTTTTGCGTCTTGAAAACAGCCATGCCCAAATCCGCCTTAGTAGGCCCGCTTTCACAGTGGAGTCCGTGGGATCAGTTACAGAAGGCACGCCATCCCCACGCAAAAGAATTGTTTCGTTCAACTTCGCAAGCTGAACCTGCAGGCGCCTCTGTTCTTCTACTTTTTCAAGCGCGGATAGTCGTCGCTCCGCCAAAGCAGATAGCTGCATTACAAGCAAAGCATCAGCTGCAGCCCCTGCCGAGCCGGGGTCATTCACTAAGTCCGAAACCGCTTGTTTCAAACTCTGGTCAATGTCGTTCTTTGGATCCAGAGTCCGCACGGCAAATGGAACCTTCGGAGCAATGGCCGCGAGGCGTTCTTCGACTGCGTCCAGTGCCTGATGGTTTTTCGATGCAACAACAACCGAACCGCCCTGCAGCATAGTTGTCGCCGCGATAGCAACGATTGCTTGGCTTTTTCCTGTTCCGGGTGGACCAGTCACAACGGAAAGCGGGTGTGACGTAGAGTTGGCGACCGCGCGGATCTGTTCATGGTTCAGCGGGCCGACATTAACCGGTGGTGTCTCGGGCATTTCACCCTCATGGGCGAGGCCAATCAGGGGGCCAAGAGCTGTCCGCGAGATCTTTTCCCGATCCCAACTTGAGATTTCGTCCAGATTTCGCACAGCGCCAGCAGTGAAGGGGCTTTCCGTAGGTAAAAACAGCCCCAAAGCGTCAAAAATACCTTCGTCCATTGGGTCAACTTGCGTGGCAAAATTGCGGCCGGTGATATGCCCTCTGATGGATTTTGCGGAGGCTTCGCGCAAACGTGCAAGAAAGTCACTTCGCTCGAGGCCTGCGCCGCCCTGCCCTGCGAACACTTTGGCTAGGTTGGTCGCAGACCAAGCTGTCCCAGCCGTTGCTGATTTGACCCAGTCCGGGTTCACCATCACGTCGTCTGCTTCGATGTCTATTATCAGATCGTCATCGTTGCGGCTCCAGGTTGCGGCGACCAGGCCAACGGGTCTGATAGCCGGCGCGCCAGACTTTTTTCCGATTGCAATTGGCCACCCAACGGCCAAGGCTGGATCATTGGCTTCACGGCGGGTGAGAGCCTCTCTGAAGCTGTCGGGCAAATGGTCGAGCTTAACGCGGATGATGCCTATATGATCTGTCTCAGGAAACGGATCGCCTACGCCGCTCAACAGTTGGTAGGCTGTCCCATGTCGGTCTTCGGCTTGGGTTAGGGAGCCGCGCGGATCGCTTTGCAGTGCGGCCCGATAATATTTCAAAAGTGCATTGGGATCGATCTTGCCTTCAAAATCGTCTACGCCGGGGGTCAGTATTGCCTCATCACGCTCGGTCAAAAAATGCGCGGGACATGCAACTAAGATGTCTGTGTCTGGCTGGGCATCGGTGCCTGTTGAGCTGGGTTCCTGATGTGCAGGTTTGGCAGTGGTTCTGCTTGCTGCACGCCATTTATTATCGTGCCCGAGCTGCACCAGACCTTGTTTTTGCAATGCTAAGAGTTCGGCGAGGATTTCTTCCCGCTTGGCAGCCGTAAAGTTGACGTCCAACAGAGCATAAAGCTCATTGCCGGTTCGCCCTCTGGGAAATGCTTCGATTGTTTTTAGTACTGCGCTCAAAAAACTCTTCCTCTAGCCTATCAGCTAGAGGCTATTGATCTCTGTTGATTGTGTTTACGTGACGAACACTTTCGAAAAGGCGCCAGTGGTTAACGAAGCGACCAGTCCCCTGGCGAATTGGTCGCAATTGTAGCGACAATAGTGATGACCGACAAGATTTGGTTGATGTAGATCAAAGAATGCACGCAATGCGTGTTGGTGTTGTTTTAGGTGCCCCCAGATTTGTAGACGCTTCGACCCCTAATTTTGAGGCAAGGAGGTCGATATGGAAACAAGCCAACTACGACGATGCGATCTTCGACGCTGTCGCGATGCCTCCACTTGTAGACGTTCTGCTCGATCTCGCCAAACTTCTCCGCCAGGGACGACGCTGGCTCGTCACTCGCCTGGATGGACGCCCGAACCTCCGGAGTCGTTGTCGCTTGTTTGTGAAGATGGACCGGCATGTCTTGCCCCCGTCCCGAACGTCCCTTAGAACCGATCTGGCCATGAAGAGGGCCTATCTCCGAGGAGAGATATGATCACCTGGGGTGGAACACCTAACGGCATGGCGACAAATTGCCGAATGATACCCCGTTCAACCGTGTGTGCAGGCTAGCCCATCCCTGTAGTCCTCTGCGTGGCGCACGGGGAAAGCGACCCAAGCCCGGTGGCAATCCATAGTTTTCCTCCGTATCCGGGATGCGCAATGTGCGTCGGAAGTTTATCGAGAATTTCGCGTCGTCCCCCAAGTCTGGGAAGCGGAAAATCATATCGTCGTTTTCAAGAGTAAGCATGTGGTCTCCTTCAGCTTACCAATTGCCGTCTTTGAATTCTCGAACAATTCGTATCACTGCCTCGTCGGGCATGTCGCGAAGCTGCCGGATCATGTCTGCAAACAGTTTCGGGCGCGCGACAATTGCGGCCCGAAGATCTGCCGAAACCTTACCCGCAAGCGCAAGCAGGACATCGGGATCCTCTCCGAGATCAGACGCCAGTTTGACCAGCGTCTCTTCCCCCGGCGGACCGACTTCTCCACGCTCTACCCTTGAAAGGTAGGCTGGAGTCACATCGGCTGCGCCAAGGCGCTTTCCGTGACAGGAAATGAAACTAGATTGGCCTAGATTCAATTGAAAACTAAACCACTACCGGCTGACGCCGGTAGGTTTCCTTTTGGAATGCAGTTCCAAATACTGAAGTATGACATCGTCGGTGACATTTCCTGAGGTGGTCGAGAAATA
>NZ_PYGJ01000022.1 GCF_003014475.1 Shimia abyssi | reverse complement strand
CGAATATCGAAAGGGCCAAAGTGGACGACTTTTACGCCGCCCGCGACGGCACAACGCCGACGCTACCGTGGACGAGTATTGCTCCGCCGTTCACAGCAACGCCTCGCGTTGGGTGTAGTGACGTTGTTTGTCGTATCGCTCATCATCTTCACGTCCGTGCAGTTCCTTCCCGGTGACTTTGCGCAATCTGTTCTGGGTCAGGGTGCCACACCTGAGACCACCGCCGCATTGCGTGCGGAACTGGGCCTGGATCAGGGGCCGGTAACACGTTATGTGAACTGGATCGGCGGGGTTTTGCAAGGTGATCTGGGTACGTCGTTCTCGGGTCGAAGTGGTGTTGGTGGTGACCGGTCTCGCCCTGTTGTGGACCTTATTGGCCCACGCCTCGCCAACACATTGTTCCTGGCCGGCGTTACCGCTATGATCGCTGTTCCGCTGGCCCTCGCACTTGGCATTGCTGCAGCGTTGAAAAGAGGTAGCGTCTTTGATCGCAGCGTCAACGCAGTCACATTGATCACGATTTCATTTCCAGAGTTTTTTCTGGCCTACATTCTGATCCTTTTGCTGGGTGTGATCTGGCCGATCTTTCCATCGCTTTCTGACGTGTCGCCAGACACACCTTTCTGGGACCGGCTGTATCGGACCGCACTTCCTGCGCTTACACTTACTCTAGTGATAATAGCGCACATGATGCGCATGACCCGTGCGGCCATCATCAACCTCATGGCATCGCCTTACATAGAGATGGCCCGGCTTGCCGGTGAATCGCCACTTCGGGTTGTTCTGAACTACGCACTACCAAATGCATGGGCACCTATCGCGGCTGTGATCGCCTTCAATTTGGCGTATCTGATTGTCGGCGTTGTGGTTGTCGAGGTGGTCTTCGTTTATCCCGGTGTGGGTCAGCTGATGGTCGACGCAGTGAGCGCGCGGGATATTCCCGTCGTGCAAGCCTGCGCCCTGATTTTCGCGGCAACCTATGTTCTTTTCAACCTCGTGGCGGACGTCGTAGGCATCGTCACCAACCCGAGGCTTTTGCATCCAAAATGACACAATCTCAGACATCATACTCCGCTGACCAGGAAGTCGCACAGGTTCGTCGTCGCCGCACACGAGGTGAACGCATTCGCCTCTTGTTGAAAAAGTCACCATTCACAGCGCGCATCGGGCTGGCCATTATCATATTCTACGGGCTCATGGCTTTGGTTGGCCCCTTCTTTGCGCCCTATGGCGAAAGCGAAATCGCTGGTCCGCCGTTGGCCCCATGGGGCAATGGGTTTCTTTTTGGAACCGACCAGATCGGGCGTGACATCCTCAGCCGCCTCATATTCGGCGCGCGCAACACAATCGGAATTGCCCTCGCGGCTACTTTGCTTGCCTTTTTCCTAGGCGGAAGCCTTGGCTTGGTCGCTGCCATCAGCCGGGGTTGGGTCGACCAGTTTATCAGTCGTAGTATCGACGTTGTTATGGCAATTCCTGCGCTGATTTTTGCTTTGATGCTTCTCACAATTACTGGTTCCAATGTTTGGGCATTGGTTGTCATCATCGCGCTACTGGATTCCACACGCGTCTTCCGCCTGACTCGTTCCGTGGCTGTCAGTGTCTCTGTCATGGATTACGTTGAGGCCGCGCGCCTGCGTGGAGAGGGGCTCAGCTGGACAATGCGTCGCGAGGTGCTGCCCAATATTTTACCACCATTGGTAGCGGAATTTGGGCTGCGGTTCTGTTTTGTCTCTTTGACAATCGCGGCACTTTCTTTCCTCGGGGTGGGTATTCAACCACCAACGGCAGATTGGGGCACGATGGTACGCGAAACGGCGAACATGATGCAGTTTGCTCGTTTTGATATCACTGCTGGTCTAACCCCGTTGATGCCGGCGGCCTGCATTGCTCTCCTGACAATCGGGGTAAACTTTGTAGTTGATTGGTTCCTTCAGACAACAAGTGGATTGCGCGATGAAACATAAATCCGACAACGTACTGCTGGATATGCGAGACATCCGTATTGAAGGCTTTTCGGACGAACATTGGAATCCGATTATCAAAGGCGTCGATTTGCAATTGCGACGCGGTGAGGTGCTTGGCCTGATCGGTGAATCTGGCGCAGGAAAATCCACTCTTGGCAAAGCGGCAATGGGATATGTGCAACCCGGTTGCCGTATCGCGGGCGGATCTATTATGTTTGATGGTGTCGACCTGGCCCGCGCGTCAGAAGTGGAAAAGCGCAAGTTTTGGGGTACGCGCATCACCTATGTAGCGCAATCCGCGGCTGCATCATTTAATCCGGCACACCAACTAATTGCCCAAACTATACGGGCGAAGGTTCGTGAGAACATCGAATCTGAAAACGCTGCCCGCACAGACGCTCAGGAGCTCTATAGGTCGCTTTCGCTTCCCAACCCAGAAACGATTGGTGATCGGTATCCGCACCAGGTATCCGGTGGTCAGCTGCAACGCATCATGACCGCGATGGCCATGTCGCCGCGCCCGGACCTGATTATCTTTGATGAACCGACCACGGCACTTGATGTGACCACACAGGTTGAAGTTTTGTTGTCTATGCGCAAAATTGTGCGCGAGTTTGGTGCGGCGGCAATATATATCACCCATGATCTTGCTGTCGTTGCGCAAATGGCTGATCGCATCAAAGTGTTGCGCTATGGTGAAGAGGTCGAAGAGGCACCCACGCGCACAATGCTGTCAGACCCAAAAGAAGACTATACGAAGTCTCTTTGGTCAGTGAGGGCTTTGCGCAAGCCTGTTGAGAATACCGAAGACATAACTCTTTCAGTTGAAAATGTCGGTGCGTCATACGGGCCAGTTCCGGTCTTGTTTGACGTGAACCTTCGCATCCCTAGAGGCCGAACAGTTTCTGTTGTCGGGGAATCTGGTTCCGGGAAATCTACTACGGCCCGCGTTATCACTGGACTACTGCCGCCAAAAAGGGGCCGTGTTGTGTTCAATGGCGAAGAGCTGCCCGCCACGCTGAATGGGCGCAGTAAGGAGCAGCTTCGGCGGATTCAGATGATCTATCAGATGGCAGATACCGCCATGAACCCGCGGCAAACCGTCGGTGAAATCATTGGTCGCCCGCTGGAGTTTTACCACGGGTACAAGGGCAAAAAGCTTGAAGCCGAAATTATAAATCTGCTTGAGCAGATCGAACTAAACGAGAGTTTTTTTGACCGCTTGCCGTCCGAGCTTTCTGGGGGGCAGAAACAGCGTATATGCATCGCCAGAGCCCTTGCGGCCGATCCGGACATCATTCTTTGTGATGAGGTAACATCTGCATTGGATCAGATTGTTCAGGAGGGCATTCTGCAGTTGCTTTTGAGGTTGCAGAAAGAAAAGGGTATTTCATATCTCTTCATCACGCACGACATCGCGACAGTCGAAGCGATTAGTGACGAAATTGTTGTTATGAGTAAGGGCCGTGTCGTTGAGCAGGGCGACAAGGAAACCGTTCTCTCACCGCCGCACCCTGAATACACCCAATTGTTGCTGTCGTCGGTGCCGGAAATGGATCCGGCTTGGTTGGATAAGTTTGCCTGATTGTCCTCAATACTGGAGATTGTCGGAATAACTAAAAAAGGATCCGAGTGAGGTCTAACCCGGTTCTCCGGGTGGAGCTTAGATGTTCGTGCCAAGTTGGATTTGACCCGCGCCGGGTAAATCGGCGCCTACATATAGATGAAAGACTGGGCCATCGAACCTGTTTGCGGGGACTTCGCGTAAATTGGCAGCATTTTCTGAGAGTTCTTGGGTGCTTGCCTCATTTTTGGAGGGCCTCCAACATAAGAGATGCTTGTATTTCGGGCCGCGCGTGCCTTGAAGTTCGTGCGTCGAGCTAAGGCCTGGTAGGTGCGCTCCAGCCCATAGATGATTTTTGTGACGAGGCTTTTTGCCACTGTTCGAGTTAGAAGCTTGTGCCAAAAGGCGCGGAGAAGTATTTCAGTTTCTAGGATGAGCTTTTGGAGGACACCAATGTCTAAACTAGTCACAATCTTCGGCGGGTCTGGTTTTGTCGGGCGTCACATCGCGCAGCGCATGGCGAAGCAAAGCTGGCGTGTTCGAGTTGCCGTTCGACGTCCAAACGAAGCGATGTTCGTCAAGCCGTATGGGACAGTTGGCCAGGTTGAACCCGTCTTCTGCAATATTCGCGATGACGTTTCTGTTTCTGAGGCCCTGGACGGTGCAAACGCAGTTGTGAACTGTGTGGGTATTCTAGCCAATAGCGGAAAAAACACATTTGAAACTGTTCAGGCCGAAGGAGCATCAAGAATAGCCAGGATTGCCACTGAGAAAAATATTGAGCGATTGGTCCACCTGTCTGCGTTGGGCGCGGATGCGGAGTCTGAAAGCAGCTATGCGCGTACAAAAGCAGCAGGCGAAGCCGCCATTCTTGAGAATTTTCCGACTGCGATGATCTTGCGGCCCTCGGTCATCTTTGGTGCTGATGATCAGTTTTTCAATCGCTTTGCCTCCATGTCTCGCATGGGGCCAATATTGCCAATTGTTGGTGGTGAGACGTTGTTTCAGCCAGTTTACGTAGACGATGTTGCGAAAGCAGCGGTGAAGGGTGTTTTGGGAGAAGCGAGTGGCCGATTTGAGCTCGGTGGTCCTCAAGTAAACAGCCTGCGGGGGTGGGTCGATGACATTCTTGAGGTGATTAATCGCAACAAGATTGTGCTCAACCTTCCCTTTTTTGTCGGGCGTATGATGGGGTGGAGCTTCGACATCGGGTGTAAGATGTTGTTTGGCTTGTTGGACAACAAAATGCTGACGCGCGATCAGGTTAAGCTTTTACGGCACGACAACATCGTTGCGGAGGATGCAAAAGGGTTTGAAGCGCTGGGTATTCAACCCATTGCCCCAGATGCAATCATTGCAGACTATCTTTGGAGGTTCCGCCCTTCGGGCCAGTATGATGCGATCAAAGAGTCAGCCAAAAACCTGAAGGTTTGAAGGGAGCAGTCGCTATGCATCAGGTGTTGGTGGCGCCTGGCTAAGAGTATGCGATTGCTAAAAGGGTGCATCCAAGGATTATCCGGTAGATCACGTAAGGTGTGTAGCTGATCGATTGTAGTAGTCGCATCATGATTTTAAGAGCGAGTAGCGCTGCCAAAAGCGAAAAGACGGCTGCAAAAGCACCGTCTTTTGCTGTTTGAATATCAGCTTCGCCGGCGACTTGCAGAGTTAGAAGACCACCGCTCGCTAGGATTGTCGGGATAGACATCAGCATAGCCAATTTGGCTGCGCTGGTCCGGTCGTAACCTAGTCGACGGGCTCCTGTTATCGCGATGCCGGACCTCGAAGTGCCGGGTATCAGCGCGATGGCTTGCCAAAGCCCCATTATGATCGCATCGCGCAAATTCCAGTTGCCATCAGATTTCTCAGAAGCCCCTGTCTGATCTGCCCACCACAACACGATCCCAAATAACAACATTGTCCATCCAATGACGGTGATGGATCGCATGACCTCATCCAGGCCCGTTATCTTTAGTATGAAACCTGCAATTACAACTGGTACCGTGGCGATCAGAAGAAGAAACGCTAGTGTCGCTCCTTCAGTATCCCGTTTTCCAGCCAAAAGGCGCGGTACTCCGAGTATCGCTAGTTTAACGTCGGACCAGAAAAACAGAACCACAGCGCCCAGTGTGCCCACGTGGACTGCAACATCTATAGCCTGCCCCTGATCTTCCAATCCCAAGAGATTCGGTAGGAGAATTAGGTGTCCGGACGAGCTGACGGGCAGGAACTCGGTTACGCCTTGGATAATTGCGACAAGCAAGATGTGAAGCAGTGGCATGGAACCTCGAAGGGTGCGATTGCAATATCGGGTATAAGGGTTAGAAAACAAAAGGAAAGTGATAAATTATATCCGAATCGGCCATAATTTATCGGCTCAAGATTGTATTCAGAGACCATTGACGCAAAAAAACTTCATTTTAGGTCAGCACTTTTGACTTTTATCTTCCTGCGGTTTTGCTTAAACACGCGCTACTGGAATTTATCGGGAGGTAGTTGGCGTGGCCAAGCAACCTATGCTGAAGTTTGTAACTGTAGACCGTGACATGCCTGAAAAGCGTGAAGCAACCGCACGGAAGCAGGACTTCAATGAGATCTATGCGGAGTACGCAAAGGTCAAAGCCGAAGAACAGGCGAGCCGCTGCTCGCAGTGCGGTGTACCGTATTGCCAGTCGCATTGCCCGTTGCACAACAATATTCCCGACTGGCTGCGCCTTACTGCGACGGGCCGTCTGGAAGAGGCCTATGCCGTTAGCCAAGCCACAAATACATTCCCTGAAATATGTGGTCGCATTTGTCCTCAGGACCGTTTGTGCGAAGGCAACTGTGTCATTGAGCAATCCGGCCACGGCACTGTGACCATTGGGTCAGTCGAGAAGTACATTACAGATACTGCCTGGGAGCAGGGTTGGGTCAAGCCAGCCAAACCTGCGCAGGAGCGTACCGAAAGTGTTGGCATCATTGGGGCTGGTCCCGGTGGTTTGGCCGCAGCGGATCGGTTGCGTCGTGCGGGCATCCAAGTGACCGTCTATGACAGTCACGATCGGGCAGGCGGATTGCTAACCTATGGAATCCCCGGCTTTAAGCTGGAGAAAGACATTGTCATGCGCCGCAACGACCAGCTGGAGCAAGGCGGCGTGACCTTTCGGCTGAATTGTCAGGTTGGTAAGGACATCAGCTTTGGTGAAATCCGTGAGGCCCATGACGCCGTGGTTATCGCAACTGGCGTGTACAAAAGCCGTGATTTACAAGGGCCGGGCGCTGGTGCCGAGGGAATCGTCAAGGCTATCGACTATCTGACCGCGTCCAACCGTCTCAGCTTTGGCGACACGGTGTCTGAGTTCGAAGACGGCACCTTGTCCGCAGAGGGTAAAAAGGTTGTTGTGATCGGTGGTGGTGACACGGCCATGGACTGTGTGCGGACCGCAATTCGCCAAGGTGCAGAGAGCGTGAAGTGTCTCTATCGCCGTGACCGAGCCAACATGCCCGGCTCGCAGCGTGAGACGAATAATGCCGAAGAAGAAGGTGTGGAATTTGTCTGGCTGACCGCGCCCAAGGGCTTTAGCGGTGATCCGGTTAAAGGCGTGATGGTGCAGAAGATGCGCTTGGGTCAGCCTGATGCATCGGGGCGTCAAAGCCCCGAAGTGATCGAAGGCGCGGACTATGTCGAAGAGGCCGATCTGGTTATCAAGGCGCTGGGCTTTGAGCCGGAAGACCTGCCGACACTTTGGGATCAACCCGAGCTGGAAGTGACCCGTTGGGGCACGGTTAAGGCAGAATTCACCACTGGAGCAACGGCTATGCCGGGCGTTTATGCGGTGGGTGACATCGTACGAGGCGCAAGTCTGGTGGTGTGGGCGATTAAGGACGGGCGCGATTGCGCCGATGCGATCCTTGAGCAGTTCGGCGCACCGGTTTCGGTGGCGGCTGAGTAACCCGATCGGCGGGCAAATGCTGCCATTTTGGGACGTCGGCATAACGTCGGTTTCGCGTCGGTATTACGTAGGTGCGCGTTTTGAAGGTTGAACGACCTTCCGCGCAGCTCAGGTCAGTCGAGCTGACCGAAAGCAAGAGAAAGGTTAAGAATCCATGACCAAGTACGATCAGAACTGGGTGCGCGCCGAAGAAGCAAAGCGCAAGTGGATGGCCGAAAACGGCCTGTATTCGGAAGAAGAAGAGCATTCGTCTTGCGGCGTTGGTCTTGTCGTGTCAATCGATGGCAAGCCCAGCCGCAAGGTGGTTGAGGCGGGCATCACCGCGCTCAAGGCGATTTGGCACCGGGGTGCAGTGGACGCGGATGGCAAGACCGGCGATGGCGCAGGCATTCATGTGCAGATTCCGGTTCAGTTCTTTTACGATCAGATCCGCCGCACTGGCCATGAGCCAAACATGGATGAATTGATGGCCGTGGGTCAGGTATTTCTGCCGCGCACCGACCATGGCGCGCAGGAATCGTGCCGGACGATCGTCGAGACCGAAGTTCTGCGAATGGGGTATGGCATATATGGCTGGCGCCATGTGCCTGTGGACACGACCTGCCTTGGTGAAAAGGCCAATGCGACCCGCCCCGAGATCGAACAAATTCTGATCACCAATTCCAAAGGTGTGGATGAAGAGACGTTTGAGCGCGAGCTGTATGTGATCCGTCGCCGGATCGAGAAAGCTGCCGCTGCGTCGAACATCAATGGTCTATATATTGCGTCGCTGAGCTGTCGTTCGATCATTTATAAGGGCATGATGTTGGCCGAGCAGGTCGCCGTGTTCTATCCTGATCTGCTGGACGAACGGTTTGAAAGCGCCTTCGCACTGTATCACCAGCGGTATTCCACCAACACGTTCCCACAATGGTGGCTCGCGCAGCCGTTCCGCATGTTGGCCCACAACGGTGAGATCAACACGCTGAAGGGCAACCTGAACTGGATGAAGAGCCACGAAATCAGGCTAGCCAGCGGTACGTTTGGTGACATGGCCGAGGACATTAAGCCGATTGTGCCGGGCGGAAGTTCAGATTCGGCGGCGTTGGACGCGGTGTTTGAATTGATGGTGCGGGCGGGACGCTCTGCGCCGATGGCAAAAACCATGCTGGTGCCAGAGAGCTGGTCCAAGCAGGCGGTTGATCTGCCGCAAGCGTGGCGCGACATGTACAGCTATTGCAATAGCGTGATGGAGCCGTGGGACGGCCCAGCCGCGCTGGCGATGACCGATGGTCGCTGGGTGTGTGCCGGTCTGGACCGAAATGGTTTGCGCCCTATGCGCTATGTCGTAACGGGTGAAGGGCTGTTGATTGCCGGGTCTGAGGCCGGAATGGTGCCGATTGATGAATTTGACGTCATTGAAAAAGGCGCGCTTGGTCCAGGTCAGTTGCTGGCAGTGGATATGAAAGAAGGCAAGCTATACCACGACACCGAGATCAAGGATAAACTGGCCAATGCCCGCCCTTATGGCGACTGGGTTGGCAAGATCCGTGATCTTGCAAGTGAGCTGGGCAGCATTGAAGAGAAGCCTGCATTCTCAGGCGAGAAGCTGCGCAAGCGCCAGATTGCGGCTGGGTATACCATTGAAGAGGTCGAACAGATTCTCGCTCCGATGGCGGAGGATGGCAAGGAATCGCTGGCTTCGATGGGGGATGACACCCCAAGCGCGGTTTTGTCCAAGATGTATCGCCCGCTGAGCCACTTCTTCCGCCAGAACTTTAGTCAGGTGACAAACCCGCCAATTGACTCGTTGCGTGAATTTCGGGTGATGAGCCTGAAAACTCGGTTCGGAAACCTGAAAAACGTGTTGGACGAGGACGGTAGCCAAACAGAGATCGTGCTGTTGGAGAGCCCGTTTGTCGGCAATTCACAATTTGAGCATCTGTTGAAGGCGTTCGATGATACCGTTGTTCGGATTGATTGTACGTTTGATGCAGATGGTGGCGATGGCGCGTTGCGCGCTGGGCTGGAACGCATTCGGGCCGAGGCAGAAGATGCGGTGCGGTCTGGTGCCGGGCATATCGTTTTGAGCGATGAGGCTCAGAACGAAGCGAAGGTGGGGATGCCGATGATCCTTGCCACCAGCGCGGTGCACAGTCATCTGACGCGCAAAGGTTTGCGGACATTCAGCTCGTTGAATGTACGGTCGGCTGAATGTATCGATCCGCATTATTTTGCGGTTCTGATTGGTGCGGGTGCAACCGTGGTGAACGCCTATCTGGCCGAAGATACTCTGGCGGATCGCATTGCGCGTGGGCTAGCGGACGGAACACTGACCGAAAACATCGCGCGGTATCGTGAGGCGGTGGATCAGGGTCTGCTCAAGATCATGGCCAAGATGGGGATTTCTGTGATTTCCTCGTACCGGGGTGGTCTGAATTTTGAAGCTGTCGGCCTGAGCCGCGCGATGTGTGCGGAATATTTCCCCGGCATGATCAGCCGAATTTCGGGGATCGGTGTGATTGGTATTCAGAAGAAAGTTGTTGATGTGCACGCCAAGGGCTGGCTGAGCGGTCAAGACGTGATGCCAATTGGCGGGTTCTATAAGGCGCGTAAGTCTGGCGAAACCCACGCGTGGGGTGCGCAGAGTATGCACATGATGCAGGCGGCGTGTAACCGGGCGAGCTATCAGCTGTGGAAGCAGTATTCGGCCAAGATGCAGTCGAACCCACCGATCCACCTGCGCGATTTGCTAGACTTTAAGGCGATTGGCGAGGCTATACCGATTGAAGAGGTCGAGTCGATCACGGCAATCCGCAAGCGGTTTGTGACACCGGGCATGTCGTTGGGGGCGCTGAGCCCTGAGGCGCACAAAACGCTGAACGTGGCGATGAATCGGATTGGTGCCAAGTCCGATAGCGGCGAAGGCGGTGAAGACCCGGCACATTTCGTACCGGAACCAAATGGCGACAACCCGTCGGCCAAGATCAAACAGGTCGCCTCGGGGCGGTTTGGTGTGACTGCTGAATATCTGAACCAGTGCGAAGAGTTGGAGATCAAGGTCGCGCAGGGGGCAAAGCCCGGTGAGGGTGGCCAGCTGCCAGGCATGAAGGTCACCGACCTGATCGCGCGCCTGCGCCATTCGACCAAAGGCGTGACCCTGATTTCGCCACCACCGCACCACGACATCTATTCGATCGAAGACCTTGCGCAGCTGATTTACGATCTCAAGCAGATCAACCCACGCTGTAAAGTGACGGTTAAGTTGGTTGCCTCGTCTGGTGTCGGCACGATTGCTGCCGGTGTGGCCAAGGCTAAGGCGGATGTCATTCTGGTTTCCGGCCACAACGGTGGCACAGGTGCTTCGCCAGCGACGTCGATCAAATTTGCGGGTCTGCCGTGGGAGATGGGCTTGACCGAAGCGCATCAGGTGTTGGCGATGAACAACCTGCGCGAGCGGGTGACGCTGCGCACGGATGGCGGATTGCGTACCGGGCGAGATATCGTGATGGCCGCGATGTTGGGCGCCGAGGAATACGGCATCGGCACCGCCGCCTTGATCGCAATGGGCTGTATCATGGTGCGTCAGTGCCAGTCCAACACCTGCCCGGTTGGCGTTTGTACTCAGGACGAGAGCCTGCGCGCAAAATACACCGGGTCGGCGGACAAGGTGGTGAATCTGATCACTTTCTACGCTCAGGAAGTGCGGGAAATTCTGGCCAGCATCGGTGCACGGTCACTGGGCGAAGTGATTGGCCGCGCGGATCTTTTGGCACAAGTCAGTCGTGGCTCGGCGCATCTGGATGACCTGGATCTGAACCCGCTGTTGATCACTGTCGATGGCGCGTCTGAGATTGTCTACAATCGCGACAAGCCGCGCAACGCCGTGCCCGATACGCTGGATGCAGAGATCGTGCGCGACGCGGCGCGGTTTCTTGAAGATGGCGAAAAGATGCAGCTGTCTTATGCGGTGCAGAACACGCATCGCACCGTGGGCACTCGCACTTCGAGCCATATCGTCCGTAACTTTGGGATGCGCAACGCGCTTCAGGAAGATCACCTGACAGTCAAACTGACAGGTTCAGCTGGTCAGTCGCTGGGGGCCTTTGCAGCGCCAGGTCTGAAGATCGAAGTGTCAGGAGATGCCAATGACTATGTCGGCAAGGGTCTGTCAGGCGGCACGGTCGTGGTCCGTCCGCCAATGGCGAGCCCACTGACGGCCTCTGAGAACACGATAATCGGCAACACGGTTCTTTATGGCGCAACTGACGGACACTTGTTTGCCGCTGGTCGCGCAGGAGAGCGATTTGCTGTGCGAAACTCGGGTGCCAAGGTGGTGATCGAGGGCTGCGGCAGCAACGGGTGCGAATATATGACCGGTGGCGTAGCCGTGATCCTGGGTGAGATTGGTGCGAACTTTGGCGCAGGTATGACAGGCGGCATGGCGTATCTTTATGATCCTGAAGGTCAGGTCGAAACTGCCATGAACCATGAGACTCTTGTGACCTGTCCGGTCACTGTTGATCATTGGGAAGCCGAGCTGAAGGGTCTGATCGAACGGCATGTTTCAGAAACCGGAAGCCGCAAGGCGGCAGACATTTTGCAGCATTGGGATGTTGAAAAGGCCCATTTCCTACAGGTCTGTCCAAAGGAGATGCTGGTGCATTTGCCCGCACCGCTGGCTATTGAAGAGGCTGCGGTTCCGGCCGAATAGGGCCGAAACAGATACTTGTTTTATGGCCTCGTAGAGCGATCTACGGGGCCTTTTTTGCCGAGGATTTGGGAAAATTCAGCAACTGGCGCATACTCTCCTAAGTTTAAGGAGGTTACGGATGCTGGGCAATTTTCTAAAATTGGCTTTTTTGGCAACTGCTTTGCCAACAACCGCAATGGCTGGCCAATGCGGGTACGACTATTGTTGGGGTGCCGTTGGAATAGGTCCTGGTGGTGCGTGGGGCTACTCTGTTGGGCAGTGGTCCGAGGACGATGCGATCAACGCTATGCAGAGCGAATGCGGCTGGGATTGCAACAACGTTCGGACATTTTACAACACATGCGGTGCAATGGCCGAAGGTTACACAGGCAATTGGGGATTTGGTTGGGGCGGATCACGGGCCATCGCTGAAGATAATGCGCTGGGTTATTGCTATCAAAATGGCGACGGGTGTCAGGTAAAAGTATGGGCCTGTTCACCGTAAGTCGTCTGTGGCTTGCTTGATGCGGCGCTAAGGATTACTCCACATGCAAGTGTGGAGTGTGTTGTTAATGGCCAATAAGAAGGCTCTGAAAAAGAAGAAGCAGAGTTGGTTCAAGGACCAGTGGCTGAGGTTGCGGTACTGGTTGCGGCGCAGTCTGGTGTGGTTTGTGTCTCTGATCATTTTGTCGGTTTTGCTGTTCTCGGTGGTTAATCCACCGATCACAATGACAATGCTGGGTGAGAAACGACGGTTGGGGCAGATCGACAAGGAATGGGTGCCGATTGAAGCGGTTGCGCCCGTGATGCGCCGATCTGTTGTGGCGGCCGAAGATGCGAATTTTTGTTTGCATTGGGGCTTTGATATGAAGGCGATCCGGGCTGCGCTGGACGAAGGGCGTGGGCGCGGCGCGTCGACAATCAGTCAGCAGGTGGTCAAGAATGTCTACCTTTGGCAGGGGCGGAACTGGACCCGCAAAGCGATCGAAGCGCTGTTGACTCCGTTGGTCGAACTGACGTGGTCAAAGAGGCGTATTCTTGAGGTTTATCTGAATGTTGCCGAGTTTGACGAGGGTGTCTTTGGCGTAGAAGCTGCGGCGCGGCATTACTTCGGCGTCGGCCCAGAGGCGTTGAGCGCGGTGCAAGCCGCGCGATTGGCGGCCGTGTTGCCAAACCCCAAGAACAGATCGGCCAGCAAGCCATCAACTGCGCTCAGAAAACGGTCGAATTCCATCCTGGATGGGGCGGCGACCATCCGCAACGACACGCGCTCACGGTGTTTCGAGGATTGAAAATCGCGCGCGGGCAAGGCATTGAGGGATAAATCCCGTGAATTGGTGCCTTCCTGATGAATCGACTCTTCCATGTTCCGCTGTCCCCGTTTTGCCGCAAGGTGCGTTTAAGCCTTGCGGAAAAGAAGATCGAAGTGGAGCTGGTCGAGGAGCGGTACTGGGAACAGGACCCGGATTTCCTGCGCCGGAATCCTGCCGCCAAGGTCCCCGTTTTGAAGATAGGCGGGAAAATGATGGCCGAAAGTGCGGCGATTTGCGAGTACCTAGAGGAAAAACACCCAGAGCCAAGCCTGATGCCGCGTGATGCTGAGGGGCGTTACGAAGTGCGGCGGTTGGTGTCCTGGTTTGACGACAAGTTCCACAATGAGGTGACGTCAAAGCTCTTGTATGAGCGGGTGAATAAGAAGGTAATGGGTGCCGGGTATCCGGACAGCTCGAATGTCAAAGCTGGAGCCAAGGCGATTAAGTATCATCTGGATTACATGCATTGGCTGCTTGATCATCGGCGTTGGTTGGCCGGGGACGTGATGACATTGGCGGATTTCGCGGCTGCGGCGCATCTGTCTGCGTTGGATTATATATCGGACGTCGATTGGAACCGGTCCGCGGTGGTTAAGGACTGGTATGCGACGATCAAGTCCCGACCAGCCTTTCGCTCCATCTTGGCGGATCAGGTGCCGGGCTTTCCACCGCCGTCACATTATGCCGACCTCGATTTCTAAACGGTTGTCGCCTGCTGTTTGGCCGATAGTCAAATCCGCAGGCAGACATGGGCGTTTTCTGGGAACTCTGAAGGGACGAATGCGTGACGGCCGAGCTGAAAGATAGGTTGGTTTCAGAGGCTAAGGCCATCGGGTTTGATGCCTGTTACGTGTGCCGCCCAGATTCAGTTAACCATGTTCGCGACGGTTTGAACGGGTTTCTGGCACGGGGGTATCATGGTCAGATGGGCTGGTTGGAGCAGCGAAAGGCGTGGCGCAGCGACCCGTCAGCGCTGTGGCCCGAGGCGCGGTCGGTCATCATGCTTGGCGAGAGTTACACGCCTCAACATGATCCGACCGAAGTTCACCGACAGCCGGATCGCGGCGCAATTTCGGTTTACGCACAGAACAAGGATTACCATGATATGGTGAAGAAGCGGCTTAAGCGATTGGCGCGATGGCTGATTGCTGAAGGTGGGGGCGAGGTGAAGGTATTTGTCGATACCGCGCCTGTGCCGGAAAAACCTTTGGGGCAGGCGGCAGGGCTTGGCTGGCAGGGAAAACACACCAATCTGGTGAGCCGTGAATTGGGATCGTGGTTTTTTATTGGATCCGTGTTTTCCACGCTTAAATTCGACACTGATCCGCCTGAAATCGATCATTGTGGGTCGTGCCGGGCTTGTCTGGATGCCTGCCCAACCAATGCCTTTCCTGCGCCAAACAAGATCGATGCGCGCCGGTGCATTTCCTACCTGACGATTGAACATCACGGGCCCGTTGACGAGGACTTACGGCCCCTTATGGGGAACCGCATTTATGGGTGCGATGACTGTCTGGCAGCCTGTCCCTGGAACAAGTTTGCCGTTGAGGCTAGCGAAATGCGCTATGCCGCACGAGACGAGTTGATGGCGCCAAAACTAGCAGAATTGGCGACATTGGACGACTCCGCATTCCGCACAATGTTCTCGGGTTCTCCGATCAAGCGCATTAAGCGTGACCGGTTTGTACGCAATGTGCTTTATGCGATTGGAAATTCAGGCGATGCAGATTTGAAACCCGTGGCGCAGCGACTATGTGAAGACCCGGATGCAACAGTTGCTGACGCTGCGCGCTGGGCAGTTACGCGACTGCAAGATGTCGCATCCGGGCATGAATAGGGTCTCATACGACGGTAACTGGTTGGGTGCGAATAGGGGAGTAACCTGAATGGCGTTGTCATTGGGCGTTGATACGGGCGGCACCTATACGGATGCTGTTCTGATCCGAGATGAGAAAGAAGTGATCGCGTCAGCCAAGTCGCTGACGACGCGGCATGACTTGGCCGAAGGCATCGGCGCGGCTGTGTCTGCGGTGTTACAAGAGGCCCAGACCGATCCTTCGGAAATTGCGCTGGCATCTTTGTCGACCACTCTGGCAACGAACGCGTTGGTCGAGGGGCAAGGGGGCCGTGTGGCTTTGGTGCTCATTGGGTTTCGAGAAAGTGACCTTGTTAAGCATGGGTTAAGCGATGCGTTGGCGGGGGATCCGGCGTTGTTAATTGCCGGGGGGCACGATCACTCGGGTGCCGAAAAAGCTCCACTCGATGAGGCAAAGTTAAAAACATGGCTGAAGGAACACGGGCGAGATGTTTCGGGATTTGCGGTGGCCGCTCAATTTGCGACGCGAAATCCGGCGCATGAGCAGCGTGTTTCGGCATTGATCCGCGACATTACCGGGAGGCCAGTGAGTGCGTCGCACCATCTGTCCTCTCGTCTGAATGGGCCAAAGCGGGCAATGACGGCCGTTTTGAACGCGCGCTTAATCGGTATGATTGATCGATTGATCAGGCGGGCCGAGGACCGCTTGGCCGAACTGGGCATTGCTGCGCCGCTTATGGTTGTGCGCGGCGACGGTGCGCTGATTTCAGCGGAGTTTGCCCGACGCAGGCCGATTGAAACAATCCTGAGCGGGCCGGCGGCATCTATTGTTGGTGCCCGTTGGCTAACGGGCGCAAAAGAGGCGCTGGTGAGCGATATCGGCGGTACGACAACAGACATTGCTGTGCTGCGCGACGGGCGTCCGGCGATTGACCCGGATGGCGCTCGTGTGGGGCCTTATCGCACCATGGTCGAAGCGGTTGCGATGCGCACGTTTGGCCTTGGTGGTGACAGCGAGGTGCATTTTGTTTCCGAGGGTTTGCAAGGTGGCGTTATACTTGGGCCACGCCGGGTGTTGCCGGTTTCTCTAATAGCGGTAGATGCGCCACAAATCGTGCATGATGCGTTAGACAACCAATTACGGCGGTCGGTGCCGGGCGAGTACGACGGGCGGTTTGTGCGTGCGGTCCAAGGTGTTCGCGGCGAGGGCTTGGATACCCGCGAAACGACACTGCTTGAGCGGATTGGTACAAAGGTACATCCGCTGGATGTCGTGTTGCGCAACCGTTTGGAAATCAAGGCGCTGCGCAGGCTGATCGAACGCGGGCTGGTGCAAATTTCTGGCGTTACGCCTTCTGATGCGTCGCATGTGTTGGGCCAATTGAATGCATGGGATGGTGCGGCAGCTGAAAAGGCTTTGCGCCTCTTTGGGCGGCGGCGGACTGGGGCGGGCAATGTGCTGGCATCAGTGCCACAAGAGATGGCACGTATCATTGTGGATCAGTTGACGCATCAAACCTGTTTGGCTGTGTTAGAGACTGCATTTGCCGAGGACAGCGCCGACTTTGGTCAACCGGCGGATCAATTGGCTCGGCATGTATTGACGCAAATGGGATTGGGCGGACACAAAGGTTTGGTGCGGCTTGAGACCGGTCTGGCAAGCCCGATTATCGGTCTGGGGGCATCTGCTGGCGTCTATTACCCAGCGGTAGGTAAACGGCTGGGGTGTCGTGCGGAATTGCCAGCGCACGCTGGCGTTGCCAATGCGATTGGCGCGGTGGTTGGGCGCGTAACGATCCGTAAAACCGGCACAGTTACAGCGCCTTCCGAGGGCACATTTCGCCTGCATCTGAATGATGGTCCAAAGGACCAGACGGATCTCGAAGGCGCCTTGTCAGAGTTGGAGACCATGCTCTCTGCAGAAGCCAGAAGGGATTGTGAGGCGGCGGGTGCAGAGGGCATAAACGTGATTGTTCGTCGCGATATTCGCTCCGCCACGGCTGAAGCGCGCGAAGTATTTATCGAGGCAGATATCCATGTCGAAGCCTCAGGGCGACCCCGCGTGGCGATCGACCGACCAGCTGTTTCATCTCGCTAAAAATACTTAAAAGCCGGTGGTTTGGGGGCTATTTGTACTAACCGATATTGGAAACGGTCAACGGCGTAGGGCAGGCTCAGCTTTGCTGAGCCACGCCCAACCGGCTGCTTGCATCTTTGATGCAGGACAGCCGGGCGGGAGTGCGCCTGTTTATTCAGCGGCGTCTCGTTTCGGCAATACCCAGCCCGCACGTGGAAAGTGGCACGTGTAACCATTGGGGTTCTTTTCCAAATAGTCCTGATGATAGTCCTCGGCCTCCCAGAAATCACCTTCGGGCTCAACCTCGGTCACAACATGGCCCGGCCACAAACCTGAGGCGTTGACGTCAGCTATCGTATCCAGCGCAGTTGCTTTCTGTGCTTCGTTTACAAAATAGATTGCTGAGCGATAGGACATACCGCGATCATTGCCTTGGCGGTTAGGCGTGGTTGGGTCGTGAATCTGGAAAAAGAACTCCAGCACCTGCCGATAGCTCAGACGTGCGGGATCAAAAGTGATCTCAATGGCCTCGGCATGGGTGCCATGGTCGCGATAGGTGGCGTTAGAGACGTCACCCCCGGAATATCCGACGCGAGTTTCAATCACGCCATCCATTTTGCGAATGAGGTCCTGCATACCCCAGAAACAACCACCGGCCAGAACTGCGCGTTCCGTCATGTTACGTCCTCCACCTGATCAATAAATTCGCCATATCCTTCGTTTTCCATGTCGTCGCGATGTACAAAGCGCAAGGATGCAGAATTGATGCAATAACGCAGTCCGCCCTGATCAGGCGGCCCATCTGTGAACACATGGCCAAGGTGGCTATCGCCGTGGGTCGAGCGGACCTCAACCCGGATCATACCATGTGTCGCGTCATGGTGCTCGGTCACATGGGCCGCTGTGATCGGTTTGGTAAAGCTGGGCCAGCCACATCCTGATTCATATTTGTCCGCACTGGCAAACAACGGCTCGCCCGAGACGATATCGACATAGATTCCGGGCTGCTTGTTATTGAGAAGCTTGCCCGTACCCGGGCGCTCAGTTCCGCTCTCCTGGGTGACCCAGAATTGCTCGTCCGTCAGGGTGGCAATGACGTCCGGGTTCTTGGTGTACTTGGTCATGGGTGCGTTTCCCCTCTTCTTGTTCCTCTGCAATATGGGCATCTGCGCGGAATTGAAAAGGGTTGGCGCAAGTGGATCAAGCTATGGTGAATGAACCGCGGTTTGCAGATGCGGCTTCGAATCGACCATCGTCGCGGCTCGGAGAAATACCGAAGAAAGCGCGATAACACTTGGAAAAGTGGGTTTGCGAACTGAAACCACAGGCGAAACTGATCTCCGACAATTTCATGTTTGTCTGGAATATCAGGTCGCGCGCCTTGCGTAAGCGAAGAGAGGTGTAATGCGATTTGGGCGTAGTATGTAAGTGTTTTCGGAACAATCTCTCTAGTTGACGAGACGAGAGACCGACAATTTCTGCAATCTCGCCTGGTGTCAGCGGAGATTCGAGGTTGTCGTTCATGATATCGATGGCTTCGCATAGCTTTGTGTTACGCGCCCCGGAGCGTAATTGCATCGATAAGCGCTGGGAATGATGAGGGTTACGTGGTGCGTTGTAGACCAATTTCTCGGCAACGTGATTGGCCAGATTGCGCCCATGGTCCTGTTCGATCAAACAGAGCATCAAGTCTATGGAAGCTGCGCCACCAGCGCATGTAAAGCGCTGATCGTCGACTGCAAAAACCACATCTTGCAGATCAATGCCAGGAAAACTCTCCAGCATTGCATTGTGAAAGTCCCAGTGCACGGTGGCGGTACGCCCGTTAAGCAGTCCGGCCATGGCCAAGGTGATTGCGGCACTTGAAACGCCGCCAACACGAACGCCACGTCGGGCTTGGGTTCGAACCCAGCTCAATATTTTGTTGGTGCTGTGTTGGGCGACGTTATCCCCGCCGCACACCACAAGTGTGTCTTGGCGATGAAGATCGGTCATCGGGCCGTCTACAACGCTTTTAAGACCATTTGAGGCGGCGACGGGCTCGCCATCAGAGCTCAGGATCTCCCAGGAAAAATGACGTTTGCCGTCGTGCCCGTTTGCGACACGCAGCGCTTCGACCGCGCAGGAGAAGCTCACTTGGGAAAACTCGGACAATAGTAAGAAAACATAGCGTTGCGGTGCAGCCAGACAGGCTGGTTGCACCGTCGCACGAGGTAGATCGAAAGGGCGTGTCACTTGATCGTCCTCAAGCGCGCATATTTGCGCCATTGGCGTCATATGCAGGCGCGCCAAGTACGTTAGCTTGATAGAACTCGCCCAGAATTTCGACCTGTAACTGAGAGCCCGGCGCGGCGTTGTCTGCGGAGACGTAACCCATCGCCATTGATGCGCCAGCGCGATGGCCATACCCACCCGAGGAGACGTAGCCAACGGCTTCGCCATCTTTGAGGATCGCCTCGTCGCCGGACACGTCGATGCCGTCAACGTCAATTGTCATTGTGACGAGCTTTTGTTTCACCCCACTGTCGCGGAACGCTTCGGTTGCCGCCTTTCCAACAAAGTCCTTTTTCCAATTGATGAACGCGTCCATGCCGCTTTCAACCGCGTTGAAGTCAGGACGGAACTCAAGCGTCCAGACACCCCAGCCCTTTTCTAGACGCATCGACATCAGCGCCCTTGCACCATACCAGCGGTAACCTAGGTCGGCACCTGCGTCTTCGATGCTCTCGGCCAGACGCAAAAGGTATTGCGGCTTGCAGTAGATTTCATACCCTAGCTCTCCCGAAAAGGATATCCGGTTCAGGATCACAGGTACGCCGCCCACAAAGGTTTGGTGCAAGTCGCGGAACTTGAACGCTTCGGCGGAAACATCGTCGCGGGTCAGGCGTGCCAGCAGCTCGCGTGACATTGGACCAGAAAGAGCAACGCCGTGCCAATCATCAGAAACGTTCTCATAGGTCGCATCCGCAGGTAGATCCTTTTCGAACCAACGACGGTGCGCCTCCTGCATGGCACCTGATCCGAACAGCATAAAGTGGTCTTCGGCCAAACATGCGACAGTCAGGTCGCCATAGAGCCGACCCTTTTCGGTCAGCATAGGCGTCAGCGTCAATCGACCGGGTTTCGGGACGTATCCGGCAAGAATAGAGTCTAGATAGGCGCGCGCACCAGCACCCTTGAACTCGTGCTTGGCAAAGTTTGCGATCTCGATACCACCCACAGCATTGCGAACTGCCTCGACCTCGCGTTTGACATAGTCAAACGAGCGGTTGCGCTCAAATGTGGGCACTTCATGTGCATCCTTGGCGTCGTCTGCAAACCACTGCGCATTCTCAAGGCCAAAGCCCTGATCCATCACGGCGCCTTTGGCAATGAGCCGATCATAGAGTGCCGTGGTTTTTTGCAACCGGCCCTTGGGCAATGTCTCGTTGGGGAAGGTCATCACAAACCGACGTTCGTAGTTTTCCGACGATTTAACGGTGCCCCAGTCGGGTGTTGCGAACTCGCCAAAGCGCGCGACATCCATGGCCCAGACATCTATCGAAGGCTCGCCGTCGATCATCCACTCGGCCATGGTCAGGCCTACACCGCCGCCTTGACAGAACCCTGCCATAACGCCCACGGCAACCCAGTAGTTTTTCATGCCTGGAACCGGGCCAATCATCGGATTGCCATCGGGACCAAAGGTGAAAGGGCCGTTGATCATGTCTTTGATGCCGGACTCGCCAATCGCGGGAATGCGCTCAAAGGACATTTCCAACCGGTCGGCAATGCGATCGAGGTCTGGCTGCAACAGCTCGTGGCCGAAATCCCAAGGGGTGCCATCCACTTTCCATGGGGTCGATTTTGGTTCATAGGTGCCCAGCAACATGCCGTGGCGTTCCTGGCGGAAATAGATGTTAGCTTCGTAGTCGATCCCGGCGGGCAGGCGGCCTGCCTCGCCCATGCTCTCCATACGATCCGCGATCATCGGGATCTTGTCGGTGATCAGATAATGGTGTTCCATCGGCTGCACGGGCAGGTGAATGCCTGACATATGGCCGACCTCACGCGCCCAGAGACCACCGCAATTCACCACATGTTCAGCGTTGATATTACCTTTGGGGGTGGTCAGATCCCAGCTGCCATCGGGGCGCTGTTTCATGTCGGTCACGCCACAATGGGTGAAGTATTGCGCGCCATGTACACGCGCCGATTTGGCGAACGCATAGGTCGCGCCGGACGGATCAAGATCGCCATCCTGATCGTCCCAGAGGGCGGCGTAATAGTGTTTGGGATCAATTAGCGGGTGCCGCTCGGCCAATTCCTGTGGCGAGATAAATTCTTGATGCAGACCCATATAGCGCGCTTTCGAACGCTCGCGCTTGAGGTAGTCATACCATTCTTTTGTCGACGCTGCGTAGAACCCGCCGGTGATGTGCAGGCCGACCGAATGGCCCGAGGTTTCCTCGATCTCTTTATAGAGATCGATAGTATAGCTCTGAAGGCGTGAGATATTGGGATCGGAGCTGATCGTGTGAATCTGACCAGCGGCATGCCAAGACGAGCCGGATGTCAACTCGTCACGCTCGAGCAGAACGGCATCCTTCCAGCCGAATTTGGCCAAGTGGAACAGGATGGAACAGCCTACAACGCCGCCACCTATGACGACAACTTTGGCATGGGATGGCAATTGCTTGCCGGTGGATGTTTCGTCTTTTTGAATCTCGGGCATGAGTCGAACCCCTGCTTTCATTATCTAATAAGTACTCGCGCCGCAGACAGGTGCACGGGCACGAAATGGTTTAGTACCAGGCGTCTGGCAGCTCTTCCTTGCGACGGGCAACATAAGCCTGAAGCTCTTCCTTTTTTGCGATGTCCATCGGCGGCGGCTCGTATTGTGCCAACATCTCATTCCAACGTGTGAATGCGCGCTGGCGCATGTCTTTGGACCCGCCCTCTTCCCAGCTTTCGACATTTTCGCTGTCCGAGAGTTTGGGTTCATAGAAGGCGGTCTGGTAATTGCGCATGGTGTGAGCCGAGCCAAGAAAGTGGCCGCCGGGGGCAACTTCGCCGTATGCGTCACGTGCAAAGGCGTCTTCGCTGGTGTCCAGCCCTTGTGACAGCACCTTTTGGTAGCTGCCCAGACGGTCGGCATCCATGATCAGCTTTTCGAATCCGGTGACAAGTCCGCCTTCCATCCAGCCTGCCGAATGCAGGACAAAGTTAGCGCCGGCCAGCATGGTAGAATGCATCGAGTCCGCGCTTTCATATGCTGCTTGGGCGTCTTCGATCTTGGATGCAGTCAGTGATCCGCCACAGCGCAACGGCAGGCCTGCGCGGCGGGCCAACTGGCCAATGGCGTAGTTAGAGATCACTGGCTCGGGCATGCCAAAAGTGGGTGCACCGGATTTCAGGGACATCGAGGAGAGGAAGTTGCCAAGGATAAACGGCGCGCCGGGGCGCACAAGCTGCGAAAACGCGCAACACATCATCGCTTCAGCCATAGCCTGTGCGACGCTGGCGGCGGTGCTGACAGGTCCCATGGCGCCAGTTAGAATAAAGGGTACAACGACGATGCCCTGATTGCGCCCGCAATAGGTGCGGATCGCTTCGCTCACCACCTTGTCGACCAGCAGCGGCGAGTTGGTGTTTACGTTGCCCATGATGACGCAATTATGTTCCATCACATCCGCGCCGTGCAGGATTTCGGCCATATCGACACTATCCTGCGCGCGGCTCATCTCGGTAATCGCACCAAGATGAGGTTTGTCCGAACAGGTCATGTGCGTATAGACCATATCGAGGTGGCGTTTGCTGACCGGGACGTCGCAAGGCTCGCAGATTACCAGACCGGTATGGTGCAAATTGGGGTGCATGTAGGCAAGTTTGACCAGCTTTTCAAAGCTGTCCATGTCGCCATAGCGCCTGCCGCCTTCGACGTCGCGCACAAACGGTGCGCCGTAGATTGGAGCAAACACCTGATTTGTACCACCGATGGTGACAGAGCGTTCGGGGTTGCGGGCCAGCTGGGTGAATTGTGAAGGTGCGGTTTCGCACAATGCGCGAACCTGATCGGCAGGCATACGTACAATGTCGCCTTCGATTGAAGCGCCGGCCTCCTTCCAGATCCGCAGCGCTTCTGGGTCGTCGCGGAAGGCTATTCCAACATCTTGAAAAATCCAGTCGACCAGCGCTTCGAGCCTTTCGATCTGCTCTGCATCGAGTGGATCGAAAAAGGGCAACACACGTTGGATATGCGGCGAAGCAGGGACGCCCGTCGGGGCGGAACGATTGCGTGCGGCGCGTGCGCGTCTGGCCATGAGTGACTCCGATTTTAGGTGGTTGGCAAAGGTTAATGTTGTTTTTTCAGGTTGTGATCCTTGAATATTTCAGTGGTTTGGATAAGCACAGGTTATGCAAGAACTCTGGAAACTGGTCACATCACCTCGCCACCTAATTTTTTTTGAAGCCGCCGCAAGGCATGGCTCGTTTACGCACGCAGCCGGGGAACTAAATGTTCAACAACCCGCCGTGAGTGCCGCAATTCGCCAGATGGAACAGTCTCTGGGCGTGCAATTGTTCCAACGCACGCACCGACAAGTCCGGCTAACAAGAGCGGGGGAAAGGCTATTTTCCGATGTCTCCCTTGCGCTTGAGCGCATTCTGGCGTCGGCGCGAGCAGTGCATCAAAGGGGTCAGAACGATCACGTCACGTTATCTGTATCCACGGCGTTTGCCTATTACTGGATGGTGCCGCGACTGCAAAAGCTACACGAGGATCACCCTGATCTGGATTTACGTTTGCAAACCAGTGATCTTGAACCCAACATTGACGCCGAAGGGATCAGCCTTGGGGTGCGGCGTGGTTATGGTGACTGGGAAGATTGCTATTCAGCACTGATCGCCCATGAGGTCATCTACCCGATCGCCAGCCCGCGAGTGATGGCGTCCGCAGCAAATCTTCAGACTGTGCCCAACCTATTGCACGAGCGGTTGATCCATCTTGAGGAACCCGTGCGCGAACGTCCAACCTGGGGGCAGTGGTTCGCGCATCATGACGTGCGGGATCGGGAACCCAAAGCGGGTCTTAGGCTGAATGATTACGCCCTGGTGTTACAGGCCGCGATCGCTGGCGAAGGGTTTGCCTTTGGATGGAAACACGTCACACAGGAGCTGATTGCCCAAGGATTGCTGGCGGCCAAACAGGAATGGAGTTGGTCCACTGGCGCGGGATTTTATCTGGTGTGGTCGCGCAGTACAGGTCTGATTCCGCAGGCGGAGCGCGTGCGAGAATGGATTCTGGAAGAAGCTCAGATCAGCCTTGCGGAGTGACACCAGGGCGCGCTTTGCCGCGTTTGAGCCCGAGCTGTCGTTCGCGCCAGATGATCAGAACGCCTGCAAAAATGATGACTGCGGCACCGGTCAGCATGATAATCGTTGGCACTTCGTCGAACCATACATAGCCAATGACTAACGCAAAAAGCATCGCGGAATAATCAAAAGGCGCGACGAGTGAAGCGGGCGCAAACTTGTAGCTCGATGTAAGGAATATCTGAGCCACACCACCGACAAGACCAGCTCCAATCAAAAGGGCCCATTCTTGTGCAGTCGGAATAACCCAGCCAAATGGCAACGTGAGCAGAGACAGCCCGGTGGCCGTAAGCGAAAAGTAAAAAACGATGGCCGATGTTTCCTCGGTCTGAGTGAGTTTGCGGATGTGAATTTGAGCTAACGCCTTGAATACGGCAGATCCCAAGACCAGCATGACGCCAAGCGTCGCTGCGTCGCTGGCCGCTGTGCCGCCAAAGATGGTTAGGCGTGGCCAGAGAATGATCATAACACCGATTAACCCGATACCGACGGCTGTCAGGCGAAATGCGCGAACAGTTTCGCCAAGAAACATGGCCGCAAAAACGACGGTTAACAGCGGAGAGGCGAAACCAATGGCGGTAACTTCTGGAAGAGGTAAATAGCCGAGAGAGGCAAACCCAAGAGCCATAGCGGTTGTACCAATAAAGCCGCGCCAAAAGTGACCCATCGGGTTTTTTACCTTTAGCCCGGTCGCCAAATCGCCACGGCGCGCCAACCAGATCAGAATGATTGGAAGTGCGAACAAAGACCGGAAAAACACGGTCTGGCCCGTCGGGACATGATCCGTTGCGGCCTTGATGAATGCGGCCATGACCGAAAATAGCGCGACGGCGAGAATCATGAAGAGAATGCCGCGAACCGGGTTCATCGCGTGACCTTTCTTGTGGGATTGTCGAGTTGTTAACACGTGAAGCGGCGCGGCGAAACTGCCTCTTGATCTTTGGATATGTGCGATGGATGACTTTGACAACCAATGCCGGAGGCCAGCCATGTACGATCAAAACCACCTCTTGTCTCGTTTGCGCGCGGCCTCAATCGCGCGCGATGAGGCTACTTTTGCCCAGGTGCCGGGACGTTCGGATGTGAGTTTCGGTGCGCTGTTTTCTGGCGCTGAACGCATGGCAGCAGCTCTGGTCGCGCTGGGCGTGGAACCCGGTGATCGGGTGGCTGTGCAGGTGGAAAAGACGATGGCTGCCATTGAACTCTATTTAGGAACAGTGATGGCAGGTGGTGTTTTTCTTCCACTGAACACCGCGTACACAACTGCTGAGTTGGGCTATTTTTTGGGAGATGCAACGCCTCGCGTTGTGGTGTGTGACCCGGCGCGCGAAACCGGAATTTCGGCAATCGCCCAAGGTGCGAGAGTCATGACGCTAGATGATGCGGGGGGCGGCAGTATGACCGATGCGGCGGCGCTTCATGATGGGTTTGACCCTATCAAGCGCAAGGAAGACGATCTGGCGGCGATCCTTTATACTTCGGGAACGACGGGCCGGTCCAAGGGTGCGATGCTGAGCCATGGGAATCTGGCGTCGAACTCAGAAATGTTGCGAGATGTCTGGAAGTTCACCGACGCTGATGTGTTGATCCATGCGCTACCGATATTTCACACGCACGGGCTTTTTGTTGCGACAAATGTTGCTTTGCTGGCCGGCGCGTCAGTGGTGTTTTTGGCAAAGTTTGATGCGGATGCGATACTGGAGGCAATGCCGCGGGCGACGAGCTTGATGGGGGTGCCAACATTCTATACACGCCTGCTTGATGATGCCCGGCTGGATCGAAATCTGACGGAAAAAATACGTCTGTTTATCTCAGGCTCTGCGCCATTGTTGGTGGATACCCACGAGCAATGGGAAAAGCGTACAGGGCATCGCATTCTAGAAAGGTATGGGATGACAGAGACGAATATGTCGATGTCTAACCCCTATGACGGTGAACGGCGCGCCGGTACGGTTGGGTTCCCGCTGCCGGGAGTTGAGGCGCGAATTCGTGATAAAGGCGAGCTGGTTGCACCCGGAGACATCGGCGTGCTGGAGGTGCGCGGGCCGAACGTGTTTCAGGGATATTGGCAGATGCCGGAAAAGACGGCAGAGGAGCTATTGCCGGATGGATGGTTTATCACCGGAGACTTGGCCAAGGTTGATGCGGACGGATATGTGACCATCGTCGGGCGGGGCAAGGATCTTGTGATCACAGGCGGTTTCAACGTTTATCCCAAAGAGGTGGAGGCGCTGATTGACGATCTGCCGGGAGTTAGGGAAAGCGCCGTGATTGGCGTGCCGCATTCCGATTTCGGCGAGGCTGTTGTTGCTGTTGTGGTGGCAAATGGTGGTGTGTTGGAAGAGACGGATATCACAGGTGCGTTGGCAGAGGTGTTAGCTAGATTCAAGCAACCCAAGCGTGTCATTTTTGTGCCCGAGCTGCCGCGAAACACAATGGGCAAGGTACAAAAAAAGGAGCTTCGGGAAGGATATGCGAATATTTTTAATCGTTCTATTTCAAGAAGTTAAGTGGTTTTGGGATGAAATCGCCGATCAAGACAATCTAAGGGTAGCGATGCGATCGGGTTGTTGATGTTGTGATACGCGTCGTTGCCATTTTCGATTTTTGGAGAGTTGCCGCGCTGTGATAGTGCTCAGTGGCGAATTGTATTATTGAAGCAGCGCGTGAACGCGACAAGTATTCGATCTACTTGTGTCGCGTTGAAGGTAGCTGTGAGTGCTGCCGACGTAGCATATGCTCTCACGAACCAAGATCAGTCGCCGGGGCGCAGGGCCTCGCGACCGTTTTCGCCCAGCACCCAGCAATCGCGCCCTTCAAAGGCGGCAGCTGTCAGGGCGCGGCCATGGCCTGCACCGGTATCGAGGTTGACTCGGTTTCCGTGATGTTCGGGCGAACGGCGGTGCGTGTGACCGTGCACCACCAGCCATGGGTGAGGTTTGGTATAGTCGAGGAAATCCCGTCGTATCCAACACAGGTCATCATTGGATTGATCCATAAGGGCAATGCCTGGACGGATGCCGGCGTGCACAAACAACAGGTCTTCGGATTTGTGGAAATACGGCATGGAGATCAGGAAGTCGCGGTGGGATTGCGGAACCGCCTCGAGCACCTGCGGATGCACTTTGTAGTAGCGCGCCGTGTCTGTAATCTCGATCCCATAAGAAGTCAGCGTTTCGATGCCGCCAATGCGTTCGTGCAGCCAATGATAGCCTACAAGCATCTGCGGATCGGGAGCGGGGCCTTGAAGCCAGTAAGCCATCATTCGGTCATGGTTGCCCTTGATTGCGATCCAGTTGCGCCCGTTTTTGATGCCATTCATCACCAGCTCGATCACTTCGCGGCTGTTGGGGCCACGGTCGACCAGATCGCCGAGGAAAACCACCTGAGCATCGGGGCCGCCGTCACGTTCGATGCGGGCGAGCACGTCTTGCAGTTTGTCGAGATGGCCATGGATGTCGCCAATGGCATAAATCGGGGCGGTCATTGCGGTGCCTTTTTGTGAAATGCAACTGGTTGTTGGTGTAATGGCGTGGCCAGTCCTAGGAAAGTGGCAAATGCAAAACGCCGCCCCGAGGGGCGGCGCGCGTGGTTATAAGTGACCGGATCAGGCGACGTCAAAGACAAGTGGTTTGACCTGCCGGAACATGCCGGTTTCACACAGCTTGTCGATGACAGGTGCTGGAACTTGTGCATCGACATAGAGGAGGGCGATGGCACCGCCTCCAACTTCGGAGCGACCGAGGGTAAAGTTGGCGATGTTTACGCCGTTTTCGCCCATGGTTTGGCCAAGCGCACCGATGATGCCGGGAACATCTTCGTTGGTGGTGTAGAGCATGTTCGCGCCGACTTCGGCGTCGATGTTGATGCCTTTGATCTGAATAAAGCGTGGTTTGCCGTCGGCGAAACATGTACCTGCGATGGAACGCTCCATCTCGTCAGTCACGACGGTCACCTTGATGTAGCCATCAAACGCGCCGGATTTGTCCTGATTGGTGGTCGAGATCTGGATGCCGCGTTCCTTGGCGATGACTGGTGCGGAGACCATGTTCACATCAGGGTTGGCCTTTTTCATGATCCCCGCGATCGTGCTGCAGTTCAGCGCATCAAGATTCATGTCGGCGGCGACACCATCATAAAGGATGTTGATCGCCTTGATCGGCTCGTCTGTCATTTGACCGGCAAATGCACCAAGGTGGTCAGCCAATTTGATCCATGGCCCCATGACCTTGGCTTCTTCGGCGGTGACAGACGGCATGTTGAGCGCGTTTTCAACAGCGCCTGTCAGCAAGTAGTTCGACATCTGGTCGGCCACTTGCAGGGCGACGTTTTCCTGTGCCTCGGTAGTGGCTGCGCCAAGGTGGGGTGTGCAGACCACGTTGGGCAGGTTGAACAGCGGGTTTTCCTTGGCCGGTTCTTCGGAGAACACGTCAAATGCGGCACCTGCCACGTGTCCGGATTTCAGCAGTTCGGCCAAAGCCGCTTCGTCGACCAGACCGCCACGGGCGCAGTTAATGATGCGTACGCCCTTTTTAGTTTTGGCGAGGTTTTCAGCCGACAGGATATTGGCGGTCGCTTCGGTGAAGGGGACGTGCAGGGTGATGAAGTCGGCACGGGCGAGAAGCTCGTCGAGCTCAACCTTTTCGACGTGCATTTTTTGGGCCTTTTCTTCGGAGAGGAAAGGGTCATATGCAACAACCTTCATCTTGAGACCACGTGCACGGTCGCAAACGATGCCGCCAATGTTACCCGCGCCGATCACGCCAAGGGTTTTGTTGGTGAGCTCGACGCCCATGAACTTGGACTTTTCCCATTTGCCCGCATGGGTCGAGGCGGAGGCTTCGGGGATTTGACGGGCGACGGCGAACATCATTGCGATGGCATGTTCGGCAGTGGTGATCATGTTGCCGAACGGTGTGTTCATGACAATCACACCTTTTTTCGAGGCGGCCTCTTTGTCGACATTGTCGGTGCCGATGCCCGCGCGGCCAATGACCTTGAGGTTATCGGCACTTTCGAGAAGCTTGGCGGTGGCCTTGGTCGCCGAACGGATGGCGAGGCCATCATATTGGCCGATCACTTCGGCCAACTTGTCCTTGTCTTTGCCAAGGTCGGGTATGAAATCAACATCAATGCCGCGATCACGGAAAATCTGGACGGCAGTTTCGGAGAGTTTGTCGGAAACGAGTACTTTGGGAGCCATGTTTAGCGTCCTTTTTTGTCGGGGTGGCGGACAATCATGTCTGCCTACATAAATTGCAAGGGTGGTAGGGCGGACATGATTGTCCGCCTTTGCCTTTAGGCTTGAGCTGCGATTTCGGCGTCAAACGCCCAAGCAAGCCATGGGAGCATTGCTTTAACGTCAGCCGTTTCGACCGTGCCGCCACACCAGACGCGCAAACCCGCAGGGGCGTCGCGATAGGCGCCGATATCCAAAGCTATGTTCTCGGCTTCGAGGCGCTTGGCGACGGATTTGGCAAAAGCCGCGCCGTCCAGAATGCGTTCATCGGTGAACTTCAGGCAAACCGAGGTGTTCGAGCGGGTCGCGTCATCCTCGGCTAGATTGGAGAGCCAATCGTTGGCGTCGCAGAAATCAAACACGGCCTGCGCATTCGCGTCAGCGCGGGCGATCAGCCCCTGAAGCCCGCCGACCGAACGCGCCCAATCAAGCGCAAAGAGATAGTCTTCGACGGCGAGCATTGACGGCGTATTGATGGTGGCTCCGGTAAAGATACCGTCGATCAACTTGCCACCCTTGGTCAGGCGGAAGATTTTTGGCAGGGGCCACGAAGGTGTGTAGCTTTCCAGACGCTCGACGGCGCGGGGGCTGAGGATCAGCATACCGTGGGCTGCCTCACCGCCAAGAACTTTTTGCCAGCTGAATGTGGTCACATCCAGCTTGTCCCATGGCAGATCCATAGCGAAAGCCGCTGAGGTGGCATCGCAGATCGTGAGGCCTTGGCGGTCGTCCGCAATCCAGTCCGCATTTGGCACACGCACACCCGCGGTGGTGCCGTTCCATGTGAAGACAATATCGTTGTTGCAATCAACCGAAGCCAGATCAACGATCTGACCGTAGTCAGCGGTTTTGACTTCGGCATCGATTTTAAGTTGCTTCACCACATCGGTGACCCATCCCGAGCCAAAGCTTTCCCATGCCAGCATCTCGACTTTACGTTCGCCCAAAAGCGACCACATGGCCATTTCAACCGCGCCGGTGTCTGACGCGGGGACGATGCCGATCTTGTAATCGGCGGGGATGCCCAGAATGTCGCGTGTCCCTTCGATCGCGGCCTTCAACTTGTCCTTGCCAATGGCAGCACGGTGCGAGCGGCCAAGAGCGGCGTCGGCGAGTTTGGTGACATCAAATGTGGGGGGTTTGGCGCACGGACCAGAAGAAAAACGCGGATTAGCCGGCCGCGTCGCCGGTTGCTGAGTAGCCATCAATGCTATCCTTACAGATATCTGCCTCTCGTTGGGGAGAGGTGTCCCACTGACCGACATAGAAGGGTGTTTGTGGTTCCACAACCAGGAAAATAGGATTATAGCGCCGCTTAAGCGTTGAATTGCGACACCTGATGACCACTATCGGAAACTTCTCATGTTTATTGCGACCCTTTTGACTTCTCCTGCCAACCCATCCCTTGACCCGGCGCTGATCGAGTCGCTGCGCAACGCATGGGGCGGGGGCGATGTGAACTGGCTGGCCGTGGATGAGGCGGCGGAGTTCGAATTGAACGTCATGCCGGATAATCGCTGGGATGTGTGGGACGACTTGCAAGCGTTGGGGGTTGATCTGCTTATCCAACCCATCGTGGGGCGGCGAAAAAAGATGCTGCTCGCGGATATGGATAGCACGATGATCCAGCAAGAGTGCATTGACGAGCTGGCTGACGAGGCGGGTGTCGGGGAACGGGTCAAAGATATCACCGCACGGGCTATGAACGGCGAGTTGGATTTTGAGGGCGCGCTGATTGAACGGGTTGGGCTGCTAAAGGGGTTGGATGAAGACGTGATCGCGAAAGTGTTGGCCGAGCGGATCACCTTAATGCCCGGTGGCAAGGCTCTTTTGGCGACAATGAAGGCAAACGGAGCATATGCTGCTCTGGTGTCAGGCGGTTTTACCGCCTTTACCGAAAAGGTCGCAAGTGATCTGGGTTTTGATGAAAACCGCGCCAATACTTTGTTGATCAACGACGGTGCGCTGACAGGTGATGTCGGGCGACCAATTCTTGGGCGCGAAGCCAAAGTTCAGGCGTTGCAAGAGATTACGGCGCGACTGGGTCTTGTGCACGGGGATGTAATGGCCGTGGGCGATGGGGCGAATGATCTGGGGATGTTGGGGCTGGCCGGGACAGGGGTTGCACTGCACGCGAAACCTTCGGTAGCCGCGGAATGCGACATTCGTATCAATCATGGGGATCTGACCGCGCTGCTTTATATTCAGGGATATGCGCGCAGCGATTTTGCAGACTGAGTTGTCGAGGTCAGCGATCGTTTAGGCAGCTGAGGCGAATCGGGTTTGCCGAAACCCATACGCGCAGAGAAGCAACTGGCGCTGGAATTCTGTGTGCTGCGCAGCTGGGTGACCTATTGAATCTTAAATGGATTTTTTCGGAAGACTACATACTTGGACATTATTTAACAAATGTGTTAAATAATGTCCATGAGTAACCTGACGGATAAATTCGCAGCCCTTGCTGATGAAACCCGCCTAAGTGTTGTTGAACGTTTGTTGGACGAAGGCGAGTTGCCAGCGGGTGCATTGGTCGCTGACGCGACAATAAGTGGGCCAGCGATATCGCGTCACCTTAAGGTGCTGCGCGCCGCGGGATTGGTGCATCAGCGGGCAGACGGCACAAAGCGCTTTTATTCTGTGCGTCCCGAAGGGCTGCGCGCAATTTCGGAATGGACCATGGATCATCGTAGCTTTTGGGAAGCTGGGTTGGACCGGTTAGAAGCGCTGTTGGCAGAGGAAGAAGAATGACGAACGTACGAATAGAGCGCAGTTTTCGTGTGTCCCCTGAGCGGCTCTTTGCAGCAGTCACCAAGCAGGCGGATCTGTTGAAATGGTGGGGGCCTGAAGGGGTGCATGTGCCAGAACATTCGCTAGATTTGTCAGGCCTTGGGCCTTGGTATTCTGTGATGGTCAACGATGCGGGCGAGCGGTTCAAAGTTTCCGGTCATGTCACAAGCTATGACCCGCCCTGTTCGGTCGGATTTACGTGGGCATGGCATGACGATGCCGACGCGCGCGGCCATGAGAGCCACGTGACATTTACGATTGTTGAAACTGACGATGGCGCGCAACTGATCGTGGATCACCACGAGTTACTGGACGAAGAATCCGCGCTCAATCACCGGGGTGGGTGGCAATCAACACTCAACCGACTGGCAGCGGTTTTGGAAGAGAATTCATAGGAGGAGTATGATCATGCCAAAGTTTATTTTTGTGTATCACGGAGGTGGCCGCCCAAAGACGCCGGAAGAGGGCGAAAAGGTTATGGCTGCATGGGGGGCGTGGATGGCCGGGATTGGTGATGATCTGGTCGATGGAGGCAATCCCGCCGGCATGTCCAAGACAGTCACCGCTAGCGGCGTTAAGGATAATGGCGGTGCCAACCCAATGTCCGGTTATACGTTGGTGAACGCACCAACCATGGATGCCGCCTGTGCCATTGCTGCAACATGCCCGATTCTAGAAGGTGGCGCAGGCACGGTAGAAGTTGCCGAAGCCATGGAGATGTAGCGCTTCAGTGACCTAAAGACACTGGATGTTTTGGGAAAACCGAACGGATTCCATTTCTCATTGTTCCCAAATACCCAAACCCGCGCGCAGCGCGGCCACGCCCAACGCTTTGAGGCGCTGCTTGCTGCGTCTTCAAAGGGGCGGGAGCGCTTGGCGTTAAGGAAAACCAGCGGCGGATTTCAGGATACCGCATTCGATGTCGCGGCGATTTCGCAACGGCGCATGCAAAAAATTTCGCGCGGTGGGGTGGCTTGCATCCAGAGCGCCATGGCGTATCAGCAAGGCGGTGATCGCTGCCTCTGCCGCCACTGTTGTGCCGTCGGTTATCTTGAGCGCTATCCCGAGTTTCTGTTCGGGTAGGATCACCACAAAATATGCCTCTGCACCGGTTTTTATGGCCACTTTATGATTCATGGCGCGCATCAGTGCGGTACAGGCGCGTCCTTCGCCCGCCACATATTCGGGGTGCTGGGCCATCGCGGAGCGCAGGCGGACAGCGGCGTCGGAGCGTGTGCCCTGACCCTCTCGTGCTGACGCGAAAAAGGCCATGGCGCGGGCCATGCCATGTAGTGTGCTGGCATAGTTTGGGGCAGAGCAGCCGTCTATGGCAAAGCCTGGGCTAGTCTCATCAGTGACCTCTTCGAATGTATCCTTTACGGCGACCTGAACCGGGTGTGCGGGGTCGATATATTCTGGTCCCGCGCTCAGATGACGCGAAAGCGTCAGGAATCCGCTGTGTTTGCCAGAACAGTTATTGTGTACCTGACAAGCCGGATCGCCGCATTGGATCAGAGCATTGCGGGCGGGGATGTCCTGAGGTTCTTGCGGGCCGCACCGAAGATCGGACTCTGAAAGGTTCAAAGCACCAAGCCAGTCGCGCACCATGGTGCTGTGGATCTCTGCACCATTGTGAGAGGCACAGGCCAAGGCCAATTGCCTTGGGGTCAGCCCATAGGCATCTGCGGCACCACTTTCGATCAGGGGCAGTGCCTGTATCATTTTGGAAGAGCTGCGTGGCAGCACCACAGCGTTTGGATCGCCCCAGGATTCTACGATTTCACCCGAGGTGTTGCACACTACCGCATGGCCAAGATGGGTGTTTTCCAGAAAGGCGCCACGCCAGGATTCGATCATTGGGACGGCTTTGGTCATGGTTCCTCGCTGATTTACCGGCAATTTTGTGCCAACGGGTCTTTCGCCCCGTTATAAATTCAGGCTAAACTGTGGCTATCGGGATAGAAATGTCCAGCCCTACAAAATAGGCACGAAGCCAGGGGTATGGACGATAGAGGCAAACACAGCTTGGAGGCTGTAGACATGGGATCACGTTTCGTGAGCGCGATACTGGCGGCGGGTCTGTCGTTGGGCGCCTATGGCGCGATGGCACAGAGCGTCAGTGAAAATCAAGTTGCGGCGATGACCGACTGGAGTGTGTTTGAGCACACCGAAGGCGACAAGCGCGAATGCTGGGCGGTGAGCACCGCCAAGGAGACTGTCAACACCAAGGAAGGCCGCGTTGTGGCTGTGAACCGGGGCGACATTCTATTGATGGTCAGTTACCTGCCACATATGAAAGTCGCCGGCCAGATTGGCTTTACGGGTGGTTACCCTTTTGCCAGCGGATCAAACGTGAGCGTGGATGTCGACGGCAATTCGTTTGTGCTAATCACCGAAGGCGAATGGGCATGGCCCGCGTCGTCAGGTGACGATGCGTCGATCATTGCGGCGATGAAACGGGGTGCTTCTGCCAAGTTGAGCGCGCGTTCGTCGCGCGGTACCAGAACAGAAGACACGTTTTCGTTGTTAGGATTCACCGCAGCAGTAGAAGACGCGCAAAAGCGTTGCAAATAAGCTGACCGCCTAAGGGCGGTTTAGGGGCCCCTGCCAGGGTTTGACTAAGCCACATTGCCACCATGGGGGAGCTGACCGGATTAACCGGTCGGGCTCAGTTTTCGTGGAGGCAGCACATGGCAGAACCAAGATTTACCGAGATCAAGTATCGCGGGCCGGGTAATCAGGATTTCATCGAAATTGCCGTACCTGCCGGAATGGATACATCCAATATTCAGGTCGTGGTCTATAATCAGAACACCGGCACCATACGATCAGTCAATGGTATCGGTGACTATCAGGACACGCAGTTCGGGCAGGATGTCTATTCGCTGAGTGCTCCTGTCCACAAAGACGGCGCGGTTGCTTTGGTTGTGGACGGTGTTGTGACCGAGTTCGTATCTTTTGACTCTATTGTGACTGCCGTGGGCGGCCCTGCTGATGGGATGCAATCTGATCAGATCGGTTCGACCGGAAACAATCAGAACCAATCGGTACAGTTGGACGAGAATGGCAACTGGGTGAGCGCGGGGCTGAATGAAGGCACGATCCCGTGTTTCCTGCATGGGACCAAGATTGCGACAAAGCGCGGCGAAGTGGCCGTTGAAGATCTGCGTCCGGGCGACATGGTTGTCGTGCGAGATGGTGGATTTGCACCAATCCGTTGGATTGGATCCTATCGCGCCAATGCCCGCGGCGCTGGTTTCGAAAAGAGCGCACCTGTCCGCATTCCCCAAGGATCCATGGGGCGCGGTGTGCCGGCGCGTGATCTATATGTGTCGCCCAACCACAGAATCTGGATGCGGGATGCGAGTTTTGAAGTGCTGTTTGAGGAGCGCGAAGTGCTGATCCCTGCCAAGCAATTGGTCGGGTGGAAGGGCATCGAGCAGGTCTCTTATGTGCCGGAACCAGAGTATTTTCACATCCTGTTCGACAAACATCAGATCATTCTGTCGGATGGATTGCAGACCGAGAGTTTCCACCCCGGCGAATTGACTATTGATCAGTTTGAGCATGAGGCACGGGACGAGTTGATGCGTATGTTCCCGGACCTGCTTGATCTGGCGGCATATGGTGAGACAGCGCGGCGGTGTTTAAAAAGTCACGAAGCAAAGCTGGCAGTGGCGTCTTCGACCGCGGCCTGAATCAGCCGGGGTGGCCTTGATTAATTTGCTTTCGCGAGCAAATGGTGTATGGCACCCGTCTGTTTCTCGTAACCCGGACCCAAGCCTATGACCGCCAGCGCCCCTGTCACGCAGGATGTGATGACAATTCCCCGTAAGCTGCCCGAAGGTGGCAAGATCAACATCGTTGGTTTGACTCGTGACAAGTTGCGGGCGGTTCTGATCGAGAATGGCACGCCGGAAAAACAGTCCAAGATGCGGGTCAACCAGATCTGGCAGTGGGTGTACCAATGGGGCGTGCGCGATTTCCATGCCATGACCAATTTGTCCAAAGCCTACCGCGGGCAGCTGGACGAGACGTTTTCCATTGAAATTCCCGAGGTGGTCAGCCGCCAGATCAGTAGCGATGGAACTCGCAAGTATTTGGTCAAGATCGCGGGTGGGCATGAGGTAGAGGTGGTTTATATCCCCGAAACTGATCGGGGGACGTTGTGTGTCTCAAGCCAGGTTGGCTGTACGTTGACCTGCTCGTTTTGCCACACTGGCACGCAAAAGCTGGTGCGTAACCTGACCGCCGGTGAAATCGTCGGGCAAGTGATGGTAGCGCGTGACGATCTGGACGAATGGCCACAACCGGGCGTGAGCACGGGCGATAGTGGTCCGCGTTTGGTGTCCAACATCGTTTTGATGGGCATGGGTGAGCCGCTGTATAACTTTGAAAATGTGCGTGACGCGATGAAGATCGCGATGGATGGAGAGGGTATTTCGCTAAGCCGTCGCCGGATTACGCTGTCGACCAGCGGAGTTGTCCCTGAGATTGCCAAAACAGCCGAAGAGATTGGCTGTATGCTGGCGGTTTCGTTCCATGCGACCACGGACGAGGTACGTGACAAGCTGGTGCCGATCAACAAACGCTGGAACATCGAAGAGTTGCTGAACACGTTACGGGAATACCCCAAGGTGAGCAATTCTGAGCGGATCACGTTTGAATATGTGATGCTGAAAGGTGTGAATGACAGCGACGAGGATGCGCATCGGTTGGTTAAGCTGATTTCGGGCATTCCCGCCAAGATCAACCTGATCCCCTTTAATGAATGGCCCGGCTCTCCTTATCAACGCAGCGATTGGGACCGGATCGAAGCATTTTCAGAGATTGTCTACCGTGCCGGATATGCCAGCCCGATTCGTAAACCGCGCGGCGAAGACATCATGGCGGCGTGTGGTCAGTTGAAGTCCGCGACCGAGCGGGCCCGCAAGTCGCGAAAACAGATTGAAGCCGAAGCAGGGATGGGCGGCGCCTGAACGCTGAAACAGAGTGTGACAGGTTCAAAGACTCGGTTTAAGCTCGTTCCAAAATTTATTTGGAAAGGCACGTCATGCCAAAATTTGTAGTCTCTGCCGCAGCCCATTTGCTGGCGAATGCCATCGGTTTATTGCTGGCTTCATTGTTGCTGGACGGGTTCAGCATCGCGCCTTTGGCGCTGATCATTGTGACGGTGATTTTTACCGTGGCCCTGATGATCATCACCCCGATCATTCGCAAGGTGTCTGAAAAGAATATGCCGTCTTTGTTGGGTGGGCTGTCCTTGATCGCGATTTTTGTTGGGTTGCTGGTCACGCAGCCGTTTGTTGCCGGGTTCACGATTGGTGGTACAGCCAATCTTTTGGCGGCGACGTTGCTGGTTTGGATTGGGGTTCTGATCGCCGGGGTGGTTTTGCCGAAATACGTTTTCACGTCGATGAAACCGGTCAAAAAATAAACAATCTAGCGTTTTGCCTAAAACTTTCCTTAATCGAGCACCAATTCGGCCCTGATCAACAGTCAGTTTCCAAATTGTAAACAGCAATTAGGAGGACTGACACATGGCACATGCAGATATTGGCGGCGCAGTGATCGACGCACCGGTACTGGATCTTTTGAAGCGCGAGCGCACAAAGGCTTTGAGCGCACGGGAATGGAAATTCCGTCTGGCCGGATATGGCTATGGCATCAAGGACGTCGCGGGCGCACAGGTTGTAACCAAGCTACCTCAGGGGACTGAGCTGGGTGTTTTGCCGACACAGTTTCACTAAGTGAACCCAAGGCGCGTTGAGCGCCAAGGGTTGTTTTAAGTGAAATGGTTTAGCGACCTGGAATCTCTCCACGTCGCGTGGATTCGCCCCAAGTGTCGATAACGTTGATGGCTTCTTCGGCGGTGTCGACAAAGCGAAACAGCTTGAGATCATCCTCGGAGATCGTGCCGGCGTCGGCCAGCGCATCCCAGTTGATGATTTTTTCCCAAAACGCCCGGCCAAACAGGACGAAAGGCACGCATTCCATGCGGCCTGTCTGCACCAGGGTAAGGGCCTCGAACATTTCGTCCATGGTGCCAAAGCCACCGGGAAAGACGCAGATCGCATTGGCACGCATCAGAAAATGCATCTTGCGGATCGCGAAATAGTGGAAGTTGAAGCACAGCTCGGGTGTCACGTATTCATTAGGCGCCTGTTCGTGCGGCAACACGATATTCAGGCCGATGGACTTGCCTCCCGCATCCAACGCACCGCGATTGGCGGCCTCCATCACACCGGGACCACCGCCTGAGACAATGACGTTGTCGTGACCATTGCTGCGCTCGGTCATAAGGCGGGAAAAATCGCGGGCCTCTTCATAGAACTGAGACAAATCGGCCAGCGTCTTTGTGCGTGCAGTGTCTTTCTTGGCGGGTTCGGGAATACGAGCGCCACCAAAGAGCACAATTGTGCTTTCGATGCCGTGTTCGTCCAGGATCAGTTCGGGTTTTAGCAGTTCCAATTGCAAACGCACCGGGCGCAGTTCCTGACGGCACAGAAAATCGTCATCCGAAAAGGCCAGCCGATACGCCGGAGAGCGGGTTTGTGGGGTGTCGGGGACGTGTCGGGCGGCGGTGCGGTCGCTGTGCGCGTCGGACAAGGGATGCTTGCGGTCGTCTTTCATTGGACAGGTCCTGTCTTGTTTAGCGTTATGCGTAGCGGTTTTGCCGCGCATGTGCCAGTGACAGCTTTGAGAGTGCTGATAGGCGGGGATTTGGCCCAATCTGTCGCAATGGGTGGGTGACGTCGGGGCGCGTTGTGTTTATGAAAGCCCGAATCCAGTTTGATCGGAGCCTAAACACATGTCGAATGCCCAATTGGAACAAGCTATCGAAGCCGCGTGGGACGCGCGCGATACCATCACTTCAGCGACCCGCGGCGAAACCCGCGACGCCATCGAGGACACGCTGAATGCGCTGGATTCCGGGAGCCTTCGGGTTGCGGAAAGGCAGGAGAGCGGCGACTGGCATGTGAACCAATGGGCCAAAAAGGCCGTTTTGCTTGGGTTCCGCATCAAGGATATGGAAATTCAGGATGGCGGCCCGCAAGGCGGCGGCTGGTGGGACAAGGTCGACAGCAAGTTCAAAGGTTGGGGTGAGAAAAACTGGCAAGACGCTGGTTTTCGTGCCGTTCCCAACTGTGTTGTACGCAAATCGGCGTTTATCGCGCCAGGTGTTGTGCTGATGCCGTCTTTTGTGAACCTCGGCGCCTATGTCGACGAAGGCACCATGGTGGACACTTGGGCTACAGTCGGCAGCTGCGCACAGATCGGTAAGAACGTGCACCTATCCGGCGGCGTTGGCATTGGCGGTGTTCTGGAACCAATGCAGGCTGGGCCAACCATCATTGAAGACAACTGCTTTATCGGGGCACGCTCAGAAGTTGTTGAAGGCTGTATCGTGCGCGAAGGTTCGGTTCTCGGGATGGGTGTGTTCATAGGTCAGTCGACCAAGATTGTAGACCGTGAAACCGGCGAGGTCATGTATGGCGAAGTGCCGCCTTATTCGGTGGTTGTCGCCGGCTCGATGCCTTCGAAAAACGGGGTCAACCTGTATTGCGCCGTAATCGTGAAGCGCGTGGACGAGCGCACACGTTCAAAAACCGGGATCAACGATTTGTTGCGTGACTGATCTTGTAGCGCATGAGATTTCCAAGGGCGCGTCGGGAAACCGGTGCGCCCTTTGCCTTAGGCGACACTCAGCAAGGCGCGCGCCTCGAACTGACGCAAAGATACGCGGGCGGCGGGGCCATAGCCGTAACCCATCATAGCATCCAGGTTCGGCATCAGGCGCAGAATTTCGTCACGGGTTTCTGGGTCGAAATTATCCAGAGTTTCACGGCCCGGATGATAGCTTTCGCTGTCCAGCCCGTTGGCGCGGACAATCTCGTGCCGGTCGAACAATATATGCACGTAGGTAACAGGCGATCCGTCCTCGCGGCGCGTAATTGTGGTGCCGTTGACCATATCCTTGGCCTTGACCAAAACCTCGGATTCGCCAAATAGCAGCGTGGCTTGGTGAGATTTGTAAAGGACACGGTGGTTAGGAGAGAACTCAACCTTATCATGTTGACCTAGCGCGCCCGCGTTAAACTGGATGGGAGCATCTTTGCCTATTGCAAGTTTAGTTGCCATTCCAATCCATCTGAGAGGCTGAAAGCCATTGTCGCGCGTCATAACTTTGTGACCCGGTTCCAATTGTTCCACAGGAACAAGCCCAGTTTGAGTAATAATCAGAGTTCCGGCAACAAAACAGGCTACACCCGGCGATGTTTCCAGATTGACGTAGCCAATATCGGTATTACCGTCCTCGTCTTCGACCTCGTAAGTGAAGATATTTGTGCCGGTATCTTCGTCGGTTTCGACCGAAATGGTGCCGTCGTCATTCAGAGTAATGATTTCACCGGTTGGCAACATCACCGAGGAACCGGCCACGACCGGTTCGCCATTGATGGCCGTGATTGTAAGTGTCCCGCCTGCCTGGCTGGAATCATTGGCAAGGATGTCGAAAGTTCCGGTGCCTTCGGCTTCGACCTCGATATCGTCGTCTTGCGCGACCAAAGCGGTTTGCACCGAGTCACCCGCAATCATCAGATTGGAATCGTAGACGCGATCGCCACCATCGGCGATGGCAATCTTAATCGTGTTGGTTTGGCCCGGCACCACCGGTGCCTTTAGTGTCAGGGTAATTGTGAAGCCGTCCATCTCGGTATTGGCAACCTCGGCGTTGGCCGGATTGTCGATATAGAGATTTTCGTTGTACTGATCATTGATATTGTTGATGGTGATGTCGCCATCCCCAACAGTGAGTTCAGCCTGTTCACCATTCACCCAAATGCCGACGGCGTCATTGAAACCCGAATTGACATACTCGAGATATTCCTCGGACGAGAACACAACCTGCATGGTTAGGGTGGAGCCGTCTGGAACAAATTCGGCCTCAAAAACAGCGGCGTCGTATGTTTTTACGCCCGACAGGTCATCTAGATCGCTATCGCCCGCTGTTCTATTGTTGCTTGACGTTCCAGAGGAAGTGTTCGCATCCCCAGAACTGTTGGTGATGGACGTTGCCCTACCGGTTGACAGAATGACACCCGTGTCCGATGGCGTCACCCCCGGCGCGACAGCGTCACCGTCGCTGTATATGCCCGATGCGGCGTTGGCCCCGGTGTAGGACGCGGATTCGATTGATATGCCGGATCCGAACATTGAGTTCGCCATGTCCATGGCGCTGGCGGATGTGTCAATTGGCAGCTCAGACGCTGTAGGCATGGCCCTATCCCTTAAACTAGTCACTAACGCGGCAAGGTGGGTTCCGTTGCACAGCGTATGTCGACACACAGGACTAGTGGGAGAGTCTTTTCATTCGGTATTCGCCAAGTCCGTTTTTAAGTAGGATTCGACACAAATTGGCCGGTTAAAGGGCGGCTTTGGTTGACCTTGGGCGGGCCTGCGGGCTAAGGGCTGGGGCCATGGAAAAGCCCAAGAAAAAATCCCGCCAACAGGTTTATACGTTGCTCGTTCAAGTCGGTCGTAAGGACGGTGACGGCCTGCCTAAGAATGCAACGGGCGGCGCGTTAATGATTTATGCGAGCGGCGTGGACGAGGCCGAAGCCGTGCGTGAAACAGTCGCCATTCTAAAACAGGCGGATTTGAACCCGCTGGATGTAACAGGCTATGGCACAATTGAGGAGCGCGAGGCGCAGGGGCATGAGATCAACGATGATGAGCGTGTACTGATGGATCGCGCGCTTTCAGAGAACTCGGTGGTTGTAGCCCAACTGACACCGTTCTTTCACGGTGAGGAAAGCGACGGCGACTTGACCGAGCAATGATATCAGGCGGCAGCGCGCTGTGCCGCGAGCGTTAAGGCATCAAATTCGCGCAAAACCGGAAAAGCCGTCAGGGAATGCTCGGGCAATGCATTGCGTGGCATCGTGCAGAACAGGCTGGCCCGGCGCAGATCGTTCTTCCGCCGAATACGTCCAACATTGAGCGTTTCAGCATAAGTGCCCGCGCATAAGATCGCCTCGTGATCGGGCAACATCAGTTGGCAATACGTGACCAACAGTCGCCCCTTGCGCAGAGACGCGGCGTTGCCATTCAAGAGGTTTCCGGAAGGCACCAGAACATGCTCTGCACCAAACAGATATTCTACACGCGAGCCGCCTATAACGAGCTGTTGGGCAGGGGCTGCAAAGATATCCTGTGTCAGGCCAAAGTAGGGCGCGCGCAGTTTGACGGGAGCGAACAGGCCTGCGGCGGGGACTGTTCGGCGTAAATTGGCGAGGACGGGCACAAGGCTGCCGTCGAGTGTCAGGACAACGTCACCGCGTTTTATGTCCGAGATCGGGCGATAGCCGGTGTCGGTCATGACCGGAACAGTTGGTTCCAGTGTGGGCATGGGGCCAACGGGTTCGATCCGATCAGAGGCTGCGAGAAACGCGACATCATTGGCGAAAACACATCGGTCGCGATCGCAGGTCATTTCCTGAATGTCCGCAAGGGTGAGCGGCAACGGGTTTTCAAAATTGCGGATTGTTATCGGCGCCTTGCCGGGACATTCAACCGAGAGACGTCCACGCCGTGCGTTCGCATCCCAGCTGTATGTTATGCGTAGGGTATCGATGCGCCCGCCTGTGTCCAGATTGACCACGGTGTGAAACGTTTCCTTGCCGCGACTGATGACAAGTACAATGCCGCCACCTGGCAAGGCTTGAAGTGTCAGTTCCGTTCCACCGGAATGTGCGGCGCGATAACCGACCAACAATTGCGGGCGGTCATACGGGGACACCTGTGTTTCTAGCAGAAGGCTACCGCGCCTCATTGGCTGATGCATGTTGATACGCATGTTTGAAAGCGGTTGACCGATACGCACAAGCCCGTCGGCACGGAAATGCGCGCGGGTGCGATCTGAAAGGCTGATCCAGCTCATGTCGGGTGCCCGTTGCGCATCATGCCGTCCTATCCCTCAAGCCGCTGCTAATGCGCTGTAGGCCGTAGCCTCGAATGATTTGACACCCATGCGGGCCATGCGGCCATATCCGCAGCCTGTGTGCGGGTCTAGCTCGGGGAAGATCGAGCAAATTTCCTCAACAATCTCTGCCTCGAATGCTTCGGCTGTTTGAGGGCCGGGGAGAAAACTCTCGGTTGTCAGATTTTCGGAAAACACGATCTGGTGGGTATCAAACAAGATGTGGTGATAAGTTACCCAACCGCCCGGTTCCCGGATTACCGAGTGATCGTTCACTAGGTCTCGCGCGGCCATAAGAACTTCGTCTTGTCCGAACAGGAGCTGTGCCCAGGCATTGTTGATCAGCACGCGGTGCAGAGGGGACAGCAAAAGGCTGCGGTGGTCGCCAAACGCACCGTCGGTAATGCGGATCGGGGCGAGCTTGCCCTCGGCGCGCACGCGGCGTTGACCGGACCAGCGGATGGGTTGCGGGCCATTGTCGAGCGTTTCGACCAGATCGCCGGGCTCAAGGTATTCGATGGGTACCTCGCCATTTGGCGTGCGCATTAGCGTGCCGGACACAAAACAGGGCGCCTGATTTAGGGTGACAAAGCCAACATCCGTGTTCCCGGAACCGTCTGCGATTGTATAAGTGAAATTGACGGTTTCTTCGTCGCCGTCAGCCTCGATGAACACTGTTCCATCAGCGTTGAGGGTGATGGATTGCCCGTTAGCCAGCACGATCGGAACGCCGACTACAGCCGGTTGGCCGTTGATATGCGTAATCGTGAGGCTACCGGTTCCCGTGTCATTGGCGAGCAGGTCGACAGTCTGTTCGCCATCTGGCGCTATATTGACTGTATCTGTATTGGCAATCAGTGTGGTTTGTACGGAGCCAGAGGCGATCAGCAGGCTGGAGTCATAGCTGCTGTCGGACACATCGGCGATAGCGAAACGGATTATATTCAATACGCCGTCGTTGACCGGGATGGTCAGTGTCATCGTCAGTGTGAAGCCGTCCATTTCGGTATTGTATGCACCACCGGTATTGTCGACAAAGAGGCTCTCGTTTTGACCATCATTGATGTTGTTGGGGTCAACTTCACCATTGCCGACAGTCAAAGGTACTTCGTTTCCGTTAATATTGACCGAAACAAAATCTTGATAAACGGAGTTTGTGAATTCTGGGTACTCCTCGGATGCAAACACAAACTGCATGGTCATCGTGTCGCCGGTGGGGATGAATTCGACGGTCAGGTACGACGCATCAAATGTATTTGTACCAGCAATGGCATTGAACTCCGGATTGTTATCCTCGCCCGATGTATTGGCGGATGTGCCGCTCGATTGGTTAAACCCGCCATTGCGATTGGAAAAGTCACGCGCGTTCCCTGTAGAGAGGATAACGCCCCGGTCGCTGGGGGTTGCGTCAGGTGATACAGAGTCGCCATTTCGAAATATGCCCGATGATCCATTGGCACCGACATAAGTAGCGGATTCTACCTGTACACCGTCGCCAAAAATCTCGTTCGCCATTGCTTCGGCACTGGCATTGATACTTACAGGTACTCTGGGCATACCATATTCACCCCTTGAACTGGGGCAGGCACTACAGCGTCGCCGACGTGGTTGTCGGACGCTTACGTCGTCGTAATCGCAATCGCCCAATGGCGACTGTGATATGGATGGGCCCGAATTTGTGGCCTAACTGCTGTGTGACCTGCCTCGGTCTTGTTATTGAGGACCAAGTAACACCAATAAATCGTTCGTGTTAAGGGGTTTAGTGTGAATGATGACCTAAATTGGGTATAATTGTGGCTTTCCCGCATGATCACCCTGTGCGAAAACGGCGCAAACGCGAAATGAGACACGGGGAAATTGTCTGACATGTCCGGCCTAGATCCAGAAAAACTGACTGCTGACCTGATCCGCTGCCCATCTGTAACACCCGAGGAGGGTGGTGCACTGGTTCTGTTAGAGCAGGTTCTGGGAGATGCCGGATTTGAATGCACCCGCGTTGATCGCGGTGGTGTGGCCAACTTGTTTGCGCGGTGGGGCGACCGTGGCCATGCCCTCACATTTGGCTTTAACGGGCATACAGACGTCGTGCCAGTCGGGGACATAGCAGCATGGACGGCTGATCCGTTTGGCGCAGAAGTGCGTGATGGCATCATGTTTGGGCGCGGCGCGACGGACATGAAGTCGGGTGTTGCGGCGTTTGCGGCGGCTGCGGTGGATTTTGTGACTGACACACCGCCTGACGGAGCGGTGATCCTGACAATTACCGGCGATGAGGAGGGTGACGCGCTGGACGGCACCACCGCATTGTTGGACTATATGGACAAGGCGGATGAGCGGATGTCGGTTTGTCTGGTGGGCGAACCAACCTGTCCGAACGAGATGGGTGAAATGATGAAGATCGGGCGCCGCGGTTCGATGTCTGCGTGGTTCACGTTTACGGGCGTTCAGGGCCATTCGGCTTACCTTCACCGCGCTAAGAATCCGGTGCCCGCAATGGCGCGGTTGATGGATCGCATGTCACGCGAGGTGCTGGACGAAGGCACAGAACATTTTGACGCATCAACCGTGGCTGTGGTGACAATGGATACCGGCAACCCGGCGACCAATGTTATCCCGGCTGAGTGCCGCTCGACAGTGAATATCCGGTTCAATGATGCACATTCCGGTGCGTCGTTAACAGACTGGATGCAGGGGTTGGCAGATCAAGTTGCCGAGGAGACCGGAATTGAAATTGGTATGAACGTCAAGATATCTGGTGAGAGTTTTATCACGCCCCCCGGCGCGCTGTCGGCCCTGATAGCCACAAGTGTTGAGGCGGAAACCGGGCATGTGCCTGAGATGAGCACCACCGGGGGCACGTCGGATGCGCGGTTTGTGAAAAATCACTGTCCGGTGGTGGAATTTGGGCTGGTTGGCAAGACGATGCACCAAGTTGACGAGAACGTACCAGTGGCGCAAATTCACCAGTTGAAAGCGATCTATTCCCGGATTTTGCGTGACTATTTCGCCTGAGTTTACCCGCAGAAAGCGGTTGGTTGTGATGGTCAAGGAGCCGCGTCCAGGCCGGGTAAAGACACGGTTGGGGCGTGATATCGGCATGGTTCCTGCAGCGCGTTGGTTTCGCCATCAGACGCAGGCGTTGTTGCGGCGAATGCGTGATCCGCGCTGGGATATCGTGTTGGCCGTAGCGCAGGATCGCGACGGGATGATTTCGCGAGTTTGGCCCAAGGATTTGGCTAAACGTCCGCAAGGGCGTGGCGATCTGGGCGATCGAATGAGGCGGATGCTGAGGCAGTCGCCGCCCGGGCCGGTTTGCGTGATTGGTGCAGACATTCCGGGGATTGAGCGGCATCATATTGCCGAGGCGTTTGCGGCGCTGGGCGATCATGACACGGTGTTTGGGCCTGCACCGGATGGCGGGTATTGGCTGGTCGGTCTAAAACGCACAGCGAGCGTGCCGCCAACCTTGTTTGAAGGGGTTCGCTGGTCCAGCGAACATGCGTTGGCGGACAGTAAGGCAACCGTACCGGGGCATCGCATTGCGCAGGTGGCGACTCTGCAGGATGTGGACACAGTGGCCGACTTGCCTTGAGGCATGGAAAGGCCCGTGTTAGGGCCTGAACATGCGTATACCCACCAAAGAGGAAATTCTTGAATGGATTTCCGAGAACCCGACCCAGACAACGAAACGTGACATTGCCCGTGCCTTTGGCATCAAGGGTGCTGCCCGTATTGATCTTAAGCGCGTGCTGCGTGAGCTCGAGGCCGAAGGGCATCTGCAAAAGCGTAAGAAAACCTATCGTGATCCGGACAAGTTGGCACCGGTGGCGGTGTTGCAGATCACCGGGCCTGACGACGACGGTGATCTGTTTGCGCGTCCGTTGGAGTGGCACGGTGAGGGCGAGGAGCCGCGGGTTCTGGTGATCACACGCGCCAGTGACCCCGCGCTGGGTCAAGGAGATCGTATTCTTGGACGTCTCACAGAAATCAACGGTGAAGAGCATGCCTATGAAGCGCGTCTGATCCGTCGCATCGGCACCAACCCGCGCCGCGTATTGGGTGTTTATCGCCAGACGCACGAGGGCGGCCGCATTCTGCCCATCGACAAAGGCGACGGCAAAGAATGGCAGGTTTTGAGCGACCATTCTGGTGGTGCCAAGGATGGTGAATTGGTTGAGGCGGAACAATCTGGCCCCAAAGGGCGGCTGGGACTGCCGCGGGCCAAGATTGTGGCCCGTCTTGGTGATCCGAGCGCGCCAAAGGCGGTGTCATTGATCGCAATTCACCAACATGGAATACCTGACAGGTTTCCTGACGATGTGATTGAAGAAGCTGACAAGGCCAAGCCGGCGCCCTTGGGTGCGCGCGAAGATTTGCGCGATATGCCGTTTGTCACCATCGACCCGGCGGATGCGCGGGACCATGACGATGCATGTTGGGCGCATTCCGATGACGACCCTAAGAACACGGGCGGGCATGTGGTTTGGGTCGCGATCGCGGATGTGGCGGAATATGTCCGCCCTGGCGCGGCGTTGGATCGCGAAGCGCGCAAGCGCGGCAACTCCAGCTATTTCCCTGACCGCGTGGTGCCGATGCTGCCTGACCGGTTGTCTGGCGATTTGTGCTCGCTGCACGAAGGCGTTCCGCGTGCGGTATTGGCCTTGCGTATTCAGGTGACAGACAAAGGTGAAAAGATCGGGCATCGGTTTGTGCGGGCGATGATCCGGTCCGTTGCGTCGCTCAACTATGGCGAGGTGCAGGCCGCGCATGATGGCCAGCCAAGTGCGCGCTGCGAACCGCTTATGGACGAAGTGATCTCTCCGCTTTACGCCGCTTACGAGGCTTTGACCAAGGCGCGGGCTGCTCGACAACCGCTTGAGCTGGACTTGCCGGAGCGCAAGATTGTGTTGACCGATGAAGGCGAAGTGGATTCGGTGGCGTTTCGCGACCGACATGATGCGCACCGGTTGATCGAAGAATTCATGGTGTTGGCCAATGTTTGTGCCGCTGAAACTCTGATTGCTGCTAAGTCGCCGTTGTTGTTCCGCGTGCACGAAGAGCCAAGCCCGGAAAAGCTGGATGCGCTGCGGGAAACCGCTTCGTCGGCAGGGTTAACTTTGGCGAAGGGGCAGGTGTTGCAGACGCGGCATCTGAATGCGCTGTTAAAAGCGGCCGCCGGAACGGATGAGGCGGAGTTGATCAACCTGTCGACGTTGCGGTCGATGACGCAGGCCTATTACAGCCCGTCCAATTTCGGGCATTTTGGTCTGGCGTTGATGTCTTATGCGCATTTTACGTCGCCAATTCGCCGTTACGCCGACCTGATCGTGCACCGCGCGTTGATCACGGCGCATGGGTGGGGCGAGGACGGATTGTCGCCCGAGGAAGTTGAGACTTTGGAAGGCACGGCTAAGCATATTTCCGAAACTGAACGGCGTTCAATGTTGGCTGAGCGCGATACGTCGGATCGATATTTGGCGGCCTATTTGTCTGAACGGATCGGGGATGAATTCACCGGGCGGATCAGCGGGATTGCGCGGTTTGGTGTCTTTGTGAAGTTGGATGAAACTGGCGCGGATGGGTTGATCCCGATGCGCGAGCTCGGGAGTGAATATTTCCAGTTTGACCACGACTCAAATACGCTGATCGGGTCTGACACCGGGTTGGTGATTGGTCTGGGGCAACGGGTTACGGCGCGCCTGGCCGAAGCGGCGCCGGTAACTGGAGGTGTCGCGCTTGAGCTGATCTCGCTGGATGGCGAGCCGGTCAAGCGCGGGTCGGGCGGCCGGGGTCGTGGCCGCCCAGTGCGGCGCAAGGCCACAAAGGCCAAGCGCAAGGCTGATAAAGTTAAGCGGAAAGTGTCTCGGCAACGGCGTTAGTAGCTGTTGAGAACTTTTGCATTGATGGGTAGATCGCGGCGCGCACTCTGCTGACATATGCTGTCAGGGTGTGGCGCGACGCGACGGCTCTTTTGATATCTGTTTCGACCGGCAAGGTCATCAGCATGTCGAGAACCGGTGCGATGGCGGCATCAGCGGCAGTGGGCAGATCTCCGAACAGGAACGGACCACGGCCAAGCGTTAGCTCAATCGCGTCGACATCCTTGACCAAACGATGCAACCGGTCGGCGGGGTCAAATTGGGCAATGCCATGTGCCATAAGGCCAGCGCGCACGTGCTCTTGGACACCGTTGGCCACATCAGCGCGCGCAGGGGCGGGGACATCGGCAAAAAAGGCTTCACGCATGATTGGCCAGATTTGTGGGTCAAGCCAGCGAGAATAGACTAGCCCGGTGCGCAGGTTTTCCTCGGTCATGCGGATCAGAGCGTGAGCGATGGCCCGGTCCTGGTCGCTGACACCGGGATAGAAATCTGCACCCAGTGCCTCGAGATAACCCTGAATATGATGGCTGTCGGGGATCAGGCGATCACCAGCGCGCAATACCGGTGCGCGGCCCAAAGGTAGAATGGCGAGATCCTGAACCAGCTCCGGTTGCCAGTCCTGACCAGCCATTTCCAACAGGCACATGGCCTTGAGGCAGAACGGCGAGTGGGTGGGACTGGTTGCGTCGCCGGGGAAAGTGAGAAGGGTGAGCATGTTTTGTCTCCTACATGTGATGCTGTTGTCGATCTAACAGAGGCTCTTGTCAGTTTCTGTCAGTAGGGTGCAGTATGATGTGATCATGGCTAGAACCGATCGATTGTTTCACTTGATGCAGGCATTGCGAAACCTGCCACCACCAGCAACCGCCCAAGCGCTTGCGGATGAGACGGGTGTGTCGGTGCGCACGATCTATCGCGACATTGATAGTTTGCGAGCTTTGGGCGCGGTTATTGACGGCGAGGCCGGGTTTGGCTTTACGTTGATTGAAGATGCAACTTTGCCGCCATTGGGCTTTGTTCCCGAGGAGATAGAGGCGCTGGTTGTCGGCTTGCGCGAGGTGATGGAGGTGGGTGATCCAGCGTTGGCAGAGGCGGCGCAATCGGCACTAAATAAGTTGAAAGCGCGCCTGCCAGAGGCACAGGCGCATCGGCTGAGACATGCGGTGCTGACGGCGGTGCGGTTCAATCGGCCACCTGCGCCGGGCATGGATGCAGGGGCATTGAGGCAGGCGACATGGGACGAAGCGACGGTGCGATTTGCCTATGCGGATGTGGAGGGGCGCAAGACGGTGCGCGAGGTCGACCCGCTTTCGATTGTGTTCATGCAGGCAAGTCATTGTCTGATGGCCTATTGCCATTTGCGGCGCGATTACCGTGTATTCAGGTTGGATCGCATGTCGGACATGGAGCACACCGGCGGATCGTTTCGCCCGCGCCGGGTGCCGATGCTGCGCGAATTTCAGACGCGGCTGAAGGCGGAAAATCCGAGATAGGCGGTAGTCGGCTTGGGGGCGGCGCAACACTTTCCCGGCTAGCGGAATCGCTTTAGGCTGATCTCAAAACGAGCAAGAGGCGCATTATGAGTATTCCGGGTTTGACCACGCGATGGGCAGCTATTGGTGCAATTTTGACGGCTGTATCTGTTGAGGCGAGCAGCCCCGACACCTCTTTACGTCCTGTGCCGCGCCCAGTGGCGAAAGCTACGGTAGCTGTCAAAAAGGACACTTTTGAAGAATGGATTGTGGAGTATCGAGCACGGGCGATTGCCTCTGGGATAAGGCCGAGTGTTTTTGATAGCGCCTTTGATGGCGCAAAATTCGATGCAAAGGTGATCCAACGAGATCGCAATCAGTCTGAATTCACCAAGACGATCTGGGACTATCTGGACAGCGCCACGTCGGACCTGCGTGTGAGTAACGGGCGGGCGGCTTTGCATGGCCAAAGCGACAACCTTGAAAAAATTGAGCGCGCTTATGGTGTAGACCAGCAGGTGATCGTGGCGATCTGGGGGCTTGAAAGCGCATATGGCACGTTTCGTGGGTCTAACTCCGTAATCTCGTCTTTGGCGACGTTGGCCTATGACGGCAGGCGGGCCGCATTTTTTGAAGAGCAGCTGACGGCTGCGCTGACTATTCTGCAAAGTGGCGATGTGGGGCCAAAGGCGATGACAGGCAGCTGGGCCGGGGCGATGGGTCATACGCAATTCATGCCAACATCGTATCTGGAATATGCAGAGGATTTCACAGGCGATGGCAAGCGCGATATCTGGTCAAATGATCCACGTGATGCCTTGGCGTCGACGGCGGCCTATCTGAAGGCGTTTGGTTGGACCAAAGGGCAGCCTTGGGGTGTTGAGGTCACGTTGCCGGATGGGTTTGATTACACGCAGGCGCGGCGTGACAGCCAAAAAATGCCAAGCGCATGGGCGCAACTGGGTGTTTTTGCAATGGACGGTCAGGCGGTGCCCAATCATGGGAAAGCGTCGGTGCTCGTACCGGCTGGTGCCAAGGGGGCCGCGTTCCTGATTTTTGACAACTTTGAGGTATTGGAGAAGTACAACACGGCGGATGCCTATGTGATTGGCGTTGGTCATTTGGGCGACCGGATCATGGGCGGCGACAAGTTTCAAGCCGAGTGGCCACGAGAGGATCGCGCGTTGACCTATAATGAGCGGATCGAGCTGCAAGAGCTGCTGACTGCGCAAGGGTTTGATACCAAAAAGATAGACGGCAAAATCGGGCCTCTAACGATCGATGCCGTGCGCCAGTTTCAGAAGTCAAAGGGCATGATCCCAGACGGATACGCATCGTTGAGCATTCTGAAACTGTTGCGGTCGTGAGTATCTAAATCACGGTGACTTTGGTGCCCAAAGGGATCACGTTGTAGAGATGCTCGACATGGGCGTTTAGCATTCGGATGCAGCCATTTGACGATGGTGTGCCGATGGATTTGGGAACATTTGTGCCGTGAATTCGAAATAGCGTGTCGCGATTGTCCTGGTAAAGGTACAGGGCGCGCGATCCGAGCGGGTTGTTCGGTCCACCGGGCATACCATCCGCAAATCGGGCGTATCCGGGGTTACGTTCGATCATTTCCTTGGTCGGGGTCCAGCTTGGCCATTCGACCTTGCGTTGGATCACGGCGTCGCCTGAAAAGTTGAGACCTTCTTTGCCGACGGCTACGCCGTAACGGATCGCGTTACGCTCGTCCTGCATGTGGTACAGATAGTACGCTTGCGTCGTCACGACGATTTGACCGGGTTCAAAGCCGAGCTTCTTTTGCACCCGCACCTCTTTGGGGCGAAGGTGTTCCATCAGTTCGAAGGAATCGTTCTGCGCCGCGTTCAGGATCTGTGGCGTTGCCAGAGTGGCGGCGGCGGTGGCGATAAAATGGCGTCGTTTCATGGCTCGTCTCCTGCTCTGAACCTAGCATGACATGGGATTGGGCCATCTGAAAAGGGTTGGTAGTATGACGCTGATCACATGTTTGATATCGGTCACAGCAAAACGGGCGCCCACTGGCGCCCGTAAGATCGCAATATCTGATCTCGTTATCCTGGTGACAACCCGCGCAAGCGCTCGGAGCGGCGGCGGAGCAGTTCGACTGTCGTCAGGAGCGCGATGGAGATCACCACAAGGATTGTCGCCACAGCGAGGATGGTGGGGCTGATCTGTTCGCGCAGGCCGGTGAACATCTGCCAAGGTAGCGTTTTCTGGCTGGCCGACCCAACAAAGAGCACTACGACAACCTCGTCAAAGGACGTGATAAAGGCGAAGAGGCCACCGGAGATTACGCCCGGCAGGATCAGAGGCATTTGCACCCGGAAGAAAGTTGTAACCGGGTCTGCGCCCATGTTGGCGGCTGCACGCGTGAGCGAGCGGTCAAAGCCAACCAGCGTTGCAGTGACAGTGATGATCACAAACGGAATGCCAAGCACGGCATGTGCCAGCACAACCTTGATGTAGCCAACAAACGTTTTGGGCAGGCCTAGCGTGCCCTCCAACCAGTTGCCGATGTCCGAGTAGAAGAAGAACATGCCGGTGGCCGAGATGATAAGCGGTACGATCATCGGAGAGATCATGATCGCCATGATCGCGCGGCGCCCCGGTACGTGGGACTGAGACAGGCCGATGGCGGCGAGGGTTCCCAAGCTGACCGAGATAACTGTCGCGATTGGCGCAATGATCAGCGAGTTCTTGAACGACCGCTGCCATTCGTTGTTGGTGAAGAAATCCTGATAATGCTTGAGCGAGTAGCCTGCGGGATCAAATCTGAGCATTTCCGGGGTGAATGTGAAGAAATCCTGAGCGTTAAAACTGAGCGGCATGACGACCAAGATCGGAGTGATCAGGAAGACAAATATTGCACCACAGATCACGCGGAATCCGTAGTGCCAGAGCACCTGGCCCGGGGTCAGATATGGCAAAAGACGCGCGCGATACCGGCCCTCGTAGAGCCAATAGGTGAACCAGTGAAAGAGTTTGCCAAATATCACCCCAAGGATGAGTCCGGGAATGCCGCCAAAGTAGAAGCCGAGCACGGCAACGACGGCGATAGATATCCATTTGGACAGGTTTTCATTTTTGAGCACGGTGATGAAGAACCACCCCATTGCCGCAACGAGAGCGGCACCGATCAAGATGCCAAGGAACCCTGATCCGTTGGCAGTGCCGACAAACAGACCAAGAAAGCCGCCCGCCGCCGCGATGCATGGGATTACAAGCGAGAGGGGCTTGCGAGAGATAGGTGTAAGAGCCGCCATGATCGTTATCCCAGTTTCACATTGTCGATGCCTACAATCTTGTCATAGGCCCAATAGAGGACCAGCACGACAGCCAGCAGGATCGTGCCCAGTGCGGCCGCGAGGCCCCAGTTGAGTGAGCTGGAGATGTGGTAAGCAATTCGGTTAGAGATAAAGACACCTTTGGTGCCGCCGACGATTTCGGGGGTGATGTAGTAGCCAATGGACAGAATGAATACGAGGATCGAACCCGCACCGATACCTGGCACCGAGAGCGGAAAGTAGACCCGCCAGAAAGCTGTCCAGTTGGTTGCACCCATGGACTTAGCGGCACGCAAATACGTTGGCTGGATGGTTTGCATCACCGAGTACATGGGCAGGATCATAAAAGGCAGCAGGATGTGGGTCATTGCCACAACCGTGCCAAACTGGTTGTTGATCATCACAAGGCGCGCATCGTCAGCGACCAGCCCAACCCAGACCAGCACCTCGTTGATCACGCCCTGTTGTTGCAGCATCACTTTCCACGCGGACGTGCGTACCAAGAGCGATGTCCAAAATGGCAGAAGTACGAGAATCATCAGGACATTGGCCTGCCGCATTGGCAAGTTTGCCAGAATCCACGCGACCGGATAGCCCAGCACGATGCAGGATACGGTGATGATCATTGACATGATAAGCGTGCGCTGGAACAGCTTGATCAGGATGCGCTTGTCTTCGGGTTGCGACATGGCGCCATCGGGTGTGCGCTGCATGTCGATAGCGTTCAGAAAGTAGCCATTTGTAATATCAACCGAATGGGTTTTGATCGTTGCCCATGTTCCGATTTCGCCCCACTTCTTGTCGATGTCGATCAGCTGTTCCTTGAAAGGACCATCTGTAGCCGGATCAAGCCGCCTGATCTGGCGGCCCGATTTGCGAAACAGCGACGACATGCCGGTTTGCTCGTAATTGAGGCGGCTGCCAAGGCGCGTGTGCCTTTTGGCCTCGATTGCGACAACCATGTCCGAAACAAATGCCGCATAAACTGTTTCGTTGGGTAATTCGCCGGATTGAGCATCCCAGTTTTGTAGCTCAGCCACGGTCAGCGGGATGGTTTCCGAAACCATGCTGTTTTCGACGGAACGAAACAACATTGAGCCGATGGGAATAATGAAGGAGACAAGGACAAAGATTAGCAGAGGTGCAATGAGCGCCAGCGCACGCATCTTTTGCAGTCGGAGGGCACGGGCAAGGCTTTTTTTGAGTGGCGTGCCATCGGCGGCCAACATAGGCCCGTCTGGTTTGGATGCGTCTGTCATTTGGTCCCCGTTGATCTTTTATTGTGAGCCGTGTGCTCAGAGGGTGTGGGGTGGAAAGGGCCAAGCCTGGCCCTTTCCGCTATCCGAAAGTTGGATTACTTGGCCAGCCACGCCTGGAATTTGGCGTCTATGTCGTCGCGGTAGTCAGCCCAGAACTCGTAGTTGTAGAGGAACGTGTTCTTTGCGTTTTCCGGGTCGGTTGGCATGTGTGGTGCCATTTCGATACCCAGTTCTGCGTGTTTGCCAACCAACGGCGCCGACGAGGCACGTGCAGGACCGTAAGAGATCCACTTGGCCTGATCCGCCAAGCGCTGGGTGTCGGTTGCGAACATGATGTAGTCCAGCGCACGCTTCTGGCGCTCTTCACTCAGACCGGCAGGGATGATCCAACCGTCAAGGTCAAACACCTGTGCGTCCCAGAGCATGGCAACGGGCTGTTTCTGTTCTTCGATGACCGAGAAAAGGCGACCGTTATAGGTGGATCCCATGATCACTTCGCCATCAGCCAGCAGCTGAGGCGTGTCAGCACCGGCCGACCACCAAATCACGTCGTCTTTGATGGTGTCGAGCTTAGCAAGCGCCTGATCCTGACCTTCGGGTGTGCCGAGAACGTCGTACACGTCGCCCTTTGCAACACCGTCACACAGCAGAGCCCATTCCATGTTATTGATCGGGCGCTTTTCGAGCGAGCGTTTACCAGGATACGCATCAGTGTCGAAGACGGCGCAGATATCAGTTGGTGCTGTGTCACCCACCAAGTCGGTGCGATACCCAAAGGTAGTCGAATAAACGATTTGAGGGATAAAGCACTCGGAAACCAGAAGGTCGCCGAAATCATCGGCTGCCGAAGTCCCGTCGGGCGCAGCGGCCAGCATTGTGTCAGGATCGATTTCCATTGCCAGACCTTCGTCGCAGAGACGGATTGCGTCTGCTGCAACCACGTCAACAACGTCCCAGGTAACGTTGCCCGCTTCATTCATGGCGCGCAGCTTGGCAACGGCTTCGGCCGAGCTGTCATCGTTGATGATGGTGACGCCGGTCTTTTCGGAATAGGGGTCGTGGTATGCGTTTTTCTGCGATTTGGAGTATGCACCACCCCAAGATACGATTGTCATTTCCTCGGCAATCGCCGCTGGCGCAACCAGTGCCGTGGTCACGGCTAGCGCGGTGAGTTTGGTTTTCATGATTGGTATTCTCCTTGTTGAAATTTATTGTTGTTCCGGGTCTAGCGCCCGGTTCGATGTGCGTACGAGCGCCGACAATGTCCCTTGTCAGGCGTCCAGTGCGCGACAATCTTCGGGCAACCAGCCGATTTCGATCTGTTGACCTGGCTTGAGGCGTTCGACGTCAGGTGCGTTCCGAGTTTTGATGATGAACTCGTCATTTCCAGCGACGTTCAAACGTGTGCGGAAAATGTCGCCCATGTAGATGAACTCCATCACTTCCGCCTTTAGCGTGTGGACGCCTTCTTGAAGGCGCTCTTTGTTGTACTCAACGCGTTCCGGGCGGATAGACACACGGGTACGCGCACCGGGGATGACCGAGTCGTGCACCGGCATACAGTCGATCAATTCACCATCGTCCAGTTGCACCAGAGCGATACCATTGTTGATCTCTTTGACCACACCTTCGAGCGTATTGTTTTCTCCTATGAATTGAGCCACGAAGCTGTTCTTTGGCTGTTCATAAAGTGTGTCTGGTGGATCAAGTTGCTGAATGCGACCGTCGTCGAATACGGCAACCCGATCGGACATCGTAAGCGCTTCGGTCTGGTCGTGGGTCACGTAAACCGTGGTGATACCGAGGTTGTGCGCAAGATTCGTGATCTCGAACTGCATTTTTTCCCGCAGCTGCTTATCGAGCGCGCCCAGCGGTTCGTCCATGAGGACAAGTTCGGGTTCAAACACCAGCGCGCGGGCCAGAGCAATTCGTTGCTGCTGTCCGCCAGAAAGTTGTGCAGGGCGGCGACCGCCAAATGCGCCCATCTCGACCATGTCGAGCGCGTTTTTGACCTTTTGTTCGCGTTCAGATTTGCCCATTTTTCGCACTTCGAGCGGAAAGCTGAGGTTTTCAGCGATCGTCATGTGCGGGAACAGCGCGTAGTTCTGAAATACCATTCCGATCCCACGCTTGTGCGGTGGGATATTGTTGATCGACGTGCCGCCTAAACGGATATCTCCGTGGGTAGCTGTTTCAAAGCCAGCCAGCATCATCAGGCAGGTCGTCTTGCCTGAACCGGACGGACCCAGCATTGTCAGAAACTCGCCTTTTGGCATTGTCAGGTTGAGATCTTTGACGACGAGATTTTCGCCATCATAGCTTTTCTGCACGCGTTCGAATTCGACGAACACGTCGTTTGCATTAGCATCGGCCAAAACCGGCTCCCCGTTTTCTTCGCGCATTATTTGCGCTTATTTGCAAATGTAAGCATACCCGGGTGGGTATAGGCAACACCACAGCATAGGCTTTACCTTACGTTCGTAGGGGTCGCCTTTGGGTTACAAAACGACGCATCTTTGCCAAAACCGGCACAAACTAAGGCGTTTGAGAGGTTTCCTGACGATGTCTTGGCTGTGTTTGGTTCCGCCAAAAATACTAGCAGAAAATTCCAGTTGCCTTGATCTCAAGCAACGTTTGATCCAGTGCGCGCCGTGCGCGGTTGACGAGAACGTCAATTTCATCAGGCTGAATCACCAAGGGTGGCGCGATTATCATCCGGTCACCAACATGGCGCATGACGAGATTGTTTGCGAAGCAAAACTCTCGACAAATCAGGCCGACGGTACCAGCAGTTGCTGCAAAAGGTGCGCGAGTAGATTTGTCGGGCGTCAACGCGATAGACCCCATCATACCGACGATCTTGGCCTCGCCGACAAGTGGGTGATCTGAAAGAGCTTCCCATTTTTGTTTCAGATGTGGCCCCGCAACGTCTTGTACATGGCCGATGACATTTTCCTCTTCCATAATGCGGAGGTTCTCTAGCGCTACCGCTGACGCAACGGGATGGCCTGAATAAGTGTAGCCATGGTTGAATTCTGTAGAGCCAACAACATTGGCAACTTCGTCACATACAATTGACCCACCAATTGGTGCGTAACCAGAACTCAGCCCCTTTGCGATAGTCATGATGTGCGGTGTCCATCCAACCGTTTGTGAGCCAAACCAATTGCCGGTGCGACCAAAACCGCAAATCACTTCATCTGCGATCAATAGGATGTCGTACTTGTCACAAATGCGCTGAATTTCCGGAAAATAGCTTTCTGGCGGTAGGATGACACCGCCGGCCCCTTGAATCGGCTCTGCAATAAACGCAGCTACGCGATCCTCACCAAGTTCCAAAATGGCGTGTTCCAATCCTTGGGCGCGCGACAGGCCAAACTCATTGGGCGACATATCACCACCTTCAGTCCACCAGTTGGGTTGGCCAATATGGTAGACGTCTGGGATCGGTAGGCCACCCTGCTGGTGCATTGGGACCATACCCCCGAGGCTGGCGCCGCCAAGAGTCGAGCCGTGATAGGCGTTTTTTCGTGAAATGATGACGGATTTGTTCGGCTTACCCTTGGCCGACCAATAGTGCCGTACCATTCGTATATTCGTGTCGTTCGCCTCTGAGCCTGAACCGGCAAAGAACACATGGTTGAGGTCACCTGGCGCCAGTTCCGCCAGTTTGGCTGACAATGCGATAGCTGGCACATGAGTGGTCATGAAGAATGTGTTATAATACGGGAGTTCGCGCATTTGGCGTGCAGCTACATCGGCCAATTCATCGCGCCCGTAACCAATGTTGACGCACCACAATCCAGCCATCGCATCGAGTATTTCGTTCCCGTCGCTGTCGGTCAAAGTGACGCCTTTAGCGCGCGTTATTATGCGTGCACCGCGCTCCGACAGTTCATGCTGATTTGAAAACGGATGCATGTGATGCGCACAGTCCAGAGCCTGAAGTTCAGATGTGGGCATGTGATTGGTGATCATCGTCATGGCATTTCCCGTTTTGGTGAAATGGGCGGAGTGGACGGTTTCAGAATATGATCAAATTATGCGCTGTCAATCTGTCTAGCAAGCTGGGCTAATCAAAGAAGCGCTGCGCGCAATTGGTCCATACCCTGCAAAACGTCTTGGCGAATGGCGTTGGCTGTGGCTGTTGCGTCACGCGATCTTAACCCTGCAAGTGCACTCTTGTGATTGTCTGCCAAGTTCTGAGTTCCAAGGCGGCCGCAGACGATGCGCATCGAAGGACCAAACCGTAGCCAAAGCGTGTTGGCGACGTGGTTCAGCATTGGAGACTTTGCCATCGCGTATAGTGTTTCGTGGAAGGCGTGATTGTAGCGAAGATAGGCCGGAATGTCTCCTCGTTGTATCGCTGTGTCCAGGTTGAAATCGAGTGCATTTAGCCATTCAATTTTCTCAGGATTAGGGTCATTTGCAGCAAGAGATGCAAGTTTTGGCTCAATCGTTTCGCGCAGGAAAGTCAGTTCGTTTACGGTCTCAATTGAAAGGGTTGGCACTACAACTCTTCGGTTGCCAAGGAATTCGAGCGCGCCCTCGCTTGTTAGTCTGCGAATGGCTTCTCGAACGGGGGTTATGCCTGCGCCTGTGTTCTGGACGAGGCCTTGGATGGTGACGGCCTCACCTGGTGTGAGATCGCCATATAAAATGCTTGTTCGTAGCTTTAGGTAGGCCTGAAGGTGAGCGGGCCGCCGCCGGATTTCACAGGACTCGCTGCTGACTTGGGCTGTGGCGTTCGATTTTTCAGGCATTATCCAAGTCCTGTATAGCCGCGAAAAGAGATGCTTTCGGGCAATGCGAATATAGTATGCTATGCCAAATTAATATGATCAAATAGTTCTTTTGGGATGGAGGCCTGTCTAGAAGTCCATACTTCTTAGCTTTGAGCGCGACGCAGGGCCTGCACCTCCAATTTCAAGCCTTCTTCATAGTCGCTCTGGCCTTGTTCCATCTGCCATAGACAATAGGCTGCCATGCGCCAATGGAAATGGGGCGCCAGGTTAAGATATCGAGTAACAACGTCCGGATCACCGTAGGCTTGTAAGAATTCTGACACCTCTTGAGAGGTGAGCGGGGACCCTCGATAAATCAGCTGCATTGCCGGCGACAGGAAGACCGCCAGATCCAAACATGCATCCCCCTGAGACGGGCATTGCCAGTCAATTAAGTGTAGCATGTTGTTGCTGCATATCAGATTTGCGGGAACGATATCGTTGTGAAGCAAAGACAGCTTTTCGGATTTAGGCACAACATTAGAAGGTTCGAGATCGGCGACGCCTTTAGTGTGTGTGCAAAGGCTGAGAATGCGATAGGTTTCCAGAGTTAACTCAGCACTGCCATTTGCGGTGGAACGTAATCCGGATGGTGCATCGGTATGGTGAAGACAATGCATTAAATCGGCAACACGTTTTGTACCGGTCAACCAAATTTGACCTGGGATGTATGAATAAACATTACATGTCCCGTGCGCGGTTTGAAGTGTTTCGACGAATCGAGGGGCCAAGCCATCAGGCGACAAATGATGCAAAAGGCTAGCCTCGGCAAATGCATCATTTGGGAAAAGCGGGTTTAGGGTTGACCGACAATAGAGCTTCACAACCAATGCATCCGAATTCTCGTTGACGAGCCAAGAAATGTTTGTGCGTCCCCCGGTAAGGAGACGCCATTCAGTTTGTTTGTGCAGCAAACACTGCGCTTCGACCGCAATTCTTAAGTCTTCAGGTGGTGTGGTAGGAAAAGAGTAGGCCATGGCGCTTTCCAATTCAGGCGCCGCGACGCTAGTTGAGCCAATGGCCATAGGCAAGCAAAGACCGAAACACCAGAGGTTTGCGCCCTGATCCTTCTGGTTATCGTTACTCTTTTGGAACAAATGGAAAGTCGTATTAAGTCACTTTTTCTACTCTGGAGTACGCAAGGAAATGACATGTGAGGATAGAACCTCGACGCCCCCGGGGCCGATAAGAGACGTGCCATATGGGCTACTTTGGACTTCGTTTACGTGTGTATAAACATGCGCTTGGGCTATCCCAAGGCTTTGGCCATTGGCGAAGCTTTCAACTTGAAATTCGTACAATCCATCTGGGAATGTCCCTCCGGCGTCAGTCGTACCTTGCCAAGACAGTTCTTCTGCTTCGACACCGATTGCGTAGCGTTGGACTTCAATTCCATTGGCATCCAACACGACTAGGTCCGCTTGATCGGCGATTGTGAACGGCGGAGCAATACTCGTCCACGGTAGCGTCGGCGTTGTGCCGTCGCGGGCGGCGTAAAAGTCGTCCACTTTGGCCCTTTCGATATTCG
>NZ_PYGJ01000021.1 GCF_003014475.1 Shimia abyssi | reverse complement strand
AACCAACGAAAATCTGGCGCGAAGAGGTTACTATGAAGTCAGCCTTTGAAATCATCTCAAAAGGGTTTTCACGACACGTTTTTTCGAAATTGTCGGGCGATCCATACTTGGATGCTGTGGAGGCACTGAACAAGTATCACAAGCTGTCTTCATGTCAAATGGTGTCCGCAATCGAGTCAGTATTTGGACGCCTCAAAGGGTGGGCAATCTTCCGCGAGAGCGGATCAACACTGGCGACCGATTTGGCAGATTATCCCTCTGTGGATGACCGAAAGGTATCTGAAGCCTTTGCAGGCGAACTGTTGAACCTAAAAGAGCCAGCGGTGTTTGTTGTTTTTACCAGAGCCGACTTGGACCTGTCCCGGTTTGATGCCGCTCCTTTGATAGCATTTATTGCAGCAAAGGAGATGAACTATGGGACTGAAACGGACGGACGAATTCCGCCAGGATGCGGTACGGATTGCACTGACCAGCGGGCTGACGCGGAAACAGGTGGCTGATGATCTAGGTGCCGGGATGTCGACGCTGAACAAGTGGATCACCGCGCATCCATTGCCTGGCAATGCATGTTTACATGCATGAGAGGGGAGACACTGACCTGATATCGAAAGAGGATTTAAGCCTCGCCCAAGAGAATGACCGGCTTCGACGTGAGAACCGCATTCTCAAGGAGGAAAGGGAAGTGTTAAACTGAAGAGGATTAGGAAAGGCCCCAGTGGGGCGTTTCCCCGATGAAGGCCACGGTGTTCTTTGCGAGCCAAAAGCCGTGAGGTTTAAGTTTATCGAAGAACACCGATCTGCATTTTCCATTGAACTGATGTGTCGGGTCATGGCTGTCAGCCCGCGCGGTTTGCGGGCGTATCGCAGCCGACCTGCCAGCCGCAGACAGCGGTCTGATAAGGTGACGTTGGCACATATCAAAGAGCAATCCCGTCTCAGCCTGGGCAGCTAACCCGCGACGTCGACACGCAGCACTCGGTTGGAAAAGCCCGGTCGCCTTCGAAAGAAAGGTGGCTTAAACGAGCACTCGGAGCGGCACAAAAGCGGGACAGGTCCATACCCAGAGGACTATGATACGCCCGGAATGTTGCGCGGTCGGTTAGGCGAACTCTCGGAAGCTCGGGAAACAGAAATACTAGATGGCTCTGCTTTAACTAAAGAAGAAGAATTGGCAATCAAACATCAGGTAGCTGAACAAGATGCCAGTGCCATCACGTTCCAACTGGCCGAGGTGGCTGTCAGCGGTGATCTGTTCACCCGCATACTCGCGGCCATCCATCGGCTGCGTGCGCCGCCGGTTCCCGGATGAGGACCTCAGCGGCAAAACCGCGGGGAAAGCGGCTCGACCGGTCCGTCCAAACGGGTATCGATCAGACCAAATTCCGGAACAACCCCACCGTCGTGACCAGAAATCGCACTCAGTTCACGCGTCAGATGCCCGAACCGCGGGACATCTCGATCCGGGGGCTTGATCGAGGCGCCGAATTGCAACATCATCCAGGACAAGGCGTTCCACTTGGGGAATGTCGGCTTAAGTTCTGGTAGGATATTTAACGTCTTGAGATTGATTACTTCGGACATGATTGAGTGGTTCAACACCCGATGGACTCCAAAAATGGGAGCGCTGGATGGTAGAGATCTTGTATTTCTTGAACAACTACTACTGCAGCACAAGCCAAGAACCGTTGCCGAGATTGGATGCGCAAGCGGCCTTTCGACTTCGATGTTACAAATGATGACCGAGCAGTATGGTGGCTCGAACATACGTAGCTTCGACTTGGCTGAGAAGTTCTACGGTGATCCAGACAAATACACTGGATACCTTTTGGACGAGGTTCCTGAAAGGAACAAGACGAAGGTCAAACTGTTCACAGGACACATTTCGTTGGACCTTTGGCGGTATTATGAACGAGAGCAGATTGATCTATGTTTCATTGACGCATGTCACCTAAATCCATGGCCAACAATCGACACTCTAGCGGTTCTTCCCTTGATGAAACCCGGTGGTTTGATCGTTCACCATGATTTGACGATGTTCAGGTCAAGGGTACCGCTTTATGCAACTGGACCAAAATTGATTTATGAGTTTGTTCCAGATGACTTGATGATCAGTCCTGATGTGGAAAAGGAGGGTGGGTTGATCTCCGGATTATCCACCAGAGAAGTAGTTGGTAATGTGTTTGCTATTCGACGCCCGTTGGACATCAAAAAACTAGCGCTGAAATTATCCCAGTTGTTTATGATTGGCTGGGATGTAGAGCGTAGGCCAAACGTTGATTTGGTTTCGACGGAACACTCCGACAGGTTGGAACATTTCCTGGAGACTGAATACTCTCCCTGGTTTGCAAAAAACTACCTGATTGGAAAAAACCGCTACCTCAGATCAAAGGATCGATCCGAAGAGGCTACGTGACTGGCACGGATATCCTATGAGAAAACACTGCACGCTTTCTGGCAGCGCGTGCGGGATGTCGACTATATGAAAATCAAACTGCACTTTGTTCCCGGCGTGGATGTCGAGGGATATGGCGGCCTGCCAGCCGAGGATATCCAAGCCATCGAGTGGAATACAATTATCACTAGCTACACGACGACACACAATGCTTAGATATTTTTTGTCTTGTGCCGGCGCCCGGACAAGCATTGTCGTCATCTTTTGATTTCCTGCCAGTCTTAATGTACCAACAACACATAACGAATTTTGAGGCTCACATGGAAGTTGATGTTTCCAGGCTTGTGCACCTGGTTAAAACGCTGGAGCATTCAGGCGCTCAAACAGATGTTGTCGGCGGGGTATTAAAGAAGAGTGGGCTGACGCGAAAAGATGTGGCTCTCACCTCGAAGGATGTCGACTACGAAAAAGAAGCCAAATTTGTTCGAGAAGCTTGCGAATTGCTCGGTGATCTTACTTTTGGTGCCCGAGCCGGACTTAGTTGGCGAGAATCAAACAGCCTGACCGGTTACATCAGCAAGTATTCCAAAGATCTAAGGGCAGCTATCGAGAATACAGCAAGGTTTCACGAGATTGTTGACCCAGCGATCCGGTACGAATTGAGGATTTCAAGCAACTTTGCTGCCTTCGAAGTCAGCTGGAAGGACGCCAGTTACGCCAAATACCACCGGCACACCGAGTTCCTGATGTTTGGTGTTTTGTCGAGAATGCGGGCAATCACCCAATCAGATTTCTACCCGATTGAAATTCGATTTGATCACGAAGTCAGAAACTCTCGTTCGGACTTTCAAAAGGTTGCAGGTTTTTCTGTGGTGTTTGGAGCTGAGACATTGGAAATGATCCTGCCTCTACCCGTTTTGGACCTGCCTATACCCACGTACGATCTGCGTTTACGAGAGCACTTAACCGAATATGGCGAACGGCTTCTTGCAGAGAGGGGAAGCCTGAAACAGTCTCTGAGATCAAAAGTCGAGCGGCTTCTAACTGCCGCGCTCCCTGCCAGGATGCTGTCAGCAGATGAAATCGCAGCAAGTGTAGGTATGAGCGCGAGAACATTTGCTCGCAGATTGAAGGAAGAGGGGACCAGTTTTAGAGATATCGTTGACGAGCTCAGATTTGATCTGAGCAAGACCTTCATGAAGGATGGAATGAGACTGGCCGAAATCGCTTTTTCGCTCGGCTATGCTGATCAAGCCGCATTCTCAACGGCCTTCAAGCGCTGGGCCGGTGTTGCACCAAGCAGTTTCCATTTGATGAATTGAGCATATATTTTGGAGGTCCTGCAGCGGCATGTGTACTTTAAGCAGATATTCGTTTTGAGGTGCCCCTATTTTCCTAGACACCTGCCTTTTTCAGTTTGACCTGTCTGTCTTCGAAGTCAACGGGCGACAGCATGCCGTTGTTCGTGTGCTTGCGCTTGGGATTGTAGAACAGCTCGATGTATTCAAACTGCTGTGCTACCCAAAGTGTCCCCGGTCAGGGCAAGATTTTCCGCACTTTGATCACACAGACGGGCTGGATACGTCCGGTAATTTCATCAGTGCCGCCGGAACCTTATTGCCGATGGCACTATGCGGTCGTTCTTCGTTGTAGTCTCTACGCCAAGCCTCTAACTTTTCGGCGGTATCTTCAAGCCCCATGAACCAATGAGCGTTAAGGCATTCTGCGCGGAGCCTACCATTAAAGGCCTCGATGTAGGCGTTGTCTGTCGGCTTTCCGGGGCGGGAAAAGTCCAGCGTGACGTTCCGTTGGTACGCCCACAAATCCATGTCACGAGAGATAAATTTGCTGCCATTATCAACCCGAATCGTCTTGGGATAGCCGATCTGACGGCACACTCGGTCCAGCGTGGAAACAACATCTTCGCCCTTGTAGCTGAACCGCGCATCCAAAACCGGCACGTACCGTGAGAAGGTGTCAACCACCGTCAAAATGCGTATCTTGCGCCCTGTGGCCAGCTGATCGTGCACAAAATCCATCGCCCATTCGTCATTGGGGCCAACAGCATCTTTCCGATCTTCTCGCAGCTTTGGACCTGTCCCGGTTTGATGCCGCTCCTTTGATAGCATTTATTGCAGCAAAGGAGACTGACAATGGGACTGAAACGACAAATGAATTTCGACGGGATGCGATGCGAATAGCGCTGACCAGTGGGCTGACGCGCAAACAGGTTGCTGATGACCTTGGTGTTGGCATGTCGACGCTGAACAAGTGGATCACTGCACACAGAGACACAGACGTGGTGTCGAAAGAGGATTTGAGCTTAGCCCAAGAGAATGATCGGCTTCGACGTGAGAACCGTATTCTCAAGGAGGAGAGGGAGATCCTAAGAAAGGCAACGCAGTTCTTCGCGAGCCAAAAGCCATGAGGTTTAGGTTCATCGAGGAACACCGTAACAGCTTTCCCACCCACCGGTTGTGTGACGTCATGGATGTCAGTCCACGAGGCTTGCGGGCTTTGACTCCACGCCCCTTAAGCCGAAGCACCTGCCCAGAACTTGCACCAGCAGACACCGTTACGTTCGCAGTACCTTTCACGGTGTTTACCGGAACCTTGCCACCAAGGATGGCTTCGTCAATCGAGATAGGTAAGGAAACCACAATATCGTCGCCCTCGCGCTGGAAATCAGGGTTAGGCGTAACGTCCAGAACGATAAACGCGTCCCCCGGCGGACCCGCGCCAAATCCCGGTTCACCTTTACCGCGCAATCGCAGGGTTTGTCCGTCACGCGCCCCTTCGGGGATTGATACCGCTAGTGTTTTCCCATCTGGCATTGTGATCCGTGTCTTCGCACCTCTTACCGCGTCCAGAAATGGTACGGCAAGGCGGTATTGTGTGTCTTGCCCTGGCCAATCGCCGGGTGCTGCTCGGCTATAATTGTCTCCTTGCCCTGAAGTACGGCTACGGGCGAAATTGGCGAAAAAATAATCTGCGTCAAAACCTTGTCCAAACGGATCGCCACCGGATGCGGAGTTGCTTTGAGCATACGGGTTTTCCGGTCTGCGTGCCTCGTCTCGGTAGTAGCCACGTGGGGCTTGTTCGGCTCCAGCGGCATCAATTTCTCCCGCGTCGAACTTGCGGCGCTGCTCGGGGTCATTGAGTAAGTCATATGCCCGGCCTGCATCCTTGAACCGCAATTCGGCAGCCGGATCACCCGGATTTAAATCGGGATGATTAACTCGCGCAATCTTGTGGTAAGCCTATTTTATCTCGTCAGCCGTGGCGTTTTTGGACAGGCCAAGCGCACCAAAAGGATCTTTCGTCATATTATTCTCCGCATCGGGACTAAATCCTAACAAAGACGTTGCGAATTGCTCTGAAGAGCAACCGCTGATAGGTCGCTTAGGTTTCAATTGTGTAGCATAATTTCACTAACTGATAGCAACATCTACCGCGATGTCAGACATTCGCGCATCTCTCGCCATCCGCTTGTATGGACTCAAAACAGTCTTGCGCCGCATTATAATTGACTGTGCTAAAAACAGACAGAAAAGCGACTTTGAATGCAAAAGTGGCATGTCGTAGTTAATACTTGCCTGAGCAAACCGACATCAAGTTCATTCGAAGTCAATAAATCCTTCGAAGTATCTGACCTGACGCCAAAATCGGGGCTACATCTTCTGACGCGCCAACAACTCTGAGCAAACCGTCTGCATCGCTGGCGCGAGCGCCTCAAGCGACGGTATTGCGTACCGCTGACCTGTAATCGACAATGGTGTATGGTTCAAAAGCCGACCTACAATTTCCTCCATTATCCCAGCTTCCAAGGCTACCGTCGCAAAAGTCCGCCTGTGCGTGTGCGGGCTCCATTGCATCTTTTCTGGTCCAGTTATGTGACCGGAGGCTGACTTGAGCGACGGGAAAATCCAAGTCCGGCTGTGCGGTTTAAGTGGAGCCAGAATTTCATGGTGTACTTGGTTGATAGGAAGATCGAAACTGCGTCCGTTTTTTGTCATCGGAAGGTGAATACGGTCGTCCAAAACGTTCTTCCATTCAAGCGTCAGCGCCTCAGATTTCCGAAGCCCTGTGAACAAAAGAAATTCATAAAAGACTTTGTGAATTGGATTGCCTAGAAAATCTACTGCTCGACGCCAGTCCATTAAGTCTAAAATGACTCGGCCATCAGGTTTTTCTTCATACCACTCCACCGCCATCGTTGGACACTCGGGTAGATCATGTGTTCTTCGAGCATGATTGTAGATTGATCTAAAATACCGAAGAGAGTGGTTCGCAGTTGATGGTTTTGACGCTAGTTCCTGATGGCGTCGAACCACCATGGATTTGCTGATCTCGTCGAGAGGCAACCTCAACCAGTCTCTCAGTTGGTTTTCCATATAAGCTCGAACGCCGTGTTTATATTGATCCGAGCGAAGTTTTGGGCGCGCCAGATAAACCTCCATAGCAATTTCCAGAGAAGGTGCACCTACTTGTGCCACCTTGCCTGCCCCCCGCCCCATCTCTAGCGCCAATTCCAGAGCTGTCTGTCGGGCGGCATGAGAAGAGATAACTGGATAGCGGCCAATCAGAACTCGTTTAGTCTGCCCACCCACGTCTTTCTGGAAATACCAAGTCTTTGACCTTTTCCCAACAAAGAGCACCAGCCCTTTGATCTCCTTGTCCCAGTACTTCTGAGTGCCCGCCAGAGAGTGTGGGAGCTTCTTAGCATATGTTTCGGTGAGCTTCGGCATTTTGTCGGCTTTTTGTCGGAAACGGAAGGAAATACATGGCATTTATTGGCATGGCATGCCAAAATTAATCATTTATTTTCTGATAGTTGTCAACCTCTGAGCACACATGGAAACTCACATTTTTAGCTTGGAAGGCTAAGGTCTTACCACTACACAACGCCCGCTCAGTGGAATTTCGTGATATTTCATCGGCTTTGAGAGGTCAAGGCCGTGATGGTACAAAATATCGGATTTAGGAGCACCGAATATTTGGCCCGCGATCCGCTGTTGTAATGATGTAGATTTCGTTCACGTCCAATGCGCTCGTAAACACGAATTCAAACCGAATTCGCCGAAGGCAAGCGCTTACGCTCTCGTTGCAAAACCCGGTTTCGCCCAGTCGATCACGTTTTTGCGACATTATGTCGCAAATGGTCTACAAAGATACGAGGATGTGCAAGCCGATCTCTAATTCTCAGCACACAAGCATCCTTGATTGACTGAAAGGGAGAAGAGTAAATGTCAGTTAAACCACCCTTTACCGAAGTCGAGGTGCAGCGAGCTGCGTCCGGTTTCTACAAGGGACACAGTCTCGAAATTGCCTTGCTCAGCAAGGCGATAATGGTCGGACTTGTCCTTTGGGCGCTAATATTTCCCGCAAACGCAAACGGAGTTCTGGGCAGCCTGAACTGGCGTCTGCTCGAAGGTTTTAACTCTTTTTACATCATCATCGTTGGTTTGTTTTTCTTCTTTTTGCTGGTTGTCGCGGTTCTTCCTCAAACCGGACGGCGCGTCATGGGTCGCCCGGGAGAGGGCATAGAGTTTTCCAACTTTTCTTGGTTTTCCATGATGTTCGGCGCAGGTCTTGGTGTCGGCCTCATGGTGTTTGCCACGGCAGAACCACTCGGCCTTTGGGGATCCAACCCTATGGTGCTTGCGGGCAGCGTGGAGCCAAATACCGAAGGCGCATTGAAGCCGGCATACCGCTACACATATCTGCACTATGGATTCCACGCTTGGGCAATCTATGTGGTTACGGGGCTGTCGCTTGCCTATTATGCGTACACGCGTGGCATGCCGCTGACCATTCGCTCAGCACTGACGCCGCTCTTTGGCAAGCTGATGAATGGCATACTTGGGCACATCGTTGATGTTCTAGGAGTAGTCGCAACCATTCTCGGTGTTTCCGTAACCATCGGTTATGGCGTTTCCCAGTTCATCGATGGCCTTTATGCGATCACGGGCATGGACTGGATGATGGATATGTCGGGTGACACACCCGCTCCAGGTACTGTTGGCCTGATATCCGGGCTTGTGGTTATTATGGGTCTTTCGATCATTTCGGCGGTATCTGGTGTGGGACGTGGTGTGAAATACCTCTCAAACCTCAATTTGGTGCTGTCCCTGATCCTGCTTATGACCTTCGTGGTATTCGGGTCGTTCCTGTTCGCGATGACAACTTATGCCTCTGCGATGGTTGATTATATCCTGAACTTTCTGTCGCTCAGCTTTGCGGCATATAGCCCGCAAGCGGCGGCTGATTTCGCCGCCGGACTGCCCGCAGAGGCTGCTCCATTTGCGGATGCGTTGCGAGGTGGTGCGACAAATGCTTGGGGGTCGTTTGACGGATTCCGTTCAGGTCTAGAAGGGGACGCGGCGGCGTTGCCCGACGAAGTTCTTCAAGCCGCCTACGCAGCCGGAGAGCAGGGGCGACAATTCGGCTGGCAAGCTGGTTGGACAACGTTTTACTGGGCCTGGTGGATTGCATTCTCACCGTTTGTTGGCCTCTTCCTCGCGCGTATCTCGCGTGGTCGCACGGTGCGTGAGTTTATCGTCGGTTGTGTCTTCGCGCCTGCGCTGGTTTGTTTTGCCTGGATGACCATATTGGGCGGCACTGCGATTGACCTAGAACTGACAGGTGGCGCCGAAGGCACCATTATTGGTGCGTCAAACACAGCCAAGCTCTTTGTGACCTTGGGCGAGATGATCTCAGGCGGGTTCTTATCGGCAATCACCATCATGTGTGTTGTGTTGATTATGACCTTCCTCGTCACGTCAGCTGACTCCGGTATTCTCGTCATGAACACAATCATGTCTGGCGGCGATCAGGAAGTTGGCAACAAACACAAGATCATCTGGGGCGTCATCCTCACGGCTGTCATCGGTGCGCTATTGATGGCCGCGGGCGACAACAACCCGATGGATGCGCTGCGCAATGCCATGATCATCGGCGCATTGCCCTTTACAATGGTTATGGGGCTCATGTGCATTTCGTTAGGCAAGGCACTTTACCGTGATGGGCTGCGCGAGAAATCTGGCGATACTCAAGCGGCGGAATAATTACGCAAAAACAATTGGGCAGAGGCGCAGACTTCTGCCCGTTTTTTTAAGATACTCTAGACAACAGAGAGCCTCTGCCCGGCCAACCATTCCGGCGTCTACTGAGAGAACGTGTCAAATGCTTTAAGTGCCTTTGCGCTATAGGCGTAGGACGGTCCACCACCCATATAGGTTGCCATGGCCAGAGCCTCGCACACCTCCTCGCGGGTGGCCCCCAGCCGCACCAAAGAGCGCATGTGAAACCCGATGCAACTCTCACACCGGGTCGCAATGGCAATTCCCAACGCCATGAATTCTTTGGTTTTTTCGCTAAGCGCGCCATTGGCCTTGGCCGCCTTGCCCATTACACCAAAACCTTTGACCGTTTCAGGCACCTCTTTAGAAAACGAGTCTATGTCGGCCTCGGCTTCGGCCATGAATCTATTCCAGTCCATATTCGGCTCCTTATTGGCGCTCATCGGCCCCCATCCTTCGCTCTAACCAACGAACACCGGCGCTGATGATCAACACAAGGACCAGATATTCCAGTACTAGCAGAGTATAAATTTCCAGCGGTCGGTATTCGGTGACCACCAGCTCATTTGCCCGCCGGGTCAGCTCCTGCATCCCAATCACCGACGCAAAAGCGCTCATCTTGACGATATAGATAAACTGGTTTGCCAGAGGCGGCAGAATGCGCCGGATCGCCTGAGGCAAGATCACATAACGCATGGTCTGAAAGTAGTTCAGACCCACAGTCTGGGCGGCCTCACTTTGCCCTTTGGCAATCGACTGAATGCCAGCACGATAAATCTCGGCGGTGAACGCGCTATCAGACAAGGCCAAGGTGATAATCGCGCCCCAGAACGGGTCGATGGGAACGTTAATTCCCATTGAGCGGAAAATGATCGGCAGCCCATAAAACACCCAAAACAACATGGGCAGCAACGGAATGGACCGGACAAGTTCTACATAAACCCTGTTCACGATGCGCCAACCACGCTTGGTCGACAGACCGGGCAAGGCAACCAGCAGCCCCAAAGCAATCGAAATCACGGCGGCAATCACTGAAATCAGGATGGTATCGCCCATACCCGACAACAGGAACTTCACATTGATCCATCCAGTCTCGGACCTCGGATCAATCACATACCAGCCCCACGTAGATGAGGAAGAACAGCCCGCCAAAACCAATAACGGCAACAACATAAAGACGGTTCTTTTCATGAATCTGCCCTCAATGCTGCAAGATCTGAGACAGGAAAGTCCGGCAACGTTCTGATTTTGGTTTGGTGAAAAAATGTTCAGGTGGGCCCTGTTCGACAATCTCGCCTGCATCCATGAACACCATTTTGTCGGCCACCTTGCGGGCAAAGCCCATCTCGTGCGTGACAACTACCATGGTCATGCCATCCTCTGCCAAGGAAACCATTACGTCCAACACTTCAGAAATCATCTCTGGGTCAAGTGCCGATGTCGGTTCATCAAACAGCAACACTTTGGGTTCCATACACAATGATCTGGCAATAGCCACACGTTGTTGTTGTCCACCAGAAAGCTGCGCGGGACGCTTGTCCGCCTGATCTGGGATGCGGACGCGCTCAAGGTAGTGGCGCGCTCGTTCTTCTGCGTCCTTGCGGCTCAAACCCCTTGCTTTTATGGGTCCAAGGGTCAGATTTTCTAACACACTCAGATGCGGAAACAGATTGAATTGCTGGAAAACCATTCCAACTTCTGAACGGATCGCTTCCACTGACTTTGGATCATTTGTCAATTCGACCCCACCCAGACGAATGATTCCTTCTTGATGTTTTTCCAGTTTGTTAATGCATCGCACGACTGTGGACTTACCCGACCCGGACGGCCCGCAAATCACTACCTTTTCGCCGCTGCCAACCTTCAGGTCGATATTTTTGAGAACGTGAAATGTGTCGAACCATTTGTTCACGCCGATCATCTCGATCGCGGCCTGTGACATTCGCTCTCCAGTCCCTGATTGCTTCACGGTTAGGTCAGTTCGTGAGGTTATTCTTGTCTTAACTTTTAAATCAAGGCCAATATGGCAGCGATCAATCACAAGAATACCAACACGGAGCACATGATGAGAAACCTGATGAAAGTCGCCGCAGTTGCAGCGGTTAGCCTAGCGCTAACTGGTGCAGCGCATGCCCAATCCGCCTTGAACGAGATACTGGACACTGGGGTTCTCAAGGTAGGCACAACCGGCGATTGGAATCCGATGTCGCTACGCGATCCGGCCACCAACAGCTACAAGGGGTTCGATATCGACATTATGACCGAGCTGGCCTCTGACCTCGGCGTTGAAGTTGAGTTCGTACCAACCGACTGGAAAACACTCGTAAATGGTGTTGTTGCCGGCAAATACCACATGACCGGTTCTGCGTCGATCTCCCCTGCAAGAATGAAGGTCGCAGGCTTTTCCGAAAGCTATATCTCGGTCGAACTTTTCCCCTTCACGACAAAGGAACAGTTCAACGATTTTGACGGGTATGACTCGATCAACCAGCCCGGCGTCAGAGTGGCGACAACACTTGGCACAACTTTCGAGAAATACGTGCGCGAATGGTTCCCCAACGCCGATATCAAAGTCGTCGAAGCCCCGGCGCGCGGTTTTCAAGAAGTTCTCGCCGGTCGCGCGGATGTCTTCATCACCTCAAACATCGAGGGGTCAACACTCGAAGCCAAATTCCCCATTGTACGTGTGAAAAACGCGGGACCGCGTTCGCCTTCTCCAATTGCAATGTTGCTTCCGCAAACCGATCAGGTTTGGATCAACTACGTGAACAATTGGGTCAAGGTGAAAACTGCTCAAGGATTCTTTGACGCAAACAAGGAAAAGTGGGGCCTTTAATCCCACCAATCACTAACGACAGCAACGCCCGGTCTTGTCAACGGCCGGGCGTTTTCTTTTTACCAAACGCTTTCGTCTGGAATCCATCGGCCACCAGACAAATGGTCAGCGGCGCAAGATTCACTTGGCCCTGAACAAAGTTCTGGTGCACAAGTGGCGCTTAAACCATTCCTTTTAGGGGCGTGTCGCAAAACAATGAAGCTTGCAGATATGACCTGGTATCAGGTTCAGGACCGCATCGATCAGCGGGCGGCTGTTATTCTGCCCACTGGCTCAACAGAACAGCATGGACCGATGGGGCGTATTGGCACTGACACCACCTGTGCTGAAGCGGTCGCATTGGAGACTGCGCATCTCTGCAACGCAATTGTTGCGCCGCCCCTTGCCTACACACCCGCCCCCTTCAACACCGGGTTTCCCGGCACCGTGTCCCTCTCGCCCACGCTGTTCGAAGCAATGGCGCGCGAGATCGTGAGCGGATTGCTGGACCAAGGGTTCGTCGGGGTCTTTGTCGTCAACGGTCATGGCGCAAATCTCGAACCGTTGCGCGCCATTGCATCAGAAAACGAAGCCCGGATGCACATCCTCAGCTGGTGGGAACCAGACGAGGTAAACGCCCTGCGCCAAAACCTCTATGGCAGTTGGGAAGGCATGCACGCCACACCCTCCGAAGTTGCCATCACTCAACATCTGCAAGGTGTCCTGCCTGAAAACGAGGCGGCCTCTCCGCCTGCACCCCTCAGCGCCGAGTATATTCGCGATCACAGCGGTGACCGCCACGGCCCTACGGATCAACACCGCGCCCAGTTTCCCGACGGGCGGGTCGGCTCTCACTCTGCGCTTGCCACCCCTGAGGATGGCGAACGCCTGCTGCGCCTCTCTGCACAGGGTGTGGCTCAGGCATTTGTCGCCTTTCAAACTCGTGCAATGGCCTTGTCCTAGGTGAAACGCTCCGGGTGAATATTGAGGGACGCACTTTCAACTGCGCCCCCCACTTGCTAGACTAGTGAAAAGAGCAGTTAACCAGACGGGGCTCACCTATGGGTTTGCAACATCCCGCCGATATCGCCGCCATGATTAAGGCGGCTGGAAAAAAGAACGGCAAACACCTGCAATACGGGGCCGTGCCTTTTCGCATTGTAGATGGCAAAACACAGGTTCTTCTAATCACATCACGGCGTACGCATCGTTGGATTGTCCCCAAAGGCTGGCCCATTACCGCATTAAAACCGCACAAGGCTGCCGCCACCGAAGCATGGGAGGAAGCCGGCGTGCGAGGCACGGCCTCAAAGCACTGTATAGGCGTCTATTCCTACCCCAAACTACGCAAAAACGGCCGCACAAAAATTTGCACCGTGCTGCTGTTCCCGATCGAAGTGCGCAAACTCGCCAACAGCTTTCCAGAGCGAGGACAGCGCAAACGCAAATGGCTGCGCCCGAAAAGGGCCGCCGCGCGTATCGAAAACACCGAACTTGCCAAGATCATTCGCCGCTTTGATGCGCAATTGCTGCGCTAGTCGCGCTTGAACACGTCTGTCACCGGGATTAACTTGATACACCCAAGCCATGCCGCCATAACGGGCGGCAACAAGGTTAAGACTTCGTATGATCAACTACACTCTCAAATGCGCCAACGACCACCGGTTTGACAGCTGGTTTCAGTCTGCGGACGCGTATGAAAAACTGCACAAGGCCGGAATGGTCGTCTGTGCGATCTGCGGTAATGGCGACATCGCAAAAGCCATGATGGCACCGCGCGTGCGACCAGCACGGAATGCCGCCGCAAAACGTCCCGATACAGAGCAAGCCGCGCAAGCGCCAGCCGATCGCCCCCTTTCTGCCCCAGCCAGCCCCACCGAACAGGCGCTGGCCGACATACGCCGCAAGGTTCAGGAAAACTCCGACTATGTCGGCAAAGATTTTGCCTCCGAGGCCCGAGCCATGCACGAAGGCACCGCACCCGAACGATCGATCTACGGCGAAGCCAAGCTGGACGAAGCAAAAGCCCTTATCGAAGACGGCGTGCCCGTCGCCCCTCTCCCCTTCAACATCGGTCGTAAAACCAACTGACAGGACACTCCTAATGCACGCACTTATCACCGGCGCCAATCGTGGCATTGGCCAAGCCCTTGATCAGACACTGCGTGCCAAAGGGTACGACGTTACCGGCACATCGCGCGCCGGTGGTGAATTCGAGCAACTCGACGTCACCGATTTCGCCAGCCAGTCACAGCTGGCACAGCGTTTAGACAGCCGCCCGATTGACCTTTTGGTCTGCAATGCGGGTGTCTACCTCGACAGGGGACAGAACCTTGCCGATGGCTACCCAGCCGACATGTGGGCGGCGTCCTTTGCCGCGAACGTCACAGGCGTGTTCCTGACGGTTCAGGCACTCTTGCCCAATCTGCAACTTGGCCACGTGCCCCGCATCGCGATCATTTCGTCGCAAATGGCGTCACAGGAACGCGCACCGGGGGGATCATACATATACCGCTCATCCAAGGCAGCTGCGCTTAATCTGGGCCGAAACCTCGCTGCTGACTTGCACCATATCGGCATCGCTGTGGGAATCTACCACCCCGGTTGGGTCCGCACTGACATGGGCGGCGAACAGGCCGACATCTCGGTTAAAGAAGCTGCCAATGGTCTCAGCGAACGTTTTGAAATACTTTCGCTCGACACCACAGGTTGCTTTGAAACCTGGGACGGACGTCCACACGCCTACTGACATTTATGGTGGAAACCACCTCTCAGGCCGTTGCACCCTGCCCTGCCTGCCCCTAACACTGTGTCCAACACATTTTTCAGAGGAGGTTTCCATATGTCCGACGGCCCCACATACGGCTTTGACACACTACAAATTCACGCAGGAGCGCGGCCAGATCCGGCCACTGGCGCACGCCAGACCCCCATCTATCAATCCACCGCGTATGTGTTCCGCGATGCAGAGCACGCCGCCGCCCTCTTCAACCTTCAGGAAGTTGGCTACATCTATTCCCGCCTAACCAATCCAACCGTCGCCGTGCTGCAAGAACGCATCGCAACGCTCGAAGGCGGCGTTGGCGCAGTCTGCTGTTCCTCAGGGCACGCGGCGCAAATCATGGCCCTGTTCCCGTTGATGCAGCCGGGATGCAACGTTGTGGCCTCGACCCGGCTATATGGCGGCACCGTTACCCAGTTCAGCCAGACCATAAAACGGTTTGGCTGGTCGGCAAAATTTGTCGACACCGACGATCTCGACGCCGTCAAAGACGCCATTGATGAAAACACGCGCGTGGTGTTCTGCGAATCCATTGCCAATCCAGGTGGCTACATCACAGATATCGAAGCGCTCGCTGGTATCGCCGATGGTGCGGGTGTCCCGCTGATCGTCGACAATACCTCGGCCACACCGTACCTGTGTAACCCCATTAGCCTCGGCGCGACGCTGGTTGTGCACTCCACAACAAAGTACCTGACCGGCAACGGCACTGTCACCGGTGGCTGCATCGTGGATTCCGGCAAATTCGACTGGTCCGCGAATGATAAATTCCCGTCGCTCAGCGAAGCAGAACCTGCCTATCACGGCCTCAAATTCCACGAAACGTTCGGTCCACTTGCGTTCACATTCCACGGCATCGCCATTGGCCTGCGCGACCTTGGCATGACCATGAATCCCCAAGCCGCACATTATACGCTGATGGGCATCGAAACTCTGTCGCTGCGTATGGAGCGCCACGTGGAAAACGCCAAAACCGTCGCGGGCTGGCTCGAGTCTCACGATCTGGTGGACTACGTTACCTACGCGGGCCTGCCCTCATCTCCGTATTACGAGCGCGTCGCCAAAGTGTGCCCCAAAGGCGCCGGTGGCTTGTTCACCGTTGCCCTAAAAGGTGGCTATGAGGCCTGCGTGAAGTTTGTGGATAGCCTCGAAATCTTCAGCCACGTAGCCAACCTGGGCGACGCGCGGTCGCTGGTGATCCACTCAGCCTCCACAACTCATCGCCAATTGACACCAGAGCAGCAAGAGGCCGCGGGAGCGGGGCCAAATGTCGTGCGCATTTCAATTGGGATCGAAAACTCAGAAGACTTGATCGCAGATCTTGATCAGGCGCTGAACACAGCGCATTCCTGATCTTTAAGTTCAGTGGGGCGAGGCTGATCCACGCCCCACTACTCGCCGACTACTCGGCCAATTCCCAAACAATCTGTACCTGCGCTTCCAACGCCAGTTCGCCTGCCGCAACCGGTACGGCCGCAGAATCTGCCATTGATGCGGCACGCATCATCTCAGGGCGTGGCCTGCTGCCACCGCTCTCGGAAATTGACACGATCCTGCCCAGACGAACCCCTGCGGCCTCTGCATACAGCTCAGCCTTGGCACGCGCGTCAACCACAGCCAGTTTACGTGCCTCATCCTGCATATTGCGCGGCTCGCGCACATCAAATCTGACACCGTTCACATCATTGGCCCCAACGGCCACCAGATCCCCAAGAATTTCGCCCAGATTATCCAGATCCCGCACGCGAACGCTGACTTGGTTGGACGCACTGAACCCAACCAACCTTGGCCCACCGTCATCATAACTGCGGTGATCCCGCACTGGATCAAGCCGGATACCGCTGGTCTGCATATCCCGCGGCTCAACTCCGGATGCAGACAATGTCACGAGGATCTTCTCCACCGTCCCGCTCACCTGATCCATGGCGGCCTTGGCCGACTTGGCCTGATGCGTCGCACCTACCGTCACCACAGCCATATCCGGTTCGGCATACACCGTTCCAGTTCCATTCATTGTTATTCGGCCCTGCTCTGCATAGGCCGTCCCAGTCATCGCCATCAGCAACACCATCACCATACCAAACCGCATGCAATTCCTCCTTTTTTCGGAGCATACACCCCAACATGTAGTTCTCACCCATGTTTCGACCAGCACCCCACAGGCTTTTTCTTCCCAATTGGCAATAACTTGCTATAAATCTCTTCGTAGCCCGCAGAAGACTCCAATCTGCCTCGTTCGAATGCTAGAGCCGACTAATGAAACCGAATTTTGCGCTTTCGCTTTCTTTTGAAGGGATCAGCCTGCTTTACCGCGTGGCTGAAGGCTGGCACCTATTGGGTGAGGTCGCACTGGATTCAGAGGATCTGTCGGGTGAATTGGCCAAACTACGCCAGCAAGGCGAAGAGCTTGCCCAAGGTCTATTCACCACAGCCGTCGTTGTCCCTAATGAGCAGATAAAATACCTGTCGCTTGACACCGGACGCATCCGCGAGGCTAAGCGTCGCGATGCAGCTGTTCAAGCTCTGGAAGAAGCAACGCCCTACAAGGCTCATGAACTGCGCTACGACCTGCTTGCGAATGGGCGCACAACACAAGTTGCAGCAGTCGCACGCGAGACGCTGGACGAAGCGCTCTCATTTGCAAATGAGCACGCTTTCAACCCGGTTATCTTCACGGCAATCCCCGCGGCCGACACATTCGCAGCAGCACCAAATTTCGGCCCCACAGCGACAGCAACCAAACTGCTTAACGGCACCCCGATTGAAATTGACACGACGCCAATTAGCATTGTCGCCAGCGGGCCGCTCCCCCTACCCGAAACGCCCGCGCCACGACCGCAAACACCTGAGAAATCAAACACAGAGCCGGCCAAGCCTGTTCCCGACACGGATGCTTCGCCCGAAGTGGCCAGCACGCGCGCTGACCGCGCAGAGGATCCAGTTCCCGAGGCACCTGTCTCATTCGCCTCTATTCGCGCCCGGCGCGACACACCCGCCCCGGCGCCCTCCGCATCCTTGAGCGGGACGACTCGAACCTCAACAGGTGCAAACGCACCAAACATACCCGACTCTGGCAGTCTGACAGCGGAACGGTCGGTTCGCTTTGATCCTGCCCGCGTCGCCGCGGGTTTGAAACATGATGCCGGTCCCCTCCCGGACCATGAGGAAGCGCCGCCGGCAAGCTCTGACGAGCCGACTGACATACCTGACAGCTCATTCTTTAGCCGTAGAGGCGCGTCAAAATCCCCGCCAAGGCCGAGGAAAAATGGCGGTTCCTCCAAAGACGCGAAACACAAGACCGCATCCGAAAAACAGCGACTGACGGTCTTCGGCGCGCGCTCCGAGCAACAGATAGGCGGCAAGCCGCGCTATCTCGGGCTGATCATGACAATTGTGCTCCTGATCTTTTTTGCGGCCGTTGCGCTCTGGGCAACTGTATTTCTAGAAGACGGCGTTGCAGGGTTGTTCAAAAAAGATGACAGTTCGCAGATTGTGCTGCTCGAACCTGAGGCTGCGGTTGTCCCTGATCAGCCCATCATCCCAACAGTTGCACCTGATACGGCGTTCCAAAACGAACCTTCCCGCCAGACTAATTCCGATGTCGTCAAACTAACGGAGCCATCAGAGCTTGTGCAGCCACTTGCGGAGGCTGAGGCACTTAATGTGGAAGCGACCACACCCTCTGAAAATGCCGACATCACAGACAGTGCCGAAGCAGAGGCATTGGCCAATGACGCGCCGACTGCACTGCTTTCTGATACCGAAGCCGAAGCTAGATATGCAGTGACAGGCATCTGGCAACTGGCGCCTTTGCCGCCAGAAACCCCAACATCGCAAGGCACCGAAGACATCTATGTCACTTCAATTGACCGCGTCGTAACCGCCTTTGATGCGGTTGCTTTGCCGTCCATTGACAGCCTGCTCAGCGATCAGGCCATGACGAGCCTGTTGAACCCTGTCGCGCCGGGATCCACTTTTGACCTTGATGACCGCGGCGTCGTGACAGCGTCTGCTCAAGGCACACTCAATCCCGAAGGTGTAATGGTATTTCTTGGCCGTCCCGTTGTTCTTCCACCCAGCCTGCCGGACCGCAGTGAAACCGAAGGCCGTGCGCTGTCTCGTGATGATGAACTTCGCATTGCGGCCATTCGCCCGCAAATCCGACCTACCGACCTGATCGAAAGCAATCAACGTGCTACGCTTGGGGGCTTGTCCCGGCAAGAGTTGGCAAGCCTGCGGCCCAACGTGCGACCGCTTTTGGAAAAAGAAGAGGCCGAGGCAGACACCACCGCGACGGAACTTGCGGTGCTGACATCCGTTCGGCCGCGTCAACGCCCGTCTAATATCGCACAGCTTGCTCAGCGCTCAAAACCGTCTGAGCCAGTCGTCGCTGTACCTGCGGCAGCGACGCTTACCCCCAAAATACCGTCCACCGCGTCGGTCGCACGTCAGGCAACCATCCAGAATGCAATCAATCTCAACCGGATCAACCTGATCGGCGTCTACGGAACGAGTTCCAATCGCCGCGCCTTGGTCCGGCTGGCCAGTGGGCGCTACAAAAAGGTTCAAGTGGGTGATCGCATCGATGGCGGCAAGGTCGCCGCGATTGGCGAACAGGAATTGCGCTATATTAAGTCAGGCAAGAACTTTGTTCTGAAGATGCCTAAGAGCTGATCTCTTGACCACCCTTAAAACGGCCGCCACGGCGATTACACGATAATTGGCCCATCGGTTTTACAAATGTGCTCCACCACATACAAAAACGCCGCGCAACCAACGGCTGCACGGCGCTTCCTCCCTCCGGTTGGACCGGCTTGTTATTCCGCAGCACTCAACTCGCCGTTTTCGATCTGCTCGCGCTCAATCGATTCAAACAGCGCCTTAAAGTTCCCCTCGCCAAAACCGTCATCCCCTTTGCGCTGAATAAACTCAAAAAAGATCGGGCCGATTACTGTTTTGGAGAATATCTGCAACAGGATTTTCGTCTCACCACCATCAACAACACCTTCGCCGTCAATCAGTATCCCGTGCTTCATCATGCGCTCCATGGGTTCGTCATGGCCTGCGACACGCTCGTAACTAAGCTTGTAGTAGGCTTCATTCGGCCCCGGCATAAACTTCAGCCCTTTTTCCGCAATTGCGTCTGTAGATGCATAGATATCGTCTGAACCGACTGCGATATGCTGAATTCCCTCGCCTTTGTATTTCTTGAGGTAGGCCACAATCTGCCCGGTTTCGCCGCGATCCTCGTTGATCGGAATCCGGATTTTCCCACAAGGCGACGTCAGCGCTCGACTCAGCAATCCTGTGAATTTTCCTTCGATGTCAAAAAAGCGGATCTCGCGAAAATTGAATAGATCGCCGTAGAACTTGAACCACTTATCCATGTTCCCCTTGAACACATTGTGTGTCAGGTGATCGAGATAGTAAAACCCATCGCCCTGCGGTTTGGACGTCACCAACCAATCAAATTCGTTATTGTACGGCGATGTGTCAAAATACTGATCGGTGAAATAGATCAAGCTACCGCCGATCCCCTCAATCGCAGGCCAATCCAGCGTTTTGTCCGCCGCGTCGTAAGGAACTGCGCCTTTTGAGACTGCATGGTCATAGGCCTTTTGCGCATCAACAACTCGCCATCCCATTGACGGCGCACAGGGCCCGTGCTCGTCAACAAACCGCATTGCAAAGCTGCCCGGCTCATTATTCAGAACATAGGTCACATCGCCTTGTTGCCACAACTCAATCGCCTTGGTCTTGTGATTTGCTACATGTGCAAACCCCATACGCGCGAACAAATCGCGCAGCTCTTGCGGCTCGGGATGGGCAAATTCAACAAATTCGAATCCGTCCGTGCCAGCAGGGTTATAATCCGAGATCTCGGCACGTGGCGCATCATGCGGGAAAGGGCCCATATCGCGTCTCCTGTTAAGGGAATGTCTGTATTTTGTTCGCTAAGGATAAAATACGTGCTCAGCTACGCTATTTTTCCGCAAACTGCCGTGCGTTTCGCTGTAAGAATGCGTATGGTGAGCGAAATTCCCGCAAGACACGCAAGGTTTACGCACGTGCTTGATCAAACAGATACCCGCCTGCTCTCGGCGCTTCAAAAAAATGCGCATCTCACAGCTCAGGAACTGTCCGAGATTCTCAACCTGTCGCCCAGCCAGATCGGGCGCCGTCGACAACGGCTCGAGTCCGAAGGGTATATCCAAGGGTATGCCGCACGCCTCGACCCGGACAAGGTTGGTCTGCATGTACAGGCATTTGTTCAGGTTCAGCTTGGCACCCATGGCCCCGAACAGGCGCAAAGTTTTTCGACCTTGATCTCCACGCGCCCCGAAGTCGTGAGCGCGTGGACGCTAACAGGTGATGCCGATTACCTGCTACGTGTATATTGTGGCGACCTAAATGCATTAAACCGCTTGATACATGAAATCCTTTTGCCCCACTCAGCCGTGAGCCGGGTGCAAAGCCAAATTGTCATGGACCAACTCAAGCGCGACGCACCATTGCCGACCTAGAAGGTCAGGACAGGACAGAACATGGAAAATATCCTCTATCAGGCGACAATCTTCCTGCTGACTGCGGTTATCGCAGTGCCAATCGCTGCGCGGCTGGGCCTTGGGTCGGTCCTTGGGTACCTCGCCGCTGGGATCCTTATCGGTCCTATTCTCGGCCTCGTCGGCTCCAACGAGACCGAAGACCTGTTGCACGTGGCGGAATTTGGCGTTGTGATGATGCTGTTTTTGATCGGGCTGGAACTTGATCCACGCGCGCTTTGGGCCATGCGACACAAGCTGATCGGGCTGGGTGGGTTACAAATTGGCCTGACCGGCGGGGCGGTCGTCGTCGCGGCAATGTTGATGGGAATGCACCTGAATACGGCCATCGCTGTGGGTATGATCTTTGCACTGTCCTCCACCGCCATCGTTCTGCAAACTCTGTCGGAAAAGGGTCTGATGCAAACTGGCGGTGGGCGCTCGGCTTTTTCAGTCCTTTTGACGCAGGACATCGCCGTCATCCCGATGCTCGCCATCTTGCCGCTTTTTGCCATGCCCGAGTTGTTTGAGATCGCCAGTGACGGATCAATCCACAAGGAAACAGCAGCACATCACGGCGAACACACGTTGTCGCTGGTCGAGGGTCTGCCCGGATGGGGTGTGACGCTGGTAACAATCGGCGTTGTTGGGGCCATTGTTATCGGTGGTATGTATCTCACCCGCCCGGTCTTTCGCTTCATTCACGCTGCCCGTTTGCCTGAGATGTACACCGCACTTGCACTGCTGATCGTTGTAGGCATTGCCTTTCTCATGATTCTCGTCGGCCTGTCACCGGCGCTTGGCACATTTCTGGCGGGCATGTTGCTGGCCAACTCCGAATTCCGACATGAACTTGAAAGCGATATCGAACCGTTCAAGGGCCTCTTGCTCGGCCTGTTCTTTATCACCGTTGGCGCACAGATCGACTTTGCTGTTCTGGCCCGCTCGCCCGGCCAAATCATCGGCCTTGCTGTTGGCCTGATTGCACTCAAGGCAACTATTCTATTTTTCCTTGGTCGAGCCTTCGGTCTGCGAAAACGCAACCTGATGCTGTTCACGCTCAGCCTTGCTCAGGCCGGTGAATTCGGCTTTGTACTGATTTCGTTTTCAACCCAGCAAAACGTGCTACCGCTCTGGGCCTCCGAGCGTCTTTTGCTTGTCGTGGCCCTGACAATGCTTATCACCCCGGCGCTGTTTATTCTCTATGATCTATTGTCGAAATACGCGTCAGACCAGACCGACGATGAACAGCACGAAGAAGACGAAGTTGACGAGCGCGGCACAGTAATAATAGCCGGAATTGGTCGCTTTGGTCAGATCGTTAACAGGCTGGTGCGATCCGCCGGTTTCCAGACCGTGGTTCTGGACCACGACATGCGCACCATAGAAATGATGCGCCAGTTTGGGGTCAAAGGGTTCTTTGGCGACCCGACCCGCCCGGAAATGCTGCACGCCGCAGGATTAGGCGAAGCCAAAGTGCTAGTTGTCGCGATGGACGATCGCGAGGCATCACTAAAACTCGTCGCTTATGCACGACGCGAGCGCCCTGACCTGCACATCGTGGCGCGGGCTTATGACCGCGGTCAGGTGTTCCGCCTCTATCAGGCCGGCGCCAACGACATTGTCCGCGAAATGTTCGACAGCTCCTTGCGGGCAGGTCGCTACGTTCTCGAAAATGTCGGCCTTTCAGAATACGAAGCTGCACAGGCCGAGCACATATTCTATCGACACGACCGCTATTCAGTTCAAGAGCTTGCCGAACTTTGGCGTGAGGATGTCCCCGTCGCCAAAAACAAGGCCTATATCGAACGCGCGAAAGAGCTGGAAACCGAGCTTGAAGCCCGGCTTCTCGCTCAGACCGAAGAAAACACCAAAAAAAGCGCTTAGACGTCTGACACGCCCGCCTCGGCAAAGGTGGCCATGCCCGAATGGCAGGCTACCGCTGCCTTTAGCACATTGATCGCCACCGCCCCGCCCGAGGCTTCGCCCAATCGCATGTTCAGCGACAACAAGGGTTCTTTGCCTAGCCTGTCCAACACAGCGCCATGTGCCGCCTCGGCACTGGCATGGCCCGCGATGGCGTGATCCAGCGCGCCGGGCACGGCCTCAGCCAAAGTCGCCGCAGCCGCAGAACAGATAAACCCATCCAATATTACCGGAATACGCAGATAGCGCGCACGCCCAATCGCTCCTGCCATTGCCGCCAACTCGCGTCCACCAAGACAGCGCAGCACGTTCAACGCATCCGCACCCTCGTGCAATGCCACTCCTTCGCGCACCACGCGCGCCTTGTTGGCCAAACCGGCATCGTCAACACCCGTGCCACGGCCAACCCAGTCATCTGCCGCGCCGCCATAAAGGGCATGTGCAATGGCTGCGGCCGAGGTCGTGTTGCCAATGCCCATTTCGCCCACAACCAGCAGATCCGTGTCAGCCTTCACGGCATTCCAGCCAGTTGCCAATGCCGCGACCACCTCTTTTTCGCTCATCGCGGGCGCATGCGTAAAATCAGCAGTGGGCGTTTCCAGCGACAACGCATGAACATCCAGCGTTGCACCCGCCGCGCGGCTCAACTGATTGATCGCCGCACCGCCATGCTGAAAGTTCAGCACCATTTGTTCAGTAACTTCCGCCGGAAAGGCCGAAACCCCTTGTGCCGTCACTCCATGGTTCCCGGCAAACACGATCACCTGCGGCGATGCGATTTCGGGCCGCGCCGTTCCACGCCAGCCTGCGTACCAGATCGCCATGTCTTCCAACCGGCCCAACGCGCCCGGAGGCTTGGTCAATTGACCGTTGCGTTCTTCGGCTTGCTGCACGGCATCCTGATCGGTCCCGGGCGCCTCTGCCAGCACTTTTCGAAATGCCTCAAGGGTAGAAAATTCAGCGGCCATGTCCAAGCTCCTGTTGATCTCTCAAGTCCATCGCTGTTTACCTGAATGCCAACGCTCGGCAAGGCAGGAAAAAGACGCAGCCATGTCCAACAACGACGCCCTTATCCGTCCCGGCGATATTCTGACGGCTATCGCATTGCTTTCGCGCCTTCCGGTTCGGGCCGACTTCACACGTGGCGCGCGCGCTGCCTGGGCCTATCCGCTCGCCGGGGTCGCCATAGCCGCAATCGCCGCCGCGCCGACCGCTGGCGCTCTTGCCCTTGGATTGGCCCCGTCTCTCGCGGCACTGATCTGGCTCTCCGCATCGGTCGTCCTGTGTGGGGCCATGCACGAAGATGGCCTCGCCGATTGTGCCGACGGGTTCTGGGGCGGCTGGGAACCGGCCCGCCGCCTCGAGATTATGAAGGACAGTCACATCGGCGCGTATGGCGTTATTGCAATGTGCCTTTCACTCGCGGCACGCTGGGGGACGCTCACCCTCATCCTGAGCAGTCAGAACTGGCTTTGGGGCCTCATCGCCATCGCCCTACTGTCGCGCGCAACAATGCCTGTATTGATGTCGGCGCTGCCAAATGCCCGCAACACCGGCCTCAGCCAATCCCAAGGGCGCCCGCAGCGCGCAACAGCAACCCTCGCTGCGGCCGTTGCTGTGCTCTGCGCGCTGGTCTTAACGGGGCTCAGCGGGCTCTGGCTCGCGACATTGGCTGGCCTGACTGCCGTCACATGCGCCGCTATCGCGCGCAACAAAATCGGTGGCCAAACCGGCGATGTCCTTGGTGCAACGCAACAAATCACGGAAGTTACACTGCTGTTTGCGTTGACCGTCTTTAGCGGCTAAAGCCCTTCAGTTTCGATATGGATTACCTCACCACAATGCTTGCAATGTACCGCATCCAAATCATGCCGCAGCAGCCCACATTTCGCGCACTCGCACTGTGCCTTCCTCGGCTTTAATATCGCGCGCGCCAGCTGCACAAACAACGTGACCCCAACCACCATGACGACCACCGAAAACGCCTTGCCTGCAGGTGTGTTCAGCGTGATATCGCCAAACCCCGTGGTCGTCAGCGTCGCGACCGTAAAGTAAAGCGCATCCAGATAAGGCGTCGTCGTTGCCTCCCGATCCAGAAAAAACACCAGAACCGCCAGCGTTGTGACCATCACAAACACCAACAGGTTCACCGTAGCGATCACCGTGTCTTCGTGTTCACGAAAAAATCGGCTGTCGCGTCGCATGTCGTCCAGCAATCGGTAAGAATGCACCAGCCGCAAGCCCCGAAGCACCCTCAAAAAGGCCAGATTACTGGTCAAAAACGGATCCAGTAACAGCGATAGAATCACCAAAATATCCGCAATTGTATAGACCCGGCGCAACAGCCAAATCGGATCCTCGGCAACCCACAGGCGCGCCAGCAAATCCGCCAGAATGATAAAGCCAACCGTCAGGCTGGTTGCATTCAGCCACAGCCCTTGGTCCAGATGCGCCGTGGCAACAAAAAACCCAATCGTTACAACGTCAAACAGGATCAGCGCATAACGAAACTGAACCGACCCTTTCGCGTCGCCATGATAAAGAGATGTCAGTTTTGCCTTCAGCTTCTGCATAGCGATATCATAACCGCGCCCACCCCGCATTGGGCAAGCCTCGTTTTGGCCAAGACCTCAAAAACAAACAAAAAAGGCCGCCCCAATCAGGAGCGGCCCAATTCAATTGATGTCTGATCAGATTACGCAGCCGCTGGCGCGCGCGAGGTCAGCACATCGCCAATTTGCTTAGCCGCAGCAACCTCGTCACCTCCGGCCACAGCACCAACTTCACGGGTCAAGCGCTCTAGCGCCGCTTCGTAAAGCTGACGTTCGGAATAGCTCTGCTCGCGCTGATCGTCACTGCGATGTAGGTCGCGGACCACTTCGGCAATTGCGATCAAATCGCCCGAGTTGATTTTTTGTTCATATTCCTGCGCACGACGGGACCACATGGCCCGCTTGACCTTGGCTTTACCCTTAAGCGTTTTCATCGCCTGGTTCACCACGTCGGGCGAACTCAGCGAGCGCATCCCAATCTCGGTTGCCTTGTTGGTTGGCACCCGCAGGGTCATCTTGTCTTTCTCAAACGAGATCACGAACAGCTCCAGCTGCATCCCTGCAACTTCCTGTTCCTCGATCGAAACAATCTGCCCAACGCCGTGGGCCGGATAGACCACATATTCGTTTGGGCGAAATTCATTCTTCTTGGCTTTGCTCATGCACACTTCCTAAGATATGTCCCGTCAGATCAGAAAAAAAACACCGCCGCAGAAACAAGCGTTTCCGAAACGGGGCACCTTCCGGTCAAAAAAACCACCCTTGGCAGAACGCGCAGGGATGGCTCACAGGCAGTTATTTTCTTTGTAACAGCAGTATAACACAAAATCAGGGCCGGTGAAAGCGCAGCGACCTCAACAGGTGATTAACGTCTTAACTTTCAACATGTTACACGGAAACCGCGCCACAAATTGTTGAAAAGGCAGAGCGAATCGATTCTCTGCTCTTACGTCACGGTATTTCGGGTCAGCCGCCCTCGCCGGGTGCTTCCGAGAAATACTTGTCCATCTTGCCTTGCTCGCCATCACGTTCATCCGCTTCAGGGAGCGGATCCTTCTTGGTGATGATCACCGGCCAGATTTCCGAGTATTTGCGATTAAACTCAACCCACTTTTCCATGTCCGGCTCGGTATCGGGTCGAATGGCGTCTGCCGGGCATTCCGGTTCACAAACACCACAGTCGATGCATTCATCCGGATGAATCACGAGGAAGTTTTCTCCCTCATAGAAACAGTCCACCGGACAAACTTCCACGCAATCGGTGTATTTGCAGGCTACACAATTTTCAGTGACGACGTAGGTCATGGCTCAGTTTTCCACATATGTTTGCGGACCTAGCTAAATCAGCGTGTCCTAATCTTCAAGGCGGGTGCTGCGCAAAGAAACGAGATTGCGGCGATCCTTCTTGGTCGGACGTCCTTTTTCGCCAGCTCCGGGCGCCCTTGGAACGGATTTCTGCTCTGGTGTCAAATCTTCGTATAATGTTTGCGCTTCAGGCGCCGGCCCCCGTCGCTCGCCAAGCTCCAGAACCTTGACCACCCGAACCTGTTTGGCCTGCGGAAACGTCAAAACATCCTCAAACTTGACCGCGTGGCTGGCCTTTGAAATCTTTTGTCCGTTTATCCGCAAATGACCGCCCGTAACCACCTTGGCGGCAAGCGAACGGGTCTTGAAAAACCGCGCGTGCCAAAGCCATTTGTCTACGCGCAGTTTTCCGACCGGGTCACTCACCCATCAATCCTTGGTTTTCAGCCCCATAAGCGCGGCTGCAAACGGATTGTCCGGGTCGATCTTGTCTTGTTTGGGTGGGCGCGACTGGAATTGTTTGGGTCCACTTTCACGACGTGGGCCTTTGCCCTTTGGTTTGCCACCTTTGCCTTGCGGCTTGGCGCCCTTGCCACGTGGTGCGTTCCCGCCCTGTTCGCGGCGGCCCTGCGGCGCACCGCGGCGCGGGCCGCGATTGGCTTGACGTCCAGCCCAGGTGAACGTGAAGAACACTTCCATCTCTGGCTCGGCCGCGTCCACCGCTTCACTGTCGCTTGCCTCAGTTGCAACCGGTTCCTCTGTGGGTCTTTCCCCCTCAACAGCAGACGGGACATCCTCGGATGTTTCCACCGATTCGTCCGCTTGAACAGGCTCAGCCGATGCGCTTTCCACGGTCTTAGCTGCATCTTCCTCAGTGTCAGTAGCGGGTGCGGCCTCAGCCGCGACCTTAACCTTGGCGCGCTCACCTTTCTCCGCCTTATAGCCCAGCCCTTGCATGAGATCGCCAAATTGCTCCAGCGTCATACCGGTAATCGACAGCATATCCGCCTTGGCTTCAAAACCACCACGGCTGTCTTCCACACGCAGCATATCCGCCAGACGTTCCAGCATATCGATCCGGATCGCCCGATCTCCAGCAGCGCGATAACCCGCCATTGCGTGATACCCACGCGGCGCGCCCTGACCAGCAGGTACCGTCACCAAACCCGGAGGTGGCGCTTCGGGAAACTCCTGCAAACCATTCGCCAAGGACCACAATACCAAACGCAACCGCGTTGGCGCTGGCTTCAACAGCAATGGCATAAATATCGTAAACTGGCCAAACCGGATACCGTGTTTGCGCAGCGCTCCCCGTGCATCCTGATCCAACTCTTTAACTTCATCGGCCACGTCACCGCGTGGAATAATGCCAATGTTTTCAACAATGCGGTACGCAAAACCACGCGCCAGCCCGGTCAATTCCTCATCACGGCTAAGGTTCAAAAGCGGCTCAAACAAAGCGGCCACTTTACGATCGATAAAGTGCTGCAGACGGCGTCGCACTTTTTCCGCAACATCGGTCCCGGCCTCTTCGTCGACAAACACGTCAACCAAGGGCTTCATCGGCTCAGCCCCGGCGACCAACTTGCCCACCGCGTGCTCGCCCCACATCAGGCCGCCCTGTTCGGTAAAATCGATCTCGGTATCAGGAGCGTTATAAAACCGATCTGCGCGCAGATGGAATTGCGGCGCCAGCGCCTTGATGGCTGCTTGCTGCAGCGTCTTGGCCTCTTGTCCGGTTTCAGCCTTATCCGCGCTAAAGCGGAATCCTTCGAGGCGCCCGACGAATTCACCTTCGACGGTCACTTCACCATTGTCATTCACTTCGGCCAAAAGGGCCTCCTTCTGCTTGAGCCGGCGCAACAACACTGACGTGCGCCGGTCCACAAATCTCTGCGTCAGACGCTCATGCAATGCATCCGACAGGCGATCTTCTACAGCGCGTGTCTCTCCGCGCCAATGGTTTTCGTCATCCACCCAGCCCTTACGCTGTGCGACATATGTCCAAGTCCTGATAAAGGCCAGCCGTTTTGACAGCGTATCGATGTCACCGTCCGGCCGATCCAACCTGCGCACCTGACGCGCCATCCAGTCATTCGGAACGCGGCCGGCCTCATGCAGATAGGCAAATATACCCTCAATCAAACTCGCGTGCTCTGCATGACTGATTCCCCGGAAATCCGGAATGCGACATACGTCCCACAACAACCTGACCGACGCTGCATCACTGGCTCTTGCGCGAATTTCCGCCTGCCCTGCCAGTGATTTAAGCGCCCAAAGATCATCAGCCTCGCGCGCCTTAACCAGTATCGGATCGTCAGGCGATGTCTCCAACGCCGCAATCAACGCATCAATGGTGCCGAATTCAAGCCGCGCACTACGCCAATTCAGTTTCTTAATGGGCGTAAAGCGATGCTCCATGATCGCGTCGGCGACCTCTTCGTGCAACGGCCCCGCTTCGCCCGTTACTCCAAAGGTGCCGTGGCTCATCCCGCGTCCGGCACGTCCGGCAATCTGAGCCAGCTCATTGGGCGCCAATGGTCGCATACGCCGGCCGTCAAACTTGGTCAGCGACGAAAACGCCACGTGATCAATATCGAGGTTCAGCCCCATCCCGATTGCATCGGTTGCCACTAGAAAATCGACATCGCCGTTCTGATACATCTCGACCTGAGCATTACGTGTGCGCGGGCTTAGTGCCCCCATCACCACCGCCGCGCCACCTTTTTGGCGCCGGATCAATTCCGCGATGGCATAAACATTGTCGACCGAAAACCCGACCACCGCCGACCGTGGCTGCATCCGCGAAATCTTGCGCGGACCTGAATAGCTCAACGTCGACATCCGTTCACGCCGCATAAACTGAACACCCGGGATCAGATCCGCTATAACGCCGCGCATGGTGTCACTGCCCAGAAAAAGGGTCTCGTGCGTACCGCGCGCGCGCAACAGACGATCGGTAAAAACATGCCCACGCTCGGGATCAGCACATAGTTGAATTTCATCAATCGCCAGAAAATCCGGCCCCATGCCCTCGGGCATAGCCTCAACGGTACAAACCCAGTATTGCGTACGGGGCGGCACTATCCGCTCTTCCCCGGTAACCAGCGCCACAACCGAAGGGCCGCGCACTGCGACGATTCGGTCATAGACTTCTCGCGCCAACAACCGCAACGGGAGCCCGATCACACCGGTGCGATAGCCCAACATGCGTTCGATGGCATAATGCGTCTTGCCGGTATTGGTCGGCCCCAATACCGCGGTAATCTGCTTTTCAGCGGCCATTTTTCCGCCCGTCCCGATTCAGCCCGTTGCCTCAGTTGATCACAAGTCGCGCCCGCGCACGCGCGGTTCGAGTCTTGCCAAGGCTTCTGTTAGGCCCGGCTGATGCGGATGTATAGCCTTGACCTGCATATATGCCTCATAAGCGCCTTCTGGCCGGTCCATGGAATCCAGGATAGAGGCCAACCCCATGATGGCGTCAAAATGCTGCGGATTCAGCGCAATTACATGTTCCAAATCGCCAATCGCCGGTCCGTAGAGGTCCATTTCATAATAAACCCGCGCCCTTTCGGCCCACCCCTGAGCAAATCCCGGCGCGTGGTCGATCACGGCTGTGAAATGCTCGACAGCCGATTTCAGATCCTCACGCTCAAAGGCGTCGCGCCCCCGTTTCAAAAGATAATCAGCCGAAGCTGATCCTGACAGGCTCCACTCCCGGCGTAACCGATCTGCATAGGTCTCCGCCGCGCCCGGCTCGGCATCGCGCAACTGCTCCAACAGCCCCGAAACACCGCCCATATCCGGATTAGCTTTGGGGACAGCTTCCTGCCCATAAACAACCACAGGCTGCGAAAGCGCAAAAAACATCATAAATGCCGTGACGACAGGTTTGAGATATTTCATTAAGGTGACCATAACGTAAGGGATTGTAGCCTGTGCCGCATCATAACCCAAGATGGGCACGACAAAGTGAAGGATCAACCACATGAGCGACCTCCTGACTGCCGCCGTAGCCGCACTGACTGAAAAACTTGGTGGAGACGCCTTTGACGGTTCGGCCAAATTTGCCATCGAAGATGAAGGTGCCATCATTATCGACGGCGACGGCGTACGCGCCTCGGACGAGGACGCGGATGTCACGCTGATGGCCGATGCAGATACGTTTCAATCCATCCTCGACGGCGAATTGAACCCAACTGCGGCTTTCATGTCGGGCAAGCTCACCGTGGACGGTGACATGGGCGCGGCAATGCGCCTTGGGTCAATCCTCGGCTAATGACATTCCGCGCCGCGCCTTTTTACCACGACGTCGCTGAAGGCCCACATGCCCAGGCATGGTGGCTTGATACGTCTGATGGCGTGCGCATTCGCGCGGCCTGCTGGGCGCATGAAAACGCCCGAGGAACGGTATTTCTGTTCCCCGGGCGCACTGAATACGTTGAAAAATACGGGCGAACGGCTGCGGACTTTGCGGCGCGAGGATTTGCACAGGTGGCCATTGACTGGCGCGGCCAGGGCCTTGCGGACCGACAGGTAAACAACCGCCTGATCGGCCATGTGCTGCATTTTGATGACTACCAGAAAGACCTCGCCGCCGTGATGGCGATGGCCAAAGAACAGGATCTGCCGCGCCCCTGGTTCCTGGTGGCCCACTCGATGGGCGGCTGCATCGGTCTGCGCGCTCTGCTAAACAACATGCCCGTGAATGCGGCGGTCTTTACCGGCCCAATGTTCGGCATTCGCCTGTCCACAGCACTCAGGCCGATTGCATGGGCCCTGTCTTGGTCCAGCCGCCATTTCGCACAAAGCCATCGCCTTGCACCCGGCACAATTGAAACCACATACGTGCTCGCCGAGCCGTTCGAGGACAACACGCTGACCACCGACCCGGACATGTACGCCTATATGAAACGGCAGATGACAGATCACCCTGACCTCGCACTGGGTGGTCCCAGCCTGCACTGGCTGTTTGCCGCGCTCACCGAATGCCGCGCCCTGCGGACCCTCCCCTCGCCGAAAACACCCTCGCTCACATTCCTGGGAACCAACGAACGCATCGTCGACACAGCGGAAATCCACGATCGCATGTCCCGGTGGCCAAACGGCACGCTGGAAATGGTGCCGAACGGCGAACACGAGGTCATGATGGACAGCCCCACCACTCGCGCCGCCATTTTCGACCAGTGCGCTGCACTCTTCGCCAAACACACTTAACCAGATCCTCAAGCCCATGCGGGCTTTCCTCGCCCCGAGCAATCCCCCTCATTCTCAATGTTCCCAAATACCCGGGGTGAATTGGGCCTTAGCCCAAGAGGGGCAACGCCCCACTGCCCCTTGAACCCCACGCCTCCCTCTGCCTATCTAACGCTCAACCTATTCCCATCAGGAGACGACCATGCTGAACCTTCCCTTTCCCGTTCGTGACGCCAACGCCCAAAGTGGCTCCGACGGCCTGGGCAGTTTGCCCGAATGGGACCTCAGCGATCTGTACAAAGGCGACGACGCCCCTGAACTGTCCGCTGATTTAGACTGGCTCGAAACTGAATGTGCCGCATTCGCCGCTGACTTCGAGGGCAAACTGGCTGACCTGTCAGCCAGCGAACTCCTGACAGCCGTGCAGCGTAACGAAAAAATCTCACAGGTCTCTGGCCGCATCATGTCGTATGCGGGCTTGCGTTATTACCAACTGACGACAGACGCTGAACGTGCCCAGTTCACGGCCAACTGTCAGGAAAAGCTGACAAACTTTTCCACGCCGTTGGTTTTCTTCACCCTCGAACTCAACCGGATCGAAGATGAAGCCCTCACGAGCGCCTTTGCAGAAAACACCGATCTGGCACGCTATGAGCCCGTATTTCGCCGCATTCGCGCAATGAAGCCACACCAACTTTCGGACGAATTGGAAAAATTCCTGCACGATCTGGGCGTGGTCGGCGACGCGTGGGAACGTCTGTTTGACGAAACCATTGCCGGGCTGATGTTCACGGTGAACGGTGAAGAGCATAATATCGAGGGCACGCTTAACTTTCTGACTGACCCCAATCGCGACAACCGCGAGGCTGCAGCATATGAACTTGCCCGCGTTTTCAACGAGAATCTCAAAATCTTCGCCCGAGTGCACAACACCGCGACCAAGGAAAAAGAGGTCGTCGACCGCTGGCGCAATATGCCCACCGCTCAAACCGGTCGTCACCTCTCAAACGACGTAGAACCCGAAGTGGTCGAGGCCCTGCGCGACGCTGTTGTCGCTGCTTATCCTAAACTCAGCCATCGCTACTACGAACTTAAACGCAAATGGCTGGGCCTTGATCGGATGCAGGTCTGGGACCGCAACGCACCCCTCCCGATGGAGGACCCATCCACCGTCTCATGGGAAGACGCCCAGAAAACCGTGATGGACGCGTACAATGCATTTGACCCGCGCATGGGCGACCTGGCCGAGCCGTTCTTTACCAAGGGATGGATCGACGCGGGTGTGAAACCTGGCAAAGCGCCCGGCGCATTTGCCCACCCCACTGTCACCAACGTGCACCCCTACGTGATGCTGAACTATCTCGGCAAACCACGCGACGTGATGACCCTTGCTCACGAACTCGGGCATGGCGTACATCAAGTTCTTGCCGCTGATCAGGGCGAGATGCTGTCCTCCACCCCCCTCACCCTCGCCGAAACTGCGTCCGTCTTTGGCGAAATGCTCACCTTCCGCGCTATGTTAGACGGTGCCGAAACCAAGGAACAGCGCAAGATCCTGCTGGCGGGCAAAGTCGAGGATATGATCAACACGGTCGTGCGTCAGATCGCCTTCTATGACTTTGAGTGCAAACTGCACGCCGCACGCCGCGAAAGCGAACTGACCCCGGATGACATCAACGCTATCTGGATGTCGGTACAGGCCGAATCCCTCGGCGAAGCGTTTGACTTTATGGAGGGCTATGAAACCTTCTGGGCCTATATCCCGCACTTCGTGCACTCGCCCTTCTACGTCTACGCCTATGCCTTTGGCGACGGCCTCGTGAACGCGCTCTACGCCGTTTACGCTGAAGGCGGCGAAGGCTTTGAAGACAAGTATTTCGACATGCTGCGCGCCGGTGGCTCCAAACACCACACGGAGCTGCTCGCTCCGTTTGGCCTTGACGCATCCGACCCAAAATTCTGGGACAAAGGCCTTAGCATGATCTCTTCGATGATCGATGAGTTGGAAGCGATGGAGGACTGATCCGCTTTCCTCACGGGAACAAAAGTAAAAGGGCGCAACCGATTAATTCGTTTGCGCCTTTTTTTAAAGATACGGCCGTTCGAAAGTAATGTTCTTATCACAATCAAGGCTATGATTATCCTCACTAAGCAGAATAGAATCTGAAGTACACAGCCTCAACACAGCAAGATTGCTCGCCACAACCGATAAGTGCATTCGGATGGAAGGCTATAGATCAATAATTTATGAAGAAATTACAGATATTTATATTGACGCCCAAAGGCGTCAAGACTAAGAAACCGACCATCGATCAAAACAAAGAAAATCCACTTTAGGTTGAACATGTTTAAGATTTCCACGGCTTCCGCCGCCACTATAACTATGCTTGCAACTCACCCTGCCAATGCAGTTGAAATTACCGGCGGCAGTATTAAACTTGGTTATTCCCAATTCACTAATCAGACCACGACTGGTCAGACCCTCAGCAACACTACACTCGACACCTCTACCGAACTGGGTTTCAATCGAAACACGTCGGCTCAGCTGGATCTAGGCCTCAACTCTTACGGTGCCTCCAATTTTGACGGTCATAACGTTGCGCTGCACGGTATTTACCACGCAAACGAAACCACTTCATTTGGCGCGTTTATTGGTCAAGACGGGCTGGAATCGAACGACGTCAATTTTGCTGGTTTTGAACTTGGTGTCGAGGCGCAGGCGCTGGATCTTGAGACCTTTTTCATGACCGATATCGACAACAACAGCGACGGGCGTATTTTTGGCATTTCAGGTGATTACGAAATAACGGACTCCTTTGAAGTTACGGGCCAAATTTTGCTTGGCGACTTTGGAAACCTGAACTTTGATCGTTATTCGGTCGGTGTGCGTTACAAAACTAGTAATTCTTTTGCGCTGACGGCTGATCTTGGCGCGGCACGGGCTGAGGCATTCGGGGTCTCAGATTCCGAAACCTTCATCGCTCTGGGTGCCGAATACAAGTTTGGCGCGGAGCGTGGCGCCACCTTCGGCAAACGAAGCCTGCTTTCGGTCATCCCGGGCCTTTAACCGACCACAGCACTGGTGCGTACCGAAATGCGGCACGCACCGCACATCCCAACTTGAAGCATGTGACCCATGTTTAGCCACATGGCGAAGTTGCACCAAAAGCACCTAGGCACGATCTCTAGCACTAGCTCTGCCTTAATCCAGAGTATTGCCCCACATAATCTTATGAGCAACTCATCGGTGCTCAGTCGGCGACCAGAAACTGGAGATGCACCGACAAACCGCTGAGGCCCCAGCGATCTGGCAGGACAATGAAGCCAGGTTCGAAGGAATTGAAGGTACGCCTTAGCGTAATAGATCGTCGACAATGCCGACCGCATCGACGACTGTCGACAGATCTTCGGTGACTTCCAGAATCTCGTTATCTACTTTGATATACCGGTTTCCATTTCCAGGAGGCTTCAGCTTCCATTTCGACAAGTCACCAATGCTGTCCCACTTTAAGTCACCGGGAAGCTTTGCACCACGTGTGTATTTCTTGATCTGACCCGGAGGTATTTTGTCCGCGCCTTTACCATTGCCTATGCTTTTAGCTTTGTTCTTGCCCGGCTTGTCCTTTGCTTTGTCCTTTGCAAACGATGGCACGGCGACCCCAGTCGCGCCCAATGCCAACATACTGGTCAAGAGTGTTCGTCTGTTATACATGATGCCCTCTTTCGATTTTCCCCAATGTGCCCAATCGGCGGCGCGCAAAGCGGCAGAATTGCCTCAGCAATTGTCGAATCAAACCAAATTTCGATCAATAATCTACAAACCTAACGTGCACACCATCGTAAGACACCACGTATACCACGTATCCGGATGTCGGTTATATGCGACCTTGGCCCACCAACCGCACAGAAGTGCTTTTTTTTTCAGCACAAATACGACTAACCTGTTTGTGACACCACATTCTGGCAGGTACGCCTTGTACCCAAAAAAGCAGGAGACGAAATGGACCCCATCGCGTTCACACTGGAAATGGGCGTCGTCTGCGCGATGCTAGCCTTCACGGTGTTTCTCTTCGTCTCCGAAATCGTACGAATTGATCTCGCCGCCATCCTCGTGCTCGTGATCCTCGGCATCCTCAGCTATGCACCGCCGCTGCACAACCTCGCCGACGTGAACCAACTATTCGACGGCTTTGCCTCAAACGCCGTGATCTCAATCATTGCGGTGATGATCGTGGGCGCTGGATTGGACAAGACCGGCATCATGAACAAGGTCGCCGCCACCATCATGAAACGCGGCGGCACATCCGAGGCGCGCATTCAGCCGATCATCGCAGGAACCGTTGGCGTGATCTCCAGCTTCATGCAAAACGTTGGCGCCGCCGCCTTGTTCCTGCCTGTAGTCAGTCGCATCTCCACCCGTTCGGGTATCCCAATCAGCCGCCTCCTTATGCCAATGGGCTTTTGCGCAATCTTGGGCGGCACCATGACTATGGTCGGCTCCTCGCCGCTGATCCTGCTCAACGACCTTCTGGCAACAGCCAACAGCAACCTACCCCCAGAACAACAAATGGACCTCTTTGGCCTGTTCTCGGTAACGCCAATCGGCGTTGTCCTTGTCCTGTCGGGCATTGCGTATTTTCGGTTACTTGGGCGCTGGGTACTACCGCGCGCCTCCGAAGGAGATAGCACCGGCACCGGTCAGGGCACGCAGGACTATCTAAAGCGTGTCTACGGTCTTAAGGCGGATGTATTTGAGGTTATCGTGCCCGAGAAAAGCGCGCTGGTTGGCCAGATTCTGGCCGATATTAACCACAATGAACACCTCTATATCATCTCGACATTCTATCGCGGCAAAACATCCATGGTTCAGGTGCTGACCGCCGAAATCGCCGCCCCGTGCCGCCTTGCCATTATCGGTCGCAAGTCTGTGGTCAAGGAATTCGGCGCCAAATACGGTCTAACAATCCTACCCCAACTCGACGTCTTTGCCGAAGAGTTTGCCCCTACGAATGCCGGCATCGCAGAAGTTGTCATCGCGCCTGACAGTAAGGCCATCGGCAAATGCCCACGCGAATTATTGTTTCGCAAAACCTACGGCATGTCGCTGCTGGCGATCCACCGTGGCGAAGACACCATGAGCCACGTCGAAACAGAAACCCACACGCCAACACAAATTGGGCTGGTCGAGTTTCAGGCTGGCGACATGCTTGTCGCCCATACCCGCTGGGACAGTCTGATGCGGGTCAAACGAGATCGCGATTTTGTTGTCGTCACAACCGACTTCCCCCAAGAGGAACTACGCCCGCAGAAAGTCGGCTGGGCGCTTCTTTTCTTTGCCATTTCGCTGTCGATGATCCTATTTACCGATGTGCGCCTTTCGCTCTGCCTTCTGACGGGTGCGGTCGGAATGCTGCTGACCCGCGTTCTGTCCATTGATGAAGCTTATGACGCCGTTGGTTGGAACACAGTATTCCTCTTGGCCTGCCTTATCCCGCTGGGACAGGCCGTGCAGAATACCGGAACGGCAGAATGGATCGCCCAGAAAATCCTTGTCCTGCTGAACGGGTGGCCGCTCTGGTCGCTTCAGGCTGGAATCGCAATTTTGGCAACGGCCTTTTCGCTGGTGATGTCGAATGTCGGGGCGACTGTGCTACTGGTCCCACTCGCGATCTCCATCGCCATCGCCGCAGGTGGCAATCCTGCAGTCTTTGCTCTGACTGTGGCGATCTCCACCTCAAATTCCTTCATCATCCCCACCCATCAAGTCAACGCCCTGATCATGGGGCCTGCCGGCTACAAGGTGGTCGATTTCGTCAAGAGCGGCGGCATCATGACTATCGTGTTCCTCGTGGTCTCGCTGACAATGCTGAACGTAGTTTTTTAAAGACGGTCCCGTTTCAGCTAATAGCCATTGCAACCGCGCCGGGGGGCGGGCAACGGAGTGGGTGGGTGGGCGTTGTCCGCCCCCCGGCTCAGACACTTGCAAAAATCGTATCAAGCATGGCTTGCGTGCCGCGCGCGTCCTCTAGCGTCCAGGCATAATCCGCCCCATCTCGCACACTGCGCCCAAAGGCCTCAACCTGTTTCACATACTGATTGATGCCAGTGAACCGCTCCACCACAACCCGTTGATCTGGATAAGACAGCCGCACCTCTGCCTGATCAAACACGTTGGCATTAAACGGACATGTCAGGCTCATCACTCCCTTATCACCGTGAAAATGCATCTCCTGCCGATTGGCCATGCGAATGCCAGTGAACCCCTGATACGTGAACCCCGGGAATGCAAAACCAACATCCGCAAACAAATCAAACCCGTCTTGCATTTGCACACGCGCATAATCCAGCTTTTCCGGCTCCTGCCCTGTCGCCCACCGAACGCTGCCCATCGTATAGACACCTATATCGCGCAACCCGCCGCCACCGGTGCCTGCCTGATTGCGAATATTGTCCATATCGTTGTTATAAAAAGAGAATGCCGCATTCACGTGCAAAAGGGTGCCAATGGCGCCCTCATCCAACAGCGCCTTGGCACGTTGCCACTGGGGATGGTGCACAATCATATACGCTTCTGCCGCCAACAGCCCCGCTTTGTCGCGCGCATCAATCAAACGATCAATCTGCCCAACATCCAGCCCAACCGGTTTTTCACACAAAACAGCCTTGCCCGCCTCCAGCGCCTTGATCGACCACTCAACGTGCAAATGGTTGGGCAGCGGGATGTAAACCGCATCGATGCTTGGATCTGCCAGTAACGCTTCATAGCTGTCATGCACCGCCACTCTGGGCGCAAATGCCTGAAAGCCCGCGGCTTTCTCTGCACTCGACGTGGCCAGCGCCGCCAACTCTGCGCCATGGGCTGCATTGATCGCAGGCCCCATGTGATTGCGCGCAAAATTTGCAGCCCCCAAAATTCCCCATCGTACAACCTGATCCATCTTAATATGCCCTCCTGTTACCGCTAAACCCTATGCAGCAACCCACCGACACACAAGCCGGTCAGACTATCCAAATCCCGACGGTGAAAACTGCCCCATGCGCTCACTCAATGTCCGTCGCCACACCTTTGACCTCAGGTCCAGCCCATTCTGACGAAAAAACCAAAACAAAAATGCCTCAAACGGCCAATCTGTCTGCAATGCACTTGCCACAGCCCGCCCTGTCTCCAAAGGCGTCTCAACAGTCACAGCGCAATGATGAAAATCCGTGCGCCCAAAAACCAATGCAGGCACTCTGTGCAACATGCCTTCAACCGATACGCTTGAGCTGATCGAGCAGCTCAGCGCAGCGCCCTCCAAAATGTCGTGCACATTTGCATCCACCAGCATCACCCGCTCATGATCTGCCGCCATTGCCTGAATATCAGACCAGCTTTCCTGCGCCTCATTGCGTGGATGGCGCTTGATCAGGATAGGGCGGTCGGGAGTAGCATCAATCACACCAGCAACCATTTCAACTTCGCTGACAAACCCTGCCCGCAAAACCGGCAGCGACTCACCTTGCAAGAAGACCGCAACATGACCACCGTCAAACGCCACTTTTTCGTCGGGCTGCCGGTGCTTTGAAAGTCGCTTGTTCAAAATACGTTCGCGCAGCCAGCTGAAATACTTGGCGGCCCGCTCTTTTCGCACAGAGGAAGGATCAAACATCTTGCTGCGCATCGAGCTCTCGCCAAACACACCCTTCGGGTCGGCATACCAGAAATCGCGCAAGTAACTGGGGCCCGTGTTCAGAACATTCGGCATGTCCACCAACCCCTGATGGACAAAATGGAATGCGTCATCCTCAAACGCAACGTGAGCGCGCAAAAAGGCGCGCTCACGAAACTCAACATGCCCGCCCGCCTCGTGCAGCGCGTGATGCAATTCGCCATAAAACCCTTTTGCAGCACGCGGAACACGCTGCAAAAGATGTGGCGGAAGGTGAAAAACTATGCGTGGCATCAGGCAGACAAAATCACACCTGATATGCGCGGTTCAATCCCTTCTTCGCATTCGCGCCTCACGACGCGCCCAGCATCCCCTTTGAGGCTGCCAGCTCGCGCATGCGCTTTTGCAACTTCTCAAATGCGCGCACTTCGATCTGGCGGATACGTTCACGGCTGACATCATATTGTCCGCTCAAGTCTTCCAACGTGACGGCCTTCTCGGTCAGGCGCCGTTGTGTCAGAATGTCCTTTTCGCGATCATTTAGCACGTCCATTGCATCAGCCAACAGCTCACGCCGCGCTTCCAGCTCGTCACGCGCTTCGTAATCGGACGCCTGATCAGCGCTTTCATCCTCCAACCAGTCCTGCCACTGCATCGACCCTTCGCCGTCAGAACCGACCTGAGCGTTCAACGACGCATCGCCGCCAGACAAACGCCGGTTCATCGAAATAACCTCGGTCTCAGTCACACCCAGATCATTGGCAATCCGCGCCACATTTTCCGGGCGCATATCGCCGTCTTCCAACGCGCCGATACGTGCCTTGGCTTTGCGCAGGTTAAAGAACAGTTTCTTTTGTGCGCTGGTTGTGCCCAGTTTGACCAGCGACCACGACCGCAGGATATATTCCTGAATACTCGCACGGATCCACCACATGGCATAGGTCGCCAAACGGAAACCTTTTTCCGGGTCAAAGCGTTTGACTGCCTGCATAAGCCCCACATTGGCCTCCGAAATCACTTCGGCCTGAGGCAATCCATAACCACGATAACCCATCGCAATTTTTGCCGCCAATCGCAGGTGGGATGTCACCATCTTATGCGCAGAATTTGAATCCTGCTCCTCCACCCAGCGCTTGGCCAGCATGTATTCTTCTTCGGGCTCCAAAAGCGGGAACTTGCGGATTTCCTGAAGGTATCTGTTCAATCCGCCTTCCGGTGTCGGGGCGGGAAGGTTAGCATAATTGCTCATGTCTCTCGTGCCTCCCATTCGGCGTTAGAATGTTATCCAAGCCAATGTTTACGTCATTAACATATAGATAATCAGCATTATCCCCCTATCAAGAGGAAGAGCCGTAATTCTTTAATAAAAGCCTAAGGCATCAATCGAACCCTGTCAGGCATTTGCTAAGCTATTCACAGCGATGTGCTCATCGTGACGATTGATCGGCAACTTAGCCAGAACAAAACTCCAGATTTTCATTACAATTACAGTAATCTAAGCCGTTCATCTCATCTGAGCGTTACCAAGCACCGCCCAGCGCTCGCAGCAAATTTTGCATATCTTGCGGCATCTGCGCTTCAAATCGCATCGGCTCACCGCTCACCGGGTGTGCAAACCCTAACACCGCAGCATGTAACGCCTGACGTGCGAATCCCCGCGCCGCTGCTGCACCGCCCACGCCCACAGCTTTCTCCGACAGCTTACGCCGCCCGCCATACACCGGATCGCCGACAAGCCCATGCCCCGCATGAGCCAGGTGTACACGGATCTGGTGCGTACGACCGGTTTCCAGCCAACATTCCACCAATGCCGCACAACTCGGCGTGCCAAGCGCCTCGACAATACGCACCCGTGTCACCGCATGGCGCCCGCCCTCAAACAAGACGGCCTGCCGTTGCCGATCGGTCTTGTGACGTGCCAGCTGCGTCGTAACGCGCATAATATTGCCCGCCTCAAAGTTCACGCCGCGAACGCCACGCAAACGCGGGTCGCTCGCGTCAGGAACACCATAGCAAAGCGCGCGGTAATAACGCTCCACAGTATGCGCCTCAAACTGTGCGGCCAGCCCTTGATGCGCGCCATCCGACTTGGCCACCACCAACAGCCCGCTGGTTTCCTTGTCGATCCGATGCACGATACCGGGGCGCTTCATGCCACCCACGCCGGAAAGGTTTTCTCCGCAGTGGTGCAACAGCGCATTCACAAGTGTTCCATTGGGCGAACCGGGTGCAGGGTGCACTACCATGCCCGAGGGCTTGTTGATCACAATCAGGTCGTCATCCTCAAACACCACGTCCAACGGGATATCCTCCGGCCCGATATGGCTTTCTGCGGCTTCTGGTACTGTCACTTCGACAATCTCGCCACCAGACACTTTGTGCTTGGGGTCACGCACAACCACGCCGTCCACTTGCACCGCACCTTCGCCGATCAGCCTGGCAAGCCGTGTACGCGACAACGCTGCGGCCTCTGGCACATCACGCGAAAGCGCCTTATCAAGACGGTTGGGCGGATTGTCTCCAATCTCAAAGGACAGCGCAGTGACGGACATGAACGAAACTCCCGAGCCGGTCGAACCGGCCAACCTGAAACTCCTGCGCCTGATGGTCACCGGGCTGACAGGGGTGATGATTGTCGGGCTTGTAGTCGTGGTTTCACTGATTGTCATCCAATTCCGTGATACAGGTCCGGTTCTGCCCGAAAACCTTGATCTACCCGAGGGGGCCGTCGCATATTCCGTGACGGTTGCAGAAGACTGGGTAGGCGTTACGACCAAAGAGGGGCGCCTGCTGGTGTTTGATCGCATCACCGGTGCGTTGCGTCAGGAAATCGATCTTTCGCACTAGGAGGGCAAGCCGCCATCGCAGAATGCTGCGATTCCCCCGGGGTATTTGAGCAACATTGAGAAATGGCGAAGACAGCCCGTCAGGGATGTATGACCGGCACCTCTTCCTCAGGCTCAAAATCAGCGAGGAACACCGGCACCGGATCGGCGTAGCCCTTTAGTTCCACGGCCTCTTGCGGTTCGACACGCAAATCCAGATCCACCAGGTCGGACGTAGAGCGATCAACCAAAACCTGCCATGGCCCTGCCTTGCTGCAAAGGCGCGCGGCCAGATTCACCGTAGATCCCAGAACCGTATAATCCATCCGCTGTCGCGCGCCCATAGCGCCCAGCACAACGCCCCCTGAGGCGATGCCAATTCCAACCGCCAGCTCTCGTTGCCCGTCATGGCCACCAAAGTGCTGCGCCAGCGCGTCACGGATTTCCACACCGCAGCGCACGGCGCGATCCTCTTTGTCGTCGCCCACGAACATCGCCATCAATTCGTCGCCGACAAACTTGTCGATATCCCCGCCGTGGCGTTCAACAATCTCGGCCTGAAATTCAAAATAACGGTTCAGAACCTCAATCACTTCTTCTGGCGTGACGGTTTCCGAAAACGCCGTATAGCCGCGAATATCTGAGAACAGCATGGTCACATCGCGCCGTTCTCCGCCGCGCGAGATCCCTTCGCCTTCACGCGACTGGATGGCTGTCATGGTTTCATTGCTGACAAACTTCATCAGCTCCAGCCGCTCGCCCAATTGGCTGGCCATCGTGTTCACCCGCTTGGCCAGATCCCCAATCTCGTCACGTGTTTTGACCTTCTGCACCCGCGCAGAGAAATCGCCTTCGCCTATGGCATCCGCCACCCGACCAATCTGGAGGATTGGCCCTGTGAGGCCGCGCGAAAAAACCAGCGCCGCCGCCGATGCGGCCGCAAATCCCAGCGCGCCAACCAGCAGGATACGCTCCATCATCTGATTGATCACCGCATAGGCCTTGTCCTCGCTCAGTTCAGTTATCACCGCCCACGGGAACCAATCCGGAAACGCATACGCGCCCAGCATCACGGTGCCATCGCGCCGCACATAGTTTTCCAAAGCATCCGCCCGTGCGCCGGCCACGATCAGCGGCATTGCAGACGCAACAATGGCGCGGTCGGCAAGCACCTCTGGAGCATCGACAAGCGCGCGCCGCCCTGCATGATCCACAATCGTAATCTCGCCTCTTTGATTAAAAGGATGCTGTTCAACCGTGCGTCGGAGCGATCCAAGATCGATCCGCGCGACCAGCGTCAGTTTTCGCCCCGCCAGCCGCGTTTCCATCGGCAAGGCCAAGGTAGCCAACCAATCCCCGGTCTCTGGCACCTGACTGATCAAAGGACGTCCAAATTGTCCGGTGCCCTCGATATTCGCGATCAAATCACCCGATGTCGACAACAGCGCCGTCGCCTCCAACCCAGCTGCTGAAAGCTTATCCACAAAACTCTGATCCGACACCATCACCGGAATGTCGGAACCCTCAAGGCTCAGCTGCAAAGCCACAACGCTTTCCATCTGCTCCATGCCCAGCGTCAGCAGCGATACCTTTTGCGCGACGTCGAGATCAGGGTTGTCCACACCGGATCGGATCACCATCAACGGCGCAAGCCAGCGTCCTTGATACAGGTTGTCAAATTCACCCCGCACCTGTGCCGCGACACCGGTCAGATCCTCGTTCGCCGCGCTCTTCAGCTCATCACGTGTGATTTTGACTAAGTTCTGCCCAACAAGAGCAAGTGGCGCCACCGCCACCAGCGCTGCAAAAACAAAGAACTTGAGCGGTAGTGGGAACCGCATCAATTGCCGATCTCGCGTTCAAAGGCTTCAATGCGCACCGTATCAGTCGATACACCGCAAGCCAGCCCGGTGCTGTCGCTTGCCGTGACAGTCACCGTGTAAGTACCAGCACTGGCAAATCTATGTCGTGAAACCGCGCCCGCAACGTTAGTCTGATCGCCGAAATCCCAATTGATCAGCACACCTTGCCCATCTGGATCCGTCGCCCCGCTGGCATCAAAACGCACCACGTCATGTGCCGCGCCGACTGGTGTTTGCTGATCTGGTCCGGCATCCACAATCGGCGCTGCATTCACCAGAATTTGCGCCGTATCAACGCCAGTGTCGCACATCGACCCGCTGTCGTCGACAACGCTCAGCTCAACCTCCAGCGGGCCCGTTTCCTCAAACGATCGGGTCACATCCGCGCCTTCCAGCGTCACCCCATCTGAAAACCGCCAGATATACTGTGTGATCGCACCATCCGCGTCATGTGCCCCTGCACTGAACGATATCGGAGCGCCCGGGCACACCACCTGGTCAGCCCCTGCATCAGCTTCAGGGATCGCATTCACCCGCGCATAGACCTCTTCACGGTAAACCGAATTGGCCAGCCCGCGCCCGTCATCCGTTGTCACAGATACGGGATACAATCCCGGTTTAGCGAACACATGTTCCAGCGCAGCACCCGTACCGGATTGGCCATCGCCAAATGCCCAATCCACCTTTACGCCCTCTTCGGTCGCAACGGCCCAATACTCCGGGATACCGGCACATAAGGCGGGTGGTGTTTCCAACCCGGCAATCGGAACCGGGTTCACCACCACTTCGCGCTCCAGCACAACTATCGAATTATCCACGCCCGCATCATCCTGAACCGCCAGTTGCAGCTTATACGTGCCCGCCTGCTCGTAACGATGATCACCCGCCACACCTTGACCTGTGGTGCCATCGCCAAAGTCCCATACGAAACTGGTGATAACCCCGTCCCGATCAGTCGATCCCGTGGCATCAAAGCTCACCAATTCACCTACGGCCAGCGTCTCTGGTCCGTCGATCCTGGGTTCTGGCGGATCATTAACAATGATTTTGTGTATGGTTTCAAGCGCCCCGCAATCTTGCAATCCGCCCTCCATTGTCGTCGTCAGTGTCGCTAAATACACGCCCGGCTCGGCAAACACATACTCTACCTCCAGCCCTTGCGCCGTACCGCCATCCGAGAAAACCCAGTCATAGGCAATCGGCTCGCCTGTGTTCGGCTCATCACCCAACACCGCGGCGAACGACACCGCCCCCCCCGCAGGCGCCCGCTCCACAGCCTCAATGGACTGGCTTCGCGCAGGCAACACCTCGACATTCACAACATCCGTGTCCAGAGGGCTGCATTGCCCCACTGTATCGCCTGTGATTGTCAGCGTGACCGCATAGGTGCCGGCACGGTCAAACGCTTTGACCGGCGTTGCGCCACTTGCCCGACTGCCATCGCCAAAGGTCCACTCAAACGCATTTACCGAACCATCCGCGTCCGTGGACGCTGTACCATCCATACGTACCTCTTGATTAACGCAAACCCTCATATCCGGTCCTGCATTGGCAATCGGCCCTTCTTGAACGATCACCGCTATGCGGTCCATGTCCGTGCCACGCTTGGAACCGCTCTCATCCGCCACGCTCAACGTGACCGGATAGGTTCCAGGCATCTCATAAGTTTTGGTCGGATTCACGATCTCAGACCCTGAATCGTCACCAAAATCCCACGCGTATCGCAGTAAATCACCGTCCTCGTCGCTCGATCCGCTCGCGTCAAACAAGATGGATTGCCCTGAACACACATTCCGGTTGCCACCAGCATCCGCTACAGGCGGCGCATTGATGATCACTGTTGTCGCATCCACGTCCCGCGCATTACTTAAACCCGAGCCGTCATCAACCCGCAATGTCACAGGAAAACGTCCGGCACGTGGGAACACATGCGCCACTTCGCGGCCATAGACCGGCTGCGAACCATCGCCAAAATCCCACATGTAAACAAGGTTGTCGCCATCCGCATCGCTTGACCCACCCGCGTCCAACTGGACCAGCAGGCGATCTGTATCAACCACAGGGCCGGCCTCGGCCTCGGGGCGATGGTTCACACGGATTGTCACGGTGTCCGTCGCGGTCGAGTTGGCCACGCCGCTATCGTCCCGCACCACAAGTCGCGCATTGAAAATGCCCGCCGTTGGCCAGGCACGCTCGATCATTGCGGCCTCCAGAGGCGTCTGAAGGTCATCAAACTCCCAGCGATATTCGGCCAGCTTGCCATCCCGATCAAACGATCCACGCGCATCAAATCGCACGGTTTCATCCGGCGCAATGCGCACATCTGGCCCCGCTTCAGCGATAGGTTGCGCATTCACAGTGATCAACACCTCGGACTCATCACTCGCCCCGCCCCCGGAAAAATCATCTGTGACTTTCAGCAGGATGCGGTGCAATCCAGGTTGCTCCAACACATGGCTGACACGCTCCCCCGGTTTCGTGGCACCATCGTTGAACCGCCACTCAAACCCAGCAATCCGCCCATCCGGATCAACCGACGCACCTGCGTCGAGCACAAATTCCTCACCCGGAGCCACTGTTAGCGCAGGCCCCGCATCCGCGATGGGCGACGCATTCACCGTAACTGTCATTGTATCGCGATGGCTGCTTTGGGGGGCACCACTATCGTCGGTAACAGTCAGCGCAACTTCGTACATACCTGGGCGCAAATAAGAATGCACCGGGCGCGGCCCCATGCCGGTTCGGCCATCGCCAAATTCCCAAAGATACTGAGAAATCTTGCCGTCAATATCGCGCGATGCACCGCCGTCAAACTGCACATCCGACGCGGTTACAAACTGATCCGCACCGGCATCCGCAATTGGGCGTGTGTTCACAATCACCTCAAACCGCGCGCTCTGTGTGGCCGAGGCGGTGCCCGAATTATCAATCACCGTCAGCGTGACCTCGTATACTCCGGGCCGCGCCCAAGCATATTCCGCCGCTTCACCTTCACCAATCGCCCCATCACCAAAGTCCCACAGATGGCTCAGGATCACGCCATCCGCATCGCTGGACTTGCGCCCATCCATCAGCACAGCTTCGCCGACCGCAATTGGCTCGGTTGGGCCTTCGATTAAGGGCACGGGCGGCGCGTTCACCTTGATCGTCAGATAATCGCGCGTTGTCTCGTTCGACACGCCGCTATCATCCGTCACTGCCAAAGCCACGCGGTAAACCCCTGGCTCGGTGTAGATATGCGTGACCCGTGCACCGTCAATCTCGGTGCCGTCCCCCATATCCCAGTCATGATCAACAACCGTGCCATCCACGTCATAGCTGGCTGATCCGTCCAGCGACACCGGGCGCCCAACAATCGAGCTCAGATCCGTGCCTGCCTCGGCCACCGGTGGGAAATTCACATTCACCAACCTCGTCGCAACGCCGAAATTACAGGGATGATTGCTGCCGTCCATGACCCGCAACACAACCCGATAGGCACCGGGCTCAGCATACATCTTGTCGGTTTGGGCCAGATTGGACACTGCGCCATCACCAAAGGTCCAGAGATAGCTGGTGATAGGGCTGTCGCTTGGCTGGCTGGCGCTGGCATCAAACGGCACCACATCCCCCGGTGCCACGGTTATCGGATTGCCCGCCACTGCACGCGGTGCCGATCGGACATGTACCGGGACCGTGTTTTCCCAACCGCGCGCCGCGCGCGTACCGGGCTCCAGCACCCTCAACCGCGCGTCGTAACGACCGGGGCTGAGATAGCTGTAAACAATCACCGGCTCTTGCGACGACGACCCGTCGCCATAATCCCAGCGATAGCCCAACAGCGGATCGGCCCCCTCATACGTGCCGTCAAACGCCACTGACGTACAATCCGCCAACTCTCTGGCCCTTGGCAGCGCCTGCGGCCGCTCTGGTTCCGGGGCCTGACGCGGTGGCATCATGATCGGCAGCACCTTGCCCGCTTGATCAAAAATCCGCAGCGTGATGTCGTTGGGCGTTTCAAATCCACCTTTCAGCGTGATCGCCAGCAGCTCTTCTTCCGGGCGCGCCTCTTCGCTGGCCCATGTATCCTGTCCCGACGCCCGCAGCGCAATATCCGAATACATCCGGTTCAACCGCAAATCCGCCGCAGCGCCGTCAAAGTTCTGAACGACGATCGGTCCACCACCGGGGTTCTGGAATTCAACCCTTGTGCCAATAGTGCCACCGGGCCAGCGAATGGTCGGCTGATAGGCCACCATCTGCAACCCTTCGGGGCGGCGATGCACATCTCGGGCAAGGCTCACATCCACGTTGAACCCGTTGCCATCGTCCCCATCCGCGCCCAGCACATCCAACCGGAACCATGCCCGATCCCCGATCACTTCGCCTTGGCGTGCCCGTACCGAACCAATCGATACCCACTCACCATCTGTCGCCGCATCACTGCCAAATGTCTCTTCGCGCAGCACCTTGCCCGGCATCTCCGCCATAAGCTCGGCCCGGCGTAGCTTTTGTGGCCGCGATCCATTGGCCACAGGCTCAGGCATCGCCATGTCAGAATAAGCGCCCTCGCCCCCGCTCACGCGGTAAATCGTTTGTGTATTACCTGCCCCGCCATAGCGGAAGTCATGTTCACCACTCATTTCCGGATCGAACACACGAACGTAAAACCGATCCCGCAAATCCTTGGGAACGCTGAAGTAAATCGTCTCCTTGTGGTCGATGTCGCCTTCGCGCGTCGGCGCAAGAACACCATAGACCACCAGCAAACCATGATCGGGCGGTGGGGCCAAGTCTTGTCCAGACGCACCCAGTGCGCCCCCCAAAACCATGGCCGCGCAAATCCCCAGCCGCGAAACGCAGCGTTTCAGTTCTTTCATTGCCATCACCGGATTGCCTCGTTCCCTGCATAGTCCTGCACGATCACCTCAATGAGGTTCATCTCGCCCGGCGTCGCAGGCACATTGGCCCGGCACACACCATTGGCGCTGTCACAGCGCAGGTATCCTTCAAATTCCTCGTCCCCGACCTCGACCAGATATGGAGCAGCCTGCCGCAGCCCCGACGCATCCTGCGCCTGCACCACGATCTCGATCGCACCACCCTTCCCATTCGGGCGCGTCATCTGAGCGTCCAGAATTTCGGGTGGCTCAAGGTCCAAAACCGTCTCAACAACCAACACACTCGCATTGCCTGCCGCGTCCTCGGCCTGGAACTCAAACACGTTGGTTCCCGGCTCAAGGGTCACTTGCGTAGCAAAAAACCCGTCAAAAATCTCCAACTCTTCCCCGCTCAGCGTTGCCGCCACCGCGTCACCAATCTCTCCGGTCAGGTCCAGCACATCCTCGGATGTTGCGCGTGGTGGCGGTACATCCAGCACGATCTCGGGCGCTACGCTGTCGCGCTGCACCTGAAACGCCACCGAACCCAGCCCACTACCGCCCTGGCTCAGCACCTCCAGCGAAAACCCTGCGACCACCTCGCTCACCGGCACCGTGATGCCAAATGCGCCGCCGCCGCCAATCCGTGTGCGCCCAATTTCGGCCCCTGCTCCGTCACGCAATAACATCTCTAATCCAGCCTGCGCCGAACTTGTTCCGAGCAACGTCATCTCGCCGGTTCGGCTGACCAGAACGTCGCCACTGCGTGGCAGGTTCGGATCAACTATGATCTCCACCGACGTTTTGGGTACATACACCACCTGCCGGCGCTTTTCCGACCGGTTGCCTGCCGCATCCGTCGCAACAATCACCAGTTGGTTGTTCCCCTCAATCAGCGCCGCTGCCAACAGAAAACTGCCGTCTTCCGCCACCTCGACCGCCTGACCATTCAATGTCAGCGTAACGCCGCTCTCAGATGCGCCCAGCAATTCTACGCGGTCCGCCTCGAACAATTCGCCTTCACCAGGCGCAAAAAGCGTCAGAAACGGCGGCGTATTATCGATGCGCAATTCAAACTCGCGCACCTCGCTCCATTTTCCGGGCAGTCCCAATTGGTCCAACGCCGCGACGCGCCAGAAATGCACACCGGGTTCAAGCGCGGCGACACGGAACCCGGTTTCTTTCACACCCCATTCAGATGCGATCATTCGATTGAACCCCGGATCCCCCGCAACCTCAAACCAATACCCCGCCGCGTCAGGATAGGCCTGCCATGCCAGCTCAACCGCATTGCCGTAAACATCCGCGCGATTGTCTGGGCTGGACAGCAATGTGCGCTCCAGCACCTCCGCTCGCGAGGTGGTCCCGTCCCGCCCAATCACGACGCCTTCGTCCTGACCAAGCGACACCGCCGCCCCCGCAGAATCAATATCCAGAGCAGCCGTGTCATAGTTCACAAACAAGGCACTATCGGCGTCATTCTTGATCCAGAAATCATCTGAATCCGTCGTTGTCTTGATCCCCGGCACATCAATCTCAAAGCTGTCGCGATCCGACAGCTGGTTCAAAAGCGCATAAAAATCACCCTCGGCCAAACTGACCTTGGTAACCTCCTTGCCGGTCAACGGGTCTGATCGCATTCGCTGGATCGTCGCGTTGGAATTGGGGTTCAGCCGCAATCGGCTCAGATCACGAAACGTCACCTGTGTGGTCGAATTGGACAGGGTGCGCAGCCGCTCAAACTCAACAAGAATGTCGTTCAAGTCCCGATCAGACCATGCTGCCTCTGTGGGGTCGCGCCCCTCAACATCACCATGAATATCAGTGATCAGCGCTTCCGCGGCCTTGTCCCGCTGTGCAACGGCAATCTCAAACGCCTCAGTTGCATGAACCGTTGCAGACCCGGCAAAGGCCACAACTTCGCGCCATTCACCATCACCGCGCCGCTCAACGGCGGCATCCCGATCATTGATCGCGCTGCCAATTTCGTCAGGAGCAAACAGGCGCGCCCCTTCTGCTGTCGCCCTTTGAATCGCCGCAAGCGACGTCATCAATGCGTCGTCCGCCAAGGCCACCTGCTGAACTGGCATCTCCAATACCGCTCCGGGTTCCAGATCCGCCGGAGACGCCATTTTGTTGATCTTCAATACGGTGGGCCACAGGTCAGGATCATTCAGGTGTTTCGCCACAAAATCGCGCAGCGTTTCATCGCCGCCATAACGCACCAATTCATAGGGCGCAGAGAATGGGTCCACCTCCGCACTTACAGGCTCGCGTCCGCTTGCGAACAAAACAGGTAACGCCACCAGCACAAAAACCAGAGCCGTACGTGTCCGTCGTCTCTTTGCGGCAGGACAAATCATTCCTGCTCCCCCGAATAAAAAATTGGCTGCAATTATTCCGTTTGCCGTCTTTAATCGTCAGCCAAAACGTCAAAATATTCAAGAATTTTAACATAACCCCGGCATCACTGATAAGTGAGAGAAACAATACCAATGGAAACCTAACCACTAATTCCATAATGGCGACAAAATACGCCTAATCACTGTTTTCTAAGGCCAATTCTTAGGCTTTCAACCCACTCATCCCGTCTATGAAGAGTCGCCCAAATGGCGAATTTTCCTCCGAATCCATATGAATCAGCAAGAACGATTTTGCGCTATTTGTCCCAATATCGCACCCAGCTCTCCGATGATCATCCGTGTTGCGCATGATCCCGACACATCCCGAAATAGGCCAACACTGCGCGCGCGCGCACGCCCCGCTAGCACACTTGCGCCCCGAACATATGGCAACTTTTGACTCTGGCCGCGACGCGATACTGCCCAGCGCACCGGCCTCTATGTCCCCTTCAAAAAACCCAATACCGCGCACAAACGCTGGCTCTGCCAGCCGGATATCCTCGGGCAAGGTCGCCGCTCTGCGCGACGGGTCAGTCCATCGCCAGATACCGCGTCCGGACATGCCGCCAGCCGCGATACACACGGCCAGCCAATCCGCTTGACCACCCCATGCCGTGTCCAATTTCAGCGGCACAGGCGCTTCGCGGGCCAGCCCCGGAACATCCATAATCGGCGCCACCCTTATCACCACCCATGCGCTGCAAAACCCATGCCGTGCCAACAAATGGCCCAACGAGACCCGCAATGGAAAATATCCGTCAATTGCCTCCTCAAAGACCTCAGCGCGTACCGGAATGCCCCCTGTCAAACAGATGCATCCCACGGGCACCCGGACCGCCGCTCCAGATCAGCCTCGCGGCTGGCTCCGGACCAATTCGCGGTTGGTGCAATCGTGTCGTTGGATAACGGGCCAATAATGCCCGATGTTTCTTCCCCCTGCATCGGCAACGCGTCGCGGTCGCCGCGGTCCAACGCTGCAATTGCCTCTCGCAACATGCGTCGATACCGAATGATCGCCACATCTGAGCGGCCCAAATGTTCCTGAGTGCGGTCCTGAATGGCCCCCATGCCTTCGACCGCCCATTGATCGTGCACGTTGATATCCAGCCCCATGCCCGTATAGGTCACGCTCTCCTGCTCCTTGGGATCGTACCCATAGTGATTGCCCTTATGTTTCAATGGCGCATAAGTGGGTAAAACATGTTCCTCGAGCCGCTGTTCCCGCATCAGCGCCTTGTTCACCGGGTCTCGAAAACTGGTGAACATCGTCATCCAATAACAGGTCTCGTCATCCACCGGCACATGCCACTGCGTGATCGTCATTTCACGCGACATCGGGATACAAATTGCCTCAGGGAAAATCTGGTTCGTGACCCGCACATGGGTTTGCCCATTCTCCAAATGCCGGAGCGCCGTGATCTTCAGTCCATAGTTGGTCTCATCCACCTCAATCTGTGGTCTAGGAAATTCTCGCAAGACACGAGTCATTGGAATGTTGGTATTGGCCACCTGGTCGCGAAACTGCTTGCCATAGCCCTCGTCCGGGTCTTCATCCTCCAGAAACCGATGTAAAAAAGACGCGTGCGCCGGATCGATGCCAATCTCCAGCGCCTGCAACCAATTGCACTCCCACAGCCCCTTAAAGGCAAAAACATGGCTGTCATCCGCGCGAAAACAATCAAGGTTTGGAAATTCGGGCACGGGACCGTCACCCAGATAGGCAAATACTACGCCCTTTTTCTCCACCACAGGATACACCGCCCCGCCCGGCTCCGCCTCTATCTGCTCCGGCCCCGGATGGTACACCGATGGCTCCCCCGCCTCCGCTTTTCGCGCCGCCAAAACGAAACTTCCCGTATCATCCCGCCACAATGCCAACCGCTCCCCCAAAAGGTTCACCGGTGCCGGATTCTGATACTCCAACTCCTCAATCAATGCAGCTGGTTGCCAATAACACCGCAGCACCGCCCCCGCCGCGCTGTCTGGCCCGACACGCGTGATCGAATCGTTCAACTGCTGTGAAATCATGAAACCTCTCCCAAATTGGCCCAGATCACCCCGTCTCGCACCTGCACCGGGATCATAGGCACCTTGATGGCCTTCCACATCTGCGAACCCTCAGGTTCGGCAGGCTGCTCTACGCATTGCCCTGTGCGATCAAAATGCCAGCCATGAAACGGACATCTCAACCCATTATCTTCCAACCGCCCATAGCAAAGATCAGCGCCTCGGTGCGGACACTGCCGCCCAATCAGGCCCATTTTTCCGTCGTCATCGCGAAACAGAACCAACCGTTGGCCATTCAACTCCACTGGAACGACAGGTCGCACAATCTCAAGCATCTCAACCGGGCCCAGCCTCAGCCAGGGGCCTGTGCCCTCAATCACAATTGTCCTAGGGATCGGGGTGTCTTTCATGCGAACACCTCCTATCGTTTTGTGCGTTATTCGACCAGTTTGACATCATTGCTATCTGCGCTGCCGGCAATCTGTCAACATTCGCTTGGCGCATCGCCGTCCCAGGCCAATACTGCACATCACGCAACCAAGGGGAAATCCTGTGCTTCTTACCAATGCGCAAGTCTATTGCGACGCCACTGACACAGCCCCGCATTCTGAAATCGCGCTGAATGGCGCTTATGTCGGGACGCACTTCGACGGCCCCAAACGCGACCTGGGGGGCCGTATCGTTTTGCCGGGTCTCACCGATGCACATCTCCATATCTTCCCTCTCGCGCTATTCCGCCTGCAGCTCGACATTGCCGCGGCGCGCATCACTTCGATCCCGGCCCTGATTGACGCGTTGCACCAAGTCCCGGATGCGCGTCGCCACGGCGGCTGGCTGCAAGCGGCCGTTCTGGTCGAAGACACCTTTACCGAGGCGCGCCTGCCCACCCGCGCCGAGCTTGACGCTGCCTTCCCCGACACCCCGGTATTCCTGCGCCGCTACTGTGGCCATGTCGCCATCCTCAACACGGCAGCGCTCAATGCGCTTGGCCTGCTAACCCGGCAACCCAATGTTGCATCTGGCAGTTTCCGACGCGACGCCGCTGGCAACCTGACCGGCCAAGCCGACGAAGCCGCGGCCGCGTGGATTTTCGCACGCGCACCAGCTCCGCCCGACGCTCAGATCCTGTCTGAAATTAGCGCAGTTATCGATCAATGCCTCGCCTACGGGCTCACCTCACTGGTCGAAGCCGCCGTCGGCTTCACTCTTGGCTATGACCGCGAGGCTGCAATCTGGACCAAACTGCGCGCCGCCGGAAACATCCCGGTGCGATTGGGGTTCATGAACGAACTCACCACAGATCAGGCCGCCGCCCGCGCACTCACGCCGCAATGGGATGCAAACTGGTCATCCGAAACCCTGAAATTCTTTGCAGACGGCATCATAGGCGGGCGCACCGGCGCGTTGTCTGAACCCTATTGCGACATCGACACGATGGGCGATGTCATGCATCCCCCCGGCGTCTTACAGTCCCAGCTCACCGCCGCCCACGCCGCCGGATGGCGTATTGCCGTGCACGCCACTGGCGACCGGGGCATCAGCCAAACCCTTGATGCCATCACCGCCGCCCAGGGCGATGACACATCACGCCGCCACCGCATCGAACACTTCTTTGTCGCACCCAAAGGAGGCCTGCATACTGCTGCCAATGCTGGTATCAATGTTGTCACGCAACCCGGCTTTCTGCACCGCATGGGCACCAGCATCGCCCGTGGCCTTGGCCCGCGCGCGCTTGGTTGTGTCTACCCCGGCGCCAGTGCATTGGCCGCAAACGTTGCCCTCGCGTTCAGCTCCGACGCCCCCACCGGCCCGCTTTCCCCTTGGGATGGCATTGCCGCCGCAATCACACGCCGCGCCCCCAGCGGCGAACCCATCGGCCCGAGCGAGTCCCTCCCCTTTGCTCAGGCACTCAATGCCTACATCTCCGGTGGTGCCCACGCGATGCGCCATGATCATTTCCGCAGCACACTCGCCCCCGGACAAGCCGCCGATCTTGTTGTCCTCAATATGAACCCCTTCACCGCATCGCCAGATGAACTCAATGACTGTCGTGCTGACTTGGTGATGAAGGATGGCAAAGTCGTCAAAGACGACCTTTAAAAACCTCACCCTTGCGAAAATAACCGCACCTCGGCCAATTCCACCGCAAGGCTTTGCAAGATGCCGCGAACCACACCCTCGCGCCCTACTACATCTCCATGCTCAAAGGATGTGCCGACAACCGCCTTCACCGCCCCCACTGCACCAACCGGAGCCGCAATCCCGGTCACACCCATTTCCAGCTCATCCACCACAACCGCAAACCCTTGCGTCCGGCACGCCGCAACCGCGCGCCGCACCGCGCCTCGGTCGACCAAGGACCGTTCCGTCAACGGCACCAACTCAGCGCCCTCCAGAACCGCCGCCGCCCAATCTTCAGCCCCATAGGCCAACATCATGCGCCCAATCGCGGAATGCGTCAGCGGCAGTCGGCTGCCCACCGTCAACCCAATCGTCACTGGTTGCGCCCGCGCCACGGCCTGCCCGACAATCACCGCCGCATCCCCGTCACGGATCGCCAGTAGAACCGGCCCGCCCAGCGCCTCGGACGCCCGGTTCAACAATGGCTGTACCTCGCGCCCAAACGCGTTGCCCTGCAAAAAACTACCCGCCAAGGCCAACACTTGCGGCGTGAGCGAATACTGACGCCCATCCTTGCGCGCATATCCCAGCGCCACCAAACTCAACACCAGCCGCCGCACCGTCGCCCGGTCCAGCCCGGTCTTTCGCGACAGATCAGACAGGGTCATATGCGTGTCTGCATCATCAAACGCCTTGAGCACTCGAATACCTTTGACAAAGGTCGTCGACATGTCGCGCGCGCCAATTTGGTCCATGTAGAATTCGCCTGATTTCCAGCACATACTTGACAAGTTAACCAAATTGCGCTTCTTTTCCTATGATTGCCTTAAACATAATCGTCATTCAGCGAGGTATGCAAATTGCATCCAAGCCACCGGAGCATAATACCAAACCCGCCATCTAACTGGACCGGTTCCACCTGAGATGACAACGGACCTCACCCAAGGCGCCCTGTACCACCTTGGCCTGCTCTCCCCGGAGCAGGTCGCCCGCGCACAGGACCTTTTGGCCGAGGTTGCCAGCTCAGAACTTGAAACCATCCGCGTACTGTTTGCCGATCAGCACGGGTTGTTGCGCGGCAAAACGATCACCTCCGACGCTCTGCCGTCCATCTTTCAATCCGGGATTAACATGCCCGGAACGCTTTTACTCAAGGACACGTCCCATCGCACCGTCTTTCCGGTCTGGAGCGACGGTGACACCCCCGGCGGTCTTTCGTCAGGTGCGGGCGACATCCTTCTCGTTCCTGACACCGAAACATTTCGCCGCCTGCCGTGGGCACCCCATTCCGCATGGATCTTCTGTGACCCTGTCACCCCAACTGGTGGTGCAATCCCATTTGCTCCGCGCCCTGTACTGCGCACCGCGATTGACCAACTCGCCGCCGCCAATCGCGCACTAACCGTGGGGCTCGAAGTAGAATTTCAGGTGTTCACCTGCACCGACCCGCGCTTGAACCATTCAGACTCCACCATGCCCGGCACCCCGGTCGCAACGCAAAACCTGACCCAAGGCTACCAGTTCCTGACCGCACAGGTTTATGACATCGCTGAGCCCCTTCTCGACGACCTGCGCCGCGCGGCCCAGTCACTGGGCCTGCCGATCCGCTCAATGGAAATCGAAATGGGGCCCAGCCAGTTCGAGTTCACCTTTGACCCCGCCGATCCGATGACCCATGCCGACAACATGATGATGCTACGCGCAATGACCAAGTCGATCTGCGCGCGCAAGGGCCTGCATGCCACCTTTATGTGCAAGCCCAACCACGCCAATGCCTGCGCCAATGGCTGGCACCTGCATCAATCTTTGACGGACACCGTCACCGATAAAAACCTGATGATACCAAACCCTGACGGATCGCTCAGCCAAACCGCCTCAGGCTGGATCGCGGGCCTGCTGGAACACGCCCACGCGTCCTGTCTGCTGACCACCCCCACGGTGAACGGCTATAAACGGTATCAGCCCCACCAGCTCGCACCCGACCGCGTTCTGTGGGGGCACGACAATCGCGGTGCTATGATCCGCGCCCTGATGGCCCCCGGCGATCCGGCCAGCCGCATCGAAAACCGCGTCGCTGACCCCACAGCAAACCCGTATTACTTCTTTGCCAGCCAAATACTCTCTGGCCTTGATGGCCTCTCCCGCGCCCTGACGGCCCCTGATCCTGTCGAAACGCCATACTTGGAAAACGCCCCCCGTCTACCCGGCTCACTGCTCGCGGCGATCCAGGCCTTTGAGGGGTCGACCTTCTACCGTAGAGTGTTGGGGGATCCCTTTGTCGACTACCTCTCTCATATCCGCCGCGCCGAGTGGGACCGTTATCACCTCGCCATCTCGGATTGGGAACAGGCCGAATACTTCAACCAATACTAAGATCAATATCTCTGGGAGGAAATATAATGAAAATCAGACACCTAACTCAACTCGCGAGCGCAACGCTCCTGTCTGCCGCAATGGCAACCGGTGCCCTCGCCCAAGATGTCACCTTGCGCTTTCACCACTTTCTACCACCTCAGGCCAACGTACCCAAAGACGTTCTTGGCAAGTGGGCCTCAGATGTCGAAGCAGCCTCAGGTGGCGACGTCGCTGTGGAAATCTATCCTTCCATGCAGCTTGGCGGCACTCCTCCCCAGCTCATGGATCAGGCACGCGACGGCGTGGTTGATGTGGTCTGGACGGTGGTCGGCTACACCCCCGGCCGCTTCCCCAGTACCGAAGTGTTTGAGCTGCCCTTCATGATGACCAACGCGGGCGCAACCTCGCGCGCCTATTGGCAAATGTTCGAAAAACATATGCAGGATACCGAGTTCAAAGACCTCAAAATCCTTGGCACTTGGGTACACGGTCCCGGTCTGATCCACTCCAAAGATCCTATCGCCTCGGTTTCTGACCTTGATGGTGTAAAAATCCGCGGCGGGTCGCGCACGGTGAACAACCTGCTGGTCGAACTTGGCGCCACGCCAGTCGGCATGCCCGTGCCTGCCGTGCCCGAGGCGCTGTCCAAAGGTGTGATCGACGCAACCACCATCCCGTGGGAAGTCACCGCCGCGCTCAAGGTGCCTGAACTTGTTGGCAATCACACCGAGTTTGGAGATCAAGCGCTTTACTCGCTGACCTTCGTTCTCGCTATGAACAAGGCCAAGTATGAAAGCCTGACTGACGCCCAGAAAAAGGCGATTGATGACAGCTCAGGCGAAGAGTTCTCGGTCTTTGCCGGTTCCACCCAAGAGGCCGCCGATGGGCCCGCGCGCAAGCTTGCGGTCGATAATGGCAACAACATCATTCAACTCACCGACACGCAGGTCGAAGAGTGGAAAGCCGCTGCCGAGCCGATCTATGCACAATGGGTCGCCGAAATGAACGAACGCGGTATCGACGGTCAGGCCCTGATTGACGAAGCACGCGCGCTTATCGCAAAATACACGAACTAATGTTCGCCCCGGCCCGAGGAGATGCTTCTCGGGCCGCTCTTTGACTATGTACCGAACTGATCACGCAGCCGTTCCCAGAACTGATCCAAGATGGGAAAAGACGCCGTCTTGCGCCGCGCACCACAGATATTCCACGTCATGGTTTCCTTTGTCTGCACTTGTTTCAAACGGCCTAGCGCCGCATGTTCTGCAAAGTCTGCCGCCATACCACCGCAAATCAAATTGGTCCGACACGCCAGATCACAGATAAAGCCAAAATCATCGCTTTCGATCTGCGGCAAGCTTGACACAATCTGCCACGCCTCTTCGTCTCCACCCAGAACATTGGCCACTGCGGCGCGCCAGTGTTTGTGCAAATGCGCGGTCATGAACGGACTGCGAAACACGTCCTTAACACTCACTTGGGATTGTTCGAAAATTGGATGAGCCGGATGCGCCCAAAACGACACCGGCTCTTTGCGCAGCACTTGAATCTCCAGATCACTCAGGTCAGGCGTGTGCGTCAGATCACACACCGCCACATCCAGCTGCCCCATCCTCAGCGCCTCCAGCGGCGCCTTACTTGCGCTTACCATGACGCGCGCTCGCATATCGGGGTGCGCCTCCAGCATGTCGGCCAAAATCGGCGAGATAATCGCGCGCGTCGTCAACGGCCCGCACCCGATATTCAGCATCTCCGGCCCTGTCTCGGTCAGCCGCCCGACACCGGCCTCAAACATCCGCGTCGCAACGTCCAACTTGTCCAGCAACACCATAAATTCACGCCCCGCGGACGTTAGTATCGTGTGCCGTCCACCCCGTTCGAACAACGTCTGCCCGGCATATTCTTCCGCCTGCGCGATATAGCGCGAGAAACTCGCCGGTGATGTCCCAACAGCCTCCGAAGCCGCCCGAAAGCTGCCCATCCGCGCCAAAGCGCGCACTGCCGACGTTGTTTTATCGTCAATCAAATCTTGCCCTCGTTTCAAAAAGCCAAACCCGCATACCAAATGCTGGAACGGCACACCTCTGCTCTAGATTGTCTATCAACACCCTGCAACACAAAGAAAGTTCGTGGCCCGACCTCGACATCTTTTCTTGTAACCGGAGTTCTTTATGGTTCGTTCCCTATCCCTTTGCACGTTGCTCAGCGCCAGCGCGCTTGCAACCTCAGCCGCGCTTGCCGCGACCGACGAAACCCGTCCCAATATCCTCATCCTGATTGCCGACGACATGGGCTTTTCCGATGTTGGCGCCTTTGGCAGCGAAATTGATACCCCTGCCATCGACCAGCTTGCCGCTGACGGAATGCTGTTTACCAACTTCCACGTTGGCGCCTCCTGCTCGCCAACCCGGACCATGCTCATTTCCGGTGTCGACAACCACTTGGCCGGTCTTGGCAACATGCTGGAAATCCAGGCCGACAACCAATTTGGCAAACCCGGTTACGAAGGGCACTTGAACGACAAGGTAGTCGCGATGCCCCGCCTGCTGCGCGACGCGGGCTATCACACCTACATGACAGGTAAATGGCATCTGGGCACCGAACCCGGCACCATTGCCTATGACCGGGGGTTCGAAAAATCCTTCATGCTCGGGGAAAGCGGCGCGGACAACTGGATCGAACAGCCCTACGCCCCGTTTTACAAACGCGTGCACTATTATCAGGACAACGAACTCGTCTCGCTGCCCACCGATGATTATTTCTCGTCCGATTTCTACACCCAGCAGATGATCGACTACATCGACAGCAATCTGGATGACGGCAAACCCTTCCTTGCATGGGTCGGGTATCAGGCAGTGCACTACCCACATCAGGCACCCAAGGAGTTCATCGACAAGTACGACGGTGTTTATGATCAGGGCTTCGAAGCACTGCGCGTCTCTCGCCTTGAAAAGCAAAAGGAACTCGGCCTGATTTCACCCGATGTCGAACTTGATCCGTCTTTTGACAAAACCTCTTTTGATCCATGGCGCATGCCCGACTGGGAGGCGCTGAGCGACGAAGAACAAACCTTCAACGCGCGCCGTATGCAGACCTACGCCGGGATGCTCGACAATATGGACGTCAATATTGATCGCATCCTTGGGTATCTCGATGAAAAGGGCATTGCCGACAACACAATCGTAATCTTCATGGCCGACAACGGCCCCGATCCCAACCAGCTGCCGCTCTCCGAAGCCTATCGTGACTGGTACAAGGCCAATTACGACAAGGTTTATATGGAAGACTTCGACCGCGACTATTCGGATATGGGACAAAAAGGTGTCTACGCCGATTATGGCCCCGGCTGGGCTGCTGCGGCGGCTGTCCCGGGCAGCTACTTTAAGACGTTCTCAACCGAAGGCGGCCTGCGCGTTCCCCTGATCGTGCGCTTCCCCGGTGTGGTAACACCTGGCGCCCAGGTCGATAAATTCGCCTATGTTCGCGATATCGTGCCCACACTGCTCGAAGCGGCTGGCGTTGAAACACCTGGCATCACCTATGAAGGCCGCGACATCTATGCGCCCGACGGGCTGTCGATGATGCCCGTACTGCGCGGCGACGTCGCCACTGTGCGCACCGAAGAACACCCCGTGGGCTATGAATTGGCCGGATCGTCGGCGGTGTTTCAGGGGAAATTTAAACTGATGCAAAACCTCGCGCCCAAAGGCGATGGCTCATGGGAGCTTTACGACATCGAAGCCGATCCTTCAGAACTCCATGATCTCGCCGCTGACATGCCCGAACGTGTCAATGAGATGCGGGCGTTTTACGACGATTGGGCGCAAAGCGTAAATCTCGTGCCCGTTCCCGAGGGATACAATCCGCTCGAGCAAACAGTGATCAACGCCAAACGCAACGGCAGCCACTAACTCCACCATCTTTCGTTTTGGGGTCGGGTTCAGGCACCTCTACCGTCAATGCATTGCGCCCAAACCGGCATCTGCATTGACGGTTCGAGCCACCTCGACCCACAGCAACGCGCCGACCAGAATGTGGGAAAAAGATTCAGGTCCCAATTGCGTGAAAGGAGCGGGAAAAACACGGTCTCGGTTTACAGCCGAAACAATGTTGAAGTGCCTGACATCCCGATATTTTTTCATGCTTCGGCAGACTATTGCACGCCCTTTCTACGTGAAGGGGCGTTTTTTCTTATACGCAACAGAGCCGTTGAAAGCCATTTGGGCCACCCGGACAAACAATCCCCACCCACAAAAAATGGCTGGGTCTGAACTCCATGCAAAAAGAGCAAATCAAACCATCGAAAATTACGTCAGCTTCCGATCCTTAGGTGGCGCGCGCCTTGCTGACGTTGCACAGAACTCTAAGACATCGTTGTTACGCAGGGGGCCGTGCCACGGGACAAATTTGGAGTTAAAATTGGTAGCTCCATCCGAATGTGGCGCCAATGTCAGGCTTGCTACTCGATCCCGATTGGGTTGCGAAGATGCCAAAATCGAAGTGTGATGGACCACTGATTAAATTTATTTCCAGCCCCAAAGCTGCATGACGGCTACTGCTGCCTGCCTTCTCAAGCACGTAGGTCGTATCAGGTGTATCAAGATAGGTAATCGTTTGACGGTATCCACTTTCATGATTGCGCCCAATCTCCGCCTGTATCGTCCCCGTTATCACCCCCCAACGCCGAGGAAATACCTTCTCCAAGGCTGCACCCACAACTGCGCGCTGCGACGTCTGGTTTGTGTTTCCGTATGCCAAGGACAGATCGCTAATGCCGGATTCGCGATAGGCGTCCAAGTTTGTTCGAACCGCCTCGTAACGCGCGTAGGGCGACAAAACCATGTTGTTTTGCATTGGGTAATCGCCAGAGAGCTTCAACGACCCAAATTGATAATCGCCTCGTCTTTCACTTGTTTCTGTCACGTCCCGCAGCAAAATATAGCGTCTGTCCTTAAACTTGATTTCGCCATGCCCCAATGCCCCATCGAGGTAAAACCCGCCGGGAAGCTTGGCAGCGAAATATCCCGCATAGATGTTTGTGGTCGCTTCCGAGTAGGTCCCAAGATTGCCTATAGATTCAGATGTTTGACCATACCCAAGCGAGAAACCAGCAAATAGATTGTCATTAAGACCATAGTCCGCACCCAGCACGAGAGTCGCAGTCGTCTCCTCTTCATTGCCTGAAACCTGACCTTCCTGCCAAATTCCCAATCGATTGCAATCGTCCTCAAGCCCCGTGCAATTCAACTTGTAGTGCAGAAAATCTGTACGTCGGTTCAGATGCCGTATCATGTGGCCCGCAAACTTTGTCGCTTTGCGAAAATGCCCATCGATCAACCTGCCGACATCTGGGTCAGTTGAAGGGTCCGGCCGCCCCTCTTCGATAATCAGGGCATAGTTTATCAGGCCAGAATTTCTTTGTGAATCGAGCACTTCAACAGAAATATTGAAGTCACCACGATCTCTTGTCGTTCCCAAAATCAACCCATCGGCAGAAAGCGCTATCCCCAGCGGCAGCGCGCCTTCAACAATCGAAAACACGTAATCACCACTGCCGCCTTGAGCACTTAGTTGTTGTTCGTACTCGATATAGGTCCGACCATTTGGAAGCGTGTCCGGCGTTAGATCGATGATGCCTTCGGCTGGAACTATTTCTATTGTATAGCTGCGCCGACCTGTGTTGCCCTGACTATCCACGGCCAAAACCTCAAGGTCAAAAGTGCCTGTCTGCAAAGGCACTCCATCGAACACACCATCGCGACTTAGTGTTATCCCTTCGGGCAATGTCCCGCCATCCAAGCTGAACTCGTAAGGCTGTCAACGGCGGATTAAAAACCTGCCAGTGTGGCGGAGTAAAAGCCGGCCATTTGGCGTGACGATGGCTTAGGCGTTTTTCTGATGGATTGAGGG
>NZ_PYGJ01000020.1 GCF_003014475.1 Shimia abyssi | reverse complement strand
CAACTCCGCTCCCGTCCGCTTTAACACGAACCTTCACGTTGTAATCAATCACGCGCTTGACAGGTACCAAGACCTTCATGGGCGGATAACTCCTTGGGGTATATTAACAATCAGAGCGGAAACGCTCGACCATTGTGTCGAGCACATCGTTAGGATCTTTCTTCCACCAGTTTTGTGCGGAGAAAATTTCGACTTCGCAGGCGCCGGCGTACCCTGCGTGTTCGACGGCGGCCCGGATGGCTTTCAGGTCGGCGACACCATCGCCCATCATGCCGCGATCGAGCAGCATATGGGTGGTGTTTTCCAGCCAATCGCAGATGTGATAGCCAAAGATCCGTTCTCCGGCGGCGGTGCAGCTGGCGGCGAGATTGCGATCCCACCAAACATGATAGACGTCGACCGCAACGCCAACATTGGGCGCGTCTACAGCGTTACAGACGTCGAGTGCGTCCTGAACGGTGTAGATACAGGTGCGGTTGCCGCCAAACATCGGGTTCAAAGGCTCGAGCGCCAGTTTTACACCGCGTTCGGCGGCGTAAGGCGCCAGCAGGGCAACGCGGTCGGCGAGGATCTTTTTGCTTTCAGCTATACCCTTGGTGCCGGGTTCAGTTCCGCCGGTGACGATAGTCAGGACCGGGGTGCCGAGCGCTGCTGCCATGTCAATTGAGGCGTGGGCATCCTCCATGAGGTCGGAAGGCACGTCAGAGCCGACAAGGAAAGGTGTGCGGCACAGGCCGACCACCTCCATGCCAGCGGCGCGCACACGGTCTCCGATCTCGACCGCGCGGGTGCCGATCTCGCGGCGCCAGAACACGATTCCGGCCATGCCACGTGCGGCGCAGGCATCGATGATCTGTTCCGGCGACCAGCCCGCGCCGAACCCGTCAAGGTTATGACCCAGCGTTGCCGTGTTGAGCGCCAGCGCGGAATGATCGTTGGAAAAATCGCGCATCAGACCCCGTATACCCCAAGCAGTTTCTGCATACGATCCACGGCCATGTCGGGATCGCGCAAGAGGCCGTTTTGCTCGGCCAGTTTGAAGCAATCTACAAAATAGGGCAGTGGCCGGGTGGCCTGTGCGCCGTTCAGCATAATGAAGTGGTCTTGAAACCCGTTGAGCCACGCGAGGAACACAACACCGGTTTTGTAGTATTGCGTTGGTGCGCGGAAGATCAGGCGGGCAAGCGGCACTGTCGGGTCAAGCGTGTCTCGGAACCCTTGGGTGTCCCCGGCGCCAAGCTGGCCCACGGCCTTGCCCACAGCCACGGCGAGCGGGTCGAAAATGCCCAGCAGCGCGTGGCTGAAGCCCTGATCGTCACCCGCGATCAATTCGGGGTAGTTGAAATCGTCGCCCGTGTACATTTTGATGCCCTCTGGCATACGGCGGCGCATAAGGATTTCTTTGTCCTTGTCGAGCAGTGAAATCTTAATGCCATCTACCTTGTCCGCGTTTTGCGACATGATGGCGAGAGTGGTTTCCATGGCCGCATCAAAGCTGTCGGTGCCCCAGTATCCGGACAGCGCTGGGTCAAACATGTCGCCAAGCCAGTGCAGGATAACGGGTTGGTCGCAGGCTTGCAGTACCTCGCCATACACTTTGATGTAGTCATCAGGCGAAGTGGCCAATCTGGCGAGTGCTCGGCTGGCCATAAAGATAATGCGGCCGCCAACTTTTTGGATGGCTTCGACCTGTTCGAGATAGGCAGCAGTGACGTCATCAAGGCTTGTTGCGTCTGACGGATCAAGCTGGTCTGTACCGCAACCGTTGAAAACCAGCGCATCGGGGAATTCAGTTTTGGTGCGGGTGATCAATTCTAGCGCGCCGGGCCAGTCGAGGCCCATGCCACGCTGTGCCGTGTCCATGGCTTCGGCGATGCCGATACCCAGATCGCTAAGATAGGCGCGGAACTCCATCGTCTTGCCCCAGTCAACCGATGCGCGACCTGTGGGGTCGTTTGCGCTGAATGGATCGGCAACCACGTGGGCCGCTGAAAAAACCACTCGTGCAGGGTTTGCGCCAAGCGGTGTCGGCGGGATTGGCGTGCCAGTCAGGTGATAGTCAGACAGCACACCAGAGGTGTCGGGAAGGGCGATTTTCATGTCGGATCCTTTAGAAGCGAGGCACCAGTAGGCCGCCATCTGCTGAGATGGCCTGTCCGGTGGTGTAGGGGAGTTTGCCTGCGGCCAGTGTGGCGATGATTTCGCCCATGTCCTCGGGGGTGCCGACACGAGGCAAAAGTGTGAGGCCGTCTTTGGCGCGCTGTTCGTAGCTTTCGATCACGGCCGCCGTCATTTCGGTCGCGATGAGGCCCGGCTGTACGTCATATACGGCAATGTTTTCCGAACCCAGACGGGCAGCCCATGCTTTGGAAACCATCGCGGCCGCAGCTTTGGAGGCGCAGTATTCCGAGCGCGGTACCGCCACGGCCACGGCATTGGACGAGGTGACATTGACGATGGCGTGAAACAGCGACGTATCTCGGTCGCGTGCAATGAGGCGTTTGGCAAAGGCCTGTGTCAGAAAGAACATCGCCTTGGTGTTCACGGTTAGGCAGCGATCCCAGCTTTCCTCGGACACGTCAAGCGGATCGCCCCGGCTCATCACCCCAACGCCGGCGTTGTTAACCAGTGTTGTGAGCGGGCCAAGCGCCGCTTCGATCTTGTCCATGGCCGCGTCATGGGCGGCAAGGTCGGTGACGTCAAATGGGGCGGCTACAGCATCGATGCCCTCGGCGGAAAGCGATGTGACGGCGCCGGTGAGTTCATCGTCATCAAACGGGCTGTTGATCGCAACCGCAAAGCCCGACCGCGCTAGTGCGCGGGCGGCGCCGAGGCCGATCCCGCGACTGGAACCGGTAACAAGGGCGACTTGTTTCGTCATGCGGCAGCTCCGTGTTTGAAGAGTTCGCGCGCGATGATCATGCGCTGTATCTGGTTCGTGCCCTCGTAAATCTGAGTGATCTTTGCGTCGCGGTAAAGGCGTTCGACTTCAAATCCGCGAATATATCCAGAGCCGCCAAATACCTGAACTGCATCAGCGGTGCGCGCTACGGCCATGTCCCCGGCAAAGCACTTGGCCATGGAACACGCCTTAGTCGCATTCAGACCGGCGTCGATTTGCGCGGCGGCAGAGTGGACAAGAAGGCGGGCAGCCTCGATGTCTTTTGCCATATCAGCAAGCAGCCATTGTACGCCCTGAAACTCGGAAATCTGTTTTCGAAACTGCTTTCGTTGCTGGGCATAGTCGACCGCTGCTTCGAGCCCGGCCTGTCCGATGCCAACCGCCAAAGAGGCAATTCCGACACGCCCCTTGTCCAGAACGCTCATCATCATATGGAAGCCGCGATTTTCTTCGCCAAGCATAGAGCCTGCCGGTAGCTTTACATCAGTGAAGTTGAGCGCACCGACTTGGCTGGCGCGTTGACCCATCTTGTGCTCTTTGGGGCCGCGCTCTACGCCGTCTGCATGCAGATCAACCACAAAGATCGACATGCCGCGATTGCCGGCTTCCCTATCGGTGCGCGCCAGGACAAAGCCCACATCTGCCACTGGCGCATTGTGGATCCAGATTTTGCCACCGTTCAGCACCCAACCATTGCCATCACGCACCGCTTCTGTGCGGATACCAGAGACGTCGGTGCCGGCCTCTGGTTCTGTGATGCAATAGGCCACCTTGGTTTTGGCTGTCATTACGTCGCTGAGAAGTGAGGCGCGCTGTTCGTCTGATCCGTGACGAACGAGTAGCGTACTGATGAGTTCAACCAGACCGCACTGATCAGCAACTGAAGCATAGCCGCGTGACAATTCTTCCATGACGATTGCATAGGTCACGGTGTCAAATCCTGGTCCACCCATGGATTCGGGGACACCAATTCCAAACAGCCCCAGAGCGCCCATCTGCTCGTAAATATCTGCCGGAAACGACTCGTCCCGGTCCAGTTGTTCAGCAATTGGGCGGATCACGCCATTGGCAAATTCTCGCGCCATATCGCGCACTTGGTGGTGTGTTTCGTTCAGGTACATCGCGATTCCCTTAGTAACCGTTTGGTTACTTTAGGCGGTGAAACGGATTGACGTCAAGGGTGATATTCCAATTCAATGCTTGCAATCGCGCGTGCATATCGAATAATAACTGATTAGTTACTTATGGAGGACGCCGTTATGCAACCCGGTGCAAAAAGCAAATTTGGACGTGTTGATCTGGAGGTTTCGGCCTTTGCATTTGGCACGGCCCCGGTCGGGAATATTTTTCGCGAAATCGACGAAGAAACATCAGATGCGATGTTTCAGACCGCTTGGGATTCTGGGGTGCGTTATTATGATACGGCGCCAATGTACGGGCACGGATTGTCCGAGTTGCGCACTGGCCAGAGCCTGCGCTGGAAGAACCGGGATGACCTGGTTCTTTCGACCAAGGTTGGTCGCCGTTTGGTGCCTGCGAGACGCGCTGACATTGATTTTGCACCATGGAACAACGCGGCGCCGTTCCAGTTGGAATTTGATTACACCTATGATGGCACAATGCGCGCGTTTGAAGACAGCCTTCAGCGGATGGCGCTCGAGAGCATCGATATTGCGTTCATTCACGACATTGATGTGTTCACCCGCGGCGATGAGCAGCCCGAAGTATTCAAACAGGCGATGGACGGGTCCTGGCGCGCGTTGGAAAAACTGCGCGATGAGGGGCTAGTCAAAGCAATCGGCGTTGGTGTGAACGAGTGGCAGGTTTGTCATGAGGCGCTGAAACAGCGCGACTTTGATTGTTTCCTGTTGGCCGGGCGATACACGTTGCTTGAGCAGGATGCGCTGAACGAGTTCCTGCCGTTGTGTGAAGAGCGTGGGGCGGCAGTTGTTGTTGGCGGTGGTTTCAACTCGGGCATTCTGGCGACTGGCGCCAAAGAAGGTGCGAAATACAACTACGCGCCTGCACCGGATGACATCATGGATAAGGTCCGCAAGATCGAAGCGGTCTGTACCGAATATAACGTGCCGCTGCCTGCGGCGGCGTTGCAGTTTGTGGTCGCACATCCGGCAATCCCGAGCTTTATCGCTGGTACGCGTACCGTGCAGCAGCTTGAGCAAAACCTTGCCTGGTTCAGCCATCCAATTCCTGTTGAATTCTGGGCGGACCTCAAGGCCAAAGGTCTGTTGCGCGAAGACGCTCCAACGCCGGAATGAGCAGGGGACGAGACCTGAATGCCGGTCGGTATTCGTTTGCCGCGGTCGAGGTCGGGGATCGGGTGCAGACCGGTTTGGTGACAGTCACAGGCGAAGCGATTGATCGCTTTGCCGACCTGTCCGGGGATCGTTTTGCCATACATATGGATGATGACGCGGCGCGGGCCAAAGGCTTTCCGGGCCGCGTTGCGCATGGGTTATTAGTGTTGTCGCTGGTGGATGGTTTGAAAAATCAGGCCCCGGCGCAGTTTGACGCGATTGCGTCTCTGGGATGGGACTGGACGTTTTCTGCGCCAGTGTTCATTGGCGACGTATTAGAGGTCGAAATCACTGTACTGGAAAAGATCGAGAGCCGGTCAAATCCGGCCCGCGGGATCTTGCGGTTGGGCTTTGTCGTCACCGACCAGAATGGGGACACCGTGCAACGGGGCACCAACAAGTTGATGGTGCATTGCTAACGCGGTTTTGTGTCAGAATTTCGGTTTGGTCTTGTTTCTGAAGGCCGCGAGGCCGGTTTTTAGGTCGGCGGAACCTGCCGCGATCTGTCCGGCCAGAGCCTCGATCACACGTTCGCGGTCTTCGCCTTCGGCCGCATTGATCATTTGTTTGGACAGCAATGTCGCCTGTGGGCTGCGTGCCATGACGCGCGCAGCGGCAGCTTCTGCGGCGGCCATGGCGGTGCCGGTTTCGACCACCTGATCCACAATCCCGAGCGTGAGAGCTTCGGTTGCGGTGAAAACCTCTCCCAGCACTGACATGCGACGCACTGGTTGCGCGCCAAAGCGGCGTACGGCACGTTGGGTGCCGGACCATCCGGGGATGATGCCAAGGCCCGGTTCGGGCTGTCCGATCTTGATCTGGGTTTCGGCAATACGCAGATCTGCGCAAGCCGCAAGTTCAAGCCCGCCGCCCAGAACATGTCCATCCAGCACGGCGATCACCGGTTGTAGCAAGCGGGCAAGCGCGTCAAAGGCGACGTGGCCGTCACGAACCCAATGATTAGCAAAATCTTCGGGTGTTTCGTCAGACCATGCCGCGATGTCGCCCCCTGCACAAAAGGCTTTGCCGGCACCGGAGAGCAGAACAACGCGTGCCTCGGACCGTTCAATTCGACGACAACACAGCATCAGCTCGTCCACCATTTCCGCATCCATCGCATTGAGCTTTTCCGGGCGGTTCAGAACCAGCCTGGCAATACCGTCAGCGATCTCCAGATCAATGCGCGAGGTGTCGGTCATTGATAGAGACACGCGGCGTCGGCCTGAAACAGGGCCGCGTCCATGGTTTTGAGCTCTTCAGCCACCAAAAGCGGTGTTCCGGCCTGAGACAGAATGTGCTTCTCAAGGTCAATGCCCGGTGCAATTTCGGTGACCATCAAGCCACCCTGAGTAAGTTTAAGCACACAGCGTTCTGTCACATATGTCGCTTCGCGCCCCTCGGCGGCGGCGCGTTTGCCAGAGAAAGAAACGTGATCAACTTCGGGTACAATCTTGGCGATCTTGCCTTCGCGGTCGATGACCAGTTTGCCGTCCTCAATATGCATCTTGGCCCCTGCGTTGAATGTGCCCGAGAATACAATACGCTTGGCGCGGGTGGTGATGTCAACAAACCCTCCGGCCCCTGCGGTGCGATGCGGTGTAGCGGCAAGACGGGAGACGTTGACTGAGCCGTCGGCACCGATTTCAAGGAACGAGAGCAACGAGCAGTCAAATCCACCTGCCTGAAAATAGGAAAACTGGTGAGGCGAGGCGACAAAGGCTTCGGCGTTAGCGGAGCAACCGAACTTAAAGTCGAGTAGGGGGATCCCGCCCACGGCGCCCTGTTCAATGACCCACGTCACGTCGCCATGATGGCCTTCTTCGAGATAGATGCGCGGGACATTGGCGGACACACCAAAGCCGATATTGACGGCCCAACCCTTATGCAGCTCTTGTGCGACGCGCCGGGCGATCACCTTGGGGACGCCAAAATCCATCAGGCTGAAACTGTCGAGCGGGCGGATTAGTTCACCCGAGATGGCCGGATCATACGGTGTCGCGGTGGTCTGAAGCATGTCCGGGGCTTCGACGATGTGGTCGACCAGTATGCCTGGCACACGCACGTCATGCGGGCGTATCGAACCATTCGCCGCGACGCGACGCACCTGGGCGATGACGATACCGCCGTTGTTGTGCGCCGCAAGTGCCATTTCCATGGCCCCAAGGTAAGCGCCTTCGCTTTCAAAGCTCAGATTGCCGCGCTGGTCGGCGGTGGTGGCGCGAATGATGGCCACATCGGGTTGCAGCGCGTCGAAGAACAACCAGTCTTCGCCGTTGAAGGTTTCGTGGCGGACAATGGGTTTGGTTGCAGCAACGTCGTTCATCGCGCAGCCGTGCTGGTCCGGGTCGACAAACGTGTCGAGACCAACCTTGGTGAACACGCCCGGTCGGTGTCCTGCGCCTTCGCGTAGCATGTCAAATATGATGCCAGACGGAACGTTATAGGCTTCGACCTGATTGGCGGTGATCATTTGCCAGATCAGAGGGGGGGCTGCGTTTGTTGGGCCAGACGGGTAGGAGCCACCGATGATACGCGACAGGCATCCGGGTTTGGCAATATGATCAATGCCCTTAGTGCCAAAAAAGTCGCCGGCGGCAATCGGGTGGATGGTGGTCAGGTTGTTGGGCGCACCGGTGGTGTCAAATCGCTTACCTAATGCGGCCAAAATAGCATCTGGGCAGCATAAACCGCTGGAGGAATTGACTGCCACCATCGCATTGTCAGGGATCAAGGCGGCGGCTTCGTCGGCTGTTTTTTGTTTTTTCACGGCGTCCTCCGATGACATTTCAATGTCAAAGTAACTAAATGGTTATATAGAATATGACAACCAAACCGCGCTGAATCAAGCGCATTCTTGCGATGGGGAAAATTATGTGGACGATGGGCTTCCCAATAAGTAACTAAAAGGTTACAAAGCCTCAATCAATTAGGAAGGAGGTCTCGAATGAACGTCTATTTTCAAAAGACACATCAGCGCGCGTTTGGCACGTTTCCGTTGACCGGGGACGTGGCGCGCGACGCCATCGCAGCTGCGGCTGAGGTTGGATATCGCGCATTTGACACAGCGCAAATGTATGAGAATGAAGCAGAAACTGGCGATTCACTTGCCGCGACAGAGATTGCGCGCGAAGAATTGTGCATCACGACAAAGGTACATCCGGACAACTTTACGCCAGACAAATTTTTGGCGTCAGTTGAGCAGAGCCTCAAAGATCTGCGTATAGATTACGTCGACGCGCTGCTTTTGCATTGGCCACCAGTGGACGGCGATATTGCGCCGTCGTTGCGGTTGCTCGAGGAATGCTACACACGTGGATTGGCCCGCAATATAGGTGTGTCGAACTATACAGTTCAAATGATGCGCGATGCGGTCAAAATCATTGACACGCCGATCGTGACAAACCAGGTGGAATTTCACCCGCTGCTGAACCAGGATGTTCTGCTGGCCGGCGCAAACGAGGTGGGCATTCCGCTTTCGTCTTATTCGTCGGTTGCGCGGGGCGAGGTGTTCAAACACCCTGAATTTGCCGAGATTGGCGAAGGCTATGGAAAATCGGCGGCACAGGTTGTGTTGCGTTGGATCCTGCAAAAAGGTGTTAGCCTGAACACCATGTCGACCAAGCCGGAGAACATCCGAGCCAACTTTGAGATCAAGGATTTCAGCCTGTCAAACGTGGATATGGCGCGCATCGAGAAACTGACACACACCGGTTACCGGATTGTGAGCAGCGATCTGGTGCCTTGGGCACCTGAGTGGGACTGATCCAAACCAACAAACGAAAAAAAGGGCGGCTCTCGGGCCGCCCTTATTAGTTGGGGAGGTAGTCTCTTGGTTTAGTGGTTGCCCCGGATCATATCGCTCGCCTTTTCGGCAATCATGATAGTGGGGGCATTGGTGTTTGAGCCAATTAAGCTGGGCATTGTCGAGCTGTCGCAGATGCGTATCCCGTCAAGCCCATGCACACGCAGTTGTGCGTCGACCACGGCCATGTCATCCACACCCATTTTACAGGTGCAACTGGGGTGATAGGACGTGCGGCCATACTGACGAGCGTAATCCTCGTACTCGGCTTGGGTTCTAACTGAGTCATCGGGAAAGCGGATGGCTTTGACGTATTTCTGCAAAGAGTGCTGCGAAAAGATATCGCGGCTGATTTTTACACCCTCTACCGTGGTTTTGATGTCATCCGGATGGCCAAGGAAATTTGGGTCCACCAGCGGCAAGACGGACGGATCGGATGAACGCAGTTTCACCGTGCCGCGCGATTTGGGACGCAGCGTGTAGGAATTGAGCGTAATACCCGATGTCCCCTTGGTAACTGAGGGAACGCCCGCCTCTGCGCCGGCCCCGGCGAGGAAGTGAAACTGTAAATCAGGTGTACTCTGGGATTTGTCGGCGTACCAGAAGGCACCACCCTCGACCACATTCGAGGCCACGGGGCCTGAGCCGAACAGGTAATATTGCGCGCCAGCCCAAACCGCCCAATGCGGTTTATTATATTTATCAAGGCTATAGTGCCCGGTCAGCTCAGCCACAATGTCGACGCCGAAGTGGTCGTTCAGGTTTTCACCCACGCCGGGCAGATCCTGAACCACGTCGATGCCGTGTTCGCGCAGATGCGCCGCCGGGCCAATGCCTGAGAGCATCATGATTTTGGGCGTGCCAATAGCGCCAGATGTCACGATGACCTCGGAGTCGGCGCGCACTGTGTGCACGGTTTTGCCTTGGACATATTCCACACCGGTGGCGCGAGTGCCCTCGAAGGTGATGCGGTTGACCAAACAGCCGGTTTCTACGGTCAGGTTAGTGCGCTTCATCACCGGGCGCAGATATCCCACGGCAGCAGAACACCGTTTGGCGTTCTTGATGGTGGTCTGATAGACGCCGCTGCCTTCCTGAACTTCGCCATTGAAGTCGGGGTTGTAGGGAATGCCCAACTCCTGACAGGACTGGACAAAGGCGCGCGTCATCGGTTGCGGATTGCCAAGATTAGATACACCCAATGGACCATCGGTGCCGTGCCAGTCACCTGACAGAATTGTGTTACCCTCAGAGCGGATAAAGTATTTTTTGATCTCTTCAAATGACCAGCCTTCGCAGCCTTCTTCATTGGCCCAACGGTCATAGTCGGCAGGTACACCGCGGGTGAAGACCTCGGCGTTGATCGATGAGCCGCCGCCGATCACTCGCGCCTGCGCGTAAGGGATTTCTCTATTATTTGCATGTACTTGTGGGACGGTATTAAAGCCCCAAGTGTGCGGCCCGGTTGTCATTTTGGCGAATCCAACCGGCATATGGATTAGCGGGTGGCTGTCTTTGCCGCCCGCCTCAAGCAAGAGCACGCGGGCTGAAGTATTTTCGCTGAGACGATTGGCAAGCACACATCCCGCCGAACCGCCCCCAACAATGATATAGTCGTATCCGCGTGGTGCCATTATTTTATCCAGTGGTCGCGTTTGCCCATCTCGATAAAGACGGATTTGACCTGAGTGTATTCTTCAACGCCGTAAACACCAGCCTCACGTCCCCATCCAGACTGTTTCATACCGCCAATTGGCAGTTCTGGCCCACCAGCAAGGGTTGTGTTGACCCAAAAACGCCCAGCCTGAACACGGCGGCTGATCATCAGGGCTTTGTCTATATTCTTGGTCCAGACGCTGGCCGCGAGACCGTATTCGGTGTCATTGGCCATGGTTATGGCTTCCTCGACGGTGTCAAACGGAAGGACGGTTAGGACAGGACCAAAGATTTCTTCGCGCGCGATGGCCATGTCAGGTGTGACGTTGCTAAAGACCGTTGGGGCGATGTACTGACCATGTCCGAAATCAAGTTGTTCGCCACCGGACACCAAGGTTGCACCTTCTTCTTTGCCCTTGTTGATGTAACCCATGATAGTTCGGTTCTGGGCGTCCGTGGTGATGGCGCCCAACTGGGTGTTTTCGTCCAACGGATCGCCAACAACAGCCTTTTGCAGTTTGTCAGATACCATTTGAGCAAATTTGTCTGCGACCGAGCGTTCCACGATCAGGCGAGAGCCGGAGACACAGCATTGGCCAGTGTTGAAAGCGATGCCAAAGGCGACTCCGTCGGCCGCATCTTCGAGATCTGCGTCAGCAAATACCACTTGTGGATTCTTGCCACCTAGCTCGAGCCCGAGCTTTTTGAAGTTAGATTTCCCAGCTGCTTCGACTACCGCGCGGCCCACGCCGGTGGAGCCGGTAAAGGACAGCATGTCAATGTCCATATGTTCAATCATCGCCTGACCAAGGGTTGAACCAGCACCTGTGACCACGTTGAACACGCCATCGGGCAGTCCGGCTTGGGTCATGATTTCTGCCAGCAACAGCGTGGTGGCTGACGTGACTTCAGAAGGTTTAGCGACCATCGTATTGCCAGAGGCAAGGATATAAGGGACGCGTTCACATAGGATCAGGAACGGGAAGTTCCACGGTGTAATGACGCCGACGACACCAACCGGTTCGCGGGTGGCCACGGCAAATGCGCCGTCACCCATGTTGTTAAAGCTGTCGCCATGCAGCGAACGGGCGAGGCCGCTGGCATATTCGAACATGCCAACGCAGCCTTGTACTTCGGCACGAGCCTGAGCGATGGGTTTGCCGTTTTCCAACGTTTCCCAATACGCGATTTCTTCGGTGCGTTCGCGCAGGATTTCTGCGGTTTTCAACAGAACGGCTGCGCGGTCTGCGCCGCTAAGCCCTGCCCAGCGACGATCTTCAAATGCGGCGCGGGCCGAGGCTACAGCACCGTTCAGATCGTCCTTGGTGCATTTGGAAATCCGGGTCACAGCGGTATCGTGACCCGGAGAGTTGCGTGTGAAGACGTCTCGGTCACCGGACGGAACATAGGCACCATCCACATAATGTCCGAACTGTCGTGGCGTTTCAGGCAGCGCGAGAAGCGAGGATGCCATGTCCATGGTGATGTCTCCGTAAATTGGTCGTGTTTTGAGTCGCCGCCAGTATAAGTAACCAAATGGTTATTTCAAGGGCGAAAGACTCTGAGATCAGTCCTCGACCGAGGCCAAAGCACGCACGACAAGCGGGGTGGCTTGCATCGCTTCCATTTTAGGAGCCCAATCGCCAAACCAAGATTGTGACAGGTGCACATCAAGCGCAGCCTGATCACGCCAGACTTCGATGATAGTCATCTTTGCCGGGTTTGCCGGGTCTCGCCAAAGTTCGTATTGTTCACATCCATCTTCGGTCCGGGACCGCGAGACAAATTCAGAAAGGAACATTGCGACAAATGCGTCTGCCTGATCCGGAATAACGTCGAGTTCGACCAACAATCTTGCTTTGCTCATTAGTCTGCAAGCTCCCAGAAACGTGTGTATTTTGCCTCTAGCGGGTGCAAGTCTTTGCGACCCTCCATGTAGTATCCAACCCATTCTGCCAGACGGCGCCCGGCACGGCGGCACGCCTCTTTGGCGTGTTCTGCGCGCGGCTCGCCAGCAACAACTGCGCCGTAATGCAGGCTTTCTTTTTTGGCGACATAATCGGTGATGCCAAAGACGAAATACCCCATGTTCATCATCATGACGGACATGGCCATGCAAGCCAGTTCACCGCCGCCACCAAGGCTTCCGGCAGAGGTGAAGGGAACAGCAAATTTTCCGTCGGTTTTGAACCAGATGTCCGGGGTGCGATCATCCCACCACTTTTTCATTTTCCAGCTCACACCACCCAGGTGTGTCGGGCATCCGATCGCAATTCCATCGGCCCAAAACACGTCTTCGGTTTCGGCTTCGTCAACATGTTTGACGCGAATTTCCATACCGGAAACTGACTCAACGCCTTCCTTGACATAAGGAACTGCCGTTGATGTGAACTTTCGATCACTTTCGCTGTCATAGATGATCAGAATTTTAGCCATATTTGTTTCTCCCTCAGAGAATGATTTGAGTTTTGAGGTCCTTTGGGCGCTCAAGAAAGCTGTCAAACGCGGATTGGATGTCGTCGAGCGCGTAATCGGCGCCGGTAAAGAAGGTTGTGTCGATACGGCCGTGGCGCAGCAACGTCAGTGCGTCGTGCATGTCTTCGCCCATACCTGCGACCGAGCCCTTGATGGAGTTTTCCTCAAGAATGGTGGTCAGTATGTCGAGTGACAGGGTTTCGTTGGGCGCGGTCAGGCCAAAGGCCGCGAGGTGCCCGCCTTTGCGCATGAGCTTTGTGGCCTGTTCGTACAGACCGGGGTGGCCGACGCTTTCGATCACCACATCCGCGCCGCGCCCGTCAGTGGCGTCTAGCACGGCTTGCTCTATCTTCGCCGGATCGCTGACGCCGATGTCGGCACCGGAAGCCAGCGCCATCTCGACACGATCCGCACTGAGATCAGCGACGATGATTGGGGCGGCACCGATGGTGCGCAACAGTTGGACATGCAGGTTGCCGATTGGCCCCGCGCCAATCACGACGACTGATTGGCCAAAGGTGATGTTGGCTTTGCGCGCGGCGCGCACGACACAGGCCAGCGGTTCGGTCAGGGCCAGTATTTCGGCGGCCATATCGGCCGGTGCGGGGATGACAAGGCGGGCAGGGACAGCGATATATTCGGCAAAGGCGCCATCCATGGTGATCCCGATCTGCTGCATCTCCGGGCAGTTCAAGACTTCGTTGCGGCGGCACCAGTAACAGCGTTGGCAGCCGATATTCATATCCACGACTACCGGTTGCCCACAGGTCAATCCGGTTGCGCCGGGGCCAAGCTCACAGACGGTGCCAGTGAACTCGTGTCCCGGGATCATGGGTAGGTTTTCTGCGGCGTAGTGGCCGTGGAAGATATGCATGTCGGTACCACAGATACCGGTGCGTGTGATGCGGATCAGGGCCTCGCCGGGGCCGGGCACAGGACGTGGGACGTCCTGTATTTCAAAGCGACCGGGTTCAACCAGCATGGCGGCGCGCATTGTTCTGGTCATTTTACGATACCCCGGAGCTTCGAGCGGTCGATGGTTAGCGCAATCGCGGCGATCAGGACGACGCCAAACACCATTTGCTGTTGGGTTGCGTCAATCTCGAGGTAGACCATTGCGGAGCGGATCACGACAACGATCAACGTGCCGATCAGGGTGTTGATTACACCACCCACACCACCCGTAAGGGGCGTGCCACCGACCAGAACCGCGACGATGGCCAACAGTAGGAAACCATTGGCAAGGTTTGCGTCCCCACCAGAGAGCTTGACGGAGAACATCAGCCCGGCAATCGCCGCAAACATGCCGGAGATGGCAAAGGCGAGGATCTTGATGCGGTCAACATTGAGGCCGGAGGCCACAGCGGCGAGTTCGCCAGAGCCCACTGCCTTGAGCGCGCGGCCAAAGGTAGTGCGGCGTTGCAGAAACCATGCGAGAAACAGCAACAAACCCGCAATGATCAGCTCGTTTGGGATGCCAGCGGTGGTGGCAAACATCCAGCCAAAGCTTTCGTCGCGCAAGGTGGCGTCCATCGACAAGGCACGTTCGCCCGAGAGGTATTTCGCGCCCGAGAGCGCGACAAAACCCATGGCGAGGGTCGAGACAAAGGACGGTACAAAGAGGCGTGTGGTGATATATCCCGACAGCGCGCCAAAGCCGAAACCGACAACGATACAGACTACGGCAACACCCATGCCGAGCGGGGCAAGGAACACAGTGGCTACCACGGTCACAAGGTTGGCCATTTGCTGCACCGACAGGTCGATGCCGCCGATATAGATGGCAAAGGTCATGCCCAGTGCCATGATGAACAGAGGCACGATGTCAGCCACAAGGCCGACCATGCCTGCCGGGTTAAAGAACGAAGGGTTGGCGATGCCTACAAGGAGGACCAGCGTTATCAGCGTGATCCAGGGCAGGTAGGGTTTGATTTTTTCCATATCCATTGGGAGGCCTCAGATCATGTAATGCACGAGATCAAAGAGCGACGGTTTGTCACCCGGTGATCCATCGAAACGTTTCTGGAATTCCCCGTCTTTGAGCACGAGGATCGTGTGGGACAGGCCAATGGCCTCTTCCAGTGTATCAGCAACAAGGATGATCCCGGCCCCGTCGGCGGACATTTCGCGGACCATTTCGTATACGTCTTCTTTGGCGCCGATATCCAAGCCCCGCGTGGGGTGATCAAGCAAGATGATGTCGGAGCCACCAGAGCGCCATTTGGCCAGAACAACCTTTTGCTGGTTGCCCCCAGAGAGGCCGCCGCAATCCTTGTAGACGTCGGGTGTCTTGATCGCCAAACGGTCGATCCAGTCACGGGCCAAGGCTTTTTCTTCGCCAGTGCGCAGGACGCCCCCGGTGGAGTAATTACCCATCTGACTGAGCGTCATGTTTTCATACACGCTCATGCCGGCGACGATGCCTTCGATCTTGCGTTCGCGCGGGATATAGCCAATGCCCGAGCTGACGCCGTTCTGGGCGGTGAACTTGGTTACTTGCTTGCCCTTGATCGACACGGTCCCGGTTGTAGGTGTATCCAAACCAAATACCGTTCGCAGGATCGCTTCGCGGCCTGATCCCTCGGTGCCGACCAGACAGAGAACTTCTCCGCGTCGCAAGTCGAAAGAGATATCCTTGAAGCTGCGTCCCATGCTGACATTGTCGAATGACACCACAACCTCATCCCCATAGGGGAGTTGTTTTTGCTCGCGGTAGTATTCCTTGTCGACGTCGCGACCGACCATCTTGTGCTGGATCGCCTCGACCTTGGCTTCGTCATGATTGACCACATCGACGACTTCGCCGTCTTTCATCACGTAGATCCGATCAGAAAGGTCCAGCACCTCGTCCATGCGGTGGCTGACAAAGATAAAGGAGGCGCGGTTGGTCAGTTCGCGCACCAGCGAGAACAACAGCTCCACCTCTTCCTTGGCCAGAACCGAGGTAGGTTCGTCGAGCAGGATCACCAGATCACCGTCCACACGCTCTTCCAGTGTCAGCACCTTGGCCAGTTCGACCAGCTGACGCTGTGCAAAGGACAGCTCGGACGTGATGGTCGAGGGGTCAATGTCGAGCTTGACCTTCTTGAGCTGGTGGCGGGCGGCATCGGCCATCTTTTTCCAGTTGATCACACCAAAGCTGACAAACTGTTGCTCATAGCCAAGGAAGATGTTTTCCATGACTGTGAGGTTGAGGATTAGCGATTGCTCCTGAAAGACCATGCCAATGCCGTGGTCCATCGCCTGGCGCGGGTTTTGAAAGCGGACAGTAGTGCCATCGATTGTGATATTGCCACCGTCGGGCTGATACGCCCCATATATGACTTTCATCAGGGTCGATTTGCCAGCACCGTTTTCGCCAACGAGGCCAACGATCTCGCCTCGGTTCACTTTGAAATCCACGGCCTTGAGCGCATGCACGCCGGGGAACGTTTTATCGACTGCGCGTAGTTCGTACATCTCGACCTCTTATTTCACAAAACTGACGGATTGACGGTCGGTCGACATGACCACAGCGGCGATAACCAGCAAGCCCAGCGTGCCGTCCTGAACCCAACCGGGCAGGCCGATCACAACCATGCCGTTGTTGATCACGTTCACGATCAAAACTCCCACCAGCGTGTTCCACACGCCGCCGATACCGCCCCAGAGCGCGGTGCCACCGACCACAACGGCCGTGATCGAGACGAACATGAAATTGTTGCCAGTCGCGGTTTCCGCGATGCCGATGCGGCCTACGGCAAGCAAAGCACCCACCGCAAAGAAGACACCGGCGAGTGTAAAGCCCATGATGCGGACACGCTCGACGTTGAGACCAGAGGCATGCGCGAGTTCCTCGCCACCGCCAACGGCGTAAAAGTTGCGGCCCAGGGTGGTGCGTGACTGGATGAACCAGGCGATCAATAGAAACGCCAGCGCGACATAACACATCACTGGAAAGTTGAACCAACGTTCGGTCAGCAATGAGCGGAAGATCGGGTCTTCGACACGGATACGGTCGCCGCCTGTCAGCAACAGTGCCAGACCGGTGCCGACAAAGCCCATGGCCAACGAGGCCATAAAGGACGGGATCTTGAGCTTGACATGCACAATGCCGTTCACAAACCCCATCGCCGCACCGACCAGCATGGCCACCGGAATGGCCAGCCATGCCCAGCTGAGGATCGTTCCGCCCCATGCGATGAAAGCAAAGGCAAAAATAACCGCGCAAACCGAGACTGTGCCCTCCATCGACAGGTCAATAGAGCCCATGATGATGATAAAGGTCACACCAACCGCCACCATAAGAGCAGGGGCCGAGGACATGGCGATCCGGGCAGCGTTTCGGATCGAGAAAAAGCGCGAATCCAACAAATATATGTGGTCTTTGGCTTCCCGGAAATCTTCGAGCCATTCGAAGAACGGAAACAGTAGAAGTAGCACGAAAAGCACCAGAAGGGGTGCCCACTGGATAATGCGCTCTCGGGGGAATAGGCGTTTGGACTGGGCTGGATCAGCCGTTACGTCAGCCATTCTCGATCTCCTCATGAACACGTTTGCGACCAGAAGGCAGAGCGCAAGATTTCAGCGCCAGAAGAGTGTTCTGACGGCGCGGCGCGTGGTCTTTAAGTGTTCGGTCAACGTTTTGGTAATTGTGCGTGGTGCGGCGACGGGGCTGTCCCGTCGCCGCTGTCCCGTTACTGGTACTTGATCTGGCCGTTGGATGGCCCCCAGTGATCGCTCCAGTCGTAGGTCGGCACGTTGTCGAGGTAGTTCGCCTTGAACTCCTTGGCATCTTGTGGAGTCACAAAGATTGTCGGGCCGTAGAACTCGCGATGTGCGTGTGGCTCGTCAGATGGTTTGAATGCACCAGTGGCCGCGTGATAGGCCAGCGCCGCCGTGATACCGCCACCCCAGTGTGGGTTGGTGAATACGGTCGCCAGAATGCGTTCCTGAGCAACCAGTTCAACAGCTTGCGGGTTGCCGTCATAAGTGACGATCGGAATATCCATGCCTTCGGCGCGCAACGCTTCGAGAACGCCGTAGCCGATGGTGTCGTTGGCGCAGTGCACACCTTTGATCTCGTCACCATAGCGGGTGATGAAACCAGCCATGACCTGTGCGGCTTTTTGCGTATCCCAATCAGCGGGCTGCGCATCGAGCAATTCGACATCAGGATAGTTCTTGAGCGCGTTTTTCAGGCCGTTCAGACGTTCGATCGCCGGGTTGTTCGACGCAATTCCGCCAAGATGAACAACGCCACCTTTTCCACCAATCGCTTCGAGCAGAATGCGTGCGGTTTGTTCGGCGGGGCCTTCATCGGACCAGCTCATATGGCTGACATAATTGTCGCCAAAGTCCCATGGGTGCAAGTCGTCTGTCTTGTTCCACAATGTAGAGACATAAGCACCGGCGGCGGCACAAGCTTCGACAACGGGACGCGCGTTTGGTGCATCGTTGGTGTCGATGGCCAGAGCCAGATCGCCATTGGTTTTCGACAACAGCGCCTTAACGTCCGCCAGCGATTTTTCCGACGACCCTTCGTTGATCAGGTGGGTCAGGAAGTCCTTTGGCTTGCCAAGGCTTTCGACAAAGGCTTCGCCACCGCCGACAATCTCGTTCCAATAAGGGTTTGTGCGGTTGCGGTAAGACCATGCAACTGTTGGGTCTGCGATTGCCGCGCGTGCCATTCCAGTTCCCAAAAGACCGGTCGCGGCGACACCGCCCAGACCATAGGCTGAGGCGAGTAGCAAGTCACGACGATTGACCTTTTCCTGTTCGATGAACTTCTTGATGAACGACATAGATTTCCTCCCGTTTAGGTATTCGCTGAAGCCGGGATAACGGGTGAAACCACTCCACCGCATTCGACTCAGCAAGTAACGCACTAGTTAGTTACTTAATAATTTCCCTTTTTGTCAAGCCTGCTATATTGCGTTAAATCTGCACGACGGGCTTTGCTCGATACATCGAGCGGCAAGGCATCGAGACAAGAAGGAAAGACCGGATGGTGGAAACAAAGAAGGGTGTACGCGACGCGAATGCGACCAAGGCGCGAATCCTTGACGCTGCCAAAGGCGAATTTGCCCGGCTTGGTCTAGGTGGTGCCCGCGTGGACGAGATCGCGGAAAAAGCCAAGGCAAACAAACGCATGATCTATCACTACTTTGGAAACAAAGAAGAGTTGTTCAAAGTGGTTCTGGAAGAGGCCTATCTGGATATCCGTGGTGCCGAACTTTCGCTAGAGCTTGAGCATCTGGCACCGGATGAAGCGCTAAAAACGCTGGTGAGATTCACTTGGAACTACTATCTGGAGAATCCTGCATTTATCCGTCTGGTAAATTCGGAAAACCTGCATCAGGCGCGACACATCGCCGAATCCGACCGGTTGGTGGATGCCAGCCGAAAATTCACCGATCTTGTTGGCGGTATTTTGAAACGCGGCGAAAAAGACGGTGTGTTCCGCAAGGGGATCGATCCGGTTCAACTCAACATCACGATTGCTGCCATCGGGTACTACTATTTGACGAACCGGTTCACTGGGGCGATTTTGTTTGAGCGCGAGTTTATGAGCAAAGAAGCGCTGCAAGAGCGGTTAGAGTTCAATCTTGATACGGTAATGCGGTTGGTTGTGGCCTAGATCCACTGGCTCACACTTTTGATCTGACATCGTGCTGACTTTCCAGGCTTGCTTTGGGCCGTGCATTTGATCACAGTCTTGGCAAAACAATCAGGGAGTTAGGGAATGAAGCTAAGAACATTGACAGCCGCGGCAATGATGGCCGGGCTTGCAGCTGCTGCGCAGGCCGAGGTTAAAGTTGGCATGATCACGACATTGTCCGGTGGCGGTGCCGGTTTGGGCATTGACGTGCGCGACGGGTTCATGCTGGCGGTCAAGCAGGCCGGACGTGACGATCTGGAGGTGGTGATCGAGGACGATCAGCGCAAGCCGGACGTGGCGGTACAATTGGCCGACAAGATGATCCAATCTGAAAAAGTGGACGTTCTGACCGGGATCATCTGGTCGAACCTTGCCATGGCGGTTGTGCCAGCGGCGACGGCACAGGGTAAATTTTACCTCTCGCCCAATGCCGGACCCAGCGCGCTGGCGGGCAAGGGATGTCATGCGAATTATTTCAATGTGGCATGGCAGAACGACAACCTGCACGAAGCAGCAGGGGCCTATGCGTCGGATACAGGCTTCAAGAACAGCTTTATCCTCGCTCCGAACTATCCGGCAGGCAAGGACGCGCTGACCGGATATAAACGGTTCTTCAAAGGCGATCTGGCCGGTGAAGTTTACACCAAGCTGGGCCAGACCGATTACGCGGCTGAGATTGCGCAGATCCGGGCCAGTGGTGCCGATAGCGTGTTCTTTTTTCTGCCCGGCGGCATGGGGATTTCGTTCCTCAAGCAATATGCCGATAGCGGTGTTGACCTACCGGTGGTTGGCCCCGCCTTCAGCTTTGATCAGGGGATCCTGCAAGCCGTCGGCGCGGCGGCGTTGGGTGTGAAAAACACTAGCCAATGGAACAAAGACATCGACAATGCGGCCAACAACGCCTTTGTCGAAAGCTTTAGCGCCGAATACGGCCGGTTGCCGTCGCTCTATGCAAGTCAGGGGTTTGACACGGCGAACCTGTTGATGTCCGCCATGGACAAGGCCGATGTCAGTGATGCAGACGCGTTCCGCGCAGCGCTCAAAGCGGCAGAGTTTGACTCGGTTCGCGGCGATTTTGCTTTTGGCGACAATCACCACCCGATTCAGGACATCTATGTGCGCGAAGTCATTCAGGAGGGCGATGTCTTTACCAATAAGATCATCGCCACCGGCCTGAGCGATCACGCCGATGCCTATGCGGGTGATTGCAAAATGTAAGCCGATTGGACGGTTCATGATGAGGCCCCGCGGACACTGCGGGGCCTTTTTTGTTGACAGCTCTATGTTAGGGCATTGCGGAAAGGTCTGTAGGTTTGGGTTCTACGCCCGCGGCTGTAAGCATGGCATGGATCTGGCCGCGATGGTGCGTTTGATGGTTAAACAACTGAACGGCGCAAAGCGCGGTGGGCATTTGCACCCGCTTTGTGCCACCCGGTGGAATCCAAGCGGTGGAGCCTGTCAGATCCTGATCCGACAACCCATCTGCCCAGTTCTGAACTTCCACATTGCGTTCGAGGCGTAAGATCTTAAATTCATTCCACTTCTTGGGTTTAGCCAGCGAGTGCGTGATGCTGTCTTGTGGGCGCTCATTGCCCAAGATCCGTGCGAGCATTAGCGCATCCGCCCAGTAGAGATGGTTGAACGTTTCCGCGATTGAGCCAAAGAACGCGCCGCGATTCTGCCAGCGGGCGGCATCACTTAGTTCGTCGGCGGCAGTGACGAGTGAGGTATTTTGCCAATCATTATAGCGCGCCATGACGCGGCAATAGTCGGATGAAATCATCTTTCGCGGCCTCGATTGAATGTCGGGAAGGGATCGCGGCGCGCAATGCAAATCGCTATGCAGAGCCGCGCCAATCCGCTGAGCAGGACATGCTGTTGGATGTCGTCAGACTACAGTTGCAAAAGGTTCTGAGTAAATCTCTGTTATATATTTTTGGTTCAATGACCGTTGCGCAACTGTTCTGTCGTGTTCAGATCTATCGCGAGTGGTTCGCCTGACAACGCGACTCCGAACATGTCGCGGGCCTGTTTATGGGAATAACGACCAAGGCGTACGTCCTCCAGCACCGCTTCGGCCGGACGTTTGAACGGGTTGCCATAGCCACCACCGCCGGGCGTGCGCACGTGCACGCGATCTCCGGCCGCCAAGGGGATATCCTGTTCCTTGGACAGGTGTTCGGGCGTATAGGGCGCGCCGTCGCGATAAACTGTGACCTTGTTTGTGCCTCCATCGCCGCCACCCAAAACCCCTTGGGGGCCGAAACGCCCGTGATCCATCACAAAGCTGGCCTTGGCATGGCCTTGGCGCAGTTCAACCTCGTAATCAAGACCAAATCCGCCGCGATGCATTCCCGCGCCGCCCGATCCTTCGTGCAAGGCATAGCGGTGATACAGCACCGGAAATGCCTGTTCCATGATTTCGATAGGTGGGGCCTTGGAGATACCGATTGTCGAACAACCGTTGGACAGCCCGTCGTGATCGCTATTGCCGCCATAGCCGCCTCCGGAAATCTGGTACATCACAAAATCCCGCCCGCGTGCCGGATCATGCCCGCCAAGTGCAAAGTTGCCGCTGGTGCCAGCCGGGGCAGCGGTGACGCGGTCGGGCAGGGCAGGCACCAACGCGGCAAAGACCGCTTCGGCGATGCGTTGGGAAACCTCGGCAGCACAGCCCGACACCGGGCGAGGATAACGCGCGTCCAGAAACGTATCCTCGATATTGGTGATGAGCAGCGGCTCAAATGCGCCAGCACTCATCGGTACCTCAGGGAATATATGGCGCATGGCCAGATAGACAGAACTATAGGTCGTGGCGCGCACCGAGTTCATGGGCCCCATACAGGGTGGGCTCGAGCCTGCGAAATCAAAGGTCAGCGCATCGCCGGATTTCCGAACATTGAGGCAGATCTTCAATGGGTCGTTGACCACGCCGTCGCTGTCGATCCACGCAGTGGCGGGATAGTCACCATCGGGGATGCCGTTGATAAAGCTGCGCATTTGCTGGGCGGCGCGGGTGCGTAACTCGGCAATCGCTTCGCGCACCACGTCGTCGCCGTATCGATCCATCAGCGCATTCAGACGCTTTTCTCCGACCAAAAGTGCAGCGGCCTGGGCTTTGACATCGCCAATCCGCTGATCCGCGACACGGATGTTGGAGGAGATGATGGCAAAGATTTCATGGTCCAGCACGCCTTCTTTGAACAGGCGCACTGGCGGTAAGCGCAAGCCCTCTTGCTCCACTGCCGTGGCCGAGGCCGAAAAGCCGCCGGGCACTGCGCCGCCTGTGTCGGGCCAGTGCCCGGTATTGGACAACCAGCAAAAGAGTTCACCGTTGCGATAAAAGGGGCGTGCAAAGCGCACGTCCATCAGATGTGTGCCTCCGAGGTAGGGATCGTTCACGATATAAATATCACCGGGTTTGGGCGGAGCAGCTTTGCCAGCGGCGATCATCTTAATCAGGGTACGCGTGGAATACTGCATTGTGCCGACAAAAACCGGCAACCCACCGGCCCCTTGAGCGATGAGTGCGCCGTCATCGGCAGCATATATCCCGTCGGAGCGGTCATTGGCCTCTGCAATCACGGGTGAAAAGGCAGCACGGGAAAAACTGAGATCCATCTCGTCGCAGACCTGTTGCAGGCCGGATTGGATCACGCTGAGTGTGATGGGATCAAGGGTCATGCCGCGCCTCCGATCTCGACGATGATGTTGCCGCCACTGTCGCCGGTGGCAAGGTCGCCCGGCTCGATCAGAACGGTTGTGTCCATCTGTTGAATGATGGCTGGCCCAGCGAGGGAGAACGCCTGTGGAATATGCTCGCGCTGATAGATCGGGGTGCGCCGCCAACCATTTTCGAAATAAACGTCGCGTTCGCCAATACGCGCATCCTCCAGCGTGGCGCGCCGCCCAGATGGGTCAATCAATGAGGACAGGTCCAGCGGTGGCCGCGCGCCAATGACCGAGCAGTTTACGTTCACCACATTGGCGCGGATATTGTCGAGCTCTACATGAAACCGGTCGAAATATGCGCGCTCGAACAGGGTTTGAAGCTGGTTCAGGCCAATGTTCGGTGTTTCAAGCGGAACCCGTAACAGGTGGGTCTGGCCGATAAACTGCATGTCCACAGAATAGAGATGGCGGATTTCGTCGATATTGATGGATTCATTGGCAATCAACGCCTCTCCATCGCGGATCTGTTCCTGAAACACGGCGTGTAAATGGCTGGCGTCCAGCGCATCCAGGGGCGTGTTGATTGTGCGCACAAAATCATGACGCAGATCCGCCACGACACAGCCCACTGCATTGGTGATGCCGGGACGCACCGGGATCAGAACGCGCGGTATCGACAGTTCGCGCGCCAAAGCGCAGGCGTGCAACGGGCCCGCACCGCCAAAGGCAAACAGTGCAAAATCCCGTGGGTCGGCGCCCAGCGAGATTGACACCATGCGGATCGCACCTGCCATCTTGGTATTGGCAATTCGGATGACGGCCTCGGCCGCGTCTGTGGCGGACAGGCCGAGGGGCTGGCCGAGTTTTTCCGCAAAAACCCCGGTCACATCGTCAAGCGAGACGCCACCCTTGACCGCATTCAGACGCGAGGGATCAAGACGGCCCATCAACAGGTTTGCGTCCGAGATGGTCGGCTCTTGGCCGCCCAGCCCGTAACAAATCGGCCCCGGCGTTGCGCCAGCGCTTTCTGGGCCAACCTCCAACAGGCCCGCCGGTGTGACCCGCGCGATTGAACCGCCCCCGGCGCCCACGGTGCGCACATCCACCATGGGCACGTGGATTGGCATGGCATATTCGACCTCGATCTCGTTCGAGACAGAGGGTTGCGCTTCGCGGATCAGGGCCACGTCGGTCGAGGTGCCGCCCATGTCATAGGTGATCAGGTTGTCATGCCCGGCCATGCGCCCGGTATAGGCTGCGGCCATCACGCCAGAGGCGGGGCCCGACATGACAGTCTTGGCCGCCTCTTGCGCGACATGGGCCGAACTGACCATGCCGCCATTGCCATTCATCACCAGAACGTCGCCATTGTACCCTTTGTCACTCAGCTCTGCGACCAAACGGGTAATATAGCGATCCAACAGAGGCTGTACGGCGGCATTGGCCGCAGCGGTCACACCACGTTCAAATTCGCGGCTTTCCGAAAGCAGGGAATGACCGGTGGTGATATGTGCATTGGGCCAGAAGCTGCGCAGGATATCAGCCGCGCGGCGTTCGTGTTCTGGGTTTGCATATGCGTGCAGGAAATGCACCACGATGGATTCACAGCCCATCTTCAGCAGCGCCTGACCGGCGTCATGCACTGACTGTTCATCAAGTGGCGTTACCACCGCACCGTTGCTGTCCATACGCTCGGGGATTTCCAGGCGCAGATCGCGGGGGATCAGGGGGGTGAACGTTCCTTTCATGCCATATGGCTGCGGGCGGGTGCGACGGCCCAATTCCAGCACATCGCGAAACCCGTGTGTCGTGATCAACCCAGTGCGCGCCAATTTGCGTTCCAGCACGGCGTTGGTTGTGGTTGTCGTGCCATGCACGATCAGATCCAGCGCCGCGAGGTCGCATTCTGCCGCCTCAAGCGCGCCCAGAACGCCAAACGCCTGATTGTCGAGCGTGCTTGGCACCTTGGCCAGTTGCACCTGTCCGCTGTCCTGATCCAGCGCCACCAGATCGGTGAACGTGCCCCCGACGTCTACGCCGACAACGGTGCGGTTTCCTGTACGAGTGGGGTGTGACATGCACGGCTCCAACCGAAAAACTTGTTTGTATACGAATGATGTGTTGTGTCGGAGATTCTGTCAATGAAGCGATATTTAGAGGCTATTCGACAACGAATCGCACCGATGCCGTCACGGGATCGTCGCCCACGACATATGCACGGTGATCATTTGTGTTGAGCGTCACGCGCACCTCGTGTTCACCTTGCGGCAGGGCGCCGATCTGGGCGGTTGATTGGTAAAGGCGCTGCATTTTCAATCCGTTAAGGTAAAGATGCCCATGCCCGGTTCCTGGAACATGTGGGCCATCGACAAGGTTCGGGGTGAACTCGAACTGATCAGATTGGATCGAAATATACCAACCGTCACCATTTGGAATGACGGCAACGGAAATGTGCGGCGCTGGCTCTCCTTCGCCCACGCGACAGATGTCACCTATCCCAAACAGTCCAAATTTTGACGCCTCCCCAGAAGACTTAGGGGCGATGATCCGGGCGCGCGTTGTCACTTCGCCCGCGTTTTCAAAAACCAGAGTAATCGGCAAAGCGCGCCCGTCCTCCAATGGTCCACGCAATCCAGTGAGACGCAGGAACACCCCATCCGGGGCCAGCGACGGGGCGCTTGAAGAGGGTATTGCAAGTCCATGAATTTGTTCGGAAAGACTTGCATTGTCCGCATCTGGTGTCGATGCTTGGAGCAAGCGGTCCGGCGCGGCGGTGTTCTCGATTTTCACAAACACCGCCGCAGAATTCGGCGCTTCACTGAGCGCGGCCGCCGTGGCATTGGACAGCAGAATACCGTGGGTTTGACGCGGCTGGAACAGCCAAAAACCACATGCTAGAAGAACCACCACCAACAGGGCGATTTTCAATAGGTTTCGGCCTGTCATCTGGGTACTCCACGGGTATAAGCTGCGGTCATGAGTGTCTCGCATCGCGATATCTGGTTCAAGCTGATGCTGATCGTTTTGGTCATCATGCACCCGGATTTGGCGGTTGCACACGCGTCTGAGGGCGGGTTTGTGTTGCTGCTACCGACGGATGTCTACATTTTTGCGGGTGCGGCAAGCGTGGCTCTAACAGTGGTGTTCCTTGCGGTCTTGCCGGATCACGCATTGCCACTGGTTTTCCATGCAAAACCGCTCTGGTGGATCAAGCGTTCAAGGCTGCATCTGTTTAGCAGTGGATTGTCCTTTCTGTTTCTGATGTGGCTGGTGCACTTGGGTCTGACGGGGCCGCGCGACCCGTTGGCTAACCCGTTGCCATTGACAATATGGACCCTGTTCTGGGTAGCCTTTGTTATCTTGCAGGGTGTGCTGGGCAATGCGTGGTATTGGGTGAACCCATGGTCCGGACCACTAGCTTTTACGCGTAAGATTTTGAAAATAGAGCCCTTAATGCGATTGCCAAGTTCAATGGGGCATTGCCTGTCTGTATTTGTTTTTCTTTTATTTGTCAGCATTTTGCTCGCAGATCCAGCCCCCGCAGACCCGGCCCGTCTGGCGCGCTATGTGATCTGGTATTGGATGACAACCTTTGTGGCAGCGCTGGTTTTTGGACCGCGTTGGATGCGCCGCGGCGAGGCGTTTACGGTGTTCCTGACTCTTTACGCCCGGCTCGGACTTTTTGCGCGGCGTCGAGGACGGCTGCATTTTGGGTTCCCCGGCTGGCAAGTGTTTTCCGGGAAAAAGCCGGCTTTTTGGCTGGCTGTTTTTGTACTGGTCATGCTGGGCAGTGGCAGCTTTGACGGGCTGAATGAAACTTTTTGGTGGCTGGATGTGATCGGGATCAATCCGTTGGAGTATCCCGGCCGCTCTGCCGTCATTGTTCAGAATATGAGCGGGCTCGCTGTTGCAAATGTTGCTTTGATATCAGCATATTGCGCGATGATTTGGTTAGGTTTGAAACTGGCGCGCACGTCGATGACATTGAATGACGCATTTTGCCATTTTGCACCCACTTTATTGCCGATCGCGCTCGCCTATCACTTTGCTCACTACTACACGAGCTTCCTTGTTGACGCGCAATATGCGCTGGCGGCGGCCACGGATCCGATGGCAACCGGGGCGGATTATTTGGGCCTCGGAACTTTTTATGTAACCACCGGATTCTTCAACTCTCAGGACAGTGTGCGCCTCATCTGGTTAACCCAAGCCGGTAGCGTTGTTTTGGGCCATATTCTGGCTGTTATGCTGGCGCATGGCCTCGCCGTGCGACATTTTGGCGAAACACGCCGAGCGGCGCTTTCGCAGGCACCACTTGCCATGTTCATGATTTTATATACTTTTTTTGGACTTTGGCTACTTGCATCCCCGCGTGGTTTTTGAAAAAAGACCATCCCTCTAGACAGAAGGCCGGTTCATTTGCACTCTAACAAGTACAAAGAAAGCCGGAAAACGGTCCGAAGACAGCTACCGACAGAGGGAAATTTCGATGACCAAATCCATGAAAAAACTTCATAAACCAACGCGTCGCGATGCGTTAAAGACTCTCGCTTTGGGGGCCACTGGCGCCGCCGCAGCGACTAGCTTGCCGCTTTGGGCGCGCTATGCCAGCGCACAGAGCGCGGAACCGATCCGCGTTGGTTTTCAGGTGCACCGCACCGGCATCGGCGCGGCCTATGGGCGCTGGTATGACCGTACCACCACCGCGGCGGCCGAGCTGATCAACGAAAACGGTGGTATCAATGGCCGCCCCGTCGAAATTATCGCGGAGGATGACGGAACTGATCCGAAACGCGGCGCTGAGGTGGTCGAAAAATTCGCCAACCAGCATAATTGCGATATCGGGTTCGGCACGTTGTTCAGCCACGTTGTTATCGGATCCGCGCCACGCGCGGGCGAGCTGAAACTTCCTTATTTTGTAGTGTCTGAGGGGCACCATGTGGCCAGCGGGATGCTCAATCGCTACACGTTGCAGCCGGGCATTACGGATGTGAAAAGCCAGGTGCAGGCGATGGCTCCGTTTGTGGCCAGCAATCTGGGCAAGAAGGTCACGATGATCTTTCCGGATTTCGCGTTTGGCCATGATCATCGCGATTACTTCACCGCCGCGATTGAGGCGCAGGGTGGCGAAGTGCTGGAGCATATTGCCATTCCACCAACCGAGACGTCCTTTACCAAGTATTTCCCGAAAATCCCGCGTGATACCGAGGTGATTTATCATGTGATGGTGGGGCCTGCTGTACTGACATTCGTCAAGGAGTTGGGCGAGTTCTTTGGGCCGAACCGTCCTGAAATGTTTGGGTTTATCGACAGTCTCGAAGCTGTGGATATTGGCTCTCCGGGGCTTGAATTCCTTGATGGAACCTATTTCTGGGAGGGCAATCCGCGTTATGCGCAAGCGGATCAATCAGAGCATGATGCATTCTTTCGCGAGCGTGTGGGTGTGGACGCCAATGGCGCGTCAGTCAGCGACCCCAAGGACGTGTCGACCTATGCGCACATGTTTGGCTGCTGGGAAACACTGCACGTGGTCAAGGCGGGCATGGAGAGCGCTGGATATCAGGGCACTGGCGACCGGGCCAAGCTGATTGAAGCGGTCGAGGCGATGACCGACATGCCCCATTCTCAGGCGCACCCTCAGGGGGCCAAGCTGTTTAATGGCAAAACTCACCAGGTATTTGGGCATCAGTACATCACCAAGGTGACTGACGGAAAGCTGCTACTGGTGCACACCACGTCGATCGAGGACACATTGTATCCGGATGAGGTTGACTACACCACTCAATCACTGTGAACACGGCCCCGGCCAAGGATTACCTTGGCCGGTTAACCTATTGAAATATAATATTTTGAGGCAAGCGCAAATATGGAATTCGGACCCTATTTGATGCTCGCATCGCTTGAAGGCGCGGTCACGGCTGCCGTGCTGGCGCTTACGGCAGTTGGTCTGTCGTTGGTCTTTGGTGTGATGCGTGTTGTGAATGTGGCGCATGGCGAATTCTTCATGCTAGGCGCTGTGCTGGCGTGGTGGATTGCCGGGCTTGTCGGTGGGAATCCGGCGATCGGGTTTGCGCTCGCGATTGTGTTTGTGCCGCTGCTGGTTGGCGCTGTCGCTGTGTTGGTCGATGTCACCATTCTGAAACGCATCGACTATGATCCGGAGCGGACCATCGTTGCGACAATCGGTATTCTTTATATTATTCAGCAGGTTACGCTGATGACTTATGGTCCCGAAGCACGTCCGGTTGAAGCGCCATTCAACACGCGGCTGGCCCTGCCATGGTTTGAATTTTCAGATGGACGACCGCAGATGTATTGGCCGTGGGGATTGAGCACGACCAGTTACAAGTTGGGTGTGATTGGCGCGGCGGTGGCTGTGTTGATTGGCGTTTGGGTTTTGATGGCGCGGACCAAGATAGGTCTTGTGATGCGCGCGACACAATTGGACCGAGAGATGGCGCTTGCCTTTGGTATCCCGGTAGAAAAGGTCTATGCGTTGGTCTTTGGCCTTGGAGCTGGGTTAGCGGCGCTGGCGGCAGTGCTGATCGTGCCGATCCAGCAGGCGCATTATCTAATGGGACATGATCCCTTGCTGCTCTCGTTTATCGTGGTGATCATCGGCGGGCTTGGGAGCCTGCCAGGTACCGTTCTGGCGGCGGTACTGATCGGGCTGTCGGACGGGGTCATCTCGGTGTTCTTCTCGCCGACATTGGCCAAGATCCTCGCCACGCTATTGGTGGCGCTTGTGCTGGTGTTTCGTCCGCAAGGCCTGTTCGGAGCGCGCCGCGCATGAGTATATCAACGAAGTCCCTAGGCCTGCATCTTGGATTGCTGGCGGTGCTGTTTGTGCTGCAATTTGTCTTGCCTGCCTATCACCACGGAAACATCGCTCGGATAATGGTTCTGGCGTCTTATGCCATCGGATTCAACATTCTATTTGGCTATACGGGTCTGTTAAGTCTCGGCCATGCCTTATTTTTTGCCGCTGGCATGTATGGTATGGGACTGGTGGTGAACCAATTCGGGTTGCCGCCCTTTTCAGCGTTACTGGTTGGGTTGTTGGTTGGCGGGCTGGTTGCGCTGGCGTTGGGGCTCTTGGCCCTGCGTACTGAGGGCGTGGCATTTATGATCGTGACGCTGATGTTTGCGCAGGCCGGATATCTGACGGTGCTGTACTTTGGAGAATACACCCGTGGCGATGAAGGGTTTGTTATTCAACAGGCCGAGCGGGTGATGTGGGGGATTGATCTCTCCGACCCGACGAACCGCTATTTCGCCGCCCTCGTGATCTTTGGCGTCAGCCTTTTGGTGACGTTGAAGCTGGTTCAGACACCGTTCGGCAAGGTGCTGATTGCCATTCGGGAAAACGAAGAGCGGGCGCGGATGCTGGGCTATGACGTGTTTTTGCACAAGTTAGCCGCAGTTGTGCTGTCGGGTGTGATTTCTGCTTTTGCTGGAGCGAGTTACGGGCTTTTGTTCGGATATGTTGGCGCCAGTTTTGCCTCTGTTCAATACTCTATCTTCCCGCTTCTTTGGGTGTTGCTTGGCGGAGCGGGTACGGTGCTGGGGCCGTTTGTGGGCACGTTGTTCATGTTCTACCTGATCGACCTCAGCTCTGGCATCACGTCCGCTTATATGCTGATTGCGGGTGTGACGCTGGTGGCGCTGACCCTGTTCGCGCCTCAGGGTTTTGTTGGTGAGCTGCGAAAGCGGGTTTGGCGGTGGCTACCATGAGCCTGTTGTCTACCCGTGGGTTGAGTAAACATTTTGCTGGGCTTACGGCGGTAAATGATGTGGATTTTGACCTGCCAGAAGGGCAAATTCGAGCGCTGATCGGACCTAATGGAGCTGGAAAAACTACTTTTGTCAGTATGTTATGCGGTCGTGTTGAACTAAGTTCTGGCGTAGTGATGTTTGAAGGCCGCGATATTTCCGTTCTGCCTGCGCACAAGCGGATAGGTTTGGGGTTGGCATATACATTCCAGATTACATCCGTTTTTGGCAACCTCTCTGTGGCAGAGAACGTTGCTCTTGCAGCGCGGCGCAGGGTCAAAGGGGCAATGGTGGCGCAAGTGGTCACCGAGGCACTTGGCAAGGTAGGGTTGGCCGATCGGATGGAGCAGAACGCGGCTGATTTGAGCTATGGCCACCAGCGTTTGCTGGAGATTGCCATGGGGTTGGCGCAGGCGCCAAAATTGCTCATTTTGGATGAGCCAACACAGGGATTGGCCGATAGTGAGATCAGCGATTTCAAGGCATTGATCCGAGATTTGGCTAATTCGACCACCATTCTGTTGATCGAGCACAATATGAACGTTGTCATGGAACTGGCTGATTTCATTACCGTTCTCGATTTTGGTCAAGTGTTGGCCGAGGGCACACCGCAAGATATTCGCGCCAATGCCGCCGTTCAGGCCGCTTATCTGGGGACGGTGTGATGCTGGAGCTGAAATCACTTGATGTGGGCTATGGTAAAGCTCAGGTATTAAGGAATTTCTCGCTGGACGTTCGGGCGGGCGAAATTCTGTGCCTGTTGGGGCGTAACGGCGCGGGCAAGACGACCACCATGAAGGCGATCATGGGTTTGTTACCGCTGATGTCCGGGCAGGTGGTATTGGATGGTCAGATACTGTCGGAAATGGCGCCGCACAAGGTACCGGGTGCTGGTATTGGGTATGTGCCGCAGGGGCGCCGCCTGTTTTCCGAACTGACGGTGGCGCAGAATCTGGAAATTGGCCTGATGGTCAAGGGATCTGGAGCCGTAGTTCTGGACGGAGTTCTTGAGCTTTTCCCAAGACTTAGGGAGCGTTGGTCACAGCGCGCGCAGACCCTTTCGGGGGGCGAGCAACAGATGCTGGCCACGGCGCGCGCCTTATGCCTTGAGCCCAGTGTGTTGTTGTTGGATGAGCCGACAGAGGGGTTGCAGCCATCGATGATCGAAGCGATCCGACAAGTAATTACAGTTATGCGCGCGCGTGGTGTTGCCATTCTGTTGGTGGAACAACGCGTGGATGCGGTTTTGTCGGTTGCGGACCGGGTGGCCTTTATCGAAAACGGGCGCAACCTGGAGACCGTGTCGGCAGATGTGATCCGCGCGGATCACAGCATTGTCGAGCGATATGTTGGGGTCTGAACGTCGCCTGAAAGACGCAAAATGCAACGTCGGTTTTACGTCGGTATTGCGTCGGTATTACGTAAGTGTGGTTTTTGGTTAGATCAATTTCCTGAGAAGCATCAGAAAGATGGCCTGTTCGCCTTCGGTCAGGGGGTCGAGTGTGTCGCTAGAGATCTGATGGGCCGCGCCGACAAGCGCGTCGTAGTTTTCCCAAGCGGAGGCCGTGGGTTTAAGCAGCAGGCGGCGCTGGTCGGTGGGGTCGGGCGCATCGCTGATGAAACCCTTTTTGCGCAGACGGTCGACGACTCCCTTGATCGTGGCGGCATCCATCGCCGTGGCGCGGCCCAGCGCGTTTTGCGAAACTTCGCCAATTTCGCAAAGCTTGGCGAGTGCTGCAAATTGGGTGGGGGTCAGATCCGTGATCTGGCTACCAAAGATACCAAGGTGGCGCTGGGTTGCACGGCGCATGAGAAAGCCGACCTGATCGTCCAGAACATAGTCTTTGTCCGAAGCCATGCGCATGGCATCCTTTCGAGGAGACGGCTTTTGTTGACAGCTTGAAAAAGCTGCCGCAAAATCCGTTTGCGTACAAACAATCTTGACCAACCCAAACGGGCAGGGAAGGAGACGGCAGAATGGGGATATATCACCGTCCCTGCAACCTGAAAGACGCATTGGACGTTCTGGCCAAACAGGACGTGACAATTGCGGCGGGCTGTACGGATCTGTTTCCGGCGACCGAAGCCCAAGCTCTGAGCGGGCCGGTGTTGGATATTACTGACATTGTCGGAATGCGCGGCATAAGCGAAAGCGATGTGGGCTGGCGCTTTGGTGCGGCGACCACATGGAGCGATATCGTGCGTGCGGGCTTGCCAACTGGGTTTGACATGCTGGTGGCTGCTGCGCGCGAAGTGGGGTCGGTACAGATACAGAATGCCGGAACGATTGGCGGCAATCTGTGCAATGCGTCGCCGGCGGCGGATGGGGTACCGGCGCTTTTGGCATTGGATGCGACGGTCGAGGTGGCCTCGAAGCGGGGCGTGCGTGTCCTTGCTATGCACGATTTTTTGACGGGTGTGCGCCAGACGGCGTTGGAACCGGGCGAAATGGTGGTCGCAGTTCATGTGCCGCGTGAGTCGTCAGCGGGGCGCAGTGTCTTTCGAAAATTGGGTGCACGCAAATATCTTGTGATTTCGATCGCGATGGTTGCGGCGCGTGTCTTGAGTGATGGCGGCGTGATCCGTGAGGCGGCGATAGCCGTGGGCGCGTGCAGTCCGGTAGCGCGGCGATTGGGCGAGGTTGAGGCGGCGCTGGTTGGAGTTCCCCTGGTCGCGGCAACCGTAAGTGATGGGTTGGTGGCGCATGCCTTGGCCCCGATTTCTGATGTGCGCGGCAGTGATGTTTACCGCGCTGACGCAGCAGGAGAGCTGGTGCGCCGCGCGTTGCGGGATTTGGCGGAGGGCGCGGCATGAAAGACGGCGTGGGGCTTGAGTTGAGTGTAAACGGCTCGTCGTATCGGGTTGACGTTGTACCGGGGCGTCGGTTGTCGGATGTGTTGCGCGAGGATCTGGGGTTGATCGGCACTAAGGTAGGCTGTGACGCGGGTGATTGCGGGGCCTGCACAGTTCTGGTGGAGGGCGAGGCGGTGTGCGCCTGTCTGACACCGGTGGTGCATGTGGCAGGTCGTCATATTGAGACAGTGGAGGCGCTGGCCAAACCGGGGCCGGATGCGTTGCAGCGGGCATTTCTGCGCCATGGGGCGGCGCAATGCGGGATTTGCACACCGGGCATGTTGGTGGCCGCGACGGCGCTGATCCGTCAGACGCCCGCGCCCAGCCGGGCCGAGGTTGAGGACGCATTGGGCGGCGTTTTGTGCCGCTGCACGGGCTATACCAAGATTGTCGATGCGGTTTTGGATGTGGCCGGACAGGGAGCGGGGCCGGAGCCATGGAATGGCGAGGCTGTGGGCGCGCGGGTTGAGCGGCTTGACGGGGTGCCCAAAGTGGTCGGGACTGAGCTTTACGGAGCTGATGATGCGCCAGAGGGGGCACTTTTGGTGCGCGCGGTGCGGTCACCATTTGCTCATGCAGGTTTTGTGTTTGGCGAACTGTCGGGATGGGCCGAAGTGCAGGGTGTTCATGTGTTCACGGCCGCCGACATACCCGGCGAGAACAGTTTTAGCGTGATCCCGGCTTTTGCCGACCAGCCAGCCCTGGCAGAAACCGTAGCGCGGATGCGCGGCGAGGCGGTGGCCTTGGTCGCGGGTGTGCCTGAGGTGGTTGAGGCGCTGGATCTGGCCGAATTCCCAATCACTTGGGAGGCATTGCCAGCACTTGAGGATATACACGCCGCCCGTGCCGAGGACAGCGCGTTGGTACATTCCGACCGAGCGGGCAATATCCTGATCAAGGGCCATGTGAAACGGGGCGCGCCGCTGCAAGCGCTGGAGGCGGCGGCCCATGTGGTCAGCCGCGAGATGCGCACTGGTTACGTCGAGCACGCTTATATCGAACCCGAGGCCGGGACGAGCTGGATGGAGGGCGATGTGCTCAACATTCGCGCCTGCACCCAAGCGCCGATCATGGATCGGGACGACACGGCGCGAGTGCTGGGGCTGTCCAAGGAACGTGTGCGGATCCGGCCAGCGGCCACGGGGGGCGGGTTTGGGTCCAAGCTGGACGTGTCGCTGCAACCTTTGCTGGGGCTGGTTACGCTTAAGACCGGGCAACCGGCGCGCATGGTCTATTCCCGGCGCGAGAGCATGGCGTCGACCACCAAACGGCATCCATCGGTGATGTCCGCGCAGATTGGCGCGGATGCGGATGGGCGGTTGCGCGGCATGTGGTTTGACGGGGATTTCAACACAGGCGCCTATTCCAGCTGGGGTCCAACCGTGGCGGTGCGGGTGCCAGTGCATGCCTCGGGGCCGTATCTGGTGCGGGATTACCGCGCAGAGGCGCGCGCGGTGCACACGCATGGGCCGGTATCAGGGGCATTTCGCGGCTTTGGCGTGCCGCAGGCCGCAATTTTGCAAGAGACTTTGTTTGATGAGCTGGCCGAAGCGGTTGGCATGGATCGGCTTGCCTTTCGCCGCCTGAATGCACTGAGCGATGGGGATGCATCCGTTTGCGGGCAGGTTTTACAGGGCGTTGGGATTGCCGAATGCCTTGATGCGTTGTCGCCCTTGTGGGCTGAGGGGCTGGCGGCAGTGGCGGCGTTTAATGCGCAAAGTGACGATGTGAAACGTGGGCTGGGTGTGGCCAGTTGCTGGTATGGCTGTGGCAATACGGCTTTGCCCAATCCGTCAACCATTCGGATTGGCGTGACGGCACAGGGCAAGTTGCGCCTGCATCAGGGCGCGATGGATATCGGGCAGGGGGCCAATACGGTGATCACGCAGATCGCGGCGGATGCGCTGGGTCTGCCCGTGCATCTGTTTGAGCTGATCGATGCGGATACTGGCGTGACGCCGGATTGCGGCAAGACCTCGGCCAGTCGCCAGACTGTGGTGACAGGCAACGCCGCGCTGCTCGCCGGACAGGCGCTGAGGGCGCAGATATTGGCGATGACAAATATGGGCAACGCGGCGGCGATTGGGATTGAGCCGGGTTTGATTTTGGTCAGCGATGGCACACAACAGGCGCGAATTGTGCTGGATGAGTTGGACGAGGTTGCGCACGGATATGTGTTGATGGCGGAGGAGAGCTACGATCCGCCGACAAGCGCATTGGATGAGAACGGGCAGGGCACGCCCTATGCGGTTTACGGCTATGGTGCGCAGTTGGTTGAGGTTGAGGTGGATATGCGCCTTGGCTCGGTCAGAGTGTTGCGCGTTGAGGCGGCGCATGATCTGGGCCGCGTGATCAACCCGCTCTTGGCCGAAGGGCAGATCGAGGGCGGGATTGCGCAAGGATTGGGGCTGGCGTTAATGGAAGAATATATTCCGGGGCGCACGGACAATCTGCACGATTATCTGATCCCGACCATTGGCGACATGCCTGAAATCCGCTCGATCCTGATTGAAAAGCCGGACCCCGAAGGGCCGTTTGGCGCCAAGGGGTTGGGTGAACATGTGTTGATCCCCACGGCGCCCGCGATTTTGAACGCCATTCGCCACGCTAGTGGTGCACGGATCGAGCAGTTGCCCGCCCGCCCTGATCGGGTGTTGGCGGCGATAAGGGAGGCACAGAGCGATGGTTGAGAAACGCGTCCGCGAAGAAAAGATCCGCTGCGATGCGTGTCCGGTGATGTGTTACATTGCTGAGGGCAAAATCGGGGCCTGTGATCGATATGCCAACGAGGGCGGGCGGATCGTGCGCTGTGATCCGCTGACGGTGCTGGATAAGACCATTGCGCAAGGCAAAGAGGTGCGCCCCTTTCTCAAAAACGAATGGGATGGCAAGCTTTCGAGCGATGATCTGTTTGTCACGGCGGTGGGGTCGGGCACGACCTATCCCGATTATAAACCCGCGCCGTTTCTGGTGAGCCGCGAGGTGGATGGCGCGGATTTTGTGACCGTCGTAACGGAGGCGATTTTCAGTTACTGCGGGGTCAAGATCAAGATCGACACTGATCGCCATCTCGGCCATGAGGGCGCGGTGGTGCGCCATCAGGGCGAGGCCGTGGGGTTGATGGTGACAAGCGAATATGGCTCGCAGATGATGTCGCTTGGCGGGGTTGATCACCTGACCGGCGGGTCTAAGGCCGAAGGGCGCGTGACCTGTGACGCGCTGTTGCGGTTGCTGAACCGCGAGGCGGTGGAGCTGAACGTGGATGAGGGCGCATGTGTAGTTGTCCAGGCGGGTCAGGCGCCGATCGTGGACGGGCATCGCGAAGAACGGATGCGGGTCGGTTGTGGCTCGGCCACGATTGGCATGTTTGCCAGCCAATGGCAGGGTTTGGTTGACGAGGTGGTTGTGGTGGATGACCACATCACTGGCGTCGTGAGTGAGCATCAGGCGGGCAAGGTGCTGGGCTGGCCGGATACGGGCATTCGTATCAAGGGGCGGCGCTCGACTCCGGGGCGGTATTTTCAGGTGGCTGAGCCGGGGCTTGGCTGGGGCGGTACGGATATCCAAGATCCGCTGACGATTTTGGGCGATTGGCTGCCCAAGAAGGGCGCCAAACCGGGGCTGAGCCTTTTGATGGTGTCCACGACAGGCGAACAGTTTGGCTATTACGTGCTGGACGATGACCTGGTGCCCCAGCCGCACCCGCTGCCCGAGGTGCTGAAACCGTCTGTAGACCTGATTGCCGAGAATTGTGAACCGGCGCTGTGCACAGTGTTATTCATGGGGGGGGCAGGTGGATCGTTGCGATCGGGCGTGACCAGAAACCCGGTCAAGCTCACGCGGTCGGTGCAGGAGCGCGGCACCAGGGTGACGGTGGGCGGTGCTGAGGCCTATGTCTGGCCCGGCGGTGGGATCACGTTGATGGCGGATGTAACGCAGATGCCGGACAATGCCTTTGGCTATGTGCCCACACCTGCGATTGTCGCCCCGCTGGAGTTCACAGTCTCGCGCGCGGATTACGTTGCGCTTGGCGGGCATGATGATGCGGTGCGCGATGTGCGGGATGTGCTGGAGCATGGTGGCGAATATGGCGATCAGGTGCGGGCCGTAGCGCCTATGTCACCTGTGGCCGAGAGTTGAATATGGGACCGCAGGTGGCGTTTTTGCCCGACGGGCGGCGGTTGCACCTGCATCATGGGCCGATTGATCTGATCATTGACGTGACGGGGCCGGGGCGTGACGCGGCGTTGCGTCGGGCGGCGGATCGGTTTGACACGATTTTGCAGGAATTGGCGGATGAGTTGGCAATGTTGCGCCAGCCTGTGCAGCTTTGCAAAGGGTTGCAAGGCGATGTGGCGCGACAGATGGCGCGTGCGACACGGTCGTATCTGCCCGCTTTTGTCACGCCCATGGCCGCCGTGGCCGGGGCGGTGGCGGACGAGATTGCACGGGTGATTGCGACTGTCGACGGCGTCGAAACGGGATATGTGAACAACGGAGGCGACGTGGCATTGGTGTTGGCGGCGGGTTGCGAAATGGCAGCAGCGTTGGGCGGCGGTGCAAAGGCGACGATCACGAGCGAGAGCGATGTGCGTGGGGTGGCGACATCGGGTTGGCGCGGGCGTAGCCTGTCGCTGGGAATTGCCGACAGCGTGACCGTTCTGGCACGAGACGCCGCGGCGGCGGATGTGGCGGCGACGCTGATCGCGAACCATGTGGATTTACCGGGGCACAGCGCAGTGATGCGCAGACCCGCGTGCGAGGTTTTTCCTGACAGCGATCTGGGCGCGCGGCTTGTGACCGTCGACGTAGGCGCATTGCGCCCCGAGGAGGTGCAATGCGCGCTTGAGGCCGGGTTAGCCTATGCGCGTGACTGCGCGGAACGGGGGCTGATCAAAGCCGCATATCTTAGTTTGGATGGCGTGACGCGGGTTTGCGGCACGCCATTGGAGTATTTGACCAAAAAGGAGAGGCTGGATGCCTGAATTTACCCTGCGCAAAACGATTGTGTTTGTTGAGGACATTCATCACGATGGTGGCCCGGTTGCCGAAACGCCGCGTCGGCGGGCGGCGATTGTGGCGCTGGTCAAGAACCCATTTGCAGGCCGCTATGTCGAAGATTTGCAAAGCGCGATGGACGATCTGAAGCCGCTTGGGTTGATGATGACGGATCGCTTGATCGAGGCGATGGGTGGCATCGCCGGGATTGATGGCTATGGCAAAGCGGGGTTGGTGGGCGAGGCCGGAGAGCTGGAGCACACGGCGCTGTGGCACGTGCCGGGCGGGTATGCCATGCGCGAACGGTTGGGAGAGGCCAAGGCGATTGTGCCATCATCCATGAAAATCGGCGGCGTGGGCTCGCGCATCGACATTCCGCTGGGTCATATCAACGCCGCCTATGTGCGCAGCCATTTTGACGGTATGGAAGTGGGTGTGCCGGATGGTCCCAAGGCGGACGAATTGCTGTTTGCACTGGCGATGAGCCGGGGCGGGCGTATTCATCACCGCATGGGCGGATTGATGGTGGATGATGTCACTGGCGAGGATGGTTTGCGCTGAGGCTGGACGTGCGACACGTCGCGGGGTTACTCTTGGTCAACGTGTGAACTAGGGAGATCACCTTGGCTGGATATATCCGGGCTTCTATGATTGAGGGGCTGGACAAGATTGCCGATCGGGAAGGGCAGGATTTGCGCCCTATTCTGGCGCGCTATGGCTTGGACGACAGTATCTTCCACGCGGTTGAAACCGAGATCGATTATGAAGACATGGGCGCGCTGCTGGAAGATTGCGCGCGCAGTTGGAGGTTGCCCAATCTGGGCATTCAGCTGGCGCGGCTGCATTCGTTACAGACCTATGGCGTGATCAGCCTTGTGACACGTATGGAAACCACGGTGCGCGGCGCGGCGCATGCGATGCTGCGCAATCAGTTTCTGCACACCAATGGAATGGTGACGACGCTGCGCGAAATTCCGGGTGATGGGCTGGCCGAGGTGATTTACGCCCCGCTGAGCATCACCCGCCCGCAACAAGCGCGCGAAATGTCGTTGGTGATGGGCAAAACCGTGCTTGCTGAATTGTCCGGGCGGCGGCCGGAAATCCTGTCTGCTGAGGTGATGTTTGCCGCACCAAGGGGCAAGGATTACCTGTCGGCAGAGCTGGGATGTCCGGTGCGGTATGGGCGCAATGCCTATTCGTTCCTGTTTCGCGACGATGTTCTGAACGTGCGCCTTAAGAAACAGGATGTGGCCTTTCACCCGATCATCCGCCGCTACTTGGCGGAAATCACAGTGGAAAAGGGCACGCCATTTGCCGAAACCGTGAGCCTTGAAGTTTTCCGGCAATTGTCGCTGGGCGTGTGTTCACAGGACAAGGTAGCAGCAGCGCTGCGGATGCAACCGCGGTCGCTGCAACGCAAGCTCAAGCAGGATGGGACAAATTTTCGCGAAATTCTGGACGAACAGCGCCGTCGCCGGTCGCTGGCCTTGGTTCAACAAACGGATCTGCCGCTGGGTGAGGTGGCATTGGCGGTCGGGTACTCTGACCAGACCGCCTTTAACCAAGCTTTTCGCCGCTGGTTTGGTCGTACGCCGCTAAAGGTGCGGCGTCAGGAGGGGATGCTGGCCTAATCGCTCAGGCCGAGCGTCGATCATGCATAGGCGTTTGCGCGATCATCCAGTCGCGCCATGCGGTTTGCCATGCGCCTGCAAATTCAACACCGGGATGTTGGGAGCTAAGAGCAGGCTCTGACATGGTGTATTGGTCTGCTTTTGTGACAGAATATACCGTTGGGGCATGTGGTAGCCGTTTTGCCAGATCACATGTCGCCTGGTGTTCCGTATCGTGGGCAACGATGCATGTGTGGTCTGGCGCGGCCGACAGGGACGTGCGGGGGGTGCGTGAAAATACCGACAGGCGGGGCGCAAAGAGCGACAGGCTGAGTACGGGCAGATATTTGCCCGAACGCTGCGCGGATGTAAGCCATTTGAGCGCCACCAACGCACCATTTCCGATTGCCGCCAAATGAAATGGGCGCGCAGACGGCAATCTTGACTTCACAGCCGTGTTTACGCCTGTGATCATTGGGGTAAACCGTTGGTTTTCATCATGTACCCATTGATTGTGCCAGCGGATCACGTACAACGACAACCCGGTTTTCACGAGGCTGGGCGCAAGCGACCATGGCGCGATCAAACGGCGTGATGCAGGATTTCGGGTTAGATCAGGGATCACCACGACCGGTGTGCTGGACGGGGATAAATCATTAGCAAGGCTGAGCATACGACACGTCCCGCCGTGAACTTCTGCTGGGGTGGAATGAGACGTATCAGAACTGGAAAAGGGTTTACTCATCATCGTTCAAATCCTTGAGAATATCTTCGTGTCGTGTCTGGGCGCTTGTGCGCTCTGGTTGGTGGATAATGGTCGAAGGGCTGTTGCTGCCCCGGGCACTTATCTGGGTGGACTTTGTTGGCCCGAGGCAGCACGCCCTGCTCGATGCAGACCGGAATTCGTGGCGCCAGCCTGGAAAACCCAAGCTGGCGCAGACCTTTTTCCGTGAGTGGAGGGCCATTTGCAGGGCCCTAGCCCGTGATCGCCAAGGTCAGTGCGATAAGGGCGATGCTGACCCACACGTGGGAGGGAAGACCGATGAAGGAGCCAGCTAAGCGGTTGCTTTTGTGTGGTTTCGTTTGCCGTTTCGTTTGTCTTGATTAGGAAATGGGGTGTCTGAACGCGGTAGACTTTGGAAATTTTGCCAAGTTTTTTGGCAAAGATGACAAGTGCCCAATATCCGGACGCAACAACGGGCCGAAAACTTGTCAGTGAAACGCGATTTAGGAGTTGTCGATGGGAACAAGCTCGCTTAACGCTGGCTGAAATATAGATTTCAGAGCGTTAAGTGATGCCTGCTGTTTCCGGATAATTCGAAACGCTATAGTGAGAAGAACCGCTCGGAGGGCTTACAGATGTCAGTGTATTGGACCACGTTCTGGGACGCGTTAGCGCGGTTTGGCCAAAAGGGCGGCATGGTGCGCGCCAGCTATATCGCGCTGGCGATCATGTTGGCGGTATTTCCGTTTTGTATTTTTGCCCTGTCGCTGGCGGGCGCGCTGAGTGCGGATACTCAGGTGGATGATCTTGTGAATTTTGTATTTGGCGGCTGGCCTCAGGAGATTGCTGAGCCGATCGAAAAAGAGCTGCGCGCGGTGTTGCAATATGGGGGAGGCACGGTGACGATTGGCGCGTTGCTATCAATCATCTTTGCCTCCAACGGAGTTGATGCGGTGCGGTTGGTGCTGACCGCGGCCTATCGCGACGAGGATCCGCGCCCGTTCTGGAAAACGCGCCTGTTGGCGATTGGATTTGTGATTGCCGGTACATTGCTGATTATCTCTGCTGGGATGCTGAGCGTGCTTGTCCCGCTAACGTTGCATTTCTTTGGCGAGTGGGTGCCGTGGCTGCAAAACTCGATCCTGAGCAATGACCAGTTCCGCAGCATTATGACAGTTCTGATCCTGTTATTCGCCGTTTATGCCTGTCACAAATGGCTGCCGGGTGTGCGCCATTCGGATCGCTCACTGGCACCGGGTATTATCCTGACGGTCATTCTTTGGGATATCGCATCGCGTGGTTTCGCATTTTATATCGGCCATTTCTCGACATATTCGGTGACATATGCCGGGCTGGCCGGGATAATGACGGCGCTGATCTATCTCTATATGATGGCAGCGATTTTTGTGCTGGGGGCCGAGTATAATGGTCGCCTGTTTGATCTGCGCAGCAAGGCTAGAGAAGCGGCGCAAACAGACGGGCCACAGGCGCAGTGATGCGCAGCCATCTAGGTTGATCGGTGATGTTTTTTTGCAAGAGTTCGGCGCGGGAAAAATCATCTTTCAGCATGATTTCAACATCTTCTGCGACTTCAGGTGAGAACACGATTGCAGTGGCCTCAAAATTGAGGCGACAGGAGCGGCTGTCGAGATTCAGCGTACCAACTGAGGCGATGCTGTCATCGACCAACACCACCTTTTGGTGCATGAAGCCGTCTTGGTAGAGCAGAAACTGAACACCGGCCTCGCGCAGTTCGTCGAAATAGGCAAAAGCCGCCAACCAGGTTAACCAGTGGTCGCGATGGGCTGGCACAAGGATGCGCACATCCAACCCCCGCAACGCAGCGAGCTTGAGCGCAACAGCAATATCGTGGTCGGGTACAAAATAGGGTGAGGCGATCCAGATCCGGTCACGGGCGGCAGCGATGCAGGTGTTGAAGTAGAGGTTGCCGGTCTCCATGTCGTCCGCCGGACCAGAAGTCAGGACCAGCCCGTCCAGGTTTTCCGGGGCCGGTACCAGCGGCCAGTCGAGCTGATCAAAGAGGTATTCCCGTGTTGCCCAATGCCAGTCTTCGCAAAACGCTAGCTGGAGTTGCAACACCATGGGGCCGCGCAGGCAGCAATGCGTGTCGCGCCATGCGCCAAATGCGGGGTCGCGACCGAGATACTCATCCCCAATATTCAAACCACCTGTGAACCCAGTTGTACCATCAATAACCACGGTTTTGCGGTGATTGCGGAAATTGAGCTGAAACCGTTTGCGTGGGCCTTGCAGGGCGTTGCTGTCAAACATCTCGATACCGCTGGCTTTCAGGTCGTTGATGTAGCTGCGAGAGAGGCGCGAACATCCAACGGAATCATAGAGAAAACGCACTTTGACCCCACGTTCGGCGGCGGCAATCAGGCGCGCTTGCAGCGCTTTGCCAATTTGATCATCGCGCACGATATAAAACTGGACGAGGATATAGGATTGTGCCGCATCAAGGGCGTCAAAAATCGCATCAAACGTCTCGTCTCCATCTACCAAGAGCTCCATCGCGTTGCCGGACAGGATTGGGCTTGAGGCAATCTTTTCAAAGGCTTGATAGCCAATGTGCTGTGTGTCTGGGCGCGGGGGCAATGCCTCTCGGGCGGTGTGGATGCCGGTTTTGACCTCTTGGTAATCCCGGCGCGACACGACATAGCCGTTCATGCGGGAATGCCCCAGAAAGAGGTAACTGATGATGGCTATGTGCGGCGCAGAAATGAGGAACACGACCCATGCAACAGAGCCTTGCGGGGTGCGCGACCAAGCCATTGCCCTGAGAGCCAGAGCAATGGCGAGCACTTCGATGGAAATGAATGCGAGAACAAGAAATGTGGCCAATGGGCACCTCCGAATGAGGGCAGGCTAGAACATTGAGCGGACGCTGAAAAGATGCCGGTTGCGCCGTGAGGCCGAGAGGCTAATCTGGCACAAATCACCAGGGAGATGATCGAAATGGCGGGAACGATCGGAGCATTTTTTGAGGCTCGGGCGGCGCAGTGGAAGGCAGCGGATTTTCTGGTGGTGCCTAGTGATCCGACACGGGCATATCATCCGAGTGGAAGCATTTACTCATTCGCGCAAGCCTCTGAGATTGTTATGAAATGGGCCGCATGTTTTGAGAATTTTGGCTATGGGCACGGCCACCGCGTGGCGGTGTTGCTTGAGAACCGGCCCGAGATGCTGTTGCTGAAATTGGCGCTGGCCAGCCGGGGGATTAGCTGGGTGCCGGTGAACCCGGATTATCGCCCCGCCGAGATCGCATATTTGTTGCAGGACAGCGACGCGGTGCTGGCGATTGTTGCGCCCAATGTAGCCGCGTTGATGCGGGACGGGATTTTGGAAAGCGGACGGGATGTGCCGCTGGTGGAGATGGGCGTCGACTTGCCGGACTTGCCCCACGCACCGGGTGCTGCGCCAGTGGATGGGCCAGTGGCCCCCGAGAGTGAGGCGAGCCTGATCTATACGTCCGGCACGACCGGGCGACCCAAGGGGTGCATTATCAGCCATGATTATGAGATTCAGATGGGAAAGTGGTATGCTAACCTTGGTGGCTTGGTTGTATTTCAGGAAGGAAAATCAAGGATTTACAACCCATTGCCGCTGTTTCATGTGAACGGTGCCATTCTGTCGTTTATGTGCGCCATTGATCAGGGCTGTGCGCAGATCATTCCTGCGCGGTTCAGTGGTAGCCGGTGGTGGCGTGAGATTGTCGAGACGCGGGCGACGGTCGTGCATTACCTAGGGATCATCATTCCTGCGTTGATGAATAGGCCGCCAGAAGAGTATGATTCAAAACATAAAATTGAGTTTGCAGTTGGCGCAGGGGTGGAGCCGACATTGCACCGTGCGTTTGAAGAACGGTTCGGATTTCCGTTGATCGAAGTGTGGGGCATGTCGGAGATGTGTCGGTTGCTGGCGGATTGCCACGAACCGCGCGCGGTAGATACGCGGGCGATTGGGCGGCCTCAGAAGGGGCTGGACGTCAGGGTTGTGGATGAGAAAAACATCGAAGTCGCGCGTGGAACGCCAGGTGAAATGGTCATACGTTATGATGCTAACACCCCGAGAAAAGGCGCTTTTTCGGGATATCTGAACTTGCCCGAGGCCACCGAGGAAGCTTGGCGCGGGGGGTGGTTTCACACCGGGGATACCGTGCGGATGGACAAGACCGGATTGATCATTTTTGAGGATCGCAAGAAGAACATTATCCGGCGCAGTGGTGAAAATATTGCTGCGGCTGAGATCGAAGCCTGTTTGCAGGAACATCCGAGGGTGGCACGGGTGGCGGTAATCGCTGTGCCGGACACGCTTAGGGATGAAGAGGTGATGGCCTGTGTTGAAGTGATCGACGGGTGCGATGATGCGCTGGCGGATGAGCTTTTTGATTGGAGTTTCAAGCGCTTGGCCTATTACAAGGCGCCGGGGTGGTTGCGGTTTCTGGATGAAATCCCGGTAACGGGCACTCAGAAAATTCAGAAACACGCGATGTTTGGCGAGGGGCAAAACCCAACCGACGGGGCGTATGATTTCCGCGATCAAAAGAAGCGAAGTTAACCTTTGGCCGCGTTGTGTGCAGAAAGGTTAAGAGCTTAAAACGCTGGGATTTGCAGGTCGGTATTCCATCGGTATCGCGTCGGTGCGGGATTTGGGGGTGGAAGAGGGTTAACACGACGGGCGTGCCTTGCGCGGAAAGGTTAATGTGGGGATGATGGTTTGATCCTGACGTCGGGTGTCGGAGTGACGTCCTAGCAATTGGTGTGGGGCTGATGTGTGGGCGAAATTGTCGGTCGATTCGTAGGCGACAACGACGGCAGGCAGCCCAGAGCGGACTTGGCGTCAAAGTATTTTTTTGCAAAAGCAGACTTCGACGAAAAGGTCGTCGCATGGTGTTTGTGTGGGACATGAAAAGTGTTCAACGCACCAAAAAACTTATGAGAAAACTCGGTTTCTGTGTACAGTTTTTCCATCTGCAAAAATTGGTCAAACTTATTGTATCAGAATGGTGTTCGAAATGAGCTCGTATTTCAACCTAACGACCGTCAAAGCATTTGCATTCGGCGTCATGGCCGCAACGCTGGGTCAGGCCGAGGAATTCAACCCTTCGAACGCCAATACGGCGGACCGTATGACCTATCACCGAGCAGTTGACGTTGCTGTTTGGGCCATGCCTTTGATGAACTTTAAGTTCTACATCGATGCGCTCGCTCGGGCCGGGGTTGGGCCGAACGATATTGGCTACAACTCCCAAGTGCAGGATTGGCGGTTCCAGACCGCTACGCCGAACAACACGACGCCTTACATACACGCGTATTGGAACATCAAAGATGGTCCGGTTGTGTTCGAAATGCCTGCGTCTGTAGAAGGCATTGGCATATTTGGCACTGTCATGGACTCATGGCAACGTCCGCTCGACGACGTGGGTTCAAAAGGGCGGGACCGAGGGCTTGGGGCAAAATACCTGCTGGTGCCACCTAATTACGATGGCCCATTGCTTAGGAATGCGTTGGTCTATGAACAAGAAACGAATTACGGTTTTGCTGTTCTTCGCCCAATTATCGCTGGTGGTCCAACCGAAGAAAACCTTGCGAAGGCCACAGCGCTAACCAAGCAGATTAAGGTGTATCCTCTTTCCGAAGCCGAAGCGGAAGTTACAACGAATTACGTGGACGTCTACGGCGTACCGCTGGAGATGACTCCCAAGATGGATGGTGAGATCTATAGCCATATCCACGAGATGATTGGCCAGGAAGTCGTGTTGGACCGCGACCTTGCGATGATGGGCGCATTGGCGCGTGTCGGTATCAAGCGCAACGAACCTTTTGAGCCCGGTGATAACCTTCAAGCGATATATGATGCGGCGGGTCCCGAGGCGCTGGATTATATGATTGATCAATACCACCGTGTCCTCAATCCATTTGTGTTCAAAGGGAAAAAATGGTCTGCGCTTGTCCCAGATGGGTCGCGAGAGACAGAATGGAGCTACGAATACCCGTCATATTACGACTATGTCGCGCGCGGCGCGCTTTACTACGCGATCATAACAAGCGTTAAAAATTACGGTACAGCGACCTACTATCTCGACTTGGCCGAGACACCGGACGGTGAATGGCTTGAAGGGAACCGCAACTACAAGCTCACCGTACCTGCCGATGTACCGGTCCGCGATTTTTGGTCGATTACGACTTACGATCTGGAGACGGCCTCCTATTTACGTGACATCGAGCCAAGCACAATTGATTCCAACATGTCTGATGTCGTCAAGAATGATGACGGTTCCGTTGATATTTACTTCGGGCCGACAGCTCCGGCAGGGAAGGAAAACAACTGGCTTCCAACTGATCCGGAGCGCCGTTTCTTCCTGCTTGCTCGATTTTACGGGCCAGAGCCAAGTTTGCTCGATAGTAGCTTTGAACTGAACGATATGGAGCGAATGGACTGAACGCCGGGTTCGGGCGCTAGGTGAGAATTCACCGCAGTATGACCCAATGTCAGCTTCGGGAAAGGTCCTAAATTTTGCAATGCTCACTTCCTGCGCTTAGCTGCCTTTCGAGCCAAGCGAAGGGTCGGCAAAGGTGGATCTGACTGGCTCTATACGTAGCGGCGTGCCCGGCGGGGTGAGCAAAGTGCCGGCGACACGCGACATTCAAGAAAAAGGCCGGAGCGGTTGCTCCGGCCTGTTTGGTTTTTCTTTACACGTTTCAGGCGCGGCGGCGGCGGCCACCGGCGCGGCCACCACGACCGCGGGTTTCTTCACCGGGCTTAGGCGGTGCTTTGTTGAACTTGATCCATTCGCCGCCATGCGGGTCATTGTTGGTCAGGAAGTTGGCGGCGCGGATGGCCTCCATTTCCTTGCCGGCGCGCGGCAGGGTCGAACCGATGCCGAACATCTGGCAGAACGCTTCGTCGTCCATGTCGGCGGGCAGGATGATGCCCGACGCTTCGACTTCGGCCTTTTTCTCGGCCAGTTTCTTGGGACCGACGGGCAGGGCGACCGGGTTCATGATCGCAGAGGTCATGCCGGCACCCATGGCCATGGGCAGGAAGGCGTTGTTGATGCCGTGACGGTTGGGCAGGCCGAACGAGATGTTGGAAGCGCCGCAGGTGGTATTGACGCCCAGCTCTTCGCGCAGGCGACGCACAAGGGCGAAGACCTGAAGACCGGCGGTGCCCATCGCACCAACGGGCATAACCAGCGGGTCGACAACGATGTCATGGGCGGGGATGCCAAAATCGGCGGCACGCTCAACGATCTTTTTGGCAACAGCAAAGCGCACATCCGGGTCTTCGGAGATACCGGTGTCATCGTTGGAGATGGCCACAACCGGAACGTTGTATTTCTTGACCAGCGGCAGGATCTGTTCGAGGCGCTCTTCTTCGCCGGTGACAGAGTTCAGCAGTGGGCGGCCTTCGGCGATGGCCAGACCGGCCTCTAGCGCGGCAGGAACCGAGCTGTCGATGCAGAGGGGCACGTCGACGAGGCCCTGAACCAGTTCGACGATCTTTGTCATCAGCGGTGGTTCAGTTTCGTTCGGGTTGGGGTTGGAGTTATAGACAACACCCGCGTTGATATCGAGCACGGTGGCGCCCGCAAGAACCTGGGCGATGGCGTCTTTTTCGACGGTCGAGAAATCGCCTGCCTCCAGTTCGGCGGCGAGTTTTTTGCGGCCCGTTGGGTTAATGCGCTCTCCGATCACGCAGAACGGTTCGTCAAAGCCGATGACGGCTGTTTTTGTTTTGGATTCAACGATGGTGCGGGTCATGCAAGAACTCCAGTCTTGGTCTTGAGGATCCCTGTCAGGATCGGATCAGTAAAATCTGTGATTGTTTCGTGGGCACCTGCGGCGCGCAGGGGTGCGTCGCTGAGCGAGGAGCGGATGCCAATAACATAAGCCCCGGCCGCCGCTGCCGATGTGACGCCGGGGGGGCTGTCTTCGAAAGCGATGCAGTGTTCGGGGGCAACTTCGAGGCGGGTCATCGCCGTAAGGTAGGGTTCGGGGTGCGGTTTGCCGTTGATGCATTCGTCACCGATGACAAGCGTGTCAAATTGATCGCTGAGCTCGATTGCGTCGAGCATGGCGATGGCGTTGGCACGCGGCGCGTTGGTGACGGCGGCGGTTTTCCAACCCTGCGCGCGCGCCAGGGCCATCAGCGCACCAAGACCCGGCATGGAAGGGTAGGGACGAGGGAGGCGGCGGCGGAACTCGGCCTCTTTCTGATCGGCGAACGCCTGTGGATCGGGGTGATCGGGGGCAAGCGTACCAAATATATTAGCGTTAGAGCGCCCGAGGATATTGGCCGCATAAAACGCCTCGTCCACGATGTGCCCATGCGCTGCGAGCAGGTCGGCAAAGACCAGAATATGGATCGGGTCACTGTGGATCACAGTGCCGTCCAGATCAAAAAGCAGCGCATGGGGCGACATCGATTAGCCGTTCACCGGAGTGCCAGCGGCACCACCGTTTTCAATTGCCCATTTGGCATTGGTTTTGATGCCGCCCAACGGGAAGAAATGCACCTTGTCGATGTTGAAATCCGGGTTGGCCGCCTTGTGATTGGCCAGCTCGGTCAGCACGTCGTTGGGTTCGTAAGGTAAAAGCAATTTGGAGACATCCATGGCACGTTTTTGCAGCACCTTGAGCGAGGGGCCGACACCGCAAGCGATGGCGAATTTGATCAAGGTTTGCAATTTGGCCGGGCCAGCGATGCCGATATGGATCGGGATATCGACGCCTGCGGCTTTGACGCCATCCGCCCATGCGATGATCGGTTTGGCGTCAAAGGCAAACTGCGTTGCCAGCGCCATTTCAGCGTCGCTGCGTTTGGAGAAATCCTGTTTCCACTGAAGGGCAGCGTCGACATTGGCGGTGCCGCCTTTGGGGTCGATGTCCTTGTTACCCTCGGGGTGGCCCGCGACGTGAAGGCGTTTGAAGCCTGCCTTGTCAAAGAGCCCGGTTTCCAGAAGCTGCATCGAGCTGTCGAATTCACCATGGGGTTTTTCGACGCCACCTGCGAGCATAAGCGCCTGATCAACGCCTGCTTCACCCTGATACATGGCGATCCAGTTCTCCAGCGTCGCGGCATCCTTGATGATGCGGGCCGGGAAGTGCGGCATGACCGGGTAGCCTTCGGCGGCGATGCGCTTGGCGGTAGCGACCATTTCCTCAATCGGGGTGCCCTCGATATGGGCGATGTAGACGCGGGTGCCCGTGGGCAGCAGGTCGCGGAAATCCTCGACCTTGGCGGCGGTGCGCGGCATCACTTCGATTGTATAGCCTTGCAGGAAGGCTTCGACATTTGGGGACGCGGTTTTCACCTCGTCGGTCTTACGCTTGAAGTTCAACAAAGCCATTGCGGCCTCCCATAAGTTGGGGCGTTTCGTCATGCCCAGCCTTCGTTGGCGATCAGCTGCTTGATGCGTTCCTGATCAAATTCTGCTTCGAGCCGGGCGGCCTCGCTGTCTGCGATGGCCTGAGGCTCTCCTTCAACCGTGTAGGGGGCTGCCTTGCGCCATTCCGCAAGATAAGCATCGGTATCGGCGGCGCCAATTTTCATCGCGGCACGGTCGATCGCTTGTTCAAAGCGTTCGGCCAGTTGCCTTTTGGAGCCGCGCCGGCCTTTGCCCACGATGACCTGGGCGGGGATGTCGCGCCAATAAACGATTGTGACGTCAGGCATTTGAACCTCTGATTCCTCGGTTTCGGTATGACAGTCGTAAGGCAGACTGCGTGTTTGTTTTTGCTCATTTTCGACAACTGGTCATCTTTGTGCGACGCATGTGTGCGATGGCGTGCGTTGTAGCGGGTGAATGGCCCCCATGACCAGTTGAATGAAATGAAAACTTTTCATGATAAAGTGCGAGTTTGGGCGACCCCCATAAAAAACGCCCCGGAAGGTGAGGTCCGGGGCGTTTTTAGGGGTTTTGCGCGGGGCTCATTCGGACCCGCGTAGAGGGGCGTGCCGTGGTTTGGTTATTCTTCCCACCACCAGAGGGCTGGCATCCAGTCGGCGCCGTCGCCATAGATTGGCAGCGTGTCGGGGAAGTGCATTTCCTTGCGATGTGCGATGCGACCCACGGCATAGTTCCAGATCGGGATCACGTGACGACCTGAGGTCAGGACACGGTCCAGCGCGCGGGTGGCGGCGATGAAGTCGTCCTGGCTCTCCGAGGTCAACATAGAAGTGATCAGAGAGTCGATGACGGGGGATTTCACACCCATCAGGTTGCGTGTGCCAACCTCATCTGCGGACGCGCTGCCCCAATAGAGCGATTGCTCGTTGCCGGGGCTGAGCGAGAGGGCGCGGCGGAAATCGGTGATGTCGAAATCAAAGCCATTCACACGTTCAGTGTATTGCGCATTGTCAACCAGCGTGACCGTGGTTTGAATGCCGATACGTTCGAGCGACTTGGTATAGATGTCGATCACAGCCTTGTTCTGGATATCGCCCTGACGCAGCAGGATGTCGAGCACAAGCGGTTCGCCATTAGCGTCTTGCATCTGGCCGTCGACCACCGTGAAGCCCGCGGCATTGAGGGCCTCCATCGCGGCGGCAATGTTCTTGCGATTGCGCGCCGAGCCGTCAGAGGCGGGCAGGGTGTAGCCGTCGATTGTGTCGGCGGGAAGCTGATCCGCAAAAGGTGCGAGCAGTTCGGCAACGCGCCCCTGTGCCGGTCCGGCCTCCATGCCCAGAATCGAGCCGGAGAAATAAGAGGTGATGCGCGGCTGACGCCCGCCGGTCATGGTGTCGTTGATGAATTCAAAGTTGAACGCATGGATCAGCGCATCACGCACCCGGATGTCATCCAGCGGAGCGCGGCGAGCATTCATCACAAAGCCGGTCATGCCCGAGGGTTTCTGATGCGGGATTTCCGATTGCACAATGTCACCGGACGCGGCGGCGGGAAAGCTATAGCGTGTGGCCCATGCGTCAGCGTTGAATTCGCGCACATAAGAGATTTCGCCAGCCTTGAACGCCTCGAATTGCACATCGCCATCGCCGTAGAAGTCGATTTTGATCTCATCAAAGTTGTTGGTGCCTTTGCGGAATGGCAGGTCAGCGGCCCAGTAGCTTGGGTCGCGGGACAGGGTCACGTAGCGACCTGCCTCAAATTCGCCAACGACATAGGGGCCGGAGCCGATGGGAATATCGGTGAGGGTTGAGTCCTCGAATGCCTTGCCCTCCCACTGGGCCTTTTTCAGGATCGGGCGCAGGCCCGCGATGAGCGCGAGTTCGCGGTTGTCGGTGTTGAAGGTGATGCGGACGGTGCGATCGTCAGTGGCTTTGATACTGTCGATCTGTTTCCAGAAGCCGAGATATCGGGGGTGGCCGACCGTGCCCAGAGTTTCGTAAGACCAGATCACATCGTCGACGGTGATCGGGCTGCCGTCAGAGAAGCGCGCCTCGGGGCGGAGCGTGAACTCGACCCAGGAGCGGTCTGGTGGGGTTTCGATGGATTCAGCAATCAGGCCGTAGAGGGCGAATGGTTCGGCGCGGTTGCGGCCCATCAGCGAATCGTAGGCGAAGAATCGCAGCTGCCAGGGCACGGTTCCCTTGCGAATAAATGGGTTAAGCGAATCGAATCCACCGGTGTTACCGGTGACGATTCGGCCGCCCTTGGGGGCGTTTGCGTTTGCGTAAGGTAAAGCGGTGAAGTCAGCCGGAAGGGCCGGTTCACCATACATAGCGATTCCATGTGAGGGCTCGGCCAAGAGCGGCCCACCCATGAAAACAACGGTCAAAGCCGCGCCCAACGCTCGTTTCAGGGGGAAACATATTGATGTCATATGCGGAACAATCCTCTCTTGCCCTTGATTTGTTACATTAAAAACTAACGGCGGATTCGTGGGTTATCAAACTTTTAGCTTGGAGGACGGCGTGGGATTGCTTATAAAGGTCTCACTGCTCGATAGGTTTCTTGCCTGTATGAAACCTGCCTCAATAACTATACGCCCGCCTTGTGCGGGCGTTTTTTTTGCGCATGAGACACGTCAAATTGATTTGCAGCTTCATTTTGCAGCCGCAGCATTGTTATGGTGCGCGTGCAGAAGCGTTTCGCAAATCACGTGAGTCGCGCCCGACCTAAGGTGTTGCTGACATCTTGCGAGGAAGCGCGGTGCAAATGCCCGGTGCGATAGCCCGTCAGGTGATTTGCGAGACGCTTTTCATGAGGAGACAGAGATGACACTTGCAAACAAGACAGCCATTGTAACGGGGTCAAATTCGGGCATTGGCCTTGGGGTTGCACGCGAGTTGGCGAAGGCCGGGGCAAATGTTGTTCTCAACTCGTTCACGGACCGCGAGGAAGACCACGCGCTGGCCGCAGGGATTGCCGAGGAGTTTGGGGTTGAGGCGCGCTATATCAAGGCGGACATGTCCAAAGGGGACGAATGCCGCCAGCTGATCAAAGATGCGGGCGGCTGTGATATTCTGGTGAACAATGCCGGCATTCAGCATGTCGCGCCGATTGATCAGTTTCCGGTAGATAAGTGGGATGCGATCATCGCGATCAACATGAATTCAGTGTTTCACACCACAGCTGCGGCTTTGCCATTTATGCGGGAGCGCGGCTGGGGCCGGGTGGTCAATATCGCCTCGGCACATGGGTTGACGGCGTCCCCTTATAAGGCGGCCTATATTGCGGCCAAACACGGGGTTGTGGGCATGTCCAAGACGGTGGCATTGGAGACGGCTCAGGAACCGATTACCTGTAACGCGATTTGCCCCGGTTATGTGCTGACCCCGTTGGTGGAGGCGCAGATTCCCGATACGATGAAGGAATATAATATGTCGCGCGATGAGGTGGTGAAGAACGTCATGTTGACGCGCCAGCCCTCGAAAGAGTTCGCGACCGTCGAGCAGTTGGGAGGCACGACTGTATTCCTGTGTTCGGATGCAGCGGCGCAGATCACCGGGACGACGATTTCGGTGGATGGTGGCTGGACCGCTTTGTAAGTGCCATTTTTGGGGGCGCTGCCCCCATCGCCCGAGGGCGATTCCCCCGAGATATTTTAGGCATAAGGAAGAGTAGGGTTGGTGCATGGCTGAGGTGAAGCGGATCAATTTGGCCTTGCAGGGTGGTGGCGCGCATGGCGCCTTTACCTGGGGGGTGCTGGATGTGTTGTTGCAGGATCCGGATCTGGAGATTGCCGGGATTTCGGGCACGTCGGCGGGGGCGATGAATGGTGCCGCCCTTAAGGCAGGAATGCTGGAAGGCGGGCGCGAGGGTGCGCGCGAGATGCTGACATGGCTGTGGGAGCAGCTGGGTGCCGTAACGGCGCCGGGGTTTGAGGCGTGGATGACTGGGGTTGCGCCAGGGCTTGGCCTGGGGGCCGGGTCGGTGAGCCGGGCGATTGAGCATTCGTTACCGTTTATGGCGGCGGATATGGTGCAACGGATGACAACGCCGTATTTGTACGGGCCATTTTATGCGCATCCGTTGCGCAAGGTGGCAGAGCAGTTTCATTACGACAAGGTTTGCGATGATCGTGGGCCGAAGCTGTTCATTTGTGCCACCAATGTGCGCACCGGCAAGGCACGGGTGTTTTCAGGGATGGAGATCGACACGGATGTGTTGTTGGCCTCGGCCTGTTTGCCGACATTGTTTCAGGCGGTCGAGATCGATGATGCGCGCACGGGGCGGCGGGATGCGTTTTGGGACGGCGGCTATACCGGCAATCCGGCGCTGTGGCCGCTGTTTGAGCGTGAACTGCCGGAGGATGTGGTGATTGTGAATATTAATCCGCTGGAGCGCGAGGAGCTGCCGGTGACGCCGCAGCAGATTGCAAATCGGGTGAATGAGATCAGTTTCAATGCGTCCTTGATGAGTGAGCTGCGCGCAATTGGATTTGTGCGTCGTCTTATCGATCAGGGCGTGATGGAACGCGGCGCGATGCGGGAAGTGAATGTGCATATGATCGCGGATGATGACTTTATGAACGAGTTGTCGGTGGCGACCAAGACCACACCGGTTCCGTTGGTGTTGGCGCAGCTCAAGGCGGCGGGACAGGCGGCGGCGGATAGGTTTTTGGGTGCGCATCGGGGGGATCTGAATGTGCGCGGCACGGTGTCTCTGTCCAGTACATATGGGTAAGGTCAGTTGAGGCGGGTCGGCTGAAATCTGAGCGTTTCAGCCGACCAGACCGATCTGGGTTAGTCGGAAAAGCACAGTTTGTTGCCATCAAGATCACGCACATAAGCCGAGAACTTTGGTCCGCGTTGGTTGGGCGCGCCTTCGCAGGTTCCGCCAAGGACAATCGCCAACGCGTGCATTCGTTCGACGTTGTCCTTTGGCCCAACGCAAAAGCCCACCATCGTGCCATTGCCGTTGGTGGCGGGCTGTTTGTCAAACGGGAGGGCGGTGGCAAAGGCAAAATCCTCGCCCAGCCAATATGTCATCCTGTCGTTTGGTGCCGTGCAATGTAGCCCGGACTGAGCAAAGAGTGCGTCATAAAAGGCTTTGGATGCGGTCATGTCGTTGGTGCCGACAACACAGTAGTTCAATTTCATCGATGTCGTCCTTGTTTGGGGGCAATGCCGTTTGGTGGTGTGATGTCGAGGTTCTATTGTTAAATGTGACATTATATGTCCTATTTGATGCATGGCGCGAACAAAGACATATGATCGGATAAGACGGATAGAGTTGCTTGCCGCGCAGCTCAAAGAGGATGTGCATTGCACAGTCAAAGCCCTTGCGGCTGAACATGGCGTCAGTGCACGCACGATCGCGCGTGACTTGGAGCTGATGCGCGAGCAGGGGATGCAGATTGATGCGGACCGGGGGCGCGGTGGTGGTGTGCGGCTGGATCGTAACTGGGGTGTGGGCCGGGTGAACCTTGCTTATGGCGAGGCGGTTGATCTGTTGATCAGTATTGCAGTGGCCGAACGCATGGACTCGCCTATGTTTCTGGCCAGCCTTGGCGCGGTGCGGCGCCAATTGGTGGCATCCTTTTCGCCGGAGAAAAGAGCCAGGGTGAACCGGTTGAAATCACGTATCCTGATTGGTGTGACCGCGTCGACCACCGTGCAGACAAGCGCCAAGGCGCCGCCGAAACGGGTGGTGCGGGCGCTGCATCAGGCATTTGTTGATCAAGAGGTGCTGGGGATGCGATATCAACGAGAGGATGGCGTGGTGTCAGAGCGGGAGATCGCGCCGCATTACCTGTTGTTGAAATATCCGATTTGGTATGTGGTGGCGTTTGATCATCTGCGACAGGGGCCAAGGGTGTTTCGGTGTGATCGGATTTTGTCTGCCAATATGACCGGGACGTCGTTCCGCCTGTTGCCAAAAGATGCGTTTGAGCCGTCATTGGCGAATGATGATCTTGTGGTGTGATTGGGCCTTGGGGCCGGTTAGTTGAGTTGAGCGGCGCGGGTGTAATTGGCGATGTGGTCGATTTTGGTAAGATACGCACCTGCGCGGGTTTTGACGTTGCCATAATATTGCGCCGGCCCGAGGAATTTGCGTGTGTTGAGCGCGCGGGTGTCGAGCAGGTCAAAGGTGACGGATGTGACGGTGCCGTGCCAGTCTGGGTAGCGGGCGCGCCACCCGCGCCAATGCTGCACCAGCAGGCGGTCACGTATGCTGTAGCCGTGGAAATCAAAGGCAATATGGCCGTCAGTGACAAAGATATGACTGCCCGAGAAACCAGCCGCGGGTTGAATCATTTCGGCATGAAAGCCGGGTAAGGGAGCGGTTTTCAGATAGGTGCCCGCAAGGATGTGACAGGCCCCACGGCCAAAGAATATCCTGTCAGGCAAGTGCCAGCGCAGTTGTGGGTTGCGTTTGATATGACCTGCAAGCCAGTACAATATGGCCTATTCTTCGGGCGGCTTGGTCGGATCTTTGGGGTTGGGATAGACCAGCCCGGCAGAGATCACCAGTTTAGCGGCCTCTTCCACGGACATCTCCAGTTCAATCACGTCGTCTCTGGGCAGGAACAAGAGAAAGCCAGATGTGGGGTTTGGTGTGGTGGGCACAAAGATGCTCATCAAAGGGCTAGAGGTGGGCGTGGTTTCAGCCACTTCGCCCTTGGCGTTGGTGGAAACAAAGCCGATGACCCAGATGTCGCGGCGCGGGTATTCGATCAGGCATGCCTTTTCAAAGCTGCGTTCGGTCTGGGCAAACACGGTTTCGGCGATTTGCTTGGCACCGGAGTAGATCGAACGCACGACCGGCATACGGTCGACGATGCTTTCACCCCATAGCAGGAGCGAACGACCGATCAGGCCCTTGGCGATCCAGCCGACCACGATGGTGAAAATCAGGAAGATGATCACGCCAACGCCGCGCAGGTTGATGCCGATATAGGGTTCAGGCGTGAACCGGTCCGGCACCAGCGGCAAAACAAAGCCATCGACCCAGCCCATCAGCGACCAGATCAGCCAGATGGTCAGCCCGATAGGCAGAATGACGACAATACCTGTCAGAAAGCTGGAACGCAAACTGCCAAAGAAACCGGCGCGCGGTTTGTGGGGGGGCTGTTCGTCAAATGGTGTGTTCATCATCTTTTCCGGTTGAGCCAGCCCTTAGTTACGAGGTTCAGGGCCGGGCTTCAACTGTGGAGTGAGAGATAGTTTGACCTTTGCCAGCCTGCTAACCCTTTGATTTTTTGTCGACTGCACGTTGAATGGCGCGTCGGGTAGCCCTGCTTTGATGGATATGGTGTCGCAGCCAGTGCAAAAACACTATAAATTTGTGTATTTTGGGTGTGTGCGTGTGTGTTTTTTAGGCAGAAACAGTCCTTTGGGCCGCTTGCACGAACGTCCGCTGTTGGTTCTGGCCTGCTTAATCTATTGTGCATGTCGACAGCAACGTCGATGCTAAAAAAATGGGCCCCGAAATTGAGTTTTCTTTCTTAGCATTGAATGAAACCGCGCGACGCCACATTCGCGTGTTTCAGGTACACCAGTTCCTTGACCGCTTTGCGATGGGACTGACAGTTGCCGTTGTTGCACTGGCACTGGTTGACCGTGGCATGGACCTCGTTCAAATCTCGCTTCTTTTCGGGGTTTACTCTCTTACCACAATGGCGATGGAACTGCCGTTTGGTGGTCTTGCCGACAGTATTGGCCGCAAGCCGGTCTTTTTGACGGCGGTTGTGGCAAGCTTGATTTCACTTGTTCTCTTTCTTTCGACCAGCGATTTCTATGTTCTCGCACTTTCTTTTGCGTTCATCGGTTTTGGGCGTGCGCTTCGATCGGGCACACTTGATGCGTGGTTTGTCGAAACGTTCAAGGCCGCCGCGCCCGATGTGGATGTTCAGCCCGCATTGGCCAAAGCGCAATGGGCCAATGCCTTGGGGCTGGCCGTTGGCGCCGTCTTGGGGGGGCTTCTGCCCGACCTTTTGGGAGAGGTCGCCAACACACTTGGGTTTAGCATTTATGATGTGTCCTACATGGCCAGCGTCGGTGTGATGCTAGGTGTGTTTGTTTTCACGAAGTTGGCCATTGTCGAGAAGCCGCGTCCGAGGGAGTTCAGCGCCCTTTTGCGCGGCTTTGCTGATGTCCCGGCGGTGATAAGGGATGCGAGTGTTTTGGCTCTGAAACATCCCACGCTGTCGGTACTTTTGGCAGCGCTGGCGCTTTTTCTGATGGCCACCAACCCAGTTGAGGTGATCTGGCCAACCCACGCCAAACCTATGTTAGAAGAGGGTTACGCGAACACTTTCATTGGTATCGTGACTGCGCTCTATTTTTTCTCCATCGCTTTTGGTGCATTTCTGTCACCGCACATCAGCCGGATATTCAAGCGGCGGCATGCCATGACGCTGGCGGTAAGTTTTGGTTGTCTTGCAGGCGTTCAGGTCGCAATGGCGTTGCAAGGCAGTATCGTCGGCTTTGTGATGGTGTTTGCGCTGTATTCCGTGATCCTTGGTATCTGCGAAACGCCCGCCAGCAGCATTCTGCATCGCTGTGTAGAAGACCGTCAGCGGTCGACCATGCTGTCTTTGAGGTCGCTGATCCAACAGTTGGGGGCCGCGTTGGGTTTGATTTTGGCGGGAACTGTCGCTGAAATCTTCTCTACACCCATCGCATGGATCTTGGGTGCGGTGTTTCTTTTAATGGCGGGGGTGCTCATCCTGGTGCTGGTCAAACGGCTCGGCGAAATAGCCGATAGCTGACATTGGTCGTCATGCAGAAACGGCTATTTGGGATTCTAAGATATTATAATTAAACAGCAATTGCGCCCTGAAAAAACACCGCTCACGTTCGAGGCGGGGCATTTTTTCAGAACGTTACTTTGGCAGAGCTTTGGAAATGTTACGCCTTGGAGCGCGCTATGTTGATTTCGTGGGCAATATCGGCGGCGAGGCGAGCGTTGTTACGCACGAGCGCAATATTTGCGGTCAGTGAGCGGCCCTCGGTCAGCTCGAATATGCGTTGCAGTAAGAAGGGGGTGACGCCCTTGCCGGTGATGCCCTGAGCGTCGGCCTCGGACGTGGCTTGCGCGATCACGGGGGCGAGGGTTTCGGCCGAGATCTCATCGCTGGTTGGGATCGGGTTGGCGATCAGCTGGCCACCGGGCAGACCCAGTTCGGCGCGCATCAGATGGGCGCGGGCGATGTCAGCTGCGCGGTCCATGCGCAGGGGCGCGGCGAGGGCGGATTGTGCGGACCAGAAGGCGGGGAAGCTGTCTTGCCCGTAAGCGATGACGGGCACGCCGCCGGTTTCAAGCACTTCGAGGGTTTTGGGCACATCAAGGATGGCCTTGGCCCCGGCGGCGACGACGGTGACGGCGGTTTGCGCCAGTTCGGTGAGGTCGGCGGAAATGTCAAAGCTGGTCTCGGCCCCTTTGTGCACACCGCCGATTCCGCCGGTGGCAAAAACGTCAATCCCGGCGAGGCGCGCGATAATCATTGTGGCCGCAACGGTGGTGGCCCCGGTGCCGCCAGTGGCCATGCAGGCGGCGATGTCGGCGCGCGAAAGCTTGGCCACGTTTTTGGCCTGTGCCAGTGATTCAAGCTGGTGACCGGTGAGGCCCGCATGCAGGGTTCCGTCGAGCACGGCCATGGTGGCGGGCACGGCACCTTTTGCACGAATGTCGGCTTCGACCTGTCGGGCTACGTCGAGGTTTTGCGGAAATGGCATACCGTGGGTGATGATCGTGCTTTCCAGAGCGACGATTGGGGTGTTGTTGGCCTTGGCCGCGATAACGTCGGGCGCGAGGGTGACAGGTGCAGTGGGGACGGTCATGTAGCGTGTTCTCCGGAAACGTAGGTGGCGGCAGCTTTGAGAGCGCGGGTCAGGGCGGCATCGCGATCTGCGCCAGCGGCCTCGGCAGCGATATGGCCGGCCATAAATGTATCGCCCGCGCCGGTGACGCGGGTGACAAGGACCGAGGGCGGTGTTTGTGTAAGGATGCCATCTGGTGTGGCGTCGGAGGCGGAATTGCCGCCATCGGTGACAAGGGCGCGCAGGGCGCCGCGTTCCAGAAGGCCACGCGCGGCGGCTTCGGAGCTGTCAAATTCGGTCTGGCAGAGCAGCCCGGCCTCTTCGAGGTTCACGTAGAGCGTGGCACGCGAGTGGGTGAGGAAAGGCGAGAGGCGCTCGGCTTTGCCCGGAGAGGCGGGCGCGACGCGCAGGTCGGCACGGGCAAAGAGGGGTGAGCGGGCGATCTGTTCCAGCAGGCGCTGGGTAAGATTGCCATCAAGGGCGATCAGGCCGTCATAGGGGTGCAGATCGGAGCCAAGTGTGCCGTCGCTCAGGGCGCGCAGGATCTTGCCTCCGGCGGCTTCGAGCGAATGCGCGTCGGCAATGGCGGCAATCACGCCATTGGCCCCTTCGACCGCCATATAGGTGTCGGTGGGCAGATCGGTCGAGCGGTAGACATGATCGGTGATCAGGCCCAGATCGCGACAGGCACGCACCAGTTCGTGGCCTTCCTCGTCCTGCCCTATGGCGGTGAGCAGAGCGGGGCGCAGGCGGAAGCGGACCAGTGTCATGGCGATATTGAGCGCAACGCCGCCGGGCAGGCGGGTGATACGGCCAGGCACATCGGAGCCCTGACGCATGTGGCTGGGTGAGCGGCCGATCACGTCCCAGAGAACGGAGCCGATGCAGAGGATATCGGGTTCTTGTGTCATGGTATGGGTATGGCCGGGGCGGAGGCGCTCGGCAAGCCCTTGCGGGCTTTTCTCGCTAGTGGAACGCCGCCGTCAGCTCGGTGAGCTTGGCCACCGGATCTTCCGCGCGCCAGATTTCTTCGCCAATGCCAAAGAAATCGGTCACGGGCGCGAGTTTGGCGATAATGTCTGTGTCAAGCGCGCCTTCGGCAACGACGGGAACTTCGATCATTTGCGACCACCAGTGAAAGAGGTCATGTTCGGCCAAGGTGCCATCGCCCAAGGGGGTCGTGCCGACGGGGCCGAAGCTGATGTAATCGCAGCCCAATTCGCCTGCGGTCATGCCATCGTGACTGGAGGCGCCACAAAACGCGCCGACAATGGCGTCTTTGCCAAGGTCTTTGCGGGTGTTGCGCACCGAACGCGCGCCATCTGTGAGGTGCACGCCGTCAAGGCCCAGCCGTTCGGCCAGGAGCACATGTTCAGAGATGACAATGGCGACATCACGGGCATGGGCCACTTCGCGCACGGCGTCGGCGGCGCGCGACAGGCGGTCTTCGTCACGGGTAGCCAGCGCGAGGCGGACGCAGGCGATCTCGGCCGCATCGAGCACGCGGGCGAGTTGATCGGGGAAGCGGGACAATTCGATCTCGGGTGGGGAGATGAGGTAGATCTGGGGCTGCTCGGGATTGGCCATTGTCAGGCTCCTTGTGGTCTGTTGCGCCGCTATAGCGTGGATTTGCGGGCTTGGCTACTTAGCAGGTAGTGCAGCCACAAATTCGAGCGCAAGGGCCATGACGGCGGCGCGGCGGGTATCGTCGCCCATAAGGTCGTCATTCACATCCACCAGCCCGCCCATTTTGCGCCCGGTGAAGGAGAGTGGGTCAACGCCTGGGATGGCAAGTGCGGCGGCTTCATTGTTCTTGCCGACGCGGAACATGCCCCCCTGTTTTGAAACGCCGCACAGCATATTGCCGTTGAGCATGAAGCAGAGGCCGCCGAACATCTTTTTTTCAGTGACGATGTGCTGATCTGCGAGGTCTACAAGGTCGTCGCGCATGAGGGTTGCGTGCCCTTCGTCATAGGCCATTGGGGGCTCCTTTTGGATGGGTTGGGAGGATTTTAGGGCGCCGGTGGGGATATTTGAAGTGAAAGGACGGAGATTGTGGGGAGAGCTTGGAAGAGATTTTAAGCTTCCGGCGGGGATATTTGGAGCGAAAGGAAGCGGCATGGGTTGTGTGGGAGGGGGTGCGGCGCTATCAGCGGCTTGATTTTCGAGTGGAGATGATGATGCCGAGCGAGACCCCGCAGCCTGCTTTTGTTCTGGTGCGCCCACAGATGGGTGAGAATATCGGGGCGGCGGCACGTGCGATGTGGAATTTCGGGCTGGACCGGATGCGGGTTGTCAACCCGCGTGATGGTTGGCCAAGTGAGCGCGCGGTGGCGATGGCGAGTGGCGCGGGGCGGCTTTTGGATGAGGCGGTGTTGTATGACGGCACGTCGGATGCGATCGCGGATTGTCATTATGTATTTGCCACCACGGCAAGGGCGCGCGGGTTGACCAAACCTGTGGTGACTCCGGAACGTGCGATGCAGATGGCGCAGGAGAAGATTGCAGCGGGCGAAAAGGTGGCGGTGTTGTTTGGACCCGAACGCGCGGGGCTGGAGAATGACGATATTGCAAAGGCCAATGCGATCATCAATGTACCAGTCAATCCGGAATATGCGTCACTGAACCTTGGGCAATGTGTGTTGCTGACCGCCTATGAGTGGCGGCGCGCCAGTGAGACGGTTGTGGCGGAGCGGGTCGATATGGCCAAGACGGATTGGGCCAACAACGCAGAGATTGACGCATTGCAGCGCCACTATGAAGAACGGCTGGATCAGGCCGGGTTCTTTTTTCCCGCCCCCAAGGCCGAAGGGATGAAGACCAATCTGCGCAATATGTGGAGCCGGATGCCGTTAACGCGCGCGGATGTGCAGATGTTGCACGGCGTGCTGCGACAAATGGTGCGCTGGAAGGAGCGCGGCGAATAACCGCCACCTAGTTGGTTGAAGGCGCGAGAGGTCGTGCCTAATGTCGCTTGCAGCGATCAGGAGTGAGTCTCATGAGCCAGAAACGCAGTATTTTCGAAGAGGTTGGTGAGGCTGGTCCGATCGACACGCCCAAAGCCACGGGTATGATTGATCAGGGCGCCAAGGGCGCGCGGCGCGGCATTCGTGTGTGGTTGATTGTGCTGTTTGTGATGGTCTGTGTGATGATCATTGTTGGCGGTTTAACCCGGCTGACCGATAGCGGGCTGAGCATCACCGAGTGGCGCCCAGTGACCGGGGCTATTCCGCCGATGAGCGAGGTCGACTGGCAGGCGGAATTTGATAAGTACAAGCAGATTGACCAATGGGCGATCGATAACCAGTGGATGACGCTGGCGGATTTCAAATACATCTATTGGTGGGAATGGGGCCATCGCCAGATCGGGCGCGTTATTGGCCTTGTCTGGGCGGTTGGTTTCCTTGGGTTCCTGGTGACAAAACAGATCCCGACAGGCTGGACCGGGCGGTTGGTGCTGATTGGTGCGCTTGGCGGTCTACAGGGTGCTGTGGGCTGGTGGATGGTGGCCTCTGGTGTGACGTCTGGTCAGGGCATGACATCGGTTGCGAGTTACCGGTTGGCCACCCATCTGGGGCTGGCGTTCATTATCCTGGGGTTCATTGCTTGGTATGTGCTGTTGCTGGGGCGGTCCGAGCGGGATCTGATGCAGGCGCGGCGCGGCAAGGAAGACAAGCTGTTCTCGATGTCTACGGGGCTGTTGCATATGGTTTTTGTGCAGATCCTGTTGGGCGCGATGGTTGCCGGGATTGATGCGGGGCGGTTTTATACCGACTGGCCACTGATGGGTGGGCAAGTTTTCCCGCCGCGTATTCAGACCTTTGGCGCGTGGTATCTTGACCCCGGCCCAATTCAGTTTTTGCACCGTGTGTGGGGCTATTTGTTTATGATTTTTGCCATTGTTGTCTGGCGACGCGGGCAGGGGTCGGCCAATGGACAGACCCGGTTTGCGTTTAATGCGGTGATGGCGGCGGTTGTTTTGCAGCTGGTCGTGGGGATTGCGACGGTGCTGTATGCCGCGCCGGTTGAGATTGCCATTGTGCATCAGGGGCTGGCCATTCTGGTCTGGGTTCTAATCCTGCGGGCACGATATCTGTCGCATTATCCAATTGTAACTTCGATCCGGGAAGGATGAGCCGACATGAGTGCTTATGATGATCTGATGGCCTTTACCAAAACCACTACGGCGCTTGGCCAGGTGGCGGGGCGCTTGGGCTGGGATCAGGAGACCATGATGCCGCGCGGTGCCGCCGAGCAGCGCGCCGAAGAAATGGCGGCGATGGAAGAGGTTCTGCACGCGCGCCGTGTGGATGTGCGGGTGGGTGCGTGGCTTGACGAGATTGAGGACGCGAGTCTCGACGATGTTGGGCAGGCGCAGATGCGCCATGTCCGCAAATCCTATGCCCGCACGATGAAAGTACCCGCCGATCTGGCCGCCGAGATTGCCAAGGTGACAAGCCGGTCGCAAGGATTGTGGGCACAGGCGCGGGCCGATGAGGATGTGGCGGCGTTTGTGCCGGTGCTGGAAGAGGTTGTTGCGCTCAAGCGGCAAGAGGGACAGGCGCTGGCTGAAGGCGGCGATGTCTATGACGCGATGATCGACGATTATGAGCCGGAAATGACTGCCGCTGAGTTGGGTGCGATGTTTGACGCGATGCGCCCGCGGCTGGTGGCGCTGCGTTCCGGAGCGCTGGCGGCTGAGGCGCCGGTTGCGTTGACGGGCACGTTTCCCGAAGGCGCACAGATGAAGCTGACCCGCGAATTGGCGCGGGCATTTGGCTATGACAGTAAACATGGCCGCGTTGACAAGGCGGTGCACCCGTTTTCGTCCGGTTCGGGGCTGGACGTGCGCATTACCACACGCACGGCCGAGCATGATCCGTTCAACTGTTTCTATTCGACCATCCACGAAGTCGGTCATGCGGCTTATGAGCAGGGGATTGATCGTGACTATCTGCTGACACCGCTGGGGCAGGGTGTGTCAATGGGCGTGCATGAGAGCCAGAGCCGGATTTATGAGAACCAGATTGGCCGCAGCGAGGCCTTTACCGGTTGGTTGTTTGGTCAGATGAAAGACGTGTTTGGTGATTTTGGTGTGGCCGACGCGGACGCGTTTTACAAAACGGTAAACGGCGTACATCAGGGTTACATCCGAACAGAGGCGGATGAGGTGCAGTATAACCTGCACATCATGCTGCGCTTTGATCTTGAGCGTGCGCTGATGGCGGGAGATCTGGCGGTAGGCGATCTGGAAGCGGCATGGAATGATCGGTTTGAGGCTGATTTTGGCTATGCGGTAGATAAACCCAGCAACGGGTGTTTGCAGGATGTGCATTGGTCGTTGGGCCTGTTTGGGTATTTCCCAACCTATTCGTTGGGAAATGTTTACGCAGGGTGCCTGAACGAGAGCCTGCGCCGCGCGGTACCGGATCTGGATGCGCAATTGGCCGCAGGTGATACATCGGTAGCAACCGCGTGGTTGCGTGAGAATTTGCAGCGCCATGGCGGCCTGCGCACGCCGCTGGACACCATTCGCCATGCGAGTGGCATTGAGCCGACGTCCGAGCCATTGTTGACCTATCTTGAGACCAAGTTTGGCGCGCTATACGGGCTGTAAAATCGCCAAACTGATGCCCTAATCCTGGTGTAGGGTTTTGGTCGACACATGTTTGACCAAGGCCAGAACACTGGGACAAGGCAATGATGGACGGTAGTACGATTGCGCCCCCGTTGGGGCATAACGAGGAAGTTGCAACACCGGGAGAGGTGGTTGCGATCACGGATTTTGCGGGATTGATGGGACATCGGCCTGCATTTGAAGCGGCCCATGCGGGTGATCCAGAGGCCGGATTTTTTCTTTCATGGCCGTGGCTTGAAGCGGTTCTGCGCGAGAGTGCGCAGGATTGGGTTGTGTTGGGGTGGCGCCGGATAGGTGCGGCAGGTTTTGACGCAGTTTTGCCATTGGCCAAAACATTGCGTTGGAGCAGTTCGCGCGGTCAACTGGTCAGCGAGCTGACCTCGGCGGGGCGTCAGGGTATGTCAGACCGGGGCGGGTTTATCTGTGCACTTGAGGTTGAAGCCGTCGCATTGGCGGATTTTGCGCGGTACCTGAGTGGCGTAGGCTGGTCACATTTATCGCTACGCCATGACGCGGTGCCAGAGCGATTGCAGCGTTTTGCGAATTCCTTTGAGGCACCAGAGTACCAAGTGACGTGGCCGTAGTACCGAGTGAATGATCGCACTGTTGATCAGTTGTTGGCGTTGACGATGCCAGTATTGGATGATGTCGAGACCTATATTGCCGGGCTGGGCCGCAGCACGCGCAAAGGATTGCGGCGGGATATGCGTGCGGCGAAGGCGGCGGGCATTGAAACGCGGGTAATCACCGAAGCGCGAGAGCGGGTGATGGTGCGCAAAAAGATGCTGGGACTGTATGCGGAGAAATGGGCGACTGCAAAAACCGCGTCGCAATTGACCGAGTTGGTGCGCCGCTATGATGCGTTTCTGAAACGGGCCGAGGCGATAGGTGCGCTGCTCCTTCTGGCGGCATTCGATGGCGCGCGCATGGTGTGCGCAACCGCTCATGTGGCGGATGAGGCGTCACGCACAATGATCTCGCTTTTGGAGGGGCGTGTGGCGGACGAGAAGCGATTTAGTCCGGGTATGGTGCTGCATCTGACGGCGATGGAATATGCCATCGCAAACGGGTTTGAAACCTATGATATGGGTTATGGTAATTCTGAGTATAAGTACCAATTGGGCGCGACGGATACGCGGTTGGGCTATGTGTTGATTGACCGGAGTGACCGGTCAGAGTTGGGTTTGTTTGACGCCGAACAGGTGCCAGCGGCAATGCACTGGTCGAACGGATGTTGCACAAAGGCCAGACTGAGCGCGCACAGGCCGTTATCGCGCAGATGCGGGCGGTCGTTAGAGGGCGGCGGCAAAATATGTGACGCTGTCAATTTGGACTGAAAGTAGCCTGAAGGTGAGTTACAGAGGTCGGGTTCGTGGGGCGAAGCGGCCGTTGCGGGTTGGCAAGTCTACACCGGCATGCCAGATGCTTCCATAGCTTCGAGCCATCGGTCGAGAACGCCTGTGGCGATCCACAAGCCTGCGTTTACGCTGCGTTCTCGGGACACTGTCCAATTTGGATTTTCAGCGACATAGGTAGCCATTGCCTGTTCCGCCTTGTCTGCATTGCCCAGGCAGTGATGAATTGCGGCCAACATTTTGTTGGCGGCGTTCGGCATTGACGGCGACAATTGAAACGTTTCCAGTGCCTCGTCACACTCCCCCATTTGCCATTGAATACGGGCCTTCTCCCAGAGAATGTCATGCCCATAGAACGGGTCCACAAGTTCAGCTTCAGCGATGACCTCCAAAGCCTCATCCGTTTCACCTATATATCCGAGTGTTTGCGCCAACGACGTTCGGGCAAATGAAGATGACGGATTCAATTCGATCGCGCGGCGGAAAGCGTTTGCGGCGGCTTTGGGATTGTCGTTCATCGTCAAGGCCCGCCCCAACGCCTGAAAAGCCATAAAGTTATTTGGATCCAGTTCCACGCCGCGGCGCGCCAGATCAAACATCCGTTTACGTATTTCCTGTTCATCGCCTTCGATCCAGCCGTACCGCAAGCCGATCCGCAGCGATAGGGCCTGCCCAAGATGCCCCCAGGCAGACTCCGGGTAATCTCTCAGAGAGCGTTCCTGTTCTTCGATGTTCTTCAACAGGCTTTCGCGGCTAAAATCGCGCATGATCCGGCTTTGTGCGGCATTCGCAATCATCAATGCGCTCACATCGTCTTTTGTCATGCGCGCCACCTCGGTCTCGATGACCGTGTTCCCAACGGATCCGGCAACATTTTGGCTGATTGCGTTATTCGTTTTGAGCAAGTCTTCCAAAGGGACGTCCACTTCGTCGGCCCAGACGTGCAACTCTGTCGCCCCTTCAATCAATTGCGCTGTGACCTGTAGTCTGTTCCCATCATATTGTTGGGTTCCTTCAAGAATGAAATCAGCCCCCAGTTGATCGGCTATTTCAGAGGTGCGCAGGTCGGAATCCCGGAATTTGAAGCTGGATCGCCGCGAAATCACTTTCATTTGCGGAAAGCGGGCCAAAGATGTGATGATCCCACCGCTCACGGCGTCACTTAGCGAACCTTTGTATTCGGCGCTACTGAAGTCTTCAAAAGGAAGTACCGCAATCACAGGCGGTTCTGATGTCGCTGGTCGCAAGACATACATCGTACTCAAGAGGGCAATCACCACAATCGCCGCGGCCAGCATCCAACGCCTTGCCTTATTGCGCGGTGCCTTGTGTTGCGAGTTTACAATCTGAGGTGGCGTTTTTGTGGTAAGTGCTTGCGAACGCGCGTCGATTTCAATCTTGTAGACCTCTACCGGAGCTGACAAATTCTTGAGGTTTTGCGGCCCCATGCTTGCAAAGGTGAGATCGAGCTTGTCGTTCACCTGATCAAAGACGGTGCGGGATATGCATATGCCATCAGGCTCAGCCAGCCCTTCTATACGAGCAGCGACATTCACACCGTCACCATATATGTCTTCGTCGTCCACGATGATGTCACCGACATTGATTCCAATGCGGAACCGGATGCGTTGATCATCGGGTAAGGTGCTTTGGGACTTTGCAATAGCGTGCTGTACATCGACAGCAAACAGAACCGCATCAACGACGCTCGCAAACTCAACTAAGCTTCCGTCTCCCATCAGCTTGACGGTGCGACCGTTGTGCTGTGCGATGCGGGGGTCAATCTCGGTACGTCGGAGTGTTTGCAGCGCCGCAAGCGTGCCGCCTTCATCGCGACTCATCAGGCTTGAATAGCTCACAACATCGGCTGACAGGATTGTGGTGAGCTTGCGTGTGTGGTGCTCTTTTTCCAAGGTGTGGATCTCCGCTGGACCGAGCCTATCAAAAATGGGACCAAAGCGCAAAAATGACAATGGATACCACAATTGCAGTCGCTTCTCGCGGTTGTGAGCAGCGTTCGCATTGGGCTCCAAACGAACAGCGTAGGCAACACAAATCCCAAGCCAATCTTTCCGTACTCGGATCCAGATTGTTATCGGGATATGTGTGCCGCTAAAAAACGAAAAAGGGCGCCCCGAGGGACGCCCTGATTGTTTCGTTGTGGAGGGGGTTATTCCGCCTCGCCGCCCTCGGGCGCGTCTTCTTCTTCGTTTTGCTCTGCGATCCAGGCAACCGAGACGACTTCTTCGCCTTTGCCGGTGTTGAAGACACGCACACCGCCCGCGCTACGGGAGCGGAAGGAGATACCGTCGACGGGTACCCGAATGGATTGACCTTTTGAGGTTGCGAGCATGATCTGGTCGCCCATTTCCACCGGGAATGAGGCAACAAGATCGCCGCCGCGCATGGCTTTGTCCATGGCTGCCACACCCTGACCGCCGCGGCCGCGCACGGGGTAGTCATGGGACGAGCTGAGCTTGCCTGCGCCACCTGAGGTGATGGTGAGGATCAGGTTTTCGGCGGCGGACATTTCCGCATAGCGTTCCTGAGTGATTGAACCTTCGATGCTCTCTTCTTCTTCGCCGCCTTCGGTGACACCTGCCACGGCGCGGCGCATTTTAAGGTATGCGGCGCGTTCGTCGCTTTCGGCCTTGAAGTGGCGGATGATCGACATCGAGACAACCTTGTCATCGCCATTGAGGCGGATGCCACGGACACCAACAGAGGCGCGCGAGTTGAAGACGCGGACTTCGGTTGTGGGGAAGCGGATGGCTCGGCCCGAAGTTGTCACGAGCATAACGTCGTCATCCTCGGAACAAATGCGGGCGTTGATCAGTTTGGTATTGGCGTGATCGTCCTCGAACTTCATCGCGATCTTGCCGTTGGATTTTACATTTGTGAAGTCTGACAGGCGGTTACGACGCACAGTTCCAGCAGATGTGGCAAAGACAATTTGCAGATCGGCCCAGTCTTTTTCAGGCACATCCACCGGCATGATTGCGGCAATCGAGACCCCTTGGGGGATCGGCAGAATATTGATGATGGCCTTGCCCTTGGCGGTGCGGCCCCCTTGGGGCAGACGCCATGTCTTGAGCTTGTAGGCCATGCCGTCGGTCGTGAAGAACAACAGCTGTGTATGGGTGTTGGCCACAAAGAGGTTGGTGACGACATCCTCTTCCTTGGTCTGCATCCCCGAAATGCCTTTGCCGCCACGTTTTTGCGCGCGGAAATCGACCAGAGGGGTGCGCTTGATGTAGCCGCCAGAGGTGACGGTCACAACCATGTCTTCGCGCTCGATCAGATCCTCGTCGTCCATGTCGCCGGACCAGTCTGTGATCTCGGTACGGCGGGGTACTGCGAACTGGTCTCTGACCTCTTGGAGTTCCGAGGAAATCAGACCCATGATGCGTTCGCGAGAGGACAGAATTTCAAGGTATTCCTTGATCTTACCGGCCAATTGCTCAAGCTCGTCCGTGACCTCTTTGACACCGATCTGCGTCAGGCGTTGCAGACGCAGCTCAAGGATGGCGCGCGCCTGAGTTTCGCTGAGGTTATAGGTACCGTCGTCGTTCATGGTGTGGGTCGGATCGTCGATCAGCTGGATATAGCCGGCGATGTCGGCGGCGGGCCAGCGACGGGTCATCAGCTTGTGCCGGGCCTCGGCGGCATCTGCCGAGCTGCGGATGGTGGCGACGATTTCATCCACGTTGGAGACGGCCACGGCCAGTCCACACAGGATGTGGCTGCGTTCGCGGGCTTTGCGCAGGTCATAAGCGGTGCGGCGCGCGACAACTTCTTCGCGGAAGTCGATGAACGAGGTCAGGAAGCGGCGCAGGGTGAGCTGTTCGGGGCGGCCACCATTCAGGGCCAGCATGTTACAGCCAAAATAGGTCTGCATCGGAGTGAAGCGGAACAGTTGGTTCAGCACCACTTCGGCAGTGGCGTCGCGTTTGAGTTCGACAACCACGCGCACACCGTTACGGTCGGATTCATCCTGAACATGGGCGATGCCTTCGATCCGTTTTTCGCGCGCGGCCTCGGCGATGCGTTCGATCATCGTGGCCTTGTTCACCTGATAGGGGATCTCGTCGATGACGATGGCGTACCGATCCTTGCGGATTTCCTCGACACGGGTTTTAGAGCGCACAATGACGCTGCCGCGCCCCTCCAGATACGCCTTGCGCGCGCCGGAGCGGCCCAGCATGATGCCGCCAGTGGGGAAATCGGGGCCGGGCACATATTCGATCAGCTGTTCGCTGGTCAGGTCCGGATCGTCGATCAGGGCGAGCGTGGCGTCGACCACTTCGCCAAGGTTATGGGGCGGGATGTTGGTTGCCATACCAACAGCGATACCGCCTGCGCCATTGACCAGCATGTTGGGGAACCGCGAAGGCAGGACCGTTGGTTCACGGTCCTTGCCATCATAGTTGTCCTGAAAATCGACGGTCTCTTTTTCGATGTCGGCCAGCATGAAGGCGGCCGGTTTGTCCATCCGCACCTCGGTATAGCGCATGGCCGCCGGGTTATCGCCGTCCATCGAACCAAAGTTGCCCTGACCGTCCAAGAGCGGCAGCGACATGGAGAAATCCTGGGCCATGCGCACAAGGGCGTCATAGATCGCAGAGTCGCCATGCGGGTGGTATTTACCCATAACATCGCCTACCGGGCGGGCCGATTTGCGATAGGATTTTTCATGTGTGTTGCCGGTTTCGTGCATCGCATAAAGAATGCGACGGTGCACCGGTTTGAGCCCATCACGTAAGTCAGGGATGGCACGGCTGACGATCACGCTCATGGCGTAGTCGAGGTAAGAAGCGCGCATTTCCTCTTCGATGGTTACGGTGGGGCCATCGTGGACCATCCGCTCATGAACAGGTTTTTCGTCTTCGTTTTCAGGGGTTTCCGGCGTATCGCTCAAGTCCTGTGCTCGCTTCTTTGTGGCGGTCAATATCTTGTTACAAAGGGTATATCAGAGGCATGATATGGGGTGCAATGGGCCTTGGCCGGTGGTTTCACAGTCTTCGGTGAATTGGGGCTAAGTTATTGGTTTGTATAGGTATAAATAACCGAGTGTTGGTGACCTGTTTTGTGTCGCATTTTGGGGTCAAAATTGGTGCTGAGCAGAGGATTGTTGCAATTGCCGTTGATCTTTTGGCAGGGTTCCTGTGTGGGCCAGCAAATCCAAGGAGAGATTATGCGAATTTTCGGGGCGGCGTTGTGTGTGTTGATGGTTGCGGAGCCGGTTCTGGCCGAAGGGGGGCTCTTGGACAAGATCAAGAAGGGCGCTGAGGCCACAGGTGACGCGATTGGTAAAGGGGTCGACGCCACGGGCGAGGCTATCGGCAAGGGCGCCACCGCCGTAGGCGACGCGATCGACTCGACCGGGGAGTTATTGTCCAATGAGGCCACGCCAGAGGAAACCCGTGCGCGTCTGGACGGAATGGCAGACCAGATACTGGCGCGTTTGTTGGCGGAGAATGCGGATGCGGGTACGCTTTATGAAAGCAGTGCAGGATATGCCGCCTTTGACTCGCGTCAGGTGACGGTGATCCCGTTTTCAGCTGGGTATGGGCGTGGCGTGGCGGTAGGGCCGGACGGCGCGCGCACCTATATGAATATGGGTACCGGAGGCCTTGGGGCGGCGGTTGGAATTGGCGGGTTTGAGGCCCAATTCGTGATCCTGTTTGAGACGGCGGCGGATTTTCAGAGTTTTGTGATCAACGGATATGATGCCACAGCGGATGCAGGGGCCATGCAGGGCGAAGACAGCGCCAACGAAACCGCGCGATTTGTCGAAGGGCGGTCGTTTTTTGCGCTGAGCAAAACCGGGTGGCGCGTGAATGCCAACGCCACAGGGACGAAGTATTGGAAATCACCTGAATTGAACTGAGATCAATTTACCCGATTCGCCGGGGAGCGTCAGGCGGAGCAGGACGCGCCGCCGAGAACGCAGAACTTGGCGCAGTGGGGGTGATTGAGTTGGACCGGTTTTTCGGCCTCTTCCAGTGAGTGGCCCAATTCGAACTGACGATCATAAGGCAGTAGGGTGCAAGCGATGACGGATGGTTTGTCGGCACCTTTGTGGCGGACGACCATACGAGAAGAGGCGCACATCACCTGAGTGGGGGATTTGTCGAGGATGTCCCAGCAATCGGTGGTGATTTCCGGCACATCGACCATTTCATCCATTTCGGGAAATAATACAGTTTGCATAGGGTCTTGGGCGTCGATGTTGAAGTCATTCTCAGCGTAGAACGCCGCATATCCCGCACGTGACTGCGCGTCATTTTCGCCCCAGACAGTGCGACCAGCGACGGTCATTTGAAACCCGTTGTCACGCAACCAGAACATCCCGTCCAGTGTGCGGGCAAAGCTGCCACGGCCGCGCTCTTTGTCGTGTAGATCCGCGCTCCAATGGTCGACGGAAATACGCAGGGTAAGTTTGTCGCCATAGCGTTCGCGCAGGTCCAAAAGGCCAGCGCGCACACGTTTGCGCATCATAGGTTGCATGGCATTGGTGAGGATCAGAACATCGTAACCACGTGCCAGTGCACGTTCGGTCATGTCGATCATGGCCGGGTTCATGAACGGCTCACCACCGGTAAATCCAATCTCGCGCACAGCCCAGTTTCTGTCATCCAACTGGTCGAGGTAGTCGGTCACCTCGTCCGCGGTCAAATAAACAAGAGCGTCATTGGTGGGAGAGCTTAGGATATAGCAATTCTCGCATTCGATATTGCAGAGCGTACCGGTATTGAACCAAAGTGTCTGCGGATCAGTTAGAGCCACCTGGGCGCGAGTTTCGCCCTTGGCTGTGACAAAGGGATCCTGAAATTTTTGGAACTGCCCCTGATCTTTCATAAGCCTGTGATCCCCGTGTTTTTTTCTGGTCCTAACCAAAATTTGGTGGAACGAAAACCGCTTTGAAGGGCACTGACACAGTTGTGAAGCGTGCTTGCAGTGCTAAAGTTGAAATGATAGGTGAACGTTAGCGCTAACGATCTGGCCAAAATCGCGGTTGTGAATGTGTTTCAAGCGGTGAATACAGGCTTGCGCGACAGACGTATAGGCGAGTGAGGCAATTCGAATATGGTATCACGCACGATCCCGGTGGACTTGTTTGATCTTGTGGTATTTGGCGGCACGGGCGATCTAGCACGGCGCAAGATATTACCCGCGCTATTCAAACGTTTTTGCAGTGGACAGATGGCTGACGGCGCGCGTCTGATTGGCGCTTCGCGACGTGACTGGAGCGATGCGGACTATCGTGAGTTTGTACGCAAATCGCTGAGCGAATTTGCGGGTGAGCTGGCATTGGATCGCTCCTTGGTGGAGACGTTCTGTCGCTGTGTGCATTATGTGTCGGTTGACGCAAACGGGCCGCGCGGCTGGGATGAATTGAGTGGCTTGATGGTGGCGGACCGGGTACGGGCTTTTTATTTTTCGGTTGATCCGGGGCTGTTCTCCGGGCTGTCGATGCGGCTGCAAGACCATGAGCTGATGAACGAACAGTCCCGCGTGGTTGTGGAGAAACCGTTTGGCCACGACCTTGAGACGGCGCAGGCGCTGAACGCGGAGCTGGCGCAGCATTTTGACGAAAGTCAGATTTACAGGATCGATCATTATCTGGGCAAAGAAACGGTTCAGAATCTGATGGCGGTGCGGTTCGGCAATATGCTGTTTGAGCCGCTATGGAACGCGCAGTATATTGACCACATTCAGATTACCGTGGCCGAAACCGTGGGTGTGGACGGGCGCGGAGAGTATTACGAAAGCGCGGGCGCCATGCGCGATATGGTGCAGAACCATCTGATGCAGCTATTGTGCCTGATCGCGATGGAGCCGCCGACGTTTTTTGACCCGGACGCTGTGCGGGATGAAAAACTGAAGGTGATCCGCGCGCTGAGCAATGTGGAACCGCATCATATTGTGCGGGGGCAGTATACGGCCGCGGACGGCGCGACTAGTTATCGCGAGGATGTGGACAATCCCCGGTCGCGCACCGAGAGCTTCATTGCGCTGAAATGCCATCTGAACAATTGGCGGTGGGCGGGCACGCCGTTTTACCTGCGCACCGGCAAGCGCATGTCAGAGCGCGACAGCGAGATCACGGTGGTGTTCAAGGAAACGCCACATGCAATTTTTGGACAAGAGGCGGGCCGTCACAACAATGAGTTGACCATTCAGTTGCAGCCCGATGAGGGCATTACGCTGGGTGTGACGATCAAGGATCCGGGGCCGGGGGGCATGCGTCTGGTGGATGTGCCATTGGACATGAGCTTTGCCGAAGCGCTTGGGCCGTCTGCGGATTCACCTGATGCCTATGAGCGGCTGATTATGGATGTGATCCGGGGCGATCAGACCCTGTTCATGCGCAACGATGAGGTCGAGGCGGCGTGGGCCTGGACCGATCCAATTATTCGGGGCTGGCAGGCGCGAGGCGACGCGCCTAAACCCTATGATTCCTATTCGGCTGGCCCGGATGATGCAACGATGATGATACGTCGCGACGGACGTGAATGGCGAGGTGTAATAAATTGAATTTTAAAGAATATCCTGATTTCGAGATGATGGCCATCGACGTGGCAAATGCATTAGCGGATGATTTGTCAGAGGCGCTACACCATGAGGATCGCGTTTTGCTGGCGGTGGCCGGGGGCACAACACCGGGACCAGTATTTGATGCGCTGAGTGCGGTGGATCTGGATTGGTCACGTGTGGATGTGACGTTAACGGATGAGCGCTGGGTTCCAGAAGATCACGAACGGTCAAATGCACGGCTGATCAAAGCGCGGTTGTTGACCAATCGCGCGGTGGCGGCGCGGTTCTTGCCGCTTTATGCACCTGCGAATGCGCCCGAGGATGTGCTTGCCGAGCTGGAAAGCGGGTTTGCGACATCGTTGCCGATTACGGCGGCGTTGCTGGGAATGGGGGCGGATATGCACACGGCCTCGTTGTTCCCCGGTTCGGACGGATTGAGCGCCGCACTGGCGCCGGATGCGCCGATATTGCTGCCAGTGCGGCGGGATGATCTGCCAGATACCCGCATCACCATGTCGGCGCGTGTGTTGAATGATGCGGTGAAAAAACACATTCTGATCAAGGGTAACGATAAAAAGGAAGCCCTTGAAAAAGCGAAACATTTGCCGGTTGAAGAGGCCCCGGTCAGGGCCATTCTGTCGGGCGCGGATATTCACTGGTCGGAGAACTGATATGTGGAAACCCCTTGATGTAATGCGCGATGCGGCACAGGTACGCTCGATCACCGCACTTTTTTCAGAAGATGCAAATCGGGCTGGTGATTTTTCACTGAATACCGATGGGCTTTTGTTTGATTACTCAAAGACCAGCATTGATGCGGCGGGGCGCGCGGCGCTGGTGCAATTGGCGAAGGATGCGGATGTTGCGGCCAAGCGGGACGCGATGTTTGCGGGTGAAAAGATCAACGTCACAGAAGACCGGGCCGTGTTACACACCGCGCTGCGCAATCTGGATGGTGACGCGGTGCTGGTCGACGGCGAAAACGTCTTGCCCGAGGTGCGCGAAACCCGTTCGCGCATGGCGACACTTGCCAATGCGGTGCGAGACGGGTCATTCCCCGGCGGAGGCAAGCGGATCACGGATGTGGTGAACATTGGGATTGGCGGATCCGATCTTGGGCCGTTGATGGCGGTATTGGCCATGGCGCCGTATCACGATGGTCCGCGGTGTCATTTCATCTCGAATGTCGATGGCGCAGACGCGACGGACACGCTGGCGGGGTTGGACCCTGAAACGACGCTGGTAATTGTCGCATCCAAGACGTTTACGACGCAGGAAACCATGCTGAACGCGCGCACGACGCTGGCCTGGGCCGGTGGACAGGCGGCGATTGAGCGCTTTGTGGCGATTTCGTCGGACCCGGCAAAATGCGCCGAGTTTGGCATTCCGGCGGAACGTGTTTTTGGATTTGGCGACTGGGTCGGCGGGCGCTACTCGATGTGGGGCCCGATCGGGTTTTCGCTGATGCTGGCCGTTGGGCCGACGGCTTTTGAGAGCTTTCTCACTGGTGCACAGGCGATGGACCAGCATTTTTGTAAGGCTGAACCAGAGGTAAACCTGCCGGTGCTGTTGGCGTTGGTCGGGATCTGGAACCAGCAAGTGTGCGGCCATGGCAGCCGCGCTGTGTTGCCGTATGAACAGCGGCTGGCACGTTTGCCAGCGTATTTGCAGCAGTTGGAGATGGAATCAAACGGCAAGCGCGTGGCAGTTGACGGTACTGCGCTGAGCCGGGTTGCGGGGCCGGTTGTCTGGGGGGAACCGGGCACAAACGGGCAGCACGCGTTTTACCAGTTGATCCATCAGGGACGTCAGGTGGTGCCTTGCGAGTTCATTGTTGGCTGCGAGGGACACGAGCCCGCATTGCAGGAACATCACAAGGCGCTGGTGGCCAATTGTCTGGCACAATCTGAGGCCCTGTTGAAAGGGCGCAGCGAAGTTGAGGCGCGTGCACAATTGGCGGCCAAGGGCGTGTCGGGCGAAAAGCTGGACCAATTGGCGCGCCACAAGGTGTTTGAGGGCAATCGCCCGTCGACAACGCTGGTTTACAAGAAGCTGACGCCTTATGTGCTGGGCCAGATTGTGGCGCTCTATGAACATCGGGTGTTTGTCGAAGGGGTGATCTATGGGATCAACTCGTTTGACCAATGGGGGGTCGAGCTGGGCAAAGAACTTGCCAACGGTCTGGTGCCTGCGGTGTCAGGCGGCGATTATCCCGAAAACGCATCTGGTTCGACGGTGGCATTGCTGGATCATATATTGAGCGCGCAAGGCTGAGAGAGGGGTTGCACGGCGTTGGGGGGCACGGTATCCACGGCGTCGTTGCGGGTATGGTGAAAAGGTATCACGCGAGCTTCCCAAGCTTAAGTTACGGGTTCGATTCCCGTTACCCGCTCCATAGAAATTCCCAATATCACCCTGCCGCAAGCGGCAGGGCGATGTTTTGCGCGGTCACAAGGTAAGTATCGGCGAGCGACTGCAAGCTGATCGGGCCGCGATGCGGGATTTGCCCGCAGCCCCCTTTGAGGCTTGTGATCTGCAAAGTGGCCAGGTCACGTCGACGTCCATGGTGCGTTATCGCGGCAATGATTACTCGGTGCCTGTCGCCTTCGGTCATCGTGAGGTCTGGATTAAGGGATTTGTGGATCGGGTTTTGATCGGCTGCGCCGCCGATGTCATTGCCCAACATCCCCGGTCCTACGAGAGTGGCGACATAGCCTTCGATCCCGTTCATTATCTGCGGCTGATCGAGCGCAAGATCATGGCCTTTGATCAGGCAGCACCTTTGCAGGGCTGGTATCTGCCAGAAGCCTTCGCCACACTTCAGCGGCTCTTGGAAGCCCGGCAGGGCAAGGCTGGCAAACGGGAATACGTGCAGGTCCTGCGCCTGCTGGAACGCTTCGAGCTGGATGTGCTGCACATCGCCATTAAAGATGCGCTGCGCCTCGGAGCAATTAGCTTTGATGCCATCAAGCATTTGATCCTGTGCCGGGTGGAACGGAGGCCTCCAAGGTTGGATCTGGATGTTTACCCGTTCCTGCCCAGCACGAACGTCGCCACGACATCAGCCGCATCCTACATGAGCCTGCTGGGCGGAGGTCGAGCATGACGAGCGCTCCGGAACTGCTCCTGGCCCATCACCTCAAAACGCTGAGACTGCCCACC
>NZ_PYGJ01000019.1 GCF_003014475.1 Shimia abyssi | reverse complement strand
CCCTCTCAGGGGGGCAGGCGTTAGGCCGCTTGCTCAAATTAATAGTGGTGTACGTTGATGGTGCCGGAGTGGTGTACCGAACGCGTCGTGTTGGCAGCTGAAACTGCAGCGGCGCTAGCCATGCCTGCCGCAAATTGTGTCGTAGCGCGAGATTTAGAGCCTTCCATTGCCATTTGAACACATTGCGCCAAGTGAGGCGAACCCTGCTCATAACCATACGCTTGGCATTCTGACTTGAAATGCGCGACCTTATTCTGAGTGCTAGTTGTCGCGTGCCATGCCGGACTTTCTTTCATGCCCATGCTGGTTGAGCCATCCGGGTTGGTTGAACAAGCTGCCGTCAACGCGGTCGTGCCAGCCATGGCGAGTACAAGAACTTTTTTCATTTTGGGCCTCCAATTTTTGGGTCGCAAGTTTGTTTCGTCATCAATAACATGAGAGTTTGACCCGAACTTTACTTGTGATTTACTGCCAATTTCGACCTGGATTGAGCTTTCCGAGATGGCAAACAAACGGAACGGAATTTGGCGGGCTGGCTTAGTGAAAATTGCATTCCCTAACCAAGAATTGGTTCGACCGGTGTAAGAAAACGTTTTGGTCTTCGCTGAGGTGCCGGAAGTCTAGATATTTACTTAGCGTTAAGAAGTGCAACAGAGGGCCAAGCAAAGCGCGGCATGTGCTCAATTGGCTCAACTGAACTATTGATCGCCCGCTATAAGTCTGCCAGTTCTAAAGCAACGTGTCGTCCAGCCAACCGGAATTCGTAGCGAAGCTCAAGATCGTCTGTCCTTCGATCAGCACAGAGGTGTCGCCAGCGCTGAGCAATACTCCCGCTTCTGTGTCCGTCATCGCATTGAGCGCATCCTGCTCAGATTGGATCCCCAAACCTGCGAGGTGAAGCTTATCCATCTCTGTGAAGCTAAAGTCAGTGATCGCGTCGGAGCCATTGCCAAACGAGAATGCGAATGTGTCGGCGTCGGCGGCACCTGACAGCAGATCGTCTCCGCCACCGCCCCAGATCCAATCGTTACCGGAGCCGCCGTCCACGGTATCATTCCCGCCGCCATTGAAAATCAGGTCGTTGTCGGCGTCACCGGAGACAAGGTCGTTGCCGCCGCCAGCGAAGATGACGTCATTGCCTGACCCACCGTTCAGAGTATCCTGATCTGATCCGGCACCGGCATAAATTACGTCGTTACCTTCGCCACCATCAATTAAGTCAGCGTCATTGCCCCCTCCCAGCAGATCATCGCCGTCACCGCCGTATACGGTGTCTTGCCCTGAGCCAGCCCATGCTACGTTCGATGAGGCATCAGTATTTCTCTCGTCGATCAGATCATTGCCTGAGCCGCCGAAGTTCGTGTCAGAGCCAGTTCCACCGTAAAGGCGGTCATTTCCGGCTCCACCGCCAAGGATATCATTGCCCGCTTCACCGTGGAATGTGTCGTTACCTAGATCGCCCGAACCTGCAAAAATCTTGTCTTTGCCCTCGCCGCCAAGAGCAAGGTCGTGACCCGCGCCACCAACGACGAAGTCTTGTCCAGAGTTTCCATAGAGGCTGTCGTCTCCGGCATCGCCTCGCAACTCGTCATTGCCAAAACCGCCAGTTATGTAATCGTTTCCTGTACCGCCAAAGGCCCGATCATGGCCTTCTTCTCCAAGCAAACGGTCATTACCTGCATCGCCCCGTAGGACATCATTTCCTTCTTCGCCCCAGAGCCGGTCAGCGCCACCGCGCCCGATTAAAGTGTCGTTTCCCTGATTTCCGAAAAAATCGTTGTCTAAGTTGTCGCCGCGCAGTTCGTCTCCGTGATCGGAACCTGAAAATGTTTCAATGGATGTATAGCGGTCACCGAACGCGTGACCAGTGTTTGCCTGAGGGTTCAATAAGTCTACGCGTACTCCAGTTGGCGCATGCAGAAAACTGACATAGTCTTCGCCAGAGCCACCGTGGATATGGTCAGCTCCCGCGTCCGATCCGAAAAGGTCATCGCCCAATCCGCCGAACATCGTGTCATTGCCATTGCCACCATCGAAATAGTCGTCTCCGGCATCTCCGTAGATAAGGTCATTACCACCCCTGCCGAAGAAACTGTCGTCCCCCGCAAATCCTGCGATGCTATCGTTGTAATGTGAACCCCAAACCACGTCATCGCCTTGCCCTACAAATTCCAGAAGAGCATCAGCGTTCCCAGTGTTTATCAAAGATTGAGCAATCGACATATCGACGGCGAAGTTTGTAATCGTGACAACTGGAGTGTTTCCCAAATACTCAACATAGCCGGTCAGCGTGCCGTAGACGTTTCCATAGAGATCATAAGAAAACTGACCCGTGTAAACGGAACGGCTAGACCCCGAGACGACCACAATGGAGTTGCCAGTTGCCTGAGTGACGTGACCATACTGGGAACTAATTCCCCACATCTTAAAGCTTAGATTGCCGTTGACCGTCGCCATGTTCTATCTCCATTCCTATGTGGTCGGAGAGGTATGCGTGGATGCATGGATTGGCTTTTGAATTTGTGCCAAATCGATTGCGAAATTCGCCAGATTGCACTGATGGTGCGTCCAGTTGCTGCAGAGAGCCTGTTTTTTCGGGACACAGTTCATTGGATCAAGAGGCAAATGGGCAATTTTGGCACAATAGTAAGTCTTTTGCGAAAAGGTCTCTCAATTCCAGGGTTTGTCACAAAATCACAAGAAAATGGCGAAGCCCCCAAAGATCGGTTTTTTCTAATCCCTTATCCTTCAAGGTTTGGAGGTTTATGAATGCCAGAATTCAGTATCCCTAAGGATCCAATCGAGGGTTTGGCAATTGCCGTTGCTTTGATCCTGCTTGGATCTCTGGTTGGTTCCGTCTTGCACCAATTACGTCGCCCACCCCAGCGCAAAGACAATGTCGTGCATTTTCGCAAGCCCGTTGCACATGGCGGATACGGAATGTCGCGCTACGTGCCCATGCGGCGACGCCCAAAAGATCCTAAGGTCACGCTTCTAGCGTGGATGTTTGTTCTGGTTGTGGGTCTCTTTTGGCTACCAACTCTGGACTTCGATTGGCAAGACCACGGCGTCCGTTACAGCCAAGGCAAAGGGACATCTGAGGTTCCAAGGACTATCGAGGGGCACGCCCGCGTTCGCGACGTGGACACTGTTGTTGTTGCAGGGGTTCCAGTCCGTCTCGATGGGGTTGACGGACCCGAACTCGGCACACGTACCGGAAACGCGGCAAAGAGATGGATGGTAGAATACCTGCGTGGCAAAACTGTTACCTGTAAATTGAACGGAGAACGCACTTATGACCGATTTGTCGGTAGGTGCCATGAGGGCGGAAATGACATTGGGGCTGCTGCCATCTCGGCGGGTCATGCATTTGACTGCCGCAGGTACTCAGGAGGCCGATATCGTCATCTTGAAACACCGGCTGCAAAATCAAGAATTCCGCGTTCTGCGTATTGCTGATGCAATCCAAAACGGCTGATTGCTAGCGCCTCTTTTACAACGCACCTGAGCTTCGTCAGTAATTTCAACTCACAACTCTATTTAGTCTCCGGACGCCCGCTTGGCCTCTGAAGTGTGGTTTATGCGTCAACCGGAAATGCAAAATGTGTTGCCAACAATGACGCTTTTCTGATTGATCTTTACGATCTTCGAGGCGTTTCAATGCCTTCAAACTAGAACCTTAACGTAGTAGTCGGGGTGTACTACCCATCGGCCGATTTCCAAATCGCCCATTAGTTTTTCCTCGCTTAGTCCTCAAACATTCCCGAATGCCATCGGATGATTTTATTCAAGTAGTCTCGCGCACTGCCGCTAAGTCGGGATATCCCGAGTTTTCTCGCAAGCTCCAAAGTCGGATCTTCGGAGTATTGAAGATCATTACCGATTTCATCCAAGACACTGGCGATCTCGGTTCGAGAGACCTCGAGAATGGGTCGATCGTCCAACCCTCGGAATGGAATACGCTCTCTTTCGTCACCCTGAACCCAGATAAAGTCAGTGCTGAATTCCCTTTTCGCTTCAGTTCCTTGCAAAGCCTTCAAAAGCTGCGACATGATCCTACGGCCAGTCCTCTGCCAGCCATGGGCGTTTGACACTTCTCGGCCAAGCCGCGTCAGTGGGAGAGGCCCTTTCCGATGCACGATGTCATCGACAATTGCCCTTAGCTGGGGAAGGTAAGAGACCTCATAGAACATGTCAGGATCTGGAGTTCCCGCTGGCACAACCATTGGCGACTTTGGATGGCCTTCTTCCGCGATTGCAGGTGTCGTCTTGGTTCGCTCAACGACGGTACCAGCAGAGGCGAATACCTGAGGCTCCGGCTCGTTGCGATACGGCTCGCCCAAATTCACAGACAAAGGAGGCTCATCGAGAGCGATAACAGCTTCTTCCAGCGTCACAGAAACCTCGTCTTCATTTTTTTTCGTAATCTCGGCCTCTTTTTCTGCCTGAAGGTTGCGATCAGCTTCGAGCAATTGCTCTAAACGTTCGTGTAATCGTTCAGTTACGTCGCGTGGGTTTCGGAACCAGTCTGTGGACCAAATCCGCAAGATGTCCCATCCGAGGCCCTCGAGCACGGCTTGTCGTACCTTGTCCCGGTCTCTCGCGGTAGCGGAGCTGTGATACGTTGCTCCGTCGCATTCAATACCAGCCAAGTAAGCACCAGCGCGATCTGGATTGACGACGCCGAGGTCGACCCTGAAGCCCGACACACCAATTTGTGTTCTTACTTCCCACCCCTTGGCGCGGAACGCCTCGGGGCTTTTGGGGAGTGATTTCGGCAGTCTGAACTCAGAGCGTTCTGACAAGTCCGATTTTCGCGATATTTTCTATTTTCGCAAAACAGCGAATATTGACATTTTCACGAATATTCGCTATTTACGGCATATTCACTGTGCAGCAAACGTGGCGAAAATGTCGATTTTTGAAGGTTACAGGCTCGAAGAGGAACTGGTCGAACGGCTCTGTGAGGCGCTTCGTGGGTTGCCGGATATTGAAGTGAACGAACATAACCGGCAACCAGGGATCAACATCGATAGCGGGATCGACGCCGAGATCGAATTCAACGCAGCAGGCAGTCGATACCTCCTGCTCGTTGAAGTCAAGAAGTCCATCTATCCGCGCGATGCGCAGCAGGCTCTGTGGCAGCTCGACCGGCATAAGACCGCGATCAACTCTGACCGCAAAAGGCGAGTTGTGCCGCTCTTGGCTGCTGAGTCCATTTCATCCGGCGCTAAGGAGCTTCTGAAGGATGAAAACTGCGGATACTTTGACAGCGGCGGGAGCCTTTTCATCCCTGCGCGCGGTGCGTATGTCTTTGTCGAAAAGCCGCCTCCGAAGACGCTGCAAAAGACGATCCGTGGGCTCTTCAATGGTAAACGCTCACAAGTGCTCCACACCCTGCTGACCCAACGGGATGAGTGGTTCGGCGTGAAAGAACTTGCTGGGATCGCGGAAGTTGCCCCTTCAACAGCGTCGGAGACGCTGACCGCCCTTGAGCGCTTCGAATGGCTGACGGTGCGCGGTCAGGGACCGACCAAAGAACGGCGGCTCGCTGATCCAGGTGCCCTACTCGACGAATGGAGGAAACAGACATTGGCTGCGACGCGAAAACAGGCGCGTCGCCGTTTCTACATTTCAATGAAAGACCCGAATGCCATTGCGCACCAATTCGCGGATATCTGTGAAGAAATCGGTCTCAAGTATGCGCTTACCGAGCAAAGTGCAGCGCAGGCCTATTCACCGTTCCTCTCCTCGATATCGCGAGTAACCTGTCGGCTCGCCCATAGTAGCCGCGCCAGCGCAGTTTACGAAGAGCTCGAAGCGCAGCCAGTGACTGAGGGTGCAAACCTCGAAGTCATCGAGACCCGATCGCAGGGCGAATTCCTATTTAGAGAACGTGTTGATCAACTTTGGCTTGCTAGCCCCGTCCAGGTTTATCTGGACCTCCTGCGAAGTGGCGGGCGCAGCAAGGAAATGGCGGAACATCTTCGGCAAGAAAGGATCGGATTCTAGTGACCAAACCCGATCAAGCGAGCGGCTATGAAAACGAAGTGACTGAGAACTGCGAACGGGTTCTCGTTACGCTGATACGCGGTCTCGGCCCGTGGAAGGATTCAGTTTATCTCGTTGGTGGATTGACGCCACGCTACCTCATCAGGGCAAGACCGCCGGAAGTCCCGGAACATGCAGGCACAGGCGATGTGGATATCGTCGTTGAGTTGCAAATGTTGACCGATACCGAGGCCTATCACACTCTCGAAGAGAACTTCAAAAACCTTGGTTTTGAGCGTGGTGAGAACCACAAGCATGAAAAGGTCTCATGGCGATGGCAGGCGCGAACAGAAAGTGGCGCGGCGATCATCCTGGAATTGCTAGCTGATGACCCCGAACTTGGTGGTGGAAAGGTCCAACCGCTCCCGACCGACGGCAATGTCTCGGCTCTCAACATTCCGCACGCATCAATGGTATTTGACCACCACGAAGTGCGAGAGATCAATGCTGAGTTGCTTGGCGAGGGCGGCAACGCGACCGAAACCATCCGGCACGCTGACATCGTAAGCTTTGTTTGCCTGAAGGCATTTGCTCTCGACCAAAGGTACGAGAGAAAGGATGCGCACGACATAATCTACTGCCTCGAACACTTTGATGACGGACTGGAAAAGGCCGCTGTTGCATTTCGAGATGCGTTGGACGGCAAACACTCAGGGGTCGTGGGATCAGCTCTTCAGATTCTCAAAAAGCGTTTCACCGACGAAGGGGAAATCGAGGGTTATCAAAAGGACGGACCTGTTGCCGTCGCAAAGTTTGAATTGGGCGATGGCGAAGAAATGAGGGAAGCACGGGCGCTCAGACAACGCCAAGCGGCAGACATCATTGTGCGCCTGCTGAAGGATGTCGAGGCATGAGCTATTTCAGCGAGCGCGAACACGGCGAACGGCCCCGCTCATCCGAGATAATCGGCGAAGGAGCATGGGGCGGAATTCAAGCCTTGATAATTGGCCGGATAGAAGATGGTTCGTTCGGGGCGACCTACCCTGAAACATGCCAAGATGGTGCGGGGCCTTTCGGAACCGACGCCAATTTGCTTGCCAGGGCGGTCCGCGCGGAAATACCCGCCTTCGCTGATCCGCCATGGTTCGATAACGCATCGGAACCACCGGAAACCCTCGACATTCTGGACTTGATAGAGTTCTGCTGGCGCGCGGTCGGTCAACCGATCAAGGGAAGTTATCACGGCTATTTCCAGCACTATCACCTTAGCCACGACACAGATGTTGGGCGTGACGAATTCCGTGAGGCCGTGAACAGAATTCTTCGGCGCAACGGCCTCACCTATAAGCTGCTGCAGAACGGGCAGATGGAACGGCTTGCGCCGCCGGTCCTTCGCGAGTTGTTGACGGCTGCCACTTTTCGCACCGGGGACAATGAGCTGGACGCGATGCTGGAGAAAGCACGCAAGCGTTTTTTCGATCCAGACATCTCAGTAAGACGGGAATCCCTTGAAGCCCTATGGGACGCATGGGAACGCCTGAAAACCCTGAACGGACCCGACAAGAAAACGCAGTTCCCGGTCATGCTCAATAATGTGTCGGGACCAAACTCCCCGGTTTTTCGGGAGGCGCTAGAAAACGAGGCCCGCGAACTGACTCGACTAGGCAACAAGCTTCAAATCCGCCACGCGGAGACAGATCGTGAGCCCGTCTCCGAAAGCAGCCACGTCGATTACTTGTTCCACCGTCTCTTCGCGTTTGTGGCGGCTGTTCTCAAAGCGGAAGGACGCGGATGGTCAAACTGATGCCGGTAATTCAGACTTGCAAATGAGCAATTCGCACAAGCTAATTGATAATCAATCATTTGTTTGCGGCGCTGTAACTGTTTGAAGTTAAATGTGTTGAATTCAGTTTTGGCCTGTCTTGCAACGCTTTCTGCAACAATGCCTGTGACTTCGGCCTGACGAACGTCCATGGGCTCCGGATTTCTCGTGTGACCAACATTTGGCTACTTCTTGCCATTTCCGTAATTTTCCCGCATTTTCTCAAAACCGCAGATTTTTCGAGGCTGCAATGGACTCAGATGTTCTGACCGTGAGAGAGGTGGCTGCCTATCTCAAGATAAAGGAGAAGACGGCGTACCGTCTTGCCGCGGAAGGTAAAATCCCAGGATTCAAAGTGGGTGGATCGTGGCGTTTCCGTCAGCGGGATATTGAGAACTGGATTGAAACGCAGAGCTCTGGCATCGAACCGGGCGAAAATGAGAGATAGAAAATTGAGGGCAGCAGATCAATTGGTCCACGATGACCGAGACGAGCTCGACGATATCATTAGGCTGAGAATGGCTGTCGGGCTTCTTGGCGAGAAAGACCACGGCAATTGGTGGCCTTCGCTCTGGTTCACATCCAATGCGGTGGCGTTCTTGACGCCGGTCTACGAGACGCGAACGGATGCAGCACGTTACCATGGGCTGGTTGAGACTGCGCGGCTTGTACACGACAGTCGGATCGGCGTCGGGCAAGCTTTTCACTTATTTCGTTTGCCCGAGACATTAGAGCGGCGTCTGCACGACGTAGTCGTGAACGATGATGCGACGAGCAAAGCGGGAGGCATTCCACAAAAGGGCGATGCAGAAGCATTGCTGTCCGAAATCGCTGAAACCGTAGATGCGAGCGCTGGACCAATTAGAGTTGGCAGTGCAGCGGAGCTAGACACTTCTTCTTGGATCAAAGTCCTTGCTGGGCACTATCTTTCAGCTTTTAGAAGTTCACAGCAGACTTTCCCATACTTCACGGTGAGCGCGTGACGGAGCAGGCTTACACAACAAAGCTTCAGGCCGGTCTTGGCCTAATCCCGGAGACAGAGAAACTATTCGATCTGTGGGAGCCTGGCATGGATAGCCCTGCTTTACTTGATCGCGCTCTCAGCTCTGGTGATTTCCCAACAATGACAGCGCGCCGTCTCAGGAACATTGTGTCGGAGGGTTTTGCACCAAGGTATCTCGTCCAAGATGGCGGGCCAGCGTCCGCACTAAAGTCGATGCATGGAGCGTTGTCAGGTCAGGATAGAAAGCAGCTGTTTCTTCTTTTTACGTGCCGTGCCAACCGGGTTCTCGCCGACTTCATACGTGAGGTCTACTGGCCTCAATACGCAGCAGGCAGCACATCGATCACGAAGACGGATGCTCTTAATTTTGTAGAAGATGCTGTTGCCGAGGGCAAAACAACAACATGCTGGTCGGATTCTACGCGGACCCGGGTTTCAAGTTACCTCTTGGGCGCATGTGCGGATTTTGGTTTGCTGGGTACGATGGCGGCTGGAGGCCGCAAGATCGAGACGTTCGGTCCGACTACTTTCGTTACAACCTTTCTTGCCCATGACCTTCATTTCCGTGGTTTGGGCGACAGTGCTGTGCTCAACCACGAAGATTGGGGCCTCTTTGGGCTTGGCGCCGATGATGTGCTCTCGGAACTAAAACAGATCGCAATGCGTGGCGAGATTATCGTTCAATCGGCCGCAGGGCTCGTACAGATTTCCTGGAAACACAAAAATATGGGGGAGTTAGCCGATGCCGTCACTGACAGCTGACTTCGATGAACTGGTGCGGCGCGTTCAGTCTGGTCGTGAATTCTCGCATGCCAGTTTCGAGCCGATTTACTATCTCGTGTTTCACCCACGTGAAATTCTTGAGGTTAAGCGGCAAATACCTGCTTGGACAGCGCGCCTGAAGAACGCAGGTTGGGATGTGACGATATTCTCGGTTGCGGAGCATATCAATGACATCTTCCAGTCTGCTCCCATGCGGAAGGTTTGGTTGGCGGCAGACGCAAAGGCCCCACTCGACTGGGAGAAGACGAATAAGAGCCTTGCAAACGCTCTTACCGGGCGTGACCAACTTCAAAACCGATTAGAAGAAGTCATTTCTGCTCAAAAAGACAACCCGAACGCAATTGTTCTTGTCACTGATATCGAAGCGCTTCACCCCTACCTGCGCATCGGCGCGATAGAGGCGCAATTGCAGGGAAAATTTCATATACCAACAATCTTTTTCTACCCCGGTGTTAGAACAGGAAAGACGCGTTTGCGTTTCCTTGGGTTCTACCCCGAGGACGGCAACTACCGGTCAGTCCACGTGGGTGGATGAGAACGCTGCAAAAGCAGGAAGAAATGGCGACGATGACGCAGATACGAACTTTATTTGATCCGCAAAGGGGCCTTCAGCGCTCCATTGAAAAGGTGATTTCATACCAGGCATCTCAGGAGGACCGACTTAAGTCGGAGATATCAGAATATATCGTCACGGATAGTATCGATGAACAGCTTGAAAAGCTCTTGGACAATATCCAGGCTGCGCTGGAAAGCGGTAGCGGTCACGAGGTTGGCGTTTGGGTTTCTGGTTTTTATGGTTCAGGTAAGAGCTCCTTCACGAAGTATCTTGGCCTTGCACTAGATGATACTGTCAAAGTGGATGGAAAGCCGTTTGTCCGGCATCTTAATGACCGGCTGCGGCGCCCACAGACGAAAGCCCTCTTAGATGCTGTGAATAAACGCTTGTCGGCGGCGGTGATCATGCTCGACCTGGCGAGTCAGCAGATAGCAGGTGCAACTCTCGCTGAAGTTTCGACCGTTCTGTATTACAAAGTCCTGCAACAACTCGGTTACTCAAGAAACATGAAAGTTGCCGCGCTTGAGCGCAAACTCAAGAAGGATGGGCGCTACGAAGAGTTCACCAAGCTCTTCCAGGACGAAACCGGCGAGCCGTGGACAGACTATCAAAACGATGAGTTGGTGGTCGATAGCCTGCTTCCCAACCTTGCACACCAGATGTATCCAAACCTGTTCAAAAACGATCAGGCGTTCTCGGCGGCAAACAGCGAAACGATTTATCTCATGGACGATCGTGTCAGAGAGATGATTGACGTTGTTCGTGACGAAACCGGAAAAGAGAACATCGTTTTCGTTATCGATGAAATTGGCCAATACGTTGGAAGTCAACAATCCAAAATTCTTGATCTTCAGGGCTTGGCCGAGAACATCAAAAACATTGGGCAGGGCAAGGTTTGGATACTCGGCACAGCACAACAAACACTGACCGAGGACGATCCTCACACGGCGATTAATTCCCCAGAGCTTTTTAAGTTGAAAGACCGCTTTCCGATCTCTGTCGAATTGGAATCCAGTGACATCAAGGAAATCTGTTTCCGTAGGCTCCTTGGCAAATCAGCCGAAGGCGAGACTGTACTTGGTAAGCTGTTTGAGGAAAATGGCCAGGCGTTGCGTTCAAACACGAAGCTCACCGGCGCAAAGTACTATGATGATGGATTTGATAAGACGAGCTTTACTAACCTGTATCCGTTCCTGCCTGCACATTTCGAGATTCTGCTTCGATTGCTCGGTGCTCTAGCCAAGTCGACGGGTGGTGTCGGACTACGTTCTGCAATCAAAGTGCTTCAAGACATTCTGGTAGAAGGTGCTGGCGACCAACCTCCGGTTGCCGACCAGGCTCTCGGATGGCTCGCAACGACTGTTACACTCTACGATTCTTTGAGCACAGATATCAGGCGCGCATTCCCCTCATTGCATGGTGCAGTCGACAAAGTCGTTGTCCAATTCCCGGATGACACTCTGACGCAAAATGTCGCGAAGACAATCGCGGTACTTCAAATCCTCTCGAATATGCCTGTTACGGCAGAGAACGTCGCGGCTCTTATGCACCCGTCGGTCTCTTCGGCTTCGATTAAAGATAACGTCAAGTCGTCCCTCGAGAAGATGCTTGGCAACCCCTTTGTGCCACTTGGTGAGAAAGACGGAAGCCTCAGATTCTTCAGCGAAAAGCTCAACGATGTAGAGCTAGAGCGAGCGCAACTTGCGCTGAGAAGTTCTGACGTGCAGCGTATCTTCAGCAATGCACTCCGCGATACGTTGACCCCTTCACCCGCGACACGATTGCACGGAAACCGCGCAGTGACCTCTGGTGTCAAAAGCGTCGCTGGTGGACGAAGTGTTTCGCTGGCCGGTGACCGCGAGACGATACAGACTGCTATCGTCCTTGCCGATGCAGCAGAATACGATACTGAACGGACGAAACTTCTTGATGAATCGCGACAGCGAAGCGCTGAGAACACAATCTTCCTGTTAGGTCGCTCTCCCCAAGACGCGATGGAAACGGCGGGTGAAGTCTACCGCTGCAACCGCATCGTCGAAATCTATCGCAACGACCCCGATCAAGAGGTCAAGGAATACTGCGCAAGCCAAACGGATCGCGCTGCTCGCCTTTCCAACGACCTCACTCAACTCATTGCCCGCAGTCTCGCCCGCGGCTCCTTTGTCTTCCGCGGTGCAGTGAGCGCGGTTGAAAGTATCGATCCAACTCTTGCCTCCGCGTGTCGCAAATATCTCAGTGACGTTGCCGTGCGAGTTTACGATCGTCACACAGAAGCCCCAGAACGAGTAGAGACCGCGCTGCCCGAGAAGTTCCTGCGCGCTGCAAATGCAAATCTCAAATCGATTACGTCACAGATTGACCCGATGGGACTGGTGCAACTTTCAGGTGGCACACCATCGATACAGTCGGATCACAAGGCGTTGGTTAGCATTCGCGATCAAATTGAGCGCAGTGGCCTCATAGAGGGGAAACGACTTCTCGAAACATTCGCAGATGCGCCATTCGGATGGTCGCAAGATACAACAAGATACCTGATCGGCGCGTTGCTCGTTGGCGGTGAGATCAAATTGAAAGTTGGTGGACGCGAAGTCACGGTCAATGGCCAGCAAGCGATAGAAGCGCTAAAGACGAACAACAGCTTCAAGTCGGTAGGGGTGTCGTTGAGAGACGATCGCCCATCCATGGATGTGCTTGTAAAAGCAGCAGAGCGCTTGACCAATCTATCAGGTGACGCTGTCGTTCCGCTCGAGGAAAACATCAGCAAGGCAGCGCAGCAATTACTGCCAGACCTTCAGCACCGATATGCCTCCCTGGGTGAAAAGCTTGCAACCTTAAAACTGCCTGGGTCTGACACAATGGTATCCTTGAACCGGCAAATTGCTGATTTGCTACTCACGGATTGCTCCGATGCGCCACAAGTATTTGGAGCGGAAAGCTCGACTTTGTTTGACGAACTGAAATGGGCGCAGAGCATTAGGTTGGCTTTTGACCAAAAGCTCGACCGCACCGTTCAGCGCGTTCGCGACCTGCAACATGAGCTGAACTCCCTTCCCAAGACAGGCGCGCCGGGAGAATTGGTTAAAGCGGTTGCAGACGACATGGAAGCCATCAATGACAGGCTTCTGCAGCGGAGCTTTTTTGACCATGCGGCTGACATCTCGACGAAATATTCGAACATCGAGACTTGCGTTGCAGAAACGGTCAGAACAATGGCAAGCTCTCAAACAAGCCTAATAACGGATGCCGCTACGGATCTTTCTCGCATCCCCGAATGGAGTGAATTCACGAGTGAAGAGCAGCAACAGGTTCTCGCGGAGCTGCAAGAACTTTCTGTCAAAGCCAGTGAAGACATCGCTGGGCTCAAGTCTTTGCTCTCTTCACAGTTCGATATCAGCACGACCATCCAAGAGCTCAAACGCAGCATAGTTGAAGAAGGCCGCGAACGCCGCAAGCCACCACCGGACCCAAACCCTGGTGGGGTGGCTGATCCGCGTCCTCGCCGTGCACTGAAGGTACCCGCAAAGATCGCAACGACTGAAGAGTTGGATCAACTCATCCAGCGTCTCCAGGACCTCCGCAGCGAAGCGCCGTACTACGAGTTCGACGTAGAGATCGGCGAGGAATGATCTGTGGCGTTTGATAACGAAACAAGAGGAAAGCTTCAGCGATTTGTCACGGATATCCGTGCGCTTCTGACAGAGGACTTCACACGGCAGCTTCAGCAGACCTACGGCATGGACCCGGCCAGCGGCGGAGTCGCACCCATCGAAAGTCTTAATCATCTCGACGATGAGCGCCTGGAGACAGCGCAAATTTTGCGTGATGTGATGGATCACTACATGGCATCGGAGGCCAAGGACGAGAAGCAGACGCGAGTGTCTGTTCTCCAACGCATTGCCCGCGAGCAGGCATTCACAATTCTAAATCGCCTCGCAGCACTGCGCATGATGGAAGCGCGGGGCATTTTGCTGGAAGCGATTGGGCAAGGTACGCAGTCGCAGGCCTTCCGCCTCTACCAACAAGTGGCGAATGGCTCGCTGGGTGATACCGGAGAAACCTACAAACACTTCTTGCACAGTCTGTTCGATCTCTTCGCAGTAGACTTGCCGTCGTTGTTTGATCGCTACAGTCCGCAAAGCCGCCTATTCCCAAGAGAAGTGACATTGACGAAGGCACTCGAGCTTATCAACGGCGACGAAATCGAACCTCTCTGGACTGAAGACGAGACAATCGGCTGGATCTACCAATACTTCAACTCGAAGGAAGAGCGCAAAGCAATGCGCGATGCGTCCCAGGCGCCGCGCAACAGCCGCGAGCTGGCGGTGCGCAATCAATTCTTCACCCCGCGCTATGTGGTGGAGTTTCTGGTCGATAACACGCTGGGGCGGCTCTGGTTCAACTGGACGGGCGGGCAGACCGACCTGCGCGACCGCTGCCAATACCTGCTGGTGAAACCGGACGAGCAGCCCGAACCCGCCAAACGCCTGCGCGACCCGCGCACGATCAAGCTGCTCGATCCGGCCTGTGGGTCGATGCATTTCGGGCTCTACGCCTTTGATCTGTTTCTGGAGATCTACCGTGAGGCCTGGGCGTGGGAGCAGACCCATGGCCCCGGCTGCCTGGATTCTGAGACCGGCGGCAGCGCCGATCTGAAACCGCTCAGCCAGACCTATGTCGACCAAGAGGCCTTCCTGCACGACATGCCGCGGCTGATCATCGAACACAACATCTACGGTGTCGATATCGACCCGCGCGCGGCGCAGATCGCGTCGCTGGCGCTGTGGCTGCGGGCGCAGCGGGCCTGGCATGAGACGAGCGTAAAGGCCAAGGACCGGCCGCAGGTGGGGCGCGGGCATGTGGTGGCGGCTGTGGCACCCCCGGCCGAGGTGGACCTGCGCAAACGGTTCATGGAAGAGCTCGACCCTCTGGATGCGGCGCTTTTCGAGAAGACTTTGTTCCTGCTCAAGGGCCTGCCGGAGCTTGGGGTGTTGCTGCAGGTCGAGAAGGAATTGCCTGCCCTCGTGCGCGCTGTGTTTGGCGAGCATGGCGACCTCTTCCGCGAAGAGGATATGGCGAAGTGGCACAAGGCGGAAACACGATTGCAGGAAGCTCTGTCTGAGTTCGCGCGTGCGGCACGCTCAACCTATCAGGGGCAGCTCTTCGCTGAAGACGCGCTTCAGGGACTGCGGATGATCGACCACTGTCGCGAGGTTTTTGATGTCGTGGTGATGAACCCACCATTTGGAGGTTTAGCGGACGGGACCAAAACGCAATTGGCGAAGGCTTTCCCAACAGGAAAGAGCGACTTAATGGCGATCTTTGTAGAACGTGGGATCGGACTGATGCGTGCTGGCTCCAGAATCGGTGCAATTACTTCCCGCACCTGCTTTTTCTTAAAGAGCTTACAGAAATGGCGCGAGCACGTAGTACTCGGCATGACAGAAACGCAGGTAATGGCTGATCTAGGGTATGGCGTAATGGATGACGCAGCGGTTGAAGCTGCCGCATATGTTTTGGAGAAAAAAGCGTGACTGTCTTTCTACGATTGATGGGCGAGACCGAGAAAGAAACTGCGCTCAGAGAATGTTGTATAGCTGTGCGGACGGGCAATTTGGACCCGAAAATCTTCGAAGTCGAACCGAGCTCTTTTCGCTCAGTACCCGGAGCTCCATTTGCGTATTGGGTATCGGATACCATGAGGGAGTTGTTCGCACGTTTTCCTCGATTTCAATCTGGCGGGCGCATAGCAGCCTCTGGTGGAAAAACACTGGACGATTTTAGGTTTATTCGGGCTGCATGGGAAGTTCCTAGCACCTGCCAAACTTCATGGAAGACATTTGCAAAAGGAGGAATTTTTTCGCCCTATTACGCTGATGTTTTTCTTCGACTTTCATGGCATCGCAATGGGGACAGCCTCAAAGCTTATCTGGTCGACTACAGAAAAAGTCGAGGTTGGTCGCCAAACTGGACAGCGGAACTTCACAGCGCAAACCACTATTTTAGACCAGGTATTACGTGGCCGCGAAGGACCAACGGCCTTAGCTTCCGGGCAATGCCGAAAGGTTCAATTTTCGGCGACAAGGGTCCGGCAGTTCTGACAACAAACGACGACCAAGCTGACCTCCTGTTTCTAATGGGGATATTGAACAGCAAGGCCTTTGCGATCTTAGTTTCGTTACAGCTTGCGCGGACTGAACTTGCGCAGTCATTCGAAGTAGGAGTTGTGCAAAACACACCTGTCCCGGAATGCTCCGATTTAGAGAAGCAAAAGTTGGTTGTTGCGGCAAAGCGAGCTTGGTCTTGCAAGCGATCTCTCGACTATGTCCAAGAGACATCAAGTGCTTTCCAATTGCCCGCAGCCTTGCAGCCTCGTCTAGGCCACTACGACCAGCCTGGCATCGAGGTAGAGCTGTCCAAAATCCAAACCAACATCGATGAGATTGTTTTCGGGCTTTACGGGTTAAACGAAGAGGATCGCGCGGCAGCGCTCAGTTCATCTGGCACGGCTGACGAAAATGACAACGACGAAGCCGTGGGCGCTGACGTCAGTAAAGACGACAATGGTGCCGAGGCGGTCGACGTGACTGAAGGTCTGCTCAGTTGGGCTGCTGGCGTCGCTTTCGGCCGTTTCGACTGGCGTTTGGCCACCGGTGAACGCACAGCTCCATCCGAGCCGGAACCGTTTGACCCGCTACCAGCAAAAAGCCCTGGGATGTTGCCTGATGATGCGGTGCCGTTTCACCCACATTCCGGCATCCTGGTGGACGACCAGGGGCATTCAGAAGACCTTGCCCGCTTGATTGAAGAAGTTCTCGCCCGCATCGATGAATCGTTGCCTACAGATGTGCGCCGTTGGATCCAACGCGACTTTTTTTCATATCATCTTAGGCAGTACAGCAAGAGGCCTCGCAAAGCCCCAATCTACTGGCCGATCTCGACTAGCTCAGGCAGCTACACGCTCTGGCTCTATTACCCCAGTTTGACCGACCAGACACTCTTCACTGCCATCAACGATTTCATCGAGCCGAAGCTGGAACAAGTTGGCCAGGACGTTTCCGCACTGCGCAACAAGGGCACCGCCCGTTCCGCTGCTGACGAAAGGAGTTTCGAAAAGTTCTTGTCGCTCGAAGCCGAACTGAGGGAATTGCGCGAGGCCCTACTAGAAATCGCTCCATCCTATCACCCCAACCATGATGACGGTGTTCAGATCACATCTGCACCACTTTGGCGGCATTTCCGTCATACGGCCTGGCGAAATGCGTTGAAGGCAACCTGGGAAAAACTCGAGAGCGGTGACTACGAGTGGGCACATCTTGCCATGGTCTACTGGCCCGACCGCGTTCGCGAGAAGTGCAAAACCGACAAGTCATTGGCTATCGCTCATAATCTGGAAGCCCTGTACGAAGAGCCAGAGGCCGGAGGTGCCTCGTGAGTTTGGCTGCCTTCATTCGGGAAACCGTTTTGCGCCCCCGCCTGAAGAAGGCAGGCTGTCTTGTCGTCTATGACCCGGCGCGGCTCTACCAAGACGTTGTAACTGATCTTTCAGACGAGCGTACCGCAGTAGTGGACGTCAGCGAACGTGGCATCGAAAGCCGCGAACAGGCGCTTGAAAGCTTTGTCTCTCTTGCACATCCTGGCGGTAAAGGGCCGACAGAGCTTGTGATCTATGTACCAACCGATCCACCGAAGACCGACCATGACCGCGTCATCGATCCTTATGCGATCTACACGGCAAGCGGTGCAATGTTTCCTGACGGTGATGGCGATGAATACATAAGCCTCTGCCTGAAGGCGAAGCCCGATCATGCCAGCGAAATCCGGCGATTGTTCCAGGACGATCCAAAGCCATCATTCGAACTCGTCGACAATATTGGTGGCGGGGTGGGTTATCCCACACTTCGGACACTCCTTCGGGTCGACTCCGCCCGCAACATTCTTCTCGCGTTCTTAGCCCCTTCAGAGCAACAGAAGAGCCGTCTCAAAGGAAATGAAGCCTGGGTAAGCGAAGCCAAGGCGCTTTTCCGATCTTCGCTGGGATTGAAGCTCGTGACCAAGGGCAAGAGCTGGTCTGCCGTTGCCGATGAGCTTTGGCGTTTTGTCCTTTTCAGTGAGTTCGTTCTCGATCTTCCCGGTGAGTTGCCAGCATCTCTTGCAAACGTTCCGCACGCGGATACAGGTGCGGATGCGTTGGTCGCTGACCTCTGCGAAACGCTACGAAATGATAACCGGGCACGACAGACATACATCGATCGGGCAGAGCAGATAGAGCGGGAGCTCGATCTCCCCGCCGCATGCGCTGAGATAAAAGACCTTGGAATGCTCGATACGTTTCCCTTTGAAGAGCGGACCTTCCTCCAGATTGCAGTCGATGCACTAAAGGATGATCGTCTGGATGAGGTGCGCACTGTTGTCGATAGACACAAGCATTCTGTCTGGCTAGGCCAAGGGGAGAGCCAGGCGCAGTGGGGACTAGTGAGTGCGGCTCTTCAACTTGTGTCTGCTTGTGAGGACGCTGATCGTGGTCTTTCTGGGAATACTGGTAGCCTCGATGCGCTGATCGATCACTATACGAGTAGCCTTCGTGAGATAGACAGGCTTCAGCGTGAATTTGAGCAAGCCTTCGGTGAGTACATCTCGATGGAGCCAATCGTCGATGACGTTGCAGCGCATGCACGCAAGCGGTACGCGCGCATTGCCGAAAAGGTGCAGACGATCTTCATCAAGCACCTAGAAAGAGATGGTTGGCCACCCCAAGGTAGGCTGGCCAATGTTGACTTGTTCGATAAGTTGGTTGAGCCACTGCTCGCGGAAAGAGAAAAGCGCGTCGCATACTTTGTGGTCGATGCCCTTCGTTATGAACTCGGCCTTGAGCTCCAGCGTCAGCTTGTTGACACGGGCGCGGCGACAATTCAGCCTGCGATTGCTCAACTTCCAACCGTTACGCCAATTGGAATGGCCAGCCTCCTTCCTGGGGCAGGTAAAAAACTCAAGGTACAGCGTGATGGTAAGGACGTCGTAGCCGAGATCGATGGGCAACGTCTTACCTCAGTCACGCATAGGATGAGGTTTCTTGAGCAACTATACGGTGACCGCTTTGCACAAGTGACTTTGTCCGAGTTCAATAGCAGCAAGAAGGCGAAAGTCTCTGATGCGGTGAGTCTACTAGTTGTTCGAAGCACTGAGATCGACAGTCACCTGGAAAACAACCCAGACACAACGCTTGGATTGGTCCACCAAACGCTCAAAGGTATACGAGTTGCGATCCACCGTTTAGGACAGGCTGGTTTTACTGATGTTGTAATAGCCACCGATCACGGTTTCTTCCTAAACGGTCATTCTGATGCCGGTGACATCTGCGCCAAACCGTTAGCTGGTGACTGGATCACGGTGCATGACCGTTCGCTACTAGGAACAGGCGGCGAAGACCCGCATAACTTCGTGATACCAGCTGAGAAAGCCGGAATCCGCGGCGACATTGAGTGCTTTGGTGCGCCGCGCAGCCTGGCCCCTTACAGACGGGGACTACGCTTCTTTCACGGTGGTCCTTCGCTACAAGAGGCCGTCGTACCAGCGATCACTGTCGCGCTCCGAGTTCAAGATGAACAAGAGCCAGCGATGGCGAGCGTGCAGCTCTCTTACAAGAACGGCGCGAAGAGGATTACGACTCGGCTTCCCGTCGTCGATCTCGCAATCGAGAGCACCGATATGTTCGCGCAAGGGGCCGATTTTGAAATCCTTTTGGAAGCACACGATAGGAATGGAAATGTCGTAGGTGAAGCACGTAAGGGCGATCCGGTTGATCCAGCAACGGGGACGCTATCGCTTCGGTCTGGGCAGCATCAACAGGTAACCATCAGGATGGATTTGGAGTTTGAAGGCAAGTTCACGCTCAAAGCATTCAACCCAGTCACGATGACGGCCTACGCCAGTATTACTTTGGAGACCGATTATGCAGTTTGAAATGGAGATGGACGACTTAGACAGTAAGCTCAACGAGACATTCGATGGCAAAGTTGTCCGTAAAGATCTACTGCACAGGATTAAGAAGGGCACCAATGTACCGACGTTCGTTCTGGAGTTTCTGCTCGCGCGTTACTGCGCCAGCAATGAACCAGCTGAAATTCAAGCAGGAATGGAAGCCGTCCTTGCCACTCTAGATGAAAACTACGTCCGTCCCGATGAAGCGAATGCCGCTCAATCGCGGGTAGCTACGAAGGGCAAGCACAAATTTATTGATAAGGTACACGTGCGCTACGTCGAAAAGGACAAACGGCACTGGGCGGCTCTCGAAAACTTTGGTTCTCAAAAAGTTGCCATAGCTGAAAAGTTCTATCGCGATACCGACCGCCTGCTCGAAGGTGGAATTTGGGCTGAGGTTACGATTGCGCACAATGATATCGACGAGGATAAGTATGCTTTTTATGTAGAAGACTTGCGCCCAATCCAGCTTAGCCGGTTCAATTTTGAAGCTTATTGTGAAGGACGAGAAAAGCTCTCACGAGATGATTGGCTCGATGGTGTTCTCCGCACAGTTGGACTTGAGCCCTCAAAACTATCGCCGCGCCTGAAGCTGCACTTTATTGCGCGTCTTGCTCCGTTGGTTGAGGCGAATTTCAACTTTGTGGAGCTCGGCCCAAGAGGCACAGGCAAGTCATACTTCTTCAGCGAGTTTTCACCTTACTCAACCCTTATCAGCGGCGGTCAGGCAACGAAGGCCACGCTGTTTTACAACAATGCCCGTGGGAAGATTGGGCTGGTCGGGTTCTGGGACACCGTCGCGTTTGATGAGGTCGGTGGGATCAAAATAAAGGACCCGGATACCATACAGATCATGAAAGACTTTATGGCAAACGGTCGTTTCTCCCGTGGGGTCGAGATTATTGCGAACGCGAGTATGGCGTTTGTCGGCAACATCGACCAATCGATCGAACAGATTGTCCGATCAGCCAAACATGATCTTTTCCTGCCTCTTCCTCCGCAATTTGACCTAGCTGTCATGGATCGCTTTGCTTGTTACCTCCCGGGCTGGGAGATGCCCAAGACGAGCAGTGCCTATCTGACGAACCGCTTTGGTCTTATCACGGATTATCTCGCAGAGGCCTTCCACTACCAATTAAAGCACAATAATCGGTACGAGGAAGTCAGCAGTCGTCTGAAACTCGGCAGCGCAGTTGAGGGGCGTGACGAAAAAGGCATTAAGAAAACTCTATGCGCAATACTTAAAATTCTTCACCCGGACGGAGCACCGAATGACGATGAGTTCTTCGAGTATGTTGAATATGCCATCGAGTGCCGTAGGCGCGTTAAGGAGCAAATGAATAAGCGCAAGCCTGACGATGAGTTCGCACTCATCGATCTTTCTTACTTCGACCCCGAAGGAAATGAAATAGTTGTGCATTGTCCCGAGACCAAGGGGGTCTCCGCAACGCTGGAGCCTAACCGCAGAACACTTTCTGAGAATTTCGACGGTGATAACCACGAAGACGTCAATCAATCGGATGGTCAGACTTTGGTGCAAAAAGAGGCGACTATTTCTGTCGCGCCGAAAGAGCCTGCGGCCGATCTGAAAGAGGTGCATTACTCGATCAATTACGGAGACACCGGCCATACGTATGACTCCATAGTCGGCCCATATCTTCAAAACGCAAAAGAGGTTTTAGTCGAAGACCCATACATCCGTGCGCAGCACCAGATCGTAAACTTTGTCCGCTTCTGTGAAACAGTTGTGAAGTACCCTACGGTTCGAAAGATCCACCTTGTAACGAGCTACGATGACAAAACCGATATGGCGCTTCTCAACGAGAAGATGGACGAGCTGAAGCAAAGTCTTTTGGAGGTCGACGTGGTGTTTACGGTGGAACTCAGTAAAGTCCTGCATGATCGGGAAATTCAGATCGACAATGGGTGGACAGTTAAGATTGGCCGGGGTCTTGATTTCTATCAGAAACCAGAGGGCTGGTTCACGATTGGAGCAAATGACTTCTCGCTCAGAAAGTGCTTGGAGACCAAGGTCGATATTTTCCGGGACAGTGGCTCCTAAATTTCAGCTCGCAGACGGAAGTCATGGTAAGGACCACGGCGAAGGCACGGAGCACCAAGAATTGGAGGGCAACCGTTGCCTGATGTCATTAGTTTCCAAGAAGCAATCAAAGCCACGGAAGGCGACGATAAAGCCCTTCTGATCGGAAATGGCTTCTCGGCCCAATACTTCACCTATTCAAACCTCCTCGCAGAAGCCAACCTCGAGGAAGGCAGCCCCACCAGGGCACTTTTTGATCGATTGGACACCCTAGATTTCGAAGTAGTGATCCGCGCCATGGAAAACGCTACCATTGTTGAGCTGGCTTACGGCAACGAGGAACATGCGAGCCAGCTTGAGAAGGACGCACAAACGGTTCGAGAAGCTTTGGTCAATGCGGTGAACGCGACACATCCCGCTCATAGGGAGGATCTTGTGTTTCAGTACGAAAGTGCAGCGGCTTTCCTGAAACACTTCGGCAAGGTATTTACTCTGAACTACGACCTGCTGCTCTATTGGGTAAATCTAGAGAAACGGCTGCTGAAAGACGGTTTTGGCCTTGGGAAAGACGTTGATGATGGACGATTCAAGGGTCCGTTTCTCGAACATGCTTATTGCCACATCTTCAATCTTCATGGCGGCCTACACCTTTTCCAAAATGAAATTGGCGAGGTCTACAAGGCATTGAACTACGGCGACGGTGTCATCTCTAATATCACACATGAAATCGCGGAAAATGGACGTCTACCACTGTACGTTGCGGAGGGGACCTCAAAGTCCAAGATGCGCAAGATCAACTCCGTCGAGTACCTCCGCCATTGTTTTCATGCTCTGCAAAACACAACTGCATCTGTTTTCGTCTTCGGTCACAGCGCAGATCCAAACGACGCCCACATTTACCATGCCCTTTTCGGGTCCAAAGCGAAGCACGTCTATTTTGGCATTTTTCAACCGAGCGATGACAAAGTGCGTGCTGCTGATGCCGAACTGGCAAAGTACAAGAAACTTGGCGGCGACGACGTTTCTTACAGTTTTTTTGACTCTGAGTCAGCAAAGGTTTGGGATGGACCACCAGATGACGGTGACGAAGACTGATGAACCTGCTGTTCTGAGGCCCGTGCAAATTGCCATGTTGCAGAGATGTTGCAGAAAACCAAAAGCCGCCCCTAGGGGCGGCTTGTTACTCTCTTGTTATCTAAGAGAGAAAATGGCTCCGGCGGTAGGGATCGAACCTACGACCAATTGATTAACAGTCAACTGCTCTACCGCTGAGCTACGCCGGAATGTGGGGTCGATATAGCCCCGGTTTTTCGGGACGTCCAGAGGGTTCTTGCAGAAAAATGACGATTTGCCAAAAAAAGTTCAGCAGCGTTCGAATTGTGCGTCTGAGTGAAGCGGACCCAAGGGGCGAGTCTGTGATTTTCCAGATAAATCAACGAGGTGTGCGAAGACGTTGCGGGTGGCAGCACCGAGGAGAGCCGGAGGTGTTTCTGTATAGATTTGTTCTGCGAGTGCGCGTGCCGATGCGGGCGCCTTTGACAGGGCAGAGAGGATCTCGGCTTCGCGAGCGCGGCGGTGTGCGATTAGCCAGTTGAGACGTTCGTGAGGGTTTTCGATGGGCGCGCCGTGGCCTGCGTAAAACACGCGCCAGTCGCGCGCGCGCAGTTTTTCACAAGAGGCCATAAAGTCAGTCAGATCGCCGTCGGGTGGTGATACCAGCGAACTGGCCCAGCCCATGACATGATCGCCTACAAAACAGACGTCGTCCATTGCAAAGGACAGGTGGTTGCCAAAATGGCCGGGTGTGTGGATGGCCTCAAAGCTCCAGTCGGGGCCGCGCACCGTGTCGCCTTCGCGCATGGTTTGATCTGGTCTAAAATTCGTATCAACGCCTTCGCCACCGCCGGCAAGCCCCGCGTTAGCTAGGGACTGCATTACCGCGCTGCGCCCGGCATCAGGGCCGCCAAAGGCGTAGATCGCTGCGCCGGTTTGCTGAGACAGCGAGGCGGCGAGCGGGGAATGATCGAGATGGGCGTGAGTCACAAGGATATGGGTGATGCGCTGACCCGGTTTCAGAGCGCTGAGAATCGCGTTGCCGTGTTCGGGCAGATCTGGGCCGGGGTCGATCACGGCGATATCGGTTTCGCCTATCAGATAGGTGTTGGTACCCCGATAGGTCATCGGCGAGGGGTTTGGTGCAAGGACGCGACGCACACCCGGTTCAAGAACCACAGGTACACCCGGTGTGGGATCAAAGGCTGAAAGGTCGGCGTCCATAGTGGCTCCTTTGGGGGTTTTCTTTGGCCGGTCACACTGCAAGACTTAGCCATGATGTTCAATTGGCTCAAACGCTATGTGCCCCGCGGGATTTATGGGCGCGCGGCTCTTATCCTGATCTTTCCGGTTGTACTGTTGCAGCTGGTCGTGTCTTTTGGCCTTATCCAACGGCATTTTGAAGGTGTGACCGAACAGATGACCCTTGCGACTTCGCGAGAGGTGCAGCTGGTTCTGGATGGGATTGACGCGCGTGATACATCGCCTCAGGCTTTGGCGCTGCTGCTGGAAACGCTAAAAATTGACGTCAGCTATCCAGAGACCGCGGAAGTCGAAGATAATCGGCTCTGGTACGACTTTTCCGGCATTATCATCACACGCAATTTCAAGCAGCTGGTACAGGGTGTCCAAGCGGTTCAGTTGATCGACGACAAGATTGTGCGCCTGTGGATCGAATCCGGAGACGGCGTTGTGCAGGTGGTCTTTGATCGGGGGCGTGTGTCGGCCTCGAACTCGCACCAGTTGTTGGTGAATATGGTGTTTTTTGGCGGGCTTTTGACGCTGGTTGCGTTTCTCTATATGCGCAACCAGCTCAAGCCAATTACGCGACTGGCGGCTGCGGCAGAGGCATTTGGGCGCGGGCGTCACGTGCAGTATTCGCCCGGCGGCGCGGTCGAGGTGCGCGCGGCCGGGGCGGCGTTTGTGGATATGCGCAACCGTATTGAGCGGCAGATCGAACAGCGGACCTTGATGTTATCGGGGGTGAGTCATGACCTCAGAACGCCGCTGACGCGATTGAAGCTGGGATTATCGCTACTTGAGGATGAAGACCGCGAACCGCTGGAACGAGATGTGGAAGACATGCAGCGCATGTTAGATGCGTTCCTGAGCTATGCGCGCGGAGCTTATGAAGAAGTGCCAGAGGATGTGGACCCAGCTGAGATGGTGATGCGGCTGGTGGATGGACATGTACGTAGCGGCCACGATGTGGTTTTGCATGAGAGCAAGGGCGAAGGCCATGTGTCATGGCGGGTGATGGCGGTACAGCGGGCTGTGGACAATCTGATCGGTAATGCGGTTCGATATGGCACGCGCGCAGAGGTTTCAGTGCGGATCACGGACAAGTTTGTGCGAATTCGCGTTGAGGACAATGGCCCCGGCATCGCACCAGAAGACCGTGACGAAGCATTGAAGCCCTTTGCCCGTCTTGATTCGGCGCGCAATCTTAACAAGGGGCCCGGCGTGGGGCTGGGCCTGTCGATTGCAGCGGACGTGGCGCGGGTACACGGTGGCGTGCTGCGGTTGGACAAAAGCGAACGTTTGGGCGGGCTGTGCGCCGACATGGTGTTTGCGCGCTAGGGTTTCGGCGTTTGAGCTTCTTAACAGATGTTTGTTTCCGTTGGGTAATCATGCGCCGGTCGGGTCTTCGACCATTGTGCGAATGGCATGGCCGTGGTTCTATGTTTGCAACATTATTGAATACCTCGGCTGGACCGAGGTTTTTGCTTTCAAGACGAACGAGGATTTCGCCATGAATTTTACGCTGCGGCTGGGATGGAAATCGGTAGGGGTTTTGCTGCTGAGCCAACAGATGGCATTTGCGCAGGAAGAGGCACCGGCGCCGAAAGTGTCGGTTGCGGCGGCCTATACTCAAGAGTTGATTGATCAGGTGTCCTATATCGGTCGCGGCGAGGCGATTGATAAGGTTGATATCGTGGCGCGGGTCAGCGGGTACCTTGAAGAAATCCACGTTAACGATGGTGATGTTGTGAAAATGGGAGATGTCCTTTTCCAAATTGAGCCAGATACTTATGAGGCGAACCTCGCCGCGCGACAAGCGGATCTGGCGCAAGCGGAGGCAAGTTTGAACCTCACCGAAGTCGAACTGGAACGTAAAACTGAACTGTTTGAACGCGACGTGGGCACAGAGGCGGATCGCGATGTGGCGTTTGCGAATAATCAGGTTGCCATTGCCAATGTAAAAATCGCCAAGGCTGCAATAGATTTGGCGCAACTGGATGTGGATTACACCACTGTGCACGCTCCATTTGAGGGCCGGGTTGGTCGTTCTTCGGTCAGTGTAGGCGAGTTGGTGGGACCAAACACGCAACCGCTGATTAATCTGGTGCGGATCGCACCGATCTATGTCGAGTTCTCGGTTACAGAACGGCAACTGATCAACGTGATGAAGGAATTCCAAGCAAGCGTTTCAGAGCTGGCGCATAATCCACAGGCGCCCGAGGTGCATGTGATCCTGCCTAATGGGGACGAGTTGGATGAGATTGGCAAGATCGTCTTTGCCGACAACCGGATTGATCCGACAACGGGAACACTGACGATCCGGGCGCAGTTTCCAAACGAACGCGGAATGATTGTCGACGGGTCGTTCCTGACCGTGCGGATCGAGGCGACGCAGCCTAGCGAGGTTCTGATGATCCCGCAGGCGGCGGTGCAGCGCGATCAACGCGGTGAGTTTGTGTTGGTTGTTGGCCAACAAGGCACGGTTGAGCAGCGTTATATCACCACCGGGCGCCAGGTTGAGACCGCCATCGAAGTGGTAGACGGGATGCGCGAAGGTGAGGCGGTGATTGTTGAGGGTCTTCAACGGGTCCGGCCGGGTGTAACAGTGGACGCGGTGCTGGCTGGCACCGCGACAGAGGAGTAAGCGCGCGTGTTCTCCTCAATTTTCATTGCACGTCCCAAGACGTCCTTCGTGATATCGCTGGTGCTCTCGATTATGGGATTCATCGGCTATACCGTTCTTCCGGTTGAACAATTTCCGGAAATCACGCCGCCTGTGGTTACTGTAAGTGCCAGCTATACCGGCGCGAACTCGGAAACGGTGGAGAACACCGTGGCCGCGCCGATCGAGGCGCAGGTAAATGGCGTCGATGACATGATATACATGTCATCTGACAGCACCGATACCGGATCATACAACCTGTCTGTGACCTTCGAAGTGGGAACGGATCCCGACATTGCATCGGTCAACGTGCAGAACCGCGTGGCGCAGGCGATGTCGTCCTTGCCAACCGAGGTGACCAGCTCGGGCGTGGTGACGCAGAAATCATCAACCAACATGTTGTTGATCGTGACGTTGTCGTCGCCCGAAAACACCTATGACGAGGTGTTCCTGTCCAACTATGCCTCGATCAACCTCAAAGATGCGTTGGCGCGGGTTCAGGGCGTGGGCAAGGCCGATGTCATGACCAACTTTGAGTATTCGATGCGCATGTGGATGGATCCCAACCGCATGGCCGGACTGGGGCTGACGCCTGCGGATCTGATTGCGGCGATCCGTGAGCAAAACCTTGAAGTGTCAGCAGGCCAGATTGGGACACCGCCCATTCCCACAGGTCAGCAGTTTCAATACACGATCAAATCCAAAGGCCGCATGACCACTGTGGCTGAGTTTGAGAACATTGTTCTGCGCACGGGCGACGCGGGCAGTATCGTGCGGATGCGCGATGTGGCGCGGGTCGAACTGGGGTCGAGTAACTACAACGCATCGGGCCGTTTCAGCGGTGATCCGGCGACGGTTCTGGCGATTTATCAGGCACCCGGTGCAAACGCGCTGGCCGTGGCCGAAGGGGTCAAGGCCGAGTTGGACCGCCTTGCTTTGGCGTTCCCGGACGACGTGGTTTATGACATCCCGTTTGATTCCACGCTGTTTGTGGAACAATCGCTGAACGACGTGATTGTGACGCTGGCGCAGACCTTTACGCTGGTGATTGCGGTTGTGTTCATCTTTCTTGGCAGTTGGCGCGCGACGATCATTCCGGCCATCGCCATTCCGGTGTCACTGATCGGGACATTTGCGTTCCTGCTATTGTTTGGCATGTCGCTGAACACCATTTCGCTGTTTGCGCTGGTGTTGGCCATCGGGATCGTTGTGGATGATGCCATCGTGGTTGTCGAAAACGTCGAACGCATCATTGCGGACGAAGGGCTGTCGCCTGCGGATGCGACGCGCAAGGCCATGGGCCAGATAACCGGGCCGGTCATTGCGACCACGTTGGTTCTGTTGGCGGTGTTTGTGCCTGTCACCTTTATGCCCGGCATTTCCGGGCGGCTTTATTCGCAGTTTGCCGTCACGATCTCGACCGCGGTTGTGATTTCGTCGATCAACGCGCTGACCTTGTCTCCGGCACTTTGCTCGCTGATCCTTAAGGCGCGTTCTGGTCCTCCGAAAGGGGTTTTGGCGACGTTCGAAAAAGGTATTAGCACGGTGCGCGGCGGTTATGTCGGGATCGTGCGGCGAATGGTGCGCATACCGCTTTTGGCGGTTGCCATTCTTGGTGGTATTTTCCTTGGTAGTGGAACCTTGATGAAATCGCTCCCGGCGGGCTTTATTCCGCTGGAGGATAACGGCTATCTGTTTGTGGACGTACAGCTGCCGGATGCGGCATCGCTGGAGCGCACAGAGAGTGTGACAGACCGGCTAAACGAAAAGATCCTGCAAGTTCCGGGGGTGGCCTCGACCGTGGTTGTGAACGGGTTCAGCCTGCTTAACGGGTCCGGGTCAAATGGCGCGATGATTATTCCGACGCTGACCCCGTGGGATGAGCGCGAGACCGATGAATTGAGCGCAAACGGGGTGTTGAACAACATCCTCGGCATTGCCAATCAAGAGGTCGCGGCGAGCGTTATCGCCTTTAACCCGCCGCCCATCTCTGGCCTTGGCATGAGCGCGGGCGTGGAGATGAAGGTGCAACAAACCGGCGGTGGCACCGCGCAGGATCTGTCGGCGGCCGTTGGATCGCTTGTTTATGCGGCCAATCAACGCCCGGAACTGGGGCAGGCCTATTCGACCTTCCGTGCGAACGTGCCCAAGGTGTTTGTTGATCTGGATCGGGAAAAGGCCAAGACGCTGAACGTTGCGGTTTCAGACGTGTTCCTGACGTTGCAGGCCTATATGGGGTCGTATTACGTGAACGATTTCAATCTGTTTGGCCGGGTTTATCGGGTGATGATTCAGGCCGATGGCGAATATCGGGATCGGGTTGAAGACCTTGATACACTGTATGCGCGGTCGCAGACTGGCGAGATGGTGCCGTTGGGTACCATGATCAACGTGCGCAATGAGTTGGGGCCGGTGGCGCTTAATCGCTACAACATGTTCCGTGCAGCGACCATCACGGCGATCCCAAGTGCCGGTCTGTCGACCGGTGACGCCATTCGCGTGCTTGAAGAAGAGGCAGCAACGGCGCTGCCGCCCGGCTATTCGTTTGAATGGACCGGCACGGCGCAACAACAGCAGGCAGCAGGTGGTCTGGTGGTGTTGATTCTGATCATGGCGGTGGTTTTTGGCTATCTGTTCCTGGTGGCGCAGTATGAAAGCTGGACCATGCCTGTGGGGATTCTGTTGTCAGTCACCGTGGCCCTGTTTGGGGCGCTGGCGGCGGTTGCGATATCCGGGGGCGACGTAAATCTCTATACCCAGATCGGTATGATTATGCTGATTGGTCTAGCGTCAAAGAACGCGATCCTGATCGTAGAATTTGCCATGGAACGTCGGGCATCTGGCATGGCGATCAAGGAAGCCGCAGTTGAGGCCGCGCAACAGCGTTTCCGCGCCGTGATGATGACGGCGCTGTCGTTCCTTTTGGGGGTTGTGCCGTTGATGGCGGCCAGTGGCGCGGGAGCCGCTTCGCAAAAGGCGATTGGTATCGCGGTGTTTGGCGGCATGTTGGCAGCGACCGTGCTGGGTGTGATCATTGTGCCTGTGCTCTATGTCCTGCTTCAGAGCGCGCGTGAATGGGTCAAGGGCCTTGGCAAAGGGAAAGCCAAAGAGGAGGCATCCGCGCAGGGGTAAGCATATGTGGCGGTGGGGGTGGTAGGCCCGGAGGGATTTGAACCCCCAACCAAAGCGTTATGAGCGCTCTGCTCTAACCGTTGAGCTACAGGCCCGCCGTTTGCTTTTGCTAACAGAACCTGCCTGAGCGTCAAGACCAGAGCGTGAGTCATTTTCAAATGCGGCAATGTCTTTGAACTGGCTTTGCCAAACTGACGCAAATTGAGCCAAAATTCGGCTCACTCTTTTGGGATTGTGCTCTTAGCGTTGCTCTTGACGTAAGGATGGTCTAGGGCCTCTGCCAAAGAACACACGGAGTGACCCATGAGCGATGGCAAGAATGGCATAAGCTATGCGGATGCGGGCGTTGATATCGACGCGGGCAACGCGTTGGTAGAGCGCATTAAACCCGCAGCAAAGCGCACAGCCAGAAGTGGCGTGATGGCTGGGCTGGGTGGCTTTGGCGCATTGTTCGATCTCAAGGCGGCTGGCTATGTTGACCCGATTCTGGTGGCGGCAACCGACGGTGTGGGCACCAAGCTGCGCATCGCGATTGATACCGGGAACGTCGATGGTGTGGGCATTGACCTTGTGGCGATGTGTGTCAACGATCTGGTGTGTCAAGGCGCAGAGCCGTTGTTTTTCCTGGATTATTTTGCGACGGGCAAACTGGAAACAGATCAAGCGGCGCGTATTGTCGAAGGGATTGCCGAAGGGTGTTTCCAATCGGGTTGCGCATTGATCGGCGGCGAAACCGCTGAGATGCCAGGTATGTATGACGCTGGCGATTTTGATCTGGCCGGGTTTGCCGTGGGCGCGATGGAGCGCGGATCGGACCTGCCGGATGGCGTGGTGGCGGGTGATGTATTGCTGGGATTGGCCAGTAATGGTGTGCACTCAAACGGGTATTCGCTGGTGCGCAAACTGGTTGAGATATCTGGATTGGGATGGGACGATGAGTGCCCATGGGCCGAAGGGTCGCTGGGCGCGGCGCTGCTGGCGCCGACTCGGCTCTATGTGAAACAGGCACTAGAGGCCGTTCGCGCGGGTGGCGTTCATGCCTTGGCCCATATTACCGGAGGTGGTTTGACAGAGAACCTTCCACGTGTGTTGCCCGAAGGGTTGGGCGCGGATGTGGACCTTGCGGCGTGGGAATTACCACCTGTGTTCAAATGGTTAGCTGCGACCGGTGGCATGGAAGAGGCTGAACTGCTTAAGACCTTCAACTGTGGTGTTGGCATGATCCTAAGCGTTTCGGCCGACCGGGCAGATGCGATTGAAGCGTTGCTGAGCGAGGCGGGCGAAACCGTCTATCGCCTTGGACATGTGTCAAACGGGGCGGGTATGCGCTATTCGGGCAGCCTGTTGTGACCAAGCGCGTCGCCATATTTATTTCGGGCGGCGGGTCTAACATGGTGCGTCTGGTCGAAGATATGCAAAGTGGGGATCATCCCGCCGCGCCTGTGCTTGTGCTGGCCAATGATGCGGATGCCGGTGGGCTGAAGAAGGCCGCCGCGATGGGAGTCGCCACGGAGGTGGTGGATCATCGCCCGTTCAAAGGGGACCGGGTGGCTTTCGAGGCAGCGTTGCAGGAAAAGTTGCAAGCATATCAGCCAGATATCCTGTGCCTTGCAGGTTTCATGCGGGTTTTGACCGAAGGTTTTGTGGCGCCATGGGAAGGGCGGATGCTAAATATTCACCCTTCGCTTTTGCCAAAATACAAAGGTCTGCACACCCATGCGCGCGCGCTGGAAGCTGGGGACGCGGAGCATGGGTGCAGCGTGCACGAAGTGACAGCTGCGCTGGATGACGGACCATTGCTTGGGCAGGCGCGGGTGGCGATTGAGCCGGGGGATACGCCAGACACATTGGCCGCGCGCGTGCTGGTCCAGGAACATCGGCTTTACCCTGCGGTTTTGCGGCGGTTTGCTGCCGGTGATCGTGACTTTTTGGCACTATGACCAAGGTGGAATTGCAATTTGGTGGGTTTGTGCGTAGTGCTTGTGGATAACACAGGCCAACGCAGAAAAAGAAGATCCGCCACATATGAAAACCCTGACAACCACGGACGAGCTCGCCCAATTTTGCGAGATGGCACGTGCCAAGCCCTACGTCACGATCGACACTGAATTTCTCAGAGAACGTACTTATTATTCAAAGCTTTGCTTGATCCAGATGGCGTTTGATGGCGACGGAGAAACGGACGCGGTACTGGTCGATCCACTGGTTGACGGGTTATCGCTTGAGCCGCTTTATGAGCTGTTTCGGGACACCAGCGTGGTCAAGGTTTTCCATGCTGCACGGCAGGATCTGGAGATCTTTTTTGTCGAGGCGGGCGTCTTTCCTGATCCGTTGTTTGATACACAGGTTGCGGCCATGGTTTGTGGCTTTGGCGAGCAGGTGGGTTATGAAACATTGGTGCGCAAGATTGCCAAGCAAGGGCTTGATAAATCTAGCAGATTTACCGATTGGTCACGCCGACCGCTGACCGATGCGCAGAAGAAATACGCGATTGGCGACGTGACCCATCTGCGCCAGATCTACGAGTTTCTGGCGGGTAAACTGTCTGAGTCTGGGCGCAGCCATTGGGTTGAGGAAGAGCTGCGGATTCTGACGCATCCCGATACCTATACGATCCTGCCATCCGACGCTTGGAAGCGTGTAAAGACGCGGACAAACTCGTCCAAATTCCTGAGCATTGTCAGGGAGTTGGCCCGTTTTCGTGAAGGATATGCTCAAAGCAGGAACGTACCGCGCAATCGGGTATTCAAGGATGATGCATTGGTGGAGCTGGCCTCTACCAAGCCAAGTAACCTGCAAGAACTGGGGCGGTCCCGCCTATTGCTGCGTGAAGCGCGCAAGGGCGAGATTGCAGAAGGCATCATGAAGGCTGTTCAGGACGGTCTGCAATGCGCACCCGAAGACATGCCAAAACCCGATAAACGCGATGATAAACAACAGGTTAATCCGGCTTTGGCGGATCTGTTGCGGGTGTTGTTGAAGGCCAAAACCGAAAGCTCGGGCGTGGCGCCCAAACTGATCGCGACTGCGTCGGAATTGGACGCGTTGGCATCAGGTCAACGCGATGTTGCCGCGCTGAACGGGTGGCGGCGTGAAGTGTTTGGTGAAGACGCGCTGCGACTGTGTGACGGGCAAGTCGCGCTGGCGGCAAAAGGCGGGTCCGTGCGGATCGTTAAGCTGCAATAATCACGCCAAAAGCCACGTCGGTATAACGTCGGTATTTTATCGGTATTGCGTCGGTGCGGATTTTCACCATCAACCGGTTAACGGCGCGATTGGCGGGCGTTGGTGGCCGACTGAACTACAATGGTGCGTACACCTGCCAGCTCTTGGTTGGTCGCGACAACCGCCGCCGTCACTTCGCGGGATTGTTCAGAGCCACCACCGGGCGCGCCGCTTGGGTGCAACCCAAGAAGGTCATAGGTGAGAACACCGCTAACGGGGCGGCCATTATTGCGGGCCAAAAGGCGCACGTCAAACACGCCGTGTACAGTTGCAACACCGGTCGCGGTGATCAGCGCACCCTCTGGAACGCGTAATACTTCCATCGATTTGACGTTATAGATTGGCGTGCCACCATAGGGCGCCGCTGGCCCCTTGGCGAACAAGCCCCCGGTTTCCTCGGACGGGATCAGCGGATTGACTTCGCCCGTTTCGGCAACCTCGCGTACGGCGGCTTCGTCGCTGCCAAACCAGTTCACCGGGTTCAGGCGGGACTGGCAGGCGGAGAGGGCCAATGTGGCGGTCAGCAGGGCGGTCAGGGCAATACGCATGGTCTCGGGCCTCCGTGTCTTTGCGTCAATGGGTTAGCGCATCAGGGCCTGCTTGAAAAGCGTCAATGGGAGGGGTGGACCTTTTGTGAAACGCCGCTTAGGTCTTTGGCGGAGCAAAGGAGAACACCAGATGGCCACCGAAGCCTTTGAAGAGATTGTTGAGGATTTCGAATTCCTGGAAGATTGGGAAGATCGCTATCGTTATGTGATCGAGCAGGGCAAGGACATGGACGCGTTGGATGATGCGTTGAAAGTGCCCGCGACCAAGGTAGATGGCTGTGCCAGTCAGGTGTGGTTGCACGCGACGATCGAGGGTGGTGTGCTGACCTTTGACGGGGAAAGTGACGCTATGATCGTGAACGGGCTGATCGCCGTTTTACGCAAGCTTTATAACGGGTTGTCGCTGGCCGAGGTGCTTGCGGTGGATGCACGTGGTGAGCTGGAGCGGCTGGGGTTGAATGAACATTTGTCCTCGCAGCGTTCCAATGGCTTGCGCGCGATGATCGAGCGGGTGCGGTTGATCGCGTCGGGCGGTTAAGACGCGCTGGTCGGAGCCTGCGGCGCGAGTGTTTTTTGAACTCTGAAAGAGCAAGGTCGGGTCAGGGCTTGGTTCGGTAGTGGTTTAGCACGTAGAGGCGGATCGCTGTTGCGAGGCCCGCGTCGAGATCTCTGGTTGCATCAATTTCGGCAGCCAATGCATTGATTGGAGTATATTTTTCAGCGGCGATGTCGCGGAAGGCGTTCCAGAAATCATCTTCGAGTGAGACAGAGGTGCGGTGCCCTTTGAGCGTCAGAGAGCGTTTTATAGGGCGGCTCATTCGCGTTCTTTGCCATCCAGATCACGGGTGGTTTTTTCTGCGCGGGCTTTTTCGAGGGATTTTTGCGCTTTGGTACGGCCGAATTTCACGGCGTTTTCATCGGCGCGGGTTTTTTTGTTCACGCGCGCCTTGGATTTGCGGAATTGGTTGAGGTTTGTGACGGTGCTCATGGAAACCTACGTTAAGCGGAGGCGGCGGGGTTGCCAAGTGGTGAGGTGGGCGGCGTTATCGACGCTTATATGCGAGTGTCAGCATTGAGCCCGAAGCGGAAGTGATGTTGTTGTGTATTTCGCGGACGCAGCGCAATTTCCGCCAATGAAGTCATAGGCACCGCCGACAGAAAAGCGGACATTCATTTACGGCGCAGCGAATTTTGGGACTTCGGTGTCCGAATTGCGGTCAAAATAGTAGCTGTCGTGAGCAACCAATCCTCACCGTTCCGACGCATTTAAGGCCCGAAACTCTTTGGGCGTCTGTCCTGACTTGCTGCGGAATGCTCTGGCGAAACTCGACGGGTTCTCGAAACCGACCAGCTTGCCAATCTCTGCGATAGAGATGCCACTTTCTTTCAATAAATGTTCTGCGCGCTCTAGTCGCATATTCGTCAAAACTAAGGAGTAAGACGTGTCGTTGCGTTTCAACTCCCGCCGAAGCGTTGACGGAGAGATCGAAAGGTCCTTTGCAACTGTGTTCATGGTCAGGCTTTGGTTACCGAGTTGCCCCGACAACAACGTCCGAAAATCCGCAATAAATTGTTCTCTTTCTTCTCGGCGCGTTCGGTCCAAACGTTGGATGATTTCTTCGGCTTTCTGGACCATCCAAGTTGATGGAAAGCGAAACCTCGCACCCATCCGGTCTCCTTTGATCACAACCGTATTATTTAGCTGAGAGATGGGTAAGACAGACGGATCGCAAACCCAGATCGTCAAGAGCTCAGGTGACCACCGTTGACCCGCGTAGATGCGTATTGCGTTCCTCATATAGGCTGCGAAAAAAGCGTCCACCTGTGCAGGCGGTTTTCCCGGCCGGAAAACGCGTTTTCCCACTACCTGCACCCATTCACCGTCATTTGTAATCGTGTATGTAGCAGATGAGTTGACACGTCTGGCATCCAGAATGAGCGCTGAGAGTAGATCGCCAAGAGAACTGCGCGACAAATCTACCAACTCAAAGTTGGCCAGTGATTGAAGTGGGGCTTTGCTCCCCAAGTTGAAGCCAAAGTGCTTGTCGTTGGTCGCCTCTGCACATTCCTCCACAAACTTGTAGCTTGAGCGCACAGTGACGTAGTGCTCGTTTAGTAGGAAATTTTGGCTTTTCATCCCACACCGTTCCAACAGTTGTGCGTAAGGTATACCGAGACGATCAAGTTCAGAGATAAAAGGCCTCAGAAGCGTGTTAAGCATCAAGGGAACAGGTTGTTCTGACATGCTAGACGCGCCTACAAACTGTGCTTCGCGATCCAAATTGAGAATAAATTGGCTCATTATGCACAGCATTATTCCTTGATAGTTTGGCCACTCATGCGAAGCTCACAGACATTCTATAACTTATGGGGGCACGTCATGAGAAGGATTTCCAAGTTTTGCTTGATCCTAGCCTTTGGGGCGACCAGCGTCGCTGCACAGGAAAAGGCCTTTCCGGTGCTCTTCACCAACGTGAATGTTTTTGATGGGGTCAGCGAGAAGCTTATTGAGGACGCTAACGTACTGGTTACGGGAAACATGATTGCCGAGGTGTCGAGCGAACCGCTCTTTATTGCAAACGCTCAGATTGTCGACGGTGGGGGACGCACGTTGATGCCAGGGTTCATAGAAGCACATGGGCATATCGGTCTTCCTGTTCCGCTGGATCAAGTCACAGAACAGGTCGACTGGCAATATTTGGGTGTCGGCGCGGCGGTGAACGCCGAATTTTATCTGATGAATGGTTGGACGACCGTACGGGATGTAGGTGGCCCAGTTTTTGGGATCAAAAAGGCGATTGACGAAGGCCTTGTTGCGGGGCCCCGCATTTATCCGTCCGGAAGGCTCATCTCGCAGACGAGCGGTCACGGAGATGTCCGCGCGGGTTACGCTTCGCCGCATCCCAATGACCTTTCTGTTGAACCTTGGGCCAACCGAGAGGTTTTTGCGATTTCCGACGGCGTTCCGGAAGTCTTACGTGCAACACGAGAAGAACTTCGTAAGGGTGCTGTGCACATCAAATTGATGGCTGGCGGAGGGATTTCGTCGCAGTACGACCCGATCCATACGAACCAGTATCTACCGGACGAGATGAAAGCGGCTGTTGACGCGGCTGCGGACTGGGGCACCTACGTTATGGTTCACGCCTACACTGATGCGTCTGTTCGCCGCGCGATCCAAGCTGGCGTGAAGGTTATCGAACACGGGCAACTCATGACCGACGCGACCGCACAACTCGCCGCAGACAATGATGTCTGGTTGTCTACCCAAATTGCTTTCCTGGGCGAACCGCCAACGCCGGAGCAAATTGCAGTCTTCGGCGAAACAGTCGCGGAGAAATTCAATCTGGTGCGGGAAGGCGTTGAGACGTCGATCAACTTCGCCAAGGAATATGAAATAAACATTGCCTTTGGAACAGACCTTTGGGGGCCACGGCTTTCAGAGATCAACAACGAGTTCGAGTATCGCAGCAGGTATTTCTCAAACCTTGAAACGCTGCGACAAGCGACGTCGATCAACGGGCAGCTTCTTGAATTAACGGGGCCGCTAAATCCTTACGCTGACGGGCCTATCGGCATCATTCGATCTGGCGCGTATGCTGATATTTTGCTGGTTGACGGCAATCCATTGGAAGACGTCACAATTCTTGTAGATGCAGGCAATATTGATTTCGTGATGAAGGACGGAGTTGTCTTCAAGGATGAACTCAAATGAGAACACCTACCGTACTCAATTTGCGACACGCGCCTATGGATATTCCAGTATGCGGCAAAACTGCCGAAACCGAATTCTGGACCAATGTCGCTTTCCGCAACAATGTAAGAATCAGGCAAAGCAACTGGGCGATGAAGCTGATAGCGCCTCAGATTTTCGATCAAGCGACTTTCCAAAAGTGCGGGACAACTGAATGCAGAAAACTGGACTGATTTCGTCAAAAGGTAACTTCAGGAAGGTTTCAGGTGTCCTGCCGTGCCTTGTTTGGATTGCCTGCGTTTTTCTCGGCAGCGGCATCGCATATGGTCAAGAGCCGGGAACTCTGACCGGAGAAGCAAATGGCGTTGTGGTTGCCGCCGGAAGTTGGGACATCTCTGCGGAGGTTAGCAACAAGATCAGCCGGTTGCATTTCACGACAGGCCAACTGGTCCAAAAGGGAGACTTGCTGGTCGAGTTTGATACCGCCTTTAAAAGATTTGACGTCGAACTCGCCAAAACCGCCTTGGCCAAGGCAGAAATTAATATGGCCAGCGCCGATGAAGCGTTCCAGAGGCAACAGAAACTGAAGCAGAGCTTTGCCGCCTCAGAGGTGTCCTACGACGCTGCCAAGCGAGCTGCTGACAACGCTCAAGCCGACCACCGTGCGGCGGTGATCCGCCTCGAAATGGCCGAAACCATTCTTTCGGTTCAGAAACTACATGCTCCCTTTGATGGCCAAATGTCGGCACCCAAGTATCGTGAAAATGCCAATGTAAGCATCGACGAGGGATCGGAAATTGCGACGCTGGTCCAACTCGACCCAATTCATGTTCAATTCGAGGTTCCATATGACCGGGTATTTGCCCGGATGAGTTCTGGAGAAACTGAAGCAGAAATCTCTGCCTCGCAAATCGTTGTTATCACATTACCCGGTGGCACTGATTATCAACATGAAGGCAAATTGATCTCCGGCGGATACGAAATTGACACCGAAAAAGGGACACAACTTGTACTGGTTGAATTTGCCAATCCTGACCGAATACTGAGGCCCGGTCTGAAAGTGACGGGCAAGGGCTTCGAAAGATAGCTAAGACGTATGTGAGCAAGAAAACTCAACGCCAAATCCAAAATCTTCTGAGAGGAAAGTGAGATGCCCAAGTTGAAACCACTTGGTAGCGCATCGTACGCGATGGTTGTTTTCCTGTGCGGAGGTTCGTCATTATTCGCTCAAACATACGATGTTGCGATTATGAACGGCCGGGTAATGGACCCTGAAACCGGCTATGATCAAGTCGCGAACGTCGGGATCAGTGATGGATGGATCGTAAAAATTACAACAGACCCTATCGAAGGCACGGACGTCATTGACGCGACCGATCACGTCGTTGCGCCGGGGTTTATCGATAGTCATACCCACTCGAGCCAAAAATATGCTCTCAACATGAGCATGATGGATGGTGTCACAAGCGCATACGACGGCGAAGTCGGTGCCGTTCACATTGCGGACTGGTATGCGCGAGAAGAGGGCAAATGGTCGATCAATTATGGCACCTGCGTTTCTCATGAATTGGCACGAATGGTGGTTCTGGATGGGCTGACCATCGACCAACCTTCAGATGCAACTGAGGTCTTTGATCTGCGTGCGCTCGCCAGTGCTGAAGATGGTGTGGCTGATTGGTCTGTTACTCGGGCGAACATCGAACAGCTCAACCAGATCATGGCGATCATTGACAAGGGCCTTCAGGAAGGTGCCCTGTGTGCCGGATCAACGGTTGGGTACGCCGGGACTGGTATAAGCACATATGAACAGTTTGAGTTGCAAAGAACTGCTGCACGCTACGGTCGGGCAACAGGTGTTCATGGGCGGTTTCACACGTCCTCTCAAAACCCTGAAGCTCCGCTTGGGTTTGATGAGGTATTTACCAATGCGTACCTGCTCGACGCGCCTCTGCTGTATAGCCACAACAATGACTACGGCTGGTGGGAGATCGAAGAAAAGTTGCAGCTTGCCCGCGCTAAGGGATTGAACATGTGGTCCGAGTATTATCCCTACACGGCTGGATCCACATCGATTGCATCGGATCAATTGAAACCCGAGGCGATTGGGGCGCTGGGGCTTGAGTACAAGGACATTATGTATGATCCGAGTGAGGACAAGTTCCTGACAGACGAAGAATATGCCAGCATCTCAGCCGATGATCCCGGTCGGGCTGTTATTGTTTTTAACCCAGCCCGAGAAGAATGGTTGCCACAATGGCTTCGGGTGCCACACATGGTGGTCGCCAGTGATAGCATGTGGCACTCCGAAGACCTCGGCGCAGACGGTGACCATACGGAGTTTGCCGGTCACCCGCGAACGTCAGGCTCTCATTCGACTGTTTTAAAGCTTGCTCGCGACAATGATGTTGAGCTGATGTTTACCTTGTCACAACTTAGCTATTGGCCTGCACTTCATATGGGCGGGACGGGTGTTAAGTTCCTTGATGTACGGGGCCGGATGCAGGAAGGCATGGCTGCCGACATCGTTATTTTTGACCCTGAGACCGTCGCTCCGGGGTCTGATTATAAGGCAAAAATGCAAGGCACGCCTCCGATTGGTATCCCTCACGTAATAGTCAATGGCGTGTTTACCAAACGCGACAATGAGCCAACAGGCGAATTACCGGGTCAGCCAATGCGGTTCCCAGTCGAAGACGCACCTCGTCAGGTCAAAGTAGATACTCAGGTTTGGCTAAACACCTTCACGCTTCAGGATGGCGCGTTGGATGGTGTCGGGCCAAGTTTTGGAAAAGGTGATTAACGCAAGTATTATTGCTACAGACACCGCCCTGTAGCGAACTCACCCTTTGTCCGGCATCGGAAACGTAGCAAATGAGAGCGGCGAGTGACCCGGTTGAACTTCGGGCAATTTGCGTGATTTGGACGTCTGTTTTCGGCAAAATCCTTCTGCGCCGCCGCGAGCAATTCGGTGACATGGTCGAGCAATCGAGGTGAATTTCGCTGCGCCAGCATCAGGCGGCATTGTCCGGGTTGAGGACATTTAAATTTCATCGTCTGGAAAGTGCAGGTGGCCAAAAAAAAGGGGCGTTTCCGCCCCCCTTTCTTGTGTCAGTCTTTGGGGCCGATCATTTGTTCTGGACGCACCACGGCGTCGAAGGTTTCGGCGTCGACAAAGCCAAGGGCGATAGCCTCTTCCTTGAGGGTGGTGCCGTTCTTGTGTGCAGTTTTGGCGACTTTGGTGGCGTTGTCGTAGCCGATGGTGGGGGCCAGTGCTGTGACCAGCATCAGAGATTCCTTCATCAGCTTGTCGATGCGCGGCTCGTTGGCCTGAATGCCGTTCAGCATCCGGGTTGTGAAGCTGTCTGCGACATCGCCCAGAAGCTGGATCGATTGCAGCAGATTGTAGGACATCATCGGGTTGTAGACGTTGAGCTCAAAATGGCCCTGCGATCCGGCGAAGGTCATCGCGGCGTTGTTGCCCATGACGTGGGCGGCGACCTGGGTCATGGCTTCGGCTTGGGTCGGGTTGACCTTGCCGGGCATGATCGAGGAGCCGGGTTCGTTTTCGGGCAGGATCAGTTCGCCCAGGCCCGAGCGGGGGCCGGAGCCGAGGAAGCGGATATCGTTGGCGATTTTGTACATCGCGCCGGCGACGGTCGCCAATGCGCCGGACATGAAGACCATGGCGTCATGGGCGGCGAGCGCTTCGAATTTGTTGGGGGCGGTGACGAAGGGCAGGCCGGTGATCTCGGCCATGTTGGCAGCGACCTCTTCACCCCAGCCTTTCTGTGTGTTGAGACCGGTGCCGACAGCGGTGCCGCCCTGGGCCAGTTCATAGATATCGGGCAGTGCGGCCTCGACACGGGAGATGCCTTTGCGGATCTGGTGGGCATAGCCGCCGAATTCCTGACCCAAGGTGAGCGGGGTCGCATCCTGTGTGTGGGTGCGGCCGATCTTGATGATGTCTTTGAATTCTTCCGATTTGGCCTCAAGGCCCTCGGCAAGTTTGGTAAGGCCCGGCATCAGCACGTCACGCACGGACATCGCGGTGGCGATGTGCATGGCGGTTGGGAACGTGTCGTTGGAAGACTGTCCCATGTTACAGTGATCGTTTGGGTGCACCGGGTCTTTGGAGCCGATGACGCCGCCAAGGATTTCGATGGCGCGGTTGGCGATCACTTCGTTCGAGTTCATGTTTGACTGGGTGCCAGAACCGGTTTGCCAGACAACGAGGGGGAAGTTGTCGTCAAACTTGCCTGCGACCACCTCGGAGGCGGCTTGAATGACGGCTTCGCCAAGCTTTGCGTCAAGTTTTCCGCTGGCCATGTTGGCCATGGCGCAAGCCTGTTTGATCACACCAAGCGCGCGCACGATCGCGACCGGCTGTTTTTCCCAGCCGATGGGAAAGTTCATGATCGAACGCTGCGTTTGCGCGCCCCAGTATTTGTCGGTGGGAACTTCGAGTGGGCCAAAGCTGTCGGTTTCGGTGCGGGTATCAGTCATGGTGACCTCCGGTAAAATAAGTCACGACGGTTCTAACGGACCGGGCGTAAAGTGCAATACTGTATACCGTGGGATACCGCAAATGAGGCGCGGGCAAAGCGTCGCGCCCCGTTAGCGGTGCCTTAGAATTTACCGTTGTTATGCGCCATGTCGGATGGGGTGGGCGAGACCACGTCCCAGTGTTCGACAATTTTGCCGTTCTCAACCCGCCAGAGATCAAAGAAGGCCCAAGGCGTGCCCCCCATGATCGCGTCTGAGGCGACGAAGACAAAGTTGCCCTCGGCCACGGCAAACTGAGGTTCAAATTTGGTGATGGCCTGACCCTGTGCGGCAAAACTCTCGACTGCAGCCATCAGGCCAGAGAGGCCATCCGCGATCATCGGGTTGTGCTGCATATAGATTTCCGGATCCATATAGGTGGTCACGTTTTCCGGCGCGGCGCCGGCGAGGACGTCGTTGACAAAGCCCAGCACAAGCGCCTTGTTTTCCTGTGTTTTTTCCAGATCAGTGATCATGGTCACACCATCCAGCATGCCTCGACCTGAGACGGTGGTTTCGGGGATGGGTTGCAGATTGTCCCAGTGTTCGACAACTTTGCCATCTTCAACGCGGAAAATGTCGAAAGCGGCAAGCGAAGACGCGCCAAAGGCATCAGCATTGGCATAGGAGTTGTGCAGAACCACCATGTTGCCTTCGGTGATGACGCGGTGGGTCGTCGCAGTCATACCAGATTGCGCCACAAGCGGGATAACATTGACCAGCCCGTCCGCACCAGTCGGTATGGCAGGGTTATGTTGGATGTAGTCGGCGCTGACCAGTGCGCGGGCGGCTTCGTGATCGTGATCCGCGAACGCGGCGGTAAACAGGGCGAGTACGAGTTCCTTGGGGGTCATGATGCAGTCCTTTTGTTGATTCGTAGTCCTGCGATATTTGGTATCAAATACATACTACATATCAATTGCGTACCTTGAAGAGACCTGGTATGGTTGAGGATACCTTGTTAATAAACAAGGGATTGAAACGGTTTCTTGTGTCGAGTAAAACTACGCCAATAAAGTATCAATTTCATACCGAAAGAGCGAGATGTTACCAATTGGTGTTGCCAGCAAGGCAGAGGCGTCAAACTGTTCGATACGGTCGGTTTTGTCCAACGTGACCGGCAAGTGGCGCATGATCATCATTCTCGCGTTGGAGGATGAACCCAAGAGATTTGGTGATCTGAAACGATGTATCGGGGACGTGACGCAGAGTGTTTTGACGGAAAACCTGCGTGGATTGCAGCGGGATGGGTATTTGACGCGCACCGTTTCGCCAGGACCGCCGGTGGCGGTGAGCTATGAGCTGACGCCGCTGGGGCGCAGTCTGTTGGAGATGCTAAAGCCGCTGGTGTTCTGGTCACATGAACAGATGGATAATGTCCGCATTAAGCGGATGGAGTATGACCGGGGCCAAACAAAATAGCGCCTTGACGGGATTTACTTGCGGAAACTGTCGAGGCTGACAACGTCGGCGTCTTTGCGCGGCGCCTCTTCTTCTTCCTTGGCTTCGAGATCGACCTCGTCGAGCAGGGTTTCCAGCTCGTTCTCGTCTTCGTCTTCTTCGTCCTGTGTTTCAAAGCGCAGGCCAAATTCGACGGATGGGTCCACAAAGGTTTTGATCGCGTCGTAAGGGATATAGAGCGGCTCGGGTGAGTCGCCAAAGTTAAGCGTGATGGCAAAGCCATCATCGCCTACGTCCAGATTGTCGTACCAATGCTGCATGACCACGGTCATTTCGCCGGGATAGCGATCTGCCAACCAATCCGCGATCTGGACATCCGCGTGGCGGGTGTCAAACGTGATGAAGAAATGGTGTTCGCCGGGAAGGCCGTCTTTTGCAACATCCTGCAACACCTCCTGAATGAGGCTGCGCATGGCGCGGTGCATCAGGTTTCCGTAGTCGATCGTGCGGGACATGGCAGCCTTCTTAGTTGGTCGTCTTGGCCACAATAGTAGATTCGTTGGGAAACGAAAGGCGGCGCGGGGCAAATATTTGATCAAAGCAAAGTGGCAGCGACCATGCCGGCCAGAGCGCAGACGCCCAACACGAGTAACAACGGCAGGCGCAGCCCCAAGAGCAAGGCACTGGCCAAGGCGACGAGCGCCGCAGTGAGCGGTTGAAACTGTGTCAGATCGGGTAGGGGAATGGCGTGATTTGTGAGCAATGGGCCAAAGATGAGCGATAAGGTGAACCAAAGGCTGAGATTGATAATCACGCCGGTGACAGCGGCCGAAATCACGTGTAGCGCGCCGGTTAAACGTGGGTGACCTAGGATGCGTGAGACATGTGGTGCTCCGGCAAAAATCCATAAGAAACAAGGGATAAAGGTGCACCAGAGCGCGGTGAGACCTGCCGCAATGGCAAGGGTTATGCCGCCCTGATGATGCCCGGCGAGGGTTGCGACAAATTGTGTGACCAATATCAGCGGGCCGGGGGTGGTTTCGGCCAAACCCAGCGCGTCCATCATTTCGCCGGTTGTGATCCAGCCGTGATCCTGCACCACGGCCTGAACCATGTAGGCGAGCACGGCGTAGGCGCCGCCAAATGTGACCACTGCGAGTTTGGAAAAGAAGACGGCGATGTCGATCAGGAATTGCGCGTCGAGCGCATAGAGCAGCGCAACGGGTGCAGCCCAGAGCGTGCCCCAGATCAGTACCGTTTTGAGCGTTGCGGATAAGGGGGTGTGCGTGGTTGGCTGTGGAGACTCTGGCGACCGATTGGGCCGCATCAGGCCAACCAACGCGGCAAGCGCGATTACGGCTGGAAAGGGCAAAAGGCCAGAGTAGAGGCTGGCGCAGCTGAGCAGGGCAATGATCCATTCCAGCCGCCCGGTCAGCACTTTACCTGAAAGGCGCAGCAGGGCCTGAAAAATGATTGCAACCACTGCGGCCTTGATACCGAGAAACGCGGATTGCACCAGCGGCACGTCACCAAAGCCAATGTAAAGCGCGGCGAGGGCGAAAATGATCGCGGCGCCGGGCAGCACAAACAGCAGACCCGCCAAAAGGCCGCCGGGCGTGCCGCGCAGTTTCCAGCCGCAATAGGTGGCGAGCTGCATCGCCTCGGGGCCGGGCAGGAGCATGCAAAAGGATAGCGCGCCGAGAAATTGTTTTTCGGTCAACCATTTGGCCGTGTCGACGAGTTCGCGGTGCATCAGGCTGATCTGAGCGGCGGGCCCGCCAAAGGACATCAACCCGATACGGCCAAAGACGCGGGTCATCTGGGAAAAAGATGTTTTGGCCATGTTAGATGACCCGTGCGTGGTCATGGGTCTCGCCATGACCATCACGCGCCCAGCGATAGAGCGCGTCATAGAGGGGCAACCCGGCGGTGAGCTGGTTCTGATCCTCTTTGTAAAGGCGCGATAGGCCGACGGAGAACGCCAGAAGGCCAGCGGCCTGTGGCGATTGATCTAGCGTGTCGGTGTCCGCCGCGCGCACGACGCTGGCAAGGCGGTTGAGCGCGTCGTGCCCAAGCGAGAAACCGTCAATCAGGGCGTCAAAGGTGCAGTTGGGACCATTGTGGGTCCAAGGCGCACCGGGGGTGTCAAAGGCGATGGCATTGAACCGGTCTGCAACATCAAGCACCTCTGATGGAGGCACAAACAGGAACCGGGCAGTTGGATCGACAAAGCGACGGATCAGCCATGGGCAGGCAATCCGGTCGATACGGGGGCGGTGGCGTGTAACCCAGAGGGTGCCCGGCGGTGGGATCTGCTGAGCTGGAATCAAAGGGAGCGTGGCGGCTTGCCACGCGACAAAGCCACCATCGAGCACCTCTGCGGCGATACCAGACGCACGCAGGAGGGCGGCGGTCCCGTGGCTGAGCTTTTTCCCTTTGTGACAGATCACAACGACTTTGGTGTCTGAAAACGTCGCCAAATGATTGCCCACGTCGGTATGGGGAAGGCGGCGCGATGTGGGCAACAGCAACGGAGCGGCGGCAAAATCCTCGTCGGTGCGCACATCAAGTAAGGTCAGAGTATCTGGACCGCCAAGTTGGCGCATCAGCTGTGTTGGAGCGATTTCATTGAGAGACGGCATAAAGCATCCTTTCTGAAAGGGTCAGTGGATGCGATCCTTGGGCCGGGGCCTCACGGGGTGGTCGCGCTACCCCATGAAGCAAAACTGCCTGTTCCGGCCCGCTGCGTCAATGCCATTTTTCTGGGTCGTGTTCCGGATTATCCTCTGATTTTCTGACCTGTCAGGCAAAGATACATGGATTGTTCGGGCAAAAGGCCCATCTGCTCAAAAAAGCTCATGAAATCGATGCTGTTATAGGTTTCGACCATTTTCCCGCCTGCAAAACGCGCAAACAATTGCGCGGAGCCGAACACCTGTTGGCCATTGGCAGGGTTTGTTGCGCTAAGCGAATAGAGGGCGGCGGCCCAGTCGCCTTCCTCCATGACTTTATCCAGGCTGAAGGTCGGCTCTTCGATCAACTCAAGGAACATCGGTACAAGGTCGCGAAAGTCATCCGGTCCGGCAGCAAAGTCGGGCAGCAGGCCCTTGGCCTCGGTATCCGGGGTGAAAAGTTCGTCGATCGCGTCAAGATCAACCTCTAACCAGACGCGCTGATACCATTGTTGTAAGAGTTCGCGTTTATCCATCAGTCTTTACCTATGTCATTCGATGTTGTTTTCGAGACTAGGAACAAATGATGATCGTCAGGTTAACGCCTGATATCCAGAACCCTAAAAAACAGGCTAAATGCAAGATTCGTCATTCAAATTGGGGGGGAGTTTAGTGCAGGTTTCTGTTGCCAGGTACCTGCGAACCCCGCCTTAGGTCGCTAAACCCAAGGAGTTAATTTCGGCGACATTTACAGCTTACGCTGCAACTGCCATTGCCGGAGCACGATTGTCATTTGCAATTGTACAAGTTTCGCCGATAACGGTGGCAGACAGCCGAAACAAAGCTAACCCCTTTAGACGTTCGTCGATCCTATTTCGTCCCCATGACCCCCAAATGAAGGGTGTTTGGTGGAGACGCCGGGTACCGCCCCCGGGTCCGATCCGCTTATTACGAGCGCGTTTATGTCCATAGTCCCCGAAGAGACACTCTATAGATAGGTGTGCCGCGTCTGAGTCGCAAGGTTTCAGTTGCGTCTCAGGGGTTTGAGTAGGCGTTCGTTGATCAGGGTGGTGGCAGTGGCGATGAGGACCGCGCCGCAGAGAAGCCATTTGGAGACCGGGCCCATGGTGCCCTCGATCTGGAGGGCGTGGATCAGCGTGGCGATGACAACAAAGAGCGCGAGCGCGTTGTGCAAGAGACGCCAGTGGCCATAGCGGACCCGGCGGCGCAGAGCGACGAGCAGAATAGTGGCGATCAGGCCGAGCGTAGCAAGCACGCCGTAGACGGAGAACGGCGTTGGTGAAACCAGAAGCAGCGCGTCAAGCGTGTCGGGCGGGCTGGTGAGGTAGAGGCCCCCTATATGGAGCGCAAGGCAAGCCAGAAGTGCCGCGCCGATAATGCGGTGCAGTTTGCGGGCAAGCGGCAGGCGTAGGCCGGGCAGGTAACCGGCAGCAAGCAGGGGTTGCAACAGGAACAGCGAAAGGCTGAGGATTCCCGCAAAGCCCGCGACGATATAGGCCGGGTTGCGATAGGCGAGATAGGGGCTGAAGGCGGCGATTACGACTGGAAGCGTTGCGGCGCCTAGCACAGCAAGCCAGATCAGGGATCTCAGGCCGCGCGTCACGCCGGGGCGAGCACAAAATCGACAGTGAGGGACGTGTCGCGCGCGCTTGGCATGACGGGGCGCAGGAAGACGGTTTTGAACGCCGGATCGTCATAGGCCAGATGGGCGTGGGGCTGGCCGAAATTGGGCACGATCTGCATCATTTCGAGCCGGTATGTGCCATCCGCACGGGTCAGGACCGAGCCATGATTGCGCGGCTCACGCTCGCCGCCGATGGTGGTGGCGGCCCAGATCTGGATGCGGGTTTTGGGCAACGGGGCGCCATCTCCGGCGCGCACGACCCGGCCCGAGACGATAAAGCCGTCCCCAAGTTTGTCGACGAAGGGCGCATTGGGGCGATAATTGTTCGAGCCCCCGCGCATGGTTTTGGTCGGTCTGAGCGACGCTGCGTGAAGCGGCGAAACGAGGCCGGTAGCCAGAGTTGCGGCGGTGGCTGTGACGAACAAGCGGCGGTTGAGATATGGTGTGTGCATGGGAGTGTCCCTGTGTTGGCTGACTGGGTCTTTCCGGTTGATACGGACAGGGTACACGGTTGGATGGGTTTGGGGAACCGGCCCGCACGGTGTTGTGAAAAGCTCTGACGGTTGACAGAGTGGCAGACAGTAGAAGTACCACAGGGATGTGCGGATTGCAGGAAGTATCAGTGTTGGAGATTGCCGTGTCAGTCGCGGCGGCCGTGGTTCTATTTGTGTACGCCCTCAAAGGGTTCAGCGAAGATGTTCAAACGGCGGGCGGAGAGGCGTTAAAGTCGGTATTAGCCCGTTTGACACGAACTCCGGTTGGTGGCTTTGCACTTGGTGCGGTTTTGACGGCACTGGTGCAGTCTTCCAGTGCGATTTCTGGGATCACAGTGGCGCTTGCGGAAGCCGGAACAATTGCATTTCGTGGTACGCTCCCGGTGTTTTTGGGGGCGAATGTCGGCACGACATCGACCGCCTGGTTGGTTACGATCAATGCCACAATATTGGCACCAATATTGATTGTTGCGAGCGTTGTGGCGTCGCTCCTGCCGGGGCGGATCGCCCTTTACGGGCGCTCGATTATGTATCTTGGTGTGATCTTATTGGCGCTAAACCTGATTAGTGGATACGTCGCGCCTTTGAAGGACGATCCGGATGTTGCGCTTTGGATGGGGTACTTGTCCAATCCTGTGGCAGGGTTTGTTGCCGGGGCAATCGCCACTGCGCTGTTGCAATCAAGCAGTGTGGTTGTGGGGCTGGCGATCATTGCGGTGCAACAGGAATTGATCACTATGTATGACGTGCTGCCGATCGTTGTTGGTTCAAATATTGGCACCACATCTACAGCGCTTATTGCGTCGATGAGCTTGGGCGCAACTGCGCGTGCTGCGGCGGTGGCAAATTTGGCATTTAACGCGCTGGGAGTAATCGTTTTTGTTCCCTTTATGGCGCCTGTGGCCAGTTGGGTGTCTGCGATGGCTGGTGAAGGGGACATGGCCGTTGCTTTGATTCACCTGATTTTTAATGTCTGCGTTGCCGTGACCGGTTTTGTTGCCCTGAGGCCCCTGGCCAAGAGGTTGGACCCAGATGAAACGACTGCGAAACCTTAAGCTTTGTCAGCCTTTTCGTGCAACCCGTGCCGCCATCACCTGCTCACCAAGGGTGAGCGTATAGGCAGTGAGTTCGGACAGGGCGGCGTCGGCGTCGTGGGGGCGGTTGGCCTCAATCGCGTTGGCGATGGCGGTGTGCAATTCGACGATGCGGTCGCGGTTGCGCTGGGTGAAGGTGATCATGTTCATCAGCGGTTGCATCGCCTCGACCGCGCCGCCGAGTTGGTAGGACAGCACCGGATTGCCGGCGCCGTCCACAAGCGCGCGGTGAAAGGCAACGTCGCTATCGCAGAAGCCTTCGTCCGAGAGGCCGGGTTGGGATTGGCGGTGGATTTCGGCACGCATGGTGGCAAGATGATCGGGCGTGCGGCGTTGGGCCGAGAGCGGAGCGCAAGCGCGTTCGAGCGCATAGCGGGCCTCGCAGGCGGTTTGGAAATCGACCGCATTCATCGACAGAAGCAGCGTCGAGGTGGTGACGTGTTGGGCGCGAGCTTCGTCATAAGATAGCCGACGCACAAACGCACCACCGGTGGCACCGCGCTGGGTGCGGATCAGATTTTGCGCGGCCAATCGTTTGAGGGCCTCGCGCACGGTGGGGCGAGAAACGTCAAACTGGTCGGCCAACTCGGATTCCGAGGGCAGGCGTTCGTCAACAATCATGTCACCGGAAATGATAGCATCCCGGATGGATTTGGCGATTTGGGCGGAGAGATCCGATTTTGACGTTGGGTCAATCTTCATATGTCAGACAATTCCGTTTGCGTGGCTCTCAATTGTCTGACATTAATTTTCACAAAGGTCGAGTCGGCAAGAGGAGAAACGGCTCATGGATCGTGTTCTGAACATGCGCAGCATTGCGTGGCTGGGATTTTTCACAGCCATTCTGGTGGCGTGGTGGTTCATGTATGACATGGCGGTGCGCATGGACGTCGACTTGATCGGGCGTCCGGGCGAGATGGGCGCGCGCATGGCGGCGATGGACCCGCGGATGCCCATGTACATGCCGATGGCCAATTTTGGACCGCTATTCGTGATGTGGGCGGTGATGATGGCGGCGATGATGTTGCCGACAATGATTCCGACATTGAGCAATTATCAACGCCTGATGGTATCAGCCGACGGAAGCTGGCCGGGGTGGGCTGGTGTTTTACTGGGCTATTCGATTGTGTGGGTTGGATTTGCAGCGGTGATCACCGGTGTGCAGCTGGCGCTGTTGTTTGGCGGTGTGGTGGACATGCTTGGGATTGCCAAGAGCCCCTGGGTGGCGGGCGTTTTGTTGATCGTGGTGGGCGCGTTTCAGTTTTCGCGCACCAAGGAAGTGTGCCACGGCGTCTGTCACAGCCCTATGACCTATTTCCTTGGCCATTGGAAAACCGGCTTTGGTGGCGGGTTGCGCATGGGGCTTGGGCTCGGCGTGTTTTGCGTCGGTTGTTGTTGGGGATTTATGGCGCTGGGGTTTGTGGGCGGCGTGATGAGCCTGTTGTGGATGGGGCTGGCAACGCTGTTCATGGTGCTGGAGAAACTGCCGCAGATCGGCCATCGGGTGACTAAACCGATGGGCGTTATTTTGATCATTGGCGGGGGCGTTGTCATCGCCATGCCAAACCTGTTTTACGGAGGATAATCATGGCTTTGGAACGCAAACCTGATGCGGGTAAACTGCCTGTGTCGCAGCGCATCGATAACCGGATGACAAACCCCAAGCGGCGCAAAATGTCGCCCACGGAATGGGCGATCAAGGGCGAGCTGTTTCTGAACTGTTCGTGCACCGTGTTCTGCCCCTGCGTTGTGTCGCTGGGCGCACATCCACCCACCGAGGGCCATTGTTATGCGTGGATGGCGATTGCCATCGACGAGGGGCATTACGAGGGCGAAGATCTTTCGGGCTTGAACGTGGGCCTGATGGTGGAAATCCCCGGCAAGATGGCCGAGGGCGGCTGGAAAGTGGCTGCTTATGTGGATGATCGTGCCAGCGGCAAAGCGTATAACGGCATTCTGGAGATCTTTTCGGGCAAGGCGGGCGGCACGACCGGGCTGTTCACGATGCTGGTGAGCGACATCGTGGGTGCAGAGCGCGAAAAGGTCGAGATCGTGCGCGATGGCAAAAAGCGCGGTTTGTATATCGGGCGCAAGATCCAGGGCGAGATCGAGATGATTGATGGAGCTGACCCGGATCATCCGGTGATGGTGACCAACTCGAAATACTGGATGGGGCCGGACATTATCGCGGCGCGCGGGCTCAAGTCGAAGGTGCGCGACTATGGGCGCATTTGGGATTTTGGCGGCAAGTCTGCCGAGATTTGCCCAATCGACTGGAAAGGCCCCAAGTGATGGCGGTCACGCCCGCATATTGCCGCCTGATGGCACGTTACAATGCGTGGCAGAACGGACAATTTAAGGCGGCGTGCGAGAGATTGACCGAAGCCGAGATGCGCGCCGAGCGGGGCGCCTTCTTTGGCTCGATCATGCAGACGCTGAACCACCTTTTGTGGGGCGACATGATGTGGATGAGCCGGTTCGACGGCAATTCACCCCCCAAAGGCGGGATTGGAGAGAGTGTCGACTTGTGCCCGACGTTGGCCATGTGGGGCGTGGAGCGGTTTCGCACCGATCAACGCATGTCGCTTTGGGCGGAAAAGGTTTCCGACACAGAGCTTTCGGGGACGTTGACGTGGTTTTCCGGTGCGGCGAACCGCGATGTGACCGCGCCCACCGCGCATTGCGTGGTGCATATGTTTAATCATCAGACCCATCACCGGGGTCAAATTCATGCGATGCTGACGGCGGCGGGCCAGACCATTGGGGATACCGATCTGGTGCTGATGCCGGAAACCTTTTCGGGAGAGGACAAATGGCATTGATTTCACTTTCACGGCGTCTGCGCAGAACGCCGTTTTCTGAGGGTGTCGAAGCGGCGGGGGTCAAGGCGTATACAGTCTATAACCGCATGTTATTGCCCACGGTTTTTGAAAGCGTTGAGGCGGATTATCGTCATTTGAAGAAGCATGTTCAGGTTTGGGATGTGTCCTGCGAGCGGCAGGTGGAAATTCGCGGGCCGGATGCGGGCAAACTTATTCAGATGCTGACCCCGCGCGATCTGCGTGGGATGATGCCGGGACAGTGTTATTACGTGCCGATTGTCGATGAAACGGGCGGTATGCTGAACGATCCCGTGGCCGTGAAGCTGTCGGAGGATCGTTTTTGGATTTCGATTGCCGACAGCGATCTGCTGTTTTGGGTCAAGGGCATTGCCAACGGCTATCGGCTGGATGTGCTTGTGGATGAACCGGATGTGTCGCCTTTGGCGGTGCAGGGCCCAAAGGCCGAAGACCTGTTGGCACGGGTGTTTGGTGAAGGTATTCGCAACATCCGCTTCTTTCGTTTTGGGGTGTTTCAGTTTCAGGGGCGCGACCTGGTGATTGCGCGGTCGGGCTATTCGAAGCAGGGCGGTTTTGAGCTTTATGTAGAGGGGGCGGACCTTGGAATGCCACTGTGGAATGCGCTGTTTGAGGCGGGGGCCGATCTGGAGGTGCGCGCGGGTTGTCCGAACCTGATTGAGCGGATTGAGGGCGGATTATTGAGTTATGGCAATGATATGACCGATGACAACACGCCGCATGAATGCGGGCTGGGTCGGTTTTGCAATACCAATACGGCGATTGGCTGTGTCGGGCGCGATGCGTTGTTGCGAGTGGCCAAGGAAGGACCGGTGCGCCAGATCCGCCCCATTGAGATTCACGGCGACAAGGTGCCGCCCTGCGATCAGTTATGGCCGATTGTGGATGGGGATCAGCATGTCGGCAATGTGAGCAGCGCGGCGTGGTCACCCGATTTCAACACAAATGTTGCGATTGGCATGGTGCGCATGACGCATTGGACCGTGGGCACCGAGGTGGATGTGATCACGCCCGACGGCGTGCGACCGGCGACGGTGTTCGAAGCCTTTTGGGCGTGATTCGAATTATTTAGAACAATGAAAGGCCAGACGGCCTGAGCGGAGAGGATGACGAGATGTTTAAAGCCTTGGTGATGGAACAGAATGACGAGGGATTGGCAAGTGCGGTGATCAAGGAGATCGACGAGAGCGCATTGCCTGAGGGGGACGTGACGGTTGCGGTGGAGTATTCCACCGTGAACTACAAGGACGGTTTGTGTCTGTCGGCCAAGGGTGGTGGATTGGTGCGGAATTATCCGCATGTGCCGGGCATTGATTTTGCCGGGACGGTCGAAGCGTCGGACGACGCGCGTTACAAGCCGGGCGACAAGGTGGTGTTGACCGGCTGGCGTGTGGGCGAGATGCATTGGGGCGGCTACGGTCAGAAAGCGCGGGTCAAGGCCGATTGGCTGGTGCCGCTGCCCGATGGTTTAAGTGCACAGCAGGCGATGGCAGTGGGCACAGCCGGATTTACCTCAATGCTGGCGGTTATGGCGCTGGAGGATCACGGGCTGGTGCCGGGCAAGGGACCGGTTCTGGTGACGGGGGCCGCGGGCGGTGTTGGATCGGTCGCGGTCGCAATACTGGCGAACCTTGGCTATGAGGTTGCCGGTGTGACGGGGCGGCCCGAAAGCGGTGAATATCTGAAGGAGCTTGGCGCGACACAGATTGTGGCGCGCGAGGAGCTGAACGAAACCGTGAAACGCCCGTTGGAGCGCGAAACTTGGGCGGGCTGTGTGGACGCCGTGGGCGGCGACATGTTGGCGCGTGTTCTGGGGCAGATGCAATATGGCGCGTCGGTTTCTGCCGTGGGGCTGGCCGGTGGGGCTGGATTGCCAGCGACGGTCATTCCGTTTCTGCTGCGTGGTGTGAACCTTTTGGGGATCGATTCCGTTATGCAACCTTATGAGAACCGCCTGCGCGCGTGGGAGCGGATCGCCAAGGATTTGCCGATGGATAAGCTGGAAGCGATGGAAAAACCGGCGACATTGGAAGACCTGCCGCAATTGGGTGCGGATATTCTGAAAGGTCAGGTTCAGGGCCGCGTTGTGGTTGATGTGAACGGGTGAGTTAGGCCGCGTTCTAACCAAAGAAGAAGGACGCCTTTGCAGGAGATTGCGAGGGCGTTTTTTTGATTTGAAACGCTGGTTGGTGGCGCTGTGCAGGGTGTGCCTGCTGCTATTTGCTCAACCCAAAGTGGTTGTTCCACAAGGTGCAGCGTTTGTGATCCCGTGCCTGATAGTCGGACATTGCGTGTTCAAGATCAGAGGCGACCAGCGGCGGTGCGCCGTTGGCGATGTGTGTGATTTGCATTGTGTACCACGCCGTTACACCGCCTTCGGGTGGCGCGCTGAAGCGGGGAAAGTCGGGGTTGGTTTCATCGCCCGATACCCATTTGTTGGGCACGTCAGGATCAATCACAAGGGCGCGGGCAAGGCCAATCATGTCAGCCGCGCCGTCATCAACAGCGCGGGCGGCTTGGTCAAAGGTTTTGAACCCGCCTGTGACCATTAAGGGAATGTCGGTTTTTCCCCGTGCCCGTGCTGCAAAATCAAGGAAATATGGCCCGGAGCCCACACGATCAGAGGAGGACGGCGCGCCGGGAAAATAGGTGCCGCCGCTGATATCGATCAGGTCGATGCCATCGAGTGCGGTAATCACTTGCAGAGCTTCGTCTTGTTCGAACCCACCGACGAGTTGGTCCGTGGCGTTGAGCTTTAGCCCGATGGGAAAGCTTGGACCAACTGCCGCGCGCACCGCTGTGATGACATCTATCAAAACGCGCATCCTGTTGGTTAGTGACCCGCCGTAAGCATCGTTGCGTTTGTTGAACAACGGGGACAGGAATTGGTTGAGCAGGAACCCATGAGCGGCGTGTATTTCAACGCCGCCGAACCCGAGCCCCTGCGCCAGCGCTGCGGTCTGGGCAAACTCGGCAGGAAGGTTTTGGATTTCTGGCATTGTCAATTCGGCGCATGCGAGACCGGGGATATCAAGGGCGCTTGGCCCCTTTGGGGTGCTGATGGGCGCATCTGCCATGGCACCAGCGTGCCCCAGTTGCAGCCAGAGGTTTGCGTTATTGGACGCGCCTGCGGTTGCTAGTTTTTCAAAACCGGACATCTGCGCAGCAGGATGCAATACAAGGTTGCCGGGTTTTTCCGCGAAATTGGGTGTACCCTGAACTTCTCCGATGATCGACAGCGCAGCCCCGCCTTCAGCCCAACGTTCATAGAGACGAATTTGGGCCTCGGTAGGGTGCCCGCATCCATCGCCTAGCGAATCCGACATTGCGGACTTGGCAATGCGGTTTTTGAGCACGACGCCGCAGGGCAATGCGAGGGGGCGAGACAATGGCGAGGGAACAAGGGCAGTCATGACTTAATCCTATTCGATCGCGCCAAATTTGCCAGCAGTGAGCTGAGCCAAATGGCAAGGGCACGTATTGGATATTTCCTTGGTCCAGGTGATCACGCTTCGGGCAAGAGCACCGGGCTTTTGGCATGAAACCCGACTGTGACTTCGGTTCCCACGTCCAACGGGCTGTCGACGTCGTCTTGCACAGCAAACATTGAGCCGAAGCTGGCTTGGAGAGTGTATTCCATGCGGACTCCAACATAGGTTGCCTTGGCCACCGTTGCCGTGAAGCCCCGCGCTGTGCCAATCACCAAACGGGACGGTCTGACCGCCAGCTTTGCGGGACCTATGCCAAGGCCGCGCGCGGGGAGTTCATAGTGATATTCCTCAATAGAGATCGTTGCCACGTCGCCATCGACACTTTGGATGACACAGGGCAGGATATTTGCTTCGCCAATGAAATCCGCCACAAACTGATCTACGGGTGCCTCGTAAAGCGCGCGTGGCGAGCCGATTTGCGCGATGGATGCGTTACGCATGACAACAATTTCGTCGGAAACGGCCAAGGCTTCTTCCTGATCGTGGGTGACGTAAACAACGGTCAGGCCAAGGTCTTGTTGGATTGCGCGGATATCTTCGCGTACCTGACGGCGCAATTTGGCGTCCAGATTGGACAGGGGTTCGTCAAACAACAGCACCTGTGGTTCCAGTACCAAGGCCCGCGCGACTGCCACGCGCTGTTGTTGTCCGCCCGACAATTCGCTGGGCAGGCGTGAGTCAAACCCTTTTAGCCCGACCAGATCGAGACCAGCCAACGCGCGGTCGCGGGTTTCGGACTTGGAGAAGCCGGAAAAAGTGAGCCCGTAAGATACATTTTCAAGCACGCTCATGTGTGGGAACAGCGCGTATGATTGAAATACCATAGAGACGTCGCGATCCGTCGCGGGCAGGGTGGTGACATCGCGATCCCCAATCAGGATGCGCCCGTCTGAGGCCATTTCCAACCCAGCAATCATGCGCAGCGTTGTTGTTTTGCCGCAGCCCGAAGGCCCCAAAAGCGTGACCAGCTTGCCTGCTTCGACGTTGAGATTAATGTTGTCCACCGCAACAACGTCGCGCCCAAATCTTTTTGAAACGTTTTCAAAACGAACCGGTGCCGCCTTGCCGACGATGCGAGAATTGCTCATGGTTTCTCTCCTGATCCGAATTGAGTTCGGCGTCCAATCTTGGTGCGACCAACGAGGAGCTGGAGCAGGCCAACCGCCCCCAGCATCACAAAGATCAAAGTGGTCGAATAGGCGATCGCCAACCCGTAGTCGTTATTTTCCACACGTCCGATAATATAGCTCGTCGCCATGTCGTATTCCGCGGAGACAAGGAAGATCACCGCTGAAATGGCGGTCATGGCGCGCACAAAACTGTAAACCAGAGCGGCCAGAATGGCAGGTCTGAGCAGTGGCAGAATGATCTTGCGGAATGTCTGCCAAGAGTTTGCACCCAGCGTCAGGGAAGATTCGTCCAAGGATTTGTCCAATTGGCTCATCGAGGCAATGCCGGCGCGCACCCCAACCGGCATGTTTCTGAAGATGAAACTGACAATCAGGATTATCCCTGTGCCGGTGATTTCAATGGGTGGGACGTTGAAGGCCAAAATATAGCTGACGCCAATCACGGTGCCCGGAATGGCAAAGCTGAGCATCGTGCCAAATTCAAAGGCGTTTTTGCCCGCGAATGTCTGGCGTGTCAGCAAGTAGGCGGTAACCAGTCCGACAATGGCCGTAAGCGGGGCGGCGGCGGCCGCGATATAGATGGTGGTCCAGAAACTGTCCCATGCGGCACCGGACCAGCGAATACCGCTGTCTTCGATCCGGACTGAGAACGCGGTCACGTAGTGTTTGAATGTCAGCGTGTTGTTGACGCCCCATAGTTCGACCACGCTGCCATATAGGATCATGCCATAGACGACGACGGTGAAGAGACCCCAGATGCCAGCCGCCAAAAAGACTGGTATCGCCAGACCCTTTGGCATCAATGGATGCACGCCTGCGTCGCCCTTGCCCGACACGGTCGTATAGCTCTTTTTACCGAGCCACATACGTTGGGCATAAAAGGCAGAGAGGGTAAAGAACAACAGAACCATGGCCAAGACGGCGGCGCGTCCCTGGTCATATTGCGCGCCGACAATGGCAAAGAAGATTTCTGTAGAAAGCACATCGAAGTTGCCGCCCAGCACCAGAGGATTGCCAAAATCTGCCATGCTTTCGATAAAGCCGAGCAGGAAGGCATTTGCCAGTCCGGGCCGCATAAGCGGAAGGGACACCGTGCGGAAGGTTTGCCAACGATTGGCACGTAGGGTCTGGGCTGCTTCCTCCATCGAGGGGGACACGCCCTCGACGACGCCGATCAGGACCAGAAACGCAATTGGAGTGAAGGCGAGTGTTTGCGCAATCAAAACGCCGGGCATACCGTAGAGCCATCGCGTTGGTTGAAGGCCGAACAGATCTGAAACGAACTGTGTGACCGTTCCGGACAGGCCAAACAGAAGGATCAGCGCCAACCCGATCACAAAAGGGGGTGTGATAATTGGCAGCACGGTCAGCGCGCGCAAGGCGCGTTTGTGCCGGAACCCTGAGCGGGTTACCACAAGTGCAAAGACAAGACCCAGAACCGTCGTCAGCACACCCACGGTGATGGCGAGAAACAGGGAATTCCATGCGGCACCGCAGCGCGCGCCGTAGAGACACCCAATGCCCCAGAGCCGATCATCAAAGAATTTGGACGCAAACACCATGGCTGAATAGCTGCCATCTTCGGTGACAAATGCGGCGAACAGCATTTTGGCGATTGGGAAAAACACAAAAGTGGTCACGATGACAATGACGCCGCCAATTGCGCTGACGACAAAAACGTCGCCATTTATGGCACCGCGCGCCGCGATCCCTTGGGTGAACAGAAACAAAAATGCAGACGCGACCAAGAGGCCGCCATATCCCATACCGTATTGGCGATCGTCCAGCTCTCCGAATAGGGCAACCAGCCAGTCGGCGGTAAAGCCGCGAATGCCAATGCCAAATCCCTGAGCCATCAGCCAAGCAAATCCAGCTGCGCCAGCCAGAATAAGAATGCGCGCATAATTTGGATCGCTTTTCTTAAGACGCAGCACCAAAAGCGGTGCCAGCAGCGGGAGTAAAAGCGGAGCAAGCCACAGTTTTTCGCCTTGGCCAATCAGGAAAGCCGCGGGTGCGTAATCGTCGTCAAACGGGTATCCGTCAATCAACCATTCAAATGAAAAAAAACCGTCTTCCACCCCATACCAGGGGAGAATTAAGTACCCAACCCACCCGGCAATGATCCAGAAGATCAACGCCGGGGAGGCGGTTGTTTTACTATGATCTGTTCTCACGTTTTACTGAGGCAGAACCGAGACGTCTTCGTCCCATTTCTGAAGCAAACGTTTGCGCTCGGCGGAGGAGCCATAGGTTTTGAAATCATAGTCAATCAGTTTGATTGTCGACATGTCCGGTGCGGACGGTGACGTATCTGCGCCTTTGTTGGAAGGCACTTGAAACGCGTTGACTTGCAAGGCGAGATTTTGTGCGTCGGTCGACAGGGCCCAATCATAGAACTGTTTTGCTTCGTCCATGTTGCGCGCGCCATCGATAATGGACATAGACCCGATTTCGTATCCGGTCCCCTCGCATGGGGCGACAACCTTAACAGGAAACCCTGAAACGGCCTGTTTGACGGCGTCATGCATGAAAACAATGCCGATTGTGTTTTCACCGCGACCGGCAGCCTTGATCGGGGCCGATCCTGACTTGGTGTATTGGTTGATGTTTGCATGAAGGCCCTTCATGAACTCAAAACCTTCGTCTTCGCCAAAGATCTGCACCATGGATGCGAGGGTTGTGTAGGCTGTGCCGGACGAATTGGGGTTCGCCATCTGCACGTGACCCTTATATTCTGGTTTAAGCAGATCCTTCCAGCAGGCCGGCTCTGGCAGATTGTTGGAGGCGAGCAATTCGGTGTTGTACCCATAACCCAATGCGCCGGAATAGATGCCGATGGTTTTGTCACCTGCGCTTGTGGCCTGACTGATTGCCCAGTCGTGCAGCTGGTCACGCATCGGGGAGACGTAGGCAGCTGTCAGATTCTCCTCAGCAGCCTGCAAATGTGGATCACCTGTACCGCCCCACCAAACGTCACCTTTGGGGTTTGCGGATTCCGCCTTGATCTGGGCGAAAGTCTCTCCTGATGATTTGCGGGTCATGTTCACGTCAATGCCGGTCGCATCTTCAAAGCTGCGGGCCATGAGCTGGCACCAGTCTTCCTGAGCCGAACAGTAAAACGTTAGTTTGTCGGCGTGGGCCGCCGAGACGCCAGCTGATAGTGCAACAACTGAACTAATCGCAAGTGTATGTAATTTATTCATAATATTCCTCCCTAGATGAGCCGGCAGACTATGTCTTGTGGCGTATCAGATCGGCTTGTTTCCTCTGACAAGCGCCGCCCGCCCGGCGTATGACGCCGTTCAAACTGTCTGATGAACAATAGCGTAAACAATTTCCAATGTTTGGGAAGTGTCTTTTTTTCCGGTTTTTTTGGGCTTTTGTGGGACTGGCGGTGCTGTCACGGGATGAGGAAGGGGCTAAGGCTATCTCGGAACAGCTCTTTGAACTCCAGTGTAATCAATGACGGCGTCTTTAATATGGGGCGAACAAGTGAGACCGCGTGGGGCAATTGCGGGGCAAATGGGCGGTAGTTGAGTCCTTGGCCCTTGTATTTAACGGCATCCAGTTCGCTGACAACTGAAACACCTGTACCTGCGCAGACAAGTTCACAGGCGGCTGTAAATTGCCGGACTTCGACGCGAGAGTTGATTTCAACATGCGCCGCCTGAAACTGGCGAGACAGTTGCATGAAAAAATCGCTGTCTCGGCGGGTGTGAATGAGAGGTTCGTGGGCGAGGTCTTTGGGGGTTATCTGATCCTGAAGTTCAAGGCGGTGACCCGTTGGAAAAATGCAGACCGTTCGAATTTTGACGTCCTGTCGGTCTACGGCGGGGTGACCGGCAAAACCGTCCGTGATGCCAAAATCATATTGTTCGCCAATCATCCATTCGAGGATTCGTTCGGGCCTGTCGGGTTCGATTGTGATGCTGACGCCGGGTCTGTCCTTGAGAAACCGTGCCACAACGCCGGGCAGGTGGCTGGTGGCAAAGCCCGGCAGACAGGCGATCCGGATGTGGCCAGCCTTGCGCTGGGTGATGTCTTTGCTGACGTCTGAAATCTGCCGCATGAGCTCTAGCACCCGCTGGATATCAGGTTGCAGCAACCGGACTTCCTGGGATGGAACAAGCTGGCCGTCGCGTTTGTCAAACAGTTGAAATCCAAACTCTTTTCCAAGGTCGGACAATAGGCGGCTTGTTGCTGGTTGGCTAATTCCGAGATCCGCCGCTGCCGCAGTCACAGAACCGTTACGTGTTACCGCCATCAATGCTTCGAGTTGCCGGATTCGGGGCGTTTTGGATTGGCTCATGGATCGGAAACCTCGTTCGTTTGTCTTAAGGGTATAACTTTGTGTTATGAGAAATACCACTCTTGTCAGGTTGAATTATAATCTAAGGGCTGTAAGCTCTCCGATATTAAATTCGACATTCCGCAGCTTGGGCTGCTTCAAACCGTCGACGCATCACAAAGATGCAAGGGAGGAAATATGAAAAAGTATCTACTCGGCGCGATCGCCGCGACCACTGCGCTATCGCCAATTGCCGCGATGGCTCAGACAGAAGTACAGTTTTGGCACGCTTTTACCGGTCGCTTGGGCGAGCTGGTTGCGGCACAGGTTGAAGAGTTCAACGCCAGCCAGAGCGATTACGTTGTGGTGCAGAGCCACAAGGGTAACTATTCCGAGACCCTGAACGCGGGCATTGCAGCGTTCCGGGCGCAGGAACAACCCCATATTCTGATGGTTTTCGAAGTTGGCACAGCCACGATGATGGCCGCGGGCGGCGCGATCCGGCCTGTTTACGAAGTGATGGGTGAAAGCGGAGCGAGCTTTGATCCGGATGCCTATATCGGTGCGGTCAAAGGCTATTACACAACCACCGATGGTGACATGCTGTCGCTGCCATTCAATTCGTCGACACCTGTTTTGTGGGTGAACCGCGATGCGATGTCGGCGGCTGGAGTTGACCCGGACACCGACATGTCGACATGGGAACAGGTTGGCGAAGTTCTGGACGCGTTGAAGGCTGGTGGCGAAGATTGCCCGCTGGTCACAGCTTGGCAGAGCTGGATCCATCTGGAGAACTTCTCGGCCTATCACAATGTGCCGTTCGCATCACAGGATAACGGCTTTGCCGGTCTGGATACCGAACTGATGCTGAATGGTCCGGGGCAGGTGGCGCACCTGACCGCGATGGGTGAATGGGCCAAGGATGGCAAGTTCATCTATACCGGTCGCCGTAATGAAGGTGGCGCGAACTTCCGCGCGGGCGAATGTGCATTGTTCACCGAAAGCTCGGCGGGATATGCCGGGATCAGCTCTGAGGCGAAGTTCGATTTCGAAGTGCGTCCGTTGCCATATTGGAAAGCCGTCGCGGATGAGCCACAGAACACGATCATTGGTGGCGCATCATTGTGGGTCATGTCTGGTCATGACGCCGAAGAATATAAAGGCGTTGGCGAGTTCATGAGCTTCTTGTCGACCTCGGACGTTCAGGCGGCATGGCACCAGAACACCGGCTATCTGCCGATCACAATCGAAGCGGGCGAAGCCACACGTGCAGCGGGTTTCTATGACGAAAACCCCGGCACCGACATTGCGGTCATTCAAATGACAGCAAATCAGCCGACGGCCAATTCCAAGGGTCTGCGTCTGGGGTCGTTTGATCAGATTCGCGGCATCATCGACGAAGAGTTGGAAGCGATCTGGGCCGGTGACAAATCAGCTCAGGAAGCGATGGACAGCGCCAAAGAACGCGGCGATGCCTTGCTGCGCCGCTTTGAGCAAGCCAACCGTTAAGGTTTAACTTCTAATGCGGGCTCTTCGGAGCCCGCATTCTGTTTCAAGGCGGGTTTCATGGAAAAACGTGTCACGTTTCGCGGGTGGTGGCTGCCGCTGCTGTTGATTGCGCCACAAGTGATCATCTCGGCGGTATTCTTTTTTTACCCCGCAGGGCAGGCGATCTGGCAATCGCTGTTTATTCCGGACCCGTTTGGGCTTTCGGCGCAGTTTGTTGGCTTTGGCAATTTTGAATACCTGCTGGGCGACAAGTACTACCGAACATCTTTTCTGACGACGGCGATTTTCTCAATTCTGGTGACGTTGTGCTCGATGGTGCCGGCCCTGTTCCTTGCGGTCATTGCGGACCGGTTGATCAAGGGATCGGGGGTATATCGCACGATGCTGATCTGGCCATACGCCGTTGCCCCGGCAGTGGCGGGTGTTTTGTGGCTGTTTATGTTCAATACGCGCGTTGGCGTTGTGTCGTGGTATCTGGGGCAGCTGGGATATGACTGGAATCACGTTTTGAACGGTGGCGAGGCGATGGGGCTGGTTGTGGTTGCATCGGCCTGGGGGCGGATCAGTTATAACTTTCTGTTTTTCTTTGCCGCGCTGCAATCTGTGCCGCGCTCTGTGATCGAGGCAGCGGCCATTGATGGCGCGCATTTCTGGCGGCGGTTTTTTACGATTGTGCTGCCGATGTTGTCGCCAACGGCGTTTTTCCTGTTGGTCGTAAACGTTGTTTATGCCTTTTTCGAAACCTTTGGTGTGATCCACACCATCACCTCGGGTGGGCCGCAGCAGTCGACGACAATCCTTGTGTACAAGGTGTTCGCTGACGGGTTTGTCGGTCAGGATCTGGGATCGTCTTCTGCGCAGTCTGTGATTTTGTTGATCGTGGTTGGTGTGCTGACGGTCATTCAATTCAAATATGTCGAGAAGAGGGTGCACTACTGATGGCCCAGCAAAGTGGCATGGTTGAGAAGCGTGGCGCCGGTATCTGGATGACACATGTCTTTATGATATTGGGCGTTATCGTCATTTTCTTTCCGATCTGGCTGGCCTTTGTGGCCTCGACGGTGTCGCAGCCAGAGATCGTGTCGCCGCCCATGCCGTTGCTGCCGGGTGGGCATTTTTGGGAGAACTACAAAGCGGCCCTGTTTTCCGGGGTCAATGTCCCGGTGGCGACCATGCTGTTCAACAGCCTTGTGATGGCCATTGGTATCGCGGTGGGTAAAATCATTATTTCGCTGCTCAGCGCGTTTGCGATTGTCTATTTCCGGTTTCCGGGGCGGTCGACATTCTTTTGGATGATCTTTTTGACCCTGATGCTGCCGGTTGAGGTGCGGATCGTACCGACATTCGAAGTGGTCGCCGGGTTCGGGATGCTCAACAGCTATTCTGGATTGATTTTTCCTCTGATTGCTTCGGCAACGGCCACGTTCCTGTTTCGCCAGTTTTTCCTGACCATTCCGGACGAGCTGGCCGAGGCGGCGCGTGTGGACGGGGCGCGGCCGATGCGGTTTTTCATCGACATCGTCGTGCCGATGAGCCGCACCAATATTGCGGCCCTGTTTGTGATTCTGTTTATCTATGGATGGAACCAATATTTGTGGCCGCTGTTGATCACCACCGACCCCGAAATGAATACCATCGTTATGGGCATCAAACAGATGTTCCCGAGCGGTGATGACGTTGCTGAATGGCCGGTGATTATGGCGACGTCGATCCTTGCAATGATCCCACCTGTGATTGTTGTGGTGTCTATGCAGAAACTCTTTGTCCGCGGCTTAGTCGATAGCGAGAAATAACCCATGGCAACTGTCAAACTTGAAAACGTCAAAAAGAACTTTGGCGATACGGATGTGATCCACGGGATCGATGTTGCCATTGAGGATGGCGAGTTCATTGTGATTGTCGGGCCATCTGGGTGCGGGAAATCCACGCTGTTGCGAATGGTAGCAGGATTGGAGACAGTCAGTTCGGGGGATGTTTTCATTGGCGGTGAACGCGCCAACGAAAAAGAACCGATGGACCGCGATATCGCGATGGTTTTCCAGAATTATGCGCTTTATCCGCATATGACCGTGCGCCAGAACATGGGTTATAGCCTGAAGATTGCGGGCCTGGCTAAGGCCGAGATCAACGCAAAAGTCGACGAAGCCGCCAAGCTTCTACAGCTTGAGCCACTGCTGGATCGCCAGCCGCGCCAGCTTTCGGGTGGTCAGCGTCAGAGGGTGGCAATGGGGCGTGCGATTGTGCGCGAGCCTGCCGTTTTCCTGTTCGACGAGCCGCTTTCCAATCTGGATGCAAAACTACGGGTTCAGATGCGGCTGGAGATCCGCGAATTGCAGGACAAGCTGGGTATTACGTCGCTTTATGTGACGCATGATCAGGTCGAGGCGATGACGATGGCGGACCGCATGATTGTCATGAATGCGGGTGTCGCCGAGCAGATCGGAACACCGCTTGAAGTGTATGAGACGCCAAAGACGCTGTTTGCCGCGCAGTTCATTGGCAGCCCGGCGATGAATGTGTTTGAAGCGCAGATTGTTGGTGGGGCGATCAAGCTGGGTGATGCGGTGATTGGTCCGGCGACTGGAGCGGACGGCGCTGTTAAGCTGGGTATCCGCCCGGAACACATGGTGCAGGATGCAGATGGTCCACTTGAGGTTGTTGTTCAGATGGCCGAACCGCTGGGCGCCAATACGCTATTGCATGGCAAACTCTCAGCGGGGGATGTGCCGATCACAATCAGCCTGCCCGGTGTGCATCCGGTCAACGAAAAGGCCGCACCGCTCCGGTTCTCAGTGGATGCGGCGAATATCCACTTGTTTGATCCAAAGACAGGTCAAAGGCTGAGTGTTTAATGCATTTTCCCGCTGTTGATGCCTTTCGTGGAGGTAAGGGCCTAATCCGTGTTGTCGGGCATCGCGGAGCCCGCGGTATTCTGCCTGAGAATTCCATGATCGGCTTCGAATTTGCCATGAATACGGGCGCGGCGCTGCTTGAGTTTGACGTCGTTATGACGGCGGATCGTGTTCCGGTGATCACCCATAATACAAGTTTGCATGCGCCCACGTTCAGGGGGTCGGACGGCCAGTTTATCAAAGGTGAGGAGCCAAAGGTGGCATCTCTGACTTGGGCTGAGGTTCAAGCGTTTGATATTGGCCGGATTGACGGGGCGACGGATTACGGAAAGCGGTTTCCGGATCAGGCGCAGCTGGATGGCATTCGCGTTCCGCGCCTTCAGGAATTGCTGGATTGTATTATGCGCGACGCGTTCAGCCACGCGCATTTGATGCTGGAACTGAAGTCGGATCCCGATTTTGCGGAAGACGCAGACTACCGGTCTGAGATGGTCAGCACGGTGGTGTCTATGCTGCGAGCAGGTGGGTTGGAAAACCGAGTGCTGTTGCATAGTTTTGACTGGAACTTATTGGCAGAATGCCAACGGCAGGCGCCTGATATTGCTGCGTCTTTTCTGACCCAATTGCCGGAAAACGAAGACGAGGTCGGTGAAGAATCCGCCAAGTCAATAAGCCCCAACTTTCAGGGTAAGAGTGCGCAGATCCCGGATATGGTTCATGCGGCGGGTGGGCGGCTTTGGTGCCCTTATGTTTATGATGTGACCGAGGCAGCCGTTGCACGGGCCAAGCATCTGGATCTGGGTATTGCAGTTTGGACCGTGAATGAACCAGCAGATATTGGCCGGATGATCGATTTGCAGGTTGATGCGATTGTCACCGATTATCCCGGTCGGGTGCAAAGGCAACTGGCGGATTGTGGGATTCGCTGGCTGGGGTAGGTTCACGCGGGGCGAATGCGGTTGCCAAGTAGGGCTACGGGTTGCGCAAGTTCAAAGCCAAGGGCAGGGTGTGCAGCGAGTGATTACGATTCCGGCACAGGGGCCGCCCATGGCATATGACAACGACAATATTTTTGCGAAGATTCTGCGCGGTGAAATTCCGAGCGAAAAGCTCTTTGAAGATGAACATACTTATGTGTTCATGGATATTATGCCGCGCGCGGATGGGCATTGTCTTATCATTCCCAAAACCCCCTGTCGAAACATGCTGGATGCGAAGCCTGAACAGTTGGCGACCTGTCTGAGCACAGTCCAGAAGATGGGGCACGCGGTGATGAAGGCGTTTGATGCAGATGGCGTCACGGTGCAGCAATTCAACGAAGCGGCTGGTGGGCAAGAAGTGTTCCACCTGCATTATCATGTGCTGCCGCGCCATGAAGGCGTAAGCCTGCGCCCCCCCGGAAAGATGGCAGATTTTGATGTGCTCAAGGCGCATGCAGAGAAAATTCGCGCGGCTTTGGATTAGAGTTATATGTTGGATGTAGATTTTGTCCGGAGCCAGTTTCCGGCCTTTGATGAGCCATCGCTTGCCGGGCAGGCATTTTTTGAAAATGCCGGGGGCAGCTATACCTGTGCTCAGGTCATCGACCGGCTGACACGGTTTTACACGCAGCGCAAGGTGCAACCTTATGCTCCCTATCAGGCGTCTGAGCTGGCCGGGGCCGAGATGGACGAGGCGCGCGCGCGGTTGGCGGCGATGCTGGGGGTTGAGACGGACGAAGTGAGCTTTGGCCCGTCGAGCACGCAGAACACCTATGTGCTTGCTCAGGCGTTTCGCGCTTGGATGGATCCGGGTGATGTCATCATTGTGACCAATCAGGATCACGAGGCCAATACCGGCCCGTGGCGCCGATTAGCTGACGACGGGATTGAGGTGCGCGAATGGCGTATCAATCCAGAGACCGGTCATTTGGACCCGGAGGATCTTGCCAATTTGCTGGATGACCGGGTGCGCTTGGTGTGTTTGCCGCATTGCTCGAACGTTGTGGGTGAAATTAATCCGGTGGCGCGGATTTCGTCGCTGGCACATGCGGCGGGCGCGTTTGTTTGCGTGGACGGGGTGAGCTATGCGCCCCACGGCTTGCCCGATGTTGGGGCGCTGGGGGCGGATATCTATCTGTTTTCGGCTTACAAAACCTACGGTCCACATCAGGGCGTTATGGTGATGCGGCGCAACCTGGGAATGATGCTGCCCAATCAGGGGCATTATTTCAACGGTGACACGTTGTATAAACGGTTCACTCCGGCAGGGCCGGATCATGCACAGATCGCGGCCAGTGCGGGCATGGTGGATTACGCAGAGGCGTTGGCGGCGCATCACGGCGTTCTGGGCGAAACGCCCGCGGCGACGGCGGCGGCGGTGCATGACCTGATGCGCGCACGTGAGATAGAGCTGTTGCAGCCGGTGCTGGATTTTGTGGCTTCGCGCAACTCGGTGCGCTTGATCGGGCCTGCCGACGCCAATTTGCGTGCGCCAACCGTGGCGATGGCTGCAAACGCACCGGGTGAGGCGCTGGCGGCGAAATTGGCGGATCATGGGATTATGGCGGGCGGTGGAGATTTCTACGTGGTGCGCGCACTGGAAGCGCAAGGGGTGGATATGGCCCGAGGTGTTTTGCGCGTGAGCTTTGTGCATTACACGTCGCAAGCGGAAATTGATCAACTTTTGGAAGGGCTTGAAGCCGTTTTGTGATCCTGTTTGTTGTGCCCTTCGTAAGCTCTGAAAAAGACAAAGGGACAGCGCAATTATGAAACAGACAATCGTATTGTTCAGGCGTGATCTGCGGCTGAGCGATCATCCTGCGCTGACGGCTGCGGCGGATCGCGGCGCGGTGATCCCGGTGGTTCTGTTGGATGATGCGGTGACGAGTTTGGGTGGGGCGGCCAAAATGCGGTTGGGCCTGTCCTTGGCGTGTTTTAGCGCGGATCTGGAAAAGCGCGGGATGCGAGTGATCCTGAGGCGAGGTGAAGCGGCAAGTCTTGTTCACGAGCTGATCCGCGAATCCGGTGCGGATGCGGTGTATTGGAGCCGTCGATATGATCCCGATGGTGTAGCCACAGACACCGCATTGAAGGCTGGACTTTCGGAAATTGGCGTTGAGGCGCGCAGTTACGCCGGCACATTGTTGTTTGAGCCTTGGACGGTTGAGACCGGGGCGGGCGGGCCGTTTCGCGTGTATTCGCCGTTTTGGAAAGCAGTGCGTGGCAGGGTGTTGCCGAACGTTTTACCAATACCGAAACTGATCGCGCCTGATGCGTGGCCGGCCAGTGATGCATTGGACGATTGGCACCTGTCTCGAGATATGCAACGTGGGGCGGAGGTGGTGGCGCGTCATGTGTCCGCGGGAGAGGCCGCGTCAGTAACGCGGTTGGATGATTTTGTCGTGGAGCGCATCGACGCCTATAAGGATGCGCGGGATTTTATGGATCGCGACGCGACATCGGGTCTTTCGGATGCGCTGAGTGTCGGGGAGATCAGCCCACTGCAATGCTGGGCCGCCGGGCAGCGCGCGATGGAAGAGGGCAAACGCGGCGCTGAGCATTTCCTGAAGGAAGTGGTGTGGCGTGAGTTTGCGTGGCATTTGATGTGGCATTTTCCAACCCTGGATCGTGAAAACTGGCGCGCAGGCTGGGATCGGTTTGAGTGGATCGAGGATGAGGCGCATCCGCATTACTTGGCTTGGTGCCAGGGGCGCACAGGTGTCGCGTTGGTGGATGCGGCGATGCGAGAGTTGTATGTAACCGGCAAAATGCACAACCGGGCCCGGATGATTACGGCAAGCTATCTGACCAAACATCTGCGGAGTCATTGGCGGTTGGGGCTGAAATGGTTTCAGGATTGTCTGGTGGATTGGGACGCGGCGAGCAATGCCATGGGGTGGCAATGGGTGGCCGGATCGGGGCCGGACGCGGCGCCGTTTTTTCGGATTTTCAACCCGGATCGGCAGGCAGATCAGTTTGATGCGCGCCAAATCTATCGGCGGCGGTGGTTGGCGGACCGTTATGGTGCGCAGGATGATCATACGGATCAGTTCCATGCCGCGACGCCGAAATCCTGGCACGAAACGATGCAACAGCCCGTTCTCAAGCCGATTGTGGGCCTCAAGCAAGGGCGCGACGCAGCGCTTGCGGCCTATGGTGACGTGAAATCGCAATAAATTCTTGCCGATTGACCTGTTTAACGCCTAGCCTGAATTTCAAAATCTCAAAGGGGAGGGATTGCATGTATCTGACGACGACGCAGGGGGAATCTGATCTGCCACGTTATTTTTCAGCGGTGTTTGACACCGCGAAAAAGATCAATTGCGGGAGGATCGATTTTGTTATGGATGACGGCCGGGTGTTCCGTGCCGAGGGGCCACGGCCCGGTCCGGTCTGTGAGATGCATGTACACAATGGCGACACCTTTGGGCGGTTGATGCGCGAAGGTGAACTTGGGTTTTGTGATGCTTATCTTGAAGGGTGGTGGTCGAGCCCGGATTTACAGGCGTTCTGCGATTTCCTGCGCTGTGACAATGATGCGCTATATGACGGGTTTCCCGGCATGTTCTTCGTGCGCGCCTTTGAGCGGCTGCGCCATTGGATGAATTCGAACTCTAAAACGCAGGCCAAGAAGAACATTTCCTATCACTATGATCTGGGGAATGAATTCTACGCATTGTGGCTGGACGATACGATGACTTATTCCTCGGCTATTTTTGAGACCGGACAAGAGAGCATGGAGGCCGCACAGACCGCCAAGTATGCGTCGATGGTGGATCAAATGGGCGTGCAACCGGGCGACCATGTGCTGGAAATTGGTTGTGGCTGGGGCGGGTTTGCCGAATATGCCGCCAAGGAGCGTGGTTTGAAGGTCACAGGGCTGACCATCTCGGAAGAACAGTTGAAGTACGCGCGTGAACGCATTGAAAAAGCTGGACTTTCTGATTTGGTTGAATTCAAGTTGCAGGATTACAGGGATGAAACCGGGCAATATGACGGAATTGCCAGCATTGAGATGTTTGAAGCGGTGGGCGAAAAATACTGGCCCGTCTATTTTGAGACCGTGCGCGAACGTTTGAAGCCGGGCAAACAAGCGACGTTGCAGATTATTACTATAGAAGAATCTCGCTTTGAGGCTTATCGAAAAGGTGTTGATTTTATTCAGAAATACATCTTTCCCGGCGGCATGTTGCCGAGCCCAACCGCGCTTAAGGAAGAGGTGAGTAAAGCGGGATTGAGTTTCGTTAAGTCGGTAGAATTTGGCGAAAGCTACAGCCAAACCCTGCGCCGCTGGTACGAAGATTTCAACGCCCGGTGGGACGACGTGCAGGCGCAAGGGTTTGACGAGCGGTTTCGCCGGATGTGGAATTTTTACCTGACCTCTTGCGCGGCGGCGTTTCACAGTGGAAGCTGCGACGTAACGCAAATAACGATATCCAGACCCAACTGATGCTGACAGCCAACAAACTGGTCGCTGCCTTGAGCCTAGCTATTCTGGGTGCGATGGTTGCTGAACTGATCAAACCGAGTTTTCCGGAAGGATTTGATGCGGGCAATTTCACCATATTGAGTGCAGGGCTGGGCCTGATTGTCGGGTGGCGCGTGCTGGGTCGGCGCGCCGGGCGTGGAACGGCCATGGCGCTGAACAATGGTATTACGGGTGTGGTGGCTTTTGTCGCTGTTGGGTTGCTGTTCTTTGGCGCTGAAGAAATGCTCGACCGGGCGTTGAACCGACGCTACGAAGACCCGATTGTGGCAATTCAGCAGATTGTTGAGATCGCGATGGAATACAGTTTTTATCTGCTTGACCCGCCGGTGTTGATTGCGCTTGGTGTTGGGGCGATTTTGTCGGGACTGGCCGCAGAATACGCCTTTCACCGCTGGAGATAATTGTATGAATTCTTTGTTTTTTTACGGCACGCTTCGACACGTGCCCTTGCTTTCTGTTGTGTTGGGTCGCGATGCTGAAGCGTTGGATGTTGTTGATGCGGTTCTGGTTGATCACGAGGTGTTTGCGGTCAAAAACGAAGTGTTCCCGATGATTGCGGCCGGTGGCAATGGGGCCAAGGGCATTCTGGTTTTCGGCTTGAGCGACCTCGATGTTGAGCGGCTGCGGTTTTACGAAGGTGGGTTTGATTACGACCTGGAGCCGGTGCAAGTGCAGGCCAATGGAAAAACGCACGATACGCGTGTGTTTTTCCCAGAGCCAGGGCTGTGGGAGCGGGACGGAACGTGGTCGTTGGCTGGATGGGTCGAAGCGCAAGGCAACTGGTCGGTTTTTGGCGCGATTGAAGAGATGAGCTATTTCGGGTCGCGCAGCCGGGAAGTCGTGGATGCGATGCTGCCGATGATTGAGGCGCGGGCGACTGCGAAGGTGAACGCGCGCGTCAACAATCTGGCGCATAGTCCCGGCGGGCTGGATGCGCGAGATGTGACCGATGTGTCGATGACACGACCGTATGCAAACTATTTTACGCTGGAAGAATATGACCTTACGTTTCGTCGTTATGACGGTCGCGAGAGTGAAATGGTGCGCCGCGCGGTATTTGTGGCGACCGATGCGGTTATTGTTCTGCCCTATGATCCGGTACGTGACAGGGTGCTGTTGATCGAACAGTTCCGCCCTGGCCCGTATGCACGGGGGGATGAAAAGCCTTGGCAGCTAGAACCAATTGCCGGGCGGATTGACCGAAATGAGAGCGCGCTGATCACGGCACATCGAGAGGCCCGAGAGGAAGCCGGGCTAGAGCTGAGCGCGCTGGAGGATGTGGCGCATTGTTATGCCAGCCCCGGTTGCAGCACCGAATACTACAACATTTACGTCGGCATCGCGGATTTGCCAGACGGTGTTGTCGGGGTGTCGGGGCTAGAGGAAGAGGCGGAAGATATCCGGTCTTTCCTGTTCCGTTTCGAAGACCTGATGGACATGGTGGATAGGGGACAAATTGTGAATGCGCCGCTGGTATTGGCGGCGCTGTGGCTGGCGCGGCATCGCAACCGGTTGCAAGAACAGGTGCGGGGGGCGACCTGAGGTGTCTTGAGTTCCCGCAAACTGTTCCCTACACAGGGTTTGAACGATTTGAAAAGGATGTCGGAATGCACACCGCGCGCGACCTGGCGGAAGCCATTGGCAATACCCCTCTTATTCGGTTGAACAAGGCCAGTGAGGCTACGGGCTGCGAAATTCTGGGCAAGGCTGAATTTATGAACCCGGGCCAGTCGGTCAAGGACCGCGCGGCGCTATACATCATCAAGGATGCGCTGGCGCGTGGTGATCTGAAACCGGGCGGTACGATTGTCGAAGGCACAGCCGGAAATACCGGTATTGGTCTTGCGCTGGTGGGTGCTTCGATGGGCTTTAAGACGGTGATCGTGATCCCCGAAACGCAGAGCCAAGAAAAGAAAGACATGCTGCGCCTTGCCGGGGCGGAGTTGGTGCAGGTGCCCGCCGCGCCATACAAGAACCCCAACAACTATGTGCGCTATTCCGGGCGTCTGGCGGCCGAGTTGGCCAAGTCTGAGCCAAATGGCGCCATCTGGGCCAACCAGTTTGACAATGTTGCTAACCGTCAGTCGCATGTGGAGACCACTGGCCCTGAGATTTGGGAACAGACCGATGGCAAGGTAGACGGGTTTGTCTGTGCCGTAGGATCAGGTGGCACGCTGGCAGGTGTTGGCGAGGTTTTGCAGCCCAAGGGCGTGAAGGTGGCATTGGCAGATCCGGGCGGGTCGGGCATGTTCCAGCTTTATACAGGTGAAGACCATGGCGGTGACTCGATCACCGAAGGTATTGGGCAGGGGCGTATCACCGCCAATCTCGAAGGGTTCAAACCCGACATGTGCTACAAGATCCCCGATTCCGAAGCGTTGCCGATTGTATTTGACCTGTTGCAAGAAGAGGGTCTGTGCATGGGCGGTTCTTCGGGTATCAACGTGGCCGGTGCGATGCGCATGGCGCGCGAAATGGGGCCCGGCCATACGATTGTGACGATCCTGTGCGACTATGGTACGCGGTATCAGTCAAAGCTGTTCAACCCTGAATTCCTGCGGGAAAAAGGACTGCCAACGCCGGAATGGCTTGGCAATACCGGCCCAAGCAGCATTCCGGGCGTTTTCGAAGACGCGTGAGGCATTGCATGCGCCTGTTGCGCCACCTCTGTCTAGTGATCGCAACGCTTGTCGTGATGACAGGCGGGTCGGTTCTGGCGCAAGAGGTGCCGGATTACGGGGCGTGGGAGGCGGTTGCAGATCGCGCCTCGGAGGCCATTCAAAACGATCGCGCGTCGGAACCGGCAATGGCGTCCTTGCGCGACGAGATTGCCGACTGGCGCGAGGTATTCAGCGAAGAAACGTCGCGCCAACGGGTGTCTGTGCAAACTTTGCAGGCGCAGCTGGACGCCTTGGGGCCGAAACCGGCAGATGGCGTGGCGGACGAAGCGGCAGATCAGCGCGCGGACATTGAAGCGGAGCTGGCGGCGGCCCGCAAACCTGCGCGCACGGCGGATCTGGCAAGGGCGGAAGCCGAAGAGCTGATCCGGGCGATTGACAGTCTTTTACGCAATCGGCAGCTGGATGTGTTGATGACACAGGGGCCAAGCCCGCTGATCCCGTCAACATGGGGCAAGGCGCCCGGCGATGTGTATCGTTCGTTCAAGCTAATCTGGTCGGAATTCGTGACCGGATGGGCGCAGGAACGCCATCGCAACGAGCTGCAATCATCATTGCCGGTGATGCTTTTCTATCTGGCGATTGGTATTGTTTTGATCGTGCGGGGCAGCCCGTGGACGCAACGCGGCCTGTCTCGGATTGTGCACGACAAAATGTCCGCTGGGCGCTGGATTCTGGCCTTTTTGCTGTCTTTTGGGCAGGTTGTTTTGCCGATGCTGGGGGTCTTGGCACTGACCAAGGCGGTATATGCGACCGACTTGCCGGGGTTCCGAGGCGACGTGATGCTGTCGGTTTTGCCGGTGGTGACGTTTGAGCTGTTGATTGCCAAGTGGTTGGGCGAGCGGATTTTCTCGCGCCACGAAACGCCGCTGTTGCAGGTGCATCTGAGCAACCGAGAAAAGAACATTGGTCGCTCAATGGGGGTGGTTCTTGGGTTTGCGCTGGCTGGGAACACGTTTTTTGCTTATCTCGCCCGATATGACGAGTGGGCCCCAGAATCCGAAACGATGGTGTTCTTTGTCTTGATGCTGGTTGCAGCCGCGGCGTTGAGCCGGGTGGCTATGCTGATTGGGCGCCATTCACAGGAATTGCAGGGCGGGCCCGAGGAGGGGCGCTCTCCGATTGGGCAGATGATCTATCTGATTTCGCGGTTCATGCTAATCGTAGCGCTGGCAGGCATGGTGCTGGGCATGGTCGGCATGACGCGGATGGCGGCGTTTGTTGTATTTGCGACCACAAAAACGGTTTTGCTGGTTGCGTTTTTGCTTGTGGCACAGCGGCTGATCAAAAAGATATTCGCGGCCCTTTCAGGCAATTTGGAAACGGATGAAGACAGCCTGTTGGCACCTGTTCTGGTGGGCACGTTGTTGGTTATCGCGTCAACGCCCATTTTGGCGCTGACATGGGGCGCACGGGTGTCGGACCTGACCGAGTTCTGGTCCAAGGTTGCGGCCGGCATTCAGCTTGGCGGGACAACAATATCGCCCCGCGACGTGGCGATATTCTTCCTGATTTTCCTGATTGGTTATGGGTTGACCCGCTTGGCGCAAGGCATGATGCGGGTTTCGATTCTACCCAAGACCAAGATTGATCCGGGTGGGCAAAACGCGATTGTCTCGGGGCTGGGCTATGTCGGGATATTTATTGCCGCATTAGTGGCAATTAATACTGCCGGGATTGACCTTGGTAATGTGGCGCTGTTTGCCGGGGCGTTGTCGGTGGGCATTGGTTTTGGCCTGCAAACAATCGTGTCGAACTTTGTCAGCGGCATCATCCTGTTGATTGAACGCCCTGTGTCGGAAGGCGACTGGATCGAAGTTGGCGGGCAGATGGGCTATGTGCGTGATATCTCGGTGCGCTCAACCCGGATCGAGACCTTTGACCGCACCGACGTAATCGTGCCGAACTCGGACCTGATTTCGGGGACTGTCACCAATTATACGCGCGGCAATACCGTTGGTCGCGTGATCGTGCCTGTGGGGGTGGCCTATGGCACCGATACCCGCCGGATTGAGCGTATTCTGGGCGAGATTGCCAATGCGCATCCGATGGTTTTGGCCAAGCCAGCGCCGTCTGTGGTATTTCAGGGGTTTGGCGCGGATTCACTGGATTTCGAGATCCGGGCCATTTTGCGCGATGTGAACTGGGCGTTGTCGGTCAAGTCGGACATGAACCACGAAATCGCGCGCCGGTTCACGGAAGAAGAGATCGAAATTCCATTTGCACAGCGCGATGTATGGCTGCGCAACCCAGAGACATTGGCGGGGCGAAGTGCACCGCCCGAGGACGCGACAGAAAAGCGTGGCGATGTCATTTCACCGGATATGTCCGACCTCGATCCGGGTGAAGATTCCGGTGATGGCGGCGAAGGAGCTAGCAGATGAGCGAGATGTTGTTTCGCAAGGACGCCTATTTGCGCGAGGCTGAGACACGTGTAACGGCGCATACGGCAGACGGGGGCGTGGTGCTGGAAGAGTGCCTGTTCTATGCCACGGGGGGTGGCCAGCCGGGTGACGCTGGCGCGTTGCGTTGGGACGGCAAAGAGATGCGCGTTGCAACGACAATCAAGGCCGATGGCGACGACATAGCGGTGGTGCCTGTTGAGGGCGAGCCCTTGCCGGAAATTGGAACGGTGGTCGTGCAGGTGCTGGACTGGGAACGTCGCCACCGCCATATGCGCGTGCACACAGCGCTGCATTTGTTATCGGTGGTTATTCCATTGCCAGTCACGGGTGGGTCCATTGGCACCGAAAAGGGGCGGTTGGATTTTGACATGCCCGAGGCCCCCGGCGACAAAGACGCGCTGAACGAGGCGCTGAATGGGCTGATCCTGCGTGATCTGAGTGTCACGGAAAGCTGGATCAGCGACGCCGAGCTGGAAGCTAACCCCGGCTTGGTCAAGACAATGTCGGTTAAGCCACCAATGGGTGCGGGCAAGGTGCGGCTGGTGCGGATCGGGACCGAGGATGAGCAGGTTGATCTGCAACCCTGTGGTGGCACACATGTGGCGCGTAGCACCGAAATCGGGCGGGTCCGCATTGGCAAGATCGAGAAGAAGGGGCGCCAGAACCGTCGCGTGTACCTGCATTTGGACGGGTGACACAGATAATGCGCGAAAGGTGTTTTTCGGTCTTGCGGAAGGGCAATGTTTGACGCTAAACACCGCGGCACGGAGAGGTGGCCGAGTGGTCGAAGGCGCACGCCTGGAAAGTGTGTAGGCGGGAGACCGTCTCCAGGGTTCGAATCCCTGTCTCTCCGCCACCCACCCCAGTCTCTGTCAGCAATCTGCCTTTTTCCCTGTTTTCTCCCGTTTTTCCGGGGGTTTGGACAGTGGCACTTTCCAGAGAGACGACCGTTGCGTCGCTGTTCAGGGCGATTTCCCAGGGTTGTCTCCGGAGGCACCATCAGGCGCTTCGGTTAGGGCGAAAATTCCCTGCTATCAGGGAATTAACAGGGAAATTTCTTGGAATCTAAGCAATTTGGCCAAGCTACTCCGTAATTTTGGGCGGTATTTCAACATGTTACGGCCGATTTCCCTGCGCAAATTAACAGGGAACTTTTTCGCAATTAACAGGGAACTTTTCTGCAGAAACAGGGAAGTGCAGAGGAAGATCAGGGAAGACCTAAACTTACGTCAAAGCCGTACGATTTGGCCTGCCCATCCCAATCGAGTGGAATAGGTTTGCGGACGATCCGTTCGAGGGTGAGGTCTGTTGGCTGGCGACCCTCAAAGATCGCTTTCTGGATCGCGGGAGAAAGAAAGGCGAGCTGGGTCCGGGTCCGGGTCCGGATGTAGGATTCGGAATGGCTTGTTCCGGCGGCGATTTTGCTCAAGGGTTTGCCGTTGCGCAGATCGGCTGTCCAGGCATGCGCACGGGCCAAGGCCCGCAGAAGGGTTTGGTCTGGTTTGGGCTCGCGATCACCAACAACTATCTTCCCCTCAACGCCCCGCCGCCGCAGCGCAAACGGGGATTCGATCCGGAGCGCCGTCGGATCGATCTCATCCGGCCTCAGGCTCAGTTCGTTTGCAAGTTCCGTGGCGCGCAGCACCAAGGTGATGCACCCTTTTCCGACGCTTCCCTTACAAACGAGGCTTTCAACCAGATTTGGCGCACCTCGCGACAGCCGCACCGCCAAACCCGATGCCTTGTCGCGTATTGCATCGCCAGCCTGAAGATCAGCCTTGGTCAGGATCCGATGGCCACGGGCAAGTCTTCCAATGTGCTGCAGGATGATGTCGGCAACGGCTTGTTCCAATTGGGCTGCCGGAAGCCGCCAGCCAATCGGTTCGGTGCCACCAGATATGAGCCGATTGGAGATGTAGTACCGCAACCGACGACCATGACGTTTTGTATGCGTGGGCGTTAACCGGTCGCCGGTTTCGTCCCGAAGCTTGCCCGATAGCGGTGCAGTCCCGTTTTTTGTATGACTGTTCGCTAACCCGTTCCGCGATCTCGGCCGCGCGCTGGCAGATTTCAGTTTGTCCTGGATCTGATCCCACAGTTCTTTGTCGATGATGGCGTCATGCTGGCCGTCCCAGACCCATGCCTTGTGTCGGATCTTGCCGATGTAGATCGGGTTGCACAGTAGCGCATAGATCTGGCCACGCGAGAAGGGATTGCCGCCCTGAACCCGCCCGGATTTGAAGCGATGCAGCTTTGATTGCAGGCCCATCTCATTTGCACAGTGCATAACCGCGTTCAGGCAGCCAAGATCATCGTAGAGTTGGTAGATTGCCCGCACGGTTTCCGCCTCCTCGGCGTTGATTAACAGCCCACGTGTCTTCGGATCAGGATGTGGATCGTATCCCAACGGCGGCACTCCACCCATCCATAGCCCCTTCTTCTTGGAAGCGGCAATCTTGTCCCGGATGCGTTCCGCTGTGACTTCCCGCTCAAACTGGGCGAAGGACAAAAGGACATTGAGAGTCAGCCGACCCATTGACGAGGCGGTGTTGAAGGCCTGGGTGACCGAGACGAAAGAACAGCCGGCAGCGTCGAAGCGCTCCACCAGCTTGGCGAAGTCGGCGAGAGAACGGGTCAGGCGGTCGATCTTGTAGACCACCACCATCTGAACCCGGCCCGCGTCGATGTCGGCCAGCAGGCGCTGAAGGCCGGACCGGTCGAGCGTGCCGCCGGAGATGCCACCGTCGTCATACCGAGCTTTGCCCGCAATCCATCCCTCATGTCGCTGGCTGGCGATATAGGCAACACAGGCCTCGTGCTGGGCGTCAAGCGAGTTAAAATCCTGATCGAGCCCTTCGTCAGAAGATTTGCGCGTGTAAATCGCGCAGCGTATCCGTGATTTGCTCATCGTCATGCCGATCTCTTCAGGCCAAAGAACCGTGGCCCGGACCATCGGGCCCCGGTGATGGCGCGGGCGATCGGTGACAGCGAGGCATAGCGCTGCCCCTTCCAGAGGAACCCGCCCTCGACGACTTCGACCACATGGGTCACGCCATTCCATTCGCGGATCAGTCGGCCGCCGGGCTTGAGCGCAGGATCCCTGGTGGAGGGCTCGTCCCGAACTGCCCTTGTGAGCTTGCCATATGAAAGCCGCACGCTCCAAGGCGCGCTCCCAAACAAAACCCTCAATCCATCAGAAAAACGCCTAAGCCATCGTCACGCCAAATGGCCGGCTTTTACTCCGCCACACTGGCAGGTTTTTAATCCGCCGTTGACAGTGCAAGTAGAACGCTCGATATTGCGATCCGCGAATATGCCCCGGGCGCAGAAGTTGTCATCAATGGTCTGGTGCATAAGTCAGAGGGCATCTTGCCGGCTTGGCAAAGCTCCACCGACGCGTCGGGCATCGAAGATTTGGGCATTCATTGGCACTGTGCGACCTGCAATGAATTCGGCTTGTCCAAGACCAGCTTTCCTGATGCCTGCCCGGAATGCGGAGCGTCAAATCTGAACTGGTTTCGCAGTCTTCGCCCATCGGGATTCATCGGCCGTCAACGCCCGCATACTGGCTACGAAGGTCTCGGGTTCGTGCCGTCTGAGATGCCGAAAGTCTCGGCCTCGGGCGAACCATGGGTTTCGCTCCCAGATCCTGATGCCGGACGTATTCGCGTCAATTCGTCGGGCAGGCTTTTGACCCTCGGAGCAGGGCTGGACGGGTTTGGATACGCTGTCTGCCTTGCATGCGGACGCGCAGAATCTGAAACCGGTGAAGAAGAGGGTAATCCCTGGCCGACCGCAATGAAGGGTCACAAACCTCTGGCGCCTGTCCAGGATGCCGACCTGCAGGGCGGAAGATGCCCGGGCGGCGATCCGGCGGCAGGGCGAGTTCAGCGCAATGTCAGGTTTATTCATGATGCAGCGACCGACGTGTTTGAACTGCAACTTTCGCGAGGTGCGAAGTCGGGGGAGGCGCTCGCTGTTGCCGCGGCACTTCGAGAGGCGCTGGCCCGAAAACTAGGCACCGAATCTAGAGAGATCGGCGTCGCCTGTTCGCGCACGCGCGGCCCGTCAGATGATCCCCGTGCAACAGCGGTCATATTCGACCGCGCGGCCGGTGGAGCTGGTCTCTCGTCGAGACTAGCGGAGGCTGACTGGCTTTCCGATGTCCTTCTACAGGCGGCAATAATTCTCGATTGCTCGGCAGACTGCGACAATGGCTGTCCCGCCTGTGTCTTGCGGCCCGATATCAATTTCATCGGCGACAAGCTCGACAGGAGAGCCGGCCTCGAGGTCATGCGGAGCCTTATGAAGAAATTCAGGTTACCCGATGAGTTGCGGGTATTCGGACCTCAGACTTCGGTTGTGGGACTTCCAGTTGCAGACTGGATTGAACGACAAAGACGGTCGAGGAAACTCTCCGATCTTACGGTATTCCTGCACAGTGATGTCAAAAACGAAGCCTGGGATCTGGATGTTTGGCCCCTTCAACAGGTGCTCGTCCGGGTATCTCAAGACGGGATTAGGCCGCGCATTGTTCTGCAATCGAAAGCATTGTTGGGCGGGGGTTTCGATCTCAACCAGGCGCTTTGCCTCCATCGCTTTTCGACTTTCGCAGACGTCATGCACTTGCAAACCCTGCCAATGATTGGCGGCACGCCGATCATAGCCTGTATTTCAAGCTCGAATGAAGAGATCGCGATCGCCGCCACGGATAGTCTTGCGTCGATCCCAGGTGAGAATTGGGGATTGGGAGAGACATCGCCCTGCTTGAAGGGCCCGGCGCCCCAAATTGCTGACTCGCAATCCCTTTCCACTTCATCGCTTCTTCAACAAATGAGCGGCAACGCTAAAGTCGTCGAGATCAAATCTAAGCTAGATGGCCCCGTGGCCGAGTTTGGATCGGGCTTTTGGCAGCTCTTGAGGCAAAGTGATGTTCTCACTTTCGCGAAGATGCAAAGCTCGGGAGTTAAATCCATTACGTACCGAGATCGCTATTTGCTGACGCCTCTCGCTTTGAGGTTATTCGCGGAAGTCTTTCGTGCCATACCCGGGGCAAGAGGAAAGAGCGTCAAAGTATCGATAGAGTCTTCTCACGTGGGACCAAGCGCCAGAAATGCCTACTCTGTCTTCGATGCTTTCCCTGACGATGCTGTTAGGTCAGATGTTATATCCGAGATTTTCCCGGGCGCGACGGTCAGAATGAAGCCAAAGAGAGAACTGCCCCATGAAAGACAAATGGTGATTTCGCTTGAGGACGAACGAGAACTAATCATCAATTTTGACCAAGGCTTTGGCGCTTGGCAGGTTGTTGGCAAACCAAGACACAGATTCGATGGCCGACCTTCGGAGCAAGCTGTCTCTCTGTTGAATTTGTCTGCAAATGTGACAATCCGAGAAGGTCAAAATGGAACTGTAATTTTCAGGAGTGCAGCAAGTGTTGTGTAGTGAGAGATTCTGCTGAATCAGGCACCAGACTTCTTTCGCTCTGAGTATTTGGAGAAAGCCGCAAGCGCGATTGCGGAGCGTTGGAAATCTGAGCGTCTGCGAAACGGATGGAATACCACGGAACACGTTCGGCGGGATCTGCTTAAGGTGGCGGAAGACGGTTTAGCGACAGATGAAAAAAATTGATGAAACGCGGAGAGTCTTTCAGAGAAGGATCAAGGCGGCGGAACAAGGGCGTATGCCTTAATAGTGGAGTCAGGTTCCGATTGGTCCTAGTTGGAGCAGGCCAACATTCCACGGGCCTTACTTAAAGATAGATCGGCGAGCTTAGGTCACTTGCTGGAAATCTTGGCATTAAAAAGGACTCATGATGCGCTTCTTTCGCGGGATTGCGGTTCCGGCCAAAAAGGCAGAACACACGGTTACCAATATTTGTCAGAACGGTTTAACCAATGGACAGGGATGGTGGCACATGGAACATGAGCATCCTGGCGACCTGGCCAATCTTTTTGATAAGCACGATCTATCGATAGAAGACACCCGCTCCGGTTCTGGAGCCGTAGCCGCAGTCTGCGGGTGCGGAGATGAGTCCGGCGCTATTTACTACGCTTGTCGGCATAACCGGAGCTCTGACCACAACACACCAATACTCATAGAGTTCGAGGCTGATAAATCGGCCGCAGCTGTTGATGGAAAGGATTTCCTGTATTCAGTGTTCCAGGGTGGCGATCCGGAGCGTGCCCGCCCGGTACTTGAACGCAGTTTCGGGAAAGCAGTGCAGCGGTACGCGGATCGGGCATGGTCCACGGAAGACCAATCTTTCCGAATTGCCATGTGTAATCTTGCGATTCATGACCCGGAAGTGATTGAAGCACATCACAAAAATGAACTGGTATTGGCCGGGCGACACGGTACTATCTTTAGAAGCGCCTTCACAGTCACGTTGCCCGTTGGCCCCGAGGCGATCATTAGAGTTAGCCATCCGGTTCCCACTCAGTTTGTACCGCAGCCTGACGTTAGGTTGGTTGACCTTGTTCGCTTTGCTAAGTGATTAACCAATTAGACAAATGGAGTGAGAAGCACTTTTGCCATCCTGTAATGTTTGCGGCGAGCCAATCGTATTTCGATGCGTCGACGGCCGCCCAACCCCAATTCACATTAATGGAGGGCGGTGTAGAGGCTACCGGGAGACCAAATCGTCGGAACGCGGACCGTTCCGATCGATTAAGTCCTACGTCGTTCCGAATGCGACTTGTCCAGTTTGCGGCGACACCGTGTATTTCTACCAATCCCCGAGCGGTGGTCGTGTATTCTTCGATGACCTTGGTTGGCCTTGGCCGAAACACCCATGTACAGACAACAGCGGCAAGGTAGGCCGACCGAAAAAGGAAATCCCTCGAGGAAATATTTTTGCATTCCGTGCCCGTGACGGTTCGCAGCTGGCGCTATACGATCTCGACGATTTTGAAGAAACGGACACACACTTCAAATTTGTCTTAAGGCGGCACGAAACCAACAAGCGCAGAACCGCATTCATCAAGAACACCACGCTCAAGAGAGGCGGCCTTCGTTAGATGATTTCTTTGATGCCCCCTCTTTCGTGATCGACTTGGACAAGAGCACTGGATCTGGCCTTCGGGTAGACTTCATTTGCACTAGGCTTGGGAAGATCGTGAAGATCAAAATGAGCAAGACGGCAGACAAATGAGTAAACGCACATTTGCCATGAGCCCGTGACAATGATGCCTGTCAACATCATCGCTCTCGTTACTTAGACGCTGATTTTGTCTGAAATATCACAGCGACCCTATCCAAGATCTGCGTGTTTGCGTTTCTTGACGCTTGTTCCGCCGCGCCGAACAACTCTTCCATTCGAGCACGCACTTCTGAGAGAGTCTTTGATGGCTGCTGCTCAAAGAAACCGTAAATCGCATCGATCCCCAGATAATCCGGGATCTCTCTTTCTTTTTCGCTGCGTTGGCTAACGTCCTTCTTGGCTTCAATCCAGTGGGGATCGAGCTCTTGGGCCCAGGCCTCTGCCAGTTTCTCCAAAGATGGGAGCGTCAGATGCCCAAACCGATTGTAACCTTGGTTCTTGGAGGGGCCCGACGCGAGAAACCTATCCAAAGACTCTAAGAGTGAAACCGTGCGCTCGGGACGAATATCCCAGTGTGCCAGACCTTCCAAAGTCGGCTGGAGGCCCTCGATCACAGAACTCAGCTCGGCTTCTGTCGGTCTGTCCTGGTGTTTTCCGGCCTTAACGGTCTCGCCATAGGCCTCGCGCAGCAGCCGCGTCACTTCTGGCTGATCTCGGATGATTTCATGTCGATCGCCTGTCTCGCGGACGCCCAACAGCCGGGGAGGCAAATAGGATGCCTCGACCAGCGATGGTGCCCGCCCACCAAGCGCAATGATGGTCATCGGTGACTTGCCAGCGAGAAGACACAGCTCAGCGCCCCAAAGGCTTTGGGGCTTGATGCGCTCCATAGAATTGAGGAGATGGTCTGGCAGCTTGCGCCGCATGTCTTCAACCAGATCATAGAGGTTGTTTCGGCGAAGCGGCCGCGGTTTCTTGTGCTGCTCCAGGATCAGGTCTGTCAGATCGCCGGCAGAGAATTCCAAATACTCGTCAGCAAGATCTGACGCACCGACCCCCGAAAGCAGAGCGATAGACTCGATACGATCACGGCCTTTTTTGTCAGACGACAGGACGAGCCCGGGAAGATCGAAGGTGGTGTAGGTGATCTTGGAATGTGGGCTGTCGATACGGTCGATCCTCCCCAGTCCCTGAAGCATGCTCTTGATGTCCGAGGTCACGCCGACGATGCCTAGGGCACGTGCGCGTTGGAGGTTGATGCCTTCCGCCATTTGAAAGGTCATGAACATGGCTCGGCGGTGGTCGTCGGACGCCTTCTTGCCGTCGAGAGCCAGGTATTCTTGGGCTTCTGCACCATTTCGAGCAACGGTAATGCCGGTACCAGGTCCCAGTTTATGATTGGCAGCCACAAGGATCACATCGGGTTTTGGGCCCTTCCGGGAAGACAGAAGGCGTGCATAGACCTCCAGAACGCCAATTCGCTCAGACAGGAAAATCACTTGCCGATGCAGGTCGAGCATCTCTGCCATATATTCGGCGCGCTGCTCATCGATTGCATCAAGTTCCGGGCTTTGCAGCAACTCACCAATGCGGTCACAAATCGGCGTCGTCGTTCGTTTGTCGAGAGGAAGCTCGCCGCTCTTCGGTGTGATAGTGATTATTTCGGTCTTCCCACCACGGCTTTCACGTTCTGAGCGTCTAAGGCTCTCGCCAATCGACGTGCGGCCGCGCGCATCTGTATCTAAGGCCCGCCTACGTTCCCAATCTTCCCTTGCGAAGGTGATTGACGACCTCAAGATCGCCAGAAAATTCCGAATGTGGATTCGCGCCTTGTCATGGAAGCGGACTTCTGTGTGGCCCGCTCGTTTCGGGTCGGCAGATACAAGAGTTGTGCCCGTCGAGATGCTCTCAGCCAGTTTTCTGATTTCGTCTAAGATGGCAGATTGCTTGGGCGTGAGTTCGGCGTCGATCCTGATGCTTTCGATCTCAGGGTACGCATAGATACCTGGTCCACGTTTCTTAGATTCTCCGACGCAGTGGCGCTGACGTCTAATGACATATGGCGCCAGTGCGTCTGCCATGTCGGCCTGGATTTCGCGCGGATCGAGCTGTTTGCCCGCAAGACGTTCTTCGGCTTCCTTAATTGGTTGCGCGAGGTCTGCTTCGGACAGGAACATGTCTTCCATGCCAGACCGCTGACGATCCTCGAAGTTCTGCTTGAGAGCGCGGAGTGCGTTCAACTCTAGTGCTCTCTCGCGTCCCCGTTTGAGGTTGTCGTCGATCCTGGCGGTGATTTCGGGGGGTACATATATCGACGCACGTCGTTCATGGAAGGCGAGCAATCCGTCCAAGCCCTGGTTTCCCATCAGTGTCGCTGACAGGCACGACGTCCAGATCGCAGGGCTTTGCTCGAAGACGAGGGAACGTCTCGACGGGGCGAGATAGCGGGAGTTCAATCGATGGCTCTCGTCCACAATCATAGACGCTGATGACCGGGCGCCTCGATTGATCTCAGCCAGCTCTTCGGCTTGATCGCCTTTCTTTTGGGATAATTGGCTATGCTTAATGAGATCAAGATTGGAAGGCTTGATCTTGGTCCAATTGCTGAGAACGCTTGCCGGAATGATGCCGAGCGCACCATTGCGCGTTTGATCGGGTCGTTCGTTACCGTGTCGATGCACAACACTGGAATGCATCGTTGGCAAAACTGTCGCCAAGTGCTTGCCGATGTCTGTCTTACCTGCACCTGTCGGAGCTTCCACAAATGCAAACCCGTGCTCGTAGGCTGTACCTGCGGCCTCGTAGACGAGATCTGTCTGGAACGGCAGCGGCGGACGCCCGGCGGCGCCGTCACCACCGACGCGCCACGGTGCAAACGAAGTCATTTCGTGAACTGTTCGGGCGAGTGCTTCTTCGGCGCTTACAGGTCGCAGAAGGGCACGCAGGATCTCAAGAGCCTGTGCGGTCCAATCGGTGCCTAACGTCCAAAAGTCTTCAGCAGCCTGTCGTCGCGTTGCGGCAAGGTCAGGAAACGCTTGAAGTTCGTCGATGTACTCAAGATTGCGTCTAAGGCCGCCGACCGAAAAGTTGGCGCTGCCTGCGAGCGCGCCTGTGTCACTGATGAAGAGCTTCGCGTGAAGCATTGCGTGGGTGCGACCGAACCGTTCTCGAGCTAAGTCACCATCAAAGATACGAAGCGAGATAGCTCCGGATGCGATCGCATCGTAAGCGAGGACAGCCCGCAACTCGTCGAGTGAGCGTAGCGAAAACCCGCGCGTTTCGAGGAAATAGTCACGGGCCTCTACCGACAGCTCACGCCCATCACCGTCCATGCGGCTTTGATTGTCGGTATTCGTTCCAAATATGATCCTGATCGTTTCAGGGGGCTCGGTTACAATGCTTGGCCGAACGCGAAGAATGATGGACATCGCGGACAAAAAGTCCTGGTATCCGGTCACGACGAGAGCGTGCGATCCATTCAGAGTGCGCTCAACGAGCTTTTGGACGGATTGCTCACCGTTCGTCGCCCAGACCAGTTCATGCTCGGCGGCGCTTTCGGACGCAGGCTCAAGATCGGCGCCCACAGCCTCTTGCTCGCGTTCCTTGGAACCACGAAACAAGAACCTTGATATGAAACTGTCTGCTCGCTCGCGCGCCATTCCGGTCACCTCAAGAGCAGTTTAGCGGTTCAAATGATTCCTCCAACCCATTGAATTCGGAACAATTCGTATAAGAACGCAAAGACTGATGAGCCGAAGCGTCTTTCCGTTAGGTTAATCGCTCCGGCTCAGGCGCGAAGTAATTCTCGCATGTGTTACCAAGTGGATAATCTTGGCTTGGTGGGCCCCGCGCGGGATCGCCGCCATCCCCACCGCCGCACTTGATCCGCCCCACCGTGCGGCGTCTCCTGCGGTCCCCGCGCTTCAATGGGTCCGGGTCCCCTTATGCAGTTCAGCCGAAATTGACCGAACTGCCTCGATCAGGAGGCGAGGGCCTCCGTCTCAGTGATCTTTTCAAACTCAGGCAGAAACTCGGAATGGTACATTTCGAGATACCGTGTGACGCGTGCATTAGTGATGAGCTTGGAGACGTAGCCACGCGCGAGAACCAGATCAAGGTGATCACTGCCATAGGTGTCCTCGACCAGGCGTAACTCTCGCTCCAGGTTCGCGGACTCGCGCTCCATCATTTCAAGCTGCTGACGTGAGATCCCCTTTACCGCATTGGGCTTCTTGGGGTCTTTTAGTTGGCTCGCCGGAGTCGCCGCAAAAAGTGAGCGGGCGTAGTTAACGGTGTACTTGTTCATCGTCACCATCAGCTCCGCGGCTTCGATCTGGCGCATCGGCTTCATTTTCTTGAGAATTTGGAATCCGGTCAGCGCGACCTGCTTGTCCTTGAGAAGCTCAGCTGCCTCCGGGCAGATCCCATCCAGAAGTCGCTTTTTGTCCTGCAAAGATTTGACGTTCACATTGAGCGCCCGCGCCAGCCGTTCTTCGGGAACGCCGCGTTCGAGCGCCTTCAAGATCATCTTGTGTTCCTGAATGGTGGCGAGGCGGCTGATGCGTTTGTTGTAGGTGAAGGCCTCGTCGTCAGTCGAAACCTGACAAGGGGCGTCCTTGTCGCCGAGGTCGCTCAGTATTGCGAGGCGCACGTGTCCATCGAGCAGCATGTATTTCTCGGGATCGGATTGGTCGCGTACGACGACCAGGGGCTCGACAAGCCCGACTTCTTTGATGGAGGCGACGACCTGGCGGTATTTCACCGTATCCTTGGTTTCTTTCCGTAACGCATAGATCGGGCAGATTTTTTCGAGCGGCAGTTGAATGAGCTCTTTTTCAAACGCCATGTTGATCGGTTTAGAGCGTCCGGATCGCGTCATCAGAGGTCTCCCGGTCGAGCGGCCAGGCGGTCAGAGAGGTGCTTGGGGATCGTCGCCAACCCTTCGGCCCTGAGAAGCGTGACAAAGTTTTCGTCATTCAGGAGTTTGCGCAGGGCTTCTGTGATGAACATAAGCTCGTTGCGGGTCGCGGTAGCCTTACGCAGAAGAACTTGTTTCTTCTCGACGTCGTTTTGGTAGGTCCGGATCAAGCTATCCACGGACAGCGTACGTCTCTTCGTCCGATCCGCGGTTGGTTGTCCTTTACCGTATTGCTGACGTGCCTCGACCAGGCGCTTTGCAGCCATCAGTCGACCGCCGCGCAGTTGGTTGTTCTCATAAGCCTGCCGCAGAACGTCCTGCACTTCGGTATCTTTTGCTTCAGCGATATCGACGGCAACGCTGACCGGAAGCTTTCCGCTTTCAACGGCTCTGAGCAGTCTGTGCTCGCCGCTCTCGAGGAGCCGAAGGACACCGCGGACATACTTGAGAGAAAGCTGGGTTTTGCGCGCGATTTCTGGGCCAGAGTAGCCGCGTTCCTTCAACCCTTTGATATCGCGCAGAAGGTCGAGAGCCCGATGCTGACGGCGTGCCAGGTTTTCTACGAGGCTCATCATCAGGCAATCTTCGCTGCTGGCGTCGATGACGATCGCAGGGATTTCCGTTTGGCCGAGCTCCTCGAAGGCCTCGAGGCGTCCCTGTCCACAAACGAGATCATAACGCAAACCATCTTCGCCGTTTCGTGCTGCGACGGTGATTGGCCGTTTCAGACCGAGCTCAGAAATGTTGTCGACGATCTCCCGAAATGCCTTTCGGTTCCTCACGCGCGGGTTCACCACGGTGATGCGAACCATCGGGATCAATTCAGCGGTTTGCGATTGCGGGTCTGGCATCAGGCCACCTCCGATACTGGGACATGGACCGCCATGTCGAACAAGGGGTCGAGCGTCTCGAAGCGATACGCATCGAGCGACAAACCGTTGTGCTCGGCCAGGCGGATGCGGGGGAGGGTCATGTCGAGGCTTGGGAGCAGGTAGTAGTCAAGCGGCCGTTGGTTTGGCCGATCCATTCGAACAGCAATCGTGATGTCGGGTTTGAGACTCATGTCAAAGCGGATGTTCCACCGGAGAGAACCGGCGTTGGTTTCGTTACAACGGACGATGACGAGAGACGCGGTGAATTCACCATTGATGGTGAGCAGGTCAGTTCGGGGATGCCGTTCTACTTTGCCGCCTGAAGCTTCGATGCCGGCAATCGTCTCAGCGACAATATCCGGATGGAGCTCGCGCAAGCGTCGATTGATCTTAATGTATCTGTAGTCCCGATCTGGCTTAAACCCGACGAGTTGGTAGGCGCGTAGCAGGCTGCCAAACCGTGATCGGTACGCGCTGCTCGATGGCAACGCTTCGGCTTCATCGATAACGAGACCAGACAGAAAACCCTCGGCCTCGAACACCTCCTTCAGACCCTCGAGCATTTCATCGTCAGTGAGTTTGCTCGATCGCGCGTTGATGATGGCGTTTGCGGCGGCAAAGAGATCAGGATCGACGATCCCCTCGAAAGCGCCCTCGGCTCGAACCCAGATCTCGGGATCGTTTTGGACACGCCGCTTCTTCAGTTTGAAGGAACTCCGGTTCCAGACATTGTTGCCGATGTATTTCTCGTTGATCAGGATTTGATGCACGGTCCCGCGTGTCCAAGCGCGGTCGAGGTCCGTTAGAATGCCGCGGGCATTCAGAGCCTCGGCAATTTCGGTTTCGGATTTGCGATCTTTGACGAAGGTGTGGAAGATCTCTTGGACGACAGCGATCTCTTCCGCGGGTCCCGGTACAAGGGTGACGCGATCCGTCTGAATGCTCTTGTGCTCGCCACGCTCCAGGATGCCTTTCGCGCCCCCATGCTCGTCGATCAGCATGCGCCGCAGGCCGAAGCCGGGCGGACCGCCTTGGCGATAGCCGAGTTCGATCAGGCGGCATTGGCCCGTGAAGACTTTCTGCGAAAGTTCGCGGCTGTACTCTCCAGCCATGGCGCGTTTGACGCCTTTGACGATCGTTGAGACCGGGCTGCCGTCGTTTTCGAACTGCTCGGCGCAGTAGATGACGGAGATACCGGCGCGTTTGCAGATGTATTCGTAATAGGCGCTCTCGTCCGCATCCTGAAACCGGCCCCAGCGGCTGATGTCGTACACCAGCACGGCCTCGTAGTCTGCGCGACCGGATTGAATATCGTCGATGAGCTGCTTGAGCCCGTCACGACCCTCGATCCTCAGACCGCTCTTTCCTTCATCCGAATAGGTACGGACGATCTCGATACCGCGTTGTTCTGCGTAATGTGCGATCGCGTCCGACTGGTTCTCGGTCGAATAGCGTTGGTGCTCTGTCGACATGCGGACGTATTGAGCGGCGCGCCGAGGCGGCGCTCCCTTTGGAGCCATTGCGCTCTGGTCATGTCCGTCCCTCCAGCTCAAGTGCCGAGCCCTTCATTTTTCGCCTTTGCCAAATCGGTAGGAATGCCTGTGATTCCATAGGGCCGAAGCATAGACGCGGAGGTTCGGAAAAATGTTTCCTAAGATGGGCAAGACTTTTCCAGATGACGACGAATGGAAGGTCGATCGATTAAAATACCAAATGGCAATTGCGGCGGCGTTGAAGGGGGAGCTGGGCGGATCTCATCGGGCGATCAAGATCGTGATGCGCTGGACGGGGGTCTCGGAGCGAACGGCCAAGAACTGGCTTGCGGGCTCCCACGGTCCGGCTGGAGAACACCTGGTCGAGCTCATGCGGAATTCGAACGAGGTTTTGGCAGCCGTGCTCTCGCTGGCCGGGCGAGGTGAGTTGAGGATGGGGGCGGGACTTCACGAAACCCGCCAGACCCTTCTTCAGTTGCTTCAGGTCTTGGACGGCCTTCTCGGAACTTCCGAGGCAGGGGTTGGTGAAAACGAGTAGGCGGCGTTTCGCACCAGGTGCGGGGCACTCATGAGTAGAGCGACGTTCAGTTCGAAGTCGCTTCACTCGATCAAAACCGAGAAAATTCAGAAAGTTAGGAAATCGCCCGGAGTTCGCCGGGTGCTCTCGCGTGCCGCCATTTTAGTAGAGACTGGTTCGCATTGGTCTCCCAGCACCGCCATTCACCTTAATTCGCGATGCATTTTGCCGGTTCTGAACGCGTATCTGTCTGATACTCACATAATAAGACGCACCGTAACCGCGCATGGTGACAAGGAGCCGCGCCTTTATCCTTGCCTTCAATTGATGATTAGATAGGGAAAACGCGTAGGGCGTAGGGCATTTGGTCGAAAATGGCCCTTTGATAGTTATTGTTCCAAATGACCATAGAGAGCGTTGCAAACGGTAACTGTGTCTTTTGGGGTCGGTCACAGCGATGAGGCGTGAGCGTTGAAGGGCATCAAGCCGGGCGCGATATCTGTGGTCATGAAAACTGCCATAAGAACAGTCTGTCACCGGGTTTAAGCCGGTTTTCTAAAGCAACGGTTAGGTGGGTTCGCCTCATGCCCAAACACCAAGTTGTGTAACTAGGCGTGAAGGCAATCTGGTCCAGGCCGATGCGCTTTTTATATGGTCGAAGGGTTCGCTTAACCACACTTGAAAAACCATGATGCATGAGGATTGGCTTGATGCTTGACAAACGGAATATGAGCAAATAACCAATTGGTTACTTGTTGGGTTGCTCCAGTGGGCTTTTCTGGCATGAATGCGCGACTGTGCGTCGCCAAATTGAGGGGACGAGGGATGACCAAGACAGTTTTGCGCCACGTGGTTATGTTGGGGTTTAAAGACGGTGTCAGCGAAGGTGTGGTTCAAGAGATTGTCGAGCGGTTTGTGGCGTTGAAAGGTTTGGTTCCCGGAATTGAGGCGCTGGAATGGGGTGTGAACAACTCTCCGGAAGGGTTGAACAACGGCTTGAGCCATTGCTTTTTGCTCGATTTCGCGACTGAAGCTGCGCGCGACGCGTATCTGCCGCACCCTGATCACGCTGCGTTTGCAGATTGGGTGGGCCAATATGTCGAGACAGTAACAGTGTTGGATTATTGGGCGACCTAACTGGTCAGACTACACTAAGTAGTGTTGAGCGGGGAGGCGAAGCATGGCGCAGACAGAGTTTGACTACATCATCGTCGGGGCAGGGTCTGCGGGATGTGTGCTAGCCAATCGGCTGTCCGAAGATCCTGATGTGACCGTGCTGATACTGGAGGCGGGTGGTCGCGATCGAAACCGATTGTTTCACTGGCCTGCGGGCTTTGCAAAAATGACAAAGGGCATTGCCAGTTGGGGTTGGTCAACAGTTCCGCAAAAACACATGAAGGGACGGGCGCTGTGGTTTACACAGGCCAAAGTTATTGGCGGAGGCTCGTCTATAAACGCGCAAATTTACACGCGTGGCAATGCGCTGGATTATGACAACTGGGCCGGGCAGGAACAGTGCAAAGGTTGGAGCTATTCCGAAGTACTGCCGTATTTTTCGCGATCCGAGGGGAACGAGCGGATAGGTGATGCGTATCATGGGACAGAAGGCCCATTGGGCGTGTCGATGCCGCGCGGCGCGCTTCCGGTGTGTGATGCCTTCATACGTGCAGGGCAGGAGTATGGATTGCCGTACAACCCTGACTTTAACGGCGCATCCCAAGAGGGCGTGGGGTTTTATCAGCTGACACAGCGGGATGTCCGACGATCTTCGACCGCGACCGCATTTTTGCGCCCAGCGATGGATCGCGCAAACTTGACGCTGAAAACCGGAGTCCGGACAAGGCGTGTGGTTGTGGAGAAAGCGCGTGCGGTGGGTGTCGAACTACATGAAGGTAGCGCCGGAATGCTGTATCGGGCCCGGCGAGAGGTAATCGTGACATCTGGTGGCATTGGTTCGGCACGGTTATTGCTTTTGTCGGGGATTGGCCCAGCTCAGCATCTGAGCGACGCGGGTGTCGATGTTGTGCATGATCTGCCCGGAGTGGGGCAGAACCTTCAGGATCACGTGGATATTTGTGCGCTAGCCGAGTGTACGGGGCCGCATAGCTATGACGGGGTACAACGGCTGGACCGCACAGTGCTGGCTGGGTTGCAATACATGTTGTTCAAAACAGGCCCAGTGTCGTCGTCTTTGTTCGAAACTGGTGGATTTTCCTATGCCGACGCAGACGCGTCCTCTCCGGACATTCAATTTCATCTGGGGCAGGGATCAGGGATCGAATCCGGTATCGTGGCGTTGGAGAACGCCGGGATCACGCTGAATTCAGCGTTCTTGCGGCCCCGGTCGCGCGGTTCTGTTACGCTGGCGTCGGCTAATCCAGAAGATGCTCCGTTGATTGATCCGAATTATTGGGCTGATCCATATGATCTGGAGATGTCGTTGCGCGGGCTTGAGATAGCGCGGGAAATTTTGGCGCAGCCGGCGTTGAAACCATACGTCAAGGCCGAAGCATTACCCGGTAAGGACGTGAAGACGCGAGACGCGTTGTTTGACTATGCCTGCACGATGGCAAAGACGGATCACCATCCTGTGGGCACCTGCAAGATGGGGTTGGATGACATGGCCGTAGTTGATCCTGAGCTGCGGTTGCGCGGGATTGAGGGTCTGCGCGTGTGTGACAGCTCGATCATGCCCGTAATTAATTCGTCCAATACCAACGCACCAACTATTATGATCGCAGAAAAGGCCGCCGATATGATCCGCGGCCTTGATCCATTGCCAAAAGCTGAGCTGCCTGAACGGGCCTATAGTTAAAGCCCGATCGCAGCGATGGCCGCGTTTGCACAGGCTGCATCTTCGTGACCGGCGGCGCCCGAGACACCAATTGCACCGATCTGGGTGTCATTTTCCATAACCGGCACGCCGCCTTCCCATGTGATCAGGCGGGCGCGATTGGGCACACCCATTTCCAGTGACTTTAACTCGGCCATGCGTTCGCCAAAGGCGAGGCTGGTTTTGCCGAGCATCGCCGTGTAGGCTTTGTCGCTGGCAAAATCGAGAATTTGCGCAGGCACATTGTCCATACGGCCAGAGGCGAGTACCTGCCCGGAGTTGTCCAGAACCGCCACCGAGATACTCCACCCATTTGCAGATGCGTGCGCGATGGCTGTGGCCACCATTTGACTGGCGGCGGCATAGGTCAGGGTGGGGCGGGAGTGGCTGATGCTCATGATGGAATCTTTTCAATGAGTTCAGGCACGGCTTTGAAGAGGTCTTCGACGAGACCGAAGTCTGCGACCTGGAAGATGGGGGCCTCTTCGTCCTTGTTGATGGCGACGATCAC
>NZ_PYGJ01000018.1 GCF_003014475.1 Shimia abyssi | reverse complement strand
AACGTGCCATCTTCGAGGATCACGTCCACCTCAACCGTCGGGTTCCCCCGGCTGTCCAAAATCTCACGCGCGTGAATGTCGATGATTGTGCTCATGGAAATGTCCCCGAAATGGCAAAGTTGTTTCGGGCAGAGCTATAGCAGGGCGTGACGCCAAGTAAACCGCTGGCGACGCTTGGTTTTGACCGGGGGCGGTACCGGTAGGGCTAACCGTTGCAGAAATTCTATGCTGGGGTCTCTGCGCGGATGCGTTCGCGCAGGAATGTATAAAGGCCGGAACCGATGATCAGCGTTGCACCGGCAAGCATGAGCATGTCGGGCCTCTCGCCAAACACCAGCATTCCGCCGACGATGGAAAATAAGAGGCGGGTGTAACGATAGGGCGCCACAACCGATGCTTCGCCAATGCGCATTGCGGTGACAATGCCCCAATACGCAGCAGCACCAAACAGGATGGCCGCAGCGAACATCGCAGCCTCGGAAGTACCAATCGGAGCGGGTGGGCGTGAGGTGGCGTATAGTAGAACGATACCCGCCACAGCGAGCGATGCAAATCCTTGGAAGGAAACAACACTTGAGGAGACCGTGATGTCGATGCGCCGGGTAATCAGGTCGCGGATCGCGATAGTGATCACAGCACCAAGCACCAGCAGAGTGTTGGGATCAAACGCGATTGAACCGGGCCGGATGATCAGAAGGACGCCGCAAAAACCAACGGCGATCGCGCTCCAACGACGCCAGCCGACCTGTTCCCCCAGAAACAGCGCTGCGCCAAGGGTGATGACGAGCGGTAGGGTCTGGAAAACGGCGGCCACGGTTGACAGGTCAACGCGCCCCAAAGCGGAGGCAAAAAACATCGCGGCAATACCGTCTGCCAAAGCCCGTACTAACATCATCGGTGTCCAGGCTGCGCGCGCAAATATGTTTTGACGATTAAAGATGGCAAGCCCACCAAAGATGATACAAGAGCCCAGCCCCAGAACCAGTAGGATTTGCCCGGTCGGCAACGGGTCAGACAATTGTTTGATAAAAATGTCTTCGATGGAAAAGCCGACCATGGCGGCGACGATGAGGAGGATGCCATAGAGGTTGTTCATGACGCGCCGATTCCACTGGTTGAGACCCAATCAGCAATGTCGATTTGCTCATGAACGCGCAAGGCCGAGATTATGACGTTTTGTGTGCTGGATGATCACATAAGTTGATCGCAGCCAAACCCGAGTTCTAAAGCCGGCGGATTTTGAGGTCGGTGATACGGTTGTCTGTCCGGCCTGTAACTTCGAAGCGGAAGCCGTGGAACGAAAAGACCTGACCGACGGAGGGGATCATCTGAGCTTCGTGAATCACCAGCCCGGCGATGGTGTTGGCCTCGTCATCGGGCAGGTTCCAATCGGTCGCGCGATTGAGATCGCGGATGGTCATGGCGCCTTCGATCAGGAATTGTCCGTCATCGGACCGACCAATTTGATGGTCGCCGTCCGCATCAAATTCATCGGTGATTTCGCCAACGATCTCTTCGAGGATGTCTTCGAGCGTAATCAGCCCCTGAAGCGAGCCGTACTCGTCAACCACGAGGGCAAAATGCGAGCGGCGGCGCAGGAACTGGCGCATCTGGTCGTCTAGCGACGTGGTTTCGGGCACAAAGTAGGGCTCTGAGGCCACTTTGATCACGTCAAATTGCGCCAATGTGGACATGCGGCCCTGATCGTCGATCAGTTGTTTGTGCATGGCGCGGGACAGGTCTTTGGCGTGGATAACGCCGATGATGTTTTCCGGGTCGTCCTTGAACACCGGCAGGCGCGTGTGGTTGCTTTCGAGACATTGGGCCAGTACGTCGGCCGGGTCGCTGTCTGCGTCAATCATTTCGATGCCAGAGCGGTGCAGCATGATCTCTTCGACGGCGCGGTCCGACAGGTCGAGCGCGCCAAGGATGCGGTCGCGGTCTTCCTTTTCGACAATGCCTTCGGAGTGGCCGAGCTGAATGGCGCCGGCGATTTCTTCGCGCACGGCAAGGATGTTACTGTCGGGGTCCGTTTGTACGCCAAAGACACGCAGCACGCCGCGCACGAGCAGGCGCACGGCAGACACAACGGGGGCAAATATGCGCACGACAAGGCTGATCGGGCCTGCGACCCGAGAGGCGGCGGTTTCCGGCGCGGTGATGGCGTAGGTTTTGGGCAGCACCTCGGCAAAGATCAACACAAGCAGGGTCATCACAAGGGTGGCCAACGCCACGCCGCTCTCGCCGAAGGCGCGGGTGAAGAGCGCGGTGGCGAGCGAGGCGGCGAGGATATTGACGAGGTTGTTGCCCAGGAGCACGGAGCCGATCAGGCGTTCGCTGTCCTCTGTAATGTCGAGCGCGCGGGTGGCGCCGCGATTGCCCTTGTCGGCCTGCACACGCAGCTTGCCGCGCGAGGCGGCGGTCAGCGCTGTTTCGCTGCCTGAGAAAAACGCAGAGAGGACCAGAAGGGCGATGATTGAGCCGGCGGTGATCCAGAACGTACTGTCCAGACCCGTTTCCAGTGCCGCGCTTGTGACTTCCATGGTGCAACAATTCCTTTTACCTGATTGGGTTATGGGGTGCGATGGGCGCGCATTCAAGGAGGATCGGGTGCAAGAGATGCAGGATTTGGGCACGTTGCAGGGTGATGTTCTGCTTTTTGGCGGGCCGTATTCGAATTTGCAGGCCAGTGAAGCGGTGTTGGGCGAAGCGGCCGAGCGCGGGATTCTGGCGGGCAATGCGATCTGTACCGGAGATGTGACGGCGTATTGCGGACAACCCCGAGAGACGGTGGCGGCGTTGCGCGCCTGGGGATGTGTTGTTGTGGCGGGCAATTGCGAGGTGCAATTGGCAGCGGAAGCGATGGACTGCGGCTGTGGGTTTGAGGCCGGGACGGCCTGTGATTTGTTATCAGCGGGTTGGTTTGCGCACGTGAGCCGGGAGGTCGATGTGGCGGCGCGGGTTTGGATGGCGGGTTTGCCCGGGATGGTCGTTTTCCGTCACGCCGGGCGACGGGTGGCGGTGATCCATGGCGGCGTCACAGAGATCGCCCGGTTTATCTGGGAGACGTCACCCGAGGCGGTTTTTGCCGAGGAGGTAGCGGCGATTGAGGCCGCGGCGGGGCCGGTGGACATGGTGGTGGCCGGGCATTCAGGCATTGCATTTCGGCGGGAGGTCGCCGGGGTGATGTGGGTCAATGCCGGGGTGATTGGAATGCCGCCCCATAACGGGCTGCAGGCGACAAGCTTTGCGATTTTGTCAGAAAACGGCATTGAAATCTGCGATTTGCGGTATGACGCGCGGGAGGCTTTTGCAGAAATGCAAAGGGCGGGCCTGACCCAAGGGTATGACCGGGCGCTGTTGAGTGGCTATTGGCCGTCTGAGGATGTTTTGCCGTCGGATTTGCGGGAATCGTCACGCGCCAGCGGGTGATGATCGAGCACGAGGTCGCGCAGGCGTTCATCAAGCACATGGGTGTAGATTTCGGTGGTGGCGACATCGCTGTGGCCCAATAGAGTCTGGATCGATCGCAGATCGGCGCCGTTGGCCAAAAGATGCGTGGCAAAGGCGTGGCGCAGCGTGTGGGGTGATACCTTGTCCGGAGAGACCCCGCCTGCAACGGCCAGCTCTTTGATCAGCATATAAAAGCGATGCCGAGTTAAGTGACCGGATTTGCCGCGAGACGGGAACAGGAACGGCGAGGGGGCTTTGCCTTTGCTACGTTGCTTTTCTTCGTACTCGTCGCGGGTTTTGAGCCACGCAGCGAGCGCCGCCCGCGCGGGCGGAGAGAGCGGTACCATGCGTTCCTTGTCGCCCTTGCCCTTGACCAGCAACATGCGTGGATCACCGCGCGCGGCAGAGATCGGGAGGCTGACAAGCTCGGTCACGCGCATACCGGTTGCGTAAAGCAACTCCATCAGGCAGGTGTTGCGCAGGCGGTCCGCTGTGTTGCGCCCAGAGTTACGTGCTGCGTCGAGCAAGCGGTCAACTTCGATAACCTCAAGTGTTTTGGGCAAACGTTTGGCGCGACCGGGGCCTTTGATCTGAATGGCAGGATTGTCGCTGCGCCAATCTTCTTCAAAAGCAAACCTGTAGAGTTGCTTGATCGAGGACAGACGACGGGCGCGGGTGGCCTGAGACAGTCCTTCGGCGTCGCATGAGACAAGATAAGCCTCGATATTCTCACGGGAGAGCGTATCAAAGGCGAGCGACTTGTGTGTCGCCCAATCCGCAAACAGGCGCAGATCGCGGGCATAGGCGAGTTGCGTGTTTTGTGCCGCGCCAAGATCGGCGGCCTGAGCATCGAGAAAGGTTGAGATCCAGCGCAGGGCGTCCATGATTATCCTCTGGTGTCCAGCAAAGCGACCTGAAGTGCGGCGCGGCGGGCGGTGTCTTCGAGGCCAACGGCGCGCAGAGTGGCCAGTGCCTCGGTCAGCGCGCCGAGGTCACCGGCGGCACCGTCATCCATGAGGGACATGGCGCGCAGGATCACTTCGCCCAGCTGACCACGGGCCAGCATTGTCGACAGCTCTTGTGGCACACCAGCGCCGTGCCATGCATCGGCAATGGCGCGGTGGGTTGCATCCTGAGGCTGGCGTTGGGGAACGCCCAGCGCCAGACCCGCTAGGAAATCGCGCGGTCCGGCATGGGCGGCGCGCTCATAATCGGCGGATAGCAGTGCAATGTCACGGGCCAGCCGGGCGGTGACGCCTTGCAATGGCAGGGTCAGGAGGTCGGCGCCAAACAGGCGGGCAAAAGGCACTTCGAGATGAACCTGCTGCATCGCGGCCCAAGCGCCGGGCAAGGTTTCGGCCACGGCGCCTGCGTCGCGCGCGGTAATGGCCGCATCAAACGCCTGAAGTGCGCCGACCCGGTCCCAGATCATACCGGAGGCGGCTGGCTGGCGCTCGGTGTAGATGCCGAGCAGTCGGTTTTCATGCAGCGCAGAGGTGCGCGCGAGGCGCTCAGCAGCATCCAGCTGGGCCTTCCAGCCGGCGGTTTCGCGGAGATCAGCATGCGCAAAGGGACGCGGCAGGGTGGCGGTGGTTTGACCTTCGCCAATGGCCTCATAAAGCCGGAATTTGAGGGGCGTGGGCTCGGAGGCTGCAAAGAGCAGCGGTTCGCCCTCAAACAGTTCCGGGTCGAGGAAGCGCAGCAGCAGTGCGTCGGTTTCCTCATCTATGAGATCCAGCGCGTTGGCGGTATCCAGTGTGAGCGCCGCTGCGCGCCAGTCGCCGTTGCGCGCGGTGCAGAAGATGCGCGCGCCGTAGCCAGGCGTGAGGTGCGGCGCGGCTGACAGGCGCTCGCAGGCGGCGTCTTCCTGTCCCATGAGGAGGGTGACGTCGAACCATCGGGTGAAAAGGTCTGGGGTGTCGGGTCCGGCGCGTTCCAACAGCGCGGCGGCCTGTTCCAGCGCGCCCATCTCGACCAGTTTGTCTATACGCGCCAGCAACAGTGCGTTTGCATCGCCTGCATTGGCGGGCACGTTGGCTTCGGCCAGAAGCAGGGTGTAGAGTAGCGCCTGCATCGCCGGGAGCACCTCTGGGCGCAGATCGGCCACTTGATTGGCCAATCCAGCGGCGTTGGAGTGTGACCACAGGGTTGCAGGCAATCCAGTAACAGAAGACGGCAGCAACCCAACTGAGTCGCGCCCTTGTTGATCAAGCGTGGTGGTATCAATGCTGGGGATGGCGATCCCAGAGGTGACAGGTGGTTCCCCTGTGGGCAGGCCGATATCAGTTGTGACCGTCGGTGTCGGATTGAGCCAGTCTATGGCCGAAAGCGGAGAGTCTTGGGCGATTGCGGTACTGGCGGACAGCAAAAGCGCCGCAAAGAGGGGTGTTTTAACTGCCATTCAGTTCAACGGGGATGCGGGTTTCCGATTGCGGCGCAGAGAAATCCGCGCCGAACATTGGGCCAAGATACGCGTATCCGACCAGAGCAATCGCTGCCAACACGATTAAGAATAGTATGGCCCGTAGTAGTTTGCCCATGGTTTTCCCCGATTTTCCTGCCCGTTTTTCCCAACTTATAACTGGCCTTTTTTGCAAGATCACGTCATTCAATGCGCAAAGTGGGAATTTGGGCAAGGCTTGGCCGATGGGGCGGGTTTTTTTAGGGGCATTCGATGCGGTTTGAACTCAAAAAGACAGTGGTCCTTGTGGGCATGATGGGGGCTGGAAAAACAGCCGTGGGGCGCGCCCTCGCGCAAATGCTGGGGGTGCCGTTCCTGGATTCGGATGCGGAGATCGAGAAGGCAGCAGATCGCAGTATTGCTGAGATATTCGAGCGCGATGGCGAGCCGTTTTTCCGTCAAAAGGAAAGCCAGGTGATCGAGCGGTTGCTGGACGAAGAACGCGGAATTTTGTCGACCGGAGGCGGGGCTTATCTGGCGAAAGGCAACCGCGAGATGATTTCGGATAAGGGTGTTGCAGTGTGGCTGGACGCGGATATTGATCTGTTGTGGAGCCGTGTCCGTCACAAAGACACGCGCCCATTGTTGCGCACACCCGAGCCGCGCAAGACGCTGGAAGAAATATTTGCGGCACGGGTGCCGCTTTATAGCCTTGCAGATTTGCCGGTGAAGACCGAATCCGAGTTTTCGATTGAACAGACGGCGGAACGGGTGCTGGAGGTGCTGAAAACGCGCCCCGACGTTCTGAAGGAGAAGTAGGCATGAGCAATGTGGCAATGGAAACCGTGCATGTAGGATTGGGTGATCGTGCCTATGACATTCACATTGGACCGGGATTGCTGGCGCAGGCGGGCGCGCTGATCGGACCGATGTTGCGGCGCAAGCAAGTGTGTGTGGTCACGGATGAAAACGTGGCGGCGCTGCATCTGGAGGCATTGCGCGCCGGGTTGGCGGCGGATGGGATCGCATGCGAGGCGCTGGTGCTGCCAGCGGGTGAGGCCACCAAGAGCTGGCCACATTTTGAGCGCACGGTTGAGTGGTTGCTGGAGCAACGCGTGGAACGGCGTGATCTGGTTGTGGCGTTGGGGGGCGGTGTTATTGGTGACCTGACCGGCTTTGCCGCTGCCGTGCTGAGGCGGGGTGTGGGTTTCGTGCAGATTCCGACGTCCTTGCTGGCGCAAGTTGACAGTTCGGTGGGCGGTAAGACCGGGATCAACGCGCCACAGGGCAAAAACCTGATCGGGGCGTTTCATCAGCCGGCCTTGGTGCTGGCGGATGTGGATGTGCTGGGCACATTAACACCGCGCGATTTTCTGGCCGGGTATGGCGAGGTGGTGAAATACGGGCTACTCGGAGATGCCAAATTCTTTGACTGGCTGGAGGCGCATGCACCTGCGATGGCAGCGGGCGACATGGACGCACGGATTGCCGCCGTTAAGCGGTCTTGCGAGATGAAAGCCGAGATCGTGATGCGCGATGAGACTGAGCAGGGCGATCGCGCGTTGCTCAATCTGGGGCACACGTTCTGTCACGCGCTGGAGGCGGCGACAGGCTTTGGTGATCGGTTGCTGCATGGTGAAGGCGTTGCGATTGGCTGTGCACTGGCGTTTGAGCTGAGCTATCGGATGGGCCTGTGTGCGCAGGAAGATCCAAGCCGGGTGCGTCAGCATCTGGCGGAGATGGGGATGAAGGTGGACCTGAGGGATATTGAGGGTGATTTGCCGGATGCCGAGACGTTGTTGGACCTGATGGGACAGGACAAGAAGGTTGTCGACGGGCAGTTGCGGTTCATTCTGGCGCGCGGGATTGGGCAGGCGTTTGTCACGGCAGATGTTCCGCGCGAGACGGTGCGAGTGCTGCTGGAAGACGCGTTGTCAGCGCGGTAGTACCGCTGGTTCGCGGCCTAGGTCGGCGCGCGCCAGATGAACAGGCACTTACCGGTATTAGTTGGCGGCACGCGTTAGCAATCTGAGGCACACGCGGGTGGCGCAGGCCATGTCCTGGGCGCTGATCCATTCCAGCGGGCCGTGGATATCCTGCATTCCAGTAAAGAGATTAGGGCAGGGCACCCCGAGTTCGGTGAAGCGTGATCCATCCGTGCCGCCCCGGATCGGGACAGAGCGCGGCTCTAACCCTTCGTCGCGACAGGCATCGCGGGCCAGATCAACCGGGGTCATGTCTTTTTCAAGCCAGTAGCGCATGTTGCGGTATTGTTTGGATATTTCCAGATCAGCGGTAGCGCCGGGAAAGGCGGCCTCTGCGGCGGCGCAAGCGGCGGTCAGGCGCGCGCGGCGGGCGGCGAGCCCGTCCATTTCGAAATCACGCAGGATAAAGCGCAAGGTGGCCGTAGAAGATCCGCCTTCGATCCCGTAGCAGTGGATAAACCCGTCTCGGGCATCGGTGGTTTCTGGTGTTTCGCCGTCGGTATCGAGGTCGTCCACGATATGGGCCGCGACATGTAGGGCGTTGACCAGTTTGTCTTTGGCATAGCCCGGATGGGCCGAAACGCCGGTGATGGTGGCAACGCCGCCATCTGCGGAAAAACTCTCATATTCGATTTCACCCACGCGGGCACCGTCGAGCGTATAGGCAAATTCGACGCCAAAATCGGACGGCAGGCGCGGATCGACGCCGCGCCCGATTTCCTCGTCCGGGGTGAATGCAAGACGGAGTTTGCCATGGGAGAGACCGGGGGTGGTGAGCAGGTGCTCGGCCACTGTCATAATGATGGCCACGCCGGATTTATCATCTGCACCCAATAGGGTGAGGCCGGAGGCAGTGATGATATCATGGCCGGTCTTGGTCGCCAGATAGGGGCGCTCGGACGGGCGCAGCACGAGGTCGGCATTATCGGGATAGGTGATGTCGGACCCGTCCCAGCCCGCGTGCACACGCGGCTTTACACCAGTAGCGTTGAATTGCGGGGCGGTGTCGACATGGGCGCAGAGCCCGATTGTGGGCGCTGCGGTGTTTGTTGCGGGCACGGTGGCCAGTACTGCGCCGTAGTCTGTCAGCTGGATGTCCGAGGCCCCGATCCGTTCGAGTTCGGCCACAAGGTGGCGTTGAACGTCAAGCTGGATTGCCGTGCTGGGCTGAGCGGGAGACTGTTCGTCGCTTTGGCTGTCGATGGCGCAATAGGCGACAAGGCGGTCGGTCAGGGCACGGGAAAAATCGGGGAACTCGGTCATGCTGTTACCTGTGGCTTAGAACGGGATTTCGTCGTCCAGGTCGCGCGACGGCGCGCTGCCACCGGATGGACCACCTTGGTTGCCGCCGCCGTAGTTGCCACCGGAGGAAGAGCCACCGCCGTAACTGCCGCCCTGATCATAGCCGCCAGAGCTGCCGCCCTGATCATATCCACCTGAGCCACCGCCAAAGCCGCCGCCGTCACCACCGCCGGAACGGCCGTCAAGCATGACCAGTGTAGCGTCAAAGCCCTGTAGCACGATTTCAGTTGAATAACGGTCCTGACCGGACTGGTCCTGCCATTTGCGGGTTTGCAGTTTGCCTTCGAGGTAAACTTTGGAGCCTTTGCGCAGGTATTGCTCCGCGACGCGGACCAAACCTTCGGAGAAGATAGCGATCGAGTGCCATTCAGTGCGCTCGCGGCGTTCGCCGGTGTTGCGGTCTTTCCATGTTTCGGAAGTGGCGATGCGCAGGTTACAGACCTTGCCACCGTTCTGGAAGGTACGCACCTCGGGGTCGCGCCCCAGGTTGCCCACGATGATCACTTTGTTGACGGAACCGGCCATATGCCCTGTCTCCTCGGTTTGTTATTGGTAAATTCTGCCCACCATACACCATTGCCGCGCGCAAATGGGAAGCGGATTCTTGTGGAAAACCCGACGAGAATAATATGGCCAAGGGCGGAAATTGGCCGTCTGGTGCGGCAGGTGAATGGATGTTCTGGCAAAATTGCCAAAAAATGGTATAGAACTGCGCAAAAGACGGTGTGAGGCGGTCGAACCCTATGGTGTGGAAGTTGATTGGTGTAGCAGTAGTGGCCACGTTTGTGGTGGCTCCGGCCATGGCGCAGAGTGTTTCCAGCAAAAGTTCCTCGCGGATATTCAAGAGCCAGACCAAGGTGCTGGATGGGCGCGCGTCTGAGCAGTATCGCAATTCGGTGCGTCTGAAACCTGTGCCGATTTATACCCCGTCAAAGTGGGGCGATGGCAGTTATAACGGTAAATACAAAGGTCCATATCTGGATATGGCGCGTCAGGCAGCGTTGCTGCATGGGGTGCCGGTGGATTTGTTCCTGAAGCTGGTGCAGCAGGAAAGCAACTGGAACGCCAATGCGGAGTCGCACAAAGGCGCGCTGGGGCTGGCTCAATTGATGCCGGGGACGGCCAAGCGGCTGGGGGTTGATCCGCTTGATCCAAAGCAGAACCTTGAAGGCGGCGCGCGCTATCTGAGCAAGCAGTATCGCAAGTTTGGATCGTGGCGTCTGGCGTTGGCGGCGTATAATGCGGGGCCAGCGGCGGTGAAGAAATACGGCGGGGTGCCGCCTTATAAAGAGACCCAGAATTACGTGAAGGTGATTTTGGGGCTTTGAGTGGGGTCAAATTTGGACCTCAAATGGATCCGTCGGTTTCCTGACAGTCTAGTGTTCGGCGAAACACCGGTCAGCGCCTGATCCGCCTCACCATAGGCGGGTGCAGCCCTAGTCATTGATTTCAAAACCAAGTTAGCGCCCCTTGGGGCCGCTATAGGCCCGTTCCACCTTGGCGACACGCAAGGTGTAATACTCGTACCACCGTGTTTTTCCGAGCTTTTGCGCCAGCATGTGCTCGCTGACCTGTTTCCAGTTCTTGAGCGCGTCTTCGTCGGCCCAATAGCTGACGGTGATGCCAAGCCCAGCCTCGTCCCGAGTGGTTTCAACACCCAGATACCCACTTTGTTCCGCGGCCATTTCGACCATTTTGTCGGCCATTGCGCCATAACCGTGATCGCCGTCGGTGCGCTGTGCGGTAAAGATGACGGCGTAATAGGGCGGGTCGGGGAGCGGGGCAAAGCGGGACATGGGTGAACGCTAGGCCGGGGCGCGCAGTTTGGCAAGCGGGCGAAATGGGGCATTCACAGTTGCAGGGCGATTGGCTAGCGTGACGGCCAGCAAGGGGAGAGATATGCTGCGAAAACCGTTGATCGCGTCTGTTCTGGCCACGGTGGTGATCGGGGTGTTCGTCTATCGTGTCGCCTTTGGATATTTTGTGGCAGAAGAGCTGACCAAGGCCGAAGGGCGGTTGTCGGTTTATCACAGCACGGTTGTGGCCGAGTTGGAGCGCTATGCACATCTGACCAAGGTGCTGTCGCGCGACACATACGTGATGGCGGCGGCAGATGGTGGCGACCGGGGCGCGCTGAATGTGCGGCTGGACGTGTTTGCGGATCAGGCGGGGTTGGATGCGATCTATCTGATGAACACCAACGGCGAAACGGTCGCCGCGTCTAACCATGCGGTTTCGTCGAGTTTTGTGGGACATAATTATGCGTTCCGACCCTATTTTCAGGACGCGTTGGACCGCGAACAGGGACGGTTTTACGCGATAGGTTCGACCACGGGGTTGCCGGGATATTTCATAGCGGATGCGGTTTTGGGAGAGCAGGGCGAAACGTTGGGCGTGATCGCCGTCAAGAAAAGCTTGTCGGAGTTAGAGCAAAGCTGGAGCGCGTCAGGGGAGCAGGTTTTGGTGGCCAATCAGGACGGGGTTGTTTTGTTGGCTTCAAACCCTGCGTGGCGCTATCGGGTGCTGGAACCCCTATCGGACGGCAAACGGGCAGAGATCGCGGCGGCGCGGCAGTTTGCCGGGCAGGAACTGGCGGCGCTGGATTGGCAGGCGCGGGACGGACAGCGGGCGCGGATTGGCGGCGAGGCGTGGTTGCATCTGGTTGGAGATGGGTTGCCGCATGGTTGGGCGCTACATTATTTTGCCAGCGATGACAGAGCGGTGGCGCGATCCTGGTTGGCGACGGCGGTTGTGGTGTTGCTGGCGGGGATATTGCTGGTGATCTTTCAGGTACAACGCGCGCGCCGCATTGGGCGAGCGTTGCGGCGTGCGGAGCAGGAAGAGGCGCAATTGCGGGTTAGTAATGCGGCGCTGGCCAAGGAAGTTGGCGAGCGCAAGGCAGCGGAAGAACGGTTGCAATTGGCGCAGAATGAGCTGGAACGGGCGAGCCGGTTGGCGGCGTTGGGCGAACTGTCGGCATCGGTCACGCATGAGTTGGGCCAGCCGATTGCGGCGATGCGCAACCATCTGGCGGCGGCAGAGATTGGCGCGGGGCAGGTGGGGCCGTTGGTGGGTGAAATTGGCGGGCTGGTGGACCGGATGGAGGGCATCACGCGGCAGTTGAAGTTCTTTGCCTCGCCCCAGCCCGAACCATTTGCGGTGTTTGATCTGCGCGACGCGATGCGGGCTGCGCTTGGGCTGGTTGCGCCCAACGTGGAGGATGCGGGGGTGCGGGTTGAGGTGGATATGTCGGAAAGTGCGGTGCAGGTGCGGGGCAGCAAGCTGCGCATTGAGCAGGTGATGACCAACGTTCTGCGCAATGCAGTGGATGCGATTGAGGAGAGCGCCGCGCCTATGATGCGTGTGGTCGTGGGGCAAAGTGATGGGCAGGCGTGGTTTGAAGTCGCTGATAATGGCCATGGGCTGGGGCCGTCGACCTTGCAGGAGTTGCAAGAGCCGTTTGTGACCACACGTGCCAGCGGGCGCGGCATGGGGCTTGGACTGGCGATTTCGGCCAATATTGTGAAGGACCATGAGGGGCGGATGACAGCGCGCAACGGCACCGCGGGTGGTGCGGTGTTTCGGGTGGTGATCCCGAATGCAGGTGCGGCGGAGGATGCAGCATGAGCGGTAAGGACGCATTTCGCATCTTGATTGCGGATGATGACAAGGCGATGCGACAGTCATTGAGCGCGCTGATGGAAGCGGCGGGATGGATCGCAAACGTCGTGCCCCGCGCAGAGATTGCGCTGGAGCGGATGGGTGAGTTTGCGCCGGACGTGATCCTGTCAGACGTGCGTATGCCGGGGATGTCCGGGCTGGAGCTATTGGCGGCCCTGGAAACCGAGAGCGCACCTCCGCTTGTTTTGATTTCAGCGCATGGCGACATTCCAATGGCGGTACAAGCCATGCAGGACGGAGCCTATAGCTTTGTCGAAAAGCCATATGATCCGCGACGGTTGCTGAGCATTCTTGGCCATGCGGCTGACCAATCGCGGATGCGGGTTAGCAACGCACGATTGAAGCATAGGTTGTTTCAGCTGTCTGGTTTGGACCGGGTTCTGGTAGGGCAGACATCCGCTGTTGAGGCGTTGAGGCAAGATATTTTGGACTTTGCAGGGATTACTGCGCCAGTGCTGATTGAGGGTGAGACCGGAACCGGCAAAGAGCTGGTGGCGCGGGCGTTGCATGATCTGAGCGGGCGCGCAGATGCGCCGTTTCTGGCACTGAATTGCGCGACGTTGGTGGCCGAGACATTTGACCCGGAGACGCTTGCGCAAGCCACTGGCGGGACGGTGTTTCTGGACGAGGTCGGATCGTGTCCCTTGCCGGTGCAGGCACAGTTGTTGCGGGTGATCGAACAGGGGTTGGACGGGGCGGATTTGCGGTTTGTGGCGGCGACCAACGCCGATATTGAGGCCAGCGTGTTGGATGGCTCATTGCGTCAGGATTTTGTGTTTCGCTTGAATACGCTGATGCTGAACCTGCCGCCTTTGCGTCAGCGGCGCGATGACTTGACGTTACTGGCGGCGCATTTTCTGTCTGACTTTGCAAGGGTTTACGAGGTTGATCCACCTGAATTGAATCAAGATGATCTGGCCGCGTTGATGGCGCATAGCTGGCCGGGCAATGTGCGCGAATTACGCAATGCGTGTGAACGACGCGTTTTGATGGCGCGGCGCGGGGGCGGGTCGATGACCGCAGCGTTGCGTGGTGAAGCGCAGGTGAGCGAGGTCCCCGATACGCTGCGCGAGGCGGTAGCGGCGTTTGAGCGGGAGATTATCGGCAAGGCCATTCGCGCCCATGAAGGGCGTATGGATGCGGTGGCGGATGCGCTTGGCATCGGGCGGCGCACGTTGAACGAAAAGATCGTAAAACTAGGGTTGGACAAGGCGGCGTTGCTGGAGTGATTTGCGCTCTGCGGAAATCCGCAGGGCAGCGCGCTTGCCCTGCGCAATTTCTCTCATAGCCAAGTGGATTATGGCGCGTCATGGTAGGGGCACCAAAAAGACGACGCATATGGGAGGAAATCATGCGTAAACTTTTGAGCCGGACGGCCGTGGCCGCCCTGTCTATGGCATTTGTGACCGAAGCGATGGCAACTGAGTGGAATGTCTCGGTCTGGGGCAAACGCCGCGCCTTTACCGAACATGTTGAGAAGCTGGCCGAGTTGGTGAGCGAAAAGACCGGTGGTGATTTCACGCTTAACATCAGTTATGGCGGGTTGTCCAAGAACCGAGAAAACCTGGATGGGATTTCGATTGGTGCGTTTGAAATGGCGCAGTTCTGTGCGGGGTATCACCGTGACAAAAACCCGTCGATCACGGTTCTGGAGCTGCCGTTCCTTGGTGTTTCTTCGCTGGAGCAGGAGATCGAGCTATCAATGGCGGTGTATCAGCACCCCGCTGCGGTTGAGGATCTGGGCCGTTGGAATGCGACACTGCTGATGCCATCACCATTGCCGCAGTATAACCTTGTGGGTCTGGGTGATGCGCCGGCATCGCTGGCAGATTTTGCCGGGTTGAGCGTGCGCGCGACCGGCGGGATCGGAGCCGCGATGGAAACCGTAGGTGCGGTGCCAACGTCGATGTCTGCGACCGAAGTGCGTCAGGCGATGGATAGCGGCATTGTTAAGGCCGTGGCCTTTGCCCCCCACGCGCATATGTCCTTTGGGACCATCGAAAACGGGACGTGGTGGACCACGAACCTGAACCCCGGCACGGTGAATTGCCCTGTTGTTGTGAACACGGACGCGATGAACGACCTGTCCGATGAGCATCGCGAGGCGCTGATGTCTTCGGTGGACGAGGCGCTGGCGCATTATGTCGACAACTACAATAATGCTACTATGTCGGCCTGGGGCCCCGCACTTGACGAGCGCGGCATAACACAAGTGACCTTCTCGGACGACGAGATTGCCGCCTTTAAAAAGGCCGCAGCGGCCCCAGCGGCAGCGGCTTGGATCGAAGACAACACCAAGCGTGGTCTTCCGGCGCAAGAGCTTTATGACATGGTCACTGGCATGATCGCTAGCGGCAGCTAAAGCACGCGTGAACGGGCGGGTGGCGCTGCATCCCAACTGCGCCGCCCGCCTTTCTTTTTTGAACTTTGACGGAGGCTCTTATGGCAGGCTCGTCACTTGTGCTGTCTGATGACAGCACGCTCTCTCAAATAGACCGACATCTTTACAAGCTGGAAGGGTTTCTGGCCCTGCTGAGCGGGTTGGCGGTGTTTTCGCTGATGATCATGGCGGTGTTTTCGGTGGGGGGGCGGAATTTTCTGAATGCGCCGCTGCCGGGGTATGTGGACTGGATCGAACAGGCGATGCCGTTGATTGCGTTCATGGGCATTGCTTATGCGCAGCGCGATGGTGGGCATATTCGTATGGATATGCTGGTGGGCGCTCTTAAGGGGCGAACGCTGTACCTTGTGGAGTTTATCACAACACTCGCGGTGCTGATCCTGATGGTGCTGCTGGTCTGGGGCACGTGGGCGCATTTTTCGCGTAGTTTTGATTTTGGCTCGCCGATATGGAGCCGGGACAGTTCGATGGATATCGCGATACCGCTGTGGCCCGCGAAGCTGTTGGCACCGGTGGCGTTTGGGGTGCTGTGCTTGCGGCTGGTGTTGCAGCTTTGGGCCTATATGCGGGCGTTTATCCGCAATGATGCGACCCCGGTGGCGGTGCCATTGGTAGCGGATGCGGCGACGCAGGCCGCGATGGAAGCCGAAGCCGTTTCGGGCAACGAGAATTAAGGGCGGATACGATGGAACCGATTGAAATTGGATTGGTCGTCTCGGGCGGTCTATTGGTGCTGGTTGTGCTGGGGATGCGGGTGGCGTTTGCGGCCGGGCTTGCGGGCATGGTGGGGTTGATCTGGATCTTCTGGGCCAAGTTTGGCTATGATCCGGAGCGGTTTGGCAAGGCGGTGACTGTGGCGGTCAAAACCGCCGGGCAGGTGCCGCATTCCAAAGTGTCCTCTCAGGCGTTGTCATTGATCCCGACATTTATTCTGATTGGCTATCTGGCCTATTACGCGGGGCTGACCAAGGCGCTGTTTGAGGCGGCCAAACGCTGGCTGGCGTGGGTGCCGGGTGGATTGGCCGTGTCGACGGTGTTTGCTACGGCGGGCTTTGCCGCTGTTTCGGGCGCGTCGGTGGCGACATCGGCGGTGTTTGCACGGATTGCGATCCCGGAGATGCTCAAGATCGGCTATGACAAGCGCTTTGCGGCGGGTGTTGTGGCGGCAGGGGGCACGCTGGCCTCGCTCATCCCGCCCTCGGCGATCTTGGTGATCTATGCGATCATTGTGGAGCAGGATGTGGGCAAGCTGTTGCTGGCCGGGTTCATTCCGGGCGCATTTTCGGCGGTGATTTATGGGCTGCTGATCATTGGCATGGCTGTGACAATCAAGGGCTTTGGCCCGCCGGTGAGCGGGTTTACGTGGAAGGAGCGTTTTATGGCGCTGCCGCCTGCGTTGCCGATTGTGTTCGTGGTCGTGACGATCATCTTCTTTGTCTACAACCCGTTTGGCGGAGATGCCTGGGGCACGCCAACCGAGGGCGGGGCGATTGGGGCCTTTGTGGTGTTCCTGATGGCGCTTTATCAGGGGATGCGCTGGACTCAGTTCAAGAATGCGCTCTTGGAGACTGCCAAGCTGAGTGTGATGATTTTCACCATTATCTGGGGAGTGCTGATCTATGTGCGTTTCCTTGGGTTTGCCGATCTGCCGGGTGCGTTTTCTGATTGGATCACGTCGCTGACGCTGTCACCGATGCTGATCTTGGTGTGCATCCTGCTGGCGTATGCGGTGCTGGGCATGTTCATGGATGCGATTGGGATGCTGTTGCTGACATTGCCTGTGGTCTATCCGGCGGTGATGGCGCTGAACGGGGGCGAGTTTGTCACGGCAGCGGACAGCACGTTTGGCATGTCCGGGCCGATGTGCGCGATCTGGTTTGGCATCTTGGTGGTGAAGATGGCAGAGTTCTGTTTGATCACACCGCCGATCGGGCTGAACTGTTTCGTGGTGGCCGGCGTTCGCGATGATCTGAGCGTGCAGGACGTGTTCAAGGGTGTGACACCGTTCTTTGTCGCGGATGCGATCACTATTGCGCTTTTGGTGTCGTTCCCATGGATCGTTCTGTGGTTACCAAGTCAGGTGTAAGAAAAGATCGCGCCCTTAATAGGGCGCGGTTTGCCTTGGTTCAGACCATCGCAAAGATGCGGCATGGTCCCCCCGTGCCGCCCTTGTGAGTGCCTGCGCCGACCATCAATGTCGCGCCAGATGCAGGCACCTGATCAAGCCCTTTTAGGTTTTCAATGCCGTATCTATTGGTGGGCAACCACGTATAATGCGTGGCAAAATCAGCCGAGATGCCGTGATCGAGTGAGAGCGTGTCGACAGCCATCGCCACCGCGCCGGTGTTCTCTATCAACATCTGAGCCGCCTCGGCGTGGAAGCCGGGGAAGTGCATCGTTTCGTCCGCGCCGACATTGCGATACGCGTCACTGCCGGTTTTGCCAGCCCAACCAGAATGCATCGCCACACAGGCTTTGTCGGGGATGTCACCGTGTGCGGATATCCATGCGCTGAGATCATCGGGTGTGACCTGTGCGTCGGCGTCATCCTGTGCGCGCGCGGCGATATCAATCACGACCAAGGGAACAACGAGGTTTTCCACCGGAATTTCGTCGACCGACTGGCCATCTGCAGAGAAGTGCAACGGTGCGTCTATGTGCGTTCCGGTATGTTCGTTGATACTTAGCTGGAGCAGGTTGAAACCGTGTTCCTTGAAATTAAAGGGTTGCTCGCGGGTAATGCCGGGCGCGCCAAAATAGGTGGGAAACATTTCGTCATAGGTGTGGGTCATGTCGACGACACCGCCATGCCCAGCAGCAAGCGCGGCGGGCGCCGCCGCAACCCCGCCGACGGCCACGGCCGTGGCGGCGGCGGCGCTGGCCTTGAAGAAATCACGCCGGCTGAGCATTCGGTCCTTCACGGCGTTCATTACGCAAACATCACACATGACTTGGTCTCCTTGAAGTTTGTTCAGAAAGGTCCTTCTGCGGGCTGATGCGACAGAATGTTGCTGTAGCCTAGTGGAACGGCGTTGTTGCGCAAAGAATTTGGTCATGTTGCGCGATGGTCGGTTAAAGGCGCGTGGCGATTCTAATCGCGTAAGTGACCACCAATGCGGTTGTGACGCCTTGGAAAAGTGCAGTCCACCTTTTCGCAGAAATGAGACTGATCCGGCGTCGCGAATGGAGCGATCCGGAGTGGTGACTTTTAATCGCGGAAGTGACTTGGGACTGGTTTATATTCTTTGTGGTGTTTTTTAGTTGGACTTTCGGCAGCGGCAGGTGCTTTGGAATGCGCGCGACCCAACAAGCAATGCACGCCAGTAATGGGCTGCATTCTGGGCGATCCCGACGAATTATTTATTGGTGAAGTGCTGGGCGTAGGGCATGGAAGGTTTGAAGTGGAGTCGAGCCAGGGCGCAACGTGTCAAGGTTCCTTTAAGCGCGCTTTGTTCGGTACGGCCAAGGTCAAGGCGACGTGTCGCGACGGGCGCAAAGCGCGTGCGACTTTTGGATATTATCAAAAACAACCGGCACTGGGCGCGGCAAGGGCCGAATGTCAGAGCGAGAAGAAATCATCTTTTGGGCAGGCGACAGGATATTAAGTCATTTTCGTAACCCTGAGGCCAGCCGAATTGAAGATTTGGTTTCATGCGGGATCGAGGCACTGAAGAACCTCCCCGAAGGCTGATCGCGTGGTACAGGGTTAAAGGGCAGATTGCGCGAAGCGGGTTATCATATGGGATATCCAATTTGGGTACCGTAAAGACAGGTAATTTGGTGGTCTGTTGACGTTATTGAAGGCAAAAGGGGCGCTAGAAAAAGCGCCCCTTTTGTGTGTTTGATCCGCGCGCGCTTTACTCGGCGGCGACCTTGATCACCGGGTTCATGCGTTCAAGGATATCGTCGGCCAAATGGCACTTGACCTGATGGCCTTCGGCGAGGTGACGCACTGGCGGCAATTCCTTTTCGCAAAGCCCGCCGGGGACTTCGGATTTCCAGCGACACCGCGTCTGGAAAGGGCAACCGGGGGGTGGGTTCATCGCAGAGGGGATATCGCCTTCGAGAACGATATGTTCTTTCTCGATAGAGGTATCCGCGATGGGAACTGCCGAAAGAAGCGCCTCGGTATAGGGGTGATATGGAGGCGCAAACACCTGATCGGTGCTGCCCATTTCCACCACATGGCCAAGATACATCACCATCACCCGGTCGCTGAGATAGCGCACGATTGAAAGGTCATGGCTGATGAAGAGAAGCGTCGTTTTCTCTTCACGCTGGATCTCCATCAAAAGATCGGTGACCGCCGCCTGAACCGACACATCTAGCGCCGAGACGGGTTCATCCGCAACAACAATACGGGCGCCACCCGCAAAGGCGCGGGCAATGCCGACGCGCTGTTTTTGGCCACCCGAAAGCTGACGCGGCATCCGATCGGCAAAGGCACGTGGCAGTTTCACGAGGTCGAGCAGCTCCAGCATACGTTTGCGTCGCGCGGCCTCGCTGTCGCCAATGCCAAAGATTTCCAGCGCGCGCATGATCTGGCGCCCGACGGTCATCGAGGGGTTCAGCGTGTCAAACGGGTTTTGGAACACCATCTGAACATCCGCGACAGTTTTAGTGTCACGCGCCTGAATTGGGGTCTGCTCGATGTTTTTGTTATCGAGCAGGATCTGACCGTCCGTGGCTGTTTCAAGCCCCATCAGCACCTTGGCAAATGTGGACTTGCCACAGCCCGATTCGCCCACGATAGCAAGCGTTTCGGATTCGCGCGCCTCGAATGACAGGGTCTCGTTGGCCTTGACCACCTTTTTCTCGCCACTGCTGAACAGCGCGCTGGCGGCCACCTCGTAATATTTCTTAAGGTTGTCCATCTTGAGCACAACCTTGCCAACTTCGGCCTTTTCTTTTTGCTCACCCACGGTGATCGGCGCATTCCAGTCGATTTCTTTATACTTCAGGCAACGGGTTGAGTGGCGTTCAAAGCCTTCGATATCCTCCATCGGGATGTCGCCGACATCACAGCGTCCTTCTTCAAAATAATCGCAGCGCGGGCCAAAATTACATCCCGGTGGGCGTTCATGGGGGAGGGGAAAGTTGCCCGGAATCGCCACAAGTGGGCGCGCGTTCTTGTCGGCCCCCGGCAACGGGATCGAGCGGAACAGCGCCTGTGTATAGGGGTGCTGCATGTTGTCGAACACGTCTGCGATCGAGCCGCGCTCGACCGCTTCGCCGGAATACATCACGCAGAGGCGGTCACAGGTTTCCAGAACAAGGCCAAGGTTGTGGGAGATGAACAGCATCGAGGTGCCGTATTTTTTGCCCAGATCCTTGACCAGCTCGACCACGGCGGCCTCAACCGTCACGTCAAGCGCGGTGGTGGGTTCATCAAGAATAAGTAGCGAAGGCTTGGACATCAGCGCCATCGCGATCACGATGCGTTGCTGCTGACCACCTGAGAGCTGATGCGGGAAACTGTCGAGCATGCGCTTGGGATCGGGCAGTTTCACGTCGGTGACCACCTCGAGCGCGCGCGCATATGCCTCTTTCTGGTCCACGCCTTCGTGGATCATCGGCACTTCCATCAGCTGTTTGCCGATTTTCATCGCCGGGTTCAGCGAGGCCATCGGTTCCTGATAGATCATCGCAATTTCATTGCCGCGAATGTCGCGCAGCTCATCATCGGACATCTCACCAAGGTCACGTCCTTTGAACTTGATCGATCCGCCAACAATTTTGCCGTTTTTACCCAGATCCTGCATCACACCCAGCGCAACGGTGGATTTGCCGCAGCCGGATTCACCCACAAGGCCGACGGCCTCGCCGGGTTGTACACGGACGGAAAAGTCCATCACGGCGGGGATTTCACGCAGGCGCGTAAAGAACGAAATCGACAGCTTATCGATCTCTAGAATGGGGCCATCATAGTCAGGCGTTTTAGTCATGTGGTGTCTCCCTGTTGGAGCCATGAGGCTTGTGAGCCTCTTTGTTCTTTATCTTGCCAGAAATACTTTCGGGGGGACCGGGGGGCTGGCCCCCCGGCCTCTCCTTAGTCTCTCAGGCTTTCTTCACGCAGACCGTCCGCCAGCAGGTTCAGACCCAATACAAGGCTGAGCAGGGCAAAGGCAGGCACGATCGCGGGGTGTGGGTAGATCGAGAGGAGCTTGCGCCCGTCATTGATCGTTGTTCCCCAGTCAGGGCTTTCCGGTGGGAGGCCAAGACCAAAGAAACCCAATGTCCCCAAGAGGATCGTGGTGTAGCCGATGCGCAGACAGAAATCGACGATCAGCGGGCCGCGTGCGTTTGGCAGGATTTCCCAGAGCATGATGTACCATGGTCCTTCACCGCGCGTTTGAGCAGCCGCAACATAGTCGCGTGTCTGGATATCAAGCACCAGACCACGCACGATGCGGAACACCGTTGGCGAGTTTACAAAAACCACCGAGACGAACACCACAAGGATGCCTGAGTTGATGTTAAAGAGATCCATCACACCGGGCAGCACATTGATCACCGTACCATCCGCCGAAATCGCCGACAGATACACCCAGATCATCACCAGCAGCACGCCCGACAACAGCGGCGTGCGCAGCTTGGGGCGAGTGTAGAACCGCGAGTTGAGCAGTACGCCGACAAAGATGATCGGGAACACAAACAGCACCATCGCCATATAGTTCGGGATGCCTGTGGCCACGATTTCCGGTGTCACCAAGAGGTAGAACAGCAGGATAACCGGGAACGCCAGCACGAGGTTGGCCAAGAATGACAGCAGCGCGTCAAGCTTGCCGCCAAAATATCCGGCAGGCAGGCCCAGTGTGATGCCCACCATAAAGGCGAACAATGTCGCAAAGGGCGCGATCACGATCACGATGACCGATCCGTTGACCATGCGGCTAAACACGTCGCGCGCGAGGTTGTCACCGCCAAGAAGATAGTAAGAGAACTGTCCTTCTTCGGGGCTGCGCAGTGGTGTGCCGGGCAGCTTGTTCTTCATACCCGACAACTGAGTCAGGGGATCATGCGTGGCGATCATGTCAAACAGACCGACAAATACCGCCGTGTAGAACCAGAACATCAACAACGCAAAGCCGATCATGCCGATGGTGCTGTCAAACAGTTTGCCATAAAGGCCCAGCCTGCGTTTATAAGAGATCGACACGAGGAACGTGACGACCAGCGCGATCCAGACCGGGGCGAACTGAGCCGCCACGGCACCGATGATGCCAACCGTGCCAAGCGGTGTGAACATCCCAGCAAGGATATATAGCACGCAGAGCGCAAGTAGCGTCAGCAAGCTGGCTTTGACCAGCATTCTGATGGCAAGGTTTGGCCCCATCGTGCGGGTGATCGTGCCGTCAAGGTTGATGGATTCGGCCACGGGTGGCAGCACCCAGGAGCCGATGATTTGCAGTGCAACAGCCGCGATGAACACCCAAGCGACAACCCAGAAGATGGGGTCGAGGAATGTGCCAAATGAGCCTGTCCAGGTAAGTGGTTCCATGTCTCAGACCCTCCCTTAAGAAATTCGGATGCGTGGGTTGAGGTAGACATAGCCGATATCAGATATCAGCTGCGTCACCAGCACCACGAAGACCGAGACAACGGAAACCGCCAGAAGCATCTCAATGTCGTTGTTACCCGCCGCGTTCACCAGTTGCCAGCCAAAGCCGGTATAGGAGAACAGGGTCTCGACAATCACGACGCCGTTCAGCAGCCACGGGAACTGAAGCATGATCACGGTAAAGGGCGCGATCAGGGCGTTCCGCAAAGCGTGTTTCATCACGATATTGCGGAAGCTGACACCTTTGAGACGGGCGGTGCGGATGTACTGAGCGGTCATGACTTCGGCCATCGAGGCGCGTGTCATGCGCGCGATGTAGCCCATGCCGTAAAGTGAGATTGTCAAAACGGGCAGGGTGAAGTTCTGGAAGGTGATCCCATCCATGGCCGATTTTGCCGTGCCTTTGAACAGGGCCTTGCCCTCAATCAATCCCATTTCATGTAACCACGGCCCAAGCCCGTTTCGGGTAGAGGCGAGCATGGCGATGAAGATAACACCGGATACATATTCAGGCGTCGCGGTAGACAGGATGGAAACGGTAGAAAGGCTGCGGTCGGTGCCCGAGCCTTCGCGCATCCCGGCCAGCACGCCGACGATCAGAGCGGATGGCACCATCACCACCATGACCCAGAACATCAGTTTGCCGGTATTGGCGAGGCGGGAGCCCAGAACGTTTGCAACAGGTTCTTTGGCCACGGTTGAGAAACCCCAGTCTCCCTGAAGGATGCCGCAAAAGCGTGGCGTGTCTTCGGGTGAAATACCTGGGCGGACACATTTGCCAAGTAGAGTGCCGTCTTCTTTTTCCAGCGAAAAGCCGGGCATCACGCCAAGCCACTGCATATATTTGACGGGGGTTGGTTGAAGGTATCCGCGATCCTCAAGAAAGCTGGCAACGGCCTCTTCCGACATGCGGAAGTTACCTTGGGTTTTTGCCAGTTTTTCGAGGTTCGGGTACATGTTGGTCAGGAAGAAGACGATGTATGTCAGGCATAGCGCCGTGAGCAACATCATTCCCAACCGCCTTAGAATGAAAGATCCCATGTGGTTCCCTGTTGGTGTTTCGCGCGCCTTACGTGCCGGAGTGGCAAGGTGGTGCGCGATTGTTTTGACCATATCCGCCCGAAACCGGGCGGGGCCGATTTCATTTTAGTTCAACGACGTCATGGATGAGGTCACAGGGGAGGCACGTAATCAGTTCCAAGTCTTTCAATCGGTCCTGTGACCGATGAAAGTTGGAGGTTTGGCTTGCAACTGGCAACATGTCCCTCCTGCGGGGGTTCCGGTTCGCGCGCTGAACAGGCGTATTTTCGGCCGGGCGGGTTGTGAATCTTGGCCCCGGCACAGTTATGCAGACCATTCGGCAACAGAATCGACGTCACGTCAACGGTTGCAATCGTCATTTCAGAGACCAAATACGACATTGGCCGTGTCGATTTTGGCTTTCATTGCCATGGCAAAGGGGTTGCGAAACGCCGACCCTTAGATTAACCGCCGCGCGCATTTTTGCGAATCTGGCTAGGGGAATGGCCAAAATTCTGCTGACAGAATCGGGTGAAGTACGCGGCGCTTTTGAAACCAAGTGAGGCGGCAATATCCTGCATCGCCATGTCGCCGCTTATTAGCATTGAGCGGGTCGCGTGCTGGACGGTCTGGCTGAGCATTTCAGCCGCCGTCAGGCCAGCGCATTGACGGCAGACGCGGGTCAGGTGAGTGGGGGTGATATCAAGCGCTTCGGCATAGGTGGCCATGGGTTGGCCGGTGCGGAAATCCTTTGATAGCAGGTCGCAAAAGCGCCGCACCAGCCGTTCTGCTGCGCGGGCGGGTGGCGTGGGATCAGCCGTTTGCACGAGCCGCCGCAGAGTGATCGACATCAGCTGTGCGTGGGCGTTGAGTGCCTCGGACAGAAATGGGCGTTCTTCGTGAATTTCGCGCCGCATGGCGTCGAAGATTGACGTCAACTCAGCCTGGGTCTGACCATCCGACAAGCGCAAATGCTGTGTTCGGTCGGGAAGGCCGACGCGACCGTCATCGGGGATGAGAAGGGCTTGGCCCTGAACCTGAAGGCCCAACTCAAATGCCAACAGTTTTCCGGCGGGGATAAAGATGGCGTTATGTGCGCCAAAACCGCGGCGCAGCCCGTGTAGCAAGACACGTCCCTGACCACGTGTGGTCCACAAAAGGATATGGTGATTGCGCAGGTGCAATTGCTCCAGCAGCCAGGGTTCCTTGTTGGTCAGCTGGGCAAAAGTGAGCACGGAAATCTGCCCGAGGGGTCGATCAGGGCGCGGGTGAGCCGGCGCGGGTTTGGCAGGTGACGAATTGATTTTCGTCGGACCCGTGCGGGTCATGAATGCAGGAATATGTAAATTCGGATTGGTCATTTGCGCCTACATATAGCGCATTCCGTTGTAATTTGGAAACTTTGCTGTCAAGGCGCGTATTTATGCCAATCCGCCATTTTGGAGCGGAACCACGTGCGTTGGCGTTTGGCAAACTGGCGCGTGGCAATAGTGGCTTGTTCCCGAGCTTGTTCCAGTGACAGGGTGCCCAGAAGATGAGCGATCAGCTCGGGCGCGCCGATGGCCTTGGCCGAAAGATGCGCCGGGTTCCAGCGGGGCAAGTTGGCGCGGGCTTCGTCAAGCGCGCCTGATTCGAGCATCAGGTCGAATCGGCCAGCGATTCGCTTGTTGAGCCAGTCTTTGTCCACGTCGAACAGAACCGGTGTTGTGCTGGCCAGAGGCAAGAGTGGCGGCGGTGTGTTGTCCTGCCAGTCGCTTAAAGGGCGACCGGTTGCCTGAAGCACCTCCCATGCACGCTGAACCCGCATTGGGTTGAGCCGGTCGATGCGGGCGGCTGTGTCCGGATCCAGCTCTGCCAAGAGCGCCTCAAACCCCTCGTGCGTTACCCGTTCATTGGCATGTGCGCGCAAATCAGGCGGTGTGGCGGGGATGTCAGCAAGCCCTTTTGTGAGCGCAGTGAAATAAAGCCCGGTCCCGCCAACGATGATCGGGCGCTCAGGGCCAGACAAAAGCGGTTTCACTTCGCGTAGCCAGTGCCCAACTGAATAGTCTGCGTCATGGGCGATATGGCCATAAAGGCGATGTGGCGCCTGTGTTTCATCCTGAACTGAGGGGCGCGCCGTGAGCACGCGCCAGTTGTTATATACCTGAATAGCGTCAGCATTGATGATCACACCGCCACCGTGCGCGGCAATGTCGAGTGCGAGCGCACTTTTGCCGCTGGCGGTGGGGCCAGCGATGAGAACGGGTTGGTGTTTGGGGATTTGTGAAAGGGCGATCACGTCAGCGCGCCGGGTTTCGCGCAAGCGCGATTTTTGCGAATATGTAACTTTGGGTGAACTCTCGCATTGAACCTGACCGCGTTTTCCGACATTTTGCGCCCGATCCTAAATCGATGCACAAAGGACATGCAACATGAGCGATGACACCCCCGCGACTGAGGTTACTTTTAAACGTGTAATGCTCAAGATTTCGGGGGAGGCGTTGATGGGAGATCAGGGATTCGGCCTGAACCCGCCAACAGTTCAACGCATCGCCGAGGAAGTGAAATCGGTGCATGATCTGGGTGTCGAGATTTGCATGGTCATCGGCGGCGGCAATATTTTCCGCGGTTTGCAGGGCAGCGCGCAGGGGATGGAACGCACGACCGCTGACTATATGGGGATGCTGGCCACAGTGATGAACGCGCTGGCAATGCAGTCTGCTCTTGAGGAACTGGGAGTGTTCACCCGTGTGATTTCGGCCATTCCGATGGATCAGGTGTGCGAGCCCTATATTCGCCGCCGCGCGGTGCGCCACCTTGAGAAAAAGCGGGTGTGCATTTTCGCGGCCGGAACTGGAAACCCCTATTTCACCACTGATACGGCAGCGACGCTGCGCGCCAATGAGATGGCCTGTGAGGCGATTTTCAAGGGCACCAAGGTAGATGGTGTTTATGACAAGGACCCGGTCAAGTTCGACGATGCCGTGCGCTATGATCAGGTGAGCTATGACGATGTGCTGAGCAAGCGTCTGGGTGTGATGGATGCCAGCGCGATTGCGCTGGCGCGGGACAACAACCTGCCGATCATCGTGTTCAGCCTTGATGAGTCCGGAGGGTTCCGGGGCATTCTGGCGGGCAAGGGCACCTATACAAAGGTCCAGTGATCCCGCTAGAGTGGGTACACAGGTACGAAACTGGGGCAGCGGCCCCGCAAGATTAGAGCAAAGAGCCATGGCCGACGAAGATTTTGAGATTGATACCGATGACCTGACACGCCGGATGGAAGGCGCAATGGGCGCGTTGAAGACGGAATTTGCCTCGCTGCGCACGGGGCGCGCGTCGGCAACGATGTTGGAACCTGTGATGGTTGAGGCCTATGGCCAGAAGACGCCCATCAATCAGGTAGGTACGGTAAACGTGCCAGAGCCGCGTATGGTGACGATCAATGTCTGGGACAAGTCGCTGGTCGGAGCGGTTGAAAAGGCGATCATGAATTCGGGTCTGGGTATCAACCCGCAGACCAATGGCACCATCGTGATGCTGCCAATCCCTGAGCTGAACGAAGAACGCCGTACCGAGCTGGCCCGTGTGGCGGCGCAATATGCCGAACACGCCCGTGTGTCTGTGCGCAATATTCGCCGTGACGGCATGGACCAGATCAAGAAGGCCAAGAATGACGGCATGTCTGAGGATGATCAGAAGATCTGGGAAGGCGAAGTGCAGGACCTGACTGACAGCTTTATCAAGGCGGTGGACGCCGCACTTGAGAACAAGCAAGCCGAAATCATGCAGGTCTGAAGAATATGCCCGAGGATCAGACCCCGCGTGGCCCGCGGCATGTGGCTATCATCATGGATGGCAATGGCCGTTGGGCGCAGGCGCGGGGGCGACCTCGGTTGTTCGGGCACCATGCCGGAGCTAAACGCGTCAAAGAAATCGTGCGCGCGTGCAAGCCGCTGGGTGTTGAGTACCTGACGATTTTTGGCTTTTCGACCGAAAACTGGAAGCGCACCCAAAGCGAAGTTGCCGGGCTGATGAGCCTGTTTCGCCAATATATCCGCAAGGAAGCGCGTGGGTTGAAGGCCGAAGGGGTGCGGGTGCGGTTTATTGGCGACCGGGTCAAGCTGGACGATAAACTGCGCGACCTGATGGACGAGCTGGAAGAGATGACAGCGGCGAACTCGGAGGTCAATTTGACGATTGCGTTGAATTACGGCGGCCGGGATGAAGTTGCGCGGGCGACACAGCGGTTAGCAGAAGATGTCAAAGCCGGACGGTTGATGCCCGAGAATGTAAACGAAGAGACGCTGCCCAAATATCTGGACACATGTGTGTTGCCGGATCCCGATTTGGTGGTGCGCACAAGCGGCGAAGCGCGGATTTCGAACTTTTTGCTGTGGCAGTCGGCCTATGCGGAATACGAGTTCATCGACACGCTGTGGCCTGATTTCTCGAAAGAAGAATTCCGCAAGCTGGTCGACGCATATTCGATGCGCGACCGTAGATTCGGTGCGCTGAGCGCGTGAGCGGCGCCGAGGAGAAAACACCGGGCAAATGGGGTGATTTACCCGCTCGGATGGGCTCGGCGGCGGTGATGATGGTCGTCGGTGCGGCGGCGATCTGGGCTGGCGGGATTTGGTTTCACGAATTGGTGGCGCTCATCTGTGGCGGCATGATCTGGGAGTTTTCCCGGTTTATGGCGCCCGAGAAGCAGCGGTTCGCGCTGCCGATGGGTCTGTTAGCGGGATGTGTGATTGCCGCGACGGATGTTTTGCCGGGGCAGATGATCGTGCCCGCCTTGTTGGCGGTGGCGATTGTTGGGACGTCGCAAGTCAAGAAAGATCGTTTGATTTATGGTGCTTATGCGGCGGGATTAATCCTCGCCAGCTATGGGCTGATTGTGGTGCGCGATGTACGTGGCGCCTATTGGATCGTATGGTTGGTGTCTGTTGTCGTGGCCACGGATGTGGCCGGGTATTTTGTCGGCCGCATTGTTGGCGGCCCCAAGTTTTGGCCTAAGGTGAGTCCCAAGAAAACGTGGTCGGGCACGGCTGGCGGCTGGGTGGCGGCGGCGGTTGTTGGTATGATCTTTGGCGGACCGACATTGATCGTTTTGAGCGTGTTGACGGCGTTTGCCTCGCAGATGGGGGATGCGGCGGAGAGCGCGCTGAAACGGCGGGCCAGGATCAAGGACAGTTCGAACCTGATCCCCGGTCATGGTGGGTTGCTGGACCGTTTTGATGCCATGATGGGCGCGGCGCTGTTTGTGCTGTTGCTTGGATCGGTGCTGGGGCTGCCAGCGGTATGAGACGGGTTTCTATTTTTGGCGCGACCGGGTCGATTGGGCAAAATACCATCGACCTGATTGCGAGAGACGCGGAAGCCTATGATGTTGTCGCATTGAGTGGCGGTCAGAACGTGGCGCAACTGGCGGCGGATGCGCGCCGGTTGCAGGCAGATGTGGCGGTGACAGCGGACGAGACGCGCCTGCCAGAGCTGCGCGCGGCGCTGGCAGGGTCTGGGGTAGAGGCGGCTGCGGGGCGGCGTGCTTTGCTTGAGGCGGCGTCAAGGCCCGCAGATTGGGTGATGAGCGCGATTGTGGGCGCGGCCGGGCTGGAGCCGGGATTGCGCGCGCTGGAGCAGGGGGCGACCCTGGCATTGGCCAACAAGGAATCGCTGGTCACAGCTGGGGCGTTGGTGATGAGCACGGCGCGCAAATACAACGCGCGGATTTTGCCGGTGGACAGCGAGCATTCGGCAGTGTTTCAGGGGCTTGTTGGCGAAGATATGTCCGGTGTGGAGCGCATTATTATCACTGCAAGCGGTGGTGCATTTCGCGACTGGAGCCTTGAGGATATGGCGCGTGCCACACCAGAGCAGGCATCGAGCCATCCCAACTGGAATATGGGGCAGCGGATCACGATCGATTCCGCATCTATGTTTAACAAGGCGCTGGAAGTTATTGAGACAAAAGAGTTCTTTGGGTGCGCGCACGATCAGATAGAGGTGCTGGTGCATCCGGAATCGATGGTTCACGCACTGGTGGGGTTTGCTGATGGCGCGCTGATGGCGCATGTCGGGCCACCGGATATGCGCCATGCGATCGGGTATGCGTTGCACTGGCCCAAGCGCAAGGCGTTGCCGGTCGAGCGGCTGGATCTGGCAAAGATCGGACAGTTGACCTTTCGGGAACCGGATTCGGAACGCTACCCTGCGCTCAGATTGGCCCATGAGGTGATGGCGGCAGGTGGGCTTGCGGGCGCTGTGTTCAATGCGGCCAAGGAACAGGCGCTGGACGGGTTTTTGTCGCGAGAGATTGGTTTTCTGCAAATGGCGGAGGTGGTCGAAGAGGTTTTGGAACGGCTTCTTTCGTCACAATGCCTTAAGAATGCCGAAATGACCCTTGATACAGTGCACGAAACTGACCATTTGGCTCGCAACACGGCCAAAAAGGTCATGGCAGAGCGAAACAGGTAGGATCCACTTTGGATATTTTGAGTTTACTCCCCGGATTTGGCAATTCGATTCTGGTGATCGTGGCCTTTGTGGTTGCGCTTTCGGTGATCGTGGCGATCCATGAATATGGCCACTACATCGTCGGGCGTTGGTCGGGCATTCATGCGGATGTTTTTTCGCTGGGGTTTGGGCCGGTGATCTGGTCGCGGTATGACAAGCGCGGCACGAAGTGGCAGTTGGCAGCGATTCCGCTGGGCGGCTATGTCAAGTTCAAGGGCGACGCCAACGCAGCCAGTGGCAAGGATGGCGAGGTCATGGAGACCATGCCTGAGGATGAACTGCGTTCGACCATGCATGGTGCGCCATTGTGGGCCCGAACAGCTACAGTGGCGGCGGGGCCGCTGTTCAACTTTGCGCTGTCGATCATTGTGTTCGCCGTAGTGCTGATGGCCAATGGTCGGGTGGGTGACACCTTGATCGTGGGTGAATTGCGCGATTTGCCGAACGTTGAGTATTCACTGCTCGAAGGCGACAAAGTGCTGGCCATTGATGGCAAATCGGTGCCGTCGCTGGAAGATGGCGCTGCATATAGCGCGTTTTGGGAAAACATGACCAAAGAGAATCCGCTGCCGTATCAGGTGGATCGGGATGGCGAGGTGATTGATGTTACCGGGCCGTATCTGAACCCGCCCATTGTTCTGAGCCTCGCGCCGCGTTCTGCCGCGATTAACGCAGGGCTGGAAGTGGGCGATGTGTTTACGGCGATTGACGGTGAACCGATTGTGGCCTTTTCTCAGTTGAAAGAGGCGGTCGAAACGGGTGATGGCAAGACCCTGGCTTTGACAGTGAACCGTGGCGGAGAGGTGCAGGAGTTTGATCTGACACCGCGCCGTGTGGATGAGCCGCAGGATGGCGGTGGATTTGTCACCAACTGGCGCATTGGCATTGGCGGCGGACTTGCGTTTGAACCCGCCACCGAGGCGCTGGGGCCGGGGCCAGCGATTGCCAGCGGTGTGCGTCAGACCGGGCGTATTATTGAGGGGTCGATTTCAGGCCTTTATCACATGGTAACGGGCGCGATTAGCAGTTGTAACTTGTCTGGTCCGGTGGGCATTGCGCAGACATCGGGTGCGATGGCCAGCCAAGGGATCGAGAGCTTTATCTGGTTCATCGCGGTGCTGTCGACAGCGATTGGCCTGCTTAACCTGTTTCCGATCCCGGTTCTGGACGGCGGACATCTGGTGTTTTACGCCTATGAGGCGGTGACGGGTCGCACGCCAAGCGACCGGGTTTTGCGGGTTCTGATGACCATGGGTTTGGCGGTTATCCTGAGTTTGATGGCCTTTGGCCTGACCAACGATCTGTTCTGCCCATAAGCGCCGCAGTGGTGCCCCATTTCTGACAGATTCCGAGCCTAGATTGGAATCCAGACGAACTAAAACTGGGGCACCCTGTTATGCACACAATTGAAGACGGATATCGCGCTCTTGGCCTTTTGATTGACATCAATTGGGATCGCATTTTGTTTCCAGCGGCCATTTTGGGCGGATTGATGCTCGGTGCTTATCTGGGAATGTCGCTAGGCGCATATTTGGGCCAGCACTAACCCTTACAACTCCTCTGCGACTCATGAGCCTGCTACCATATACTGTGGCGGGCTTTAGGCGTAATACCATCGCCTGTGGATAACTTTACCTTCTGTCTGACAAACATTTGCGCTGATTGGTCTTTTGACAACCGGGTTCATTCCCGCTAGTCACGTTCCAACTGGGATGTCTTGCGGAGTTTGGGAATGACCAAACAGGGAAGAGCTTTGGCTGTGGCCAGAGAGAGTGGTGAAGCGCGAAACTGGTTTTTTGCTTTTGCTTTTTTGTTTTTGATTTCAGCAGTTTTATCTCTGCTTCCGACAGCAGGCGCGGCCCAGCAATACAATTTCAACTCCATCACGGTTGAAGGCAACCAGCGGATCGAATCTGCGGCTGTTGTTGCCTATTCCGGAATCACCACCGGCAAGGTTGTGACGGGGGGCGAGCTGAATTCAGCTTATCAAAGGGTTCTGGACAGTGGCCTTTTTGAAACAGTTGAGCTCGTACCGAGCGGCAGCCGACTGGTTATCAAAGTCCTTGAATATCCAACAATCAATGAGATCAGTTTTGAAGGTAATGCCCGTCTGAAGGATGATGCACTCGAGGGGCTGGTTGAGTCGCAATCGCGCCGGGTATTGAATCCCACAACAGCAGAGCGTGACGCAGCCCGCATCACACAAGCCTATGCAGAACAGGGCCGATTGGCCGCGCGGGTCACACCGCGTATCATTCGCCGCAGCGACAACCGTGCGGATCTGGTGTTTGAGGTATTTGAAGGTGGTGTAGTCGAGATTGAGCGCATTGGTTTCGTGGGCAACCAGGTGTACTCTGATCGTCGTCTTCGCCGCGTTCTGGGAACCAAACAGGCAGGTTTGTTACGCGCTGTGTTCCGCCAGGATACTTTTGTAAATGACCGGATCGAATTTGACAGACAAGTGCTGCGCGATTTCTATCTGTCGCGAGGGTATGTAGATTTCCGCGTAACAAGCGTGAACGCGGAGCTATCGCGTGAACGCGACGGGTATTTTGTAACATTCAATGTGGAAGAGGGCCAACAGTTCAAGTTTGGCCAGATCACGGCCACGAGCGAAGTGACTGGCGCGGACCCTGACGAATTTTTGGACGCGATTAAGCTGAAACCCGGCGTGACCTATTCACCCATTCAGGTTGAAAACGCGATTGCACGGATGGAAAATCTGGCTCTGCGTGAGGGCTTGGATTTTGTGCGCGTTGATCCCCGTATCACGCGAAACGAAGCCGATCTGGAACTTGATGTTGAGTTTGCAATCGTCAAAGGACCGCGCATTTTTATCGAGCGGATCGATATTGAGGGCAACACAACCACCTTGGATCGTGTCATTCGAAACCGTTTCAGAATTGTCGAGGGCGATCCGTTCAATCCACGCGAAATTCGCGAAAGCGCTGAGCGTATTCGCGCGCTCGCTTATTTTGAAACCGCAGAAGTTAATGCCCGCGAAGGCAGTACGCCAGATCAGGTGATTGTAGACGTTGACGTGGTAGAACAGCCCACTGGTTCGTTGGCCATTGGTGCGTCTTACGGTACCAACCAAGGCATCGGTATTGTGTTGCGGTTCGACGAACGAAACTTTCTTGGGCGTGGTCAGGCGCTTTCGTTCTCAGGCTCGCTTGCTGCGGAATTGAACGACTATTCGTTTACGTTTACCGAGCCGGCGTTCTTGGGGCGCGATTTGGCGGCTGGTATCTCGCTGAGATATCAAGATTACGAGCCCAATGACGCGCGTTTCGTCAATACGACCGGAGAGTTCCGGCCTACGCTGGCATTCCCGGTAAGCGAATTCGGGCGCGTGACGCTGAATTACGCGTTGCAGAATGTGGATATGACGGTTGAGACCGCCAATGCGCAGCCCGGATCAATCATCGATGCAGAAGCGGCGCGTGGGCGAGTGATCAAAAGCTCAGTTGGATACGCTTATCGGTATGACACACGAAATGGCGGTTTGGATCCAACACGTGGTGTTCTGGTCGAATTCGGACAGGATTTTGGTGGTCTGGGTGGCGATTACACATTTGTCAAAACAACGGCAAAGGCACAGGCAGAAATGCGTGTGTTGAACGAAGAAGTTCTGCTGCGGGCTGTTTTTGAAGGTGGGGCACTGCATTCGCCAAACAGCGACAGCCGGATTGATGACCGTTTTATCGTCTCTGCACGTAATATTCGTGGATTTGAGCCTTTTGGTGTTGGCCCACGAGAACGCAATGCGTCGGGGACATTGGATGATGCGCTGGGTGGTAACTACTATGCGGTTGCCCGATTTGAGGCTGAATTCCCGCTGGGGCTGCCAGAGGAAATTGGCATCAATGGCGGGGTATTCTATGACGTTGGTTCGCTTTGGGGTCTTGATACAACTAGCTCATCAGCTGGATCAGTGCTGTATGAAGATTTCTCGCTGCGTCACGTGATTGGGGTCTCGATCTTCTGGGACACTGCGATTGGCCCGCTTCGCTTCAACTTTTCCAAGGCGATTGTAAAAGAGGATTTCGACCGCGAACAGAATTTCGACTTTACCATCAGCGCGCAGTTCTGATCACAAATGATTGCGCGAGTTCTTGTATTTGGTTTTCAATTGGTTGCCCTGAGTTGGCTGGCGATTGCAGCGCAGGCGCAGGAACAGGGGGTGCCTGTTTCGGCTATCCTGACAATAGACAGTGATCGCTTGTTCGCAGATTCTCAATTTGGACGGCGGGTTGTCCAAGAGCTTGATGCGGAACAATCGATTCTGCGTGCGGAAAATCGCCAGATGGAAGCGCAGCTGGCCGAAGAAGAACGTGTGTTAACTGCAAAACGCAAGGAAATGGCATCGGAAGACTTTAGCGCGGTTGCCGAAGCTTTTGATGCACGAGTTCAGGAAATCCGCGAATTTCAGGACAACAAGGCCATAGAGATTGCTCAACAGCGCGAAGTGGAAGAAGCCGCGTTTGTTCAAGCCGCGCGCCCGGTCTTGGAAAACCTTATGCGCGAGGCGCGCGCGTCCGTCATTCTGGAACGGCGCACTATTTTTCTGTCGATAACGGCGATTGATATCACCGATTTGGCAATCTCTCGGCTGGATGCGGCAATTGGTGAGGGCACCACCAACAAGATTGATCCCGAGTAGGACGCTTGCCCAATGGCGCAGGGGTTGCTAGGGACTAGCACAAAGCAACTAAAAGACCGTGGGGGCACTTTATGTCCGAAGACCTGAAACATGCCGACATTCACCTCATTCAACGGATATTGCCGCACCGCTACCCGTTTTTGCTGGTTGATAAGGTACTGGATATCGACAGTTATCAGTCGGCACGTGGGATCAAGAATGTGACCATGAACGAACCGCATTTTCAGGGGCACTTTCCTGCGTCTCCGATCATGCCGGGTGTTACCATTGTAGAGGCAATGGCGCAGACCGCTGGCGTGATGCTGGGTGTTGGGTTTGATGTGGTCGACACGAACCTATTGATTTATTTCATGTCCATCGACAAATGTAAGTTCCGCCGCAAGGTGATCCCTGGGGACGTTATGGAAATGAACGTAACCACATTGCGCGGCAAGCCGGGTGGCAAGCTGTTCAAGTTCAAGGGCGTCGCTTCGGTTGAGGGTGAAGTGGCGGCAGAGGCTGAATTCTCGGCCTATGTCGATTGGAATCCCGGAGAATAATGATGCCTGATATCCATCCCAGTGCGATCATCGAAGATGGAGCCCAATTGGGCGAAGGCGTCAAGATTGGCCCGTTCTGCACGGTTGGTGCAAATGTTGTGCTCGGGGATCGCGTCGAGCTGAAAAGTCATGTGGTTGTGACCGGCAAAACAGAGATTGGCGCGGACACGGTTGTGTTCTCGTTCTCTGTGATTGGTGAAATTCCACAGGATCTGAAATTCGGTGGCGAGGACACGCGTCTGGTGATCGGGGAGCGAAACCGCATTCGCGAACATGTGACGATGAACACAGGCACCGATGGCGGTGGTGGTGTGACGAGGATTGGCGATGATGGTTTGTTCATGGCCGGTGCCCATATTGCCCATGACGTTCAGATCGGAGACCGCGTGATCGTGGTGAACTCGGCCGGAGTGGCGGGGCATTGCGTGATCGAGGATGATGTCATTATTGGCGGGTTGAGCGGCATTCACCAATGGGTGCGCGTCGGTCGGGGGGCCATCATTGGGGCCATGACCATGGTGCCCAATGATGTGATTCCATACGGTTTGGTGCAAGGGCCGCGTGGTGTGCTGGATGGGTTAAACCTCGTTGGGCTTAAGCGGCGCGGGGTAAAACGTGCGGATATCACGGCTTTGCGTGCCGCCTTTCAGATGCTGGCGCAGGGTGAAGGCGCGTTTCTGGAGCGCGCGCGGCGTTTGGGTGACGAAACCGAAAGCGAATATGTGGAAGAGATCGTCTCGTTTATACTGGGTGAGACGGACCGCAATTTCCTGACACCGGGCTAGGCTATGAAACGACTGGGAATTCTATCGGGTAGCGGTGCTTTGCCGGTTGCCGTTTCTGCCGTCCATCCCGATGCGCTGCGTATTGTTTTTGACGATGTGGCGCATGAGATGCCAGCGCCGGTTGAACAACATAGCCTGAACAAGATGGGCGGGATCTATGACGCGCTGCACGCCGGAGGGGTCAGTGACATCGTTCTGGCGGGTGCAATGGGACGTCCGGCGCTGAACCCGGCCGAGTTTGATGCGGGCATGATGGCGCTGGCGCCACGGTTGTTGCCTGCGTTGCAGGGTGGCGACGACGCCATTTTGCGCCTGATGATCGCGAGCTTTGAGGAGCAGGGATTTGTCGTGCGCGGTGCGCACGAGCTGTTGCCGGAATTGACGGTGCCTGAGGGGCTGTTTGCCGGGCCAGAGCCCAGTGACGCTGCACTGAGTGACGCCAAACGCGCAATGGACATCCTGCTGGCGCTGTCGCCGCTGGATGTGGGGCAGGGCGCGGTTGTGGCGGCGGGGCTGTGCCTTGGCGTAGAGACGCTTCAGGGGACAGACGCGATGCTGGGCTTTGTTGCGCAGACGCCAGAACGGTTGCGTCGTGGCAAGGGCGTAATGGTTAAGGCGCCCAAGCGTGGACAGGATTTGCGGGTGGATATGCCTGCGGTGGGTCCGCAAACTGTGCATAACGCGGCGACGGCGGGGCTTGAAGGTATCGTGGTTTCTGCGGGTGAGGTGCTGCTCTTGGAAGCAGACGCAACACGCACGGCGCTGGACGAAACGGGGCTGTTCCTGCTCGGGCAGGTGCTTTGATGAAAGTGTTCATCCTTGCCGGGGAAATGTCTGGTGACAAGCTGGGCGGGGCCCTGATGGCAGGGTTGAACACGCTGGTTTCGGATATCTCTTACGAGGGGATTGGCGGGCCAGAGATGCAGGCGCAAGGGCTGGAGAGCCTGTTTGCGATGGATGAGTTGAGCGTGATGGGCATTGCCGAGGTGCTGCCCAAGTATCGGCACCTTAAGCGGCGCATTGCCCAGACAGCAGAGGCTGTTGTGGCGATGCAGCCGGATGTGCTGATCACCATCGACAGTCCGGATTTTTCCCTACGTGTGGCTAAGATCGTCAAGGAAAAGAGCGATATTCGTACGGTGCATTACGTGGCACCAACTGTTTGGGCGTGGCGTCCCGGTCGGGCGGCGAAGATGGCCAAGATGATTGACCAGGTTCTGGCATTGCTGCCTTTTGAGCCGCCTTACATGGAAGCCGCCGGGATGCGCTGTGATTTTGTCGGACATCCGGTGGTGGCAGAACCTGTGGCGAGCGACGCCGAGGTGCTGGAATTGCGCGAACGCTATGAGCTGGTTGATGCGCCGGTGATGCTGATGCTGCCCGGATCGCGCCGGGGCGAGGTATCGCGGCTGGGACCGGTATTTGGTGAGGTTTTGAAACCCGTGTTAGAGGCGCGTCCGGACTTGCGGGTGGTGGTACCAGCCGCGGCACCGGTGGCCGGTGTCGTGAAAGAGATGGCGCGCGATTGGCCGGGTGAGACGGTAGTACTCGACCCGAGGGATCGGCCAGCCCATGAAACGGGCCGGGAAAAGCGGGCCGCGTTTCGTGCGGCGTCGGTTGGGTTGGCGGCGTCTGGCACAGTGTCGCTGGAGCTGGCAGCGGCAGGTACACCGATGGTGATCGCTTATGACCTGAACTGGTTAACCCGGCAGATTGCGGCGGTGATGGTCAAGCTAGATACCGTGACGCTGGTCAATTTGGTGAGCGAAACACGCACTGTGCCTGAGTTTATCTCGCAAAACTGCCGTCCCGAGCTGATCGCGCCGGCAGTGCTTGAGGTGTTGAGCGCGCCTAATGAGCAGAGCACGGCCATGGCAACCACGATGGAGCGTTTGGGCCGTGGCGGTGAAGCACCGGGAATGCGCGCAGCAAGGGCTGTGCTGGCCGGGTTGGAGGGCTAGGGCGTGCTGTTTCACTCTGGCCTCGCTGCCTCGGGTGCGTTGACGCTGATTGCGACCAACCTCGATAATCTGGCAGTTTTGATCGCGCTTTTGCTGACTGCAGGCAAGCGTTCGGCGTTGGGTGGGTTTCTGGCCGCACAGCTTGTGGTGCTTGGGGCGGCGCTGGTATTTGCGGAGGGCGTTGATGCGACACTGGCGGACATGGCGGGGCTTTTGGGGGTGATACCACTTGGTCTTGGTCTGTGGGGCGTCTGGCAGCAATGGACTGTGTCAGAGGCGGACAGCACAGACACACATGCGGCCAAGGGCACGCTTGTGGCGTGTTTCTTTCTGTTCCTGAGCCTGTCGGTGGACAGTTTTGCCGCCTTTGCCCCACTTTTGGCAGACACGCAGCCTTTGTTGCGTCTGCCATTGTTGGCGGGGGCCGTTGTGGCGCTGGCTGGATTGGCGTTGTTGGGGCTGATTTTGGCGCAGGGCGCTAAGCAAGGTGGCGCGTGGCTGAGCCGGTTGGAGCGGCTGGGGCCATATGCGATGGTGGCTGTGGGGCTGTATATTCTGACCAACACAGCGACGGACACGCTGGTCTAGGCGCGCCAACGTTCGAGACGAGGAATACCGCGTGTGTAGAGCCACGCGAGGATTCGGGGCTGTCCCATCTCGATCAGCTTGTCCTTGCAGAAGGCCTGCATTTCGGTGGCGGATATGTCGGGCTGGTGAAACGCACCTTTTTCATAACAATATGAACAGTATTTTTGCGACTTTGTTCCGTCAGCCTCTGTCCCGCCGCCGGCTGGATCCTGTTTCAGCGGCATATCGCAGCTTTGGCACATATTTTTCAAGAGCATCCTCCGATCTGGTTTGGACACTTTATAACATCAAAGCGCAGTGCGCGCCTTGATGTAGGTTCGGAACTGACAATTCAGCGCGTGTTATGTGGTGGCTTAGTAGCCGCGCCAGATCCAGCCGCCGCCAAAGATGCGGGTGCCGTCGGGGTCGTAGAACACGCAGGCCTGACCGGGCGAAACACCTTCTTCCGGGGTGAGCAATTCAACCTCTGCTGTGTCCGGCCCAAGCGGGCGAATGATCGCCTCGCGCGGAGGGCGAGTGGAGCGGACTTTGACAGTGACATGCCATTCGGCGCGGCTGTCAAATGGTTCGTCTCCGAGCCAGTTTATCTCGCGCACAGGGATAACACGTGTGGCCAGCAGTTCTTTGGGGCCGACGACAACCTGTTTGGTGTCGACATCGAGTTTCACCACATAAAGTGGTTCGGACAGGCCCCCAATGCCAAGGCCACGGCGCTGGCCAATTGTGTAGTGAATAACTCCCTTGTGGGTGCCCAGAACACGACCATCAGAGTGTACGATCTCGCCCGGATCAGCGGCGCCGGGGCGCAGTTTTTCGATCACGCTGGCGTAGTCACCATTGGGCACAAAGCAGATATCCTGACTGTCAGGTTTGTCTGCAACGGCCAGGCCATATTGCGCCGCCAACTCGCGCGTGGCGTCCTTGGACGGCAGGTGGCCCAACGGGAAGCGCAGATAATCGAGCTGTTCGGGGGTGGTGGAAAACAGGAAATAGCTTTGGTCGCGCGTGGCATCCGCCGCGCTGTGCAACTCGGGGCCATTGGTGCCGGTTTTGCGCTGAATGTAGTGGCCGGTGGCCATGCAATCGGCATCCAGATCACGGGCGGTTTCCAGCAGATCCTTGAACTTGACCCGCTCGTTGCAGCGGATGCAGGGCACAGGTGTGGCCCCTGCCAGATAGCTGTCGGCAAACTCGTCGATCACGGCGTCCTGAAAGATGTTTTCATAGTCCAGCACGTAATGCGGAAACCCCTTTTCCTCGGCCACGCGGCGGGCATCATGGATGTCGATCCCGGCACAGCACGCACCCTTTTTGGCAAGCGCCGCGCCGTGATCGTAGAGTTGAAGTGTGACACCCACCACGTCATAGCCTTCGTCGGCCAGTTTTGCGGCGACAACTGAGCTGTCCACGCCGCCAGACATCGCGACAACCACACGGGTTTCGGACGGGGGTTTGGCAAAGCCAAGCGAGTTGAGTTTTGTGTCGCCGTCAAGGGGCATGAGACTCTCCATTAGAAGTCGAAGAGATATATAGGAAAATCCTAACTACTCTCAAGCCCCGGTTTCAGGTCTCGTTAAGTGGTTTGTCCGAGCATGGTTGCACTAACAAGGAAGACAGTCATGTATCTCAAGAAAGTTGAAGGCCCACGCTGTGTGACGTTGCCGGATGGCAAGGTGATGAGTCGCGCGGATTTACCGGACACAGGCACCAAACGCTGGGTGGCATCCCGCAAGGCGGCCGTGGTGCGTGGAGTGGCCTATGGGTTGATTACACAGGAAGAGGCGCTAGAGCTTTATGGGTTAAGCGAGGAAGAGTTTGGCGAGTGGGTGTCCGCAGCTACTTTGCACGGAATTGATGCACTTAAAGCGACAGCCGTTCAAAAGTATAGACAACCAGAAGGTGAGTCTGCTAAAAATTTTAGTTAGTAACCGGAGATTAACCTTTTTTGCTCAGGGTTAACCTTGATGATGCCCCGATGCGAGGACTTGAATATGCGCGTTTTGTTGGTCGAAGATGACCCGACAACTTCCAAAAGCATCGAAATGATGCTGACCCATGCCAACCTGAATGTGTATTCGACGGATTTGGGGGAAGAGGGAATCGATCTGGCTAAGCTATATGACTACGATCTGATCCTGCTGGATCTGGGGTTGCCGGATATGAATGGCCACGAAGTATTGCGCCAGCTGCGGGTGGCACGTGTGGATACACCTATTTTGATCCTGTCCGGCGCGGATGATACAGATAGCAAGCTTAAGGGATTTGGGTTTGGGGCGGATGACTACCTGACGAAACCGTTTCACCGTGATGAGCTGGTGGCGCGTATTCACGCGATTATTCGCCGGTCCAAGGGACATTCACAATCGGTTATCAAGACGGGGCGCATTGCGGTTAATCTGGATGCCAAGACCGTGGATGTGGACGGCGCGCCGGTGCACTTGACCGGTAAGGAATACCAGATGCTTGAGCTGCTATCGCTGCGCAAGGGGACTACGCTGACCAAAGAGATGTTCCTGAACCATCTTTATGGCGGTATGGATGAACCTGAACTCAAGATTATCGACGTGTTCATCTGCAAGCTGCGTAAAAAGCTGAGCGAAGCAACAGATGGTGCGAATTATATCGAGACGGTTTGGGGGCGGGGATATGTGTTGCGTGATCCGCAGCCAAGTAGCGTTGATGATGAGGAGAAAATGGCGCTTCGCGCCAGAGCGTTAACCGGGCTCTGGACGCCGCGCCCGAGCGGCCCTATCACTTGGACAAGTGACGAGGGAGCGCGGCGTGAGCGAAGAACCAACGGTTTCGGAATTGACTGAACAGCAGGCTGTGGCGGAATTGGCGCGGCTTGCAAAACTGCTGGCGCGGGCAAACACCGCGTATCATTCTGAGGACTCCCCGGACATTTCTGACGCGGAATATGACCGACTCAAGCGGCGCAACGCGGCAATTGAGGCGGCTTTTCCCGAGTTAAAACGCGCAGACAGCCCAAGCGAGCAAGTGGGTGCAACGCCTTCTGATGGGTTTGGCAAGATTACCCATTCAGTGCCGATGTTGAGCCTGGGTAATGCGTTTGAGGGATCGGATGTTTCTGATTTTGTAGATAGAATACGCAAGTACCTGGGGCTAGGCGCGGATCGAATTGAATTCACGGCGGAACCCAAAATTGATGGGCTGAGTCTGTCGCTGCGGTATGAAAGTGGTCAGCTTGTTCATGCGGCGACCCGAGGGGACGGGCAGACAGGCGAAAACGTCACCGAGAACGCACGTACAATTGGGGATATTCCTCAATCCTTGGTTGATGCGCCGGAGGTACTGGAGGTGCGTGGCGAAGTCTATATGAGCCACGCGGATTTTGACGACCTGAACAAGCGACAGTCTGAGGCCGGTGACAAGGTATTTGCCAACCCGCGAAATGCGGCGGCAGGCAGTTTGCGCCAGTTGGATGCAAGTATCACCCGGTCGCGCCCGCTCAAATTCTTTGCGTATGCTTGGGGGGAACTGTCGGTGCCGTTGTCTGACACTCAGACGGGAGCCATAAAACGGCTAGCGGATCTGGGTTTTGCGACCAATCCGTTGACAAAGCTTTGCAGTGGCGCAGATGAGCTGGTCGCGCACTATCAGGTAATCGAAGAACGCCGTGCCGCGTTGGGATATGATATCGACGGGGTTGTTTACAAGGTAGATCGGCTGGATTGGCAGGGCCGGTTGGGCTTTCGCGTAACCACGCCACGTTGGGCTGTGGCGCATAAATTCCCGGCCGAGCTGGCGTGGACCAGACTGGAAGGCATCGATATTCAGGTGGGTCGCACCGGTGCGCTTAGTCCGGTTGCGCGCTTGTCGCCCGTGACGGTTGGCGGTGTCGTGGTGTCAAATGCGACGCTGCATAATGAGGATTACATTCAGGGGCGCGACAGCAAGGGCGAGACCATTCGCGACGGCAAAGAATTTCGTATTGGCGACTGGGTTCAGGTCTATCGCGCGGGCGATGTCATTCCCAAGGTGGCCGATGTTGATCTGTCCAAACGGGCCGACGGGTCTGTTCCGTATGTGTTTCCAAGCACTTGTCCGGAATGTGGCTCGCTGGCTGTGCGTGAAGAAGGTGACGCGGTGCGCCGCTGTACGGGCGGGTTGATTTGCCCGGCCCAAGCGATTGAAAAATTGAAACATTTTGTGTCCCGCAAGGCGTTTGATATCGAAGGTTTGGGCGCCAAACAGGTCGAGATGTTTTACGATGACGTTGACCTGCCGATCCGACAGCCTGCTGATATCTTTTCGTTAGAGGCGCGTGATGACGCCAATTTGACCAAGTTGAGCAATCGGCATGGGTGGGGCAAACAAAGCGCAGAGAACCTGTTTGCGGCGATCACGGAGAAGCGCGAAATTGCTTTGGCGCGGATGATTTTTGCGCTGGGTATTCGGCATGTGGGTGAAGTGGGCGCGCGTGATCTGGCACTACATTACGCCGATTGGTCAGAGTTGACGCGCGCGGTGGATGCGGCGCGCCCGGCGGCGTTGGCGCATCGGGCAGCGGATTTGGCCGAAGATGCGGAGCGCGTGCAGGCCAATGCGCAATCGCGGCGGGCGCGAATTTCTGAAGCGCGCGCGACGGCGCAGGTGGACTGCGATATATCAATTGAGGCCAAATCCGCCTGGGCAAATCTGATTGGGATTGATGGAATCGGGGCGACTTTGGGATTGTCGCTTTCGGATGCGTTGTCCAACCCGGTAGAGCGTACGGCAATTGATGCGCTGGTGTCCTATCTGTCGATTCAGGCGCCCGACGCACCATCGCGAGAAAGCCCGGTAGCGGGCAAAACGGTGGTGTTTACGGGCACGTTGGAGAAAATGACCCGCGCCGAGGCTAAGGCGCGCGCCGAGGCGCTGGGGGCCAAGGTCAGCGGATCAGTCTCGGGCAAGACAGATTTGTTGGTGGCCGGGCCGGGGGCCGGTTCCAAGGCCAAGAAGGCGGCGGATCTGGGCGTGAAAACCATTGACGAGGACGGCTGGCTGGAGTTGATCGAGGGGCTATGAGCGGACGACCCGAAAGCCTGTTTCCGCTGTTTGGTGCGCTGACGACGCTGGATGGCGTGGGGCCGAAAATTGCGCAGAACTTTGCGCAAATCCATATAGATAAGCCGCGTGATCTTTTGTTTTTGCTGCCATATTCCGGAATTGACCGTCGGCGCAAGGAGAGTGTGCTGGGCGCGGATCTGCCAGATACATTGACTGTAGAGGTGTTGGTGGGGCCCCACCGTGCGCCGCGCAATCGCGGTGGTGCCTATCGGATCACTGTCGAGGATGCACAGACCAGCTTTCAAATTGTGTTTTTCCATGCGCGCGCTGAATATTTGATGCGTATGTTGCCCACCGGCGCGCGTCGGATTGTGTCGGGCAAGGTGGAGTTATTTGATGGTGTCGCCCAGATGGTGCACCCTGAATTCATGCTGGAGCCAGAGGCGTTGGCTGAGATTCCGGAGTTTGAGCCTGTTTATCCGCTGACCGCTGGGGTTACGCAAAAAACCGTGGCCAAGGCGATGGGGTCGGCGTTGGAGCGGGCGCCGGAGCTGGATGAGTGGATTGATCCGGGTCAAAAGGATCTGGCGAAGTGGCCGGGGTGGCGCGCGGCAATGACGCAAGTGCATCATCCGGTGTCGATGGGCGAAGTGGTGCCAACCCACCCGGCGCGCGAACGGCTGGCCTATGACGAGTTTTTTGCGCATCAATTGACGCTGGCGCTGGCGCGCACGCAATTGCAGCGAGCCAAAGGCATTATTTCAGAGGGTGATGGGCGGTTTCGCGCCAAGGTGCGGGCGTCGTTGCCGTTTGCGCCAACGGGCGCTCAGGAACGCGCGATCGAGGCGATTGCAGCAGATATGGCGCGTGATAAGCGGATGAACCGGTTATTGCAGGGCGATGTGGGCGCGGGAAAAACGCTCGTGGCGTTTATGGCGCTGTTGGTAGCGGTCGAGGCAGGTGGGCAGGGCGTGATGATGGCGCCAACCGAAATTCTGGCGCGCCAGCATATGGCGGGACTGAAGCCGCTGGCTGAAAGTGCCGGGGTTGTGCTGGAGATTTTGACCGGGCGCGACAAGGGAGCCGATCGGCGGGCCAAGCTGGCGGCGTTGGTGCGCGGTGATATTCACATTCTGGTGGGCACCCATGCGGTGTTTCAGGACGACGTGCATTTTGGCGATTTGCGTCTGGCGATCGTCGATGAACAGCATCGGTTTGGTGTGCGCCAGCGACTAGAGCTGGGTAAAAAGGGTGCAGGCGCGGATGTGTTGGTGATGACCGCCACACCAATTCCTCGGTCACTGGCGCTGGCGCAATATGGTGACATGGATGTGTCGGTGCTGGATGAAAAGCCACCCGGACGACAGCCGATTGCCACGGCGTTGGTCTCGACCGGACGCATGGAGGAGGTCGTGGACCATCTGCGGCGCGCGGTTGCAGAGGGAAAACAGTGTTACTGGGTCTGTCCGTTGGTGGAGGAAAGCGAAAGCGTTGATCTGACGGCGGCAGAGGAACGGTTCAAGCACCTGCGCGCCGTGCTGGGTGAGGGTGTTGTCGGGCTGGTGCATGGGCAGATGCCTCCGGCAGAAAAGGACGCGGCGATGGCGGCGTTTCAGGCGGAGCAGACGCAGGTTCTGGTGGCGACAACCGTAATTGAAGTGGGTGTGGACGTGCCCAATTCGACGATCATGGTGATCGAGCGGGCCGAGACATTCGGGCTGGCGCAGTTGCATCAGCTGCGCGGCCGGGTTGGGCGCGGGTCGCAGGCGTCGACCTGTTTGTTGATGTATCAATCGCCACTCAGTGAGACCGGTGAAAAGCGCCTAAAGGTGCTGCGAGAAAGCGAAGACGGGTTTCGGATAGCCGAAACCGATCTGGAGATGCGCGGTGCAGGCGATCTGATCGGAACGGCGCAATCTGGTGTGCCGCGTTTTCGGATCGCGGACATGGAAGGGCAGGCGGCATTGATGGCAGTGGCGCAAAGTGACGCGCGCAAGCTGTTGCATGACGACCCGGACCTGACCAGCCCGCGTGGACGGGCGGCACGTGTTCTTTTGTGGCTGATGGAGCAGGATCAGGCGATCCGTTTGATATCAGTAGGTTAGGGCTATTACCCCCTAAATGTTCTCAAATGTTCTCAGAAAGTTCTTTACAGCGCGTTAAGGATATGAGAACAAATAGGCAACAAAACAATCAAGAGCAGGAGTTACCCGATGATGCATCAAGTTAAATCCGTGATCCGCAATTCACGCGCGACCTTGGTTCAGGATGCGTTGGGCGGCGTTGCTCTTGTTGCTTTGATGATCGTGGTGCTGCACGTGCCCGGTTTTGTTTGAGATTTTGCCTGCGGCCTTTACGCTGAACCATACCTCCGCATCCTGTCCCCAATTTGATGCGGCCTGACTGACACTGCCTGTCTCAAGTCGTTTGACGGTGTGACGCCTCGCACCGATCTGATGGTTCAGGTCCCACGTAAAGACGCACAAAACTTCCGCCGCCTTCCATTTGGAAGTGCGGCGGTTTTTTTTGCTCGCGTGCCAGAGATGTCAGGCGCAGTTGGCCTGTTCGGCCTGTTCCAGTGCCTCGGCGGTGGCGTCAAAGGCGAGCAGGATGGAGGCGTGGCGGTTTTTGTAGTCGCGCGCAGGGCGCAATACTTCGAGACCGTCAAAAGGGGCCGGTGGGGTTGGCCCGTCTTGTTTGAGCATGGCTTTAAGCGCGTCGCGGGCGGTCTCAATCTCAGCGCGTGTGCGCCCAATTGCGCCAGTGCCAACAACCGAGGCCGCAGCCTGACCAAGGGCGCAGGCTTTGACGTCCTGGCCAAAGGCAGTGATCCGACCGTTTTCAACCTTAACGTCGACCGTGACGGTCGAGCCGCACAGCGGCGAGCGTTTCTTGACCGTGGCGTCCGGGTCTTGCAACCTGTCGGTATGCGGGATCGCGGCAGCCAGTTGCAGGATCTGGCCCGAGTAAAGCTTGATCAGGTCGTTTTCGCCGGACATTGTCGGTTTCCTTTGTTCGTCTCTTCCTAGATAGAGAGTGAAAAGCAGGATGCAAAGGGGGCAATGGTATGGGTTTTGATGCAAATTCTCTGACGTATAATGAGGCTGGTCTGGTCCCGGCGATTGCACAGGACGCCGAGACCGGTGAGGTTCTGATGATGGCGTGGATGAACGCCGAAGCGGTGAAGCGCACGCTGGAGAGCGGGCGCGTGACCTATTGGAGCCGTTCGCGCCAATCGTTTTGGATCAAGGGCGAAAGTTCGGGGCACACACAAGAGCTGGTCGATTTCCGGGTGGATTGCGATCAGGATTGCCTGTTGGTGACGGTGAAGCAGATTGGCCCGGCCTGTCACACCAATCGGCGCAGTTGCTTTTATACGGCTGTGCGGAAAGGCGAGGAAGTCGAGCTGATGGCACCAATGGCGTAAACTACGTCAAAGGCCAACCATGCGCCTGATGTCTTTTGGTGTGGCGCCTTCATCACGGAATTTGGCGATGGCGCGGGCGTCGTCGCGTTTGGCAAGGCGTTTGCCCGCATCGTCCCGGATCAGATCGTGGTGGTAATATACGGGCGTAGGCAGGCCGAAAATGTGCTGCAATAGTACGTGGATACGGGTCGACTCAAAAAGGTCTGTGCCGCGGATCACATGTGTCACACCCGTGGCAGCATCATCCAGCACCACCGACAGATGGTACGATGCGGCCATGTTACGGCGCGACAGAACCACGTCACCGATCGATGAGAGCAGATCGTCTTGGGCCAGGTTGTGCGTGCCGGAATTGAGCGGGCCCGTTTCGGTGAACTTGGCGGGCAGGGCAGAGGCGCTGGCGCGGGACATGTTCAACCGTGTGCAGGTTGCCGCATCAGGAGAAAGCGACAAAGCGCGACAGGTTCCGGGGTAGATACGGCCATCCGGGCCAAACTCGGGCACACCTTCTTGGGGGGCGTTGGCGGCATTTTCGATATCGCGGCGGGTGCATTGACATTCAAATGTTAGGCCGCGCCGACGGAGTTGATCGAGTGTGTCTGTATAGGCGCCGAAATGATCCGACTGGCGGCGCACTGGACCGTCCCATTCAATACCGAGCCAAGCCAGATCATCATAGATTTGGCGTTCCCACTGGTCGCGGGCGCGGGATTGATCGAGATCGTCAATCCGCAGCAGAAAACGCCCGCCTGCAGCGCGGGCGCGATCATGCGCCAGTAGTGCGGAATAGGCATGACCAAGGTGAAGCGGGCCGGTTGGCGATGGGGCAAATCTTGTTGTGAAATTCAAGGTTTCTCAATTACATACACGTTGGACTTAATGTCGCGTTGTGGCAGGTGGGCCCCGTGCTCGCGAAACAACAGACGCAGCGCGCCCATATCGAGATACTCATTTAGGCGTGCCTCATATGCCGGGTCTTCCAGCGCGTGATCGTTGAAAGAAAACACCATTAAGGCCCCGCCGGAGAGGAGCTTTGCAAGTGTGTCGAATAAATCCAGCGGCGCAGCTCCTGGTCCAATCACGCCTATAGCGGCGATCGCGGCGTATTCTCCGGGTTTGACCGGCAGCGGCGATGTGGCATCAACTTGGGCGAGGTTGCGGTAGATGTTCTTATTGCGGGCCTGTTCAAGCATTTCGGCCGACAGGTCGAGGCCATCTAACGTTAAGAACCCTTCGGCGCGCAGCGCGAGGCCCGAAAGCCCGGTGCCGCAACCGAAATCGAGAATAGGGGCGGTCTTGTCCTTGGCGTAGGTTGCTAGCGCCTTGGCGCAACGGCCCGGCGTGACGTACCCGTTTTCGGCCACTTCAGCCTCGTAAGTTGCGGCCCAATCGTCGTAGAGGTCACCCACGGTTGCGCCGGTTTTGTCGTAAACGTTGTCGAGAAATTTGCGTGTCATGCGTATATGTTACGCGCAGATGCGCCGGGGCGTCCAGTTAGCTGTAGGTTTCAAGCCAGGATTGCCATTCTCCCTTGGCACGGTCTGTGTAGGCCTTGTAACGATCTTTGCGCCCGCGCCGCCCACCTTTGAGACCGTCGACCGGCTGAAACAGGCCAAAGTTCACGTTCATCGGTTGGAAGGTTTTGGCCTCTGCACCGCCGGTTATGTGGTGAACCAAAGCACCCATGGCTGTGTTGAGCGGGGCAGTTTCCATTGATTTCCCCAGTATCTCGGCGGCAGCAAGGCGACCTGCCAAGAGGCCCATGGCGGCACTTTCAACATACCCCTCGACGCCGGTGACCTGTCCGGCAAAACGGATGTTGGGGCGTGATTTCAGGCGCATCTGGTTGTCCAGCAGGGTGGGCGAGTTGATGAAGGTGTTGCGGTGAATACCGCCAAGGCGGGCAAAGGATGCATTCTCCAAACCGGGGATCATACGGAACACTTCGTTCTGCGCGCCGTATTTCATCTTGGTCTGGAAGCCAACGATATTATACAGCGTCCCCAAGGCGTTATCGCGGCGCAATTGCACAACGGCATAGGCCTTTTCGTCAGGTTTGTGGGCATTGGTCAGGCCGACAGGTTTCATAGGGCCATGGCGCAAAGTTTCGCGGCCACGTTCGGCCATAACCTCGATTGGTAGGCAGCCATCAAAATATCCGGCGGTTTCGCCTTCGTGGAATTCGGTTTTGTCCGCCGCCAAAAGTGCGTCTATAAACGCCTCGTGCTGGTCTTTGGTCATGGGGCAGTTGAGGTAGGCTTTTTGCTCTTCCTCGGTTTCGCCCTTATCATAGCGCGACTGCATCCATGCAATGTCCATGTCGATGCTGTCGGCGTAAACGATTGGGGCGATCGCATCAAAAAAAGCGAGCCGTTCGGCACCGGTCTCAGCCTGAATGGCGGCGCCAAGGCCGGCAGAGGTGAGCGGGCCGGTGGCAATGATCCAATGACCATCGGTGGGCAACTCGGTGATTTCACCGTATTCGACGCGGACGCTGGGCAACGCGAGCAGGGTTTCGGTGACGCTTTGGGCAAAGGGATCGCGATCAACGGCCAGCGCGCCGCCAGCAGGCAGGCGGTGTTTGTCTGCGGTGGCCATGATCAGCCCATTGGCTGCGCGCATTTCCCAGTGCAACAGGCCGACGGCGTTTTGCTCATCGTCGTCCGAGCGAAAGGAATTGGAGCACACCATTTCGGCCAGATGGCCGGTGCGATGCGCAAAGGTTTCAACCTGGGGCCGCATTTCGTGGATTACCACGTTCACGCCCATGTTCGCGGCCTGCCATGCGGCCTCGGATCCGGCCATACCGCCGCCAATAATATGCAATTCCTGTGTCATGAGAGGCGACATAGGACAGGGCGGATGATTTTGAAAGAGGGAACGCGTAAACGGGTCGCTGCGGTCATTGGCGTGGCCAGAGAGAGGTGACCCAGGAGGGACCTTTGCCAGCAGCGACCCGTTGAATGCGAGAATGTCGCAGTCGCTCTGACCTTGTTATCGCATGGCGTCAGGATTTCGCATAGGGGTAATGAGGAAAAACAGGTGTCCCAAAATGGAAACAATTCGAGTGAAATTACGCAAAAATTGTGGAGGTTGGGAAAAAAGAGCGCACGCGAAGTGGCGCGGCTTTCGGCCGGTCGAGGTAAGTATGAACTGACCCGCCAAAAGCGCGCGCAACCCGCGACTGGGCAATGCCCAACGCTGAGCGATTAGGTGCAGCGTGCCATCTTGTGGGTGCACGCCGCGAAAGTTTCGACCGCAGCTGTGGGATGCGCGGCCAAGTAAATCCATCATGCCCGCGTTTTGCGTTTCGAAAAACCGGCAGTTGGGAAAAACACCGTTGCAGTTGAGGAAACGGCGGGCTGCGATCCATGAGGGTTATTGTGACCAGTCCGGATCGCGTTTTTCCAGAAAGGCGCTGATGCCCTCTTCTGTGTCGCGATGCAGCATGTTTTGAACCATTACGTCGCCCGTAAAGGCATAGGCTTGATCGAGCGGCATTTGCAGCTGTTCATAAAATGCCTGTTTGCCAATTTTGACCGCAGCACCGAGTTTGGACGCAACGGTTTGCGCCAACTCGGTGGTGGCGGAGGCTAGTTCCGCCTCGGGCACGGCGCGGTTGATCAGGCCGAGCGACAGAGCGCGGTCGGTATCAATGAATTGCCCGGTCGTCAGCATTTCAAACGCTTGTTTGCGTGGGATATTTCGCGACAGGGCCACCATGGGGGTGGAGCAGAATAGGCCGATATTGACGCCGTTTACGCCAAAACGGGTGCTCTGGGCGGCCACAGCCATGTCGCAGGTCGCGACCAGTTGACACCCGGCGGCGGTGGCGATGCCATGGACCTGTGCGATGACAGGCTGGGGCAGTTTCTGGATGGTCTGCATCATGGTGGCGCAACGATCAAATAGGTCTTTGAAATACGTCTTGCCGCCATCGGGCGCTTGCCGTCCTGAGGTCATTTGTTTGAGGTCATGGCCGGCGCAAAATGCTTTGCCTTCTCCTGAAAGGATAATCGCCCGGATAGATGTATCGCCCGCCAATGCGTCAAATTGCGACTGAAGTTCCGCAAGCATTTCATCGGACAAGGCATTCAGCCGGGCAGGGGCGTTCATTTTCAGGTGAGCGACGGCATTTGTGTCGCGACGTTCCAACAATTCCATCTTGCTCTCCATTGGCTTTGAGGGGAGCTTAACGAGGACCAGTCGGGAGGGAAAGTATGCAGGCAGTGATGAGTGTCGCCGAGATGAACGCCTTTATGGACGAGGTTTTTCCGCAGGTCAGCGGCGAGTTCGAAGTGGAACACATGGACGGCTACGAGACCGTCATGCGGCGCAGGGTCAAAGAGAGTGATCTGCGGCCGGGTGGCACGGTGTCCGGACCTACGATGTTTGGGCTTGCCGATGTGACGGCCTATGTGGCGACAATGGCATGTATCGGCCGCGAGGCACTAACCGTGACTACAAACTGTTCGATGGATTTTATGCGCAAGCCCTCAGCAGATCGTGATTTGATTGCACGCGCGCGAATGCTCAAATTGGGCCGGACAATGTCGGTGACAGATATTTTGATCTATTCCGAGGGCGATGAGGCGCCGGTGGCGCGTGCCAATATGACCTATTCTATCCCGCCTAAAAGGTGATGGCGGGCCCCCTAAAGTAGCGTTGTGGGTGACGTTGCCTGAAATGTGAGCGAGGACGAACCCCGTGCAGAAGGCCGCAACCGAGGACCATACAACGGGCTGGCTGGCCCATTTTCCCGTGCCAATGTTCGCCACGGTGATGGGCGTGATGGGATTTGCATTAGCGCTTCAAAATACGGCAGATGTTTTTCCGGCCTTCAAAGGCGCATCTTGGGGTGTCTTAACTCTGGGTGTTGTGATGTTCATGGTTTTGGCGTTGATCTATCTGATAAAATGCCTGCGCCATGCAGAGGCTGTGATGGCGGAGTGGCAGACACCGGCTAAGCAGGCGTTCTTTCCGGCGATTTCGATATCAATGCTGTTGATTTCGACCGGGCTGTTGCCCATTGCGCCGGGATTGGCACGGCTGATCTGGTGGGGGGCAGCCGGGTTGCAGGTTGTCTTGACGCTGAGCGTGGTATCGGCATGGATCAGCCATCGTAGCTTTGAAGTGGGGCAACTGACCCCAGCGTGGTTTATTCCACCTGTGGGAAATGTGATTGCCACGATCGCGGGGGCGCAGTTGGGGTATTTTGAGCTGTCCTGGTTGTTCTTTTCGGTCGGGCTGGTGTTTTGGATGATTCTGTTGGCGCTGGTGTTCAACCGGCTGATTTTTCACGATCCGATTCCGGGCAAGCTGTTGCCGACGTTGGTGATACTTGTGGCACCCCCGGCGTTGGGGTTCATCGCCTATTTGTCGCTGACCGGGCACGTTGATGGGTTTGCACGGTTTCTGATCAATGTTGGATATGGCTTTGCCGCGTTGGTTGTTGTGCAGGTACCCAAATTTCGACGGCTTCCATTTGCGTTGCCATGGTGGGCGCTGAGTTTTCCAGTCGCTGCGCTAACCGTGGCGTCCTTTCAATTTGCGGCGACGGTTGGGTCGGTCGGGCACCTTTGGGTCGCCATTGGATTGCTGGGTGTGCTGAGTATGATCATGGTTGGGCTAACCATTCGGACAGTGATTGCGCTGGTGCGGGGCGAAATTTGTGTTCCTGAGGGATGATTTTTGTGGGGTATTTTAATACCTAAATTATAAGTCATTGATTTTGTATATTTAATATGGGAATTGTGCGCTTGACGTGACATGCACCTGCTTTATAACCCGCCCATCGAATTCTGGTGAGCCGGAAATTTCGGCAAACCTGTCAACCAATCTGGAAGACCTACTATGAAAACCTTTTCTGCTACTCCGGCAGACATCGAGAAAAAGTGGATCATCATCGACGCCGAAGGCGTGGTGCTGGGCCGTTTGGCATCGATCGTCGCCATGCGCCTGCGCGGCAAGCACAAGGCAACCTTTACCCCGCACATGGACACTGGTGACAATGTCATCGTGATCAACGCGGACAAAATCCAGCTGACCGGCAAGAAGCGCGAAGAAAACTTCTACTGGCACACTGGCCACCCTGGCGGGATCAAGTCGCGCACCAAGCAACAGATCCTGGACGGCGCGCACCCTGAGCGTGTTGTGACCAAAGCTGTTCAGCGTATGCTGCCCGGCAACCGTCTGTCGCGCAAGCAGATGACCAATCTGCGCGTTTACGCCGGAGCCGAGCATCCGCACGAGGCGCAAGCGCCAGAAGTGCTGGATGTTAAATCCATGAACAAAAAGAACACCCGGAGCTAATCAATGGCTGATCAAATCAACTCGCTTGAAGAGCTGAACGCCGTTGCCGGTGAAGAAGCTGTAGTCGAAGTGGCCGCCCCGCGTGAGCCAGTTCGTGACGAATTTGGCCGTTCTTACGCCACAGGCAAGCGTAAAGACGCTGTTGCCCGTGTCTGGATCAAACCCGGTTCGGGTAAGGTCACCGTGAATGGTAAAGACCAGGACAAGTATTTTGCACGTCCCGTGCTTCAGCTGATCTTGCGCCAGCCTATGCAGGTTGCCGGTGTCGAAGGAGAATTCGACGTGGTTGCCACGGTCAAGGGCGGTGGTCTCACCGGTCAGGCCGGCGCGGTCAAACACGGTATCTCTAAAGCATTGCAGCTTTATGAGCCCTCCTTGCGTGGCGCTCTGAAGGCCGCTGGCTTCCTGACCCGCGACAGCCGCGTTGTGGAACGTAAGAAATACGGTAAGCGCAAAGCGCGTCGTTCGTTCCAGTTCTCGAAGCGTTAATCGCCGCGGAATATGTTTCAAACCTCGCCTCCTTTCGGTGGCGGGGTTTTTTGTTTTAGATCCATTTTTTTGAGTTTCTTGATTTGCGTCGCGGTTCCGGCGTACGGTTGGACCAGTCATTTTATGAGGTCCGACAATGAGTGGGACACTTTTTGAGAAATACGGCGGTTTTAAAACCGTCAGCCGCATTGTCATGACATTCTATGACATGGTGCTGGATGATGATGCTGTTGGGCACGTCTTTGAAAATACAGATATGGCCAAACTGGTCGATCATCAGACCAAGTTTGTTGCGTCGCTTCTTGGGGGGCCTGCGTCATTCAGTGATGAAAGGTTAGAGCAGGTCCACGCGCATCTGGGCATTTCGCATTCCGATTTCGACATTGTCGCTGGATTGCTGGGAGACGCATTGGCGGAGCATGGAATGGAACCTGCTGACATTCGCGCAGTGGCGCAAACCGTTGAAACCAAAAGAACACTTGTCGTGGCCAGAGACGCCGCATGAGCATTGCGGCGATAAATGAACGCCTTTTGCGCTCAATTGGCGTGGGTGTGGCGATCCTGCGGTTCTCGGATCTGAAGTTCTATTATGTGAACCCGGCATTCGAGGACTGGTTTGGCGACCCCGTTACAAGCGAAGTCATAACAGGCATTATCGAAGACATTCGCGATGAAGCCCGGAGCGCATTGCGCGAAAATGGATCCTTTGCGGGGGAAGTTCGCATCAAGCCTAAGCGACGCACCCTTGTGATTGCGCTGTCTTTGACACTGACAGAAGTCGACGGCGAAGAAATGATTGTTGCGGAATGTCAGAACATTACCCGGATGCGTGAACTGGAGCAGATGATCGACACGTATTCGACAATGGTTGAACGCAACACGCGAGAGTTAGAGCGCGAGAAGGAGCGGGTCGAAAAGCTATTGCTGAACCTGATGCCCCGCTCGGTTTACGAAGAATTCAAGACGTTTGGGGTGGTGACACCCCAGCTTTACAAAAACGTTTCGGTGGTGATGCTTGATTTTGTCGGCTTCACAGCTTTTGCCGAAAAGACCGATCCAACGGTCACATTGTCAGAGTTGAATGACATTTTTACCGCGTTCGACCGTATCACAGAGCAATTTGGATGTGAGCGGATCAAGACGATAGGTGATGCATATCTTGGCGTGTCAGGCATGCCAGAGGCTGCGCCGGACCATGCAACCGTGGTTGCCAATTGCGCGATCCGCTTTTTGCGCTATCTGGAACGCCGCAATCAAAGCCATCAATACAAGTGGGAAGCACGCATAGGGTTGGGCACTGGTGCGGTTGTTGGTTCGGTCGTGGGTATTCAGAAATACGTCTATGACGTATTTGGCCCAGCCGTGAATATGGCCGCGCGGTTGCAGGTGGCGGCCAAGCCAATGCAAATTGTCGCGCCGGAATCGATGAAATTCGATCTGATCGATGCGTTTCAGATTAGCGATCTGGGTGCACATGACATCAAGGGCTTGGGCGAAATGCCGTTGATTTCAGTATCCGGTCACATGCCAACATCCAGCCCGACAACGCGGTTCTGATGCGTTACCTGGCCTGAAGTCGTTGCGGGTAATCCTCTGGAAAATGCCACGCCGCTTCGCCCGCTAGACGCACCAGACCACGCTCTTGAGGCATTTCTCCGGTTAACAGGGTCAGGAAAATGTCGCTGCTGGCCCAAGGGGACGAACGGAAGTACCAGTGACCGTTGCCCAATGACGCACCTTCAGCTTCTGTAACGTCGATCAGGGCCAGTTTATCGATGGCGGCCAGCCGTTCGGCAAAGGGGCGGGTGTCTTCTGTCAATTCTGAAAACTGACCAAGACGGTTTTCGCCAAACACGATGCGGGAAATGGCCAGCGCGCTGTCGCTGGCGGACATGTAGATTGACAGTTGGTCAAGGCTGTCCAGCAGCCCATCGGCAATGGCTTCGGTGAAATAGTGGCGATCCAGATCACTGCCGATCAGGATCACTTGGCCAAGCTTGGCTCGGCTCTGGCCGGATTTAGACAGCAAAGCAATCTGGTAAGCGGCCTCAAACGTCAGGCGGGACCCGGCGCTGTAGCCAATCAGATGCACACGCGACACGTTGGTCTGGGTCGAGAGAAACTCGATCAACCCGCGCAGATTGCGGCGAGTGGCGTCAGCAGTCTCGAGGTCGCGCAGATAGGCAAATCGGTTTGGCGTGGCAGGCCAGTTATAGCTCACAAAGGCGCCCTGATAGCCGAGGTAATGCTGGAGTTCTTTGGCGGCGAGAGTGGGGTATGCGAAATCGACGTTGTAGCCGTGAATATAGATATAGGCATCACGGCTGTTTGAGCGGGCGAGTTGCTGATTGATCTGGGTGCGGAACGCGGCGCTGGCAGTGTCGAACGTCTGTTGATCAGGCTGCTCGACAAGCGGGTTGGGGGTGGCAACGTCAATGGGACCAATTTCGGTCACTTCAGACACGGTAAGGGTGCGTTTCTGATCGCGTTTGGATGCCGTTGTAATGTCGCGCAGCTCTTGCCAGCTGTCGATTGGTGGGTCCATGGCAACTTTGGCAGTGCCAACGCGCAATGTGACACCGCGGCGGTTGGCGTAGAACTCCGCCTTGTCCTCGGGCCCGGATGGCGCGCGATCGGTGGCGTAAAAGAGGTTGCTTTGGGTCTCGAGCTCGCGCCCGGAGCGGTCTTTGAACGGGTCGAGCGTGCCGTTGGTATAGGCCAGCGGGGATGGCATCAGATCAATTTCATTATACTGCTTTTCGCCGCAGGCCGAGAGCGTGAGCAACGTAATGGCGGTGAGGAAAACAGGTTTTATCATGAATCCGGTGAGATAAGCCCCAGCCCGCGAAGGTAGACGCCAATACCGCTTTCCAAGAGGTCTTCTGGAGGAAAGGGGGATTGGGTGCCGGGGGAGTTTCTGGCAAAAAGTTCAACGACGCCATGGCTCATCGCCCAGATATGGGCGGAGAACATGCTGGCCGGAGGGCGTTTTTCGGGTGGAATATGTTGGCTGAGTTCGGCGGCGGCGCGTTCCATCACACCGCGCGCACGCGCTGCGACGTCGGCCAGCTCTGGTGTGCGGTTGACGGAAATGCCGCTTTCGAACATGGCGATGTAATGGCCCGGATACCGGCGGGCAAAGGCGAGATAGGCGCGTCCCGTTGCCTCAAAGGAGGCCAAGGCAGAGGGCTGGCCCTTGTCATAGGCAAATTGCATCAGGTCAGCAAAAATGTCATAGCCCTGTCGCGCGGCCTCGGCGATGAGGTCTTCGCGACCCTCAAAGTGACGATAGACAGCGGCCGGGGTGACGCCGGCCTGTTTTGCAGCCTCAGACAAGGTAAAGCCAGTCGGGCCTTTGGCCTCGATCAGCTTCAGCGCCGCCTCGACCAAGGCTTGGCGCAGGTTGCCGTGATGATAGCCGCGTTTAGGCATTCCAGATTTCGGGGCCTCCGCAGACTGAGGGGTCAATCTGACCAATCGCCTTTTCGTCCTTGCCGTCGTACTCCAGCCCGTGCAGCACAGTACGCATCGCGTTGAGGCGGGCGCGGCGTTTGTCATCGGAGCGCACAATTGTCCAAGGGGCAGCGGGGGTGTGACTGCGGGAAAGGGTTTCCCGAATTGCGTAGGTGTACGGCCCCCAACGTTTCAATCCTTCAACGTCAATCCAGCTGAGTTTCCATTGCTTGAGTGGATCTCGCTCACGGCTGAGAAAGCGGCGCAATTGTTCGGCGCGGCCAACGTTCATCCAGAATTTGAAGAGGTAAATGCCGTCATTGACCAGAGTCTCCTCAAACGGGGAGACCTGATGGAAAAAGCGCGCCCGCTGATCATCATCGCAAAAGCCAAAAACTTTTTCGACAACGCCACGATTATACCACGAGCGGTCATAGAAGACCATCTCGCCACCTGATGGCAAGTGATCAACGTAGCGCTGGAAATACCATTGTGTCTGCTCCGCCTCAGTGGGTTTTGAAAGCGCAACGACCCGAGCTCCACGAGGATTAAGGTTTTCGCGGAAACGTTTGATAGTACCGCCTTTTCCGGCGGCGTCACGACCTTCAAAGACAATTGCGACACGCGCGTTTGTCGCCTTGACCCAATATTGTGCCTTGACCAGTTCGATCTGAATGGCGCGCAGTTCAGCCTCGTATGCCTTACGATTTAAACGCTCGGAATGGGGAAAGGACGGGTCGAGAATATCTTTCTTGTCCGCCCGCGTTATCGCATTGCGGATATCTGCGGGCGCCTCGTTCTGGGCATAGGCGCTTATGGCGCCGTCAAAAGGCAACTCCATGAAACCTCTCCGTTTTTTGACACTATGGACGGGCCGGGGCGCGAGTGCAATCCAAGCTTGGAGCCAGATTGCGCCGAGCGCACTCAGGTTCCGATTTGCGTCATGTCATACGGCGTGGTTTCGTAAACCTCGGTAATCCAGTTGCCATAGAGTAGGTGCGCATGGCTGCGCCAACGATTTTGCGGCGGTTGGCTGGGGTCATCGTTCGGGTAGTAATGCGACGGTACGTTGATCGGCGTTCCGCTGGCAACGTCGCGGTCGTATTCCTGTTTGAGCGTGTCGCTGTCATACTCGAAGTGATTGAAGATATAGAGCGCCCGGTGCTCGGGATCTTCGATCAAGCAAGGGCCAACCTCATCGCTGGCGATCAAAGTCTTAAGCGCCGGAACGGCATCAATTTCATTCTGACGCATTTCTGTCCAGCGACTGACAGGGATCAGCAGATCATCTGAGAATCCGCGTAGGTAGTGGCTGGCTGGATCCATGTTACGTTGGCGATAACAGCCAAACGCCTTGTGATCCAGAATGTGTTTTTTGACACCATGGAAGTAGTTGATCATTGCCATGCCACCCCAGCACACGCCAAAGGTGGAGTGTACATGTGTCTGAGTCCAATCCATAACTTCGATCAGCTCGTCCCAATAAGTGACGTCTTCAAACGGCATATGTTCGATCGGGGCGCCGGTGATGATCAGGCCGTCAAACTTTTCACCTGATGCTTTTACATCTGAGAATGGGCGATAAAACTCGGCCATATGTTCGGCGGCGGTGTTGCGCGTTTTGTGCTCACTCATGCGGATCAGCGAGAGCTCGATCTGGATCGCGGTCGCGCCAATCAGGCGGGCGAACTGATTCTCGGTCTGGATCTTTTTGGGCATCAGGTTCAGGAGCCCAATGCGCAGCGGGCGAATGTCCTGACGGGCGGCCTGATCATCGGCCATGACCATGACGCCTTCGCGCGAGAGCACGTCAAAGGCAGGCAGGTCAGATGGCAGTTTGATAGGCATGACAGGGTCTTTCGATTGGTGTTTTTTTCAGTAGGAGCGATAGTTATGCGCTTGTGGCGCGGGCCTCAAGGGCATCGGCGATCAAGCAATTGAAATCATCGGTTGATTTGAGCTGTGCGACGTCCTGGGCGGACACGGTGACGCCCCAGTTTGACATGGCACGATAGCGGGGTTGGCGATGGGCCAGAGCCTGAGAATAGGTCCAGCGCACAAAGGCATCCGGGTTGACGTCTCCCTCGGACAGATTGTTCTCTGACAGGTATGTTTCCCACCGGTCCGTCAGAAATTCTGGCATGTAATACATAGGCTTAGGCGCGCGATCAAAACGACGAACAAGTTCGTCTGTGTGCTCGTCGGAGCCCTCAATCCAGACCATCAACGTGCTTTGGGAAAGCGCGCAAAGTACAGGATCGTTGGGGTCGGTTGGATCGACCACTTCGCAAATTGATCCGCCGGTGTCGCACACGAAATTGTCATAGCCATAAAGCGCATTTGCTCGGTCTATGAATTGTGGCGTGTCCAGCAGGGCGGCGGTTTCGGCGCTGTGGTGCTGGTCTTGTCGGCGCAGGTATTCGGAGAAGCCCAAACCGCCGAGATCGGGGTTGCCGGGTTTGCCGAGGTAGGTTGAGAGGGGGGCGAGATTGTTGAAGGTGATGTTGGAGCCGATATAGATCGAATCCGTCAACAATAGCTCGCGCAAGAAGGGGACTTTCATCGCCTCGCGTTTGGCATTATCGGCGATATGTTCGCCCATGTAACGGGTACCAATGCGGTAGTCGACCGAGTAGTGAAACCAATCACCACTGTCGCGCAACATATTGGCAACATGCGTTTTTCCCAGCCCGGACATGCCGAACAGCAGCACTTTCTTTTGCGGTGCGTCGCGCCAGGCCTGCGCGGATGCATAGATCATCTTGCCCGTTCCTTTCGATTGTTCAGACGTGGTAGCGGGCGGGGCGCAGGCGGTCAAACTGTTTGCGAAGGTGTGGGGGTGGCGCGCCTGATTGGTGGCGTAATGCAACGTCGGTATTACGTCGGTATTGCGTCTGTATCCCGTCGGTGCGGATCGAAGTGCTTAGCGGGCACGAAACAGGCGCCCGTCGATAATAAGCAAGCCAACCCCGAGCAGTGCGAACCCGGCCAAAGCGGATGGGCGCAGCGTTTCGCCCAGCACCAATGCGCCCAAGAGGATGGCCACCGGTGGGATCAGCAACGTCACCAACATCAGGTTGCCGCTGCCAGCGCTGGCGAGCAGGCGGTAATAGAGCAGGTAAGCTCCGGCTGTTGCGACAAGAGATGCGAACCCGATGGCACCCCAAGTGACAGGGGCAAGGGACAAGGTGAGCGGCCCCTCGAGGATCCATGCCAGGGGCAGGGTTACTAAAGTGGACGCTGTCAACATTCCGGCGGCTGACATTATTGGCGAGAGCCCCTGCATGGTCTTGCGCGCCCAAACACTTGCAAGCGCATAGCTGATTGTGGCGATGATTGCGGCGAGTTGGGCGATGGAGCGTAGATCAAACGACGTCAGCGCACCCCATCCAATAGCCGTAGAGACACCAAGAAAACCAAACAATACCCCGATCAGTTTTCGCGCGCTGAGCTGTTCATCCGCAAAAAACAAACCTGCAAAAAGCACACCAAAAATGGCGGTCGCCGCGTTGAAAATCGAGGTGAGGCCGCTTTGGATATACAATTGAGCCCAGTTTAACAACGCAAAGGGCAGGACGTTGTTGAGCAGCCCCATAACCAAAAGCGCCCCCCAGATGCGCGGGTCGCGCGGTACGTTCAAGCGCAGTGCAAGAACAAGGATCCAAAGCGCAAGTGCCGCCCAACCGGTACGATGGGCGACCAGCGTCAAGACGCCAATTTCGTTCAGCGCCAAGCGACTGGCCAGAAAGATGCCGCCCCAAATCAGGGCAAGAAGCGAGAGTTCTGCCCATGATCGGGGGGATATGGTTTTTTGTGCAGGTGCCATGGGGCCGGTTTAGCGCGCTTGGGAGCGTGCGAGCACTCCGTTTCTTGCGCAAAGAAAAACCCCGCCCAAATGGACGGGGTTTTGCGTGGACTGAATGAGGCTATTAGGCCGGGTTTTTGTCGAAATGATAGGTGATCTGGAAACCGGCCGCCCAACCGGAGTTGCCGTTGAACGTTCCACCCGGATTGCCGCCGACATTTGTGACCGCATCGCCAATGTCGATGTAACGCACACCGGCGGAGTATTGCACGTTTTTGTTCGTGTAGGTTCCGCCAACGCCAAGGCTCCAGAAACCGTCAGTGGGACCAAGGTTTGAAACGAGGTTACCTTCGGATTGTTCATACCCTAGTTGGATAGCGCCCGAGAACGACTCATTAAAGCGGTGGCCGACACCAAGCGTGTAGGTGATGACATCGTCATCATAGCTGACCAGAGATCCGCCGGTTGCACCAAGGTATACTGGTGGAGTGTAGTCAAAATCTGACCAGTTCACCCAGCGCACTGTACCAAAGACTAATGTGTTCGGCGCAACGCCTGTTTGGAAATCAAGGTTCACGGATTGTGGTGTGGCAATCCCAACCGGGCTTGTTACGTTTGTGCCCAGCGAGTTGGTTTCGGTCGCCTGCAGGGAATGCTTGATCTTTGAGTTGTAAGTCAGCGAGACGCGCGCGGCAATTTCAGGTTTTTCCCATGAGGCACCAAGCAGGTAGCCAAAATCTGTCGGGCTGTCAGACTGCACGTTGTAGCCAGCCACGGCGGGCACATTTACGGAGGTGTCAACATTCTGAATGCGCAGACCACCGTAGACGCTGAACCCGTTGTTCAGCTTCTGCCGCAGGATCGCGGTGAGCGCCTGTGCCTCGGCTTCGGCAGTGAGATTATTCGGAGTACCGGGGTTTACCGGATCAATGCTGAGACGATAGCCGCTGTCATAATTTACATGCGCGCCAAAGGGGCGGTCGTAGATCAGGGCGAAATCGAGCGTTTCAGTGAAAGCTGTCTTAAAGCTGAGCTGAGGCAATCCGTAGGCTTCACCAACATCACCGGAATTGGTGCCTGCAAAAGTGCCTGTTACGCTTGGGTCAACATAGCTATAGCCGAATTGGGCAACCGTGCCCTCTTCGAAAATGATGTTGATACCTTGTCCTGAGCGATCAAGCCCGCCTGCGTAGGATGCTCCTCCAACCATCGCTAAGGCGCTGGCTCCCATAAGCATTTTTTTCATGTTATCCGTCCCGTAGGTTCGTGAGTGGTGTTTCGTGCCGTTTTTTATTGCTGTTTTGCTTTATTTTCGCGCACCATTCGTTTCGTCAACGTTAACCCAAGGTGAGCTAATTTGTAACCTTGCGTCATTTTGACATAGGCGTGTGTTGGCTTTGGGACACAATGTTTAGGTAGTTGCCTCCAAGAATCAGGGACGCGCCAATGGCGAGCCAGATGTCGATGCTTTCATTGTAAAACAAGGCTCCGACAAGAGCGATGAGAGGCAGGCGCACAAAATCCATCGGGACAACGATGGTGGCGGGTGCAAGCTGTAGCGCAGTTGTCAAACAGAAATGAGCCAACAAGCCAGCGCAACCGATCAGCACCAACCAGGGTGCGGTGCTGGCCGAAGGAAGCGCAATGTCACCGTCGAACCCGGCGCAGATCACCCCAAAGGCTGCCTGCATTACGGTTAAGTAAAAAAGGATACAGGTGATGCTTTCCGTGCGCGTGAGCCGCTTGGTCAATGTGATTGAGAGTGCAAAACCAATTGCGGATATCGCCGCTGCGAGCAGGCCAGCGTTCAACGGAACCGCGCCGGGGCGGGCAACAAACAGGATGCCAATAAAGCCGATCACCGCAGCGAGGACACGCGGGGTCGTCAGTTTTTCCCCAAGAAGAAACGGTGAGAAGGCCAGCACCCAGAGTGGCGAAGTGAATTCGAGGGCAAAGACCTGTGCCAGCGGAATCACGGTGATTGCATAGAACCAAAGGTTCTGGCCCGAGAAATGGGCAATGTTGCGCAACAGATGCGTGCCCAGATCGCGACGTGTGACCTGGGTCAAGGTACCTGAGAGCGCGGCAATTGTGACCACGATGACAATGCCAACGAACGAGCGGTACATCATGATCTCGAACGTATCGAGCGAAATGGACACCGCGCGCCCGGCCACGGCCATGGACGTGAACGAGACAATAGCGCCGGTCATCCAGAGTGCGGCCTTAAGAGTGTCGTTCATCTGGATTGCCTGTGGTTGGAGCGCCTGATGGCAACGTGAGTACCTGATGGCGAATTGCTTGGCGAGGTGAGATTTTTTTGAATGTTTCAGAAAATGAAATTTCCGTTGATCACGAGTGGTTTACCGGGGCCGCTCGCGGTTAGTGAACTTCGTGTGAGAATGCATTTCACTTGGTTGCCAGTCGGGTGCGCGGGCCCTTTTCTTAAGACAGAGACGCGGATGCAAGCGGTGTCCGACCCCGAAATTCGGGGGATAAGGCCGGCGATTTGTGAAGGGAAAAGGCATGGAAATGAAGCAGGTTTGCGCGGGAGAGAAGGCGGCCCCTTATGGGGATTACGTGGGCCGCCTTTTGGCGCTGAGAGAGAGCCAGAGTGAGGAGGCGTCGGCGGCGGATCAGTTGCTGATGCTGCGCGATGCGGCACTGGCGCGACCAAATGGGATATTTCTGGAACTGGGCACATGGCACGGACAAGCGACCAAGGTTATGCTTAATGCGCTGAGCGGAGCGCCGGGCAAGCTGGTGTCGGTGGACATTGAGGATTGCCGACATGCGGGTGAGGGGCCCAACTGGCAGTTTGTGCAGTGCGACAGCAAAGATGCCACCGCGATCGTGGCAGAGGCACCGGTATTGGCCCAAGGGATTGATCTGGTTTACGTCGACGGGTTGCACACGGTTGCGCAGGTTCATGCGGAGATAAATGCGTGGTTCCCTTATGTGAAACCGGGTGGCCAGATCGTGTTCGATGATGTGGATCCGGTGCCGTATATGTTTGGTCATCGCAAGGACAGCGCGCGCAAGGAAATGACCAACCGGGCCTTGGGACAACTGGTAAGCGATTTGTTCTATGACAATCTGGACAGTCTGCGCATGGAGATGAAGATGGGGTCGACCGGTCTGGCGATCTGGACCAAGACGTCCGGGTTGGGCGCGGGGTTGCGTCCGTATCAGCCGCTGACGGCGCAACGGACCAACCGCGCCCTTGCGGACCTGCATGACGAGGTGCGCGGTCACACGGAATATAAACACCGCGACGCGAACGGCGCGACGATGATTCCGCTGGAACGGTAAAGCTCAAACTTTATTAAGCAAAATGGTGCGTGGTTGATTGGGGGCTGCCCAAGTTGGGTGGCCCGTTTTTCTTTTAATGGAAAGAACTTAACGCTTGACCGACAGGTATTTTTCGCCTGCGTCTTTGATGACGATACGGTCCTTGGAAAAGGCAAAAAACGCCTCTGAACAGCCTTGGACGATGCGGTCATGCAGTTCGACAATCAACGCGTCAATCTGGTTGAGCGCGTCAGCGTCATGCGCAAAAAGCGCATGTTCGCCGCCTTCTATGTCTAGCTTCATGATGCCTACATCCGACAGGTCCACGCCAAGCGTAGAGAGCGAAACGGCATCAACCTCGGAAACGACCTGAGCGTCTGGACAGTCATCTGGATTTTCCACGACGGAAAAGCCCCAAGTTCCGGTGCCACGATTGCGCAGGGAAATGGTGCCGGAGGATTGCGGCACAAGCGCTCCGGACACGTGGCGGATATTTGGGAAGGTTGCAATGTTTGCCGATAGGATTTCGGCGTTTTCGGCAGAAGGTTCGATTGTGACAACCTGTGCCTGTGGATAGAGCCGTGACAAGGCAATCGCCGCAGTGCCGATATAGCCACCCGCATCAATAATAACGCCCTTGTAATCTGACGGGAACAGGTGCGCGAGGGCGGTGAATTCGCCGGACAATGAAGTGATGGCAACGGTCAGGTCGGGTGTTCCTTTGCGCACGGTCACATCTGTGTCGCAGACGCGAAAGCTGTGCCGTGATCCTTTGGGAGACAGGCGAAAGCGCAGATAGTTTGCCCACCCGATGTGGTGAATGAATTCTGCCTGTCGCGCGAACTTTTCCGTCAGTGATGACATTGCACGGTGCCCTTTTTGCCTGCTTATGGTTCGGATATATCGTAATCCTTGCAGATTTGCGGTCAAATTGGGTCGTTTTTGAGGATACCCGAACAATTTGGCCAAACGCAGCACAGCCCTGGGGAGTGGTGTAATACAGGGGTGAACTGGCGTCGCGGCCCGGTACCAACCAATGGGATTCAAGCCGTGATCGCGGTGACTTACGAACGCTGTTTGTGATGGTATCTGATCTGGCGCATTAGATGTCGTGAAGCAATAAGAGCGCATCCGGCAACAACTGTTGTCGAAAGTGTCGTGTAATAGACAAGTTCCCTATTGAGGGCTTTGTTGCGCGGAGGCGTGTGCTCTTCGTTCAGCGTAACCCATGTGATTTCAGCGACAAAGACAACACTCGCCATGATGGCAAGTGTGGCGACGCCAAAAAGCAGAAGTCGCAGACCATTGTCTTTTTCTGCCGCAATGAGATCTGCACAAAGGCAGGCGAGAAGCGCCAAGGTTGCGCCAACTAAACTGCGCAGTGCGATATACGTGATGGTTCCTGGATAAAGTTCACCCTTGAGAAGGTGCGACTCTTGGTCAAGAAAATCCCCCTGAGATGTGACGAGATGGTTGATACACGCGGTAAACTCGGCCTCGGAATAAAGTAGGCTGCTGCCAAAATACTGCATGATGGCACAGCTGGCACCCGCAGTGGTTCCGGAAGAATTCAGGTGATTGATGGCTTGGTCGCTAAAGAACGGAAGCATCTGAAATAAAACCGCAATGAACCAGGACAAAACGAAACACCAGATGAACTGTGTCGCTGGGAATAGTCCGCTTGTTGTAAACGCGTTTTTCCACGCGGCCCCGGCTTCGTTTACTTTGCTCTGACGTCTTGCGAGGGAAATCAACGAAACAGGTACGAAGAGCACAAGCAACTGAAAAGTATATGTCATTCCCGACAGCATTGCGTTGGATATCTTTATGCTGTCTGCTCTTCCTCCATCCACAAATTCGTATGCAAAAGGTGCGAAATAGGATTTTACCGAGCCATAAAAGCCAAATGCAAAGGCGAATGCGGCGGACAGGAGGATCGCAAGAATTGCAGCGTCGACCGCATTTGGCGAAGATTTGCGGCTGTTTGCTGAGTCGATGAGGTTTTTCAGCAGGTTTGAGATTGGATTGTTCAGTACCGGACGATTGTCTGCAAACTCTGCGTATAAAGCAAAGAGAACGCAGATGTCATCGACGCTTTCCGCGACGCGCCGACGGATGGCGTGCCACCTTTGATATTGTATTTGAACTTGCTGACTGAGTTCGGTTTTTTTAGCTTCTAACACTGCGCGAGCCTCGGGGGATTGCGTTGTTTGTGAAAGTGCGTCGGTGATCTCTTTTTGGTCTCGCAAAAGACGGTCTGCAAACGTGGTCAAGTACTCCAAATCCTGCAAGATCGCTTTGGTCGTTGGCGTGATCGCATTTTCAACCTGGCGGAATTCATCCTGTATGCGCTGAGACGGAAAACTGTGAATTCCACTCGTCCAGGCGTGATAAAAGTATAGTTTGATGACGTGCTGCTCAAAGTTTGGAAAGTAGCTGGTTTGTCCACCTTGGGGAGGGGCTGCGCCATTAAAAACCAATTGCGCGGCATCAAGAATGGAGCGCATTCTTGCGGCCTCGTTTGGTCCAAGCAAGGTTCCGGGCAAATCGTTTGGGTTCATCTCTACAGCGCCAAGTTCATTGGCGAAGTCGTTGAGAGTGTGCGGGACACCGACGATGTAATGCGCCATGCCTCTGAACTTTGTTTCGAGTTTGTTAAAAACACTTGAGCTTGGAATGATGCCGATGAGCGCAGCTGCGACGGCGAGGGGCCACGCAGGTGAATGAAAGAGCGATTCCGAGCTGGACTCTGGACTGGGCGTCGCAGTTTCTGTTCCCGTGTTGGCCTGCGTATCGGGCGCGCCACCGGAAATCCTGTTCACCAGTTCAATCAGACCAAAAACCGACGCGGACACTTCTGCCAGGATCGAAAAGAATGAATATACAATGATCAGGCAAAAGGCATAAAACACCACTCCTCGGAAAAAGATCCGACTTCGCCTGAGTTGAGCAGGCACCAGCATGGCCACGAGCCTTTGGCGGCGGCTCAAGAAAGAGTCATTGGGGATCGGTCTGTTCAAACGCTCTTTTGCAAACAGGGAGATCAGGAGCATACCAAACAGGTATGCCAGAACCCAATCCACCTGAAAAAGTGAAGCGGTTGCAACAGCCGTCTCGACTGTTGCGGCGTGTGACATGTCGTGTCAGCCGCAATATCTGATGTTTGGGTTGCACGCGTTCAAAAGTGGCTCGGTGACTGGGCCTGACGGTAGGGTGCCGGCGACTGAGACAACAAATATAAGGGCGCAAAATGGGGCGGTAAAAATCGGTGTCATAATGATACTCAAGCTTTAATAAATGCAAATACCATAACACATTTTACCTGAAGTCGCAAAAGTAGTCTCGAATGACACTTTGAGTTGAGTTGTCATAAGTTGAGTTGCGATCAACTTTGCGGGGCAAGCAATTAGTCTCAAAGATAAAAACGCCGCCCCGATAGGAGCGGCGTTTGACGTCCAATTATTCCCATTCGATCGTGCCCGGAGGCTTTGAGGTTATGTCGTAGGTGACGCGGTTAATGCCCTTAACCTCGTTGATGATTCGGGTGGCGGTTTCGCCGAGAAACTCGTGGCTGAAGGGATAGTAGTCTGCTGTCATGCCATCGACGGATGTGACCGCGCGCAGGGCGCAGGCATAGTCGTAAGTGCGACTGTCGCCCATAACGCCGACAGTGCGCACAGGCAGGATGGCCACAAAGGCCTGCCAGATGTCATCATAAAGCCCGTGTTTGCGGATCTGGTCGATATAGACCGCGTCGGCTTCGCGCAGGATGTCGAGTTTTTCGGTGGTGATTTCGCCGGGGCAGCGGATCGCGAGGCCCGGGCCAGGGAACGGGTGGCGGCCGATGAAGGACTGGGGAAGGCCGAGTTCACGACCAAGAGCGCGGACCTCATCCTTGAAGAGTTCGCGCAGCGGTTCGACCAGCTTCAGGCCCATTTTTTCGGGCAGGCCGCCGACGTTGTGGTGGCTTTTGATGGTCACGGAAGGGCCGCCGGAGAAGGAGACGGATTCAATCACATCCGGATAAAGCGTGCCTTGGGCAAGGAATTCGGCGCCGTCGATGGTGTCGGCGTGTTTCTGGAACACGTCTATGAACAGTTTGCCAATGATCTTGCGCTTGGTTTCCGGGTCAGATTGACCGTCGAGTTCGCCAAGGAACAGCTCGGATTCGTCAGCGTGGATCAAACGGATATTGTAATTGTCGCGGAACATGGCGACGACCTCGTCGGCCTCGTTCTTGCGCAGCAGACCATGGTCGACAAAGACGCAAGTGAGCTGATCACCAATGGCCTCGTGAATGAGGATGGCTGCAACTGAACTGTCGACACCACCTGAGAGGCCGCAGATGACCTGTTTGTCGCCAACCTGTTCGCGGATTTTCGCAATCATTTCATCGCGATAGGCGCCCATTGTCCAGTCGCCGGAAAAACCGGCGAGTTTGACGAAATTCTCATAAAGCTTGGCGCCGTTTGGGGTGTGGTGCACCTCGGGGTGGAATTGCACGGCGTAGAAATGGCGCGAGGGGTCTGCGGTAATGGCATATGGCGCGTTGGGCGAGGTTCCGTAAACCTCGAAACCCGGAGCGATTTCGCTGACGTGGTCGCCGTGGGACATCCAGACCTGCTCGTCACCATCCGAAAACCAACCATCGAGGATGTCGAGATTGTTTTTCGGGGTCACGTAGGCGCGGCCAAATTCGGCTGTGCCGTGGCCACTTTCAACCTTGCCGCCGAGCTGTTGCATCATGACCTGCTGGCCATAGCAGATACCAAGGATCGGCACACCATAGTCAAAGATCTCTTGCGGAGCGCGCGGAGATCCGTCGCGGGTGACGCTGTCGGGACCACCTGAAAAGATGATTGCCTTGGGCGCCATGGCGCGGACCATATCCATGGTCACGGACTGGTAAGGGTGGATTTCGCAATAGACATTGAGCTCGCGCAGGCGACGCGCAATCAGCTGCGTGACCTGGCTGCCAAAGTCGATGATCAGGAGGCGGGCGTGGGATGTGTCACTCATGCAGGCGCATTAGCGCGAGAGGGGCAAATTCGCAAGCGTGTTTCGCGTATCGGTCGCGGGTTTGGCTGACTTGGGGTCAAGATCGATAAAAACCCGTCTTGGATGTCGCATTTCTTTGAGAATGGCCGCTAATTTGCCGTGGCGACGTTATGTGACACGGTAGACCTGAGGAAAGATTAGAGCTGAGTGGGCGAGGACGTAATATGGCAGAAGCAGCAACCCGTCGGCGGGGTCGTTCCGGAGGAGGCGCGGCAAGACGTGCTGAGCGGACCGGCATCAAGATTGAGACAGCTAAGTATATTGAACGCAATATTCCGCTGTTTGAAGTGCTGAACGAAGAGGCGTTGGAGATTATCGAGTCCAATGCTGAGGGCATTCTGGAAGAAGTGGGTGTCAATTTTGTCGACAACCCCGCCGCGCTGGAACGTTGGCGCGAAGCGGGGGCCGATGTGGATGGCGAACGTGTGCGTATTCCGCGCGGGTTGGCGCGCAAGCTGTGCGAAACAGCGCCCAGCCGGATCACGCAACATGCCCGCAACCCTGAGCGCACGGTTGAGATTGGCGGCAATACGCTGGTGTGCGCACCGGTTTATGGCCCCCCCTTTGTGCGCGATGCAGACGGTGGACGGCGTTATGCGACCATGGCGGATTTCGAAAAATTCGTGAAGCTGGGCTATATGTCGAAATGGCTACACCATTCCGGCGGGACGGTGTGTGAACCCACCGATATCGCGGTGAACAAGCGCCATCTTGACATGCTGCTGGCGCATATGACGTTGAGCGACAAGCCGTTCATGGGGTCAGTGACAGAACCCAGCCGCGCGCAAGACAGTGTTGAGATGTGTGAAATCCTGTTTGGTAAGGATTTTGTGCAGGAAAACACGGTGATGACCTCGCTGATCAACATCAACTCACCGATGACGTTTGATGATGTGATGATGGGCGCGTTGGAAGTGTACGCCCAGAATAATCAAGCCTGTATCGTGTCGCCGTTTATCGTGGGTGGTGCCATGGCGCCGGTTTCGGTTGCGGGAACGTTGACACAGGTATTGGCCGAAGTGTTGGCGGGGATTGCCTATTCCCAGTTGATCCGCCCTGGTGCGCCGGTGATCTTTGGCGCGTTTGTGACCTCGATCGACATGAATTCTGGCGCGCCGACATTTGGCACGCCCGAGGCGACACATATTCTTTCGGGAGCAGGTCAACTGGCGCGCCGGATGGGGCTGCCGTTCCGTTCGGGCGGTGGTTTGTGTGGTTCGAAACTGCCGGATGCGCAGGCGGCATATGAAACAGCGCATACGCATAATGCGGCCTTGCTGGGGGGCGTGAACTTTATGCTGCACTCTTGTGGCTGGCTGGAAGGCGGGCTGGTGTCGAGCTTTGAGAAATTTGTGATGGATGCTGATCAGCTGGGCGTATTGCACCATCTGGCGCGCGGCGTCGCAGTGGATGAGAACGCACAGGCGCTGGACGCGATCCGGGAAGTTGGGCCCGGCGGACATTATCTGGGATGCGCGCACACGCAGGCGAATTTTAAGGAGGCGTTCTGGCGCACCGAGTTACTGGATTACAAGCCGTTTGAAACATGGGCCGACGAAGGCGAGCGAGATACACAAGCGCTGGCCAGCAACCGGGTTGAGCAATTGCTGGGCGGTTATCAGAAACCGGCCATTGATCCGGGTGTGGAAGAGGCTCTCAGGGCGTATGTCGCCGAAAAGAAAGCCTCGATGCCGGATGCGTTTGTCTAAGCCTTAAGGTCTGGCTTGCGTGGCCCGCAAAATGCGGGCCTCGCCCATCATGGCGATTAGAATATCGACATGTTTGACCAATGAATACGCAGCGTCGCTGGTGCGGCGCTGGCGGTTCAGTTCCGATTCCATTTCAATCAATCGCATTAGCGCAGCACCGGTACGTGGCAGAGGCCCGTAGCCGAGATGACGCTTGAGGTGTTGTTCACGTTGGTATTCGGCCACCCCGGCCCGGGCGGCGCGGATCAAGAGACGAGGGCGGCGCAGGGTATTCATAATAGTGAGGATGTCTTGCATGGAATCAGTCCCGTTGTTGTGTGTCATCAGTTTGCACAACCTTGACGGGTGTTGCGTTTGTCACGGATCAGCGAACGCGGGATTTTCAACTGTTTAGAATTTGGAAACAATGATGGCTGTACGGGTAAAATTTTAACAGCTGAGTAACAATTCAATTTTAAGTTGTGGAAAATTTTAAGGAAAACTCTGTGGATACACGGGGCAACATTCCTGACCCGTATGGAGCAATAGGAGGCCGGTGGCATGCGTATGGAAAGTTCGAAAACTGATTTGCCGGGTTGGGTGCCTGACAGTGTGGCGCGCTATGTGGCACACACAGAACATGGCCTGTCCATTCGTGAACTGGCGCGTCGCGACGGGTGCCATGCATCTACAATAATGCGCCAGATCCGCAAGCTGGAGGCAAAGCGCGATGATCCGTTGATTGATGCCGCTTTGGAACAGTTTCGGGCCAAGGACGCGGTTTCAGATGGCAAAGAGCCGGTAACAGACGAGGGTAATCTGCGCCGAGAGGCACGGCGTATACTGGGGCGGTTGTCGGAAACCGGGGCGGTTTTGGCGGTGGCCAAGGACATGGAGAAGGCCGTGGTGGTGCGGGACCGCCCGGATGGTGGATCCGCACGTACGGCGGTGATCGACCGCGATATTGCGCAGGCGATGGTGCTGAAGGATTGGATCAGCTGTTCCGCTACGGGACGGGTGGCGCGCTATACGATCACGTCGGCGGGGCGTTCGGAGCTGAGCAAGCTGATTGCGGAGGAGGCAAACGAGGCACACGGGTTTGCCGAGGCGCAGACGCCATTTGCCGACCAGCATCGCGTCTGGGGCGAAAAGCCGGTGCGCGAAAGAGGACGTGTGCGCACGATGCGGTTTAATGCGGCGGAAAGTCCGTTGGTGGCCTTGGCACGGCGAAAGGACAAGGACGGTAAACCGTTTTTAAGTGATGACCTCGTGGCGGCGGGCGAGCGTTTGCGAGAGGATTTTGAGCTGGCGCAGATGGGTCCACGTGTGGGTCAGAACTGGGAACGGTTTCTAACCGGTGGTGCGCGTGGCGGCTATCGTCCTGACAGCGGGGTCGGGCAAGGGCCGGAGGCGGCGCGTCAAAGGGTTGCGGACGCGGTAGAAGGGCTTGGCGAAGGGCTGTCGGATGTGGTGATGCGGTGCTGTTGCTTTCTAGAGGGGCTGGAAACTGCTGAGAAGCGGCTGGGTTGGTCAGCACGCTCGGGCAAGATTGTGCTCCGTATCGCCTTGATCCGTCTGCGGGAACATTACCGGGAACAGGCCGGTGGTGCGGGCGATTACATCGGCTAGGTTTGATTGTTCAGATTTGAGAAACAAAAACGGCCCACAGAGATCTGCGGGCCGTTTCTGTATCGCTGGTGAAACGCTTAGGCTGCGGTTTCGACCTTGGCCGCTTCGAGATACTTCAGCAGGTTTTCAGGCGCGCTTTCGCCGTAGGGGTCTTCGCCGTGGTTGTCGGAGAGGCCGGGCTCTTCGAACCATGCCTCGACCACACCGTTATTGATGATCGCCGCATAACGCCACGAGCGCATGCCAAAACCAACGTTGTCTTTGGCGACAAGCATTCCGACTTTGCGGGTAAACTCGCCGGAACCATCCGGAATTACACTGACGTTCTTAACGCCCTGAGCTTCGGCCCATTTGTTCATGACGAAGCTGTCGTTGACGGACATGCAGTAGATGGCATCAACTCCAAGCTCTTGGAAACGTTCAAAATTTTCCTCGAACCCTGGCAATTGGTAAGTGGAGCAAGTGGGCGTGAATGCGCCGGGAAGTGAGAACAGGATCACGCGCTTGTCGTCAAAATAGTCGGCGCTGGTCATGTCCTGCCAGCGGAACGGGTTCGGGCCGCCAACGGATTCGTCGCGTACGCGGGTTTTAAAGGTAACGTTAGGGATTTTTACGCCAACTTGCATGAGAGCAGTCCTTTTGGTTCTAAGATTGTCTGAGATTTACAATGATTCTAAAATGGCTCGCAATGCTGCAATTGCACAATAGTAGCTTGCAGCTGCAGAATGCCTCAAAAGCCCGCCTTGCACATGGCTGGGTTGCATTTCTGGTACTAGCTGGAAAGCTGAAGTATGGTAATAACGCGAAACTGACCTAAGCCGAGGGAAAGCCGTTGCGTGATCTGAAATTGCCCGAACAGCGCCATCCTGAGAAAGCGCATCGCCCTGACAATGCGCAGCCCCGCAAGCCAAAGTGGATCCGCGTCAAGGCGCCCACAGGTGAAGGGTATAACGCCACCAAAAAGATCATGCGGGACAATAAGTTGGTCACCGTTTGTGAAGAGGCGGGATGTCCGAACGCAGGAGAATGCTGGAGCCAGGGCCACGCGACCATGATGATCATGGGCGAGATTTGTACGCGCGGCTGTACGTTCTGCAATATCGCAACGGGCAAGCCGCAGTCCCTTGATGCGTTTGAGCCGGGGCGCGTTGCGGATGCGGTGCAAAAGCTGGGGTTGAACCACGTGGTGATCACCAGTGTGGACCGCGACGATCTAAAAGATGGCGGCGCAGAGCATTTTGCCCAGACTATTCGCGCAGTGCGGCATCGCTCTCCCAAGACGACAATCGAGATTCTGACGCCCGATTTCCTGAAATGCGCGCCTGAGGTGTTGGAGATCGTGGTTGAGGCCAAGCCGGACGTGTTTAACCACAATCTGGAAACGGTTCCGGGGCTCTACCCCGAGGTGCGCCCGGGTGCGCGGTATTTCCACAGTCTGCGCCTGTTGCAGCGGGTCAAGGAAATGGATCCGTCGATCTTTACCAAGTCTGGCATCATGGTCGGGTTGGGTGAAAACAAGCAGTCTGTGCATCAGGTGATGGAAGATATGCGCGCCGCCAGCATCGATTTCCTGACCATTGGGCAGTATTTGCAGCCGACGCCCAAGCACCACGGTGTGGACCGATTTGTGACCCCCGAAGAGTTCGAAAGCTATGAGAAAGCGGCATTTGGCAAAGGATTCCTGATGGTTTCTGCTACGCCGCTGACGCGCTCTTCTTATCACGCAGGCGACGATTTTGCGCGGTTGCGTGCAGCACGTGAAGCGCAGCTGGCCAAGGGTTAAGGTGCGCGGCGGGTCGCTCGCTCGGCAAGCCCGGGCGGGCTTTTCTCGCTCAGGGCAGCGCGATCAGATAGGCCGCGATCGCCTCGCGGTCCTGAGCTGGAAGCTTGCCAAGGTTTTCCACCACATGCGCCATATGTCCGCCTGAACTGTCAAAGTCGGGTGTGAAGCCGGATTCAAAGTAATAGGCCAGGTCGCCCTCGGACCAGCCAAGGGTTTGGGGGGTGATATCGGGCACGCGGCCTTTGCCCGACGGATCAGGCGCGCCGGTCAGCCATGCGGAATTGTCGAGGTTTCCCAATGGACCGCGCGGCGTGTGGCATTCGGCGCAATGACCCAGCGCCTCAACCAGATAACGGCCACGTTCCAGTTGTTCGTTGGGGGCACCAATTGTCCATTCATCGCTGAAAAACAGGAATTTCCACCCGCCCATGGCAAGACGGATGTTGAAAGGAAAGCCAACTTCGTGCGGCTGGCTGGGGGTTGCGTCGCCGGGAAGCGTTGCGAGATAGGCGTGCAGGTCGACAATATCCTGCACTTCGGCGCGGGCATATGAAGTGTAAGGGAAGGCGGGGTAGTAGTGTTGACCGTCGGGCGAGGTGCCAAATTTCATGGCATTGGCCAGATCAAGAGCGCTCCATTCCCCGATGCCATGGGTTGGATCGGACGAGATATTGGGGGCGATGAATGTGCCAAAGTCGGAGGGGAAGCGTTGGCCACCGGAAAGGACGGGCGCGCCTTTGCTGTCTACCCCCGGTGCTGTGTGGCAAGAGGCACAGCCCGCGGCGTGAAACACGGTTTCACCGCGCGAGGTGTCGGCGGTGAGGCCGGCAAGTGCGTCATCGGCAAAGGATTCGGGACGGGTGATAAACCAGAAAACGGCAAAGCCCAGAACGACGAAAAATGTAAGATTGGTCAGGAAACGGCGCATGAGAGTCCTCTCCAAAAAAAATATGTCGGCAACCGCGAGGTCGCCGACATGAAAGGTCGAATCCAGCGCGGTGATTAGCTGCTGGGTTCACGATACGCTTTGTGGCAGGCACCGCAAGCGCCGCCAACCGCGCCGATCGCGCCGCGAATGCCCTCAACGCCGCCTCCGGCAGCGGCCTGCATCGCAGTCGCCGCCTCAACAAGAGCCATGCCCTTGGCTTGAACATCAGGATAGTTCGACCACATGTCAGCCTTGGCACGTGATTTGGCCGCGCCGCTGTCTGACCCTTGGGGCCACATGATAGACGCGTTCAGCGTCGCCGCAGCGAGAAGGTTATCGGCGGCGGCGGATGCGGTGGCGGCGTCATAATCGACGTCCCCTTTGGCCATTGCGCCCAATACACCAAGGTTAAATCCATAAAGTTGCATCTGGGCCTGGCGGGCCTTGATCGCGGCGTCAATGTGGCCGTCGGCAAAGGCGGCACCGCCCAAAAGGGTCAATCCAAGGGCGGCGGCGGTCAATTTTGTAAAACGAGTCATGTCATGCTCCGAAAACGTGGCTGTATGATTTGAGAGTACCTGTGAAAAAATCGAATACCATCCTGTATTTTTGCAGGGTATCCTTTCATTCATGCACAGCGATAACTGGGATGACATGAGATTTGTGCTGGCTGTGGCCGATACCGGCACGGTCAGCGGCGCGGCAAGGCGATTGGGCGTGAACCATGCAACGGTTTTGCGCCGGGTTGCGGCGTTTGAAAATCGGCATGGGGTTGATGTTTTTGAAAGAACATCAAAGGGTTACCGGGTCAACGCAGAATATGTGCACATTATCGAGGCCGCGCGGGATGTGGGCAATGCGGTAAAATCGGTGGAACATCTGATGTCTGGGACACAGGCGCCATTGGTCGGCACGGTGCGCATTTCTTCTACCGATTCCTTCTGTCAGGTGGTTTTGCCTCCCATTATCGGTGCGTTTCACAATGCCGTGAGTGGCATCAAAATCGCCATGATCAGCACCAATGCCTATAGCAATTTTTCCCAAAGCCACGCTGATATTGCAGTGCGGCCTGCCCAAGGTTTGAGTGATGACATGGTTGGGGATGTGGCAGCGCGGCTGGGGTTTGGCGTCTATGCGGTGGACCCGGCGCCAGAGACTTGGCTGGGGTTATCCGGGCCTTTGGTGCGCTCCAATGCGGCCAATTGGATGTCTGAAAACGTACCGGCAGAGCGAATTGTGGGCGCGGCGGACAGTTTTATGGTGTTGGCGACATTGGCGCGGCTGGGCATGGGGCGGGCGGTGCTGCCTTGTAGTGTGGGGGACGCGGTGCCAGAGCTGTGCCGATTGGATTCGCCCGGAGAGCTGATTTCGGTACCGATCTGGGTGGCGTGTCACGTCGATCTGGTGGGCGTGTCGCGAGTGGGAGCGGTGCGCAGATTTTTGGTCGCGGGGCTGGAGGCGCGCGCCGCACAATTGGCGGGATACGGCGCTAGTTGATGCGTCCCTTTGGGGTGTTGTCGAGTGTCAGCCAATCGGGCCAGCCAACCACTTTTTCCACCAAAAAGATGCCAAGGCAGATCGCAAAGATGGCCAGCATCATCTTGATCCGCTGCTCGGATGGTGGATTGCGTGCCCAGCGGGCCATGCGCAGATAGTGAAGGATGTTCACTCGGTAAACCGGACTTTGCCGATATAGGGCAGGTTGCGGTTGCGTTGCGCGAAATCAATTCCGTAGCCCACGACAAATTCATCAGGGATGGAAAACCCGATCCAGTCGGCGGCGATGTCGGCTTCGCGGCGCGATGGTTTGTCGAGCAGGGCAATGGATTTAAGCTTGCGTGGATTGCGCGATCTGAGCAGGTTGAGCACATGGGTCAATGTGTGGCCAGTATCGACAATGTCTTCGACAACAAGCAGATCCCGCCCTTCAATTTCGCCGCGCAAGTCTTTGAGAATGCGTACTTCTCTGGAGCTTTCCATAGAGTTTCCGTAAGACGAAGCCTCAAGGAAATCAACCTCGACCGGTAGGTCCAGTTCACGCACCAGATCGGCGATAAACACAAAGGAACCGCGCAGGAGACCAACGACGATGATCTTATCCGTATCGGCATATTCGGCCGTAATTTCGGCGCAAAGCTCTTCTATTCGGGCCGCGATGGACTTGGCTGAGATCATCTGATCGATGACATATGGACGCTCTGACATGAGACCCTCTTGATTTTTCGTGCGCAGCATACGAAATCAGCGCCGACTGTCACGTCAAAAAGCCCGGATAAGAAGCCAAGCCGCAGGAGCGATATGCCAACCCATTCCGAAACCCGCCCGCTGCCGTATTCTGCGCAGCAAATGTACGACCTTGTGGCGGATGTGGCGCAATACCCGCAGTTTTTACCGTGGTGTGCGGCGGCACGTATCCGGTCGCGTGAACCGCAAGGGGCGACTGAGTTGATGCTGGCGGATCTGGTGATTTCGTTCAAAGTGTTCCGTGAACGGTTTGGCAGCCGGGTGGTTTTGCACCCGGAAGTAATGCACATAGATACCGAATATCTGGACGGGCCGTTCAAATACATGAAATCCAGTTGGGATTTCAAGGATGTGGATGGCGGCTGCGAAGTGGCGTTTTTTGTGGATTTCGAGTTCAAGAACCTGATTTTGCAAAAGGCGATCGGGCTGGTGTTCAATGAGGCGATGCACAGAATCGTGGCGGCCTTTGAGGCGCGGGCCAAGGTGTTATACGGATAACAAACAAGGGAGCAGGTGCAATGATCACGAAAGCGTTGGCCGCGTTTGCGGCGGAGACGGCAGTGGATCAGGTGCCCGATGCGACACGGCATATGGTTCAGCTATCCCTGCTGGATTGGGCCGCGTGCGGAATAGCCGGAGTTGAAGAGCCGGTGTCGCGGATTGTGCGAGAGATGGCCGCGGGCGAAGGCGGCGTTGCAGAGGCGCATGTATTTGGCGGTGCGCGCCTGCCGGTGCGGGCCGCCGCGCTGGTAAACGGCGCAACGTCGCACGCGCTGGATTATGACGACACACATTTCGCCCATATTGGCCATCCGAGTGTTGCGGTGTTTCCGGCGGTACTTGCGGTGGCTGAAAAAGTAGGGGCGTCAGGGCGTGAATTGCAGCTGGCGGCGCTGATCGGGATTGAGACGAGCATTCGTGTTGGTGTCTGGTTGGGGCGGACGCATTATCAGACAGGGTTCCATCAGACCAGCACGGCAGGGTCGTTTGGCGCGGCTGCGGCTGCGGCGCGGATGATGGGGCTGGATGCTGGCGGTGTCGCGGCAGCGATGGGTTTGGTTGCGACGCGGGCGTCGGGGCTGAAATCGCAATTTGGCACTATGGGCAAACCCTATAATGCCGGCGTTGCAGCGGCAAACGGGGTTGAAGCGGCGCTGTTGGTTGCACGTGGGTTTGAGCCGCGTATTGATGCACTTGAAGTTGCGCAAGGGTTTGGTGCGACCCACGCTGGTGAAGCGGATGCAACTGCCCTGAAGGATTTAGGCACTCGTTGGGTGTTTGATGAGATCAGCCACAAGTTCCACGCCTGTTGTCATGGACTACATGCGACGTTAGAGGCGTTGGCAGAGATTGACGTGATGGCGGCTGATGTGGCCGGGGTGGAAATTGTGACACATCCACGGTGGATGAGTGTGTGCAATCAACCAAGCCCGGAGACTGGGTTGGGCGCAAAGTTTTCCTATCGGATGGTCGCTGCGATGGCGTTATTGGGGCATGACACTGCGGCACTGAGAAGCTATTCGGATGCGCTGTGCCGTGATGCGGATGTGCTTGCATTGCGGGATCGAGTTGTTGTCAGCACGGATGAGCAATTGAGCGAAATGCAGGCGCGTGTGGTTTTGACGTGTAAGAATGGTGAGTTTCGCGAGGCGTTTCATGACTTGGCTGCACCAATGACTATGGAGGCACGTGAGATGCGTTTGCGGGCCAAGGCAGCGGCGTTGATTGGGTCAGACAGAGCGGCAACGCTATGGCGGTTGGCAATAGAAAACGCCGCCCCGAATGAGATCGGTGCGGCGCTGGGTTAAGGCAGCTCCTCAAGCCCGAGCGGGCTTCCTCGCTGGTTTAGGACGCGCTGTCGTAGGCGCGTTCGCCGTGAACGGCGAGGTCGAGACCGTTGACTTCGGTTTCTTCGTCCACACGCAGAGGCGTGATCAGGCCGCAGAGTTTGATCAGCACAAAGGTCACAACCACGGTGAAGACACCCACAATGGCGAGACCACCAAGCTGGGCGACCCATGCGCCTTGACCAAAGACAGCGATCATGATCGTGCCGAAGATGCCGCCAACGCCGTGAACGGCAAAGACATCAAGCGTGTCGTCAATCTTGAGACCATTGCGGATTACATTCACCGCCTCTTGGCAGAGAATACCGGCGATTGCGCCGATGATCAGCGCCTCGACCGGACCGACAAAGCCGGAGGCAGGTGTAATTGACGCAAGACCCGCGATGGTGCCAGTGACGAGGCCCACCAGAGACGCTTTGCCGTACTTGATGCGTTCCCAGAGCGCCCATGTGAGCGACGCGGTTGCGGCCGAGATATGGGTCACGGTGAGGGCCATGGCAGCGCCGCCATCAGCGGCGAGCTGAGAGCCGCCATTAAAGCCGAACCAACCAACCCAGAGCATGGCTGCGCCGATCATCACCATCCACGGAGCATGTGGTGGGGTGGTGCGGTTTTTACGCGCGCCAAGGCAGACGGCCAGTACAAGCGCTGCGAGACCTGCGGTTTCGTGCACCACAATACCACCGGCAAAGTCACGCACTCCGATCTCGCCAAAGATGCCGCCATCGGCCATCATGCCGCCGCCCCAGATCCAGTGCACGACGGGCGCGTAGCACAAGAGCATCCAGAGGCCTGAGAACAACAGCACGAAGCCAAAGCCGATACGTTCCACATAGGCACCGACAATCAGCGCCGGGGTGATGATGGCAAAGGTCATCTGGAAGGCAAAGAACAGCACTTCTGGCAGGGTGCCAGAGAGGCTGTCTGCAGTGACGCCTGAAAGGAACATCTTGCTTAGACCGCCCCAGAGGCTGCCCGCGCCACCATCACTGCCAAAGGCAATGGAGTAGCCAAAGACGAGCCAGAGGACGCTCATCAAACAGGCGATGGCGTAGGTTTGCATAAAGACGCTGAGCACGTTGCGCGCCCGCACCAAGCCGCCGTAAAACAGGGCCAGTCCCGGCAATGTCATGAACAGGACCAAGGCTGTCGCCACGATGATCCACGCGGTATCCGCTCCGTTCATTTCCCTTCCTTTCCGATTTTTTGTCATTGGTTTTGCGCCAAAGAGCGGAAGGGGCGCGCAAAACAAAGAGGCAATTGGGGCTGTGGGTGCCGAAAAAGACGGCGATTTCAATATTGATTAAAAAATATGCGCAATAGACGGGGTGGTGATCAAAAATGCATCAAAATGCGGAGGCCGCCCGCGAAAGCAGCGACAACGCATGATTCCGCGCCGCCAAGCGGACCTGATCACGGCCCAAAGCTCCAAACTCGATTGTTTCGGTGCTGCACTCTTCAATTGCAGATGGTGTCCGGACGGCCAGGCCAAAGCAAACGCGCCCTTCGGGTTTAAACTCGGACCCGCCGGGACCGGCAATGCCGGTGATCGAAACGGCGATATGGGTGTCACTGTTGGTCAGCGCGCCAAGGGCCATTTCGCGGGCGACTTGTTCAGACACTGCGCCATGGGCGGCAAGGGTGGCGGGCGATACACCCAGCATCTCGGTCTTGGCGGTGTTGGTATAGGTGACAAAGCCGCGCTCGAAACTGGCGGATGAGCCGGGCAGATCGGTGAGCGCGGCAGCGACCATGCCACCGGTACAGCTCTCGGCCGCGGTTAGGCGCAGACCCTTGGACGTGCAGAGGTGCAGAATGTCGGCGGCCTGAGACATCAGATCAGAAACACATGGAACAGTGCGGCGATGATCAGCGTGACAACACCGGCAAAGACGCCTGCCCAGATGTCATCAAGCATGACGCCGTCCGCGTCATGGCGTTGGTCGGCGCGCCCCACAAGCCACGGCTTCTTGATGTCGAACCAACGAAAAAGCAGGAAGGCGGCGATGGGGCCGGGCCAGACCATGGACATATCGCGTAAGTAAAACGCCGCCGCAGGGAACAGCATCGCGATCCACATGCCGGCCACTTCGTCGATCACAAACTCAGACGGGTCATCGCCGGGTTTGTCGCGCAATTCCGCACGGCAGGCCCAGAAACCGGCGACAATGGACAGGATGGTGGCCACAACTAACGGCCAGAAACCAAGGTAACGCTCGATTCCCCAGCCGAGGATCAGGGCCGCAAGCGACCCCCATGTGCCCGGTGCCCAAGGCAAAAGGCCGACACCAAAGAATGTTGCGATTTGTCTGCTCATGTTTTCACCAGTGTTGCTGTGGCCAAGGCGGCAATGCCCTCTTCGCGGCCAGTAAAGCCGAGGCGTTCGGACGTGGTGGCCTTGATCGAAATGCGATCAGGGGCAAGGGTCATGATTTCGGCCATGCGGGCCGTCAAGGCAGGCGCGTGAGGACCAATCTTGGGGCGCTCACAGATCAGGGTGCAGTCGACATTTGAGATAGCGTAGCCCATTGAGCTGGCCAGTTCGACGGCGTGGCGCAGGAATATGGCGCTGTCAGCGTCTTTCCATTCCGCCTCGGACGGGGGGAAGTGACGGCCAATATCGCCTTGGGCCAGTGCGCCATAGATGGCGTCGGTCACGGCGTGCATACCAACATCGGCATCGCTGTGTCCCTTGAGGCCTTTGGTGTGAGGGATCGCGACACCACACAGGGTAACGTGATCTCCTTCTTCAAAAGCGTGCACGTCAAAGCCATTGCCCAATCGGATGTCCATTTTGCCTCGCAAGTGGGTTTCCAGACGTGCAAAATCGTCTGGGGTGGTGATTTTTAGGTTTCCTTCGTCGCCCGGCACGATGGTAACGTCAAGCCCGCCAGTGCGTGCGACTTCGACGTCATCCGCCGCAGTGCCGGTAAAGGCGTGGTGGGCCGCAAGAATGGCGGCAAAGTCAAAGCCTTGAGGCGTTTGCGCGCGAAAAAGGTTCTTACGGGATTGAGTGCCAGAGACGGTGCCTTCGACGCCATGCCAAAGCGCGTCGGTGACTGGCAAAGCGGGGGCTGCGCCGGTAGCGCCGGTTTGCAGGGCGTCAATCACTGCGGAGATAGTATTGGCGCTGATCCCGGCGCGGGCCACGTCGTGGATGAGAACATGGGTGACGTTTTGATTTCGCAGCGCCTCAAGACCAGCGCGAACAGAGGCGTCGCGGGTGGCGCCGCCGTGCACAACCGGCACATTCAATGTGTCGGTGTGAATGGCGTCATCAGGGTGGGCGACCAAGACAATATGGTCAATTTGCGGATGAGCCTGAAAGGCGGCCAATGTCCAGTCGGCCACTCGACGTCCGGCCAGCGGGCGCCATTGTTTTGGCAGTCCCGCGCCTGCGCGCGTGCCACGTCCGGCAGCCACAATTACGGCGGCGGTCTTGATCAAGGGAGTGTTCATGGTGTCTGTTTATCGCAGTTTGCGCGAGACTTGAATCGCCAAACGCCGTCTGACAACAGAGATTTTGAGCCAGTTTGAACTGGTGGGATCTTCAATGTCATGAGCGCGCCGTTTATGAACGTGCAAGTCAGAGTGGCAATCGCCCCCTTGAAGTTGCCTAATTTTTAATCAATTGCATAAATCCGCTACAAATATCGCGTTGCGATTGTTGAGATTGGGCCGTGAGTCGGTTAGCCCGTTAAGTATGCACAAGGATTAAGCAGTTGACCGTAGAAGTCGCACATCTTTCGTTATCGCCACCGGTGTTTCTGGCACCGCTCGCCGGGATCACGGATCGCCCGTTTCGCGATCTGGTCTCATCCTTTGGTGCGGGTCTGGTGGTGAGCGAGATGATCGCCAGTCAAGAGATGGTGCAAGCCAAGCCAGGTGTACGCGAAAAGGCGGAGCTGGGGTTTGGGCGGGCGAATACGTCGGTGCAGATTGCTGGCTGTGACGCGCATTGGATGGCCGAGGCGGCACGACAGGTTGAGGCGAATGGCGCAGTGCTGATCGACATCAACATGGGCTGCCCAGCCAAGAAAGTGACCAGCGCCAGTGGCGCGGGTGCAAGCGGATCGGCGTTGATGAAAGATCTGGACCATGCGCTGAGCCTGATTGAGGCTGTGGTGGACGCGGTTTCAATTCCAGTAACGCTTAAGACACGGCTGGGATGGGACGATGCCCTGTTGAACGCGCCGGAATTGGCGCGACGCGCCGAAGCGGCGGGTGTGCAGATGGTCACTATCCACGGGCGCACGCGATGCCAATTTTACAAAGGGGCTGCGGATTGGGCGGCGATTTCGCAGGTCAAGGACGCAGTGTCGCTGCCGGTGATCGCCAATGGCGATATTCTTGGCACTGAAAGCGCACGTACCGCCCTTGCGGCATCAGGTGCGGATGGTGTGATGGTCGGGCGTGGGGCGCAGGGACGTCCTTGGATATTGGCGCAGATCGCAGCAGATATTTTTGGCACTGAGGCACCGATTGTGCCTGAGGGCCACGCGCTGGTCGATAAGGTCAGCGGGCATTACGAGGCAATTTTGTCGTTTTACGGCAAAGATTTAGGTTTGCGCGTCGCACGCAAGCATTTGGGGTGGTACATGGACGAAGTCGGGACACAAGCTGCTTTGCGGCGGCGGGTTTTGACCGCGCGAGATCCCAAGGAGGTTCTAGAGCTACTGGCCGATGCGCTGGCGCAGGACCCGCAAGAGGATGTGGCCGCATGATCCGGGACGCCTCGATCTGGAACTCCTTGCCGGTGCCGGCGCTGTTGGTGGATGTCACGGACACGATTGTTGCGATCAACCCTGCGGCAGAAGGATTCTTGAACGCGTCGTCCAAAACGATGGCGGGTCAGCCGATCTGGGACAAGGTCATGATCGACGCCCCCCTGGAAGAGGCGTTTCATAGGGCCCGCTCAAATGGCACGCCTTTGTTCGTGAATGATGCGGATGTGGGCACGGGGGACGGTCCGCCGGTACAATGCAACCTTCAGATTGCCCCGTTGGCGGATGCGCCGGAACACATGTTGTTTCTGATTTCGTCACGTGAATTGGCAGGACGCATGACGCGCAGCCATAGTGTGAAATCGTCTGCAAAGTCGGCCATTGGCATGGCAGAAATGCTGGCACATGAGATCAAGAACCCATTGGCCGGGATCACCGGGGCTGCGCAGCTGTTGTCAATGAATCTGCAACCGGATGACCTGGAACTGACGGATCTGATTGTCGAGGAAAGCCGTCGGATAGTGAAGCTGTTGGAACAGGTTGAGCAGTTTGGCAATCTGTCGCCGCCACAAGCCAAGCCGGTCAATATTCACGATGTTCTGGATCGCGCGCGCCGCTCGGCCCTTGTCGGGTTTGGCGCACATATGGCCATTATCGAGGAATATGACCCGTCGTTGCCGCCCGCAGAAGGAGATGCGGATCAGCTGTTGCAGGTGGTTTTGAATTTGTTGAAGAATGCGTCGGAAGCTGCTGATAAGAATGGTATAATTCGCCTCAAAACCTATTACGAACATTCTTTCCGACTGCGCCGGGCGGATGGTTCGGGCCAACCGCTACCATTGCAGATCGAAGTGATAGATGACGGGCCGGGCCTGCCGCAAGACATCAAGGGTGACGTTTTTGATCCGTTTGTATCAGGACGAGAGAATGGAACCGGGCTAGGGCTGGCGCTTGTCAGCAAGATAATCTCGGATCATGGCGGCCTCATTACGGTGGACAGTGTGCCCGGGCGCACCGTGTTCCGCTTGTCGCTGCCGCGTGCCGGAAAAGAAACATTAAGAAAATATGAGGAGAGCCCCTGATGGACGGGACCGTACTCGTTGCTGACGACGATCGCACAATTCGCACAGTTCTGACGCAGGCCCTGACGCGGGCAGGGTGCAAAGTGCACGCAACATCTTCGCTAACGACGCTTATGCGTTGGGTTGGTGAGGGCAAGGGCGATGTGGTGATCACTGATGTGATGATGCCGGATGGCAATGGCCTTGAGATGTTGCCCAAGATTTCCGAGGATCGACCCGGATTGCCGGTGATCGTGATTTCGGCGCAGAACACGATTATGACCGCCATTCAGGCCGCCGAGGCCGAGGCGTATGATTATTTGCCAAAGCCATTTGACCTGCCTGACTTGATGAAACGCACAGGCAAGGCGTTGGAACAGAAACGTCGCACTCCGCTTGCGTCTCAAGACGACGGCGAGCGGCCGGAAGAATTGCCGCTTGTTGGGCGCACAGCGGCAATGCAGGCGCTTTACCGTTTGGTCGCACGAGTGATGAACACGGATTTGCCAGTGTTGATTTCAGGTGAAAGTGGCACGGGTAAGTCGCTGATTGCTCGCGAGATTCACGATTTTTCGGATCGACGCAACCTGCCATTTGTTGTGGTGAACGCCGCGGATCTGACCGATCTGGAGGGGCCGGTAAAGGTGCTGGCGAAGGCCAAGGGTGGCACAATCCTGTTCGACGAAATCTCAGACATTGATGATGAGATCCAAGCGCGGATTGTGCGTATGATAGACAATCCAGGCGACGGCAGTCCGCGATTTATGGCGACAAGCCAGAGCAACCTGGGTGATGCCATGGAAAAAGGCACCGTACGGCAGGATTTGTATTACCGCTTGAACGGTGCAACGATCCATGTGCCCAGCTTGCGAGAACGGGTCGATGATATTCCACTGTTGGTGGCGCATTTCCTGACCCGGTCAGAGCGTGAAGGCGCGCCAATGCGGGTGTTTTCGGATGAGGCGATGGAGCTGTTCAGGGCCTACAGCTGGCCCGGCAATGTGCGCCAGTTGGAAAACGCGGTGCGGCGTCTGGTTTTGACTGCGCGCGCAGAAGAGATAGCGCGCACAGAGGCAGAATCAGTTCTGGGGTCTCAGCCACAGGTTGGGCCACTGTTAGGGGGCGAGGACACTGAAAAACTTTCGGCGTCTGTGGCGCGCCATCTGCGTCGTTACTTCGATTTGCATGGCAACATGTTGCCGCCAGCGGGTCTATATACGCGTATTTTGCGGGAAATTGAGCTGCCATTGATCGAAATCGCCTTGGATGCGACCGGTGGAAATCAGGCTAAATGTGCCGATCTTTTGGGAATCAACCGCAATACCTTGCGCAAAAAGATCACCGATCTGGATATTCACGTGACACGGCGCCGCAAATTGATGTAAAAACGCCACATAACAGTGACACAAAGGCCGCAAGGCCCGAAGATCACAAAATATGGCGGTATGTCGCGTAAGCGACACAAAATCAGTTGAGGGTGTCGGGTGGCAAGCCGGGCGGAGACCAGTTCTTGGGCCAGATTTAGGCGTCTGCGACGTCAGAGGCGTGTCCAGAATGTCGCGACTTGGGGCTTGATTGTCCTGGGTCCGGTTTTGGCGCTGAGCACGTATCTTATTCTTGGCCCGTTTGGGCAAGGCGCCAGTTCTGATGCACTTCGAGCCATCCTGCTGACAGATCTGGTGTACGTTCTGGCCGTTGCCGCGCTGGTGTTGAACCGAGTGGCGCGCATGGTCGCGTCGCGCCGCGCACGCTCGGCCGGGTCGCGGCTGCATATGCGTTTGACCGGGGCCTTTGCCGCGCTTGCGCTGGTGCCGACGGTGACGGTGGCCGTATTTGCGGTTTTGACGGTGAACATCGGGCTTGAGGGCTGGTTTAGTGAACGTGTCCGGCAGGTGATCGGCAATTCGCTGGCGGCGGCACAAGCGTATGAGAGCGAGCATGTCGACGGGCTTGAGATTGACGCTCGCGCGTTGGCGGATTTTCTGGACGGCAATCGGCGGGCCTCGTTTTTCATGAATGAAGGCGATATTCGCGTGGTGCTGGCCAGCGGTCAGAGCCAGATTCAGCGGGGTCTGAAGCTGGCCTATGTGATCGATGGCACCGGAGAAATCCGGGCGCGAGGTGATGGATCATATCTGTTTTATTTTGAACAGCCCGAGCCAGAGGATTTTGAGACCGCGATCAACGAAGGCATTGCGATTATTCGCGACCTTGAGAATAGCGAGCTGCGCGCGCTGGTGCGGCTGGATGCGTTTGTGGATCGGTTTCTTTACGTCAGCCGCGATGTGGATGCCGAAATTTTTACGCTGTTGGATGAAACACGCGAAACCTCGCAGCTCTATTATCAGCTTGAGAGTGAACGCGGGCGGATGCTGTTTGAGTTTGGCCTTATCTATCTTGGGTTTGCGGTCATCCTGATCTTGGCGGCGATCTGGATGGGCATGTGGTTTGCTGAGCGATTGTCGCGACCTGTCGGTCGCCTGACGGGTGCTGCACAGCGGGTTGGTGCGGGTGATCTGGATGTGCAGGTTCTGGAAGAGGATGGCGACGACGAGATCGCCATGCTGGGGCGTTATTTTAACCAGATGACACGTCAGCTTAAGGGGCAGCGTGACGCACTCTTGGACAACAACCGCCAGATCGAACGACGCCGACGCATGTTTGATTCTGTTTTGAGCTCTGTGACCTCGGGTGTTGTCGGGCTGGACAGCGAGGGGCGTGTGGCCTTTGTGAACCGGTCTGCAGAGCGGCTGCTGGGGTGGTCGGATGACCGGCAGACGCTGGCGCTGAGCGTGGCGGTGCCGGAATTTGGCGCGATGTTCGAAGAACTAAAAACGAGCGGGCGTGAGGTGGCGCAGGAAGAGATCAAGGCCACACGGGCCGGTAAGCTGGAGAACTTGTTGGTGCGCATGTCCACCAGGCGGCGCGACGATGGATCGCTGGAGGGGTACGTGGTTGCCTTTGACGATGTGACCAACCTTGTGACGGCACAGCGCATGGCTGCATGGGGCGACGTGGCACGCCGTATTGCCCATGAGATCAAAAACCCGCTGACCCCAATTCAGCTGTCTGCAGAACGCATTCGGCGCAAATTCTCAAGCAAGCTGGGCGAGGATAGCGAAACGCTGGAGCAGATGACGGATGTGATCGTGCGCCAGACCAATGATCTGCGTCGGATCGTGGACGAGTTTTCCAAGTTTGCACGGATGCCTGAGCCGGAACGTAAGACCATTGATGTGATTGAATTGCTGAACGGGGTGGTGTTGTTGCAAGAATCCGGACAGCCGGACGTGATGTTCAAAAAGGACATTGCGGCAGGGCCGATTCACGCGGATCTTGACGGCACGATGATTTCTCAGGCGTTGACAAACTTGATCAAGAATGCGGGAGAAGCCATTGAAACACTTCAGGAAAAAGGCGCTCCGGAAGGGCTGGTCCCGCAGATAGATGTGTCCTGCACGCTGGAGGATGATCAAGTGTTCATTCGGATTGCAGATAACGGGATTGGTTTGCCCGAAGATCGTGCGCGGTTGTTTGAGCCCTATGTGACGACGCGTGAAAAGGGTACCGGACTGGGCCTGCCGATCGTCAAGAAAATCATCGAAGAGCATGGCGGAACGCTGACCCTGTTGGATGCGCCGATTTTTGATGGAAATACCCATGCCGGTGCACTGGCGGAGATCCGTTTGCCGTTGGCAAACCGGACCCCTAGCGGCGCAGGCGAAGTGAAAGAAAAAGGTGAGGTCTTATGAGTGATATTCTGATTGTTGACGATGAGCGCGATATCCGCGAGTTGATCTCGGATATTTTGCAGGATGAAGGGTACAGTACACGTCTAGCAGGCAATTCGGATGACGCGATGGCGGAAATTGCGGCGGAACAGCCTGCGTTGCTAATCCTCGATATCTGGCTGAAAGACAGCAATATGGATGGGATCGACATTCTTAAGGCTGCAAAACGGGATTACCCTGAGGTGCCTGTGGTGATCATTTCGGGCCATGGCAATATCGAAATTGCGGTTGCTGCGATTAAGCAAGGGGCATACGATTTTATCGAAAAACCCTTTAACATTGACCAGTTGCTGGTGGTGATCCGACGCGCGATGGAGACATCGCGGTTGCGCCGTGAAAACACCGAGTTGAAGCGGCAAGAGGGAACACCCTCCGAGATGGTTGGAGAGAGCGCGGCGTTTCGCGCTTTGACCAGCCAGTTGGATAAGGTGACGAAATCCAACGGCCGGGTGATGCTGACCGGGCCAGCAGGTGCTGGCAAGGATATGGCGGCGCGTTTTATCCATACAAATTCCAACCGAGCGTCGGCACCGTTTATCACAGTCAATTGCGCCGGAATGGATCCCGAACGTGTCGAAGAAATGTTGTTTGGTCGCGAAGGGTCTGAGCGCGGGGTCGAGCCGGGGCTGTTGGAGCAGGCCAATGGCGGGGTGATCTATTTCGATGAGGTCGCGGACATGCCGCTGGCTACACAGTCGAAAATCTTGCGGGTGCTGGTGGATCAGCAGTTTGTGCGGGTCGGCGGCAGCGACAAAGTGCGTGTGGATCTGCGTGTGATTTCATCAACCAACCGCGAGTTACAGAGCGAAATAGAGGCCGGACGCCTGCGCGAAGAGTTGTATCATCGTCTGAATGTTGTCCCGATTCCGGTGCCATCACTAGAAGAGCGCCGTGAGGATATTCCCATGTTGGCGGCGCATTTCATTGATGCTTTGCATGAGGCGCAGGGCTTGCCCAAGCGCACGTTGAGCGAAGAGGCCATCGCATTGATGCAGACCATGGTGTGGCCAGGAAATGTACGTCAATTGAAAAACCTGGTCGAACGGGTGCTGATCCTGGGCGAAGGTAACGATGAAATCGAAGCCAAGGAATTGCCAAGCGAAAGCGAAGGCACGCAAGAAGAGGACAGGGTTGTGCTGTCGGGTGCATTGGCGACCTTGCCACTGCGCGAGGCGCGCGAGGCGTTTGAAAGGGAATATCTGCTGACGCAAATAAACCGGTTTGGCGGGAATATCAGCCGGACGGCGAATTTTGTCGGCATGGAACGCAGCGCACTGCACCGTAAGCTTAAGTCACTTGGAGTTGTGACCTCGAACAAGGCAGGCGCGCGGGTGGCTCATGTGTCTGACGGTGAAGCCGAGAGCGAAACCGAAGCCGGATAATGCGCTCGTTTAGAGAGCGCTAGTTCACCGGTTTGCTGAGATCGATCAGAACGCGGCTGCCATCGGATTGACGCACGGCACAGATTGTGTCTGTCAAAGGCGGTGATTTTGGAAGCGGGCGATATTCGTTGGTTTCCAGCGCATCCTTTGGGCAATATGGTATCGAGGCGCGGGTAAACCCTTGTTCCTGCATGCAGTTTTTCACTGCTGTGTGACGACGCCCTTCGTTTATGTCATATGTTTCCGGGCGGCTGCCTATAACCTGCCCATTCGCGCCATAGATCGGATACCAGTCGGTCACGATATGCGGCGGCACGGTATTGGCGGCAAACGTATTGCATTGCGCCTGAGTGACGTTGGTTTCCTGTGGGGTTGCGCCCTCTTTATACATTGGAGTGTATTCGCACCCGGTGAGCACGGCGAGGGTGGTGAGAAAGAATACAGTTTTCTTCATGTCAGAAACCTCGCACTAGATGGGTTTGCTCAAATCGATAAGCATGTTGCCATTTGGTGATGTAACCACACAAATCGTTGGGCCAGGGGTTGGAGACTTTGAAAGCGGCGCGTAAGAGCGTCCAGCAAGTTGCTCTTGTGTGCAAATTGGGAATGAATATGGTTGGTAGCCACGCAATGCCATGCATTGGGTGCGGTGGTTGTTGCGCATTCCCGCGTTCACGTCACGCGCGGTCACGGTGCTGCCCCAGCCGCCCCAGTATCCGGGTGAGTAGCCGTATCCACCGCCATAACTTGTTGAGGTGAACACCGCCGCCGGAAACAGGGTGTTTGCCTCGACATCGCATTCAGCGGTGTCCCGGTTCACTGTATCGACATTGGTGCCGGGGTTAACAAAGCCCGAAAAATGTGTGGGCGCACACGCGGTCAATGCGACTGCGCAAGCGGTGATGGTGACAAATAGTCGTGCGAATCCCGGCAATTGGATATTCCTTGTTAACGTTTATGATCAAACCGCATCTGCGGGGGGCGGGTCAATGCTTGCATTTGACCTTGGCGAACCGTTCTGGCATGCCTTTGGAAACCGTCGACGGAGCGCAGAGCGTTCTCTAAGAGACGTAACACGGCCAAAGGGGCAAGGTATGAAAGTGATTATCTGTGGCGCCGGTCAGGTCGGGTGGCAAATTGCACGACATCTTTCTGGTGAAAACAACGATGTGACGGTTGTGGACAACAACCCGGAGTTGGTGCGTCGGGCAACAGATACGCTGGATGTGCAGGGCATAGCAGGTTTCGCAAGTTATCCGGACGTGCTGGATCGTGCCGGTGCACGGGATGCCGATATGGTGATTGCCGCGACCTATTCAGATGAAGTGAATATGGTCACCTGTCAGGTGGCTCATTCGGTGTTTTCAGTGCCACGCAAGATTGCTCGGTTGCGCAGCCAATCTTATTTGAACGTTGTTTACTCGGATCTCTATCGTCGGGATCACTTACCGATTGATGTGGTGATATCGCCAGAATTGGAGGTGGCCGAGGCCGCGCTCAAGCGTTTGTCTGCGCCGCGCGCATTTGACACGGAAATGTTTCTGGACGGAAAGGTGCAGATGTTGGGTCTGTTGCTGGAAGAGGACTGTCCGGTACTCAACACGCCACTGCGCCAATTGACCGACCTGTTTTCTACGCTGCGCGCGGTGGTTGTCGGTGTGCGCCGGGGTGGGTCGTTGTTTGCGCCAGAGCCGGGTGATCAGCTGTTTGCGGGTGATGAGATCTACGTTTTCACAGTTGTTGAGGATGTGGGCCGAACCATGGAAGTGTTTGGCAAGACCCAAGGCAAGCAGGAGCGTACTATCATTATCGGTGGCGGCAATGTCGGGCTGATGGTGGCGCAGCGGTTGGAAAGCCGCGCCAGAAAAATGCGCTCGAAGATGATCGAACGCGACCGGGCCACCGCGGAAAAAGCGGCAGAGGCGCTGGAACGGACAATTGTTTTGAATGGTGACGGGCTGGATGCGGCGCTTTTGGTTGAGGCAGGGGTTGAACGCGCCGACGCCATTCTGGCCGTTACCGATGATGACAAGACCAATATGCTAGCCTCAGTCCGGGCCAAGTCAAACGGGTGCCCATTAGCGATTGCGCTGATCAATGACCCGACGCTGGCACCGCTGATGTCGCCCTTGGGGATTGATGCCTTTATCAACCCGCGTGCCACAACGGTGAGTTCGATCCTACGCCATATTCGCCACGGACGGGTGCGAGGGGTCTATTCGGTGGGCGACGCCGAAGCCGAGATTATCGAGGCCGAAGTTTTGTCAACGTCGCCTATTGCTGGACAGCAGGTGCGCGATATCGATTTCCCCGAAGGTGTTCTGATCGGGGCCATTATGAAACGGGACGAAGTGATCAAACCTACCGGTGGCACGCGGATCAACGAAGGCGATGTGATTGCCATGTTCTGCATGGCGGCCGACGTGCCCGAGGTCGAGCGGCTGTTGCAGGTCTCGATCGATTTCTTCTGATATGGTGCTGTCCCATCTTTCCAGATTCCCACTGTTCCTGCATTTGGTGGCCATTTCGGGTGTCCTGATGTTCCTGCCAGCCATTCTGGCGGTTCTGCAGGACGACCACTTTGAAGCGCGGATGTTCTTTTACAGCGCTATTTTTGTCATTTTTGTCAGCACGTTGATCGCCATGGCCATCTCTGGAACAGTGCGCGCGCCGCGCACGATCGACCATTTGCTGACGCTGTTCTGCGCCTTTGCCATTCTGCCGCTGGTCTTGGCCTTGCCATTTTATGAAGCAATACAAACCACCAGTTATCTGAACGCCTATTTCGAGATGGTATCGAGCCTGACGACAACCGGGGCAACGTTGTTTGAACAGACAGACCGCCTGCCACCTGCGTTGCATCTGTGGCGCGGTATTGTTGGCTGGATGGGTGGTTTGATGATGTGGATTGCCGCATCAGCCGTGTTTGCGCCGCTATCGCTGGGTGGCTTTGAGGTGACGACCAGGGCCGAACCGGGTAAAGTTGACGGCAACCGAGGGCTGATGCAGCGCGCCAGCCCGATGAAGCGTTGGACGCGCGGGGCCATTGTCTTGGTGCCGATCTATGCTGGGCTGACGCTGGCGATCTGGGTGATGCTGATGATCCTGGGCGATCAGCCGTTGTCGGGCTTGATGCACGCCATGTCGACCATGTCCACCAGCGGGATTTCCCCGGTTGGGGGGCTTGAGAACGGCGGTGCGGGGCTGGCCGGTGAGGGGGTCATCTTTCTGTTCATGTTGTTTGCACTATCGCGTTTGACCTTTTCGGCAGATACCGGGGCGGTGCGGCGCGACAGCCTGCTTCAGGATCCTGAATTTCGCATGGGGTTGACGCTGGTTTTGCTGGTTACGGCGGGACTGTTTCTGCGCCATTGGGTAGGGGCGTTTGACGTGAACGAAACGCGCGATCCGCTAGCGGCGTTGCGCGCGGCTTGGGGTGCGTTGTTCACAGTATTGAGCTTTCTGACCACCACCGGATTTCAGAGTTCTGAATGGGATGTGGCCCGCGACTGGTCGGGGCTGAATTCGCCGGGTTTGATCCTGATGGGTCTTGCGCTTGTTGGCGGTGGTGTTGCCACGACCGCTGGCGGAGTCAAGCTGTTGCGTGTTTATGCGCTGTATTTGCAAGGTTTGGGGGAGATGGAGCGTCTTGTGCATCCGTCGGTTGTTATTGGCAGCCGGGGGGCTGGGTCGCGACGTATTCGCCGCCGGGGTGCTGTGTTGGCTTGGGTGTTTTTCATGCTGTTTGCTATTTCGCTGGCAGCGGTGACAACCGCCCTTGCGGCGTTGGGCAGTGACTTTGAACAGGCGCTGGTGCTGGCAATTGCTGCACTTACGACAACCGGGCCGCTGACACAGGTCGCGGCGGATGCGCCGATTGATCTGTTATCGCTCGCAAATGCCGAGAAAGTAGTGCTTGGGCTGGCGATGGTGTTGGGAAGGCTGGAAACTTTGGCCATTATCGCGCTGATGGCACCGGATTTGTGGCACAAATGATGCTTTTGGGCTTGCGCTTTGCGCGGGCCGTGAAATTATCGCTGGAAACTCTGGAAGCTGCGTTCCATACTCTGGAAACAAAGCTGCCCGCTCCCGATGACCCCAGCAAGAATAAAGGCAATCAAAATGGCTTCGGATCGACAAAATCTTCAAGACGCATTTCTTAATCACGTTCGCAAAACCAAAGTTCCGGTCACAATTTTCCTGATCAACGGGGTCAAGTTGCAAGGTGTGATCACCTGGTTTGACAATTTCTGTGTTCTCCTGCGCCGCGATGGTCAGAGCCAGCTTGTGTACAAGCACGCGATCTCGACCATTATGCCGGCCCAGCCGATCAGCCTTTATGAGGGTGAAGACGCCTCTTGATGGAGCATGACGCGCGGGTCACCCGAGCCTGGGTCCTGCATCCCGACATTTACGGCGCCGATACCCGGCGCGAGGCCTCTTTCGCGTTGGAAGAGGCCATTTCGCTGGCTGATGCATTGCCCGAGCTGGAGGTGGTTGGATCAACCATCGTGAAACTGCCGCGCGCGCATCCGGGGATGTTGTTTGGATCAGGTAAGATCGAAGAGCTGAAGGCGCTGTTTCATGCGCATGAGGTCGAGCTGGTGCTGATTGACGGGCCGGTAACGCCAGTGCAACAGCGCAATCTTGAAAAGGCGTGGAAGGTTAAACTTCTCGATCGGACCGGATTGATTTTGGAGATTTTCAGCGACCGGGCGCGCACCCGAGAAGGTGTGTTGCAGGTCGAGATGGCCGCGCTGAGCTATCAGCGTACGCGATTGGTGCGGGCGTGGACCCACCTTGAGCGTCAGCGTGGCGGGCTTGGGTTTGTTGGTGGTCCCGGTGAGACCCAGATCGAGGCTGACCGACGCGCAATTGATGAGCAACTTGTGCGGCTGCGGCGACAGTTGGCCAAAGTGGTGAAGACGCGCGAATTGCACCGCAAGGCGCGCGCCAAGGTACCGTTTCCGATTGTGGCGTTGGTGGGATACACCAACGCTGGCAAATCGACCTTGTTCAACCGGGTGACTGGCGCCGAAGTGATGGCCAAAGACATGCTGTTTGCCACGTTGGACCCGACTATGCGCGCGGTGCAATTGCCCAATGGCCCCGAGGTGATCCTGTCGGATACGGTGGGGTTTATCAGCGATTTGCCGACCGAACTTGTTGCGTCGTTCCGCGCGACGCTGGAAGAGGTGTTGGCGGCGGATCTGATTTTGCATGTGCGTGATGTAGCGCATCCAGAGAGCGAACATCAGGCCGAAGATGTGATGACGATCCTTGACTCGCTGGGTGTTGGCGAAGGAACCAAACAGCTGGAGATCTGGAACAAGATCGACCTGTTGGACACGGAAAAGCGTGAAGGATTGCAGGCGCGCGCGGCGCGTGAGGATGAAATATTTGCCGTGTCTGCTGTTTCGGGTGAAGGGCTGGACGACATGTTCGCGGCCATCGCCCAAGCGCTTGAGGCGGAAAAGAGCCGCGACGTGATCAAGCTTGGCTTTGCGCAAGGCAAAGAGCGAGCTTGGTTGTTCAAAGAAGGGTTGGTTGAGGCGGAAGAGCAGGGCGATGACGGGTTTGAGATCACCGTGCTCTGGACGGCGCGACAGGCACGCACCTTCGAAAGCTTGTGAGCGGCTTGGTAGGTCGGACAAATTTGTCCGACTTACGAGGATCAGTTTTGTGGGGGCAGGATGCGTGTAACCCCAACGGCAGCCGCTCGGGCGAGGTCTGCGTCCAGCGACATTGGGATATATTCCCCACGTCGCCAAAGCTGGGCCATGTCATCGTAGTACCGTGACAGGAAGTGGCCGGATTGACCGGTGGAGATCACAAAGACCGAACTGTCGGGGTCGGCAAAATCGTAGACGCCACGATATCCTGCCGCGTGCACATTCTGAAACGGATTATCGCCTTTGCCGCTGGTTCGGCCGCGCTGCAACGTGTTGTCGCCTCCGGACGTGGACTGGCGGATGTTTACAAAGAACCGCAGCAAGGGCACGTCGCCCAGCACCTGATGGTCATGGGTCGCTTGATGGGCATCGCCCCAGCGCAGGGACTCCAGCTGCGAGCCATATCGTTCCTCGACCCAGATCAGCGCGTCGTCCAGCGCCAGGCGGGCCATGTCCGTGCAGGTTTCCACCGGCGCGCTTTGAGCTACGTCGCACCAGATTGAAGCGCCGTCCACATCCCGAAAAACGCGCTCGACAAACAGCGGTTCGAGATGGGTATATTCATCGGCCAATGGACCAAGATCGTCGCGGATCAGCCGATCCTGAAGGGCCCGCAACCAAGCTGCATACAGCAGCGGTTCGGGGAGGTGTTCGTTCATCTCGCCGTTCCATTCGGACAACAAGGACAATGCGCGGTAACGTTGACGTTCGCGGGTGCCCTCAGGCGCAGCCTCACCGGTGAACCACAGATCCGCACCAATAAGCGGCAAGAGCGAACGCGCCGAAAAGCTGACCGTATCGAGCTGAGCTTCGACAAAGCTGTCGCGGGTATGCACCTGTCGGCCCTGCATCAGCCGCTGCCAGCGCTGAACCCGCTGGCTGTCGCCCCATTCAAAGGAGACATGCAGCGGAAACGGGCGTTCCACCACTTTATTGTTGGTGTTGCCAACAATGCCGCCGACAGGGGCAACAAAGGCTGGGTTTGAGGCATAAGGGAACATGCCTTGCCAGCGGTTTTCACTGCGCCAGCCCAGAGAAGGCAAACGGCCGCGGCTTTGGCTGCGGCTGTCTCGGCGGGGCATGGCACCCACCACCTTGAGAGCAATGGTATCGCGGTCTGCCACGGTCAGGTTTTGCGCCGGCGAGATGTAAATCTCTGCGGCTTTCAGGGCCTGCTCGACCGACTGTGCACCCATGATGCGCACCGCCGCGCTGGTTGACGTATCTGCAGGGCTGAGCGCGGTCCAACCGAGGGCGGCTACATGCCCAGTAGGGGTGATTGACGCAATGTCGTAATGCGTTCCCGGCAGAACGGGGCCGTTGTCGGTCCAGCGCAGAGTGATGGTGATTGGGTTTTCATCTTTGATCTGGATGATTGATTTGCGGGTCGCAAATGGTTTGTAGCCGTCAGGTGTGCGGTATTCTTCTGGATTGTTCGGGTTCAGCTCCTCTATGAACAGATCCTGATCATCAAGATAAGCTGACGTCAGCCCCCAACCGAGCGCATCAGATCGGCCCACCAGAATTGCCGGAATGCCGGGAATGGTGCCGCCGATTACACCGCCCGAGCTGAGTTCAAGCCGTGCCAGATACCACACAGAAGGCGCGGAAAGGCCAAGATGGGGGTCATTGGCCAAGAGTGTGCCGCCTGAGGCGCTGCGATCACGGGCCGCGGCCCAAGCGTTGGACGCCCCGGCCAACCCGCGACGTGCCACGGGTGATAGCGGATGTGTTGGCGCAGGCTGGGTCACGGCGTAACGTTGTGCACCGGGGACCAGTTGAGCATATTCGGGCAACGCGGCCACACCCGCGCCGGGTGCGTCGGGCAGGATATCGGCAAGCCGTTTTTCGTCGCGCAGTGCCAGTGATGTGCGGGCGCGCAGTATTTCGTCTTGCAAATGTCCGGCAAGTTGCAGCGCCATCAGCTTTTGCACGGCCAATGAGTCGGCGGGCTGCCAAGGGGCGATCGGCTGGCTGAACATAAAAAGTTCCGGGGCGCCACGTCCCAGCGAGCTGGCGTTAATTTCGTCGATGCGGGTGTTTACACCGTTGGCATAGGCCCGAAGCGCCGCTGTTGTGGCAGCATCCTGAGCCGAGACCGATTGCTGGGCCAGCGTATACATGTCGAGACGGCGCAAAAGCTTGTCTATATCAACCGTGGCGCTGCCAAAGATTTCGGAAAGACGGCCCTGAGCGGTGCGGCGAAGGGTGATCATTTGCCATAATCGGTCCTGAGCGTGGGCATAGCCAAGACCAAAGAATACATCCTGATCAGTTTGGCCAAGGATATGCGGGACATTGGCATTGTCGCGCACAATCTCAAGCGGTGACAGAACGGCAGGGGTGACAAGTGTCTTTTCGTATTCTGGCAAAGAGCGGGACGCGAGGAAATACACCAGTGACACGGCCAGCACGGCCAGAATCACCAGGCCACCGGCGATACGCAGAAGCCATTGAATAATCAGCGCCAAATTACTGCTCCGCCTTGGGTTTCGTATTGTCTCTTGCCATCCGCCTACTCAGGCGAGACAACTATTACGACGAATGAATGCGAGGGGAAAGCAAATGGCAAGAGTAGCGTTTCTGGGTGTGGGTGTGATGGGGTATCCGATGGCTGGATATCTTGTGAAGGCGGGACATGACGTGGTGGTTTACAACCGTACCACAACGAAGGCCGAGGCCTGGTCCAAGGAATATGGCGGCGGTTTTGGAGTCACGCCGCGAGAAGCTGCTATTGGCGCGGATTTTGTGATGAGCTGTGTAGGCAATGACGATGATCTGCGCTCTGTCTGCCTTGGTGCGGATGGTGCCTTTGCGGGCATGTCCAAAGGCGCGGTCTTTGTCGATCACACGACGGTGTCGGCTACGGTCACCGCAGAGCTCTATGCGGCTGGAAAAGAAATTGGTGTCGGTTTTGTCGATGCGCCCATCTCAGGCGGGCAGGCCGGTGCCGAGAATGGCGTTTTGTCAATCATGTGCGGCGGGGACATTTCGGACTATGAGGCTGCCGAGCCGTTAATGCAGGCCTATGGGCGCATCATCAAGAGACTGGGAGACAGCGGAAAGGGCCAGCTTACGAAGATGGTGAACCAGATTTGTATTGCGGGTGTCCTGCAAGGGCTGAGCGAGGCATTGCATTTTGCAGAAAAGGCCGGATTGAACGGGCGCGACGTGGTCGAGGTGATTTCGGGCGGCGCCGCAGGAAGTTGGCAGATGAACAACCGACATGAAACCATGTTGGACGATCATTTTGATTACGGCTTTGCCGTAGACTGGATGCGCAAAGATCTGGCGATCTGTCTTGACGAAGCGGATCGAAACAACGCTAGCCTGCCGCTAACGGCGCTGGTGGACCAGTTTTACAAAGATGTGCAAAAATTGGGTGGTGGGCGTTGGGATACGTCGAGCCTGCTCAAACGTCTCCGCGCGTTGGACTGAGCACTTTGGCGCTCTGAAGTGTCGCGACCATGTGATCCCAGTAAGATGTGCCGCGTTCGTCCGTGTCTTTCAGTAAGGCTACAACCGGAGCGTTGTGGCCTTTTCTGTTACATTTAAATACCTTGAACGGCGCGGCTGATGTGGTTGCAGCGGTTAGGGCGAGGTCAGCGGTAGACGGCGGAATGATCTTGTCGTTCACACTGTGCAACATCAGGACCTGCGGTCCGCGCTCAGACAGGCACCAAGGGTGCACCATGGCCGCGCCGAGGGTTATAACGGCGTCTGGTTTGGCAAAGCAGGGCAGGTTTTCCGGCGGATAGGCCAAGGACAGACCAGCGATACCGCCCGCGGAAATACCTAGCAGCACCAGTTTGCTTGTTTCAATATCATGTGTTGCGTGGGTACTTGTCAGAAACGCAATGGCAGTGCCAATGTCTTGGCGGGCTGCCTCAAAGGCGGGGCCAAGCATCCGTTTGGCAATCAGCACGCCTTGGTCACGGGCGCGGCGGCAGTTCTGGCGAATGCTGCGCAAGTCCGTATCGTTAAAGGTGCTGGCTGGCGTGCCAAGGCGATAACTGACAGATGCAAATGCCAAGCCAAGGTCCGTGAGTCGTTGGGCCAACAGGGGAACACGTGGCCCGGCGCGGTGCCCTTTGAAAAAGCCACCGCCATGGGCGTGCAAAACGGTCGAGTGGGCGGTGCCGTCCGGTAGATACAAATCGAGCGCCAGAGAGGCGCTCGGGCGCTCGACATAGATGATATCCTCGATCACGCGCATGGGCGCGGATCAGGGGATGATGCGGGTGTATTTGATGCCTTCAAGTGTTGCGCCCAACTTGAGACCGGCATGGCCAAAAATCACAGCGATAACTGGAGCCAGCAGATTTGTGGTTTCCGCAGACAGGTCGCCGCCTTCGTTGGCGATGACATATTCCACACCGGCACCGGCTGCCCAGCCGCTGGAACGGCGGAATTCGGTCAGGGCGCCTTCGGTCATGAAGAACAGAACGTGGGCGTACTGCTGTGCACCGATCTGGAACCCGACGCTGCCCTTGGTCGCGGAATAATAATCGACCGACACGTCGTTGACGCGCAATGCGCCGCGCCCATAGCCGCCGCCAAATCCAAACCCGGCCTCGGTGACAACCGGCATGACCAACATGCCCGTCGCCTTGCCGCGCAGGTCAGTGGTGTTTGGATAATTGGTGTAAAGATAGTTAAGGGTTGCGTCGACGCGCGCGTCAATTTCGTTTGCGCCGTTGCTGCCCACGCCATTGCCGCAGGCCGTTGTTACGCCTGCCGCTGCAAGGCCGGACAACGCAAAACTGCGTCTGGTGATCCTGTTCATGGTATATCGCCTGTATGTCTTGTTGTACCGCCGGTATTTTCCGGTTCTGCGGCGCAGTATAAGCGCCAGAAGCGCTTATGTCACTAGCACACAGGCGTTTTGAGCAAGTTAACGCGGATCACCTTTGGGACAGTTTGCGCGCCACAGCCGGGGCGAAATAGGTCAAAATGCCATCACAGCCCGCCCGTTTGAAGGCCATCAAGCTCTCAAACATCGCCTTTTCACCGTCGATCCAGCCATTTTGCGCCGCACCCTGGATCATCGCGTATTCACCCGACACCTGATAGGCATAGGTAGGCACACCAAAACGGTCTTTGACGCGGCGACAGATGTCGAGATAGGGCATTCCGGGTTTGACCATGACCATATCCGCGCCCTCGTCAATGTCGCGGGCGACAAGGCGCAGGGCCTCGTCGCTGTTGGCCGGGTCCATCTGATAGGTGGACTTGTCCCCTTTGAGCGCACCGGATGCACCCACCGCGTCGCGAAAGGGGCCGTAAAAAGCGCTGGCGTATTTGGCGGCATAAGACAGCAGCATAGTATTCTGATGACCTTGCGCTTCAAGCGCTGTGCGGATTGCGCCGATGCGGCCATCCATCATGTCCGAAGGACCAATAATATCGGCCCCGGCCTCTGCTTGAGACAGCGCTTGTTTCACCAGCGCCTCGACGGTTTCGTCATTGAGGATCTTGCCATCCACGACAAACCCGTCGTGGCCATTGATATTATAGGGGTCCAGCGCCACGTCGGTCATTACCGCAATCTCTGGAACTGCGGCCTTGATCGCGCGTGTGGCGCGGTTCGACAGGTTTTCCGGGTTCCACGCCTCGGCGCAATCTTCGGTTTTGAGCGAAGGGTCGGTGTAAGGAAAGAGGCAGATCACCGGAATACCCAAATCGGCGGCCTCGCGTGCGGCCTCGACGATCTTGTCGACCGAGCGGCGCATGACACCGGGCATTGAGGGGATAGGTTCTTCTACGCCCTCACCATCACGGATAAAGACCGGCCAGATCAGATCATCAACTGTCAAAGTGTTCTCGCGCACAAGGCTGCGAATGGCAGATGATTGACGTGTCCTGCGCAGGCGCGCTGTGGGATAGGATGGGGGCGTGATCGTCATGGCGTCCTCGGGTATTTAGCAGGCTAAGAGGTGACACGGATTTTCCCCCATCTCAAGGCTAGGAATTGACGCAGAGGCGCGCTATGTGGGTGAGAAATCCAAAAGGGCAGCGAATTTGAACTGGCACCAGACCGTTTTTGAACTCATCGACATGCGCAGCTTTTCAAACCTTTGGTTCTGGATTGCGCTGGCGGTATTCTGGTCGTCGGCCAGCCATTGGGTGCTGGGGGTGCCATGGGACATGGTATTGCGCGCCAAACGAAACGGGGCGCAGTCCGAGATCGACTTGCACGATGTCGTGCGAGTGAACGTAAACCGTATCCTCTACATTACGCGCGTCTCGGGGCTTTGGCTGATAGCGTTGGCGTGTTTTGTGCTCACCGGGTTGGCGGTGCTGGGGTTTGGCTATGCGCTGGAGTTTGCGCAAGCGGTGTTTCTGTTGATGTTTCCAATGTCGATTGTCGGCTTGCTGAGCATTCGGACAGCCAGACAGATCCGCGAACAGGTTATGCTGGGCGAGGATCTGCGCAAGCGGTTGGGGCGTCATAGGTTTTGGGTCCAACTCATTGGAATGATTTCTATTTTTGTGACCTCACTATGGGGCATGTACCAGAATTTCCAGATTTCCCCGCTGGGCTAAAGGGAGCCGGGTCAAGATGGCTGATGCGCAACACATTCAGGTGGGCGGTGCGCCCGAAGGCTTTGACGCCCAACTGATCCTGCGCGAAGTCGCGCGCTCGAATGGGCCGGTCATGCATGTGGCACGCGACGACAAGCGCCTTGCCGCAATGCGCGCAGCACTGGCATTTTTTCAGCCAGACATGCCCGTGGTGGTGTTTCCGGGTTGGGACTGCCTTCCATATGATCGTGTATCGCCCAATGCGGACATATCCGCCACACGGATGGCGACACTGGCGGGGCTGGTGCACGGGATGCCGCCAAAATTCATCCTGCTGACCACATTGAACGCAGCAACTCAGCGCGTACCAGCGCGGGATGTTCTGCGCGAGGCGGCGTTCAAGGCCGACGTGGGCGGACGTGTGGACGAGGCCGCATTGCGGGCGTTTCTGGTGCGCATGGGATTTACCCAAGCCCCGACAGTGATGGAGCCCGGGGACTATGCCGTGCGCGGCGGGATCATCGACATCTATCCGCCAGGTGACAGCGGCCCGGTGCGATTGGATTTGTTTGGCGATGTTCTGGATGGCGCACGCCGGTTTGATGCGGCGACACAGCGGACTACGGAAAAGCTTGAGCGGATTGAACTTGCCCCGGTGAGCGAGATCATTCTGGATGAGCCGGCTATCACGCGGTTCAGACAGAATTACAGGATCGAGTTCGGCGCCGCTCGAACCGACGATCCGCTTTATGAAGCGGTCAGTGCGGGGCGCAAGCATCAGGGTGTTGACCACTGGATGCCGTTCTTTCACGAGCGGTTAGAAACGTTGTTTGACTACCTGCCAGATGCCGTGATTTCCCTTGACGATCAATCAGATGCGGCGCGGCTTGCACGTTGGGATTCGGTTGACGATCAATATCAAACCCGCGTTTTGGCAATGAAACAGAAAAATCGGATTGATACGGTTTACAAGCCCGTTCCACCCGGTCTGCTTTATATGGATGACGCAGCGTGGAATGGCACAGTTAAGGCGCGGCGTGTGATGAAGCTTTCTCCTTTGGCACGGGCCAGTGGGCCGGGGGTGATTGATGCCGGGGGGCGGATTGGGCGCAATTTTTCACCAGAGCGTCAGCAAGAAAATCTCAGCCTTTTTGGTGCCTTAGCGGATCATGTTCGCGTAAAACTGCCCGCTGGTCCTGTTGTGGTCGCGAGCTATTCCGAAGGCGCGCGCGAGCGGCTAAGCGGGCTGATCGAGGACGAAGGGCTGGCTGAAACAGTTCATGTCACAGATGCGTCGCGGATCGGCAAATCGGGGCTGTATCTTGCGGTTTGGGCGCTGGAACATGGGTTTGAAACACCGGAGATGACGGTGATTTCAGAACAGGATGTTTTGGGCGATCGTTTGATCCGGGCGCCGCGCAAGAAGCGTCGAGCCGAGAACTTCCTCACGGAGGCGCAATCGCTTTCGCCGGGGGATCTGGTGGTGCATGTGGACCATGGGATCGGACGGTATCACGGGCTGGAAGTGATCACGGCCGCGGGTGCCGCGCATGAGTGTATTGCGCTGGAATACGCCGAAAATTCAAAGCTTTACCTGCCGGTAGAGAATATTGAGCTGTTGTCCAAGTACGGTCATGACGAAGGGCTGTTGGATCGCCTTGGCGGGGGTGCATGGCAGGCCAAGAAGGCCAAGCTGAAAGAGCGCATCCGCGAGATGGCGGATCGCCTTATTCGGGTGGCGGCAGAGCGTGCTTTGCGTAAGGCGCCGGTGCTTGAGGCACAGCATCATGCGTGGGAAGAATTCAGCGCGCGGTTCCCATATCAGGAAACCGACGATCAGCTACGTGCGATTGGTGATGTGATTGGCGATTTGTCAGCGGGGCAACCGATGGACCGGTTGATCTGTGGAGATGTCGGCTTTGGCAAAACCGAAGTCGCGATGCGCGCGGCATTTGTTGCGGCGATGTCAGGTATTCAGGTGGCAGTGATTGCGCCAACCACGCTTTTGGCACGTCAGCACTTTAAGAGTTTCTCCGAGCGTTTTCGTGGATTTCCATTGGAAATCAGAAGTTTATCGCGCTTTGTGAGTGCAAAAGAGGCTGATAAAACCCGCGACGGGCTGGCGCGTGGAACGGTGGATATTGTCATTGGTACCCATGCGTTGTTGGCCAAGTCGGTGCGGTTCAAGAACCTTGGCCTGTTGGTCATTGACGAGGAACAGCATTTTGGCGTGAACCACAAAGAGCGCTTGAAGCAGATGCGCAGTGACGTTCACGTGCTAACCCTAACGGCAACACCAATTCCACGGACACTGCAACTAAGCCTGTCGGGGGTGCGTGATCTTTCGATTATTGGCACACCGCCGGTGGATCGTTTGGCAATCCGTACGTATGTCAGCGAATTTGATGCCATCACGATACGCGAAGCCCTGTTAAGGGAGCATTACCGCGGCGGTCAAAGTTTCTATGTAGTGCCGCGTGTCAGCGATATTCCTGATATCGAAGCGTTTTTGCGTGATCAGGTGCCAGAGGTCAGCTTTATCACGGCGCATGGCCAGATGGCTGCCGGAGAGCTGGATGACCGGATGAACGCGTTTTACGATGGTAAGTATGACGTGCTGTTGGCGACAACGATTGTGGAATCCGGTCTGGATATTCCGACGGCGAACACGATGTTGGTGCACCGGGCGGATATGTTTGGGTTGTCGCAGCTCTATCAGATACGTGGACGAGTGGGTCGATCCAAGACGCGTGCCTATGCCTATCTGACCACAAAACCGCGTGTCAAATTGACGGCGACGGCCGAAAAACGGCTGCGGGTATTGGGGTCGCTCGACACGCTGGGTGCCGGATTTACCCTTGCTTCTCAAGACCTTGACATACGCGGTGCAGGTAACTTGCTGGGCGAGGAACAGTCTGGTCAGATGCGTGATGTGGGCTATGAGCTCTATCAGTCAATGCTGGAAGAAGCGATTGCCAAGATCAAGGCGGGCGAGATGGACGGGTTGAGCGCGGCGGATGACCAATGGGCACCGCAGATAAACCTTGGTGTGCCGGTTCTGATCCCCGAAGACTATGTACCTGATCTAGATGTACGATTGGGGCTCTATCGCCGCCTGAGCGGGTTGCAGGGCAAGGTCGAGTTGGAAGGGTTTGCCGCCGAGCTGATTGACAGATTTGGAAAATTACCAAGAGAAGTCAATACGTTGCTCCTTGTCGTGCGCATCAAGGAGATGTGCAAAAAGGCCGGTATTGCCAAGCTGGATGGCGGCCCCAAAGGCGCGACCATACAGTTTCACAATGACAAGTTTGCCTCGCCCCAAGGGCTGGTTGAATTCATTCAGGACCAACAGGGGCTGGCCAAGATCAAGGACAACAAGATTGTTGTTAGGCGGGATTGGAAGAAGGAAAGCGACAAGATCAAAGGGGCGTTTGCCATTGCCCGTGATCTAGCAACCAAGGTGGTCGCAGAGCGCAAACGCGCCAAGGCAAGGGCGCAAAAAGCAACGTCGGTATAACGTCGGTATTGCGTCGGTGTGGTTTTCGGCGGTACTCGGCTTGAATTCTGCGCGTGGGGTCGTGAAGCGAGCTTTCGATCAGAGTGGCTGAACCTTCGCTTTGCGAGCGTTGAAACGGCGAAGGGGTGCGACTGGTTAGCGGAGAGGCTGTGTGAAAACTCCCCCATTCTGACCGGACTGATGGTATAATTTCTGTATTTGGTACGGAGGTTGTTGATGACGCAATTTATCGAGGGTC
>NZ_PYGJ01000017.1 GCF_003014475.1 Shimia abyssi | reverse complement strand
GTGATCGTCGCCATCAACAAGGACGAAGAGGCCCCCATCTTCCAGGTCGCAGACTTCGGTCTCGTCGAAGACCTCTTCAAAGCCGTGCCTGAACTGACAGAGAAACTCGGCTGATCAGCACTGACATACTTGAACTACCCCAGAGGCCCGCTTTTTGGCGGGCCTTTCTTTGTGAGCGCTCGCTCTAAGGATCCGACCAACACCTCTGACGCCTCTGTATGTGCAGCAGGCCCTAACATCCGCTGCGCTGCGACGCGCTCCATTTGAGTGCAGTTCATGCCCTCAACGCCCTTGGCCAAGGCAGCATCGCTCGCGACAACTTCGACAATGTCATCTACCAACGGGCGCAACTCCTCTAACATATGCCTATCCACAAACAATGGATCCGGACCCAGACCGCTCATACCCAAAGACATGTCCGGCATATGATCTGCAAACCACAGCAGCAGAATCTTACCACCGATTGTATTCAGCAACAGTTTCATGCGAGCGGCCCACGCCATACGCAGCTCGTCACGGACCATGCTGTATCGATCCGGTGCCCGTGCGCAAACCGTACCAAGCATATGTCGCGTAAAGTGAAATTCGCTAAAGTCAATTTCCCGAAACACCATTCGCATCATATTCGACGCCCCCAGAAACCGATCATTGCGGCGGGGGTGCACTTTGTAAAATCTGTTCGACATGTTTTGGGCACCCATGACCTGCACAACGGTCACTCGCGCCTTCCGAGCAATATCCAACACAGATGGTTCCGCCAAAAAAACATCGACTCCGGCATTTACGAACCCAAGATTGACGCATGGCCTTGAGAGCTCACGCTCTACCAAGTCAGGGAACGGTTGAGGGATAAACTTTCCATATGTTTCGGTCCCCCCGAGAAACGCTACATCGCCCTCCTCTAAGTCTTTCTTTGGCCCTCTGAACAATAGTCGAGAGGAGCCGTATTGGCATGGCTCATAATCTAGATCGCCACCACCCATTTTCTCGTAAGACATAATCTCACCACCAATTTTTTCACCCGCTTGGGAGATTCGCTTATATAGATTGCGAAATCGCTAATGATTGACTTTGTATTAATTTTTAGGCGTTGGCGCCCCTTGCAGGCCAACCACCAGCAAGCGTAAAGTCCGCGCGAAATGCAGCAAGGGGTGTATCATGGAAATCAATACAGTCGGTGTGATCGGCGCGGGTCAAATGGGCAATGGCATCGCACATGTTCTGGCTACCGCCGGTTACAATGTGATGTTGAACGACGTCACGCAGGACGCGCTAGATGCAGCCATTTCCAAAATTGAGAAAAACCTTGACCGGCAGGTTTCAAAGGAAACCATATCAGCAACCGAAAAAGCCGCGGCGCTCAATAGAATTGAAACGACACTTCACTTGCCAGCATTGGGAAGCTCAGAACTCGTCATTGAGGCGGCAACCGAGCGTGAAGAAATCAAAAACCAAATTTTCGACACCCTCGGACCACACCTTAAACCCGACACACTATTGACTACGAACACGTCTTCCATTTCGATCACGCGGCTTGCATCTCGTACAGATCGCCCAGAGCGGTTTATGGGTTTCCATTTCATGAATCCCGTTCCCCTAATGAAACTGGTAGAATTGATCCGAGGCATCGCGACGGACGAAGAAACATATAAGGCCTGCCATGGTATTGTCGAGCGTTTGGGCAAGACAGCCTCAAGCTCGGAAGATTACCCTGCATTTATCGTCAACCGGATCTTGATCCCCATGATAAATGAGGCCTGCTACGCGCTATATGAGGGCGTGGGTAACGTGTCTTCTATCGACAATGCGATGAAGCTGGGCGCGAACCACCCAATGGGACCATTGGAACTGGGCGACTTTATCGGCCTGGACACATGTTTGGCTATTATGAATGTCTTGCACGACGGGCTCGCAGACACGAAATACCGCCCATGCCCATTGCTGACAAAATATGTCGAGGCAGGTTGGCTTGGGCGTAAAACGAGGCGTGGCTTTTACGACTACCGCGGCGACATCCCGGTACCTACACGCTAATTCAACTGAGCTCCGCTTAGGCTGAATCTGCAAGTGTTTGAGGCAACTTTTGCACGCTCAGGAATTGTGTTTGGAGGCTTGGCCCAAGGATAAAGTATGTTCTCGAAGCCAAGCCATGAACCCTCGTGGGTCCTTTGCCAGCGTTGCCATTTGCTCTTCTGTCAAAGGTGCGCCAACAATAGGTGCCTGAGGCTTGTGACAGGACCGAACAATTTCGTGCAAAAGCAGACCCTGGCGAAGAATGGGGGAAACTTGGCAGGCGATCTGATAGGCCCGCGAATTGTGGCCGGGAAAGAACAACGGCACCACCGTAGCACCCGATTTGCGAATCATTTTAGCCGTGAACACATTCCATTCACGCTCGACAGGTGAACCCCACCATGAATCCGACGACATAACGACACCCGACGGGAACAGCGCCACCACACCACCTTCAGCGAGATGCGCCATGGATTTGGCGCGCATCTCTACCATTTTTCGCTGTGCTTCCGGATCATGCGGGAATGGCACCGGGATCATGAATGACGTTGCCGCTTCATCCAGCCCGGTAAGAACAGATCTGGTCAGGATACGATAATCCTGACGCACACGACCAATCAGGTCAGCGAAGATCATCCCATCGACCATACCATGCGGATGGTTGGCAACGACCACAACGGGCCCTGTTTTGGGAATATTCGCTAATTGCTCCTCCGGGGTTAACAGGTCGATTCCCATAATATTGAGGGCACCGCGCCAGAAACTCTGACCTCGGAACTCAGCATTCTGGCGCTCAAACTTGTTTACCATGCGCAGCACGGTCAATTTCCCAGTGAACCACTCGATGGTTTTTATGGCCGTCGACGTCCAGCGATCGTCAAAGGAATTTGCATAGGTCAGCGTGCGACGGTCATAGGTCTGACCTTCGTCCTTCTTTTCCCTTTTTGCCGCACGCGGCTGTGGCAATGTTTCCACCACGGTTCATTTCCTTATACGACACTTACAGTGTCAAAACCCTTCCCCAAACTTGTCCTCGACCAGCGCTTGGATCGCATCCGCCAAAGCATTGGCATCCGGCCCGTTGGTTGCAACATCAATCGATGTCCCTTTGCTGGCCGCCAACATCAGCAGTCCCATAATACTGTCGCCGCCCGCACTCAACCCATCCTTTGATACTTCGGCGGTCGCGTCAAATCCTTCGACAACTTCCACCAGTTTGGCAGAAGCGCGCGCGTGCAATCCTTTTTCGTTAATTATCTTCAAAGAGCGGGAAGTCGTTGCGGACATTCTATTCAATCCGTTTGTATGTTTTGACTATCAATATATTTGCGTCCGGCCTCAAGAGAGGTGCGCACCGCATCAGGCACTGGCAAATGGCGAGACTTCGCCAATTTGATCAACATTGGCAAATTTGCGCCGTACAGGATGCGCCGGTTTTCCGGCGCACATGCCATGAGACTCAAATTCGACGGAGAGCCACCGAACATGTCGGTCACGATAATCACCCCTTGGCCTCGGTCGACATCGTCTGCGGCGGCACAAATTTCTTTTTGCTTAGCTGGGCGATCGTGTTCGGCATCTATGGTTATTGCGCGCGCGCCATGAAGTGACCCAACTACATGTTCCATTGCGGCCAGATATTCCTTTGCCAGTCCGCCGTGTGCCACGATCACAATACCGATCACGCTTTCGCCTCTCCATCTAACACGTCCGGCCGGTTCTTTCCGGATAATGTCGCAAACTTGTTAAGTTCGCGGTGTCTTATTGACACTTGCCACCCCTGTTGCGCAAGGGCTTGCGCAACAGTTTCTGCAATGAATACCGAACGATGCTTTCCGCCGGTACATCCGAACGTAATTACCATGTGGCTACGCCCCTCCCCGATATATGCTGGTAGAAGCATTTCCACCATTCCCATCAACCGCTCTGTAAATGGCGCAAAGTGTTCGTCTTCGGAGACATATTCACCGACCAATGAGTCTAATCCGGTCAAAGGGCGGAGGTTTTCAATCCAGTGGGGGTTTCGAAGGAACCGACAATCAAACACCAGATCGGCCACCTGTGGCAACGCCCGCTTGTAACTAAAAGACTGAATGGTCAATGCGAGCGATTGCCGACCTGGATTGGCAAACCATTTCTCAACCGAGGCGCGCAATTCATGTGGCGACAGTGAAGACGTGTCAATCAGAACATCCGCCATGTCGCGGACCAATTGCAGCATCGCAAACTCGCGTTCAATTCCTTCTCGTGGACTTGTGTCAGGTGCCATAGGATGACGACGCCGCGTTTCATTATAACGGCGCATCAATACGTCCTGATGGCAATCGAGAAACAACAATTCCGGCGAAAGACCGGGCAAATCACGCAACTGATCTAACGTTTCAAGCAGCGCCTGTGGCGAAAAGTCTCTGTTTCTTGTGTCCACCCCAAGAGCCATGGGGCGCGTCAACGGGCCAGCAAACAACCTTTCCAGCAAGCCAAGCGGCATGTTGTCGATGGTCTCGTATCCCGCATCTTCCAACGTACGAATTGCGGTTGACCGACCTGCCCCCGAAGGGCCGGTCACCAGAACCAGTCGTTGCTCAGAATCTATAGCATCCGTCATGGTCGTCACGCACCTCTTCCCAAGCGCAAGAATTGCATTATCCCTGCCGCAAAATGTGGGGCGTTCACCTTATAATACAACGGGACGTTTTGCCCCAATAGCCGCATTTCATGTGGTTGTGGCAACCTGTCTGTCTCTCTGCGGTTGAGGTCGATCGATAAAACGACCTGAGTACTCTCTACAGCCTGAGCGTTCAGAATGCCGATACCGCGAGCTTCCACTTGACCACGAATAGTTTCTGGGCATACGGCAATGAGCTTTTCATCACGAACCGTCAACAATGTCTGATCATCCGAAACCAATTGAGCGCCAAATGCCATCAATTGAAGGGCCAGCCCGGATTTTCCACTCCCCGAAGCTCCGGTTATCAGTACTCCGCGCCCGCTCAACGAAACGCACGAGGCATGTAGCAACTGTTGCTCAGTTCTCTCTGACCTAGCGATCACGAACAGCCCCTGACCGGTCGCCGATCTCGCTTAAACTGGCAAACCAACAACAAACCTTGCTCCCAACGGATCAGAGGTTACATCAGCTTCGGTGGGTCGAATATTTTCGGCCCAGATCACACCGCCATGTGCTTCGACGATTTGTTTCGAAATCGCAAGGCCCAGACCAGAGTTGTTGCCGAATTGGTTTTCTGGTCGATGCGAATAGAACCGATTGAAAATCTTGTTCAATGCTTGTTCCGGAATTCCCGGCCCGGTGTCTTCGACAACAATCAAAACACGGTTCTCTCGTTTGCGCGCCCACAACCGGATTGCGTCGCCATCTTCGCAGAAACTGATTGCGTTTGTGATCAGATTGACAAAAACCTGCGCCAGCCTCGCTTCAAGCCCATTAATCTCAATGGGTGTCTCAGGCATATCCGTGATGAACTCGATCCCTTTGCCCTTTGCATCCTCTCCAAGGTATTGGGCAAGATTTCCAATCATCGCCAACAGGTTGAATTGTTCTTCTTCCTCTTTGACTAGCTCACTATCAAGCCGCGAGGCGTTGGAAATGTCGCTAACCAACCTGTCCAAACGCCGCACATCGTGCTCAATCACATCTAGCAGTTTTTCTCGATGTTCTTCCTTTTTGACCAAGCGCAGCGACCCAACGGCAGACCGAAGGGACGCAAGCGGGTTCTTAATTTCATGTGCGACGTCGGCGGCAAACTGTTCATTGCTATCAATGCGATCATACAGCGCTGACACCATACCTCGAAGCGCTCCTGACAATCGTCCGATCTCATCCGGACGTGCAGTCAAATCAGGGATGCGCACTCGACCGGGATTCACCTTGCGTGTATCGGTGTCACGTCCGATTTCCGCAGCCGCAGCCAGATCCGAAAGTGGGTTTGATATGGTCGAAGCCAAAACCATGGATAGGCCAACCGACACAACCGTCGCAATCAGGATCATCTGCAATACGCGTTCTCGCTCGGAACGTACCATTTGGTCCAGTTCACCTACAGCGCTCGTCAAAACCACTGCGCCAACGATTGAACTCCCTTGTGATATGGGTACCGCGACGGCGAAAACGCTTGCACCACGCGGATCCTCCAACGCAACCAGTTGTTCCTGACCTTCAAGCGCTTGATCCGTGAGCTCGCGCACTTGTTCATCAATTGTTGGTCGTTGCGAATTTACGCTGTCTTCGTCGCCCCCTCGAAAAAGGCCCCAAAACCAATTCAACGCTGTCGTAAACGGTATTCCTTGCGGACGCTCAGCAAGGGCAGAAGCCGCGTCCGCAGAGGCGTCGCCCGCTCGCATGCCGACCTCGTTCTGCGCGGTGTCGAAAACAAAGACGTGTGTTCCGGTGCGAAGCGGCAGCTTTTCTAGCGATGTCCCAACATCTACGCCATCCCCGGTCGCCAAATTTACAGGCGCTCCCGCAGGTATCTGCACCTCGAAAGCTCCAGCAATCAAACGCGCCTCGGTCATCAAACCCGCGGCGCGCTGAACGGCAAATCCATCCCGCGCTGAATTGAGGTACAAAATACCACCACCCAACACCAACAAAGCGATCAAATTAAAGGTTATGATCTTTCTAGTGAGAGGTGACTTTGATAGCGGCAGCAGGCGCCGTCTTTCGCGACGCCCCCGCAATTCCTTTTCGACATTGGCCTCGGGCGCGACCCAGTCATCGCCCAATACAACGTCTCCGTCCCGCCCCTGGGCCATCTCGCGCACTTCAGTCCTTCCGGCTGCCGCTCTTACTCTTCATTATACCTATAGCCGATGCCATAGAGGGTCTCAATTGCCGAGAAATCATTATCGACAGAGCGCATTTTTTTGCGCAAACGTTTGATGTGACTATCGATCGTGCGGTCATCGACATAGACCTGATCATCATATGCCACATCCATCAACTGATCTCGGCTTTTTACAAATCCCGGACGCTGGGCAAGTGCCTGAAGCAACAAAAACTCCGTTACAGTTAGTGTAACGTCCTTGCCCTTCCAACTGACCGAATGGCGCAACGGGTCCATAACCAATTCGCCGCGGCTCATCACCTTAGTGTCTTCGGTATCGCCTACAATATCGCCATCTACGGCTTCTTGCCGACGCAACAACGCGCGAATACGTTCAACCAGCAAGCGCTGTGAAAACGGCTTCTTAACATAGTCATCTGCGCCCATGCGCAGGCCCAACACTTCGTCAATCTCATCATCCTTGGATGTCAGAAAAATGACCGGCATCGACGTTTTCTGCCGCAGACGCTGCAACAGATCCATGCCGTCCATGCGCGGCATTTTAATGTCCAGAACAGCCATATCGGGAAGCTTTTTGTTGAAAGCATCCAGCGCTTGCTGTCCGTCGTGGTAGGTCTCTACTTCAAATCCCTCAGCCTCAAGGGTAATGGAAACCGACGTCAGGATATTCCTGTCGTCGTCCACAAGGGCGATCTTCGACATGGGTCGGGTCCTTTTACTGCTCGTTTATTATTGCCTGTTTTTTAACGTATTATGCGCATTTCACCCCATGGCAATCAATCCAAAAGTGCGATTCGCGTCACAAACCGGACTTATTTGACACGGATTTTGCTAAGCAATGACTAATATGCCTCACTTATCGTCTCATAATTGAGCGGAAAGCTTCCGAACGTCATGGATGGTTGCGCTAAACTGTAAGTGATTGCGCTAACTGCGATAATCCGCCCTGTCCCGACACGTATTCCGCATGTTAAGAGCACTCACCGGCTCAAGGAGAGAGCTGGTCAGGGCCGTGAAACCCGGTCGCTGCTATCAATGACCGCCGCCTCGAACTGAGCCGGCAACAGGAGTGTGACAATGACATTTGGACGGGTAAACCCGCAGTTCCGCCTCGAAGATCAAGGGATCGAAGGAGCGGGCAATGTCTATTACAACCTTATGGAGCCAGCCCTTGTCGAGGCTGCGCTGAAGAATGGAGAGGGTTCACTTGGCCAAGGCGGCACCTTTCTAGTCAGCACCGGCGAGTTCACTGGTCGCTCACCCAACGACAAATTTACAGTGCGTACACCCACCACTGAAAACACAATTTGGTGGGACAATAATGCGCCCATGGCCCCCGACGCATTTGATCGTCTCTATGACGACATGGTCACACACATGAAAGGCCGCGATTATTATGTGCAGGATCTTTTTGCAGGGGCTGATCCAACTCTGACTCTGAATGTACGCGTCATCAACGAGCTAGCTTGGCACAACCTCTTTATTCGCCACCTGTTGCGTCGCCCAGAGCGGGCTGCGCTTGACACATTCACCTCTGACTTCACGATCATCAACTGCCCTAGCTTCAAAGCTGATCCAGCTAAACACGGCTGCCGCACAGAAACCGTGATCGCGGTGAATCTGGATCGCAAATTGATACTGATCGGTAATACTGAGTACGCTGGTGAAAACAAGAAATCTGTCTTCAGCGTACTAAACTACATTCTGCCGGACAAAGGCGTGATGCCGATGCACTGCTCGGCCAACCACGCTAATGGCAACCCAATTGATTCTGCCGTGTTCTTCGGCCTGTCTGGTACAGGCAAGACCACGCTGTCGGCTGATCCGAACCGCACGCTGATCGGGGATGACGAACACGGGTGGTCTAACCGCGGCTCCTTTAACTTCGAAGGCGGTTGCTATGCCAAAACCATTGGCCTTAATCCCGAGGCCGAGCCTGAAATCTATGCCACCACCAAAATGTTCGGCACCGTGATCGAAAACATGGTCTACGATGAAGACACCAAGGAGCTGGATTTCGAGGATAGCAGCCTGACAGAAAACATGCGCTGCGCATACCCGCTGGATTATATCCCGAACGCTTCGGATAGCGGGCTCGGCGGTCATCCCAAGAATGTCATCATGTTGACCTGCGACGCATTTGGCATTCTGCCCCCCATTGCTCGTCTGACTCCGGCCCAAGCCGAATACCACTTCTTGTCGGGCTTTACCGCCAAAATGGCAGGTACAGAACGTGGCGTGACTGAACCCAAGCCGGCCTTTTCGACCTGCTACGGTGCGCCTTTCATGCCGCGGCGCCCGGAAGTCTATGGTGCGCTGCTGCGCCAAAAAATCGCTGATCATGGCACCACCTGCTGGCTGGTTAACACGGGTTGGACTGGCGGCGCATATGGGACCGGCAATCGCATGCCGATCAAGGCAACCCGCGCTTTGCTAACGGCGGCACTGGACGGTTCTTTGAACGAATCCACGTTTCGCAAAGATCCCAACTTCGGCTTCGAAGTTCCAGTAACTGTGCCCGGCGTCGATGCCGGTCTGCTCGATCCACGCTCGACATGGGAAGATAAAGACTCATACGATGCGCAAGCCGAAAAGCTGGTGAGTATGTTCGCGGAGAACTTCGAACAATACCTCCCCTTTATTGACGCCGACGTTCGCGCCGCGACAATTGGGTGAAACTACCAATAGACACGCACAAAAGCCCCGACCAATTGGTCGGGGCTTTTTGATTCGTGGTTAGTCGGACAATCTTGTCCGACCTACGAGCCATACTCGCTACCATTGTTCTTTGCGTTCAGGCACACCGTTTCTTTTGTCCGCTACGCCGCAAAAAAGCTTGGAAGACTCACCACTTCAACTTAAACGACGCTATCCTTGAACAAACGCACGAACGGGAGACGATGGATTGACAGATTCGGTGGACGCAGGCCGCGACATCTATGGCATCGACAAATGGGGCAAAGATCTCATCGTGCCTTTGGACAACGGCGAAATTGGCCTCAAAAATCCGCTTGCCCCCAACGCGCCCGCGATCAGCCTCCCTTCGATCGTCTCAGACCTCGAAGAGCGCGGTATTCACGTCCCAATGCTTGTGCGCATTTCCAGCTATCTGGAAAACGAAATTCACCGCATCAATAGCAGTTTCCGAACCGCGATCAAAAACACCGGTTACACTGGCGAATATCGCGGCGTCTTCCCGATCAAAGTCAATCAGCAAGCACAAGTCATCGACCGCATCGTAGAGTTTGGTGAAGCGCTAGACTACGGCCTAGAGGCTGGCTCGAAACCTGAACTTGTGATCGCCCTGGCTCACAAACTCTCTCGTAATGCCCTGATCGTCTGCAATGGCGTCAAGGATGCCGAGTTTATCACATTGGCCACTCTCTCCCGCAAACTGGGCTTTAATACAGTCATCGTTCTCGAAAGCCCGAAAGAGGCCGACACGGTGATCCAAGTTTACCGCGAACTGGGCGTCGAGCCGCTTTTGGGCGTGCGCGTAAAGCTCACCAATCAAATCAGCGGCAAATGGCAGGAAAGCTCAGGCGACCGCTCGACCTTTGGCATGAACACCGACCAGCTCGTCGCCGTACTCGACAAGCTGCGTGACGCCGGTCTGCTGCACTGCCTGAAATTGCAACATTCTCATCTCGGCAGCCAAGTGCCCGACGTTAACGACGTGCGCCGCTCCGTAGGCGAGGCCTGCCGCTATTTCACCGAGCTCAAGCGCGAAGGCGTACCCCTGACCCATCTCGATCTCGGTGGCGGGCTGGGCATCGACTACACCGGCGAAAAACGCGCCAGTGAAAACTCCATAAATTACACGGTTGAGGAATACGCCGCCAATATTGTAGAAACCGTGGCCTACGCCATGGACGAGGCGGAAATCGATCACCCCACCCTTGTCACCGAAAGCGGACGCGCCGTGGTGGCCACATCCTCCATGCTGGTCTTCAACGTTTTGGAATCTACTCTTTACGACGCACCAACAGCGCCGGATGTGGCCCCAGATGACCACCATCTGCTTGCCGACCTCGCCGCAATCCTCACGTATCTGACACCAGACCGCGTTCAGGAATGCTGGAACGACGCCAGCTTTTATCGCAACGAACTGCGCGCGCTTTTCCGCCGCGGCTATATCGATCTACGCCAGATGGCGCGCGCCGAACGCATCTATCTGCACCTGATGGCGCGCATCAAATCGCTGGTCGCCTCGATGGAGGACGCCACAGATGTCACCGCTCAGCTTGAAAACGCCGCCGACATTTACCACTGCAATTTCTCGCTGTTCCAATCCCTGCCCGATGTTTGGGCCATTGATCAATTGCACCCCATCATCCCGCTGCAAATGCTTGACGAAACGCCAGACCGCCGCGCGATCCTTTCAGACATTACCTGTGACAGCGACGGCAAAATCGACAAGTTCATCCTCGCCGACGGCGTCTCTCCTTCGCTTCCCGTGCATTCCCTGCCCGACGACAAGCCATACTACCTTGGTGTCTTCTTCGTCGGTGCCTACCAAGAGACACTGGGCGACCTGCACAATCTCTTTGGCGACACCAATGTGGTCACACTAGACCTAAGTGCTGATGGCAGCTTTGATCTCTTGCACGAACAAGAAGGCGATACCATCTCCCAAGTGTTGTCTTACGTCGAATACGATCCCAACGATTGCGTTGCCGCCTTCCGCAGACTGGTTGACGGCGCAATCTCAAAAGGCACACTGAAGGCCTCGGATCGCAAACTGATCATGGGTGCCTATCGCGACTCGATCAACGGCTACACCTATTACGAATAACCTTCACCAAGGAGACCTGATCATGGGCAAAACACTGGTCGTCGGCGCAGGGGGCGTCAGCCACGCCGCCGTGCATAAAATGGCAATGAACAGCGACATCTTTACCGACATCACGCTGGCCAGCCGCACCAAGTCCAAATGCGACGCCATTGCCGCTGCCGTAAAAGAACGCACCGGGATCGAGATCAAGACAGCCGCGCTTGACGCTTACAAAGTGGCTGACACCGTTGCGCTGATCAAGGATACCGGCGCCGAACTCCTCGTGAACCTTGCCCTACCCTATCAGGATCTCGTGTTGATGGACGCCTGCCTTGAGGCGGGCTGCCACTATCTCGACACCGCCAATTACGAACCCGAAGACGTGGCCAAATTCGAATACCACTGGCAATGGGCCTATCAGGACCGTTTCAAAGAGGCCGGCCTGACCGCGATCCTAGGCTCCGGCTTTGATCCGGGCGTCACATCCGTGTTCGCCACATGGCTCAAGAAACACAAACTCGAGACTATCCGACAGATCGACATTCTCGACGCCAATGGCGGCTCCAACGATCAGGAATTCGCCACCAACTTCAACCCAGAGATCAACCTGCGCGAAGTGCTGGCCGAGGTTCGCCACTGGGAAAACGGCGCGTGGCAGACTAGCCCGGCCATGACAACCAAGGTGGAATACAACTTCCCTGCAATTGGCCTCAAGAACATGTACAAGATGTATCACGAGGAACTAGAGTCGCTCACAACCCACTTCCCCGAGATCGAGCGCGCACGTTTCTGGATGACCTTTGGTGACGCCTATATCATGCACGCCAAAGTGCTGGAAAATGTCGGAATGACCCGTATTGATCCGGTCATGCACGATGGCAAAGAAATCATCCCGATCCAGTTCCTGAAAACCCTTCTGCCCGATCCCGGCGATCTGGGCGCAGAAACGAAGGGAAAGGCTTGCATCGGTGACATCGCCACAGGTCAGGCCAAAGACGGTTCAGGCGAAAAAACCTATTACATCTACAACATCTGTGACCACGAGGAATGCTACGCCGAGGTCGGCTCGCAAGCCGTCTCGTATACCACCGGCGTCCCCGCCATGATTGGCGCTGCGCAGGTGCTGAAAGGTAATTGGGTCCAACCTGGCGTGTGGAACATGGAACAGCTCGACCCAGACAATTTCATGGATATGCTCAACGCTCACGGGCTTCCGTGGCAGGTTCACGAACTCGACGGCCCGGTTAAATTCTGACACCCACAACTAAACAAAAGGGGGGCACTCCGCCCCCTTTTCCTTTCGCCCAAATATCCCAGGGGGTACGGCGGGGGGGGTCCCCCCGGTCTCGCCCGAATTCACCCGGAGCCGCCAATGTCTGACATGATGCAAACCCAAGCTGGCGACGCAGGTGCTTTTCGCACTTTCGACCTCTCTCGCGCACCGTCGCCCTGCTTCGTCATTGACGAGGTTGCGGTGACACGCAACCTCGCCATCCTCAAAGACATTTCCAACCAATCGGGCGCGCATGTGCTCTCAGCGCTAAAAGCCTTCTCCATGTTCGCTCTTGCCCCCGTGGTGCGCGATTACCTCTCAGGCACCTGTGCTTCTGGTATCTTTGAGGCACGTCTGGCCCGAGAAGAATACGGGGGCGAGGTTGCTACTTTTTGCGCAGGTTACAAGGAAAGTGACATCGACGAGATCGTCGCGCTCTCTGACCACATCATCTTCAACAGCCCCGCACAGCTCGCCCGCTTCTCACCTAGATGCCGCGCCGCAGGGAAACAGATCGGGCTACGCATCAACCCCGAACACTCCGAAGGCGACATCCCCAAATACGACCCATGCGCCCCCTGCTCCCGCCTCGGAACCCCGGTCAGCCTCCTGACCCCCGAAATCGTCGCCCAGGTCGACGGCCTGCACATGCACACGCTTTGCGAGCAGGGGTTTGAACCACTCCAGCGCACTTGGAACGCAGTGCATCCCAAACTCGCCTCATACCTGCCCTCCCTTAAATGGCTCAATTTCGGCGGCGGCCACCACATCACCCGTGCCGACTATGCCCGTGAACAGCTCATCGATTTCATCAAATCTCTTCGCGCTGAACACGCCCTCGATATCTACCTCGAACCCGGCGAGGCCGTTGCACTTGACGCAGGCATCCTGGTGGGCGAGATCCTCGACCTGCCCACCAACGGCATGGACCTCGCCATCACCGATATCTCCGCCACCTGCCACATGCCCGATGTGATTGAGGCCCCTTATCGCCCCGCCCTGATGGACGAGGCCGAGGCGGGGCAAACTTACCGTCTCGGCGGCCCGTCCTGTCTCGCAGGCGACGTGATTGGCGACTACACATGGGACAAGCCGCTGGAAATCGGCCAGCGCTTCGCATTCCTGGATCAAGCGCACTACTCAATGGTGAAAACCAACACCTTCAACGGTGTTCCGCTTCCAGCCATCGCCCTCTGGAACAGCGATACCGATACGCTCAAAATCCTCAAACAGTTCGACTATTCCGACTTTAAAGAGAGACTCTCATGAGCATCTTCCTCAACAGCGAACTTTCCGCCCAGGAACGCGCCGACACGGCCCGCTTTCGCGTCATCCCCGTCCCTCTAGAACGCACCGTCTCCTACGGCTCCGGTACTGCGAACGGCCCTGCCGCCATCATCGAGGCGTCCAACGAACTAGAACGCATCACCAACGGCGGCGAACCTTGCGCCTTCGGCATCCACACCGAAGCGCCGCTCGACTGTTCCGGCACCATGCCCGAGGTCATGGAGCGCCTCGCCCAGCGCACTCAAGACGCCGTCGCATCCGGCAGCATTCCAGTCACACTTGGCGGCGAACACTCTCTTTCCTTCGGCGCCGTCACTGGCGTAGCCCGCGCACTCGGAAAGCCTGTCGGCATTGTCCAGATTGACGCCCACGCCGACCTTCGCATCGCCTATCAAGACGAAAAGCACTCCCATGCCTCCGTCATGCATCTCCTCGCATCCGAGGGCATTCGCCTCGCCCAGTTCGGCGTGCGTGCCCTCTGCCAACAGGAAATCGACCAACGCGTCACCCACAACGTGTTCCACAAAGACGCCGAAGAGCTCGTTACCGGCAATATTCACGCCGCCGATCTGCCCGGCGACTTCCCAGAACATATCTACATCAGCTTTGATGTCGATGGCCTCGACCCCAGCCAGATGCCCGCCACTGGCACCCCGGTTCCCGGCGGCCTCAGCTATTACCAGGCCCTGCACCTCGTCGAACACGCCCTAATGGGGCGAACATGCGTTGGTCTCGACGTCGTCGAGCTGGCTCCAGACGGCAATTCAGCATGGAATTTCACCGCCGCCCAGATCACCTACCGTCTCATGGCGGCTTGCCTCTAAACTCGCGAGGAAAGCCCCCAAGGGCTTGAGGAGCCTCCTCAGGCGGCCCGCACACCCTTGCTCCAAACCGCTCGCAGCGCCGGCACGCCTTCGGTCACCCGGAACCGGATCATGTCTGCCTGCATACCGACGCCCAATCGCCCTCGATCCACCAACCCTGTGCTCTGCGCAGGCGCCGCCGTCACGGTGTGCAGCCCCTTAGCCATGTCGCCCCAATGCTGGCCCAGCAGAACCGCTCCCAACAACAAGGACGAGGGTACATAATCCGACGAAATCACATCCAGCAAACCCAAATCCGCAAGTTCAATCGCCGCCACGTTCCCGGAATGTGATCCCCCCCGGACAAGGTTTGGCCCGCCCATAATGTTAGCAATCTCGTGCGCGCGATTGGCCTTGGCCGCTTCCACAGTTGTCGGAAACTCCGCCAGCCGAATGCCATGCCCCGCCGAATGCGCCACCTGCGCAGCGGTCGTATCATCATGGCTCGCCAACACTGCGCCATAGCGCTCCGCCGCGACCACAGCCGCCGCTTCATGTGCCACCCCTAGCTTTTCGCGCAACCCGAACAAATGTGCGACATGCGCCTCAAAATCGGCCTTGTCCAATCCGTATTTTCCGCGAATGAACCCTTCATACTTGTCCAAATTCACAAACTGCCGCTGCCCCGGGGTGTGATCCATCAGGCTCACAATCCCAATCCGATCCTCCGGCCCAAATTCGGCCAATTCTTCGATCAGAGTCTCCGAACAAGTCTCCGCGCGCAGGTGAATGTGATGACTGATCCGCAGCGCACCGCTGTCACGCATCGACAAGATCTCCGTCGCAATGGCGCGCGCATACTTGCCGTACTTCTTGTTGGGCCCGTTGATAATCGACCCCACCCGGATCGCATCAAAAACCGTCGTGATCCCAACGCTGGCCAGCTCCGCATCATGCGCAACGATCGCCGCCTGATGCGGCCAGTCGACTTTGGGACGGGGATGGATATGCCGCTCGAGATTATCAGTATGCAGCTCAATCAACCCCGGTGCCACAAAATCGCCGTCGCAATCTTCGGCTCCATTGGGCACACCCGCTCCTGTATCCATCGCCACAATCCGATCCCCCCGGATCACAACACTACCGCGCACTGTTTCATCAGGCAGCACCAGCATTGCATTGGCGAGAACCTTGTCTTGTGTCATTTCAGCGTCACATGTTGTTGTCATTTGCATCGCAAAACCCTTTCGGAGTGCCCATGCCCTACGCCAGATATGGACTTTATTACACACCCAAACCGGGGCTTCTCGCCGATTTTGGCGCACAATGGCTGGGTTGGGACCTCGCCGCCGGCACTGTTCGCGATCATCCCGAAATCGACGGCCTGCCTTGCCCTATCCCTGACATCACCGCCACGCCGCGCAAATACGGGCTCCATGGCACGATCAAGCCACCGTTCCACCTTACCCCTGGCACCACGGCCGATGGCCTGCATGACGCGACCGCCAACTTGTGTGCCAAACTGGCCCCGCTCACACTCCCGAGGCTCACCATCGCCCAAATGGGCCGGTTCCTTGCACTCAAGATCGATGGCGATCAAACACCCCTCGCCAAACTCGCCAGCACCATCGTCACCCAGCTCGATGCTTTCCGCGCACCCCCATCCGAGGCCGAGCTTGCCCGCCGCCGTAAATCCAACCTCGCGCCGCGTCAGGAAGAGTTGCTGGCCCAATGGGGCTACCCCTATGTATTGGATCAGTTCCGCTTTCACATCACTCTCAGCAGCGCGCTGTCTCCTGAACATGCCGTGCAAACCCGCGATGCCCTCGCACCATACATCATACCCTTGCTGCCCACTTCCTTTACCATCGATGACCTTACTCTGGTCGGACAGGACGCTGACGGGATGTTCCACCAAATTCATCGCTTCGCCCTCACCGGGTAAAGCGCGCTCAGCACAGCTGAAACGGTTTCCTGCACTGACCTTTCATTAGACACGTCCATGACATCCGCCCCAACCGGGCGGTTATGATCAGCGCGCGCCAAGCGGCTGGTGATCTCTGAGTGGCTCTCCCGCCCTCGCTTAACCAACCGTACTGCCAATGTCTCAGGGCGTGCCGTGAGCGACAGAACCCGGAAGCCGTCCAATTGTTCTCGTGCATCATCCAATACACTGCGTGAAAGGTTGACCAGTGCCATCTCGCCTTTAGGCCGCCCAATGACCGAACCCCGCGGCACTCCATAGCGCAGCCCATGTGCCCCCCACGATAACGCAAACGCACCTTCCGCCACCATCCGTTCAAACGCCTCACTGCCCACCGCTGTATAGTCCTCACCGCCTTCATCAGGCGCGCGTGTTATCACACGCTTGACCAGCACCATCTCAGGCCGAGCTGCTGCAAGCGCCCGCATCACTGTGTCTTTACCCGCACCCGATGGCCCAACCACCCCAATCACGCGCACAGTCATCAGGCCGCCCTCGGCGTAAAGACCGACACATCCACTTGCCGATCGCACACCCGATTTCGCGCCGCTTCATCGTGGAAGATCCCGATAATCGCAGCTCCGCGCGCCTTGGCTTCTTCGATCAGGCACAACACTGTGTCACGATTGGCTGCATCCAGGCTGGCGGTCGGCTCATCCAGCAACAGCGCCGGATAGTCATGCGCAAACCCGCGCGCAATGTTCACGCGCTGCTGCTCTCCCCCGGAAAACGATGTCGGGCTCAATGCCCATAACCGCTCAGGGATCCGTAACCGCGTCAGCAATCCACGCGCCGTCTCGCGGGCTTCTTCCAATTCAATACCCAGCACCAGCAAAGGCTCCGCCACCACATCCAGTGTCGCCACTCTTGGCACCACCCGCAAAAACTGGCTTACATATCCCAGCGTTTCGCGCCGCAGCGCCAAGATCTCGCGCGGCTCAGCCTGCACTACATCCAGACCGTCCACATAAATCCGCCCACTGCCCGCCAAGTAATTCCCGTAAACCATACGCATCAATGTCGACTTACCCGCACCCGACGCCCCAATCAGACCTACGCACTCGCCGCGCACGACTTGCAATTCGGCATCCTTCATGACTGGAATGACCACACCAGCCTGATTGTGCAGCGTGAAAGTCTTGGACAAGTCTTCAATCTTGATCATCTGATCTTCCTTTCGCCCAAAATATCCTGGGGGAATCGCTGCCCCGCAGCGATGGGGGCAACGCCCCTCTCCCCGGTTCATACCTGCAACACACTCGACACCAGCAACTGGGTGTAGGCATGTTGCGGATCATCCAGCACCTGATCCGTCAGGCCGGTTTCCACCACATGTCCATCCTTCATCACCATCAGCCGATCCGCCAACAACCGCACCACAGCCAGATCATGCGTGACGATGATGGCGCTCAGCCCCATCTGGCGCACCAACCCGCGCAACAGGTCGAGCAACCGCGCCTGGACGGATACATCCAACCCGCCCGTCGGCTCATCCATGAACACCAGCCGAGGCCCGGTCGCGAGGTTGCGTGCAATCTGCAACCGCTGCTGCATGCCGCCTGAAAACTGACCGGGCCGGTCATCTACCCGGGTTTCGTCAATCTCCACCCGACCCAGCCAATCTACTGCCGCGTCTCGGATGTCTCCATAATGGCGCGCGCCCACGGCCATCAACCGCTCGCCGACATTGCCACCCGCACTCACATTCATCCGCAACCCATCGCGCGCGTGCTGATGCACAAACGCCCAATCCGTGCGCCCTAACATGCGCCGCTCCGGCTCTGACATTGTGACCGTATCTTTCATGTCACCTGTACGGGTGTGAAACAGCACTTCACCCCCATCCGGCTCCAAATGACCCGCGAGACAATTCAACAATGTCGACTTGCCTGATCCGCTTTCTCCTACGATCCCAAGCACTTCGCGGGGATAAAGATCAAAACCAACACCCGCGCAGCCGATACGACTGCCATAGTACTTGCTTACATTCTGGACCTTGAGCAGCGGTGTCATTGCCCAATCTCCCGGTCTGCCACAGCCTGCGCGCCAACATGGCCCGCTGCGCGCCGCCCAGCGCAATAATCCGTGTCTGAACACACAAACATCCGGTTGCCCGCATCATCCATGATCACCTCATCCAGATAACTTTCTTCGGCCCCGCACATGTCACAGGCATGGTCCGCCTTGCTGGCCTCAAACGGGTAATCGTCGAAATCCAGACTCACAACTTTCGTATAGGGCGGCAACGCATAGATCCGCTGTTCGCGCCCCGCGCCAAACAGCTGAATCGCCGCCATTTCCATCTTGGGGTTGTCAAATTTCGGGATCGGGCTCGGGTCCATCACATAGCGCCCCTCCACCTTGACCGGATATGCATAGGCCGTCGCAATCGCACCGTGCTTGGCAATGTCTTCATACAGCTTCACATGCATGAGCCCATATTCTTCAAGACTGTGCATCTTGCGCGTTTCCACCTCGCTCGGTTCCAGAAATCGCAACGGCTCTGGGATCGGAACCTGATAGACCAATATTTGGTCTTCACTCAGCTCAGTTTCCGGAATCCGATGCCTTGTCTGAATGAGGCTCGCATCACTGGTCTCTTCCGTCGTCGCAACCCCCGCCGTCTTCTCGAAAAACTTGCGGATCGACACCGCATTGGTCGTGTCATCCGCACCTTGGTCGATCACCTTCAACGTATCTTCTGGTGTCAACGTCGCCGCGCTCACTTGCACGCCACCCGTACCCCAGCCATAGGGCATTGGCATCTCGCGGCTGGCAAATGGCACCTGATATCCCGGTATCGCCAACCCTTTCAGAATGGCGCGCCGGATCATGCGCTTGGTCTGCTCATCCAGATAGGCAAAATTATATTCCGACATTTCAGCGGCATTTTCTGGCGATTTTGCACTCAGATCCAACATCTTGTTGCCCCTTTTTTGCAGTATCTGCTCAACACCCGACCCTGAAACAAAACGGAGGAACCGCCATGTTTACTGTGACAAACGCGCTGCTTGTTGTGTTCTGCCTTGGCCTCATCGCCAAGGTCATGCACCAGCGCAGCACCCAAGAGGACAGCTAAATCCCTATCTAATATCGACGTCATTCCGCGGCCTCCGGAGAGGTCGCGGAGGCGTCATCTCTCGACTTTGCGTCACCCGGCTGGGCTGCGGCTTCCGCCTCACGCCGCAACTTACGGATCAGCTCCAGCTCAGATTGGAAATCCACGTAATGGGGCAGCTTGATATGCTCCAGAAACCCGGTCGCCTGAATATTGTCGCTGTGATACAGCACAAATTCTTCATCCTGCGCCGGGGCGCTCATATCGTCCTCGCCCAGCTCTTTCCAACGCAGCGCCCGATCCACAAGCGCCATGGAAATCGCCTTGCGCTCGGACTGACCAAACACCAGCCCATAACCGCGTGTAAACTGAGGCGGCTCGGTCTTGCTGCCCTGAAACTGATTGACCGTCTCACATTCGGTCAATTCGATTTCACCCACCTCAATTGCAAATCCCAGTTCCGGGATATCCATCTCAACAGCCACTTTGCCAATCCGCAATTCGCCCACAAAGGCATGGTTACGCGCATAACCACGCTGCGTTGAATAGGCCATGGACAGCACAAACCCTTCATCGCCCCGTGTCAGCGCCTGCAATCGCAGCGGGCGGTTTGATGGCAACTCCAGCGGCTCCCGCGTCAAATCTCCCGGCGTCGCTTCGCTCTCCGGCTCGGCCTGAATAAGCCCCTCCTGATTGAGAAATTCCGTGATATGCGGCGTTGGCTCCGCTCTCGGCGTGCCCACCGCCGCCTCCGGAACGTCACCTTCTGCGGCCAGTTTGAAATCCAATAACCGATGCGTATAGTCAAATGTCGGGCCCAAAATCTGCCCACCCGGCGCATCCTTAAACGTCGCAGACACGCGCCGATCACAAGCCATCGCACCAGTATCCACCGGCTCGGAATGGCCAAACCGCGGCAGCGTTGTCCGATAGGCGCGGATCAGGAAAATCGCCTCGATCATGTCACCGCGCGCCTGCTTTATCGCCAGCGCGGCCAGATCAGGATCATAGAGCGACCCCTCCCCCATGACCCGGTTCACCGCCAGCCTCAGCTGCTCACGGATCTGAGCCACCGACAATTCGGCGACATCCAGATCGCCACGCCGCTCTTCGGCCAGCCATGCATGGGCATTATCAATCGCACGCTCTCCGCCCTTTACCGCTACATACATCAGCCCGCCTCCACCTTGGTTGTGCGCGGCAATGCCACCAAACGATCCTTAGCTGTGAAAAAGAAATCCAACCCCAGCGGAAACATCATTGCATTCCGCTGAAAAACAGACACATCCGGCAGTCCCAAACGCGCCGTATCCTTGATGCCGGGGCCGCGCAAAACAGCGCCCTCTGCCACCAATTCCAGCTGCTCAACGATTACAGTCGCTGATCGATCCGGATACTCAGCCGTTCCAATCGCGAACTGATCCAGTGGCGCCAACGCGTCCCACGTCCCCAGAGCGAAGACCGCCCGCTCAGGGCGGATGAGCGGTGCGCCCACATGAAACGCAATCCACTGTCGAACCGCCTCGCAATCATGCGCACCGGCCAGATAAACCGGCGTTTCAGGGTCGCACAAGGTTAACAGCAGAACCCCCGCCGCAGCCGACATCGGCGCAGGTGGAACAGCCCCGGCAACGACCTCAATCTTACCGGGCCGCGCCATTGCATTCATCGCTGCGCGAAACCCGTGCGCCGCACCTACCGGTGCATTCGCAAACCCACCTTTCAATGCGTCAGCGTTCATTTGTCCTCTCCCCGCACCATGGTAAAGAAATCCACTTTGGTCGCCGCCGCCTTTGCCGCACGTTCCGCTTTTGCATCTCTAAATGCACCCGCAAGCGGCACCAAAACGTCCCGGCACACCCGGTCAGCCATCTCGCCTTGCATCAACGCATCCACAAGCGCCGCCATCCGTGCTTTCTCCTTGTCGCGCCCCTGCACGTATCCATGACCCACCACGCCATCATCCAACTGCAACGAGCAGCGCGTAATCGTCATCTCACCCAGATTGAACGGAGCGCCAGTGCCTCCCATACGACCACGAACCATAGTCGCGCCGACCTCTGGTGCGCGTAGCCACTGAAATTCTGGCGACATGTTTAATGCCCGCCAAAGCGGTGCTAGCTCAGCCATCGGCGCTTTTGCCAAAAGGGACATCCATCCCCGGCGATCTAATTCCACGGTCATCTAGACACCTTGTCGATTTGTCTACATTACTATACAACTAGACAAATTGTTACCGATCCAGCCCGCGTACGGCAAGGATTCCCTGATGAAAGTTTCATGACATGGCGCGCACTCCAATCTGGAAGTCCATTGCGACAACCCTGACCGACGATATATCGTCCGGTCGCTATGCCCCCAGCGACAAGCTCCCGACCGAAGCGGAACTGGCCTCTCGTTTCGGTGTAAACCGCCACACCGTGCGCCACGCGCTCAAAGCCATGGCTCAGGAAAATCTCGTCCATGCTCGCCGAGGCGCAGGTGTTTTTGTGGCACAGGTTCCGACAGATTATCCCATTGGCAAGCGCGTCCGCTTCCACCAAAACCTTAAACAGGCTGGCCGTTTACCGGGCAAAGAGATCCTGCATCTCGAAACCCGAAAACCCGACACCGCAGAATTTGAGGCGCTCGCGCTCGCAGCCACGGAAAACGTCCACGTCTACGAAGGTCTCTCGCTCGCAGACGGAAATCCAATTGCCGTCTTTCGCAGCGTCTTTCCAGCTGCTCGGTTTCCCAACCTGCCTAAACGCCTCTCTCACCTTCGCTCGGTGACCGCGGCACTCGCTGAATACGGCGTGGCTGACTACACGCGCGCCTCAACCCGCCTCACAGCTCGGCGCGCCACAGCCATCCAAGCCTTGCACCTCCGGCTTTCAGAGAGCGCCCCGGTTCTGCGTACCGTCGGTGTTAATATTGATGCAAGTGGCACGCCGATCGAATTCGGAACCACTTGGTTCGCCGCTGAACGAGTGACGCTCACGCTAACTGACGAGGACTGAGAATTTTAACCGCGCCGTCGCGCAAGGTTCATGGGCGCGACACAATTCCGCGATACCGACTGGGCAAAACCCTTGATTGAGCAGACCCATGTCCAACCCCAAGCTTTCCTTGCGCCTTACGGGCGCAACTGTCCTGCGCGACGGCGAAATGCAGGCGCGCTCGCTAGTTCTCGAACAGGGCCGTATCTCCAAGGGGCCCCTCCCCGAGGTAAATCTCGCTGGCTACTATCTTCTTCCCGGCATCATAGATCTGCACGGTGACGCTTTTGAGCGGCATGTCGCGCCGCGCCCGTCCGCGCCCTTCCCGCTGGACATGGCCCTTTGCGCCACGGATCGTGATGCAGCTACCAACGGAATAACAACCGCATGGCTCGCGCAGAGCTGGAGCTGGGAAGGCGGCCATCGAAGCCCCGATTTTGCCGAGAACCTGCTCAGCGCGCTGGACGCATACCGCGCGCAATGCGTGACTGACCTGCGTGTGCAGATCCGCTGCGAAACGCACACCGTCGACACCGCAGAGCGTCTTTTGGAAACGGTCAAAAAATACGGCATCGACTACGTTATCTTCAACAACCACATCGACGAAGCATTGCACCTTTCTCGCGCCCGCCCAGAAGACATCGCCGCCTGGGCCAATAAGTCAGGGCGCACACCAGATCAGCATATGGCCGTCGTGCGTACGGCTTGGGAACAAACACCGCGTGTGCCGCGCTTTCTGTGCACACTCGCAGAACGCTTTGACGAACTTGGTGTCACCTACGGATCCCACGACGACCCCGATGGTGACACACGCGAACGCTTTTCGACCCTTGGTGCGCGCATCTGCGAATTTCCTACGGCACGCTCCCCTGCGGCGCTCGCTAAGGCCATCAACGATCCCGTGATCATGGGTGCACCCAACGTCGTGCGCGGCGGCAGCCAATCCGGCAACATATCGGCCAGCACATTAATCGCTGACGACCTCGTTGATGCGCTGGTTTCCGATTATCACTATCCCGCCCTCGCACGTGCAGCGTTTCAACTGGTCAAAAACGGAGTGTGCACCTTGCCAAAAGCGTGGCACATGATATCGCGCAATCCTGCCGATCTCCTTGGTCTCGCGGATCGTGGCACGCTCGACTACGGCAAACGCGCCGACGTGACCATCGTCAACGCGCGCACTCGCAACGTCGAAGGGACCATCTGTGGCGGCCAGGTCAGCCATCTCACTGGCGAGGCAGCGCGCCGCTTCTTTGCTACGCCAGCTGCGGTTTCTCTCGCGGCCGAGTGAACTTCATACATCCGTAACATATCGCGGGAGAACCGGTATTCGTTAAGGGCGTCCGCATTTCATCTGACCCTTCTCTGCAAGAGCTGGCGGACATTGATGTCAATGATATCGCCCCGCCCTCGTGGGGGCTGGCCTCAATCCAATCACCTCTACTCCCGAGTGTTCCGGCCGGTCACTCACGTGGACGCACACCAAAGCCGCCAACATGGCCAATTTTTCGAAGTGGCCAGCAAGCGTCACATATTTTACAATATGCTTGGGATTGGGGTCATCCTTCTCGACGGAACGGGCCGCTCATCGTTCCCAACCACTAGCGCGTCACTGAATACCCGCCTATCTTATTCCAATGAACACACCCAAATTCGCAAACGCCAACGTCGCAGCGGCCTTTGCCGCCTACCCGGACGCTGAACGCGCTAGGCTCATGTACCTGCGCAAACTCATCTTTGAAACCGCCGCTGAAACACCGGGTGTTGGGCACCTCGAAGAGACTTTAAAATGGGGCCAACCGGCCTACCTCACCCCAAAGACCAAGTCCGGTTCAACGATCCGCCTTGGGCTGCCCAAATCCGGTGGCTACGCGCTTTACGCGCATTGTCAAACCACGATAATCTCGGATTTCGCCGGGCAATTCAGCACCGATTTCACAATCGAGGGCAACCGCGGTGTCCACTTCTCGACAAATGAACCACCACCAGAGGCCCCCCTGCGCGCGCTCATCCGTAGCGCATTGACCTATCATTTAAAGAAATGACTAAACTTCGTATTTCTCTAAAAACGCCTCAGCACTCAGGCGGCGAAAATAGTCCAGCGACAGGCGCAAAGTATCGTGGCTCAAATCCCACCACGCCAGCGCCATCAGCACGTAACGGATTTTGCATCAGCGCCCGCTCTCATCGCCCTTGATCAACTTGCGCCGCAGCCAGCCCGAGAACCAGTCCATAATCATGACCATCAGAATGATCAGTATGATGTAATAGGCCACCTCTTCCCAATCCTTCTGGGTGATCATGGCCTGCGTCAGTAACAGCCCGATACCGCCCCCCGTAATCGCGCCGATAACCGTCGCACTGCGGGTGTTGGATTCCAAAAAATAGAGGATTTGGCTCAGCAGCACCGGCGTCACTTGTGGGATCACACCAAATCGATACCGCTGCACCGGGTTGGCTCCTGTCGATTGAATCCCCTCAATCTGCTTTTCGTCCACATTCTCCAAAGCTTCCGAGAACACTTTACCAAATGTGCCGGTGTCGGTGATCAAAATGGCCAGCGCCCCGGTTAATGGACCCGGTCCAAACGCCCGCGCCAGAACAATTGTCCAGATCAGCGCATCAACGCCCCGGAAGAAGTCAAAGAACCGCCGCGTCACCTGTCGCACAATTGTAAAGGGTGAGAAATTGCGCGCCGCCATAAACGCCAGCGGCAACGCCATTATGGCCGCCCCCATCGTGCCCAGAAATGCCATCAAAATGGTCTCGAAAATAGCCCATGCTACATCCTGATGGCGCCACATCTTATTGGTCCAAAAATCCTGCCAGATGTCCGATGCTTCGCCACCTAGCGCACGTGCCATCACACCCCCGAAGCCCACTCCGTGATAGGGGCTATCCAGCGTGAAAAAGAACAACTCCCAGCCAGTGAAATACCGAAATACCTCAGTCCGGTTGCGGGTCACAGTCAGACGCCCCACATCGGTCGTCACTGTCATCCGGTTCTTGGAAACATTGATCCAATCAGGCGCATCATCCATTGGCAACTGGGCCTGAACCCCTTGCGAACGGCTTGGTTGCGCCGTGATCCGCCCGTACCCCGGTATCTCGTAGCTTACAAAATTCTCTGCGCCATAGGTGACAACATGACCCTCACCCAGATCGATCACCGTCTCTTCGCCCAGCGTCACCCACTCGGGGGCGGTGCCTTCTGAATAGGCGCCTTTGCGCTCACCCTCGATGGCGATGTTCACCGCGCCAGAACGGTTATCTCGCTCAACGTGGGTTTTGTAGCTGTAACTGTCGGCAACCAGCGCGCGCGCATTGTCCGCCTCGAGTTTTTGCACCAGCCCTAGAATGTCAAAGCTGAAAAAAATATAAACCAGATACGCCAGCACCAACGTGGGCAGACCAACGCTCATCAGACGCTTGCGTTGAAACAGTGCCTCGGACTGCTGTTTCAATGTTGCCGTGTCTATTGCGGTCATTGTCATGCCGACACCTTTTCTTTTTTGCCGTGGGTCAAACGGTCACGCAGAACACTCGACATCTGATCAACCACGATAATTGTTCCAAACAACAGCAGGAAAATCGCTGCTGCTTCGTCATATTGCCCTTTGCCCCAGCTCATCGCGTTGCGCAGCTCGTAACCAATGCCGCCCGCGCCCACAAAGCCAAGGATGGCCGACGCGCGAATGTTCACTTCCAAGCGCAACAGAGCGTAGCTGAGATAGTTCGGACTTACCTGTGGCATCACTCCTAGGATCATGCGCTGGGTCCAGTTCGCACCAACAGACTGCAATCCCTCAACCGGCTTCAAAGACGCGTTCTCGTTCACCTCTGAAAACAGCTTGCCCAGCGCGCCGGTCGTGTGGAATGCAATCGCCACCATCGCCGGAACCGGCCCTCCGCCCATCACAAAAATCAGCACCAGCGCAATCACAATCTCAGGCATCGCGCGCATGATATCCATGATCCGGCGAAACAGCGGGATCAGACGCGGCCACTTGGCCATACCCCTCGTGGACATCATCGACAAGACCATCGCCAGCATAGCCCCCAGCAATGTCGACACAGCCGCGATATTGATGGTCTCCAGCAAAGACGGCAGGAAGTTTACAAAATGCGCGGGCATCGCGCCGACCTTTTCGACCGCTTCGCCCAGCACTTCCTTGGGGAAATCAAAAACACGGTGCAAACCATCCCAGAAACCGCCAGCATTACGATCGTCCGCGATCATGAACCCCGACACCATCAGCGCCACAAAGATGGCTAGCAGAATGCCGTCCATCATCCGCTTGCGCCGCGTCAGCGCCAAATAGTCCGCGCGCATTTCATCCACGCCGCTTGTCAGATCTGCCATGTCTACCCCTCTCACGAAATCACAGGCCCCGCGACGTGCGCAGGGCCTACCATGATCTTTTTTGTGACCGATTAGTTAGACTTCAGTCTGCGGGCTTCGACGATCACTTCATAGGCTTCGTGGCCAATTGGTTGCAGGCCCTTGGCTTCGCCCGCCAGTACGCCATAGGCGCAATCGGGGTCCAACGAAGGCATAGAGGCCATCAGCGCTGTGAACTTGACCTTCACATCTTCCGGCAGCGCTTTGCGCAGCACAATCGGACCTTCCGGGATCGGTTTAGATTGCCAGATCTGTACCAGATCGTTCATGTCCACCAGACCCGCATCAACCGCACGACGCAGCGCACCCGAGTTAAAGCCATCTTCCCATTCGCCCAGACCGTCTGCCCAGGTCACACCACCGTCAACATCGCCGTTGTTTACGGCAACAATGGTCTGTTCATGGCCACCAGTGAACTTCACTTCACCAAAGTAATCGCCAGATGTCATGGTCGAACCGGTTGCTTCAGGGATCTCGATGGACGAGATCAGAAAACCAGACGTCGAGTTTGGATCACCAAAGCCGAACACTTTGCCCTTCATGTCTTCCAGCGACGCGATATCGCTGTCCCTGCGGGCGAAACCGATCGAATAATAGCCATAGCCGCCGTCGTTGTTCACTTTAACGAGGATTGGCTCAACCGCTTCCGGATCGCTTAGATAGGTCTTGGCATAAGCCGAAGCGCCCAACCAAGCCATGTCGATGGTGCCTCCCAGCAGACCCTGAATCACGCCATTGTAATCGGCAGGTGCGAACAGTTTGGTTTCAACACCCAGCAATTCTTCGGTCTGCACACGCAGACATTCGTTGTTGTTCAAACGGTCCTGTGCATTTTCACCACCCAGAATACCAATCCGGAACTCGGCGATTTCTTCAGCCATGACCGGAGCGGTCAGGGCCGTGGTTGCCAGAGCGGCAGCAATCAATTTCTTCATCTCGTCTCTCCAGTTGTATAATGCCCCGCCGTTAGGCGGGGCAGATGAAAGTCAGGCCGGAATGCGATCCAGCGCTTGGATTTCGGTTGAGGTCGCGGCTTCGGAGAAGCTGTCATCGGCGCCATAGATGTCGCGCGCGGCACCGGTGGTCAGTTGCTCAGGTGTGCCGTCGAAAACGATTCGACCGTCGCGCATTCCGATCACGCGGTCGCAATAGCGGCGCGCCGTATCCAGCGTGTGCAAGTTGGCAATCACCATGCGCCCATCTTCTTCGTGAATGCGGCGCAGGCTTTGCATAACAACTTGTGCGTTCATCGGATCAAGCGACGCAATCGGCTCATCCGCCAGAATGATCTTGGGATCCTGCATCAACGCCCGCGCAATCGCCACGCGTTGCTGCTGCCCGCCTGAAAGAGCTTCGGCGCGCTTTGGACCGTGCTCGGCAATGCCCAAACGTTCCAAAATGTCGATGGCACGGTGAATATCGGCCTTTGGGAAAAGGTTGAACACCGTCGAAACCGTTGACCGCTGGTTCAACGTACCATGAAGGACATTGCTGACCACATCCATACGCGGCACCAGATTGAACTGCTGGAAAATCATCGCGCATTCACTTTGCCAGTGGCGCTTATCCTTTCCCCTCAACTCTGTGATGTCGCACCCTTCATAAACGATCTTGCCAGAGGTCGCATCGCTCAGCCGGTTCATCATCCGCAACAACGTGGATTTACCCGCGCCCGAACGGCCAATGATGCCAACCATCGCCGGGTTCGCGATCTCGATATCTGCCTGGTCGACGGCAACATTCGGCCCAAAGGCCTTGGTGAGCTTGTGAATACTGAGCACGATCGTCCCCTGTCTGCGTTCAGGGCTGACTAGGCGCACAGCAAGAAACTAGATTAACAGTTCCGTAAAAGTTTCATGAACTGCCAAGGATATCTTATGCGCGTGAACACGAATGATCCGCGATTCAATCCGGTCGCGACAAACCGCACGGGTCTGTCCGCCAGTCAAATTCGCAGCATGTCAAAAAACAGGAAACAAAGCATCGTTTTCTCTCTTGACCCCACGCACCGACTCCCCTAAATCGGCCTCCACCTAAGGCGGTATAGCTCAGTTGGTTAGAGCAGCGGAATCATAATCCGCGTGTCCGGGGTTCAAGTCCCTGTACCGCCACCATCACCCCCCTTTTTTTGGTTGTGGACTCTGCGGGACAGGTTCAGTGAGACGTCGCCCGAGTTGCCTCTGGCGACGCCAGACACCCTAGAGTGCCAGCGTATTCTCTACCGCACGTTTCCATGCAGCATACTTGGCGTCGCGGGTCCCTGCTGCCATTGCCGGCTCAAACGTCCGCTCTAACGCCCAGGTCTTGGCGAATTCGGCCTGTCCGGGATAAAGCCCTGCCTTCATCCCCGCCAGCCACGCCGCGCCCAGCGCTGTCGTCTCTAACACTTTCGGGCGATCCACCGGACCATCCGTGATGTCTGCCAGAAACTGCATCGCCCAGTTGCTGGCACTCATCCCGCCATCCACACGCAGCTTGGCTTGCCCAGTTTCGCCACCCATATCGGCGCGCATTGCCTCCAGCAAATCGCGCGTCTGATAGCCTACGCTTTCCAGCGCTGCCTTGGCGAACTCCTTGGGACCTGAGTTGCGCGACAACCCAAAGACCGCGCCTCGGCAATCCGGGTTCCAATACGGTGCACCCAAACCGGTAAACGCGGGAACTAGCACAACGTTCTGGGTTTCATCCGCCTGTTCCGCCAACCCCTGCGTCTCCGAAGCTTCCTGAATAATTTTCAGCCCATCACGCAGCCACTGAACAACAGCACCCGCAATAAAAATCGACCCCTCAAGCGCATAGGTCGGCTTGCCGTCCAGCTGATAGGCAATCGTGGTCAGCAACCGATTGTTGCTCTGCACCGGCGCATCACCTGTGTTGAGCAACGCGAAACACCCCGTCCCATAGGTCGCCTTCAACATACCCGGCTCGAAACACGCCTGCCCGATTGTCGCCGCCTGCTGATCACCGGCCACGCCATAAATCGGAATTTCACGCCCAAACAGATCACCACGCGTCATCCCGAAATCGGCCGCGCTGTCGCGCACCTCGGGCAGCATGTTCATTGGAATATCGAACAGCTCGCAAATCGTCTGGCTCCAACGCCCTTTGCGAATGTCATACAACATCGTGCGCGCCGCATTCGTTGCGTCCGTCGCATGCACCTTGCCGCCGGTCAGCTTCCAGATCAGAAAGCAGTCGACCGTTCCGAACAACAGCTCACCGCGCTTGGCGCGCTCCCGCACGCCATCCACATTGTCCAGTATCCACTTCACCTTGGTCGCCGAAAAATACGGATCCACCAACAGCCCGGTCCGATCGGCGAACATGTCCACATGTCCCGCATCGCGCAGCTCGCGACAGAACTCACCCGTGCGCCGATCCTGCCAGACAATCGCGTTGTAAACCGGTTGGCCAGTCGCCTTATCCCAGACAACAGTTGTCTCACGCTGATTGGTGATCCCGACCGAAACAATATCCTCGGCCGACACGTCGGCCCGTTCCATGACCGCCCGGCACGTCCCCGCAGTCGACGCCCAAAGATCGCCCGGATCATGCTCGACCCATCCCGACTGCGGAAAAATTTGCGGGAATTCATCCTGCGATGCCGCCGCCGGGTTCAATCCCTCATCAAACAGGATCGCCCGTGTCGACGTTGTCCCTTGATCAATTGCCAGAACATATTTCATCTGCTGTCCTCACTCCCTTGTCGCACCTCTTACCCATGCGCTCTTGCTAGCTCCGAGCCTAGCCCGCAGCTCTGGTCTTGCAAGCCCTACTCGGCTGCAGCCGCGCTCAATCGGGCCTGCATCCACTCGTCCAATGCCATGATCTGCTCCGCGCTCATTCGCAACCCCAGCTTACTGCGCCGCCACACTATGTCTTCCGCCCGGCGCGCAAATTCCTTCTCTATCAGCCAGATCACCTCGCGCTCGCTCAACGTCGCACCAAAATCCTGCCCCAGAGCATCGACGCTCTTGGCCCCAGCCAACATCTCTTGCGCTTCCGTTCCATAGGCACGCACCAGCCTCAGCGCCCAGCGCTCATCCAAAAACGCAAACGTCGCCTGCAAATCACGTACCAAGGCTCCAACACCATCCACCGGGAAATCGCCCCCCGGCAACGCAACCCCTGCCGTCCACGGCGCATTCACACCATCAAGTGCTTCACCGATCTCATCCAACGCGCTCTCTGCCAGCCGCCGATAGGTTGTAATCTTGCCACCAAACACGTTCAGCGCCGGTGCTCCCCGGCTCTTGTCCACCTTGAGCACATAATCCCGCGTCGCCGCCGACGCGCTGTCGGCGCCATCATCATAGAGAGGGCGCACCCCCGAATAAGACCACACCACGTCTTCCGCACTAATCGTTGCCTCCAGATATTCATTGATAAATCGGATCAGGTAATCCCGCTCTTCGGGTGTGCACTCAGGTTTGACAGACGCATCCGCGTGATCTGCATCCGTGGTCCCGATCAGCGTAAAATCGGTCTCATATGGAATGGCAAAAATGATCCGCCCATCCGTGCCTTGGAAAAAGTAACACTTATCATGTTCAAACAACCGCTTGGTCACGATATGCGACCCGCGCACCAGCCGCACACCACCCTGTTCGTTGCTCTTCAATGTCCCGCGCAACACATCACCCACCCACGGGCCAGCTGCATTCACCACCATCCGCGCGGTCTTGACCTCCTGCGCACCGGTCGCGCCATCCTGCACGACAACCTGCCAGATCCCATCGACTACATCCGCCGACACGACCTTTTGGCGGGTCATAATCTGCGCGCCCCGTGCCTCAGCGTCGCGCGCATTCAAAACAACCAAACGCGAATCCTCGACCCAGCAATCGGAATACTCAAACGCCTTCTCGAACTTCGCCTTCAACGGCCCGCCCTCAACGGTGTCACGCAACGCAACACTCGTTGTTCCTGGCAACACCTCGCGCCCGCCCAAATGGTCATAAAGAAACAGCCCCAGCCGGATCAGCCACGCAGGGCGCCGCCCCTTCATCCAAGGCATAAACACGCTCAACAATTTCGATGTTGGCGTGCTGTTATCAAACCGCATACTGTGGTGATAGGGCAGCACAAACCGCATCGGCCATGAAATATGTGGCATCGCCTTTAGCAATGTCTCTCGCTCGATCAGCGACTCGCGCACCAGGCGAAACTCGAAATACTCTAGATACCGCAATCCGCCGTGGAACAGCTTGGTCGATGACGCCGACGTTGCCGATGCAATGTCGTTCATCTCAACCAGCCCCACCTTAAGGCCCCGCCCTCCCGCGTCACGCGCAATGCCACACCCGTTAATGCCTCCGCCAATCACCAAAAGATCAAACGTTTCGCCCATGTGAACACCCTCCAGCGTCATCGCACCGCAATTCATGGACGTAATGACAAATTGTGATGACAAAAAGAAGGGGAAAATGTTCGTTTATGCGACATATACCTGAAAACCACGTATTTCTGGTACGCTGGGCCGCGCTTCACGGCATCAATTCACCCGATCGATCTTCGAATCATCCGCGAAACGAACACCACAACGCGCGTATTTTCACGAATTAGGCCCTCGCACTTCACAGATCGCGCATTTACTGTTGCGCCAACACCTCCCAACCGGAACCCAAACCGCTCATGGTCCAGACCCTTCGCAAACCCGAAATCATCAATATTGCCCGCCGTGAGGGCAAAGTGACCGTCGATGGCCTTGTCGACCACTTTGGGGTTACCGCCCAAACGATCCGCCGCGATCTCACGGAACTGGCGGATTCCGGCCAGCTTGAGCGCGTACATGGCGGCGCCATTCTACCCTCAACCACAGCCAATATCGGCTATGATGACCGCCGCGAACTGCACCAACCATCCAAGGTCGACATCGCGCGGGAATGCGTGAAACACATCCCCAATGACTGTTCGCTGTTCCTCAATATCGGCACCACGACAGAGGCCGTTGCAAATGAACTTTCAGGCCATAGCGGCCTTCTAGTTGTGACCAACAATCTCAACATCGCGATGATCTTGTCTGGCAACCCCGAAATCGACGTCGTGGTAACAGGCGGCAATCTTCGCCGCTCCGATGGAGGGCTTGTCGGGTCGCTGACACAGGATTCCATCTCACAGTTCCGCTTCGATTTTGCGGTCATTGGATGCTCGGCCCTTCACCCGGGCGGCGACATCCTCGACTTTGACATCCGCGAAGTTGGCGTGAGCAAAACCATCATTCAGCGCTCGGATCAGGTGTTTCTGGCCGCCGATTGTTCCAAATTTGAGCGCAAGGCCCCGGCCCGCATCGCGTCTCTTGCGGATGTCGATATGTTCTTCACGGACGGCAATCCGCCTGCGCCTTGCGCCGCCTTCTGCGCCGAGAACACTACGCGGATCATTTCGGTTGGCGCAGCCTAGCTGACTAAGCGCACTTGCAAAAATACCCCGGTTGTATTCGAAAATTCACCACCCTCTTGCCCGCCAGCCCGTTTCACGGCTAGGTCAGCACATCCAGAAATGCAGAGATCACTATGACCGCCACCGTCTACATCCTCAACGGCCCGAATCTCAACTTGCTTGGCAAACGCCAGCCTGAGATCTACGGCAGCGACACGCTGGACGATGTCAACGCCAGTTGCGCAGCCCTTTCCGAAAAACTTGGCGTTTCGGTCAAGTTCATGCAATCCAACTACGAAGGTCAATTGATCGACTGGATTCACGAGGCCCGCCACGACGCGGCTGGCATTATCATCAATCCGGCGGCCTACACCCACACATCCGTGGCCATTTTGGATGCGTTGAACACGTTCGAAGGTCCTGTTCTAGAGGTGCATATCTCTAATGTGCACCAACGCGAATCCTTCCGCCATCATTCCTATGTGTCCCAGCGGGCGGAAGGCGTGATCGCGGGCTTTGGCGTTCAAGGCTACGACCTCGCCTTGCGTCGCATGGCGTCGCTGTTGGCGCAATAACGGTCGATCGTCGTAAGTCGGACAAATTTGTCCGACTTACCGGCGCTTCATCGCATCCCGCAACGCATCGCCCAGCGCACCATTGCCATTGGTTTGTTTTGGTACGCCCGCCTTAGGTCCGCCACCGCGCGGGCCACTGCCTTTTGGCCCGCCGCGCCCACCTGTGTTACTGCCGCGCGCATTTCGATCTTCGCGCGCAGACGCGCCGCCGTCTTTCTTCATGCTCAGGCCGATGCGTTTGCGCGGCACGTCCACCTCCGTGACACGCACCTTGACCACATCTCCAGCTTTCACAATCTCATGCGGGTCTTTCACAAATCGGTCCGCAAGCTGGCTCACATGCACTAACCCGTCCTGATGCACTCCCACATCCACAAATGCGCCAAAGGCTGCCACGTTGGTCACAGTCCCCTCCAGCATCATACCCGGTTTGAGGTCCTTAATATCTTCGACCCCATCGGCAAAACTCGCTGTCTTGAAACTTGGCCTCGGGTCCCGCCCGGGCTTTTCCAACTCACTCAGAATATCGCGCACCGTTGGCAAACCGAACCGTTCGCTGACAAACTCCTCGGCACGCACCCGCTGCAATGCTGACCCGTCTCCCATCAGGCTCCGCACATCGCGCCCGCAAGCCTGTACGATCCGCCGCGCCACATCATAGGCCTCCGGGTGCACCGAGCTTGCGTCCAGCGGCTCCTTGCCATCCGCAATCCGCAAAAACCCTGCGCATTGCTCAAACGCCACTGGCCCAAGCCGCGCCACCTTGAGCAGCTCCCTGCGCGACTTAAACGCGCCGTTTTCGTCCCGATGCGCCACAATCGCTTCAGCCAATCCCGGCCCCAACCCCGACACATGCGCCAACAGCGGTGCAGACGCCATATTAAGGTCCACGCCCACAGCGTTCACCGCATCCTCAACCACCGCTTCCAGCGACTTGCCCAGCCGGAACTGGTCCACATCATGCTGATACTGACCCACGCCAATCGACTTGGGCTCGATCTTCACCAGTTCCGCCAACGGGTCCTGCAATCGCCGGGCAATCGACACCGCACCGCGCAGGCTCACATCCAGGTCCGGAAACTCCCGCGCCGCCAGCTCGCTCGCGGAATAGACACTCGCCCCCGCTTCGCTCACCACGACCTTGGCCGGTGCCCGCACACCATTGGGCAAGCGCTTGAGCACATCGCCCACCAGTCGCTCACTCTCGCGGCTCGCCGTTCCATTGCCAATCGCCACCAGCTCAACCCCATGCCGTGCAATCAGCGCCGTCAACGCGGCTTCAGATCCACGAAGATCATTCTTAGGCTGGAACGGAAAAATCGTCGTAGTCTCCAAAACCTTGCCCGTCGCATCAACAACCGCCACCTTGCACCCCGTGCGAATACCAGGATCAAGCCCTAAAGTCGCCTTTGGCCCCGCAGGCGCGGCCAACAACAAATCCTTCAAATTACGCGCAAACACCCGAATGGCCTCTTCCTGCGCCCGTCCGCGCAGTTCCCCCATCAGATCCACCGTCATCGTCAGGCTCAGCTTCACGCGCCAGGTCCAGCCCGCCACCTTGCGTAACCACATGTCCCCCGGCCTACTGCCCCGCGTCTCCAACGCCACGGACACCATCTCTTCGGCGCGCGCCTTCCCATTTTCCGGATCCGGCCCAATATCGAGCGTCACCACGCCCTCTTTGCTGGCCCGCATCATTGCCAAGGCCCGGTGGCTTGGCACCTTGGACCACAGCTCGGAATGGGCGAAATAGTCAGAAAACTTTGCGCCCGCCTGCTCCTGCCCGGCAATAACCTTGGCGCTCACGATCGCTTCACGCTGCAAAAACCCGCGCAACCGCCCCAACAGGTCTGCATTCTCGCACAGACCCTCGGCTACGATATCGCGAGCGCCATCCAGTGCCGCTTTCACATCCGCCACAGCCTCGTTCACATAACCCGCCGCCAACACCTCTGGATCAGCCCCACGATCCGCCAAAATTGCCTCAGCCAACGGCGCCAATCCATTCTCGCGCGCAATCATCGCCTTAGTGCGCCGCTTACGCTTATAGGGCAGATAAATGTCTTCCAACGCCGCCTTGGTCTCGGCCCCGGCAATCGCTTTGGCCAGTCCGTCGGTCATTTTGCCTTGCTCAGTTATCGAGCCTACCACCGCCTCGCGCCGCGTTTCCAGTTCTCGCAAATAGGCCAACCTGTCCGCCAGCGTACGCAATTGCGTATCATCCAGCCCCCCGGTCACCTCTTTGCGATACCGGGCCACAAACGGTACCGTCGCCCCGTCATCCAACAGTGTAACAGCCGCCCCAACCTGCTCAGCGCGTGCGCCAATTTCCGTTGCAATGGTTCGGGAAATACGCGCGCTGTTGTTCATTGGTCTGCTCTCCTGAAGACGTCGGGACGACCTTCTTAGCCGCCCACCTATTCCACGCCAAGAGCCAAAACGAGAAAAGCCCGCACGGGCTTGCCGAGCTGCACTCCCCAAGCAAATATCTACCGACCACCAATATCCTGCGGCGCAACCGACACTGTCTTAACCACCGCCCAAACCGGAACTCCTTCGGCAAGCCCCAATGCCGTCGCCGACCGCCGCGTCACTCGCGCCAGCACCGGACCCGCAGGCGTCACAACAGACACAATCGCTCCCGGCCCCGCGCCCGCGCGCACTTCGCTGACATGACCTTGCATAATATTCAACGCCGACAGCCCCTTGGGCTCCTCCCGGCTCAATATCACATCATGCGCCGCAATGCGCACGCGCACGGGCTGCCCCACATGTTGCGCCAATTGCGGCAGGAACAATGCAATGCCTGCCGCATCCAGCTCTGTCAGTCCGTCCTCGTGATGCTGCGCCACGCGCGCCTCCAACACGGCACCAACAGCACGCACACCAGTTGGCGTGAAACCCGGATCCCCCAAAACCTCGGCCGCAGGTCCAACACGGCTCACGCGGCCCTGCTCCAGCGCAACTACCGTTGTCGCCAGACGCGCCACTTCGGCCATTGAATGGCTGACATACAGAACGGGTATATTCACCTCGTCCCGCAATCGCTCAAAATAGGGCAAAATCTCCGCCTTGCGCGCCTCGTCTAATGCGGCCAATGGCTCATCAGCCAAAATCATCTTCGGCTTGGCCAATAAGGCCCGCCCAATCGCCACCCGCTGCTTTTCGCCCCCAGACAGCCCACTTGGCCGCCGGTCCAGCAGTGCGCCAATGCCCAACATGTCAACAACACGATCAAGGCTGATATCACCGGCACGTGTTCTTGCAAACCACTGACCATAAGCCAAATTTTGTCGCACGGTCAGATGCGGAAACAACCGCCCTTCCTGAAACACATAACCCAATTGCCGTTTATGAGGCGGTAACCATACGCCCGCCTTGCTGTCCTGTAGCACCCAATCCTCAACGGCGATCCGCGCCTCTTTCGGGCGCGACAGACCCGCCACAGCATTCACCAGCGACGTTTTGCCAGACCCCGATGCCCCAAACAGCACCGTCACCCCGCGCGGCGCTTCAAATGCAACGTCCAACGCAAACGCCTGTGTCACTTGTTTGACCGCAACCGACAGGCTCATACGCCACCCACCCGTTTCGCCACACGTCGCGCAATCACTTCGCTCAGGATCAACGCCGCCATCGCCACAAACACCGACACCGCCACAAGACGCAGCGCCGCGTCCTCGCCGCCCGGCACCTGAAGGAAACTGTAAATTGCCGACGGTAATGTGCGCGTCTGCCCCGGAATGTTGCTTACAAACGTAATCGTCGCGCCAAACTCTCCCATGGCCTTCGCAAAGGCAAGCACCGCCCCGGCCAAAACGCCCGGCAGGATCAGGGGCAAAGTCACGGTGCCAAACACCCACAACTTAGACGCACCCAGCGTCCCGGCGGCCTGTTCCAGTTTCGGGTCAACTGCTTCGATCGACAATCGCACTGCTCGGACCAACAACGGAAACGCCATCACCGCCGCTGCTAAAGCTGCCCCGGTCCAGCGAAAGGCAAATACAATGCCAATCTCAGCCAACCAGCGCCCCAGCACACCTTGAGTGCCAAATCCAATCAACAGCAGATACCCAGTCGCCACCGGTGGCAGGATCAGCGGCAAATGCACCAGCCCATTCACCACCTGCTTGCCTGGAAACTCCCACCTTGCCAGCGCATAGGCGACAAATATCCCCGGCCCTAGCGCCCAGATTGTCGCCCACAGCGCCACTTTCAGCGACAACGCCACCGCGCTCCACTCTTCTGGCCCCAGCCACCCCATCATTCAGATGGCTCCGCAATCACGTCAAATCCCTTCGCTTCAAAAATACGCCGCGCCACTTCGCTGCTCAGAAACGTCAAAAATGCATTCCGCGCTTGGCTGTCCCGCCCGACAACACCCGCCACCGGATAAACAATTTCCGGATGCACCCCATCAGAAAACACCCCGACAATCGCGACATCCTCGCTGGCGGCTGCGTCGGTGGCATAGACAATCCCCAATGGCACCTCGCCCCGCGCCACCAACGCCAGCGCAGCGCGAACATTGTCGACCTGTGCCACCGATGCGCGCAGCTCATCCCAGACACCCAGCTCTTGAAGTGCAGCCTTGCCGTACTGCCCCGCAGGCACCGCATCCACCAGCGCCATCGCCAAACGCCCGCGCCCCAACAAGGTCAGAACATCCTCCCCAATCGCAACCTGCCCCAAGGGCTCTGCGCCCTTTGGGCCAACCAGCACAAGGTCATTTCCCAACAGATACGCGCGCGTCGCTGGATCTATACGTCCCTTTGCGGCCAAATGATCCATCCACGCCACATTTGCTGAAAGAAACACATCCGCCGGAGCGCCATATTCGATCTGCCGCGCCAGCGCCGAGGAACCCGCCAGCGAAACCACCACGTCATGCCCGCTCTCTGCCTCAAAGGCCTGCGTGACACCGTCCATCGCTTCCTTAAGGCTGGCGGCTGCGAAGACGGTGACACTCCCGGCTTGCGCCATCATGGCCCAGCCCGCCGCGACCACCGCTAAGCCGACCATATGCAAAACCCGGATCATATTGCCGCAATCGCCCTCACCCTCTTGAGCCGCCACGCTATCGCGATACAGTCAGGAACCACAAGAGGGAGGCCATCATGTCCACAAAACCAGTCCTAATCGCAGGCGGCGGCATTGGCGGCCTGTCTCTGGCGCTGACTTTGCACCAGATCGGCGTGCCCTGCACCGTGTTCGAAAGCGTCGCCACCCTTAAACCCCTCGGAGTTGGCATCAACTTGCAACCAAACGCTGTGCGTGAACTCTTCGATCTTGGGATCGAACGCGCCCAGATGGATCGTGTCGGCGTCCCGGCGCGCGAATGGGCGCTTGTTGGTCTCAATGGCAACGACATCCATTCAGAACCCCGTGGCGAAATGGCCGGATATAACTGGCCACAATACGCCGTGCACCGTGGCAAGTTTCACATGCTGCTCTATCAAACCCTGCTCGACCGGGCCGGGCCTTCCACCGTCCAACTCGGCGCGCGCGTCACGGGTTACGAGAACACGCCCGATGGTGTCATCGCTCAGATCACCAATGCAGATGGAACAATCAGCACCCAATCCGGCGCGCTTCTCATTGGGGCTGACGGAATCCACTCAGCTGTTCGCGCACAAATGCACCCCGACCAACCCCCCATTCACTGGGGTGGAGTGCTCATGTGGCGCGGTACCACCCGAATGAAACCGCTCAGAACCGGGTCAACTTTCCTCGGCCTTGGCACCTCCAAGAACCGCATGGTGATTTACCCAATCTCCCACCCAGATCCCGACACTGGCGAATGCGACGTTAACTGGATCGCCGAAATCACTGTCTCACCCGAAGAAGATTGGCAAAAAAGCGGCTGGTTCCGCCAAACCACCCCATCGGCATTTGTGCACCATTTCCGCGATTTCACCTATGACTGGCTAGATGCGCCCGCGATGATCTCAGCCGCCGATATCGCCTTTGAGAACCCGATGATCGACCGCGACCCGATCCCCACCTGGCAGGACGGCGCGGTTGCGCTCATGGGGGATGCCGCCCACGCCATGTACCCGACCGGCTCAAATGGCGCGAGCCAAGCCATCATCGACGCGCGCACGCTTGCCGCCGCTATGCTCGACCACGGCGTTACCCAAAGCGCCCTTACAGCCTATAACAAAAAACTCTGCGCGCCGGTCTCTGACCTCATATTGCGCAACCGTGGCGCTGGCCCGTTTGGCCTGCTCTCCATGGTCGAAACACGCTGCGGCGGGCATTTCGATGATATCGACGACGTGATCCCGCCAGACGAACGCGCTGCCTTTATGGCCGGGTACAAGGCGGCCGCCGGGTTTGACATTGAAACCTTGAACGCCGCCCCGCCCTTGATCAAACCCAGTGCAATAATCGGGGCCTAGGCAGGCACCATCAATTCGCGCCAGCGGTGACACGCCACCTCGTGGCCGGCCGCATCCGCGTGCTCCAGCACCGGTTCCTCACTCTTGCAACGGTCCACCGCATAGGGGCACCGCGTGTGGAACTTACAGCCCGATGGCTGGTTGGTCGGAGAAGGTATCTCCCCCTCCAGCTTTTGCGCCGTACCCCGGTCATCCGGATCCAAAGACGGGATCGCTGAAAACAGCGCTTTGGTGTAGGGGTGCTTTGCGCCTTCAAACAGCGTCCGTGTCGGCGCGGTCTCGACCAACCGCCCCAAATACATCACCGCCACATGGTCACAGGTATGTGCCACCACCGACAGGTCATGACTGATGAACATAAACGTCAGCCCCAGATCACGCTGCAACTCTTTCAACAGGTTAAGAACATCCGCCTGTATAGACACATCCAGCGCCGCAACACTCTCATCCGCCACAACAAACTTGGGATCACTCACCAATGCCCGCGCAATTGAAATTCGCTGGCGTTGGCCACCGGAAAACGCGTGCGGAAAGCGGCGCAAATGTTCCAGATTCAAACGGCACTTGGCCGCAATCTCGCGCACACGTTCATCCGTTTCGGCGCGCGAACTTGTCAAACCCATCACTTCCAGCGGCTCGGCAATAATGTCACGCACTGTCATCCGTGGGCTCAACGCCGCATAGGGATCCTGAAAAATCAGCTGCGCCCTCTTGCGATAATCCTTCAACTCTGGCCCGGCAATCTCCGCCAGATCATAGCTGACCTCACCATCCTCGTATCGCGCATGACCACCCGTGATCGGCACCGCCTTGAGAAAGGCCCGCCCCAAAGTGGTCTTGCCCGACCCGGATTCCCCCACCAAACCAAAGAACGATCCCTTTTCGATCTCAACAGTGACATTATCCACCGCCTTCAGAATCTGTTTGTTAAACAAACCCTTACCAATCTGGAACCCAACCGAAAGCCCCTCAGCGCGGATCAAAACGTCGTTGCTCATGCGCTCTCTCCTTTGGGGTATATGTGACACGCGGCCGAATGGCTCTCGTCAAGCTGATATGCCTGCGGCAAGGTCGTCTTGCACGCATCTCCGACAATCTTGGAGCACCGTGTGTGAAACACGCACCCCGATGGCCGCTCCAGTGGTGATGGAATATCGCCGGGCACAGGTGTCAGTGGCGAATCCAGATCGTCCAGCTTGGGCAACGCAGACAACAACCCTTGCGTATAGGGGTGCGCCGGGGTGCGGATTACTTCGCGCACCGGGCCTTCTTCGATCAGCTCGCCCAGATACATGACCGAAACCTTGTCCGCGGTCTGGGCCACTACCCCAAGGTCATGGGTGATGAAAATGATGCCCATGTGGAATTCGTTCACAAGGTCTTTCATTAGGTCGATCACCTGCGCCTGAATGGTCACATCCAGCGCCGTAGTCGGCTCATCCGCGATCAACAGCTTGGGCTTGGTGCTCAGCGCCATGGCAATCATCGCCCTTTGACGCATCCCACCAGACAGCTCAAACGCATACTGATCAAACCGCTTGTGCGCGTCCGAAATGCCCACACGGTCCAACATCTCAACCGAGATTTCTTTGGCCTTCGCCTTGGACATATTGCCGTGCAATTGCAGCTGTTCGACCATCTGCTTCCCAATGGTAATGGCAGGCGCGAAACTCGCCATTGGCTCTTGGAAAATCATCGAGATCGCCCCGCCACGCACCACTTGCATTTCAGAGGGTTTGGTCAATGACAAAACATCCACCTCGCCCGCCTCTGTGTGCAGGGTGATCTTGCTTTCCGGCGTGTAAACGGCATTGCGTGCATTAAGATGCATCAGCGCCTTGGCCGTCACAGACTTGCCCGACCCGGACTCGCCCACCAGCCCCATCACCTCGCCCTTTTTCAGCGAAAAGCTCACATTGTTAACCGCCGTGATCAAACCTTCGTCGGTCTTGAATTTCAGCGTCAGGTTTTTGACGTCAATCAGGCTGCTCATTTATGAGACTCCGAATAGGGGTCAGCCGCATCCCGCAGGCCATCGCCCACGAACACAAACGCCATCACCAGCACGATGAAAAAGACCACCGGAATGAAATACCACTGATAGTTCAGCATCACATCGGCACTCGTTGCCTTTTGCAACATCACACCCAGTGAACTCACTGGATCCTTGAGGCCCAGTCCGATAAAGGACAGCGCTGTCTCACTCAGCACCATGTACGGGAACGAAATCACCAGATCGACAATGATATAGCTGGTGAAACTCGGCAAAAGGTGCCGCCGGATCGTGTGTCCGGGCGACGCCCCGCACAACTGCGCGGCCAGCACGTATTCCTGATTGCGTTCCGTCAGCAAATGCGTGCGCACCCGCCGTGCCAACGTCGGCCAGCCGATCAGCCCAAGGATCATGGATATGTAGAAAAATCTTGCCTCGGCAGACAGTTCAGGCGGCATAAAGGCTGCAATCGCCATAAAGAGCGGGATCGCAGGCACTGTTCGAACCGCGTCCGTGACCATCTGGATCACACTGTCAATCCAACCACCGTAATAGCCGGCCACCCCTCCGATGATCAGCGCCAGCACAAAGGCAATAAACACCCCGATCGAGCCGACCTGCAAACTGGTCCAGACAGCGTGCAACGTTCGGCTGAAGATGTCCTGCCCATCCTCATCCGTGCCGAACAGGTGGATCTTGCCACCCTCGACTCCAAACAGATGCACAGTGCCGGGGACAAACCCAAACAACTCGTATTTGTCACCTTTGACGAACCACTGCACATACAGGCGCTTGTCTTCGTTGACCTTTGTCACCCAACGGAAATTGGTCGCCAGCGACCGCTCACGCTCAACTGCGTGGATAAAGGGACGCATCGAACAACCGTTGGTGTCGCAGAACTGCGGGATCTGCGGCGCGCCATTGGTATAGTCCTTGTCCCGCCCCGCAATCGTTGGATCATAAGGTGACAGGAACGGCGCAAAGATGCCGGACACGACCAGCACAATCAGAACCACGGCGGCGATCATCGCCGTGCGTTGTTTCTTGAACCGCGCCCAGATCAGCTGACGCTGTGAGGCGGTGAAATAGGCTTCTTTTGCCTTTTGGTCCTCTGTCGAGATCGGACCATTGGTTTGGGCTTCGCTCGTCATGGGTTACCTCAAAATGCTCTTGCGCACGCGCGGATCCAGCACCGCCAACAACACGTCTGTGAAAAAGTTCAACGTCACGATCGACGCGGTCAACAAAAAGATGATGGCTCCCGCCAACTGCTGATCGTTTGAGCGGGCCAGCGCTTCGATCAACAACGCCCCCGCATCCGTCATCACAAGAATCAACGCGACAATCGGCAACTCGTTGAAAATTCGGTTCAAATCGAACCCCAAAGAGTTCACAATTGGCCCCAGCGCATGGCGCGCGGGATAGTTCCAAAGCAGCTTGCGCCCTGAAACGCCCCGTGCGGATGCTGCCGTCACGTACAGTTTTCCAATCTCATCCGACATCAGCGCACGTACGGTCTGCAACGCAAACGCCGTAGCCGACCAACCCAGAATGAAAATCGGCAACCACGCATGTTTCATCAAATCAACAAGCTTTGCCCAGCTCCAATCCGCATCGCGGTATTCCTTGGAAAACAGCCCCGTTAACGTTTCTCCGAACCACACCGTCGAAATCAGCATGATCAACAGCGCCAACAAAAAGTTGGGCATCGCCAGACCAAAATAGCTGATAAACTTCAGCGTGTTGTTCAGGGTCGCATTGTTCGATGCTGCGGCGATGATGCCCACCGGAACCGCAATCGCATAGGCCAGAACCAATGCGGACAAACAGATCCCCAGCGACAACCAGAATTTCTGACCCAACAAATCCGCGATATTCACGCGCAAGATACAGCTATCCCCAAACTCGCCCTGGAACGCATTGGTAATCCAAACCGTCCAACGGGTGAAAAACGGCTTATCCAACCCCAACCGAGCCCGCTCGGCCTCGATATCCGCGACAGAAATTCCAGATCCTTGGGTGTTCTTGAACGCAAGGTAGCGCTCAGCGCAATCCCCCGGAACAAGCTCCATCAGCGAGAAAACGACCAGCGACACAATAATCAGCGTCGCCAATGCCATCACCGCTCGCGTCAATATGAAACGCACGAAACTCAGCATGTTTATGATCTATCCTTGCTCTTTGCACCGGGCCCCCGAGGCCGCCCCAAATGGTGCAAATTTTGGCTTTGTATCGCGGGCAGAAAACCGCCCGCGACAATGTTTAAAACCGCGAACTTACTCGCTCAACCACCACTGGGTCGCACGGTAAGGATATGTCCGATAGTACTCGTACGAATGGGTCTGCATTTCGGTAAAGTTATGCAGATTGTTGTGGTGGATCATCGGTGCGGGTGCATTCACAGTCCCGATAAACAGCATGTTCTCGGTCATGTTTTTCACCATGCGCTCGGTCAATGCAGCGAACTCGTCGCTGGCCTGATCTGCTGATTGCAGCGCGTTGATATCCTCCATCAGAGCTTTGACATAGGCAGGTGGTTCAACACCAGCGGACCCGCCGGATTCAACCCATTCCGCCCAAAGCATACCTGTACGGTTGCCAAAGTAGTTCTCGAACGGTGGCACCCACAGCTCGTTGTTGCCCAGAACGATGGCCAACGGCTGGCCTTTGCGCCACATGGACACGTCCAGCTTGTTGGATGATTGCGCCGAACGATACTCGTCCGGTGTCACTTCCTTCACAACAGAATCGACGCCAACTTCACGCCAGTACTGCGCGACAAGCTCAACTGTCTGACCCGCAATACCTTGGGTCGAGAAGTTCAGGTTCAACACCAGCGGATCGCCATTTGGCAATTCGCGGATACCGTCGCCATTTGTGTCGGCCATGCCAATTTCGTCCAGACGGGCATTTGCACCAGCCGGATCATATTCGGTCATGTAGGTCTGCCAGTCGCCGTTCACGCCACCGGGCTTGGGCGAGAAACCGATATATTGCTGCGGTGTGCCCTGACCAAAGAAACCAACTTCGTTTAGCTCGTCGCGGTTTATCGCAATCGACATCGCTTCACGGAACTTGACGTCACCAAAAACCTTGCGCTTTTCGGAATCTTCGTGGGTCACATTAAACCCAAATGCACCCATAGTGATCTCAGGCTTGAGGTGCACTTCGTAGCCACCCTTCTCCTGATTTTCCAACAGGATAGGTGCAGACGCCAGTTGCAGAGATTGTGACTTATAGTCAACTTCGCCATTCACGATTTTGAGGATGCGGACCTCATTGTCGTTGATATAAACTTCGTCCTGCTTGCTGATATAAGGCAGCTGCTGGCCGGTCACATCCACTTGGTGGAAATAGGGGTTTGCCACCAGCTGACGACCTTCGGTGGTGTCACCAACATAGATGTGGCTTTCCAGCGTCGGGTGGGTCGCTTTAGGCAGACCGCCTGCCACGTCGGGGCGCGACAGCATCGGTGTGGGTGTGTCCGTCCAATCCGAGTTGCCATAGTAGGCTTTGATCGCGTCATAGCCGTTTTCGAAACCCATGGACTGGGCATAGCTATCTGCGTCTGCATTGATACCCGGGTGGAATTGACCCAGGAAATGCTTGGGCTGGAAGCCTTGCGCATAGTGCGTGGCAAAGTGTGCCAACAGACCCGGCTTAGGGGCAGGCAGATTGAAGATGACAGTCACATCATCAGGTGTTTCCAACGTCATACGCTCGCCAGCAACGGTCACATAATCTTTGGGGCTTTCAAAGATGTTCGTGTCCATCATCAGGTCGTTGTACCAGAAAGCAACATCCGCGCTGGTAAATGGCGCACCGTCTGACCACTTGTGGCCTTTACGCAGTGTAAATGTCAGTTGGGTAAAGTCGTCGTTCCACGCCCACGATTTTGCAACGTTTGGAACGATTGTCTGAAGATCGTCCGAATACCGCACGAGGTTCACGTGACGCACAGACAGGAAATCTGATGTGCCCGCTTCGGTGGCGTTGGACAACACGTCCAGCGTGCCGCCATAGGTGCCCACGCTTTCGTATGGCACGACAACCAACGGTTCTGCCGGGATGCGATCTGCCAGCGCTGGCAATGCAGGGTTACCCACAATTTCACCATTCAGCGCTTCGGCGTCTGGGTTACCTGAGAATTCCATTTTACAGCCAGCGGCCGCTTCGAACTCACCCAGCTCGTATTGCTGAGGGAACGCGCCACCGGTGACACCTTGCATATCGGCAACGGAAATCGACGGGCAGTTTGCCCATGCGACTGCCGGCAAAAGCGCGATGGCCGCGCCGGAAAGTAGATAACGTTTCATAAGACCTCCAGTTGGTTCTTAGACATGGCAGTTGGATCCGCCCTTTTAAAAATTGTTCGGCACCTCACTAGGCACCTATAATATGCGCGAACACTCGCGCTTGAACACGGAACGGCGCGCTTCACCTGACCTGCGGATCCGGTGATTTTTTTAGCTGCCGATTGTAACCGTGATGTAAAACTTAAGTGGGCTTTTGTGCGTTTATCAGGGGTTTTTTCTGTAGTTCGTGAAATTCCCTTGCGGTTCACCCGCTTAAACACCGTGCAACCACTCTGTGTTTTCCATCTCCCTATATTGTTTTGCTACAGAAAAACCGGAAACTCCCAGTTGTTCAAGCGTTTTGTGGCTTACTGTGGATATTTGTGTCTACTTTCTGGAAAATTGGGCATTTAGATTCAAATGACCTCGAAAGCGCCCAGAACTCGCACCAAACCGCCGGGCTTCTCTCCAGTTGATCCACAGAATCAGAGACATGAGCCAAAGTTACCGAAACGGTTTCTCTATCAAACACACCTACGGAACATGCGATGCATTTTCGCGTCCGGAGATCGCCACGCCCCTAAAGGCGCAATTTTCCCACATTCACACACGTTGGCACAGTTTAGGCGCCACCTAACCAAACCAAGCGCAAACCCGCGCACGACAAATTAATCCCAGGATGCAACAAATGTCTCACCGACACGATACCGACGCAATACCGACGCCGGGTTTTTGATCCCCACAGCCACTAACATTTGCCACTACGTCCCGTTGGCCGCGACACATGCACAAGAAATATTGCTCGACCAAGGTGTCAAAACTGCTTTTTTCACGCCCTCTCATGGACATTGAATTAGCCCCCCGCATAGACTGCAACCAAGACGTGGCAGGAGATGCAGATGGCGGAACAAACTGAAACCCACGCGACGCACCGCGAGGTTGAACTGCTGGAGACCCTGCGTACACAAGGGGGCTCTGCTCGCACAGCGAAGCTGGCTCAAACTCTTGGAGTCAGTGAGGAAACTGTGCGTCGCACGGTAAAGGCGCTTGCGAAGTCCGGATTAGTGGAACGCGTACATGGCGGCGTTTACCTCTCGAACTCAGAAGCGCTTAGCCCTGTTGGAATGCGCCTTGGTACACGCACGCAAGAGAAACTCGCAATCGCTCGAGAGGTTGCCAAGCTCATCCCCGGCGGATCATCCGTTTTCCTCGATGTCGGGTCGACAACCGCCTTCGTCGCCGAGGCGCTCACCAACCACAAAGACCTCACCGTCATCACCAACGGCCTCCACGCCGCCCACGCCCTCTCCGGCCAAAACGGCAACCGCGTCTTCCTTGCGGGTGGTGAAGTTACAGCTGTCGAAGGGGGTACATTCGGTCAGGACGCAATCTCATTTGTTGAACGATTCAGCATAGATACCGCAGTCTTTTCGATTGACGGTGTCGATCCAACTTCGGGCTTTTTGCTCGCGGCACCTGCCGAAGCGGATCTCGCCCGAACCGTCGCGGCACGCGCCCAGCGAACCATAGTCGCCTGCGACACAGCAAAGTTCGGTAAGCGCGCACCCATCGTCGCGTTTCCTCCCAATTCAGTTGATATCGTAGTGACCGACCAAGACGTCAAATCAGCATTCCGAAAGCGTTTAGAGACTTGGGAAATAGAAACAATCGTGGCTTGAGTCCGGCTAATCTGGCTTATGCCGCAGCTCGCGAATGGGGCCTTTATTTGTAATCTGATCCATTGCCAGAGTTTGGTCCATGTGTGCCATACGATGGCGCAACATTGCACGTGTCAAGCGCAGGACTTCCCCGGCGTAATCAGCGTCTTCCGCAACGTTCTCGAACTCACCTCGTGACTCATGGTCAAATAAGATCGTCGGAAGATCGCAACCAAATTCCACCAATGAATAACGCCCATCACGAAGTATGCTCAGGCAGGATTCCGTTGCCCCAAAACCCAAAGCGTTGTGCCACGGCGAAGGTGTTTCAACGTCATAAAAATCATACTCAGAAAACGTATACTTTCTCCAGATTTCGGGGGTTTCCCCCTCCAGTAAAGGCGACAATGAACTGCCATCAACTGAATTGGGCACCTCTTGACCGACCCACTCCAGTACCGTTGGAACCAAATCAATCGACTCGGTTGGAGCATCAACAAGCGCCCCTGCGCGATGCTCCAACCCAGGAACCCTTACAATTAAAGGAATATGATACGCCTTGTCAAAAACCGACTGCTTGCCCCAAGCAAAGTGATCACCCAGCATCTCACCATGATCGGACGTTACTATCACCAGTGTCGTCTCATACTGGCCGCTGGACTTTAGGTATTTGATTACTCTCCCGATGTGATGATCCACCTCTGTCAATAAACCCAAATATACCGCACGTGCCTCTTGGGTCGATTTATGGTTCACCTCATAACCCGGAAACCCCAGATTGGGCTTGCTGGGTAAGTCCTTTTTCTGCGCTGGCCCCATAAATGGATGTAGCGCTGCCGCCTCTTCCGCCGAACCCACCCGAGTTGGCAATGGTAGAGTGTCAGGGTCATACATTCGATTGTATGGCTCTGGCGCGATTGGGGGCCAGTGCGGTCGGATATATGTCAGATGGGCAAACCAGCTTTCAGTCTCATATCCCGGCATCGTCTCCAAGAACCGATCCGTCAGGAATGCGGTATCGCTGTCCTCGGCCCGAAAAAACGCCGGGTCGCACAGCCTTCCGGGACCGCCATCCTCGCTAACCGGTTTGTAAATACTTTCGTACCCGTCGAACTGGTATCCTTTTCTTACCAAGTGACCGCGCCAAGGATGTGACATCTCCATGCGCATCTCGACCATTTCATGGAAGCCAGCCATTGGCATTTCGTAGGATTGAACCGCCGGGTCTTTTGGGTGATGAATGCGCGGATCGCCAGATGTATCCGTGTAGCCAAACAGCATGGGAAGGTAGCCGGCCTTACGCATTTCTGTGGCAATATTAGGCGTATCATGCCGCATAGGCGTTCCATTGCGAACAGAACGGTGGTTCATCGAATACTGCCCGGTCAACAAAGACGTCCTTGCGGGGCCGCAGGGGGCAGTAACCGTGTAGTGGTTTTGGAATGCCACAGCATCGCGCATTAGTGCCCGCATGTTGGGCAGGTCGACGTGCCCCTCCAGCGCCCCTTTCAGGCAATCAGCACGCATTTGGTCCAGTGTGATGAATAGGACATTCTTCTGATTGTTCATGCGTCGATTCCCCTGTTCCCTGCGGCAAGTTTTAGAAAAGGCCGAATGGCCGGTCTAGTCGAAATCCGGTGCCACTGTTGCGTGTAATTGACCGAAACTCGGACCAAATCCAACAATTTTGTGTGTTTTTGTGGGTAAAATTAGCCGCATACTTCCCCCAAACACCCCAAAACCCACGTTTTACGACATTTATTCGCTCAAATTGAGAATCTCCTATTGCGCCTGCCACAATGCGTTGCTGTTATGCGGACAAGTTTTTTCGAAGACACCAGCGATGCCACGACAATAGACCAAGGAGAATGCCTATGAGCGAAGTTCTGAGTTTCGATACGCTTAAAGAACAAGTTGCCGACGGCACAATCGATACTGTTCTCGTTTGCTTGGTCGACATGCAAGGGCGGCTTATGGGAAAGCGTTTCCATGCTGGCCATTTCGTAAACGGCGCCTACGAGGAAACCCATTGTTGCAACTATCTACTTGCCACCGATCTCGAAATGGGCACGCCGGATGGTTATGCCTCGACCAGCTGGGAGGGAGGTTACGGCGATTATGTCATGAAGCCAGACCTGTCAACGCTGCGGCCACTACCTTGGCTTGAAGGTACAGCAATGGTGCTGTGCGACGTGCTGGACCACCATTCCCATGCCGAAGTGCCTCATTCGCCCCGTGCCATATTAAAGAAGCAAGTTCAGCGCCTTAAGGACATGGGCTATGACGCCATGATGGCGACAGAGCTGGAATTCTTTCTGTTCGAGAAAAGCTTTGATGAAATCCGCAAAGATCAGTGGCGGGATCTGGAGCCGATTTCAGGATACAACGAAGACTACCACATTTTGCAGACTACCAAGGAGGAGCACGTGATGCGCCCCTTGCGCAATCACCTCTGGAACGCCGGACTGCCGGTTGAGAACTCTAAGGGAGAGGCCGAAGCCGGTCAGGAAGAGCTCAACATCAAATATGCTCCTGCAATGGACACCGCCGAGTTCCATACAATCGCCAAACACGCGACCAAGGAAATTGCATGGCAGCAGGGTCATGCCGTGACGTTCCTGCCCAAATGGCACCATGAAAAAGTTGGAAGTTCAAGCCATGTGCATCAATCGCTTTGGCAGGATGGAAAACCAGTCTTCTTCGACGAAAATGACCCGCTGACCATGTCGCCGCTGATGAAATCTTATATGGCAGGACTGTTGAAATACGCGCCTGATTACACCTATTTTATGGCACCTTACATCAACAGCTATAAACGTTTCATGAAAGGCACCTTTGCGCCCACACGTATCATCTGGTCAGTAGACAACCGCACAGCAGGGTATCGCCTGTGCGGCAACGGGTCCAAAGCCGTGCGTGTTGAATGCCGCATTCCCGGCAGTGATATGAACCCCTATCTGGCCATGGCTGCTATGTTGGCTGCTGGGATCGCGGGTATTGAAGAAGGTTTGGAGTTGCAAGCTCCCGCAACAGGCGATGTCTACCAGGGCGACTCCGGAATGATCCCAAATCGACTTGCTGACGCGCGTCATACCTTGCATGGATCTGCTATGTTGCGAGCCGCCATGGGCGATGATGTGGTCGATCACTATGTACGCGCAGCAGAAGTTGAGATTGAAGAATTCGAACGTGTTGTAACGGATTGGGAAGTAGCACGCGGTTTTGAACGGGCTTGAAGCCTAAACCTAAGCACCCGTTGATCCTGCGGGATTTGGGTATTTTTTGAACATTGAAAATCATAAGGGCATGCCCCTTTGGCTTGGTCGATTCGGAGTGGAAAAGATGGGACGAAAACTGACATGTGTATCACCGATTGACGGATCGGTTTTTGCTGAACGGGACACACAGGACAAGGACACCACATTGGTCAGAATTGCCGCCATGCGCGCGGCACAAAAGGCATGGGCCGACCGTCCTCTGCAAGAGCGTGTAGATCTTGTCATGGCGGGGGTCGCTGTGGTCGGTGCTATGAATGACCAAATCGTGCCAGAACTTGCCCAAATGATGGGCCGCCCCGTGCGCTATGGTGGTGAATTTGGCGGGTTCGAGGAACGCGCAGGGCATATGGCGCACATTGCACAAAACTCGCTTGCGGACATCCAAGTTGGTGAAGATGAAAAATTTAGACGCTATATCAAACGCGTACCGCATGGTGTTGTCTTTGTAGTGGCGCCTTGGAACTACCCCTACATGACCGCGATCAACACAGTTGCCCCAGCGTTGATCGCAGGAAACGCCGTTATGTTGAAACATGCAACACAGACCTTGCTGGTTGGCGAACGCATGACAGCTGCATTTCACAGCGCTGGAGTACCAGAGGAGGTGTTCCAAAACGCCTTTCTGGATCACGGCACAACAAGTGCGTTAATTTCCGAAAACGCGTTTGATTTCATCAATTTCACGGGCTCGGTCGGAGGCGGCGCTACCATGGAGCGTGCAGCGGCAGGCACATTTACCGGCGTGAGCACAGAGCTTGGCGGCAAGGATCCCGGATATGTCATGGAAGACGCCGATCTGGAAGCTGCCGTAGATACTCTCATTGATGGCGCCATGTTTAATTCCGGCCAGTGTTGCTGCGGAATTGAGCGTATTTACGTTCACGAGAGTCTGTACGACCAATTTGTCGCGAAAGCAGTTGAGATCGTGAAAGGTTACAAGTTGGGCAATCCACTTGACCCCGAAACCACCCTCGGCCCAATGGCCAATGTGCGCTTTGCTCAAGAAGTTCGCGCCCAAATCAGCGAAGCGGTTGAAGTCGGGGCAGTAGCCCATATCGAAGCATTTGCCAAAGACGACGGGGGCGCATACCTCACACCGCAGATTTTGACAAATGTCACACATGAAATGCGCGTGATGCGGGACGAGAGTTTTGGCCCCGTTGTCGGCATCATGAAAGTGTCTAGCGATGCAGAGGCCATTGCACTGATGAATGACAGCGAATTTGGTCTCACGGCAAGTCTATGGACCGCAGACATTGATCGCGCAGCCGCTGTAGGTGACCAGATCGAAACAGGCACCGTGTTCATGAACCGGGCGGATTATCTTGATCCCGGCCTCTGCTGGACCGGCTGTAAAAACACCGGTCGAGGTGGCGGGCTTTCTGTCATCGGCTATCACAACCTCACACGTCCCAAATCCTACCATCTCAAGAAGGTCACCAACTGATGTCACTTGTCGGAAACTGGTCTTATCCCACAACAATCAAATTCGGCGCAGGTCGAATTTCTGAATTGCCCGACGCTTGCGCGAACGCGGGTATCAAGCGCCCACTCTTGGTGACAGATCGCGGCCTTGCCGAACTGCCTGTCACTCAATCCACACTGAATGTTCTGGACGCCGCCGGACTGGGCCGCGCGCTTTTTTCTGAAGTTGACCCAAACCCCAACGAAGTGAATTTGGCCGCTGGTGTGGCCGCCTACAATGCAGGTGGTCATGATGGTGTGATTGCGTTCGGCGGCGGATCCGGTCTCGACTTGGGTAAGATGGTCGCGTTTATGGCCGGTCAAACTCGGGCCGTCTGGGATTTCGAGGATATTGGCGATTGGTGGACTCGTGCGGATGCAGATGCCATCGCGCCGATCATCGCCGTGCCAACAACAGCTGGGACGGGCTCTGAGGTGGGGCGCGCGAGTGTCATCACGAACTCGCAAACCCATGTTAAGAAGATCATCTTTCACCCCAAGGTGCTGCCAACCGTCGTGATTTGCGACCCTGAGCTGACTGTTGGTATGCCCAAGTTCATCACTTCCGGCACCGGGCTTGACGCCTTTGCGCATTGCGTTGAGGCCTATTCCAGCCCGCATTATCACCCAATGTCACAGGGTATCGCGCTCGAAGGGATGCGTTTGGTCAAGGATTACCTGCCCCGCGCCTATGCCGATGGCACCGACATTGAGGCACGCGCCCAGATGATGAGCGCAGCGGCCATGGGTGCCACCGCCTTTCAAAAAGGGCTTGGCGCGATCCACGCGATGAGCCACCCAGTTGGCGCGATGTTTAACACGCATCACGGCACAACAAACGCGGTGTGCATGCCTTCAGTGCTTGAATTCAATGCGTCTGAAATTGCGGATCGCTTTGGGCCGGTCGCGGCCTATTTGGGAATAGATGGTGGTTTTGACGGTTTCCGCGCCTTTGTGGATGACCTCAACGACAGCCTTGGCATTCCCAAACGACTTTCTGATCTAGGCGTGACCGCTGATGCCATTCCCGAACTGGTCGAAGGCGCGATAATTGACCCGTCCTGTGGTGGAAACCCAATCGAATTGACCCGCGAAAACCTCACGGGCCTTTTTAAAGCATGCATCTAAAACAACTGGCCGCTGTATCTCAGCCGGGGTCGGCGGCCAGTACCAAATCAAAGTCGACACGCAAATATGCGCCGTCCACTTTACCCGAAAGAGCAAACCCGTCTGGAAAGCTTCCGGCAGGTTGGCGCGTGTATGTCATCACCAAATCATCACGCACGCCGAAAACGGTGTCTTGGTCCAGATATGGGTCGTCATCGGGGAATACCTCGGTCACCAGATTTCGAAATCCTGGCGCAGAGACAATGTAGTGCAGATGCGAGGGGCGCCACGGGTGTCGCCCGGCAGCCCTAAGAATATCGCCCACAGGGCCATCATCTGGCACCGTGTATTCCACTGGCCTGACTGTAGTAAACGCGTAGCGTCCGTTTTCGTCTGCGGTCATTAACCCGTGGAACGAGTGTATGTCCTGATCAGGGTCCTGACTGGAATACATGCCGTTTGGCGCGGTTTGCCAAATGTCGATTTGCGCGCCGGGTATCGGGTTTCCTTCCAGATCCCTGACTGTGCCTTCTACAAGTAAAACATCACCGCCAAAGTCCCGTTTCATGTCACCGCCCACATCTAACGGGGGCGGATTGGACACATGGAACGGCCCAAGCACGGACGAGCTTGTGGCTTCAGGCACCGAGTGCAGCATATCAACCAGCGATGACATCCCCATGACATCAGACAGCAGAACAAACTCCTGCCGCTCGTCAGTGGTGATGTTTCCGGCCCGCGTCAGGAAATCAATGCCCACGCGCCATTCGTCATGCGTCAGGTTCACTTCTCTAGCAAAGTCATGCATGTGACGTGCTAATGCGCTCAGCACTTCCTTGACACGCGGGTCGGTGTCTTCCCCAAAATAAGCCGCGAACACATCGGTGATGTTATCTTTTGTGACTGTGCGCATCTGCGCCTCCTAGTTCAGAATTGCCAAGCTGAGCGCCGGATAGCGGATCAGCAGGATCAAGACGATCAGCATCACACCTGCAAAGGGCAACGCGCCCAGAAACACATCCTTGAGCGAGATGCGCGGATCATTCAGGGTGGCCTTGATCACAAAACAGCTGATACCAAGCGGCGGTGTCAGCAAACCGATTTCAGCCCCGACCACCGTAATGATGCCAAACCACACAAGGCTTAGCCCCATAGGCTCGACTAGTGGCAGGAACAAAGGCACAACGATCAGAATTATCGAAGCCGTGTCCAAAAGAGTGCCAAGGAAAAGCATTAACAGCACGTATAAGAACATGACTGTAAAGAAGCTCGCATTGCTGCCTGCCAGTAAATCCCCCAGTTCATTGGGCAGACCGGCCAAGCCGAGCATCCTGCTATAGATCGACGCCGCCGTAATCAGGAAAAGGATGGACGCGGTGATGTGTCCGGTCTCCAGCAACGCCTCCCAAAATCCCTTCAGAGTCATTCGCCGCCGTATCAATGCGATCAACAGCGCGACGAGCGAACCAGTTGCCCCGGCCTCAACCGGCGTTAGCCAGCCCGTATATATGCCGCCAAGCACAACGAGTATCAGGCTGACGGTGGGAAGTGTTTTGGACGCGATTTCACCCCATGGCATCAACTCGTAGTCTTCGGCTGGGCGCCCACCAACAAAGTTGGGAAAGAACCGCCCCATGAACCAAATCGCGCCAATATACGCCCCAGCCAGCATCAAACCCGGCACGACCCCAGCAAGGAACATTTCGCCCACCGATTGCTCGGCTACAAAGCTGTAAATGATCAACATCGCCGATGGCGGAATGATCATGCCCAATACGGATGAGCCTGCGACGACACCCACGGCAAAACGCGGATTATAGTCATAGCGCAGCATTTGCGGCACTGAAACTTTTGAAAAGACCGATGCGGACGCGATGGACGATCCGGTAACAGCAGCAAAAACAGCGTTCGCCCCAACCGTCGCCATACCGATACCACCTTTAACTCGACGGAATCCGGTACTCATAACGTCATAGACGTCACTGCCAAGGCCAGCCTTGGACACAACTAATCCCATGAAAGTAAATAATGGGACAGTCGCAAACGTGTATTCCATGACGCTGTCGCCAACTGCGATTTTCAGCAGGTTCATAGACAAGTCGAAATTGTCGCGCATCATCCAGATGGTGACAAAAGACACCACACCCAGCGCGATCGGAATGTACACCCCGAGATAAATCAGAATGACTATGGCACCGACCGAAATCATGCCAAGTTCGATAGGACTCATGTTTCGTCCTCATGTTCAGGAACGCGTATCAGTTCAGGTTTCTCTGCGGGGGCAAGCACTTTGAGTGCGAAAATGATCGTGCACAAGAGGGCGCTCAGAAAGATGGTCAGTTTGATTGGCCACCAAGGGGCTGTGAATACGCCTGGCACGCCAAAGTAATCTTTGGTTTCGAGCATATCGACAAACTCCGGCCAGATCGTAACTGCAATTAGTGCCATGAATACGGCTGACACGGTGTCGATCACATGGCGCAATCCAGCTGCAAAGCGCGGGTATTTACCGCCGATAACGACCAGAAACCCATCCGAACGCGTTAGCCGGTTGACCCGGACAACATCGGGCAATTGCAGAAAGACGATTAGTACCATCGAGAACTGCACAACCTCGACCGCACCAAGAAAAGGTGAATTGAACACCCCTCGGGCGACGACATCAAAGTTTACGATGGCCACCAATCCAAGCACAACGAGAGTGCCAACGGCATTCGCGCCGATGGCAATCCCGTTGCCGGTTTTGGAAAGGCCTGAAAGCAGTTTTTTCATGTCTCAAGAGTCCTGTCTTCGGGCCTTAACTGTGTTCTTATGATCCGGAACCAGCGGTCCAGTCGCGCGGCCCGCTAAAGCCAGCGGCGTTCAACTTGCCAAGGTAGCTTTCCAGCATTTCCGTGCCAGGCTCACCCTTGCCATTCAATGTGTCCGCCCATTCCGCAGCGATGTTGGGCATTGCTTCTGCCCAGGCTTGACGATCTGCCGCACTAGCCTCTGTGATTGTGCCGCCTGCTGCAGTGTACGCGTCACGGCTTGCTGCGGCGCGATCCATTGCAATGCCCGCGACATGGTCTCGATACAGAACTGCGACCTCAAGCAGAACATTCTGCACCTCTTCGGGAAGGCCCTCCCAATAGTCTTTGTTCACGGTGATGGTTTTAGAATTCACCGCACCAAGGTCGACCTTGAGCATATGAGGGGCAACTTCTGCGATCTTGAATGTCTTAGCTGCTTCTGGCCACAGCATGGCTTTATCAACCAGCCCAGTATCCAACATATTATAGAAATCCGTCAAACCGCCACGGACACCCGCAGCACCATTGATACCTTCCAGGTACCGCAAGTTCATACCCGCACCAGCAACCTTGCTACCTTCGATGTCACTGATTGTCGTGATCGGGTCCTTGGAAAACACCTGATAGGTGTCCAGCACAACACCCGTCGCAAGGTAGACTTGATTTTGCGCGGCAAACTCGTTTTGCATTGTGGGATATTCTTTAGCGATCTCGTCTACCGCCTTAGCGACTGCGCGTGCATCCGCCGCTACAAAAGGTGTCACGGCCGAAATTGCTTGGCTGGGCAGTTTCGAACTGTGGAAAATAGTTGTCACGATTCCGATGTCACCAAGACCCAGCTTGACGCCTTCTAGTACGCCCTTGGGCTTAACGATGGATCCACCATAGCTTTCTTGCCAGTCCATTTCGTAATTTCCGGATTCCGCTAAACGCTTGTCAACTTCCGGAATAAAGAAGTTCGTGAACTCTTTCACCCACAGCGCTCGGGCCGGGTATCCGTCGATCACAACCGCTTTTATTTTTTCTGCGGCAAAACCAGGTGCAGCAGCCAGCCCCACCATTAGCGCGCCTAGCGCCAGTCCCTTTGAAAATGCAGCCATCGTTTCCTCCCTTGATGGATTGCGTGGATGTGACGGGCCTAAAGCGGCCTCCAATGCACCTCCACATGAGTGCCCGCAGCCTTGAACAGCTTTGATAAAGGGCAATATTTTTCGGTCTCTTCGGCGACCCGATCTAGCGCCGCTTGATCGGCGGAACCGCCGGCAAGAACGGTCAATTTGACGGACGTGAACGGCACTTCGATTTCTTGCTCGAGCGTCACACCCCGACGGTCGAATTCGCAGGAAGCATCAATCTTAAGATTGCCAATATCGACACCAATCGCGCTAGCACATTTGTGGCCAATCACATTGGTGCATCCGATCAATGCGGCCAACGCTGTATCAGTTGGTGTCGGGCCCGCATTGGTTCCGCCCCTTGCGGTCGGTTCATCTATTGCAAAACTCAGATCGCGCACCTTAATGTCGGCACGCGAATGCGACACACATTCAGCCTGCGCCTTAAGGGTCACGGAGGTTTTCATTCGTATTGCCATAACACCCTCACTCGAACCAACACGCTTTTTCGAAAGGAAAGCGCGGTAATTTCTGAAACAGAGCGCTTTCGTCGGCATAGCCCAAGTTACACAAAAAATTGGACTTCAGCGTTGTTCCCTCAAAAAACTCCTCGTCGACGATTTCATTGGAAAAGCCACTCATCGCACCGACATCCAAACCCAGCGCGCGCGCCGCGATCATGAAATATGCACCTTGCAATGTACCATTGCGAAAGGCCGTGGACTCGGAATGTGCCAGTTTTCCTTCGAAGTGTGGGCGACGATCTTCATGTGGGAACAGGAACGGAAGATCTCGCCAAAACTCCAGATCATGGGCAATAATCGCCGTGACCGGTGCTGCCATCATCTTGTCAATATTCTTTTCCTTTAAAGACTTGGCCAGCCTTTGCTTCCCTTCCGCTGACGTTACAAAGATAAACCTCGCCGGACATGTATTCATACTTGTCGGGCCTGCTGCAGTCATTTCATACAGCCGATGTAAAAGCTCATCTGAAACCGGTTTGTCCTGCCAAGCATAGTGAGAGCGCGCATCAGTTAGAATGATGTCGACGGACACTTGATCCAATGTTGTTCGCTGCTGACGCAGATCTCGCACGGCCTTCTGCGCTTCGGCGCGCGCTCGCTCCAGAGTCTCCCCGGTCAATGCCGCCATACTTTTTCCCTCTGAGCCAAACGGCCTTTAAAACTACTCTTTTCATGATCCGCGAGCGACTCCGCGATGCGGAGTTAGAAGGCCAACTGCGGAATCACCGTCCGCCTTCCAGACACGCCTCTCTTGTTATCGACATTTTGACGATGATATTTTATCTTGTCAAATAAAATCGATTTTTTATTATAGAACGTGAAAATGGAGATATCTCATGGTTGCATGGAACGAGTACAAGGATATGGCGCGCGGGCGCGGCGCGCTCGCATTGGAATTATATGTTGTTGAATCTACTCCAGCAGGAGCTCCCGAAGACGTAAAAGCCAACTTGCCAAGCCATCTGGATTATCAGCGGCAACTGGAGGAGAAGGGAACGCTTGTCCTTGCTGGCCCCTTGTCAGACCCGACAGGCGAAACCATGGTTGGCGCAGGGTTGATCTTGTATCGAGCGGATTCAATGAAAGCGGCTAAAGAGCTAGCTGAAAATGACCCAATGCATGCATCAGGTGCCCGAGGTTTCACATTAAGGAAGTGGCTGGTCAACGAAGGGAACCTGACGATTAATGTCGGCCTGTCGACTGGCGCGGCAAAGCTAAAATAAGTTGAGTGACGTATGTCTAACCCAAACGCTCTTGGCGATCTTCTGTCTACATTGCTGGATCGACACCCTTTTCAAAAAAACAATGGAAAAGGGGGATCCGTGAATGAACTATGTATGCAATTGCTGGCTGAAAAATCAGAAGCCTCGGGCCAACATCTTGCGACATCGATACTCAATAGATTGAGGGATCAATCGCAAGAAAACCGAGCTGAATTCTTCGCATTTTTGAACACTCAATTGGACATAGACGCTGCCTTGGTCGCCAAGCTGGCAAGGCAATACGAGAAATTTCCCACCCTTGAAAACTTTAGCGCTTTGTCCCGGGCATCCGAACCACAAAGACAAGAATTGTTTCGGCGCCTCAATCAGGCACCCGGTGCAACGGCTGAGCTGGTTCAGTTAAGATCCACCTTGCTCAGCGAAATCAAAGAAGAACCTGATTTGGGCCGCACCGATCATGATCTGGTGCATTTGCTTCGCAGTTGGTTTAACCGCGGTTTTCTCGTTCTGCGGCAGATCACTTGGGACACGCCAGCTTCGATATTGGAGCGCATCATTGCGTATGAAGCCGTCCATGAGATCACAAACTGGGAAGACCTGCGACGAAGACTGCACCCACCTGACAGAAGATGTTATGCTTTCTTTCACCCTTCAATGCCCGACGACCCGCTCATCTTTGTTGAAGTTGCCTTGACGAAGGGCATACCAAACTCGATCCAGGGAGTTCTGAGCGAAAACCGTGCAGGAATCGATGCCGGTGCAGCAAATACAGCGGTTTTCTATTCGATCTCAAATTGCCAGTCTGGATTGGCTGGCATTTCGTTCGGAAACTCTCTCATCAAGCAGGTCGTTCGTGACCTGTCGCGAGACATGCCAAATCTGAAAAAGTTTGTGACACTCTCACCCATTCCGGGTCTGACACGCTGGCTAGAATCTGAGGGTCGAACAGCTATTTTGCCCGAACCGCAAACCTTGCGCCAATATGCAGCACACTATTTGCTCGATGCAAAAAAACCTGATGGAAAACCGATCGACCCAGTGGCGCGATTTCATTTGGCTAACGGCGCATTAATTCACCAAGTTCATTCCCTAGCAGATCTTTCGGAAAAGGGATTGCTTCAATCTGGTGGAGCGATGGTGAACTATTTGTATGACGTATCGAAACTTACAAGTAACGTCGAAGCGTTCGACCAAAAAAACGAAGTCGCAGCGGCGGCGGCGGTCAAGACACTCGCTAGGTACGCGTCAAAATCATCACTTGCCTGATCCGTTGTGGCCGAGCTGGTAGTCTTGCCACAAATCTTCAATCATGTCCCAATTGCCGTCCGCTCTAGCCGCACGCGCGTCATCATCAGCTGGCCCAGCATAAGCTTCAATTGCAGTTTTATAGCTTTCACGCGCGCGACAGTCCGCCAACCAGCGCGAAATATCTGGCACTTCCGCCCACAAGCTCGAAAGGCCTAAACGGTCCAGTCGATCCACATAAGCAATCAGCGCGATATCGGCCAAACCAAACGTTTCGCCCTGCATCCATTGGCCCGCCGACAAAGCGTGTCTCATTTGCTGAAACAGCGAGGTGAGCACAAAAAAAGCAATGGTCACATGAGAAGACGCTGTCCCATTGTCGATAATGTCGCGCCGTTTCAGCGCATTTGCAGGGCTGGCCATACGCTCGATACTTGCCGAAATCTGTTCAGCTGTCTTTTTCTGCAATATCTGCTGTCGTTTGGATGTCGCAAAGGTCAACGTATTGATCGCGGCATGAATATCGATGCAATCGGACAGGTACATTCTCGTGATAGCCCGGCTGGCAGGGTCTTTTGGCATCAACGCTCCGGATCCTTCGATATCCGACAAGTACTCCAATATGACACTGGATTCAGCCACACGGACATCGCCATTCACCACCGTCGGAACGACACCCTTGTGGTTTAACTTCAGATACCAGACTTCATTTTGTTCGCCCGCTCCCAAGTCCAGAATAGTTCCATCCCAAGGAAGATTTAGTTCCGCAAGCCCCACTCGAACCTTGGCCGAACAAACACTCGTCTTACCATGATAAAGCTTCAGCATTTCTGATTTCCCCCTTGCTCAATCAATGAGCTCTGCAAGAAATGCGCCGGTGCTGCTGTAGTGATCCATCAAAAGCTTTGACGCAAGATCAACGTCCTTGCTGACCGCCGCGTCGAGAATAGCTAGGTGCTCTCCCTCCACATTCCTACTGGAATATGTCTTCGATCTAACAGCCAAAAACCGATACCGCACGTTCAAGTCATACAGCTGCCCACAAAAACGCATGAGAACCGGCGACTCACATGCAGATAGCAATGCCATGTGAAAACTCTTGTGCCTGTCTTCAAAAAGTTCCGCGTCTGCCCGATCTGTTCGGCTTAAATAGTGATGCACCAAAACAAGGTTCTCTTCCCAATCGCGCCCACCTTTTTCAACACTTTGGCGCAGCGCGATATCTTCCAAAGTACAGCGCAAGTTCAATATTTCCTGAAACTGGTGACGACTGGTGTCAGCCACTCTGAAACCTCGCTGATCAATGCGTTCCACGAGTTGATCAGACGTCAGCAAACTTAGAGCTTCTCGAATAGGGGATGCGCCTGCACCATAGTTTTCTTTTAAAGTCTCAACTTTCAGTCGCTCTCCGGGGGCAAGCCGCCCGGTTATGATCTCGTTTCGGAGCGTCAGGTACGTTCTTTGAGTTGACGATTGGTTGGTTTGGTTTTGAAAGCCTGCTGTGTTCATGCGCGTTAGATAAACAAAAATACTTCGCTTAATCAAATTATATCGATATTTCTAAAGAATTTTTATGGCGCGGGCACTCAGCTTTCACGTTGGAAGGCAATCTCGACATCGCGCCTTCAAGTTGGCTTCAGGCAAGATGAGAAACTAAATGGCTAATTTTGAACTATTTTCTCGAGCTCAAACAGGCATTTGTATCCCGAGCGCAACTCAATCAAGCAAAATGCACTAGGTCGGTCAGGTACACGTAAAATCAAGATATTGTCAGATTTCCAAAAATATCGTTTTTTGTTGTGAAATGTCCAAATATAATATAAATTCCGCAATCAACATGACACTTAGACATTCAGGGGTATCCACATGCGCGAGACATACTTTGAAGACGGAAAGTGGTGGGTTAGCCCGTATAATTTCCACCAGGATGTACGAAGGGACCTGCTTCTTCCGCCCAAGGTGCAAATTCACGATGCGACTTTGCGCGACGGTGAACAGACACCGGGCGTTGTATTCTCCATTGATGACAAACTGCGCATCGCCACAAAAATGGACGAAATTGGCGTGGAACGTATCGAGGCTGGAATGCCCGCTGTATCACCGCAGGATGCCGAAGCCATTCGCGAAATCTCCAAACTTGGGCTGAAATCCAAGATTTTCACATTTGCCCGCGCAATGAAGCAAGACATTGATATGGCTTTGGAATGTGGTGCTGACGGTGTCGTTATTGAGGTTCCCATTGGATACCCAAAGCTTGTCACCCAGTTCGGCTGGACTTGGGAAGACGTCTTCAAGAAGAGCCGGGACGTGATCAATTACGCGCGCGAACAGGGGCTGTACGCCGTATTCTTCCCCTATGACACAACACGCGCTCGGCCCGATGATCTTGAAAACCTGTGCAAGGGCATCATGAACGAGTCGCCGCCCGACTCGATCGGCATCGTTGACACGATGGGGTGCGCGACACCAGAGGCGGTGAAATACATGGTGGGATGGGTCAAGGGGATGACTGGCCTGCCGATCGAGATACACACCCATAACGACTTTGGAATGGGTGTTGCCACCGAGCTCGCAGCGGTCGCGGCAGGCGCCGAAGTCGTGCACAGCTGCGCCAATGGGCTCGGCGAACGCACAGGTAATGCCGCGCTAGAAGAGCTTATGTTGGGCCTGCACCTATTGTACGGTTACGACACGCAATATCAAATGGACAAGCTTCCAGAACTGGGGGCGCTCATCTCCGAAATTTCCAACATTCCGATTGCACGCAACAAGCCGGTGCTTGGCCACGGCAACTTTATTCGAGAGTCCGGCATTGGCATTCAATACGTCATGCACGACCCGCTGGTCATGTTTGGAACCCACCCCTCGCTTACGGGGCGGGCCGGAGAAGTGGTGCTAGGGAAGAAGAGTGGTAAGGCGTCGATAGTCTACAAAATGCAGGAACTGGGACTAGGCGAACTCGATGACGCGCAGGCGGTCGAGCTTCTGACACGCGTCAAACAGAAGGGGATCGAGAAGCGGGACTTTCTGAGTGACGAAGAATTTGTGTCGCTTTTAAATGAAGTGCGCGCAGTCGCTTAAGAAAAAACGATTGACGCAAGAGTGGACGCCGGCGAGAAGTTTCTCGCCGGCGTTGTTACTTTAAAAGCGGAACGTATACCCGACAAAAGGCCCAACCTGATCCACGTCATAAGCGAAAAGCCCGTCGGAACGTACGTTCGAATAGTCGATGCTATAGTACCTCACGCCCAACTTCAGTGATCCGCCGTTGTCGTAACCATAATCGAAGCCAAGCGTCGTGCTAAACTGCAAGTCGCTGCCATTAACGCCAAAGCCGCCGGCATCTGCCAGAACCGCACCGGTCCACCGGTCATTGATCTGCCATGTATACCGCGCACCGATTACTGGCTCCCACCAAGTTTCAGTCCCACCAAAGGACATACCCGGCCCTGGGCCATTCAAATCAAGCTGTTGCTTGAGGCTGTTGTATCGTGCGCCTGCATGGATATCGAAAGAATAAGGCCGATCGCCTGCTCCGTTTGAGCCCGCAACGCGATAAGCGCCCATAAACGCGAGCCAGTATTGCTCAACATCCACTTGGGCGCTACCACCACCGCCGCCAACAAAATCTTGCCCAAGAGACAAGTAGTTGGCGTCAAATATAAGGCCGAAATCCCCCTTCCAGCTCTCGGATCGTATCGACGCCGCAAAGTCCAACAGTTCCAGCGCGTCACGCAGGCTAAGGTCAATCGACCCCGATGAACCGGCAACAGTAGACGTGCCCGTCGTCGACACCGGCAGGAAAATATATCCCGTCAGGTCAGTGCTCCATTCTTGCGAAAAGGACAACACAGCCGGGTCAGCTGCCGCAGGTGACACAAATGCCGTCGCAACAGCCGCGACAGCCATCATTTTGCTTAGCATTCCCTCAGGTGTACTATTTTCTTGTTCACTCATGGCTCAGCCACCCCTCACTGTTGCACCGCAGCGCGTTTCACCTGAAACTGCCGAACCGCTTCGGCGGTTTCGGGACGAATATTATCGATCCCCTCATATGGCACACCCTTGGCGGCTGGGCCGTCCGGGTACAGCTCCTTACGGGCTTTGTGACGACCAAAAATGCGCACAAACTCTTGTCCGCCCCACGCGCCGACTTCCGTCGAAACAGGGTATTCTTCACGCGTATCACGGAACAGGTCAAAGAACTTGGCACCAATCGGATTTTCGCCGGCTTTGGGCATGTTCATCTTCAACTGGTCCTTGATAATCGCAGCAGGCGTATGCACAGAATATACTATCACATGGTCGCGCCGCGCCTTTGTTTCATCCGAAAACAGCAACGCAGCGGACTGATCGACACCATCCACCAAACGGTCACGTGGAATATGCTGATCCGCGCCGGCAAAACGGGCAAGTGTAGTGTACAGATCAGAAACGTGGATAATGCTGTTCAGCAGACCGTCGGCCTCAATCATGCCGGGCCAGCGAATAAACGCATCCACACGAATACCGCCCTCGGTCGTATCGGCCTTGCCGCCACGATAAATCATCGGGGTAAACCCGGACTGCGGCGAGTATTTGGTGAAATGCCCGTTGTCCCCCATCAGGACAACAATCGTGTTGTCCGCGACGCCCAACTCTTCCATCCGCTCAAAGATATCACCCAACCAACTGTCCAGTTGCTGCATTTTGTCAACATAAAGACCTGCATTCGGGCTCTCCGGACCATCCCGTCCTGTGCGAGTATTGTGCAGTGGGATCATCGGCCAGTATTGCAAAAAGAATGGCTCCTCGCCCCCAGCCAAACGCTCCAGTTCAGATAGAGTTTTGTCCTGAAACGCCTGATTCATCTCGTCATATTTGGCCGTGTTCCAACGTTCGCCATTTTCCATGCGAATTTCGCGCACGCTGCCTCCTGCTTCGCCTTCGATCACAGTCATCATGGCCGACGCATCCGGTCGGAAGAAATCATCCACCGTGTAGGTGTCTTCATAGTCGAAAATCCCGACCGACACCTGCTCTCGGATTGCATCGTCATGGTAGATCGTTAGCTGACCCTGCTGGTGCACCGCCATCTGTGCATAGTCAAATCCTTGGTTCATCGCCCAGCTTTCCGCGATGTCCCCCATGTGCCACTTGCCGACATGAGACGTCGCATAGCCAACTTCTTTGAGAAGCTCCGGCAGCAAGACTTCGTCGCCCGGCAAACCCTCGCCAACGATATCCACCTGCGTATTTCCCATGCTTGTGCGCACAGGCAATCGACCGGTCATTTGGGCCACGCGCGTCGGGGTGCAGGACGGTTCCGTGTACATACGCACCATTCGCAAAGCTTCGTCTGAAAAGTCGTTAACATTCGGCGTCTCATAGCCGCGCACCGCGTTCAGCTCGGGGATACCCATATCTCCAAAACCAAGATCATCGATGAGAATGCTGATGATATTGGGTGCGGTGCCGCCGTTTCGCTCGCGAAAACCCGCCAATTCCGCGTCTACGGCGGCATCATCTTCGGCCCACGCCTCGGCGTGCTGATCAAGAAGAATATAATACTCCGCATCATGCTTGATCGCGTCAGCTTGAGCAAAGCACGGCAAGACCGCTATACTCAAAACAGTGCCTTTTAGTGTCGCCTTCATCTCTTGCTCCCTAGAATTTTCAGTTCCGCCATCGCCAAGGGGTCAAATTATGCCTGCCTAGAACTGGCAGCAGTATCGGCCTCAGCATCGTCCAATCTGTTCAGATCCGTGTGCGGAAAGAATTCAACCCAAACATGCCAGAAAAGCCCCGGTCTCAGTCCTTCAACCCGCTCCAAACGGCCAGCTGGTGAATCGCCGAAAAAGTCGATTTCCTGAACCGATTCACCGGTGTCATTGTACCAAACGCCAAGGCTCTCAAACCTGGGATCCCAGGCGGCAACCACCGGCCGCCCCCCAACAGTGGCATTCACGAGGCCGCCCTGATCAATTACAAAGTCGTCAGTCCAACAAACTGCATCTCCGTCGATGTCGATACCCCAAACATACGTCTTATTGGGTAGTCGTTCGTCATAGTGAGTCATATTGTCCATAACCGGCTTGGCTTCCCGGTGTTGTCGTTCGATGGACGCGGCAAAGAGCATTTCTAAGGCCATATCGAACAAAAACAGGATCGGGTTTGACGAAGGCTTGTTAATAAAAACAGTGCCGTCAGGATACGCCTTTTCAAACGCACGGAATGTCATGCGAAATGTGGGCCACGGGCGCATCGCTAACGTGGGACGCATCGGGCAAACAGGCCCGGACTGATCAGATGCTATGTCACGTTCGCGAAACCCATAGATCTGTTGCACCGGCTCTCCGGTCTTGTTGTCGCGCAAAACTAGGTTATTGCCATGTTGAGCAAGCACATCCAGATCCACCGTCTCCCCTTCAATTTCGGGAGTATAGCCGATACCCAAATTCGCCATGGCACAGTACGTCATGATGACGTTCTCGCCGTTCAAGCCTTCATCATTTCCAGCCAAATGAGGTCTCAGCAGCTGCGCTTGAGGGTGAGCTCTCGCCACGCCATTGTTCTCCATCACGAGAACTTGGTTAGACGGAGCAACATAGGCCCGCGCTTCGGCAATCGATACGAACTCTGCTACCTTGGACTGATTGCGCAATCCCACATGCACCCAGATATACGGAAACCCATATAATAGAACGACAAGAGCCGTGGCAAATAGCCAAATCCAAAGTGGCCCCACACTAAAAAGAAACTGCACAACCGTAAATACAGCAAACGCCACGCCGCCGATTATCAGGAATGTGTACTCATGACGAATGAAGCGAAGCATGTTGCTCCGCTTAACCTTCAAAACCATTTGTGACACGTCGCCGAGATCGCGAAAGTAGACAAAACCAATTGCCAATGTCACGATCAAGCTCAACCAGTAAACCAATGTCACAATCATTTCGATCACCTGCCTTAGACCTTCAATTCAGATCGGTCACTGCATAGAAATTTCCGTCCCCCGGCCGCTATACCTTCACGCTAAAAGGCGAACTTAACGGCATACGGAACAACACCTTCATTTTGTTACCATATTCATTGCATTCGCAAGAAATAAATGTATTGAGCTTCAATCCCCTTAAACAGAGCATCCACTCACCATCCCGACACTGAGACACTTTGCTACAGAGCGGACACTTGCGCTTCCGGCAATTTTGGTATACCGCCGCATACAAAGCACGCTCGGCAGACAATGACACTCGTTTCCGATGTGTGAACGCAATTTGACACTTAGTAGCTGGGACCGCCATGAGCTTGTACATCACATACCTCGAAGAGATCGAAACCCGCAAAGATCAAGGGTTGAGCCCTAAGCCGATTGACGACGCGGCACTGACTGAAGAAATTATTGCTCAAATCAAGGAAACCGAAAACAAGCATCGCGCACAATCCCTGAATTTCTTGATCTACAATACATTGCCCGGAACAACGAGCGCGGCAGGCGCGAAGGCAAGATTTCTCAAAGAAATCGTATTGGGTGAAACCGTCGTTGAAGAAATCTCAGTTGACTACGCCTTTGAGCTTTTGTCGCATATGAAAGGTGGCCCATCCATTGACGTTCTTCTGGATGTTGCTTTGAGCGAAAAAGCCGAATTGGCCACCAAGGCCGCTGACGTGCTTAAAACGCAAGTCTTCCTCTATGAGGCCGACACGGACCGCATCGAGGCCGCCTATAAAGCGGGCAACGCCATCGCAAAATCGCTCCTGGAGAGCTACGCAGCTGGGGAATTCTTCACCACTCTTCCTGACATCGACGAAGAAATCGAAGTTGTCACATACATTGCAGCCGAAGGTGACATCTCGACCGACCTTTTGTCCCCCGGCAATCAGGCTCACTCCCGCTCTGACCGGGAACTGCATGGTAAGTGCTTTATTTCCGAGACGGCGCAAGAAGAGATCCAAGCCCTCAAACTGCAACACCCCGGCAAGCGAGTTATGCTTATCGCCGAAAAAGGTACGATGGGTGTCGGATCATCACGGATGTCGGGCGTCAACAACGTGGCCCTTTGGACAGGCAAACAAGCCAGCCCCTATGTGCCTTTTGTTAATTTTGCGCCAATCGTTGCTGGCACCAACGGCATCTCGCCGATTTTCCTGACCACTGTTGGCGTGACCGGCGGCATAGGTGTCGACTTGAAGAATTGGGTCAAGAAGGTGGATGCTGACGGCAAGGCGATCCTAAACAACGATGGCAACCCAATCCTTGAGCAGAAGTACTCTGTCGAGACCGGCACGGTTCTCAAAATCAACACTAAAGATAAGAAACTCTATAGCGCCGAAGGCGGTGAAGAGCTGGTGGACATGTCCTCTTCCTTCACGCCACAAAAGATGGAATTCATGAAGGCGGGCGGTTCTTACGCCATTGTCTTTGGCAAGAAGCTGCAGACGCTTGCCTGCGAGACTTTGGGCGTCGAGCTCAAGTCGGTCTTTGCCCCATCCAAGGAAATCAGCCATGAAGGTCAGGGCATGACCGCCGTTGAGAAAATCTTCAACGCCAATGCACGTGGCAACACTCCGGGCAAGGTATTGCACGCCGGTTCCGACGTCCGCGTCGCCGTGAACATCGTGGGCAGTCAGGACACCACGGGTCTGATGACCATGCAGGAACTAGAGGCGATGGCGGCTACCGTCGTATCGCCCACTGTTGATGGCGCGTACCAGTCCGGTTGTCACACGGCGTCCGTTTGGGACCTCAAGGCTCAGGCCAACACACCGCGTCTGATGAAGTTCATGAACGATTTCGGCCTCGTCACCGGGCGTGACCCCAAGGGCGAATATCATGCGATGACCGATGTTATCCACAAGGTGCTGAACGACATCACTGTAAGCGACTGGGACGTTACCATTGGCGGAGACAGCCACACGCGCATGTCAAAAGGCGTGGCCTTTGGCGCGGACTCCGGTACCGTCGCGCTTGCGCTGGCTACTGGTGAGGCGTCGATGCCTGTTCCGGAATCGGTTAAGGTGACCTTCACAGGACAAATGGCCGACCACATGGATTTCCGCGATGTTGTGCACGCCACTCAGGCGCAAATGCTCGCGCAGCATGGCGACAACGTCTTCCAGGGCCGTGTGATCGAGGTGCATATCGGAACGCTGCTTGCGGATCAGGCCTTTACCTTCACCGACTGGACAGCCGAAATGAAGGCCAAAGCATCGGTTTGTATCTCGAATGACGAAACACTGATCGGGTCGCTGGAACTCGCCAAGTCGCGTATTCAGATCATGATGGACAAAGGCATGGAGCATGATAACGGAATGCTCGCCAGCTTGATCGCCAAGGCTGACGCCCGCATTGCCGAAATCAAATCGGGCGCAAAGCCTGCCCTGACCCCGGATGCCAATGCCAAGTATTCCGCCGAAGTGGTCGTCGACCTAGATCAGATCAACGAACCAATGATCGCGGACCCCGATGTCAATAACGTGGATGTGTCCAAGCGCTACACTCACGACACGATCCGCCCAATTTCTTTCTACAAAGCGGAAAAGAAGGTGGATCTGGGCTTTGTCGGCTCCTGCATGGTTCACAAAGGTGACATCAAGATCGTCGCCCAGATGCTTCGCAATCTTGAAGAGTCGCAAGGTTCGGTCGAATTCAACGCGCCGCTCGTGGTCACCGCACCAACCTACAACATTATCGACGAGTTGAAGGCAGAAGGTGACTGGGAAGTGCTGCAAAAGTACTCCGGCTTTGAATTCGATGACAACGCCCCCAAGACAACGGCCCGGACCGAGTATGAGAATATTCTCTACCTCGAACGCCCCGGCTGTAACCTTTGCATGGGTAACCAGGAAAAAGCCGCCAAGGGCGACACCGTTCTGGCTACGTCCACACGTCTGTTCCAAGGCCGTGTGGTTGCAGACAGCGCGACCAAGAAAGGTGAATCGCTGCTTGGTTCAACCCCGGTTGTGGTACTCTCTGCCATCCTTGGTCGTACTCCGACGATTGAAGAGTACAAAACCGCCGTCAAGGGCATTGATCTGACCAAGTTTGCGCCGCCGAAGCAAACTCCGCTGGGTGCGCGTTCCGTACATTTCTGATCGAAGTTTTCGGTCGTAAGAAAAGCCCAGCCAGTTTTCTGGCTGGGCTTTTTGCTGGCTAACCTTTTGCTAATCTTCAGCGCAACAATTGGCTTGCCTGCTCGGGAGTCAATGGCGCAGGGCGCTCACAGGTCGTCGACATTTCAATCCACTGTCGGTCTTTCGCCGATTTAAGGACCGCCGTCATCACTTCAACAACATGTGTCGCCAACTCCAGACTGCAGCGGTGTGGCCGACCTTCCGCAATGGCCGCCGCCATGTCGGCAAGTCCTGCGCAGCGGTAATTCGCGCGTCCAATCCCTGCATTATCCGTATCATTGGGCACTCCAAACGGATGGTCACGGCTCGGAACTTCCTCGATGGAGCCATTTTCTCCTGCAAATTGGACGGCCTCCCCAAAGAAGTTAGGATCGGGTACAAAGAGCGATCCCTTCTCTCCATAGAGTTCCATGTTTTTGTGGCGATGCGCCCAAACATCCCAACTTGCACCCAGCGTGATCAAGGCTCCGTTCCGAAACTCCAGAATGGCATGAATGTTTGTTGGCGTTTCAACAGGTACCGTCTCTCCCAGTCGCGGACCTTTGCCGATGGTTCGCGTGGAGAAACTGGCCGACGCCATCGCCGTCACTGCCTTCACCGGGCCGATCAACTGAACCAAATTCGTGATATAATATGGTCCAAGGTCGAGTACCGGCCCCCCACCCGTTTGAAAGAAAAAGTCAGGATTTGGGTGCCACGCCTCCATGCCATGCGACATTACATGGCACGTCCCTCCAACAATTTCGCCCGCTAACCCTTCGTCCAGCACAGCACGCGCCAACTGGTGTGCACCGCCTAGAAATGTATCCGGTGCCGAGCCCACACGAAGGCCCCTTTCGCTCGCGACTTCGCGCAGCGCCTCTCCTTCTTCCAACGACAGCACATACGGCTTTTCCGAGTAGGCGTGTTTACCGCTCTCCAAAATCCGCTTTGTAACTTCAAAATGGGCCGCAGGCACGGTGAGATTAACAACAATCTCGATGTCCTCCGCCGCCAGCAGACCTTCGATTGTCTCCGCGCGCACATTAAACTCACTTGCTCGTGCGCGGGCGGCATCCATGTTCAAATCTGCAACCGCCCGGACATCCAGAAAATTAAACAACGGCGCAAGCTTGAGGTAAGACGCCGAGATATTGCCACATCCGACGATACCAACACCAGAAATAGTCATATTAGTTTCGCCTCAAAACGCTTGAACACTTGCCAGCGAGCGTGACGCCATCCGCTTGTGATCACTCGGGTTGTCATGTTCGATGATGTAACGCTGAACATCTGCTGCATCCATTGCCGCCTTGATTTCAGGCCAGTTCATGGTTCCATGCCCAACATCTGCCCAACCATCTTCGTCGGCGTTTTCGCCGGTGGGTGCAATGTCCTTAACATGCGCAGCCGCCACACGGCCGGCATACTTCTTCAGCCACTCTACCGGATCTTGTCCGCTCACTTTAACCCACGCCAAATCCAACTCGATCATGATGTCATCCGATGCTTCGGCAATAACATCCAGCGGCATGATGCCATCCACCGGGATCAGCTCAAATTCGTGATTGTGCCACCCAAATTTCAGCCCGGCCTCCACGATCGGAACTCCCGCACTGGCTAATCGCGCTGCAAATGCTCTCCAACCTTCCGCCGTTGTTGGCCGGTCATCAGGCGCCAAAAACGGTACAAAAATTGTATTTATTCCAATCGTCTTGGCTATTGCGATGGCCTCTTCCGGGTTTTTCTCCACCAGATCGAGCGCAAAGTGCGCGGTCGGCATCGCCATCCCATGCTCATCAAGCAAGGTCCTAGTTCTCTCTGGATCGTCCAGATATGGCCCAAAACCTTCAACTTCTTTCACATTCAACTCAGCCAACATTTTGAACGTTTCTTCAACATCCCAATTGCGAGAAGAATAGAGCTGGTAAGAAATAGCAGGCATTTTTAGTCCTCCAAACAAAGCGCGGCCAATAGGCCGGCCGTTAACATTTCGAATTCTGTTTTCTTAGTTCACAGCCGCAACTCTGACGTCTTGTCAAAAAGAGAGGCTTTGGACAGGTCAAGACCGAGGCGCAATCGCTCCCCAACCTTAATCTTTGCTTGACCATCCATGCGCACGCGGAATGGATGTCCCGCAACTTCACAGTCAACCAAGGTATCTGACCCCGTCGGCTCAATCAGGCTGACATCAATGTCGATCTGAAACGGCGCATTGCCAACCAACTCGCCGGTCACCACGTGTTCAGGCCGAATTCCCAAAGACGCCTCGCCGCTCACGGCATTACCGCTGGCAAATTCGTAACCAGCGAGCGGTATGGCGAGATCACCCACCAAGAACACGTCACCCTCAATTCGTCCTTCCAGAAAGTTCATCGAAGGCGAACCAATGAAACCGGCAACATATTTGTTCACCGGGCGACCATAGATCTCCTCCGGAGAATCCAACTGCATGATTTGACCACCTCGCATAATCGCAATCCGATCAGCCAGCGTCATCGCCTCGATCTGGTCATGTGTCACATAAACCATTGTATTGCCGAGATTCTGGTGCAAGCGTTTGATCTCGACCCGCAGGTCCGCTCTCAGTTTTGCGTCCAAGTTCGAAAGCGGCTCGTCAAACAGAAATACATCGACATCCCTAACCAAAGCGCGACCAATGGCGACCCGTTGTCGTTGCCCTCCGGACAGAGCCGCCGGTTTGCGTTTCAAAAGAGGTTCGATCTGCAAAATTTCCGACGCACGCTTGATCCGTTTTGCAATTTCATCCTTCGGCAATTTTGCGTTCTTCAAACCAAAAGACAAATTTCCCTCAACGTTCATTTGCGGGTAAAGCGCATAAGACTGGAAAACCATGCCGATACCACGCTCTGACGGTTCAGCCCATGTCACATTTTTGTCGTTGATGTGAATTTGCCCGGCCGTGACATCAAGCAGTCCCGCAATGCAATTTAGCAATGTGGATTTGCCACATCCCGACGATCCAAGAAGGACCAGGAATTCACCCTTTCCGATATCCAGATTAAGGTTCTGAAGCACCTTAACAGCGCCAAACTCCAGATCGAGGTTTTTGATTTCAACTGACTTATTCATAAGGCATCACCCCTTGACTGCGCCGGCGGCGATACCGCGGACGAAGAGTTTTCCTGAAACGAAATAGATCGTGAGTGGAACAAGGCCTGTAATGATGGTTGCGGCCATGTTGACGTTGTACTCTTTCACGCCCTGCGTCGAATTTACGATATTGTTGAGCGAAACAGTCATCGGGTAGGATTCCGGTCTCGTATAGACGACCCCAAACAAGAAATCGTTCCAAATCCCAGTCACCTGCAAGATCATTGCAACCGTGAAAATAGGCAGCGACATCGGAACCATGATGCGGAAATAGATCCCCCAAAACCCGGCTCCATCCACGCGCGCCGCCTTAAAAAGTTCCTCTGGCAGTGACGTGAAGTAGTTTCTAAATAGCAAAGTCAGGATTGGCATGCCAAAAATTGTGTGAACAATCACAAGACCCGTAAGCGACCCATAAAGGCCGATTTCGCGCAGCATAATCACAATTGGGTAGAGCATCACTTGATAGGGGATAAAGGCGCCAAAAATCAGGATAGTAAAAAAGGCGTCAGCGCCTTTGAACTTCCAGTTGGCCAGCGCATACCCGTTCACCGAAGCAATCACGATCGACAATATGACCGACGGGATCGTGATCCTGACCGAATTCCAAAAGCCGGTGCTTAACCCATCGCAAGTCAGGCCTGTACAGGCCTGCGCCCAGGCTTTGACCCATGGTTCAAAGGTCACCTCGACAGGTGGGGAAAAGATATTGCCAAGCCTGATCTCTGGCATACCCTTCAGCGATGTCACGATCATAACATAGAGCGGTAGTGCATAATAAACCGTGACGACAAACAAGGTGCCGTAGAGCAGAATATTGCGGCGCGAAAGTGCCTTGCGCGGCTTCGGACCTTGCGGACCTGACAGCTGGGAAGAGGTGATATCAACCACGTTTTTTCGAGCCTCCGAATTCGAGGAATGCCCAAGGGATCACAACCAGTGCAACGGTCAGCAGCATCATTGTAGAAGCCGCAAATCCTTGGCCCAGATTGTTTGCCTGAAACATCATGTCATAGACGTATTTTGCTGGGACCTCAGTCGATATGCCTGGGCCACCACCAGTCTGCGCCACGATCAAATCGTAAATTTTTACGATACCCGTCACGACCAGCACAAGGGTCGTGATAAAGACTGGTCGCATCATTGGAATGACGATGAATATGTAAGTCTTCCAAGCCGGAATGCCGTCGACACGCGCCGCCTTCCAGACCTCCTGATCGATCCCACGCAACCCGGCAAGCATCAGAACCATAACAAGCCCGCTACCCTGCCAAAGCCCGGCAATCAGAACGCCAAAAATCGCTATGTCAGCATTATAAAGCGGGTCGAAGGCAAATGACTCCCACCCCCAGCTTCGCACAATGCTCTCAATCCCAAATTCCGGGTTCAAAATCCATTGCCACACCAGACCGGTCACCACAAAGCTCAACGCGTAAGGGTACAAAATCACGGTTCTGATCGTGTTCTCAAATCGAATTTTCTGATCGATCAATGCCGCCAAAATGAAGCCGATCACAAAGACCAACACCAACATGCTCAGCCCGTAAATCATTAGGTTTTCGATGGACACGATCCAACGCTTCGTTGACCACAGGCGTTCATATTGATCTAGGCCGACCCACTTAAGCCGGGGCAAGAGGCCAGATTTGGTAAAACTGTAAACTATTGTCCAGGCTGTCCCGCCGACAAAAACAAACAACGCCGTCACGATCATTGGGATCGCTGCGATCTTTGCAGACTTGTTGCGGAAGAGTTGGCTCGGGCGCGCATCGGCCATGAGCTCGTCTCCAGATAAGGTTATTACACCAATCAGTCAGCCCAAAATAAGCTTGGGCTGACTGATTTTTGATTATTCGGCGTTTTCGATAATCTTCACAAACTGTGCTTGTGCGTCTTCAGCCGTGATCGTCGGATCGGAAAAGAACTCAACAAACAATGTGCTGATCTGGTCAGCCGTATCTGGAGTGTTCAGCATCGCTGTATCCGGCAACAACGCGCCGCTTGACAACAACTCAAGACCCTTCTGCATGCAATCATTTGCCGTCGAAAGATCGATGTCGCCGCGAACGGGCAAAGACCCCTTCTTGAGATTGAATGCCACCTGCGTTGCTGGTTTCAACATCAGCGCGGCGAGCTCCGCTTGCGCAGCTTTTTCGGCATCATCATTCAGTACCGGGAAATAGAATGCGTCGCCACCCGTGCTCAACAATTCGGTCATGCCCAATCCAGGCAAACAGCTATAGTCTTCACCAGCAACCTGTTCTGCCACGGCGAATTCGCCCTGCGCCCAGTCGCCCATGACCTGGCCTCCGGCCTGACCAGTAATGACCAGATTGGTCGCGTCGTTCCAATTCTGAACCGTAGAGCCCGCCGCCATAGCACGAGCATCGCTAGCGGCGCCAAAGATTGCAGCGACTTCGGCTCCAGCGGCAACTTCGGCATCCTTATCCCGATAGACGGAGAGGAAAACGTCATTCGAAACAAGAGCCGCGAAAAGAACGTTGAACAAGCCGCGCTGCTGCCAACCTTGCTGACCCAAAGCCAACGGTAGCTTACCTGCTTCGGTCAATGCCGGCGCGGCCGCCACAAATTCTGTCCAGTTGGATGGCACGGGTATTCCCGCATCATCATAGGCTTTATGAGAAAGCCAAATCCACTGCCAAGAGTGAATATTAACCGGGGCGCAATAGATGCGTCCGTCAACCGTACACGCATCCAGCAAAGAAGGCGGGTTCACGATATCTTTCCAACCCTCAGCTTCGGCAATATCTGTAATGTCGCGCAGCAATCCAGCTTCTATCAACTCTTCGGCCTGTCGTCCGTGATTGAACTGAAAGGCTCCCATCGGATCTCCACCGGTCAAACGGCTCACCATGACCGCCCGCGCCGCTTCACCACCCGCGATTGCGGCATCAACCCAAGTGTTGCCTGTACCATTGAAAGCGTCGGCGAATTCTTTCACTGCGGCCGCTTCACCGCCTGAAGTCCACCAGTGCATCACCTCCAACTCGGTAGCAGACGCGCTGGACGCCGCAACAATCGCTGTTACTGATAGCAATTTCGAAATCCGATTCATGACCATCCTCCCTGATCTATAACGTTATAGTAAATTTCTATATCGTTATAGATTTTTGTTGCAAGTGTTTTTTTGCACCCACTATAGATGATAGGGTGTTCCGGGACTGGTAAGCAGTGAGAAAACTGAGTAGGCCAAACAGATAGCGAGCAGGCTGCAAACTTGAGTGCGTGGAGTGGATGCGATGAAACGGAATTCGGCAAAAATCGAAAACCTGAGCGCTGAAGAACTAAGGCAATTGGTTCTGCCAGGAGAGCGCCCGACGCAGAAAACTATATCCCGGATCAGTGGTTTAGCGGTGGCTACTGTATCTCGCGCATTGGGCGATGCACCCGATATCGGCCAAAGCACCAAGGAGATGGTACGCAGCATAGCAGACGCCATTGGGTATGTTCCGAACCGCGCGGGCGTCCGCCTGCGAACGGGTCGAACAAATGTGATCACACTTGTTGTCCCAGCAGAAGGCGAGGTCATCAACAACTCAGCCAAATTGACAAACTCGATTGCCCTCGAGCTGCGCGGCACACCGTTTCATCTGAATGCATTGCCTTGGTTTCCGGACGAAGATTCGCTGCGCCCCATCAAGTATATCGTCGAGACCCATTCAGCAGACGCCGTCATTTTCAACATGACCGAGCCGCGCGACCAACGTGTTGAGTATCTCTTAAAACACGGGTTTCCGTTTGCAACACATGGTCGGACAGAGTGGTGTGATAAACACGCCTATTATGACTACGACAACCAAGCGTTTGTCTGTGCTGCCCTAAAAAATCTCGCCGCGCGCGGCCGCAAAAACATCCATGCGATATTGCCACCGGCCAATCAGAACTATGCGCAAGATATGATCCGAGGGTTAGAGGAAACCGCGCCCAAACTTGGCCTTGCATACCGTATAGCTCAGAACGTAGATAGCGATCGTTCCTCAGATGCAATTCGCCACTGGATAACGCATCGCCTTACACACTCACCAGACATAGACGCCATCCTATGTTCATCTTCCAAAGTGGCGATTGCCGCAATTGTCGCGATTGAACAACAAGGGCTGTCACTCGGAGAAAGCATTGATGTTTACACCAAGGAAGTTATCCCTCTTCTAAAGATGTTTCGCGAGGACATTATCGTCGAATTCGAAGATGTTAGCCATGCTGGCAGTTTTCTGGCCAAAGCGGTCATGCGTCAACTGCTACACCCCGACCAACCGCTCATGCAGCATCTAGAAATTCCTGTGGCCACTCCGCGGTGACCTACCCAGGATCTAATATCAATGCGTCAGATCACGCTCAAATTCTTGTCGGTTGGGACGACAGCAGTGTGTCTACACTGGATTGAAACACCAATCGCCAACCTCGTTTGGCGTCACACTCTCTGGTCGCTCTAGGAAAGCCGCTTGCGCTGTGCATCCCGTATCAATGCCGCGAGCCGGTAGAACCCATGCGCCATCTTGGTAAAAGGCGTCAAAACAAACAACGTCAAGACGGCGCCCAAATGTATCGCAAGCAGCGCAGGCATAAACACGCTCCCGCCCAGCACATACAAAACCAGCCCACTGAAGCCGACAAAGCCCAACAACAAAATAAAGCCTATATCACCGCCCCACGCCGCGCTGTCCCCAAGTGAGCGATCTGACTTCAGCTTAAGCATGACCATACCGACACAGCCAATCGTGAGCAAAATACCGCCCGAAACACCAAATAGTTTTGGAAGCGACCAGAACCCATAGGGCGCATGCAAGCCCAAACCATAGTGCATGACTGTCGCGACTGACGTCGATGCAAAACACAGCAAGAAACCGTACATAACCGCCTGATGGACGTGGCGCCGCCCTTGGCTAAATCGGTCTTCGTCTTCAAAATTGCACCCCTCGCCATGCCCGGCAGCCAGATCCTGCATCTTGCCTGCACGTTTAAAGGCTGTTTTGATGTCGGCCAACGCCATGGCTTGCCCACCAACTTCTTGCCAAAAACGCTTCAAGCTAACCGCCACGCTGACCAACGGCAAAAGAAAGGTCGGCGCAAATATCGCGACCATCGCGTTGTGCGATAATACCGCATAAAAACCCTCCCCTCCTTCCGAGCCTATGGCACGAATAGCCATAAACAGCGCCGCAAAACCGATCACAAGCGCCAAAGCAATGGCGCCACCGTGGCTGTGGAACCGCCGCGCAAGTGGTTGCGGCCATGCAAAACTTTCCCAGCTGTCCCGGCGTACTTCCGCCAATGCAGCTGGCAAGTTCAAGTCAAACTCATGCGGCGCGGTGTATTGACAGGCATAATAGCACCCGCGACAGTTATGACACAGGTTTGCTAACTGTGTCAGATCCCCGTCCGCAAAGGCACGTTCAGCGTGCAACGCAGGAAAAACGGAACAATAACCCTCGCAGTATCGACAGGCATTGCAGATCTCCGCCTGACGGCGCGCTTCTTGTAACAATTCAGTTTGCATAGGCTGCGGCCTCACGTCCTGCGATGCGTCCAAAGACGGTTCCAATGGTCATGCCGAACCCGGCCAGATACCCTTGCCCTAAAATGGACCCGGCCATGGTTTCCCCTGCCGCCCAAAGGTTTTGGATCGGGCCGTCTGCTGTGCTGCACTGCGCAGTATCGTCAACCTTTAGGCCAAGATAAGTAAAAGTGACCCCGGTGCGTAAGCTGTAGCCGTAGAATGGCGGCTCAACGATGGGCCGCGCCCAGTTGGTTTTGGGCGGCGTAATTCCTGATGTGGCCACCCCGTCCAACTCGGTTGGATGAAATCCAGTGGCGTCACCACAAGCCGCATTAAAGGTCTCAACCGTTTGGCGCAATTTGTCAGCAGGCAGGTCCATCATCCCGGCAAGTTCTTCCAATGTATCCGCCTTAAGCGGTGGAAAGACCGACGGCATAAACAGGTTCAGGGACTTGGCATCAATAATCACAAAGCCAACCTGATCCGGCTGCGCTGCCACCAAACGCCCCCAGATCGCATAGCGCTTCGGCCAGACATCCTCGCCTTCGTCGTAAAACCGTTCAGCATCTTTGTTGACGACAATCGAAAACGGTACGCAGTCCAGCCGCGTGACAATACCACCATCAAACTTCGGCGCGCGACCGTCTATGGCCACCGCGTGGCACTGAGTAGGGTCGCCAACGCTTGAGACATCCTGATCCAGCAGGTCCGCGAGCACCACGCCTCGGTTGTACGGCGTACCGCGTATCAAAAAGTTCTTCGCCGGATCGCCCCACGCGCGCGTCAGCCATTCGGTATCAGCCTGAAACCCGCCTGACGCGACGATGACCGCCCTTGGCTCAATCCGATGCGTGGCCCCTTGATGCGTGTAATCGACCCGGGCGATCTTGTCCCCGTCAAGCTCAAGATGGATCACAGCGGCCTCATAAAGCACATCAACCCCAAGCTTTTCGACAGTGCGGTAGTACGCGTTCACAAGACCTTTGCCACCTCCCATGAAAAACGCGTTGGTACGCGCCAGCGACAACGTACCAGACAAAGACGGCTGAAACCGAACGCCACGTTCTTCCATCCAAGGCAGACATTCTTGCGACGTTCGAATGGCCAATCGCGCAAGATGCTCATCTGTCTTGCCATCCGTAACTTTGATCAAATCGGCTAGGTATTCTTCTTCACTGTAGTCGTCCACCAAGGGTCCCAATGGGCCGGAATGCATACAACGGAAATTGCGTGTGTGGCGCGAATTGCCGCCCCGATAGGGTTTTGGCGCCGTCTCAAGAATAACAACCCGTGCACCAGCCTCAGCCGCAGTCATGGCGGCACACAACGCGGCATTCCCTCCGCCTATGATTGCAATATCGTACTGGGTCATGGCTACTTTCCTTGGTTCCGCCTCGCATACTACGCCCCACGTTGATTTGACAAATGATGTATTATGCTCAATTAATGCGCTATGAGCATTAATTATGACTTCGGCGATCTCGAAGCCTTTCTGGCGGTCAAGGAAACCGGTTCTTTTCATGCGGCAGGCGCGCGTTTAAACCTGTCGCAATCGGCCATCACGCGCCGCATCCGAAAGTTGGAACAAGCACTGGGAAGCCCATTGTTCGAGCGCACCACGCGCACCGTAAAACCCACTCTGGCGGCAAAGCGGCTGCAGCCACGAGCCGAAGCAATGGTAAACGATGCTCGGGAAACGAGCCGCGCGATGCAAGATGCCAGCGTATCATTTGCACATCAACGGGAAGCCATCGTTACAATTGCCACCGTGCCAACAGTCACGACGCGCTTCATAACACCAGCAATTCGTTTTGTTCAGGCGAGCGGGGGAAACCTGCGTGTGCGTCTTCTTGACGGGTCCGCAAACGAAGTAGCCGAGGCCGTAGTTCAAGGGGACGCAGACTTTGGTCTATGCTCGATACCAATGCTGGAGCCCACCACCGAATTCGAACCTCTTCTAGACGACGCCATCGTTCTCGCTGTTCACCTAGAAAGCGCTCTGGATGGAACGCGCGACTTACCACTCAGCGCGCTGGTCGATATGCCGTTGATATTGCCGGCGCGCGGCACTGGAAACCGCCTCCTCATCGACGAGTCCCTGGCGCGCGAACGACTCAGCATTGCATGGAGTTTTGAGGCCGGGCGCAGCACAACCGCGCTGGATCTCGTGACCAGCGGCATGGGCGCCGCGCTATTACCGATGTCTGCCATCGATCCCGCACGCGTTGGATACTGCATTCTTCAAGAACCCGGCATTGTACGTACAGTAGGATTGCTGTCACGCGCCGGTCAGGCGGACACTCCAATGGTCCTAAAACTGAAACAAGCTATCCGCGCTCAAGTCTGAACAGGGCCTTATATGCTAATCAAAACGCTCTGATTGATCATGTCGAAGGCCCCGATAGCATATGGCATCCGGACGATTTGGCTAAGTCCCACCTACTGCATCTCACCCCGCTACGGGTGGATCAAAGCCGCCGTTTGATCGTGTCCATAGGCCACCACCCACAAGAAAGATACTGCCAGAATGGAGATTGTGCGTTTGGAAAACCTTGATTGTCGGAAGGCAAAAACTGGCGGCGGAAACACACTCCGCCGCCCGATACTTACGGCGCTATCGCGAATGGCCTTCGAGCTGGTCCAACCGATCAACAACGGAATTCAACTGCTGAAGCGCGTCGGCACGGCGGAACAAATCTAAACTTATGCCTGCCACCGACAAGGACGACCCAGGCTGATGCGGAAACTCTGGGATGGTACGCAGGAAGTTGGCCACCACCTGCCGAAGCGGCACAAACAGCCAAAGCTGATCCATCGCAAAAATTTCCCAAGCCCCCGAGTTTTCCCACGCTCACTCAAAAGGACCCGCGCGCAGGTTGAACACCAGAGGTGAAATCGGCGTGGTGTAGTAAGATCCACCTAGTGCATTGGCCGAACCGGTTTGACAGCGGAAGTGCGCTTTGAAATCGCCATACCGCACAGCGTTCAGGTTTGAGTCCATACCAAAGTAAAGGTAACTATCGCGTGGTCCTTTGTCTTCGTCACCAGAGAAGTACGGCATGAAATTGTGCCCATCCAAATACACTTTCCAGCCCTTACCGTTCATGGTCGTGCCAGCCTTCATATCCTCGGCGAGGGTCGGAGCACCGGCCGCGGCGGCAAGCGTCGGCATCCAGTCCATGTGGATAATGATGTCATTATGGACGGTGCCCGGCGCGATGGTTCCAGGCCAGCGAACAATAAGAGGCACGCGGTGGCCGCCTTCCCAGTTTGTGCCCTTGGCGCCCTTGAAGCGTGTCTGACCGCCATCTGGCCATGTCCAGGGTTCAGCACCGTTGTCGCTGGAGTAAATCACAATGGTGTTGTCATCGATTCCGTGCTCTCCGAGCTTGGCAAGCAACATGCCGACGTGGTCGTCATGTTCGACCATGCCATCCGGATAAATGCCAATGTCCGTGCGGCCTAGAGCTCCGGGCTTTAAATGGGTCCAGATGTGCATGCGGGTGGCGTTGAACCAGACAAAGAATGGCTTCTCCTTAGCCACAGCCCGGTCAATGAAATCCACCGCGCCTGCCATGATTTCCTCATCCATGGTTTCCATGCGTTTTAAGGTAAGCGGACCGGCGTCCTGCACTTCGCCATCTGCGGAGGATTTGATCACACCACGAGGGCCGTATTTCTCGCGAAAGGCTGGATCTTTGGGATAGTAATCGCCTTCAGGCTCTTCCTCCGCATTCAGGTGGTAGAGGTTGCCAAAGAACTCGTCAAAACCATGTTCAGTTGGCAAATGCTCATCACGGTCGCCAAGTGGTTTTTGCCGAACTGCCCTGTGGCATAAACTTTTGATTTCAAATATTCGGCCATCGTGGGATCCTCTTAGCGCATACCGAGATGTGCGCCGGGCAAACCGATTTTTGTCAGGCCTGTACATACAGGCAACTGGCCGGTTAAGAACGCCGCACGGCCGGCGGTACAACTCTGCTCACCATAGGTATCGGAGAAAAACATGCCTTCTTTGGCGATCCGGTCAATGTTGGGCGTCTCATAGCCCATCATGCCTTGGTTGTAGGTCGAGATGTTAAAATAGCCGATGTCATCGCCCATGATGACCAATATGTTTGGCTGTTCTTGTGCCGACGCCAATGTCGAAATGGAAAGCCCAAAACAAACAGCACCGGCCAATCGCATGTTGTGTGAGACACGCATTGATCACTCCAGCGTAACAAATTCTTTGCCTGACGCCTCCAAGGATGCAGCAACGAAGCGAATTTCCCAAAACCATAATGTGTCCGAAAACTGCAGAACCAAAGATTCATTGGAATTGTGTTTTTTGGTTTTGGTGATCGCTTTTGACCGATGTTTGATCCGACCGAGTTCTTTGTTGCGAACCTTCACACCCGTGATTTCGAGGAAATTCGCGAGTTAGAATTGGGTTGGGACCAACGATATGATTTGATTGATGGCGGTGGGTTTGAAGGCCGAACTTCGGTGCTCCAATGCGGTGAGAGGCAATTGAGACGTCTACTGGGGCAACCGCGTCGGTTATCAAGGCATAACGCCGCCTGGGAGTGCCGCCCTTGGACTTCCAGCTCAGCAATCATCACCCGGGAAATGGTTGGGTTACGAAGCCAATGATGACGCTCTTATAGTTCAAAGAGCTGATGGGGAAGTGGAGTTCCTTGGGCCTGAAAGATGGCGAACCATTGTGTTTACGACACCCAAGAAAAAGTTTTGGGATTTGATTTCCGCTGTTTCCGGAGTTGGTGAGATTGATCCGAACAAGCTTTCAAAGCCAATAAACCGCACCAAGAAGACCGCGTATGGGCTACGCTCTCAAGCGCTGAGGTTGTTGAATGTAGCGGCGGGCTATGACCAACATGAGACCGAGACCCCGCGCCTGTTTTGCAGTTATCTCGACGCGTTGGAGGTCAATTTTATCTTGCGGTTGTTGAAGTCGCTGATACCGCAACTGCATCGAGCACCAGCATTGATGCTGATAAAACTGTAAAGCGAGTTGAGGACTACTCAAGGGCCTTTGGCCATCGCTCGGTAGGTATTCTTGAACTCTGCAGCAAATCGGATACCGCAGAAAGAACTATCCACGCAGCCTTCAATCTAAGTGTGGGTACCTCACCTTCGGCTTGTTTGAGAAGCAAACGACTCAATCAAGCCTACAAGTCACTCCGACATCGTGAACCACAACGTGGAATGGTCAAATCTGTAGCGCTTCAGAACGGCTTTAATCATTATGGGCGGTTTGCTCAGCAATACCGAGAATTGTTTGATGAGCGACCGTCAGAAACTCTAGAGCGTCGGTGACCGGTTAGAGGTTTTCTATTCTGCCTAAAGATGCCTTTTGCTAAATTTGCAGCGAAGGTCTGCTTTTCATCCATCCTGTCGAAAAGCAACGTGCCGCGGTCACAGAAAGCGGCGATCTAAAAAGGCCCGAGCGCCTTTCTTGTCAAGCTTTGCCCGCTTGCCGCGGTACAGGAAAGATTTTGGCTAGTTTGCGGAGCTTTTGGGCGGTTGCGGCGAGGAGGAATTCGTCATTTGCGCCGCATGGGCCACGTTATCGCAACCGCCCTAGCCCAAGGATGCGCTTGAGGTGGGCGAGAAGCATTTCGACTTTCTTTCGCAGTTTGGATGAGACCTTGTACTGCTGTGTTTTTCTGATGGCGCGGGCAACATCTCTGGCGTCTTCGTGCTCTTCGCCGGTGACCTTGCGTGCGTCTGCCTTCGGGCAACAATTGTTCTTCGAGGGACAAGCCTGACAAGTTCCCTTCAACGCGCGATATCGCGCGACACCTTTGCCCGTCGGATCTCGATTTGGGTCAGAGCAATTCCGGCGGAACTACTTAAGCGGTTCTCCCTCGGGGCAGATAAGTTGGTTATTTTGCGCATCCCATTCGAAGCCTGCACAGGACCATGTTCCGTCGGTGCGCCCGCTTTATCGATCACTGGGATATGTGGCGCGATGTCGCGATCAACCAACCAGCCTAGCATTGGCCCTGAACCGTAGGCTGTATCTGCGATCAACCATTCTGGTTCGAGATCGAACCTGTCCTTGACCCGATCCAACATGGTCTTCGTTGAACCGACTTCAGCTTGCCGTATTGAACGGGTGCCTTCAACATCAACGATGACACCATAATCGGTATCGATGAGATAGTTGTCAGAATATGCAAAGAATGCTGGTCCTTTGCGGGCCGCTGTCCACAGGTTCGCTGGATCAGAAAAGGGTGTGAACGTTGGCTGGACCTCGCTTGCAGCACCAAACGCCGCCTCATCCAAGGTGTCTTGATACTCGCGAACAGCACGTGGGGCCGCATCCAGATCGATGCATTTCGTATCCCATTCTTCCTTTGGTGCCGAGAACTGCCGGTTTGCATCCGCTTCGATCAGGCTGGCATCAATCGCCATCCGCTGGCTGCACACAGGGCCTCGGCCGAACTGGACCGGGTGAATGCAGAGCTTGCCGACCAACAGGCGCAAGGCGTGGTGGTGAAGCCGCTTGTATGGCTAGTCGGTGGCGAACGCTACCATGCTTCGGGCTAAGACTGCGTGGTGTTGTGGTCGGACGACGCAACGCGTTGGGTCGCGAATTGCTGGTTCACGAACGATATCGGAGGCTGGGAGACGCCAGAAGATGCATTGGTCGCGGTTAGTAAGCGACGCGCTAAGCACCTTGCCGGACTGATCCAACCCGCCCGCCCAGAGAACGAGATATGGGACGAAGCGGCGCAGTGGCATGACGAGCAGATCAAAATTTTGGTCAATGAGGAAGGCTCATACGATCTCACCACAGGCCAATCCGAGTTTCCTGAATGGGTGAAAGATCGACTTAAGGTCCACTAGGGCAGCGCCGCCGCACTGAGAGCCAGGGGGAAGGTTTGATGCATATCAGATTGCAGAACATCAAAAAGCAAGAACGCCCTCTAGCCCTCAAATTGGCGGATAATGTTCTTGCCGATAAAGAAAAGCCGCACGGCCAACATTATGGTTACGGCCACTGGTCTTCTGATCGACCAGAGCGCAGCCTGTGGGTCCGGAAAACCAAGACCGGAGTGACCGTTCGAGCAACGTACACGGCCCCCGCCACACAACAAGAGAACGAGTGGTGCGCCGACTGTTCCGATGGCTACTTCTAAAAGAACCAGAGTGTGACCACGATTAGACCAAGTGGGAGGCGTGTGGTTACCGTTCCAGCGGCGTCGCTGCAAAATATGTGGGGTGTACCAAGATGCCGATACTTAACACTCCCCCAGAGCAGGAGGGCGGATAGATGACGCGGAAGAAATCCGCGCCGCCCTCAACCACACCGAGACAGAAGAGAAGTGAGATGACCCGCGCCAAACAACCCCGACCCCTCTGCCCTGCTTGCAACTAGCCTCTGTCGCCAAGTCTACGCAGCATGACACCGTTGTATGAGCGGCAAGGGCTGAGGCCGAACGAAAAGCCGGAAAGGGAGGAATGATGCTCGACACCAGACCATATACACCCGACGAACTCGCGGAGCGCTGGGTTTGCTCTGGCGAAACAATTCGCGCCATGATCCGCAGTGGTGAACCGCGAGCCTTCCGAGTCGGCGGGCGCTTGTTCAGAACCGCAAGGCAAACTGTGGAGGACCACGAATGCGGGATTACAGGATCGGACGCCTCAAAGGACGATTTGTTGTCATGTGGAACGAAACGAGCGGACGCCGCCGCTATCGTCTTGCGGCAGACACGCCAAATGAAGCCGAGCGCGAAGCCCGCGACCTGATCTTGCGCATCTCCGCCCCAGAGGTGAGAATGACAGTTGCCCAAATATGGGATGCCTATCAAATCGAAATGGGCGAAAGACGCCTAGCCGCAAAGCTGGAGCAAGTGGGCCGCAATGTGCTCCAAGAACTCGGCCACCTTTCCGCCACGCAGACCACCAAAGATGATTGACGCGCCTATACCGACCTGCCGCGCTCACACGACGTTAAGGACTCGACGATCAGAACAGAACTCGGCTGTCTCCGCTCGTCCCAGCTTTGGGCGCATAAATCCGACCCGATCCACAAAGCGTCTAGCACTACCATGCCCCCGGCCCCACCGCCGCGCGACCGCTACCTTACAACCTCCGAAGCCGAGAAGCTTATAGCATCAGCCATTGACCCGCATATTCGACTGGCAATACTGTTGATGCTCACCACCACAGGCCGCTCAGGGGCTATTCTCGAATTGACTTGGGACCGGGTGGACTTCGAGCGCCGCATTATCAAACCGGCTACAAACGACATAGGCCCTAAGAAAGGCCGCGCAACCGTTCCGATCAATGACACTCTGATGGCCGCGCTCCACGACGCCCGAGAGGCGGCGCTAAGCAGATATGTCGTCGAGTGGGATGGCCGCCAGGTGAAGTCAATCAAGAAGGGCTTTAGTGCGGCGGTGATCCGAGCCGGGAAAGAACGCTGCAGCCCGCATGATCTGCGGCGAAACGCCGGCCGGTTCATGGCCGAAGCCGGAGAGCCGATTGAGGAAATCGCGCAGCACTTGGGCCATTCAAACCCGAGCATGACCCGGTCCACATACAGCCAGTATTCGCCAGATTATTTGCGTCATGCGGCAGGTTCGCTTGAGAAAAAAGGCGTCGCTTGGTCCAACGAACCAGAGGGAAACCCCCTTGATTAAAGCCAAGTATTTGTTTTTATGTTGTTAATTTGGCGACCCCGGCAGGGTTCGAACCTGCAACCTGCCCCTTAGGAGTTAGTTGTGAGATAAAAAATTGATTTTTGCCAATAATAGCTAACAGTTGTTGTGCTAAAATATGTGCAAATTAGATTCATCTTGAATTCAATTGAACTCGAAGGCAGCGTTGGCCCAAAATAGAATTTAGACTTTCACCAGTGACCGTTGCGCAGACCTAACGGATCAAGGTCATAGCCGCATATTCTGACCTCCAAAAAATTTGCCGCCTGCTTGAAGACAGTTTCCCATTCACATCACGTCGAAGAAGGGCCACCAATTCTCTGCTTCAACAGCCACAGGAATCGGTCTTCTGTCCTGCTGGAAGACGAGGCTCTTCGTCGAATGGCTCCCAATGGCCTGTGGAATTGGGGATGGTCAAACGTTAGAAACTCCAGCCGGTCGCCAAGATATGGCAAAGTGGTTGCCATCGGCATCGTTGTGATGAGGTCCGTTTCGGCCACGATCTCAAGTACCGATCGAATAGAGTCCGTCTCGCACCCTATCTGCATTGATCGCACGCCAGACGCGATCATCGCAGCCTCTGTTTGCTGTCTCAGCAGACTGCCCCGCGAGTGAGCAAGCCATATCTGTGCCTCGAGATCAGAGGCCATGATCTGTTTGCGTGAAGTCAACGGATGGCCGGTTCGACACATGACTCCAACGCCGTCATCAATCAGCTCTTCGAACTCCAGCCCTGCTATGGGTTCAGCCAAGCTTTTTGGACCGAAGACAATATCAACCTGCCCTCGTTCCAGCATCGTGCGAAGTTCGTGGACCAGTCCGGTGCGTATCTCGATACTGCAATTGGGATTCGCCTTTATGAATTCAGTCAGGGGATCGCTTAGAAACCTACCCGATACAATGGGCGGGGCGCCGATGCGCAATTCGCCAACCGATCCTTTCGCTGTCTGGTCCGCAACGATCCCGGCCTGTTCTTCGGCCAATCGGATCGCCAGCCCGTTTCGAGCCAGACGTATGCCCAGACTGTTCGGGATTGAGCGGCGGCCCTCCCGTTGGAATAGGGGTGTCCCCAGCCGCGCCTCGAGTGTTTTCATGTTTCGGCTGAGCGCGGGTTGCGTTGTGCCCAGCCGGTTTGCCGCGGACTGAAACGAGCCTGCCTCGACGATAACCGAGAGCTGGGCCAGATATTTTGGATCCAGTTTCATATCTATCTGGTATGTATAGGGGTAAAAGTTTGATTATTCCATATCAATTGAAAATGCTAGCGTGACAGGAACGTCAATGGGAGGACACCATGTTTCATTTCAAATCACTGGGCCGAACGGTTCTGGCCGCAACACTTGCTCTGACACTGCCCAGCGCAGGGTCCGCGGAAATCTTCAAAGGCGAAACCGCAGGTGTGGGTGATCCGGTTCACACCATGTTTGTCGCCTTCGCCAATCAGGCCGGTAAGGCAGATGTCGAAATTCAGGTGAACGCCGGACAGACTTTGACAAAATCGATGCTCAAGGGTGCCAAGGGCGATATCGACTTTTTCTCGACCGTGCCTTCGTTGGTGAACCTGATGGCAGGTCAAAAGAGGATGTATGTGAACGTCGAAGGTGCGGGCGAGCTTTCGAAGAACATTCGTGCCATTCTCGGTTTCAAGGCCGGCGCTTACCACCCGGTGACGCTGGCCGGGTCTGGTATTGAGAGTTGGAAAGATCTCAAAGGCAAAACCGTGTTCACTGGCCCGCCTGCTGGCTCAGCCTCGGCCACCTCCGAGGCGCTCATTAAGATCATCACGGGTTATGTGGCAGGCGAAGATTACAAGGCAGTACGCCTGAGCTGGGGAGAAGGTTACGCGGCTCTGGCAGATGGCAAGATCGATATGATGGTCCGCCCTGCCGAGATTGGATCGGCCAATATCGAACGGTTCGGCCTTTCAGGTGAATTCCGTGTTCTCTCGATCCCGCAGGACAAAACTTCCAGTGACGAAATGAAAGCTCTGTTCGGGCGCCCGGGTCGCGGCATGCTGCAATTTGACGGTGACGTCTACAAGGGTCAGCTGACAGCAGGCGAAATCACGGCGCTTGGCTTTACCCAGTTCGTTGGCACCCATGCCGGTGTCTCCGATGACGTGGTCTACAGCGCGACCAAAGCCTTTTGGGAGAACCTGGATGAGGTTCATGCAACCGCCTTCTTCTTGAAAGAGGTCACCAAAGAGAGCGCCTTCACCTCGGTGAACGTTCCACTGCACCCCGGCGCCTTGCGTTACTATGACGAAGCGGGCTTCTCGGTTCCGGATGAACTGCGCCCCTGAGCGCTGGTAAATGGCCGGGCGGCATCCGCTGCTCGGCAATGTCCCAACATATTTTGAAAGCGACACGCCATGACGGACGCGGCCCCTACAGCCAACGTCACGACCCGCCTGTTTGCAATGGCCGCCGCTGTTGCCTGCCTCGCACTGGGTCTGATTACGCTCTACAGTTCAGGCGTCGGCCTTATCGACCCTAAATTGCATCGGGCAGCTGGATTTGCATTGGCTTTGATTGTCGCCGTGTCGGCCTCGCAGCGACGGCGGAGTGATCATGGCAGTGCGAGGCCTTTGACGCTCGCTGTTGATTTCGCGCTGATTTTGGTCGGCTTATGGTCGATCTGGTCTTTTCACTTTGTTCAGACCGAAATGGAAACAGCGCTTTATGATGTTGCCACCAAAGATGCATGGCCCGCGCTGGCTGGTCTGGTGGTCTTTCTCGAACTGTGCCGCCGTTTGTGGGGGTGGGGCTTGTTTTTGGTCGGGACATTTGGTGTTGTCTACCTGCTTTTCGGACAAGACCTGCCGGGCATTCTGGCTCACTCTGGGTTCTCACTGAAGGAAGTTGCCGAAGCACTTTGGTACAACACAAACAAGGGCGTGTTCGGCTCGATTACCAATATCGTGCTGAGTACCGTGTTCATCTTCATCATTTTCGGCGTCCTGCTGGAAGGCACCGGAGCAGGCGACACTCTGTTGAAATTTGCCTTCCTCGCGACACGCCGTACCCGGGGCGGACCGGCCCATGCCGCCATTCTGGCATCCTCGATGTTCGGAACCATGTCGGGCTCGACCGTGGCCAATATCGTTGGTACCGGCACATTTACCATCCCGATGATCAAGAAGCGCGGCTTCTCTCCGACATTCGCCGCTGGGATCGAGGCGACAGCTTCATCCGGTGGTCAGATCATGCCTCCCATCATGGGCGCAGCAGCGCTGGTGATGGCCGATTTAACCGGTGTCGGTTATCTCAACATTATCATTGCGGCTTTGTTCCCTGCGCTTTTCTACTATTTCAGCCTGTTCTCGGCTGTAACGGTTGAGGCCCGCCGTCAGGGTATCGAAGTTCAGGAAATGACGGTTGATGACCAAATCGCCCGGACAGACCTAATCAATTCGGTACTGTTTGCCGGGCCCATCATTGTGGTGATCGGCTCCTTGCTCCTCGGCCTATCCACTTCTGCTGCCGGGTTCTATGCAGTTGTCGTTCTTGTGGCGCTTTCCGTGATCAACCCCGAGGTGCGCAACGATCCGGGCCGCGTGTGGAAGTCTTTCCTAAAAGGCGCGGAATCCGGTGCGACCCTGCTGATCGCCATTGCTGCCATCGGCATCCTCGTCGGATCTCTGGACTCAACCGGATTGGGTCTGAAACTGGCCAATGTCATTGCGTCGATCCGAGGTGAGAGCCTGTTCTCGGCACTGGCAGTTGCCATGGCTGGCGCTCTGATACTCGGCATGGGTATGCCAACCTTGCCAGCCTACCTCATCATCATCCTCGTGATGGGACCAGCGATCCAAGCCTTGGGTGTCTCGATGCTGACCGCACATATGTTTGTGTTCTACTACGGCGTTGCCTCGTCGCTGACCCCACCGGTGGCTATCGCGGCTTACGCGGCCGCACCCATCGCCCGAGCGAACCCTTTGATGACGGCCTTCATGTCATTCCGGCTGGGCATGGCAAAATTCATCATCCCGTTTGTCTTTGCCTTCTATCCGACGATCCTGATTGTGGAAGAGTTCAGCTTGATACCCTTCCTTTGGATCGTGGCCAGAACCTGTTTCTGTATCTGGTTGTTCTCATCGGCCTTGTCAGGGTTCGATCGGCGCAAGCTGACTGTGCCCGAGATCGTGATCCGCTTTGTGACCGCGTTCACCTGTCTGGCCACCGATCCTATGTTTCACCTGCCTGCCGTAGGGCTTGGCCTTGCGCTCATCGCATACGATGTCCGCGCAGGCCGAGCTTTGGCGCCAACTTCCAAGGCGACACAATGACCAAAAGACCAAACTTCCTGTTTATCATCACCGATCAACACCGGGCAGATCACCTTGGCTGTTACGGCAACAGGGTTGTACAGACACCCAACATTGACGGGATCGCAGCAGGCGGCACCCGGTGGGACAAGTTCTATGTAGCCAACCCGATTTGTATGCCCAACCGGGCGTCGATCATGACCGGACGAATGAGTTCGGCGCACGGTGCGCGACACAACGGCATCCCGTTGTCGAAGGATCACACCACCTTTGTCGAATTGTTGCGCGACGCCGGTTACAACACCGGACTAGTCGGAAAATCGCACCTCCAGAGCTTTACCGGCCTGCCTGCAACAAACCAGTTCGAGGCTAAGGAAGGCCTGACTGCCCCTTCGGCCCACCTGCGCGACGCCTACAAAAACAACCGCCATTCATCGGATTATGATCTGGAGGTTGCCCCAAATTGGGACACGCCTCTGGCCGAACGGACATACGGTGAGTTCTATGGTTTCAACCATGTCGAGGTCTGTGCGGACCACGGTGATCAGGCATCGGGTGACTATCTTTTGTGGGCCCGTTACCAGCATCCTGATTTCAACACCTTGGTCGGGCCTGAAAATGCGCTACCGGACGGCAATATTAACGCACCGCAGGCATGGAAGACCGCTGTTCCGGAAGAGCTTTATTCCACCTCCTGGATAGCTGATCGGTCAGAGGCGTGGCTTGCTGAACAGGCAGACCAGGACGAACCATTCTTCCTGCAAATGTCGTTCCCGGATCCGCACCACCCGTTCACACCGCCGGGCCGCTATTGGGATATGTATGATCCCGCCGACATGACGCTGCCTGCATCCTTCAGCCAAGGTGACTTGCCGCCGATCAAGGCCATGAAGGAGGCCATGGAGAAAGGCACCGATCCACGCGACAATCAGAACCCCTTTGCCGTGACCCAGGACGAAGCTCGCGCTATCATCGCACTTACCTATGGCATGATCACAATGATCGACGACGCCATCGGGCGGGTTCTGAAGCGGTTGGAAAGCTTGGGACTCACGGACAACACAGTGGTTATCTTCACCTCAGATCACGGAGACTACATGGGGGATCACGGCCTTATGCTGAAGCTGTTGTTGCACTATCAGGGGATCATCCGCGTGCCGTTTATCTGGAATGACCCAATAGCTCCGGAAGATCGAGCGCTCGATCATGGTTTGGGCTCGTCCATCGACATTGCTGCAACTATACTCGCTCGGGCTGGAATACAGCCCTTTAACGGTATCCAGGGCCGCGATCTGTTTTCCACGGAGCCGCCGGAAGCCATTATCGTGGAGGAAGACAGCCAGCGCACCATGACCGGCTTTGATCGCCCGCAAAGGGTACGTACGGTCGTGACAGACAGGTATCGGATGTCGTTGCGTCAGGGCGAGGATTGGCACGAGCTCTATGATTTGGAAAGCGATCCAGAAGAGACCGTTAACCTATACGGCAACACAAAATTCGCAGATCTCTCGGCCACCATGTCGGAGACAATGTTGCGCAGATTGATTGATCTGCAAGACCGGGCACCACTCCCCGCATACCGTGCTTGAATCACGGTGCTGGTTCCTTTTGATTGCTCACTTTGCTGCACAAAACAACTCGTGCTCGAATCGGCCCTTAGCTAAAACTTGAATGAATGGCTGCTTGGAGTAGCCACTGCCGCACGCACACAAATTTTGGAATGGTCCTAATAAAATCAGTTCGGTACAAAAACCTAATTCTCGCCTCGTTCCAACAGCTTTCGCCGATGCTCATCATGCACCTGCAGAAACAACCGAGATACCTGCGCGTTGATAGTATATCCATTTCTCACCAACACCCGGACCTTCGGTCCAATAGGTCGAACGCCAGTCCAAGTATTCCATCAGCTGTTTGTGCTGGATTACCGTCACGGGTGCGCGACCAAAGAAGCGCACGAGATATCGTTCCACAACGCCTTTGGAATACCGATACCCCTTAAGCCTGCTCGGGTCGTTTTCAGCCTTCGTTGCCATGACCTGCAAGAAGGCACCGGCCAGAACATCAAAGCTGGCGACACCCGGAAGCAGCTCGTTCTTGGCGAGGATTTTGGTTTCCAGAAACTTCTCATCAGCCAAGGCCTTAGCCTCAGTTTCATCAAATGTGCCGAGCCCAAACCGAAACTGCAAATGACCCGGCAGTGAGATCCGCATGGCAAAGCTGCCATTGTCGGAACGCCGATACAGTGTGTAGCCGTCTTTCCGTTTGCGTCCGCGTTTCACCATTTGTGCTCACCATCCAACCAAGCACGAGCAGGGCCGTGCTTTTTCTGTGTTAAGCGCAGGAGTCTCTGTTGGCTAAGTTATTGATTCTATTTAGGTTAAAAACCTGTGCTAATACTGAGCCGCAACAACTTGGCACCACGGCACAATCAATACGGCTGAAAACAGCAATAAAACACCAACAATATCAGTTATTTAGTGGCGACCCCGGCAGGATTCGAACCTGCAACCTGCCCCTTAGGAGGGGGCTGCTCTATCCAGTTGAGCCACGGGGCCGGTCTATAGTGGTTAAAGTCGTAAATCACATATTTTGATTGAGCAAGGTTGCTCTTTCGGGCGCGCGACAAACCGTGTTTCTTCAGCTTCCTGCATCGTTGTTTTGCTTTTAGTATTCTGCGCGGTCAAGAAGTCATCGATACTTCATCTAGCACTCAATTCCGCGGCCGCGTGAGTTCGCGGTCGTCTGGTCTCGGGCAGTTTGTACACATGAGTTTCGCGGCAGGCATGGTCATAATTCGCGGCCATCAGTTTTCGCGATGGCAACTGTCACGAATTTTCATTTTCAATTCCGAGAAAGTCAGACCAATTTTAGAAAATGAACATAGACACGATAGCGGCGCTTGCGATGTATGCCTTTGTAACGTCGATCACGCCGGGCCCAAACAATCTTATGCTAATGTCCTCCGGCGCCAACTTCGGTTTCGTCCGCAGCATCCCGCACATGATGGGGATCGGCACGGGATTTGTTTTTATGATTCTGTTGGTTGGCATCGGATTGATGCAAGCTTTCGATATGGCTCCCATATCGTATGAAATCTTAAAAGTCGCTTCGATCATTTACTTGTTATGGCTCTCTTGGAAGATCGCCAACGCCGGCGCACCCAGTGATGAATCGTCTGGCGCGAATCCGCTAACTTTCTTGCAAGCAGCACTGTTTCAATGGGTAAATCCAAAGGCTTGGTCAATGGCGCTGGCTGCAATCACACTTTATGCAAACGATCGTAACTGGGGTGGGATCGTGCTTGTTGCAGTCGTATTTGGCGCCATCAACTTGCCATGTGTGAGCAGTTGGACCGTGCTTGGCCAGCAAATGCGCAAGCTGCTGACCTCTCAGGCACGATTGACCGCTTTCAACTGGACTATGGCCGCGCTCTTGGTCGCGTCGCTTTATCCGGTCATCTTATCTGATCTTGGCTGAAGCGGCAGGCAAATCTCAGTCAACAACTCCGCCGGTGCAACATCCATGGGGTCATTTAGATAAACTTCAAAACAGGGCGTTTCGTCCGGCAGTTCGCCACTCTGAGGAAGCCACGTACCAAACATCGCATCATAGGCCTTGTGCAAGTCGACATAGGGCCCCTTAAACGTGAGCACGGCCGTGCGGCCACCATTAAGCTGCCTCTCTACCAACCCATCGGGACAGGAGTCCCCTTTCCACTCACCACCAGCAAAACTGCGCAGGTCGGCTTCGGGCGTTACGTTCGGGTCATGATCAAAAACGCCAATCATCGCGCCAATTTGAGGCCACAGATTTCGTGATTGCACCACTGCTGAAAACGCCCCGAAACTGCCGCCAATTTCTGTGTATGCGCCTTGATGCGCCACGCCGACCAAATGCCGCGCGGGTTCTTGCCGTATCGTTACAGTCTGCATGTCCGTCTCTCCTATGCTTCGAACTAGCAGGGTGGCGGGTCTTCCACCTTGCTCGCGAAACGCTTTTGGGCTGAGGTCGTATTGCGCACGAAATGCTCGAGAAAAGCTGTTGAGGCTCTCGTAGCCAACCGCTGTCGCAACGTCCGACACTGAAACCGTTGGATCGTGCAGCATCGCCGCGGCTTTGTGCATCCTCACCCGACGCACTAACTGAGCACATGTTTCGCCTGTCATCGCCAAAAAAACCCGGTGCCAGTGAAATCGAGAAAGCGCTGCCACATCGGCTAATGTGTCCAGCGACATATCTCCAGCAGGGTTGTCGTGAATATATCGAAGCACACGTGTCAGCCTGTCTTCATAGCTTTGCATTTTTGCCTCTTTCGACTCGCCAAATGGCGTTTGCAGCTTTTGCGTGACACAACCTGACGACACAAATCTTGCTAACCTGCATTTTCCTGTCTGTGTCCGGTTTACGCACCGTTGCATTTATGCGCGACGAACGTCATATAGCGAAGGCCCCAAGGCAGTGCGGAGACCCACATGACCAACTATCTCGATTTTGAAAAACCGCTGGCAGAAATAGAAGGCAAGGCGGAAGAACTCCGCGCCCTCGCTCGGCAAAATGAAGAGATGGATGTCACAGACGAAGCATCGGCCCTTGATCGCAAGGCCGCAGAACTGCTGGATGAGCTTTATAAGGAACTGACGCCTTGGCGGAAATGTCAGGTCGCACGTCACCCCGAGCGACCTCATTGTCAGGATTACATCAAGGCGCTGTTCACTGAATACACCCCCTTGGCAGGCGATCGCAACTTTGCTGACGATCACGCCGTTATGGGCGGATTGGCGCGTTTCAACGATACGCCCGTCGTGGTCATCGGCCATGAAAAGGGCAACGACACCAAAAGCCGGATCGAACGTAATTTCGGCATGGCCCGCCCCGAAGGCTATCGCAAGGCCATCCGCCTGATGGAAATGGCCGACAAGTTTGGCCTGCCTGTGGTCACACTCGTCGACACGCCTGGCGCGTATCCCGGCAAGGGTGCCGAGGAACGTGGCCAGTCTGAAGCGATTGCCCGCTCCACGGAAAAGTGCCTGCAAATTGGCGTACCGCTGGCTTCGGTTGTCATCGGTGAGGGTGGTTCCGGTGGGGCTGTCGCTTTCGCTACGGCAAACCGTGTCGCAATGCTCGAACATTCGGTCTACTCGGTGATTTCTCCGGAAGGCTGCGCGTCGATCCTCTGGAAAGACTCTGACAAGATGCGCGAAGCAGCCGAAGCCTTGCGCCTCACCGCCCAAGACCTCAAGAAACTTGGCGTTGCAGATCGGATCATTGACGAACCCAAAGGCGGCGCGCATCGTGACAGCGCGAAGACGATCCAATCCGTTGGCAAGGCGATTGCAGCAATGCTTAAGGATCTGGAAAAACTGAGCCCAGAAGAGGTTGTTGCGGCACGGCGCAAAAAATTCCTTGGCCTCGGCTCCACCGGCCTTGCCGCGTAACACCACTTGCCCGCAAAACCCTGAGAGCTAGGGTGACCATATGTGGGCGATTCTGAAACATCGCGATTTCGCACGTCTATTCAGCGCACAGGTCGTTGCCCTAATCGGCACTGGCTTAATGACGGTTGCGCTTGGGCTATTGGCGTATGACCTTGCAGGACCACAGGCCGGTGCGGTGCTGGGTACCGCGTATGCGATCAAAATGGTCGCTTATGTTGGCCTAGCCCCCATAATGGGTGCCGTCGTCGCACGATTCCGGCGAAAAACTGTATTGATCTTCGTCGATATAGTCCGCGTCGGCATCGCAGCTTGCCTGCCTTTTGTCGAAACCGTTGGCCAAGTTTACTTACTGATCTTTGTTCTGCAAACAGCCTCGGCTACATTTACCCCTACATTCCAATCAGCCATCCCTGACATCCTCCAAGACGAAGCCGAATACACCCGCGCACTGTCATTGTCTCGTTTGGCCTATGACCTCGAAAACCTGCTGTCCCCCGCTCTGGCCGGTATCCTCTTGTTGGTGATGAGTTTCAGCGGATTGTTTGTTGGCACAGCATTGGGTTTTGTTGCGTCCGCCTGTTTAATTTGGAAGTCGACCATCCCGCAAAACACAGGGTCGCAAGGCCGGACTTTCAAGGAGCGGGCCACACGCGGCATATGGATATACCTGAACACCCCCCGCCTGCGCGGACTGCTCGGCTTCAACCTTGCAGCCGCATCTGTCAGCGCGTTTGTGCTGGTCAACACAGTGATCATTGTGCGCGGCGTCTACACATTGGACGAAACTGCATTGGCACTGGCCATGGGCACTTACGGCGCTGGTAGCATGGTCGCAGCATTTGCTTTGCCGTGGATGTTGGATCGCGTTCCAGATCGCACAGTCATGACATGTGCTGCCATATTGCTATCGATGATGACATTGCTTCAAGCAGTCTGGCTCGCCATTTCCGGGCCGTTGGAATGGACAAACTTCCTAGGTGCGTGGTTCTTGTCTGGAATGCTCTACTCAGCCATTCTCACCCCATCAGGTCGCCTTCTGCGCCGCTCCGCGCAACCAGAAGATCGCCCCGCCGTCTTCACGGCACAGTTCGCGCTCAGTCACGCGTGCTGGTTGGTTACGTACCCCACCGCTGGCTACCTGGCCGTATGGGGCGGCTTGTGGCTGTCCCTGGGCGCGATGGGATTGCTTGCAACGCTAGGAACCGCACTCGCTCTGTGGCTATGGAAACCGGGATTGCGCATTCTAAGCCACAGCCACCCGGATCTGCCGGACAATCACCCTCATCTTCTGCAATATGGAATCCGCGAGCACAGCCACACTTATGTGATCGATGACAACCACCGCGTTTGGCCCGCACAGTAACATGCGCCTGCGCATCACCGCGCCAACAACCGCAACCCTTGCGTCACGTCAGAGCGCACTGCCAACCGCAGCCCCGGCTCATCCCCCGCCCGCAGTGCCGCGATGATCAGACGGTGATAGTGCGGCGGCTCTGTCTTGCGCAGCCGCCCATAGAGCGCCCGCATCGTCGGCCCAAGCTGCAACCAAACGGTTTCTGCCATCGCCAGCATCGCCGGGGCCTGAGCGCGCAAGTAAAGCGTTCTGTGGAACTCAAGGTTCGACTGTATGTACCCAACCGCATCACGACGTGATACCGCGTCCGCGACATTCCCATTGATGGCCGTCAAACGGTCTATCAGCGCCATATGCGCCCGTGGCAAAGCACGGCTCGCTAATTCCACCTCAAGCAGCGCACGCAGTGCTGCAAGCTCTTCCAGGCGCTCGCTGGTTAATTCAGGCGTCGATACACGCCCGGAGTTGGACAAAAACAATGCGCCTTCAGCCACCAATCGACGAACAGCTTCTCTCGCAGGAGTCATAGAGACATCAAACTCTTTGCCGATCCCACGGAGCGTCAAAGCTTCGCCGGGGGCAATTCGCCCGTACATGATCCGCGCTCGCAAAGTGCGGTAAACGCGATCATGTGCGGAACTGGCTTGATCTTGAGCGGGTCGGTTTATCGTAGACATTGATCAAATGTGATCACATTTCCGCAATAGGTCAATCCATGCCTGCGCCTTAAGCTTCGAAACTATAGCGATGTAGCTCCTGCCCCTGCTCTCGCAACCACTTCCTTTGTCCATCATAGGGTCCATGAATACGCTCAACAGTGTTCCAGAACCGATCAGAGTGGTTCATCTCGGCAAGATGCGCCACCTCGTGCGCCGCGACATAGTCCAATACGCCAGCCGGTGCCATCACCAACCTCCAAGAAAACATTAACGCTCCAGCGGATGAACAAGACCCCCATCTCGATCGCGTATCTCGTAATGTCAGCCGTGTATGCGAACGCCCTAATCGGGCGCCATAAAACTCCACAGCTTCTGAAAGCCGATTTCGCGCTAATTCCTTCAAGAAAGCCTTCAGTCGCGCATTCACTTGCTCAGGTTGGCCCGGAACCGCAATTGTATCGACCCCCAGAACCGTTTTTCGACCCTCCGACGGAACAATTGCCCGCACACGCCCAGCAATCGGTAGCTGCTGCCCGAAACCAATCGGAACAACCGCTTGGATCTTGGACTGCTGTGCCAACAGCCAAGCCTGCTTTTCACGCGCAAAGGCCATCGCTTCGCGTTCCGAAACACCCTTAGGCACCGTTAATGTGACTCGCCCATCCAATCGCGACACGCGCAAACTGATTCTTCTCGCCCGGGCCGAACGGCGTAGCGAAATGGCCAAAGGCGGCTCTGTGGACAGGAAGTGTTGCGTCATCCGCGCTCCTTGGTTCAATGACGTATGATACCCTTTGACACCGGGTCATTGATATGGCAGGTGGCGCGGACCGTCGAGAAGACTCACACCGATTAAAGGGGATTACCCATGCCCAAAGAAGAATGGGGCGTCAAGCGCGTGTGCCCAACCACCGGCAAGCGCTTTTATGACCTGAACAAGAACCCTATCGTCAGCCCTTACACTGGCGAAGTTGTTGAATTTGAAGCTGGCAAGAGCCGGATGATCTCAGCTGACGCGGAAGACGCGGAAACACTGAAAGCAAAAGCAATGGATCAGGACGATTCTGATGCCGTTCTGGACGATGACGATTCAGTCGATCTGGAACTGGAAGACGATGTTCTGGACGACGATGAAGACGACAATGTTCCGCTAGAAGAGATTGCCGACGTACCGGCAAATGACGACGACAGCTGATCAAATATAAATAATTGGTTAGGGCGGATTTTTTGCTTGATCCCGCCCTGACCAGCGCCTAAAGAAGCGCGCACGGGCAGACTTGCTTGAAAAATTGGGGCCTTAGCTCAGCTGGGAGAGCGCTACAATGGCATTGTAGAGGTCAGGGGTTCGATCCCCCTAGGCTCCACCAAATCCTTCTTGAAAACACTGCGCATTTTGCGTGTCAGGGGCTCTCAACCCCACACAGACCCCCAAATATTACTGAATTCTCCTGATTTCAACTGTTGTCAATTGGGCTAAAGAAACCAATTTGGCAGTCCAAAACCTTGCTGTCGCGCGGTGCTATCAACTTCATCCAGACAACTTGGCCAACGTGCAATTAACATTGAGGAATTGAAATTGAGAATTGAGTGGGAGCATCCTTAGTGTGTTGCATGTCTTGCAACTAAGGAATTGAGCGTTGAGCATGTGATGCCAGATGGCCTTGGAGGTATCCTCACGTCTTGATTTCTTTGTGGGAATGCAACAGCCGATTTGGTTTTTCACTCAAAGGAGCGGAAAACCTCGCTCTCGAACTCCGTAACCCACGGGTCAATCCCAAGACAGTGACAAGAACGCAAAGTTAAACTATTATGTCAGTATTATTGACGTATAAATGACGAGATTGACGGTTCTATGCCCCATTACGAGCAACAAGCTAAACGCGGCCCGGATGGCAAATTCCTGCCCGGGCTCAAACCGCCAAAGTCAACCGGTCGACCGCGTGGCGCAATTGGCATTAAAACACGTGCAGCACGGCTTGCGGGCGAACGGCTTGAAGAGATGCTCAGGCGCGCCACTGACGTAATTTCCGACGAGCTTGATAACGGCAATCCAACCGTAGCCCAATGGCTCGTTGATCGGGTTCGGCCTCCTGCACGCTCTGACTTCGTTCAATTAGCTGACAAGAATAAATTGAGCTCTATTGAAGATATCCTCGTCGCATCAGAGCGGACCACAACTGCAGCATCGCAGGGCGAAATCAGCTTGCAACAGGCAAGGCTTCTTCAGGATGTCCTGGGTCGTCACGCCCAGCTCAAAGGGCTTGAAGAACTGTCCTCACTTCGTGCGGAGGTCGAGGAAATGCGACGTACGGATTGAACGACCGCCGCAATAGATAAGTCACTGCTACCAAAATGGGGCCGCCTGAGCGAGGAACAAGAATGAAGAGAGGGTCATGGACAGACAGCGGAGGAATGGCAGGAACTCGCCTGCCCATATCCGATAGGACCGCCATCAAGGCTGCACTAAAAGCCGCAATCGAAGCGGCTGATAGGTTAGATATATCAATCCAGCATTCTGAAAAGATAGGTGCTCTGCCTCCAAACCTGATGTCTGGTCAGCGTGAACTCTACGAGGCGAGACGACTACTGGCTTCGGGTATAGCGCACCTAGGAGAAAAGCATTCTTAGCAACACTTGTACGGGCTGAAGCAAGAAGACGCATTTCCCGCTTTAGTAAAAATTTTCCGCAAAGCAGTCGTTCAAGCAAGTTGCCGCGAATGACTGCACTGAGCCCAAGGCGGACCTTCTCGACCAGTAGACCACGCCGCTGCAACATTACTTCTCGTTAACCGGAGCGTCGCGGCGCAGATTAAAGACCGGACATTCATGCTGGCTGCGGCGAAACTTGGGGGCACTACGTCTCCATCGCGGACTCAACACTTGTTGTCTCTGGGGCCGCTGCATGGACTAAACCCATTCGATCGAAACCGTCTTCAACACGGTAGCAAATAAGCCGTCGTTGCGCGCAACAGCGGCTCATTGTAGACTTCAAACAGGGGAGGTAGATCCATGCGTTGGATTAGTGCCATCTTTACAACGGCATTCCTTATACTTGGGCCCGCTCAAGCAGGTCAGTTATTCGATGCTGCGAAGCAGGGTGATACAGCGACCGTTAAGGCTCTGTTGCAAAGCGGTGCCTCGATTGATGAGCGGGGGCCGAACAAGGCTACGCCCTTGATTGCCGCTGCGTTGGCTGGAAACACCGAAACCGCTGCGGCTTTGATCGAAGCAGGGGCCGACGTGATGGCGCGCAACCACAGCGGTTTCACACCGCTTCACGCTGCGGCCTTCAGCGGTAATATTGAGACAGCGCAGCTGCTTCTCGCCAGAGGCGCAGATGTGAATGGGCGTATAAACAGGGCCGAAAAATCACCCATCTTCATGGCGGCCGATGAGGGCCATGTTGAGATGATCGAACTACTGCTCGACAACGGTGCAGATATCGTAACTCTCGACAACGATGGCTTTTCTGTTCTGGTTCGAACGATGTTCCGAAAGCACTATGATATCGTCGCGCTCCTCAAAGCGAACGGGGCCGCATGCCCTCCGCCAGACGCCTTCGGCCCGGAATTTCATCGCCTGTGCTTGGAGGCAGGCACATAATGGAAGGTCAAAAAATGAACTTTCGACTTCTGATGAGTGGTCTGTTTCTGGCAGCGACGGCCAGTGGTGCGCAAGCCGATGAGCCAATTAATACCGGACCTTTCGGCGACGTAGCGATCAAGGGCTATGACACCGTTGCCTATTTCACCGAAAGCCGTGCGGTCAAAGGATCAAGTGAGTTCGCATATGATTGGCTTGGCACACCATGGCACTTCAACAGCGCCGAGAACCGCGACCTGTTTATGTCTGAACCAACCAAATACGCACCGCAATACGGTGGGTATTGCACGCTGGGTGTCGGCCTTGGGGCCAACGCGTCCGAAAACATCGACCCTGTGAATTCTTGGCGGATCATCGATGGAAAGCTTTACTTCATATCGGACCCAGTCGGTGCAGAAATGCTCGACCACCCAGAAGGGGAAGCGGTGATCGCCAAGGCGGATTCGAATTGGGAGAAAACCAAGCCGCTGGCTGCTAAGGATTACTCCAATTGACGCGCACCACGGTTGAGGGTCATCCACCCGGGCCAAAGTGAAACACAATATGCGCGTTGACGTAGCTATACGGCAAACCTGCCGCGGTTCCATCTTCGTCACTTGTGTAGATCGGGCCACACGCCGGGCGACCGAGCGCGAGACCGGGAGGTTGTATGCACAAAACGTCATCTTGCACATACGCCGATCCGGTGATGAACATCGTGGATGCGCGCAACGCGACGCTTCCGTTCTCTGAAATTTGCATCAAACCGGGTCCGCGGCCTTCGAAGTTTCCGCGCCACACGTTCCCGTCGATCATCGCGGTAATCGCGTCGGCAGATAACCTTTCCCGCGCGCCAGGTTGAAAGTCGAAAGGCCATTCCTGCACGCCTGCATTCAACATTGCATCAATTATCCGATCGAGTTCTTCCTGCTTTCGAAAATGCGCAAACATGACCCTGTAGAGTTGCGCCGAGGTATGCGGGGCGAACCGGGCCACATCATCTGCAGTTGTTTTCGCTTTTTGTGTCTGGCCAGCTTCCCCATAGGCGGCGGCGAGGACGTTGAAGAAGTCCTCAATACCCTGAGAGCTGCTCTTTATCTCCTCAAGGATTTCGACGGCGCGTTGGGGACGCTCTGTCAAAATATAGGACAAGCTTACGATCTGCCGCGCATAGCCCGGCAATAGTGGATTGAGACGTAGCGCTGTCTCGAAATTCTCGATCGCCTCTTCATGTCGGCCGTAGAATGTTTGCGCAAAGCTCAGCGCAAGATAGGCAGATGCTTCACCGGGAGCCTTCTCGACAGAAAGCTGCGCCGAGCGCATCGCTTCCTCATACCTTCGATCCACAGTTTGCAACTCGCTTAATACGGCAAAAGGCATCGCCGCATCGGGATCAATTTCTAAGGCACGACCGGCATGTTCGTAGGCGCGTTTCCGGGCGACCGGAAAGGGCAGCACATCGTCATAGTTACGGCGCATGATCAATGCCTCAGTGCGGGCCTGTGCCGCGAAAGCCCTGGCAAAAGTCGGGTCGATTGCGGTTGCGTCCGAATAGAGGCTCAACGCTTCGCGCAGCCCGGGCCGAAAGCCGCTACGAGCAGCTTCTTCGGCTCTAAGCAAGAAGTCATATGCTTCCAGATCCGTTGTAGGTAGGCGATCGATCCGCTCCTTTTCGGACACACTCACATTCACACCAAGTTGATCAATGATCTCGTTTATAAGGCCAGTTTCCAAGGAGAAAATCTCGGCTTCGTCTCGCTCCATCCGCTCGGCCCATACTGTCTGCCCGCTGCTCACATCTGTCAGCCGCGCGTTGACCAAAAGCCGAGTTCCCGCTTTTCGCACACTGCCATCGAGAACATAGCCCACTCCCAATTCGCGACCGACGGCCCTGTTGTCGATTGTCCGGTCCCGATAGGAAAACGCGGTGTTGCTGCCGATCACCATCAGCCCGGCGACTTTCGAGAAATCTGTAATCAGATCGTCCGTGAGCCCATCTGCGATGTAGCGTTCCGCATCTGGCAGCCCGAGGTTTTCAAAGGGCAAAACAATGAGAGAAGGCAGCCCGTCCTCTGCCGCGATGATTTCACTTTCAGCGCCGCCGAAAAGGGCAACTATGTCATCACGCAATATAAAAGCGGCACCTGCAAGAATCGCTATTACGGCCACCGCTGTGACAGCGCCTCGAACTTTGAAGCGAGACAGTGAAGTGTATTTCGAGCCATTCGGGTCCGCCATCCGAAATACCGTGAGAGGCTCAGGTATGTTTTTGACCCGGTGGATACCCCCAGATTCAAATGGCTTACTAACCTTGCCGCGCGTGTGTTCGTAAACCTCCCGCGAGATGCAGATGCCTCCGGGCGTAGCTAGGGGTTCCAGGCGCGCCGCAATGTTAACACCGTCTCCGTAAATGTCGTCGCCATCGATGATCAGATCTCCCAGGTTGATACCGATCCGCAATTCGATACGCTGGCGGGGATCAATGGTGTCGTTTCTGTCCTTAACCGCCTCCTGTATCTGGATCGCAGCCTCCACGGCATCAACAACGCTTGCAAATTCGGCCAGCAGACCGTCGCCGATAAGCTTGACGATCCGCCCGTTCTTTTCATCTATCAAACGGGTGAGAATGTCTTCGCGCACCGTGGTCAAACGTTCGAAGGTGCCCACCTCATCCTCGGCCATCATACGGCTGAAACCGACTACGTCTGCGGCGAATATGGCGGCAAGCCTGCGTTCCAAGGTTTGCCCCTCTCCTCCAAAATGCGGGCCGTACTGCGAAGGTAACACTGAAAAAACGTGACGGAAACTGCGCTCGCTCAAAATATTTGGCTAGGCGGGTGCTTGTCGTTCAAAGGTACGGTGGCGCAACATGCCAATTGTCTCCGCAGCATCATAAGGCAGCTTGCTCCGCATTTGAGACATTATATCCAAGCGAAGCGAACAGCCGGATTAAGTTTTGACCTATATGCATGATTTGAACGTCCGGTATCGAGAAATCGTGCTGCGCCGTCGCGGGCTATACCGTGACACTGTCGAGCAATCGATTTGATTTTCGCTGCGCCAGCATCGGGCGGCTCCGTCCCGCATAGCAGTCCTTGGTAGACAGCGCAGCGAACGGCGGCAATGCGGAGATTATGAGGAAAAACAATGTGTTGCGAAAGCAGAAAGCATCGCAGTGAATTCAGCGCGAACGCCTTTCTCATCAGGCTTTGCGCGTTTGCTGCGGTGCAGGAAAGATTGTCCGTCGTCAGAGTTTTTGGAACCAAGAGCGGCGTAAACAAAGAGAGTGTTCGGCTCATCTTGTTGGTTTGATTATGCGGCACGTTGACTGTGTTGCAAGCGTCGCGTTTCGACTGTCTTTCGTTTGATCCTTTCCCTTTGTTTTAGAATGGCTTTGTCGCGCCCGAAGTAGACGTCTGATGGCGTGACGTTATTCAGGCTATCGTGGTAGCGCTGATGGTTGTAGTGATATGCGAAGGCTTCGATTTGGGCTTCGAGGTTCCCTGGCAGGAAATAGTTTTCCAGCAGGATGCGGTTCTTCAAGGTTTGGTGCCAGCGTTCAATTTTGCCTTGGGTTTGGGGATGATATGGTGCGCCGCGAGAATGCTTCATGCCCTTGTCTTGTAGCCATTCTGCCAAGTCGCCTGAGACGTAACTGGACCCATTATCAC
>NZ_PYGJ01000016.1 GCF_003014475.1 Shimia abyssi | reverse complement strand
GCGAGCCAAAACCGGGGAGAAGGATCATCTGAATTTGGCTGAAGCTGACCGGCTGGAAGCCGGTGGATCTAACCCTAAGAATTGGAAATTAGACTAAAAGGTTGAGCAAGTACTGGCCGTATTGGATCTTCTCGAAGAGTTTGGCCCGGACACGGAGTTGATCAGCATCTATCCACCCTTGGCGAAAGGCGATCTCTTCCGGAGATCCGATCTGTAAGCCTTGGCGTTCTTCGAGCGTTCGGACAAAGTTGCCCGCATCCAACAGACTTGCATGGGTTCCTGTATCCAACCATGCCATCCCGCGGCCCATTTTCTTGACCAACAACACGGCATCATCAAGGTAGCTGTGCAAAAGATCGGCTATCTCGAGTTCTCCGCGGTTCGAGGGGGTGAGATTGCGCGCGCGCGCGGATGCCGTGTTGTCTAGGAAATACAGTCCCGTAACCGCATATTTTGATGTTGGATGCCTAGGCTTTTCCGTGATCTTAAGCGCCCGGTCCTGATCATCGAAATCAACAACGCCGTAGCGCTCCGGATCAACAACTCGGTAACCGAAAACGGTTCCGCCTTCTTTCTGCTCATCGGCCTCAGCAAGCAACGTGGGCAAATGATGCCCAAAAAACAGGTTGTCGCCAAGGATCATGGCGCTGGAGTTGCCTTGTAAGAATTCCTCAGCCAAAATATACGCTTGAGCCAACCCTTCCGGATTCGGTTGTGTGATATAACTCAGCGAAATCCCCCAATCCTTACCATCACCTAGGGTCCGGAAGAACTGTTCTTGGTCTTGTGCTGTCGTAATAACACAAATCTCTCGTATACCTGCCAGCATCAGGACCGACAGGGGGAAATAGATCATCGGCTTATCATAAACCGGCAGCAACTGCTTCGACACGGCCGTCGTGATTGGGAACAAGCGCGTGCCGCGCCCACCGGCCAGAATGATACCTTTTCGCTCACTCATCAGGGAAGTCCTTTTCAAGTTCTGACAGAATTTCTGCCAGGCCCATACGCCAATCCGGCCTCTCAATACCGAATACTTCCTGGATCTCTGTGCAATCTAACCTTGAGTTGAGAGGGCGTGTTGCTGGGGTCCGATAAGATTGGGATTGAATGTCCCGCACCCGGCAATCAAGGCCAGCTTGGGAAAACGTTTCCCGGGCAAGATCTGCCCAGCTTGTATCCGGGTATCCTGAAAAATGGTAGATACCTGCCTTTTGCGGTTGAATAATTAGAGCCCCTGCCATTGTGTAGCACGCCATCGCGATATCGCGCGCGGGTGTAGGACCGCCCACTTGGTCGGACACGATCTCCAGTTTCTGGTTCTCCTGACCAAGCCGCAACATTGTTTTCACGAAGTTTCTGCCGTGTGACGAAAAAACCCAAGAAGTGCGTAGAATGGTTCCGCACCCCCCTTCTTGGAGGATTGCACGCTCACCGGAGAGCTTGGAGCTTCCATAGACATTAAGTGGTGCTGGTGCATCATCTGGAGTGTAGGGGCGGGACCCCCGCCCGTCAAAAACATAATCCGTGGAAATCGAAATGAAGGGAATGGACAGACCGGCACATTCCCGGGCCATTCGTGCCGGAGCTTCGGCATTCACGACGTGCGCCAGCGCGGGATCGTTTTCGACAGCGTCCACATTGGTATAGGCCGCAGCGTTAATGACAGCGTCCGGTGCCTGCGTTTGGATAGTGCGCGCACATGCTTCGGGATCGGACAAATCTGCGTCGGTGCGATCAAGGCACAGGACATGCTCCAAAGCGGCTAATTCGGCTCCTACTTGGCCGGTCTGTCCAAAAACTAGAAACTTCACTACGCGCGCTGCTCAACGTCAGCCGCGAAAGATTCTGCCTTCATGCCAAGGCGTTGACTGGCTCCCTCCCGTTCTAGCAAAGGTCGCCACCAAGCTTCATTATCGAGATACCAAGCGATGGTTTTTTCAAGTCCCTGTGCAAGTGACACCCTTGGCCGCCATCCCAACTCAGTGCGGATTCGCGTGATATCCATGGCATAGCGCTTGTCATGCCCTGGTCGATCCGCGACAAACGTGATTTGCTCCCGGTAAGGTCGCTCTATAGGACGCTTCTCATCAAGAATAGAACATATATGGTTTACGAGATCCAAATTCCGCATCTCGGCTTCACCTCCGATATTATAGGATCTGCCAGTTTTCCCATGCTCAAGAACTGTGAATAGGGCATCCACATGATCTTCCAAATTGAGCCAATCCCGCACATTGCCTCCGTTCCCATAGACAGGAATAGGCTCACCGGAAATGGCTTTGATGATGACCAGTGGTATGAGCTTTTCTGGGAACTGGTAGGGACCATAGTTGTTGGAGCAGTTGCTCAGAACCACCGGCAGATCGTAGGTCTCGTACCAAGCACGCACCAGATGATCCGAACTTGCTTTTGAAGCTGCGTAAGGACTGCGCGGAGTATAAGGGGTTTCTTCAGAAAAAAGCCCTTCCGGCCCAAGTGAACCAAATACTTCGTCTGTCGAAATATGATGAAACCGAAAGCTGGGGCGCCCGACCGACTCCCACCAATCCCGGGCAACCCCAAGCAAAGTACATGTTCCGGCAACGTTGGTGTCCACAAACAAATCCGGGCCATCAATGGAGCGATCAACATGTGTTTCCGCCGCCAGATGCAAAACCGCGTTGGGATTGAAGTCTGCAAACGCCGAGGCCATTGCCGCATGGTCCCGGATATCCGCTTTCAGAAAGGCATATCGTGGATGCTTCTGAACGGGGCCAAGGTTTTCCAGACAGGCCGCATAAGTAAGTGCGTCTATATTGAGCACATCATGCCCTTTGTCCACGGCCATGCGCACCACAGCTGACCCAATAAACCCGGCACCGCCCGTAACAATTAATCTCATACGCTCTAATCCTCCCAAGGCAGCGGACCTGTCCAAGAAAACGGGCTTTCAACATCGGCAAAACACGGTGCTGAGGAATCCCTTGGCGACAAAATAGGCTCTCCACTCAGAAGCCAATCAACCCCAAGATCGGGATCGTCAAAGACCACGGCGCCTTCCTGCGTAGGGGAATAATAGTCCGTGCACCGATATTGCACCACACTCGCAGGTTCCCGTGTAACAAACCCATGCAAAAACCCCTTAGGAATTAGGAGCTGTCGGCCATTTGCAGCATTAAGTTCAACCCCGACCCAATGCCCATATGTAGGACTGCCGCAACGAATGTCCAAAGCGACGTCAAATATTGCACCCTGGCTACACCGAACAAGTTTATCCTGCGCGTGTGGGGGGGCTTGAAAATGCAAACCGCGAACCGTTCCGACCTGTGCTGAAAACGATTGGTTATCCTGCACGAAATCTAGGTCAACCCCAGCGTCGACCAAAGTTTTTCGATTCCAGGTTTCGGAAAAGTATCCCCTCTTGTCCTCAAAGCGATCAGGCGTGAGAATTAGGACAGCAGGCAAAGAAGAGCGTTCAATTAACATTCCAGAGCATTCCATGAAGCCTCTTTGTGAATAACTAGTGGAATGCTACGTATCATCACATCCTTGATGTTTCCTAGCCCAATAAGACTAATGGATATGACGCCACTACTTTTTGCTTTTGGCCATCATCCCAAAAATAGAAAACATGCCTGTGTCCGCTTTTCAGGAGCTAGCCCGCCTCCGCGGCTGATCAGCCCCACCTGAAATACGAATGCGTCTATCTGCACGCGTGGGAGACCGGATCAGAGGCCAAAGCTGGCGTCAGAAAATGGTTCGACTTTTACAACCACAAACGTCCGCATTCTGCCCTTGGCGGCAAACCCCCAGCCGTGGTCTACTGGCTGAGAAACGACGAAACCAAACCCGATCAGCAGGAGCAGAGAGTAGCTTAATTTACGTTAGATACTGTCCAACAAATGGGGAGTAGCTCAGGCCTTTGACATGGTGACGGCTTGAATTGAGATGTGTGGCGAGGAACAATTCCTATCCACAAAATAAACCGGCAGTCACTATCAGTATCTTTCAGTCGATCATAAGACTGATTATCATTAACCCTGAGAACAAGCACCGCAAGCTGATTGCAAATTTTCAATCTTTTGGAAGTACTACCCAACTTCGACGGGACAGGAGAGAGTGCTGAATGGATCACACACAAATTCAAGAGGCGCTAGGACTGGCATCCAGCGCTGTTGGCATTTCAGACAAAGCAACCAAAACCATCAGGGCAGTTGAGACTCAGCTGAACTACGGCAGCGTTGAGGTTGAAGGCGCTCTCGCAGAACTAATTGCCCAGTTGGTGGTTGAACTCACAACAGCCAACATCACAAACACGCAGCTCTACGAAGTAGTTAAAAACCTGAACCGGAAATTTCATGAAAACGTCGCCTTCGAACAAGAGAAGGCACGCTACGAGATGGTCGAAACCGCCGAAGGGGACTATGTATTTCGTATTAAAGACCACATGGTCGACGAACAGCCCATTCACTACATCTGTCCGGTTTGTCTGAATCAGGACAAGAGAATCAGCTATATCGCTGGTCGGCATAGACGAGTGTGTCAAACAAACAGAAAGCATGTATTCAGTTTTGGGAAGAAACCACCTGTCATCAGAACACGTGTGAGGCATTAAACACGGCATAAATGACCGCATGATCATCTGGTAAAGCCTGTATAGGAGCGACAAACCCCGTGAAGATCCTGCGCATATATGTTGTGTGTTGTTTGCTTTCCCTTGGGGTCGTCATGCATGCAGCGGCCGCAGATTCCCCCCTGAAACCGAACTCTGGCTTGCTACGCAAAAATGTCTATGAAAGCACGCTCTCCCCAATATGCAGGATGGGAAATAAACTAAGTGCGGGATGTGCAGCTATCCGCAACAGGGAAATCGTCGACGCGACCCAAATGCCTTGGCGCGCTATTGGGCGTGTGAATTTTGCAAGCACACAGGTTCGAAGCCATTGCACAGGTGTGCTCATTTCCAGCCACGTTGTTCTGACCGCCGCTCACTGCTTATATAATCAGCCTAGGAAATCTTGGATACCGGCGCAAAGCCTCCGGTTCGTCGCCGGATATCAAAGAGGGGCAGCCACGGCAGTTTCAGCTGTTGTGGATTACATTCTGGACCCCGTTAATGATACGCAGAGCCGTAATTTTTCCTCTGCTGTTAGCCAGGACTGGGCTTTATTGCTCTTGGAAGACCCAGTTGGATTGGAGGTTGGTTTCTTGCCACTAAGACAGTTGAGCGCCGAGGAATGGCCCAACCAAAAAGTGGTATTGGCAGGATATGCCGGACTACGAGAGCACGTGCTGTCTGTTGCACATGACTGTGGAGAAGCGCGCTACCGTCCGAATCACGCCACCATACTCCATCAGTGTTCCGCGATGTCAGGCGATTCCGGCGCGCCGCTCCTAGTCACCGAAAACGGGGAGACAAAGGTGATTGGAGTTCTATCCGGGGTCGCGTCCAGCGGATTGAGAAATATCGGCCTCAGTATACCAGTTGCGTCTTTTGTGGACGCACTCTCCACGAAACGCTCTGAATAAAGCCAACTGCACTAAATATATTGAGAGCCTATTGTTATGCGGCGAAGCAATGCTCTGCCACGGCAGCGGCTTCGTTGTAGTGTCGCATGCAGCAAAAAAAGCCGTCCATTTCTCTGCTCGACGTTAACCCCATGCCAAACCCAGTAAGCGACAACATTTGCGCTTGCGGGTGTGCCGTCAAAAGCCAATTACCCCATGAATCGGGACTTTCCAGCATGCCCCTCAAAAAGCTTCCAAGACATGGCCTGTTTGAAAGGAGGTGCGGAAAAATGGCGAAATTGGACATGCTTTCTCGTGTCGAGCCATGCATAGAAGAGTGCGTTCTGGTCTGAATACCAAAGGCTGTTAGTGTCCGACACACTATTTAGGCACGCCTCAAGATAGCTCGACACATATCGGGCAAAATCGCGTGCTCCGGGTGTTTTAGAAAAAAACATCGCATTTGCGGGGAGGGCTTCCCACGGCAGGCGAAACAAACACCTATTTTTTGTCAGAAGTTTGCCCCCGATGATTACTTCAGCATCTGGTCTGGATTCCCCTATAACAGCAATGTTTTGCAAAACCCGCCCATCGATATCGAGCACCATGATCTCATCGTAGATTTCCAGATAATGTGGCAGATAAAGGTAGCGTGAAATGGCATAATATCCGTAGCGATCTCTTTGGCTAAGGCACGCCAACGGCCGCCGATCAACCGAGTACCCAATTCGCACACGTGTTTTGGTTTCCTCAAGAACCGATGTAGGGTCGAACCCGATACAGTGCAGATGCAGGGCTTCACCAGAATTGTGTTCTTCGAAAACGCGGAGAAATCTCTGGAAATATCTTTTAAAATATACTTCATCCACTGAAACCAATGCCGCTGAGCCGCCGGGTTGGCTGTGGATTTTAAAGGGCGGGGTCTGATCGGCCTTTTGAACAAAAACTGGTGCGTGGATACTCCGAATGCTTTCAAACTGACCTAGAAAGGGCAACGTCCATGGTGCTGAGCATAGCACCATCCGGGCTTCTTCATGAAGCCCAGCCATATGGTTTATAAGCGCCTGATAAATCTCCTGTCTCTGGCGGCCTTCATCCCTGACACATGTTTTTTTTAGTCGCGCCAATACCGAGGCGGCATCTACAAGAAATGCTTCTTTTTGCATACCCTCGACGATCCGCGTCGTTTGGAGGCGGACAAACGCCAGAAAATAAAAATCCTTGAGATGGTAAGGCACCCTCTCAAATTGTGCGAGTTCAAGCTCCCCCAACAGACTAAACAGACCTGGCCAGTGTTTTTGCGACATCAATATCCAGCTGATCTCAATGACGGCAGCATCAGATTTTGGAACTGGAATTTCTTTATGCTCCACGATGCGAAGTAATGCATCGCGCAGCTTAGGACAAAAGATGCCCTTCCGTGCTTGTCTGCCAAAATGAAGGATTTTCCACTCCAGCGGCGCCTCGTCATAGGATGACAGGTCTTCTCCACGCGGTGGATCCTGATTATTATAACAAGCGGCCAAAATTTTCGCGTCTTGATCCAGTCTGGGCAGTCGACAATACCTTAGCGCCTTGATCAGCTTCCTCAGGAACAAATGGTGCCTCCCAAACTACTTTTGTCTTGGGGAAAATGGCGAAGGAAACTCGTGTTTCGTTCCGGTGTCGGCAAGAGACAGACACAATCCTTTGCTCCGAGCCTGCCGAAAAAACCTCCGAGGTCGGGACTTGGTATTCTGAAAATCTTCCGAGATAGACGGCAACCTCTATTCTCGCGCATACACATCCTCGTAGCGTACGATATCGTCTTCGCCAAGGTAGGCCCCTGTTTGCACTTCGATAAGCACCATGGGCACCTTGCCAGGATTTTCCATACGGTGCGTGGACCCAAGTGGGATATAGATGCTTTCGTTCTCACTCACCAGTTTCACATTGTTATCTACTGTAACCTTGGCAGTCCCCTCAACCACAATCCAGTGTTCGGATCGATGGTGATGTTTTTGCAGCGATAGCACCCCGCCAGGATGGACGTGAATGCGCTTCACTTGGAATCTATCGCCAATGGCAAGGCATTCAAACCACCCCCATGGGCGGTGATCCTTTGGGAAGGTTGTTGCTTGTTTTACCGACTTGCCTTTAAGAGCGGCCACAGCCAGCTTCACGTCTTGCGCACGCGCTGCATCTGCCACTAGCACGGCATCTGGCATTGCTACGGTGATGATGTTACGCAAACCAATGCCAACGACCTCGAGCGCTTCGTCCTCCGACCGCAGTAACGAATCTTGACAGTCTATGGTCGTCACAGGTCCGGAAGTGGCCACCCCGTTTTTTTCCTGAACGGTTTCCCTCCAGACCGCGTCCCAGCCACCAAGATCAGACCAGCCAGCCGCAAAAGGCACAACGCTCAAATTATCAGCTGCCTCCATTATCGCATAGTCGATAGAAATGTCCTTAACACCGCTCCATGCCTCAGGATCAAGACGCAAAAAATCCAAATCGGGACTGCCCCCATCCACAGCAGCGCGTACCGGCCCCACCAACTCAGGAGCGTAGGCTTCAAACGCCGCCAGAATAGACTTAACAGAAAACAAGAAAATGCCTGCGTTCCAGAGGTAAGTTCCGGCCGCAAGCATCTCTTCAGCAAGCTCAGCATCAGGCTTTTCAACAAACCGTCTCAACGGTATGACCTGTTCAACGTGGTTCCCTGGGGGCTCTGCCAGTTCGAGATACCCATATCCCGTCTCCCCATGTGTAGGCTTGATGCCAAAGGTCACAATTTGTCCAGCTCGCACAGCCTCAGAACCAACCAACACAGCTGCGCGAAATGCTGATGCATCAAACACAACATGATCTGATGGAGTCACAAGCATAAGCCCATCGGGGTCACTTTTTTCCAGCCAAAGTGCAGCAGCCAGCACGGCCGGGGCCGTGTTACGCCCCTCTGGTTCAATCAGGATTGCGCTTGGATCAATGCCGATCTCAGCTAGTTGCTCAGCTACGATGAATCGAAAGTCTGCATTGGTTAGCACCAGCGGCGCCGAGAAATCCGGTCCAGAAAGCCGCTGTGCAGCGGCTTGAAATAAGGTGGTTTCCCCAACCAAGGGCATAAACTGCTTCGGATAGGATTTACGTGACAAAGGCCACAAACGGGTACCAGAGCCCCCGCACAGAAGAACAGGTGTGATCATATCGACACTCTCTCTAATCGGACTTGGTAGGTCCAGTCCAGAATCTCCAGCCGACAGCCATTATGTCTAGATACCCTCACGCTGCTCCGAACCCACCGCGCCCGATGGAACCATAGGCGGCAAAACCAGCGCGTTTGGCATCCCTTGCAGAGTAGATATTACGCAAATCAGCCATGTGAGGGGTGTTCATTTTATTCGCCAGCCGCTTGAGATCGAGGGCACGGAACTCATTCCACTCCGTCAGCAACACCACAAGATCAGTATTATTTGCCGCCTTGTAAGCATCCTCTACCCAACGTACGCCCGGCAGAAGCTCCGCTCCCTCACGATAGCCCTGTGGATCACAGACACGCACCTTGGCTCCCCCTCCTATCAGTGCTGGCACGATGGTCAAGGCCGGGGCCTCGCGCATATCGTCAGTGTTTGGCTTGAATGTAACGCCCAAGACAGCGACGGTCTTACCGTTGAAGGTACCGCCGCACAAACCGAGAAGTTTATCAATCATTCCCCGTTTTATTTCCTCATTTACCTCAATCACTGTTTCGGTGATTTGCATGGGTACGGCATATTCTTGGCCGATCCGCGCAAGTGCGCGCGTATCTTTAGGAAAACACGATCCTCCGAAGCCCGGTCCGGCATGCAGGAACTTGTTGCCGATCCGGTTATCGAGTCCGATACCGTTCGCAACCTGCTTCACATCGGCACCAACCTTTTCACACAGAGCGGCAATCTCATTGATAAAAGTGATCTTTGCCGCCAGGAATGCATTAGCCGCATATTTAATCATTTCGGCACTTTCCAAACCGGTGGTCACAACCGGAAAATCTCGTAGGTAAAGTGGTCGATAGACTTCTTTCATCACTTCAGCTGCGCGCTCCGATTGCACCCCTACAACCACTCGATCAGGTTTCATGAAATCGTCGATGGCAGCCCCTTCCCGCAAAAATTCAGGATTTGAAGCGACGTCGAATTCCAGATTCGGATTGGCCTTGGCCACTGTTTGCTTAACCTTGCGATTGGTGCCGACTGGAACCGTCGATTTTGTCACAACCACGATATAGTTCTTAGCCACTGTCGCAATCTCTTCGGCAGCGGCCATTACATAGGTCAAATCCGCATGTCCATCCCCGCGCCGAGTCGGTGTGCCAACTGCAATGAACACAGCCTCAGCTCCATCCAACGCGCCTTCTAGATCCATGGTAAAGTTGAGACGCCCGGCTTCGACATTTTTTAGCATGAGCGTATCCAGCCCGGGTTCGTATATTGGCACATCTCCCCGTTTCAAGGTGTCAATCTTATTTGAATCTTTGTCAACACAAACAACATTGTGCCCGAAATCTGAAAAACATACCCCTGAAACCAACCCTACATAACCCGTCCCAATTATCGCGATTTTCATGCGAAATACCCCTTAAGATTGCTCAGTTTTCCCAGTGTTAAAACTCTTTTTTCGGCAGAACGTTTCGCTTTGGTACCCTTAGTCTGAACTTCTGGTGGCACCCTACAAACACCATCCAGAACAACAGTCGATGATGGTAGCACGAGCATAAAAAACTAGGAGACCTCACCATAAAGATTCAGAAGCTCATCGACATGTTCGCCGACCTGTTTTGGTGGCATTGCTTCCTGCCAATACGTTTGCAGATCGATGTCGCCACCGAGCAACGCCTCAACCGTGTCATGAAAAGACGAGACAGACCCAGACTGAAAGACCAGCTTGTCACTATTGGCCAGCTCTCGGGCACCACCCAAATTGCTGGTCAGAAGAGGAAGACGACGGGCATGCATTTCAATGGCGACCTGTGGGAGACTATCTTCCCAAAGAACTGGAACAACCCCAACATCGGCGTCCCGCAAAATCTCATCGAGGTTATCGTGCGAATACCCATCTGCAAACCTGATTGAGGCAAAGCGCTCGGCAAGACCAGAAACCCGCGCGAGTGTTGGTTTGTCTGTATTAGCGGCAGCAATAATCAGATGGATGCGTGCAGCCAGCTCCTTCGGAAGTTCCTCCAAGGACTCCAGTAAGAAATAGAATCCTTTGTCCCTTCGAGCATATCCCAAAAATGCCAAACTGAGTGTTCCGTCTGCCCGAGGTAGCTCAAAGTTAGGATCTGTATTCAGGAACCGGTCCGCATGCTGTGTTCCGATATACATGGTTTTTAGCAAAGTATCCTTGATTCCAAAATTGGAAGCTATCCGTGTGACGCGTCGGGACACGCCAATCACACTATCACAATATGCATTGATCAAGTCGACCATTTCGCGGCGACGAAGATCAAAGCCCTGAGATGATGGTGGCTCAATGGATTCGAGAACAGCAGCAACTCGCGGATTGTCTGTCGGGCTCTGTTCACGCGGTTCAGCGGGGTTGTCCGACCCTTGCGGCCTCTTCACTCCAGAGATCCTGCTTAAAAGTTTTGAGGTACGGTAGCCGATTCTCATCAAAGGGAAAAAGAACCCATCAAAGGCAGGCGTTCCAGGCTGAATTCCATGGCGCTTCAATTTGGCCGAAACAGCATTCGCATAGCGGACTGCCTTCGGATTGGCCTGTCCCAAAAGACAATATGCGCACTTACGACCTTCGTCGAAGTTTTCACAGGCTTTAGCCTCTCTATGCCAGAGATTTACCTGCGGGCAGAACGGATAATAATTGTGCAAAGAGAGTACAAATTTGGTGTCTTGAAATTCTTCCTTCAACTTTAAGATCTCAGCAGGAATCCCTTCCAGATTATTGAAATGGACGATGTCATATGGCCCATTCTGATGGAGAAAATCTCTGAAGGTCCGGGTCGTTTCCTCGTGATGAAGCTGGGTAGACGCTCCGAAAGAGTGATGCGATGGCGCAAGGGCCCCAGAATTGACAATCTCAAAGCGCCGACACTCTCCCGGCCCTTCCTCGCCAATCACCTGCCAACGCGGTTTTTGGCTGGTAAGATCGTAAGTGATGCCCGATGAAAGGAAATCGGTGCGGATATCTGGTCTTGCCTTGAGATCTTCGATCAAATTACGCTGATAGACAGTGACACCGCCGCCACGTTTTTCGGGGTCAAGATAGTCCACCCAGTTGTAATACAGTATGTGCATAGGTGAGCCCGACCCTTAAAAGATGTTCTTTTCCGCCAAGAGTTATCTTGTGGAGCATAGCGAGACAAGGTCAGATCCCTGCATTTTGGAAGCCTCTCATCCGGGGGCGCGGCAGGTCCGTGACCCATGTAATTCACCGGACATTTACCTTACTGCGTCGCGACCCTTTTTCGGCTCAGAACGCCAGATCAAACAAGAAGTGATCTTCTGTAAGATGCGTTACAAGCACGCTCTCCAGAATTATAGTTACATCATCAAACGCAATGTGAGCCTCAAAGCGGTGCTGAGACAATGTGAGGTCTTCAAGGCTCGCAATATTGTCCGACAGAATTGCAATCCTGTCATCCACGAGTGAATAGTGACGTATCGTGTCCTCACCATTACCCTCGACAAAAACAAAGACATCTGCTCCCGATCCGCCTTCCAAAAGATCGTTTCCAATGCCTCCCCAGAGAATGTCGTTTCCGTCTCCCGCCTCCACATGGTCATCCCCCTGACCATTGAAGATGATGTCATCTCCATCCCCACCAGAGATCTGATCATTACCGCCACTACCAAACAGCGTGTCTGCTCCATCCCCTCCATTGAGGATATCCCGCCCTTCTCCAGCGCCGCCGTAGATCACATCATTACCATTCCCACTGGAAATGGAATCGTCTCCAGCACCGCCGCCGAAAACGTCGTGCCCGCCGCCGCCCATCACTGTATCGTCGCCCTGACCCGCCCAAGCCGTATTGGACTCTTCATCCGTTTCTATTTCATAGATCAGATCGTCGCCGTCGCCACCAAAGGAAATGTCAGAGCCCATACCTCCATATAGGGAGTCGTTTCCTGCGGAACCGCCCAAAACATCATCGCCCAAACCGCCAGCCAGATAATCATTCCCGTCTTGGGCAAATAATTCATCATTACCGAGACCGCCACTCATTGAATCGTGACCGCTCCCACCATTCAAAAAGTCAGCCCCTTCATCTCCGTGGATGTGGTCGTCGCCATCTCCTCCAAAAAGCGTATCGTCTCCAGCACCGCCGAACAGGTCATCCGCGCTTTCGTGACCATCCATAAAGTCGTCACCTTCCATGCCGACCATCAAATCACGTTCCCAGTTCCCCTCAACAACATCATCCCCCTCAGAGCCTCCAACGCGATTTGACGTCAGGAAGATATCCGCCTGCATGCATTCCACACCAGCAGAGCGCATTAAAATATCGGAGAGGCGAGTTCCTATTATCTCTTCGAAAAGTCCCTCGTCCGTCCAGCTTCGCCTTTGGAACCACAAAGGATCCGCATCGCGTAGACGCGCAAACTGTTCAACCAGTATATTCTGGAATGTTGGGCCAACCATCGCCCCTGGTATTTTTTCCTCAGCCAAGCCGCCGACCCACAAGTCTACATCGAAGACAGAATCGTAAACCGAAGCCAAGTCCTGCTGTACAACAACATCGCGAGTAATAACGCTGAAATCTGCCGGATCTAGAGCCTCTAGATCGATGTCACCCAACAACTGTGAGCGGACAGAAACATAGGTATCAATACCATGGTCCCGCCCCCGAACAATATTCAGAGCCGGAAGAGAAAAGCCTGACATCCCCGCATCATTGACAAGAAAGAGATTCAGTTCGTCAATAACCTTCGTGTCGATTTCTTGAGCATCCGTAGTCCCAAGTCCTCTCATGATTGGTGCTATTCCGTTCTCAGAAATTGCGGAGTTGTTGAAAAACGACGACGCCAAGGAAAGATGCCCCTCGCCTAAAGCATCGCCATTTTCCTTCAAACGCAAAAGCTCAGACGAAACCGTCGAATGTGCGAACCGATATGCCGCGGTAGAGAACTCATTGGTTACCTGCTCGGAGACACCCTCCGAGCTGTCTGCAAGTGGGGACAAGGCATTAGGACCAAGCAAGAGTGGTAGAAACTCAGAATAGGTAATATTCTGAATAAGCGCTTCCACAACAGATCGGGCACCGTCAAAGAGTTGATCATCAGACCAATCAGGATGCTTCTCTCCTAACCGATCAGACCAATAATTGTGCTCGTTGGCCATCATTGTATGAATGGCCGTCAGTGCTACATTTTCGTTTGCTCGCACATCGCCTGCAACATAGAGCGGGTTATCCGGATCATTATCGCCAGCGTTTTCCAATCGCGCCATATTTAGATGTAGATGGTCAATACCATCATATCCCTCGGAGGTTTTTAACCGCCCTCCGTCAAATGTCCGAAGCTCAGTCAAACGCTCACTGTCTGATCCATAGACATTTGACGCGTCGATTAGGGGAGTGATTTTGTTGACCTGCGCTCGAATGTCTCCAGCCGTTCCATCTGAAACATAAGCGGACCTCTGGACCGGTGCGATCAGACCGGCCACGTCCACAAATTCTCCACTATTTGTTGGCGTTAGGCTAATATCGTGGTCCAAGAATTGACCCCAGTAGGTCCAGAAGACGCTAACCCCCAAAGCATTAGGTAAATCTTCCTGCCCTTGGCCAAAAAGACCAAAAGCAACCTGCGCGGCATTGGGACCAATTCGAACACTCTCCACCCCGTCATCGTACGCAGAGGCTGTTAGGCGGCTGATAGGGGTATCGATTTCCCCCTCAGCACCTACCGCGCGGCTTCCGCTCGCAACATGAGTAGCGTATTCTTCAGACAAAGTAGAAACCCTCCAGATATGCCTTGGTCATGGTCGCTTTATAAGGCGATTAGTGACATTTTGCGGCAAATGCCTCCCACGACGCAACTAGATCAAGCCGATACGCATGCAAAGAGCCTATATCAGCGCATCTTTTTCGAATTTCTTCCGTGATCTACCTCAAGGGGCGCGAAGATCACCACGGCATCGGGCGATGCAATGCGCTCCTTAAGTATCGAAAGAACCATATTGGCACGATTTGGGCCTGTAGCTCATCAATGCCCGTAGATTGCAATGATCGCGTAGCGAAGAGTTTAGGAGAACCTTTACTCAATTCAAACGCAACGCATCAGGCCCCTGGTTCCAGCCCTTAGCCATAATCCAGGCTGGCCAAACATCATCATTCCAACCTGCTTTGCGGAACTGATGATGTAAAATTCCCAGCCATTGTCGCAGACTATCTTGTGCGAATGGCATCTTCTGAACGGACGCCTGGTCTGCAACAAAATTGACCAGAACACCATTGCGACCCAATTGCACTTTAAGAGACGTGATTAATTCCTCGCAGTTCACCTGATCGGGTGTTTTGGGTTTGACGGGGTTTTGGTGTTCAATATGACCTAGCGCATTTATTTGTCGCTGCCTCTGCGCATTGTCGGACAACTCTACACGGGTAGCGGTGTTGGGGGCAGCAGAAGCTCGATCTTCAACGCCCAATGTAGGCGTAGGAACCACTTCACTGAGATACTTCACAAACTCCGGGATCATCCGAATCATTAGGCGCCGGGTTAGCCACATAATGTAGATTTGGCTATCTTCTGTCTCAACCGAAATACGAATGCGATCTTCCCGTACGGCGTAGTCTGTTGTGAATCTGCGGATTTCCAGCCTCGATTCTTTTTCCATTCTAAGCACCTATCAGACCACTGTAGCCAGTTGTACATTTCCGAATTTTTAACGCTGGTTGCAATACATAACGTCAGAATGATTTTGGCAGTCCACATCACACCCGCTATGAAACTTAAAACAGCCGCCTGAATTCTACGGTTGGACCCCATCAAAAATGGGGGGATTACCAATGGAGGAAACACTACAACACAAAACGACCTCATAGTGCCTCGGGATATTGCCCAATGGAACCCAAGCCAATCATGCACTAACACTCAAACCGGACCACTCAAGTGGAGCTGATCACCTCTAGCTCGATTATCCAGAAAAATCGACACTACCAAAGGTTGGATTTCACAAATTGAAAACTTGTATAATCATTTTGGCCATGCATCGCTCCGGCTCGTCAGCTTTCACGCGAACTCTCAAGTTCCTCGGACTCTCTCTGCCTAATACGCTGGTCGCTAGTCGCAAGAACGACAATGATCTTGGCTTCTGGGAAAGCCAGCCTCAGGTCGATCTGAATGATGAGTTTTTAAGGACGGTTGGCTCTCACTGGTACGATTTTGCGCCTCCCGACCTAGATCAAGTTCCCGCAGAGCTGAAACAGGATTTTGTCGCCCGAGCGGCCCAGCTGATTGACGACGAATTTGGCGACGCGCCTTTATTCGTCATGAAAGATCCCCGCTTATGCTTACTGTTTCCCTTGTGGCAAGAGGCCCTGCAACAGATAGGCATTCGGACATTGTGCGTCCTACCCATTCGCAATCCCCTAGATATCGCGAATTCGCTCCATAAACGCAATCGTATCCTTCAGGGAGAGAGCCTGGTGTCGTGGCTGCGCTTCATGCTGGCCGCCGAGTGTAGCACCCGAGACATCCCCCGAGTTTTCGTACATTACGATGATCTTCTGGTGGACTGGCGTCAGGTCACTGACCGGATCTCCGCGAATCTGGATTTGATCTGGCCGAACACCTCGGCTTCCGCCGCCAAAAAAATCGATACATTCTTATCAGATGAGTGGTGCCATCACCATGCCGGAGACGCGGCCGTTCTACAGGACTCCGCGATGAGCCCTTGGATCAGGGATGCCTATGAAATCATGAAAGCCTGGAGTCAAGATATTGTGGCTAAGGGTGATCGGAGTAAGCTAGACAAGATTGCCAACGCGTTCGATCAATCCGTACCCGCTTATCGCAGATTTGCCGAGGAATGCCGCGCTTTGTCAGTCCATGCGCGCGAATTCGAACAAAACAACATCAAGCTTCAAGAGGAGGCGTTGAAACACCGCAATGCCGCGGCGGTGGCGCTGGCCCGGGTCACAAAAACTGAAGCGCTGCTAACCGAAGCCAAAGCTCTGGCGCTAGCCGAGGCCAAAGCCAATTCCGAGACACTTGCAAGCGCCGAAGCACTGCTGGCCGAATCCCTGGCACATGCGCAGGACGGGGTGCGCCAAGTCGCAGATGATTACCAAAAGCGCGTCACAACATTGGAAACCGAAAAAGCCACTCTTGTTCAGGAAATGCTGACCCTTCAAGCAACTGTTTCTGAAGTGCGCAAAACACTCCACGACTCGTCTGAAGAATTTAGCACCCGGCTCGACACCTATGCCACCATGACGCGCGCCGCCAAACACGAAGCGGCGAAGAACAGGACCGCCAAGAATGCTGCGGTTCTTCAGAGTGGGCTCGGGGGCGTTGCGAGAAAGGTACTTAACATTCCGCGGCGCTGCCTTCGTGTGATCAAACGCCTGATGAAGTCATGAAAGGTCAGCCATGAACCTTCCCGCAACCACCTCAACTGACCTATCGCGCCTTAAAAACAGCAATTTGTTTGACGCGGAATGGTATGTCACAGCTTATACGGATGTGCTTCATGGCCATCTTGAAGCCGCGGATCACTATCTTAAGATCGGGGGGCGTCTGGGGCGCCATCCGTCATCGCAATTTGACGCAAAAGCCTACGAGAAGGCGTATCCGGAAGCCATGCTGTTTCCCGGCGGAGCATTGCTGCATTACTTGAAGGTTGGGCAGGAAAAAAACCACCACTTTTCACCGGTCACATCTTTCGCCGTCCCCACGCAAGTGCCGATGTTGCATCGCGAAAGCTGGCATATGGATGCGCACCTGCGTGCCAGAATTGCCGATTCCATGGCCCTCGAGATAGGCCCAAAATATGAAGCGAGTGCCGCGATCATCGCGCGTGCCTTTGATCCGGAGTTCTACGTCATTCGCCACCCGGAGGTTTTGTACTCGGGGCTTAATCCCATACAACACTATTTGCAAATCGGTGCGGGCAAGAATTTCAACCCCTCTCCGCATTTCAGCACAAAAATGTACAAAACGCGAGCCCACGACCTCCTAAAATCTGGGACCAACCCTTTTGTACATTGGCTCCAGGTCGGCCTCCATAATGGTCGGTTGGGAGACCCAAACCACAAGCTTCCGCTGATTGCGAAACAGCTGCTTGGGCTGAAAGCACCCGAAGTTGCTCACGAAATGGTAGAGCGACGCACCGACCTGCTGAATCGTTTGAAATACGGTAAGTTGGGAGAAATGGTTGCAGGGGCCACGGAGTTGGATCCATTAATTGGCGCCAGCTGGCCGGAGGCTTTCGCGCCGAAGATGCCGCCATTTCACACACCCCGCACCAGTGATAAGCTAGATGCCCTGTGCGCTCTGCGCGACGCCGCAGGATATCAGCGCGCGCAGTTTGTGCTTGCGGTCAACCGCCCCCGCTGGGGCTGCGGCCTGAAGGAAGAAGGCTATCTGGCCAAATTTCTGTCCGAGGCTTATGGGCCAGAATCTGTCCTGATTATATATACCGACACAAATGATGAGATTACACCGGGCCGCTTTGATCCTGCCATTCGGCAAGTGAGTTTAAAAACGGCGACAAAAGGCAGTGCAGAAGATGTTGCCATCGATGTTCTGCAGACATTTTTGCGCAGCCTTCGTCCTATCGCCTTCTTCAACATTAACAGCCGCTTATCCTGGGTGTGCCAAGTGACATACCAAGCCGTGATGTCGCGCGAGATGAAGATCTACAATTACTTGTTCTGTAACGAGAAAAGTGTTCTTGGAACTTGGGTTGGGTATCCTGTGAAATATGTCTACCGATGTTTTGACTGGTGCGAAGAACTGCTTGTGGATAGCCATTTCCTGAAAGCTGAGCTGATCGAACGGTTTGCGCTGCCCGAAGCTATGCACGCACGCATTCGCGTGATTTCTGCGCCGGTGGACTATTCCGTTGCCTTAGCGCCTGCACCTCCTCTCAAACCAACACGGCCGCGGCAGGTCTTCTGGTCGGGGCGGTTTGCCCGGCAAAAACGGTTGGATCTGCTACCTCAGATCGCCATGCGTATGCCGGATGTGATCTTTCGCGTTTGGGGCAAAGCGATCCTAGGCAAGTTTGATGACTCTACTCTTGCACGCCACAACATTGTGCTGGAAGGGTCCTACGAAACCTTCAGCGACTTGCCACTGGAGGAGTGCGATGCTTGGCTTTACACTTCTGAGTGGGATGGGGTACCGCATCTGCTTCTGGAAGTTTGTATGACTGGAATCCCGATTGTGGGCTCGGTCGTAGGTGGCACATCGGAAGTACTCAAGGATGATCTGAGCTGGCCGGTTGAAGATATCGATGATGTCGACGCCTATGTCGCAGCCCTGCGCGATATTCTGGGCAGATCTACCGAGGCACGGGCATGCGCCACACGCCTACGCGAACAGATGATGAAAGAGAGGGACAATTTCGAACTGACCACCCTGGTTGGCAGCTTTGCCGGATTGGAGAAAGAAAACGGAGATGAAACTCATGGTTGATCTTTCCATTGGTCTTCTGGCGCATGGCGAATCCATCCTTCTGGGGCCCACCTTGCGAAGCGTGGAGCGGGCCTTGGCTGTGGTTGAAGAAAACGGGGTCTCTTTCGAACTCTTGATGGGGCTGGACAATTGCACCGACCAAACCCGCGCCTTTGTCTCCCAGCCACGGTTTGACGCCTGGGAACGGATCAATTTCTCCTTCGCTGATCAGGGCCAAGCCCGCAATGCGCTGGCGGAACGCGCAACCGGAAGGTTTATGGCTTTTCTGGATGCCGATGATCTCTACAGTGAAAACTGGCTTTCCGAGGCGTTGCTTTTCTTGCAGAAAGCCGATGATCAGGGCGCCCGCAATATCGCCCGACCCGAGCTGAACTGGTTGTTTGACGCTGGCAAGAGCGTGCTGGTTGTCCCGTCGCAGAACGACCCACTGTATCTGCCGGAATATCTTCTGGTCTCCAATCCCTTTGATGCGTTGTGTATGGCTCCGCGCCAGGTTTGGCTAGACCACCCCTACGCAAATCGCGCCGTAGCAGACGGCTACGCCTACGAAGACTGGCAATGGGCAATTGAAACCACAGCAGCAGGATGGACCCATGTCACCATACGCGACACGATCATATTCAAACGGCGGCGGGATATTTCACAAACAGTTCTTGCTTCCGGCGCAAAAGTTCACATACGGCAGGTGGCAGGCACAGCTATCGACGAAGGTAGTCTGCTGGATCACAATTATTACTCCCGTATCATCAAAAGGAATAGGTAATCGTCATGGATGGTATCTGGGAAGACTTCATTTCACGTAACGCCCATACAGAGCCGGACCTATCCACCCTGCCACCAGCGAAAGAGCACCTTGAAGCCGACGGCCACTCGTCGAGGTGGGAGAAGGTAACCCGTGACCTCTATGCCGCCCTTGAGGTGGACACGTATCCAATCCCACCCACAGCCGCCCGTGAAGGCTATTATGGGCCACGCCATTTCAGCTATTGGGCCAGCGGGCTGCGCGACATGCAGATGCTGCTCGATTGTGCTGAACGCAACAATGTGTACGTGCATCGCTACTTAGATTTCGGTTGTGCCTCCGGTCGGGTGATCCGCCATTTCGCCGTACAGGAACCACAGATCGAAACCTTCGGGTCTGACCTGAACCGGCACCATGTGGAGTGGGTGAACACCCACTTGCCCAGCACGGTCACCGCCTTCATGAATCATTCGATCCCGTCCCTGCCACTGCCCGACAGTTATCTCGATCTGGTGTCAGCCTATTCGGTATTCACCCATATCGAAGCCTTCGAGACCTCTTGGCTGATGGAATTGCGCCGAGTCATGAAGCCCGGTGCCATCGCCTGGATCACAATCCATTCTCATCTCTCTTGGCTAGATCTCGAAGAGAGTTGGCCGCTCTATAGAGGACTGAAAAACCACAAAGATTTTCCACCTTTGGAAGAGCGCGAGCCAATGACCGAAGACCGCAAGGTTTTCCGCTGGCGCAATGACAAGTCTTACAGCAGCAATGTGTTCTATTCACTGGACTACATCCACAAAACTTGGGGACGCATCTTTGAAGTATCCGAGTTTCGCCGCCGCCACCCCGGATTTCAGGACGTGATCATCCTGAAAAACACCAAGGGCATCTAAGCTCCACTCAGCAGACCTTGACCGCAACCTAAAGCGTCCCGCCTTTAACCTGCGACGTATCCGGCAGCGGTGAAGTAATTCCAGCACTCGTTGGGTGAGTAATCGTTCGGAAACCTCCCGAACTGGATACCCACGCACCGTGATCTGATGCACCGCATCGCGCTTGAACTCATCGCTGTAATTGCTTGTCCCCATGTCGGCCTCCTTGCCTCAAAATTAGGGGGCAAAGCGTCTACAAATCTAGGGGCACCTCAAGTTTCAGGCGCAATGCCGCCGCGCGACCGCTTAACCCTTCCTCAATGTATCGCTGAAACCGCGCCCGAAGCGCGTCTGGCAAAGGTGCTGACATGATCCACCCTCCCAAACAGGATGAATCACAAAATCATACGCGTGGGAATCCCTCTGATTCAGGTTTTCGGCGGGACGCTTTAATCACAAGAAAGAAACTGGAATGGATTCTGTATCCAAACGGCCCGGATCAAGGGGCTGGGTCAGAGGGGATGTCGGTTTTCGCATCGATGACCGCAATTTCGAGACCGGCTACCAAACCTCTCACTGATCTTATTCTTTTAGCAGTTCAGACAATGAAAAACAGCCGATGAAGGTATCGTGTTTCATCTAGGCATGCCGCTCGCGCAATAGAGTTACTCAGCAAACTATCGGTCTGCCGTTCCTCCCATCATCTGCTGAAGGAGTGCTTGCCAATCCGGAGGAATTGTAGTGCTGCCATCCGGGAACGCAATATGGTCAAAGTAATCCAAAGGAAGGCCGTTTTTGACGAGATCGTCTACGGAAGTCACAATGTCGATCCGCTGAACACGAGGGTTCATCAAAAGAGTTCTTGCACACTCGAATGTTGAAGCTGTTTTTGGGACCAGCTTCATAGGCCCGATACCGCAAGTTTGGCCCCAGACCCATCCTTCACCGTGCTGCTTCTCTTCCGGTTGTTTATGTGCTTTGAACTCGTCACCGCTAACAATTTTTAGTGTCGAAGGTATACGACCAGCCCTTTGTCCCAGGATCGCCTTGACGCATTTTTCATGCTTGATCCCAGCGACAAGTGGAATCTGGATGCTTGGCACCGAATTTACTTCCAAAAAACCACAGGTACTCGTTGGGGGCAAAGAAATGTCTCTTGAGATGTAGTCGATACCTATACATTGCAGCCTCATAGCCTCCGCGATTGCCATAGCCATCTGTTTGACGTCGCGATGTGTAATATTCGTCACGTCCGTAAGTGTTGAACCAAGGCTCGTACGTGGGAGGTCAAAAAGATGGTATTCAAAATTCTCCGGAAGAACGCTATCCAGAGACAAACTCCGTTTAGCTAAACGTTTCTTCATTTCATCATTTCTTGGCACGGCATACCCATAAAGAGCCTTAGCAGGATCGGCCAAGCGATTAGATTCCTTCTCGTCTAGCAACGCTTCAATAGTGGAAATACCATCTCCAATAACGCTCGCCGGGACGCGGCGAACAGAGCAAAGATATTCTCCCCGAACAACCATTAAACGATGAACATCGCCTTGCAGCATCTGTTCAATAAGAACCCGTCCCCTACTAAATTGCCAAGCCTCTTCAAAACCTTTCAAAAGTTGATCCGGGGATGTAATTCCGACCGTGACATTTCGTGACTGCTTTCCATCGACTGGCTTGGTCACACAGGGGAAGCCAACTCTTCTCCGGGCTCTTGACAGCCCGGCCTGCGAGCGCACAACACAATCCCGCGCTACCGGGAAACCCAAGGATCGCAAAAACGCCTTAGTCTCTGGTTTGTTGCGGGCAGTTTGGTGGAAAAGGTAGCTATTTTCTGCTATTCCAGTCTCAAATGAGAGAGCTCCTCTGCGACCCCATCCATATTGCCAACAGCGTGGCATGGACGGAACTGCGAAATATGGGATATTGAGAGCATCTGCAGCCTGCATCAAAAATTTAGCTTGATAGTCAGGATGCTTAACGCGGCAAATCTTCAGAATGGACGCTGTCGACCTTGCAAACCAAGTGGCCCAATCTTGATCGAAGGACAATCGCCTTATGCTTTCAGCTGCATGGTCCAAGACCTGTAAGCTCAAAGTTGGATCATGATATCCAATCCATGATATCACTCTCTCTCCGTCCCGTTGGGAACCATGCGACTTCACAAAACCTCTTTCCGCATTAAGAATTTTCCACGACCAGTTTGTCAAAAACGTGCCAACGGCAAGTGCGACATCACTCGGGTCTAGCTCAGCATCTGTGTCCAATAACTCAACCCAGCTCGCCGAAGCCTCCATCATCACCGAAAGAGATTCAAAAAATGACCGTTTCTTGAGAAACCCATTGTTCCAGCTTACTCTCACCACTGGATCAGAGGAATGAATGTTAGGACCAGTATAAACGCGCTCGAGCTGAAAATATGAACCTGGTTTTCTGCTGTCACCTCTTGTCGCCGACATAAAATAGAACCCCAAATAACTCTCAATCGGACAATCGAAACATACTAAATGAGGGAAGCTGACAAAAGAAGTGGCCTACCCACCCTGAAACTTTCATCGTTCCTATGACTAGATTGCGCCATCAAACCTTAGGATCAAACACCTAAATCACAAATTCTCGGGGCGCCCAATCTCAAGATCAATGCAACGGCCCCTACAAAATCGTTTCGTCAAACCAGCCCGTGTTCGTTGTGAAGTCCGCAACTGTATGACCTTCAAGAAGAATAGTAGTACCGTCTGCGGATAGCAAAGCGCCATTTGCTGTATCCGTCATTGCGCCGAGAGCCTCTCCTTCAGAGGTGAGGCCAAGACCCAGCACATTCAGAAGGTCCATCTCGGCAAAGCTGAAATCACTGATCGTGTCATCCCCATTGCCTGAGGCGAAAGCGAAGGTGTCAGCGTCAGCGCCGCCGGTCAGAAGGTCACCGCCACCACCACCCCAGAGTTCATCGGACCCAGAGCCACCAGTGACTGTGTCATCACCACCTCCGTTGAACAGCAAGTCGTCATCGGCACCACCATTGACAACGTCATTTCCCCCACCGCCAAAGAGGATGTCATTGCCCGCATCACCGTTCAGAGTATCGGCTCCAGTACCTTTGCCTCCATAGAGGATATCATTACCTCCACCTGCAGAAATCAGGTCCCCTTCCGTCCCACCTCCGAGATTTTCGTTGCCCGCTCCGCCCAGAACGGTGTCTGCACCGGGTCCTGCCCAAAGCGAGTTAACAGAGGCATCAGTGTCTTGCTCGTCCAACACATCGTCACCGGGCCCACCAAAAACCACGTCAGACCCAGTGCCGCCATATACTGTATCGTTGCCCTGGGCACCGCCGATCGTGTCGTTACCAGCACCTCCTCGAATGAGGTCCGCTCCCATGTCTCCTGGGCCCGCAAAGACTTCGTCGTCACCGTCGCCGCCTTCTACAGTGTCAGCCCCGATGTCGCCACGCAAAAAGTCGTTGCCGGGCCCACCATCAAGGAAATCGTTGCCATCGCTACCCAGTAAAGAATCGTTTCCACCGAAACCTCGGAGAAAGTCATTCTCTGATGTACCGCGCAGTTCATCGTCGCCCTCTGTACCCAGTATAACGTCGCCTGGCGCAATAATTGCAGAAGCTTCAGAGATAACCTCTTCTGCCGTTCCGCCACCATCTGTGTAAGACACTAAAACGGAAAGAAAGTTATTGATATCTGCTGCGACGGGGATGTAGCGCTCTCCGGTTGCTTCCCCGATATCTTCGCCGTTGCGCCGCCATTGGTAAGTAAAATCGCCAAGCACATCGACATCACTAAGAGCGTCTGTAACGGCATCGATCGGGAGCCCCTCAATGGAAAACCCAGAAAGGGTGACCACACCTTCCGGGGCATCGTTGACAGCTTCAACCTCTACACTAACAGTCGCTGAGCTGATTGCGCCCTCGCTGTCAATCAGTTCGTAGATCAGCTCTTCTGTTCCGTTCACATTAAGCGCCGGTGTGTATGTGATGTTCCCATCAATATTGATTTTGGCGCTCCCAGTACCCTGCGCAATGACACTCAAGATCGCGAGATCATGACCTTCAGGGTCACTGTCGTTGTCGATCACATCGATGGTTACGGTCTCGTCTTCCTGTGTGACGGCGGCATCGTTCACGGCGATCGGCGCATCATTGATGGCACGCACCACAACCGTCACCTCGGCGCTGTCTTCTTCGCCTTCGCCGTCCGCAATAGTATAGCTGAAACTGTCAGTTCCTGACGTTTCCGCGTCTGGCGAATACTCTATTTTGCCATCAACAAGCGATACGGACCCCATACTCGGAGTGCTGACATTCGTGATGGTTGGAAATTCATTGTCTCGGTCGAGATCATTGGACAGCACATCGATAAGGATAGGTGTGTCTTCCTCGGTGTAAACCCGGTCGTCCGCAGCCTCTGGGGCATCGTTGATGCCTACGGTGACCGTAACCGTTGCTGTGGCGCTGCGCCCGGTGGCATCTTCGACAGTGTATGTGAAGCTATCCGTGCCGATAAACTCTGCATCTGGGGTATATGTTACCCCTGTTTCCCCCAATTCTGCTGTGCCGTTCGATGCATCGCCGACGCTCAAAATGCTTACCGTGTCACCATCAGGATCGGAATCATTAAAAAGAACATCAATTTCAACCGGCAGGGCTTCTTCGGTTGCTGCGAGATCATCAACAGCGATCGGGTCATCCGGTGTCGGCGCGACGATCACGTTCACCTGGCCCGTGCTAATGCCTCCATTTCCATCACTCAGCAGATAGGTGAAGACGTCATCGCCAACGAAGTTTTCTGACGGTGTGTAGGTGACGCTGCCGTCTTGATTGAGGGACGTCGTCCCCGATCCCCCGGATGAGATAGACAGGATGCTGATACTATCCCCTTCCGGATCGCTATCATTGTCAATTGGATTGAGCGTTGCGGCTGTGTCCTCGTCCGTAGCGAGCGTATCACTGAGAGCTAAAGGTGCATCGTTTATGGCCTCAATGGTCAGGGAAACACTCGCTGTCGCGCTACCACCTTCCCCGTCACCAACGGTATAATCAAAGCTGTCGCTCCCAAAGTAATCCGCAGCCGGCAAGTAGACGAGCAATCCCTCGATGGTTTGTGAAACGATCCCGTGATCGGGTTGTGTGAAGCTTTCAATCGTTAAGCTGTCTCCATCTCGATCACTGTCATTTGCCAACGGGTCAATCGCCACGGCACTGTCCTCAAGGGTGACGGCACTGTCATCGACCGGTTCCGGATCGTCGTTGCGCGCCTCCACTGTGACTGTGACAAGGCCGGTGTCGCTTAACCCCTCACTGTCTTCAATGGTGTAGAGGAAACTGTCGATACCAAAAAAGTCGCTAGATGGCTCGTAGGTCACGTTGCCATTGTTATCGTGCTCGACAGTTCCATAGAGCGGCACCCCTAGGGACACGAGAGCGACCTGTATGTCTTCAGCATCGGAATCGTTGGCAAGCACGTCGATTACGACGGACTCGTCTTCAAAGGTGCTCGCCATGTCTTCCAGAGCGACGGGCGCGTCGTTTGTGGCCACTACGGTGACACTGGCGCGCGCTGTGGCGGATCCCCCGTTTCCATCGCTCAGTGTGAAGTCAAAACCATCGCTTCCGTTGAAGTCTGTGTCCGGCAAATAGGTTGCAGTGCCATCACCGTTGATGGTCACATTGCCGTTGGTCGTCTCACCCACGGACGCTACCGTCAGTCGGTCCCCTTCTACATCACTGCCGGTTGTCCAAAGCGCGAAAATCGCTGGGCGATCCTCGCCCGTTATCCGTGAAATGTCGACCACCACCGGATCGTCATTGACGGGATTAATCGTCACACTGACTGTCGCGACATCAACACCGCCATTGCCGTCTGAGACAGTGTAGGTAAACGAGTCCAAGCCATTGAGATCGAGATTGGGTGTATATGTTACGGTGCCGTCACCATTGTTGGTTACGCTGCCGGACATACCTTGTGCCACATCGGTAATGGTTAAGGGATCACCCTCAATATCAATGTCATTATCGATGAGGTTAAGCGTTGCGGCTGTATCTTCGTCCGTATTGAGCGTATCATCAAGCGCCACCGGCGCATCATTGACGGACTCAATTGTGAGAGAAACACTCGCCGTCGCGCTACCACCCTCCCCGTCATCGACAGTATACTCAAAGCCATCGCTGCCAAAATAATCTGCGTCCGGCAAATAAACGAGCAAGCCTGCTTCATTTTCCGAGACAGATCCATGGTCAGGTTGCGTGAAGCTGTCGATCGCCAGAATGTCGCCGTCTCGATCATTGTCATTTGCCATCACATCAATGGCCACAGCATTGTCCTCAGGTGTGACAACGCTATCGTCAACAGGTTCCGGCGCATCATTGACGGACTCAATTGTGAGAGAAACACTCGCCGTCGCGCTACCACCCTCCCCGTCATCGACAGTATACTCAAAGCCATCGCTACCAAAATAGTCTGCGTCCGGCAAATAAACGAGCAAGCCAGCTTCATTTTCCGAGACGGAGCCGTGGTCGGGTTGCGTGAAGCTGTCAACCGCCAGAATGTCGCCGTCACTATCATTGTCATTTGCCAAGACATCGATGGTCACATCAACGTCCTCAAACGTAACAGCGCTATCGTCAACAGGTTCCGGCACGTCGTTGACGTTCAACACGTCTAGGGTGAAACTCTGCGTGGCAGTGCCTTTGCCATCAAAGAGTCCAAAGCTAAACGAAGCGTTGCCGACATTTGCCTGAGTTGGTGTGCCTGAATAGGAATAGTTTACCTGAGATGGCCCGTCTGTGGTTCCAACATATTGCATCCAATCCGGAACAGAGATGTCCCTGGGCGTTAGGACATCACCGTCCGGATCGGTTGCTGAAAAGGTATAGGTAAAAAATTCGTCTTCATTGATAGTTGTCGGTGGCGTGCTTGTGAACACAGGCAGTTCGTTAAGAAAAGTAACCGTTATGTCGCCCGTTTTGTCAGGATGACTGCCGAGGTAAGTGTCAATGCGGTTGCCGTCCAAATCGGTGGAAGTGACTACGGTGGGAAGGTTCCCGATTCCCCAAGCGTTGGAGCTGCTAACTCTGTCCACACCAAACTGAAAATCCGTAATGATGATGTGACCAGGCCGAGGTCCAATCAAAAATTGATCCGCCCCGGCACCGCCGGTCAATGTATCGTTACCGCCGCCGCCATCAATCCTATTCTCATCACTGTTGCCAATAATGACGTTGGCAAGGCTGTTACCTGTAGCATCGATGTCCAGAACCCGGTCAGGACCGTATTCGTTGTAGCCCGACCTCAGTGTCAGGTTCTCGACATTTGCTCCCAGCGTATAGCTGATTTCGGTTTCCACCGTGTCGGTGCCTTGATCCGCCAGTTCAATAACCGTGCTTCTGGCTGTGGAGGAGAACGACTGGAAGACGTAGGTGTCATCGTCCAACCCGCCAAACATTGTCTCCGTTCCGTAAATACTGCCCGCGAAAAACGTGTCGTCGCCCGCCCCGCCGTTCAATATGTTGGTGTTTGGACCGCCAAAAATCGTGTCGTTGCCACCCAGACCGTTGATTGTGAAATCAGCTTTGCCCTCTGCGGAGGTGGCACTGCCACGTAGAGAGTTTGCCCCATCGGTGCCGTTGATCGTAAAGGATTGACCTAACTGGCCGCCGAAAACATATATCTCGGCATTCTCAACATCTGTGATCGTCACGTAGGTGATTCCGTCGGTGGAATACCCTGCAACCAAATCGAGGATAACGTTCTCTTCAAGGGTCTCCACGGAACGCCAGGAGAAAGTGACCCCGTCTATATCACCAGCACCGTCTATGGAACTGCCAACATCATAATACGGGGCACCGTACTCGTAAATGAAATGGAAATAATCTCTGTCAGACGTCCCGGCATAGTTAGCCACGTTTTGCAGGATATAGCTTGGTCCAAAACTTGCCATTTTTAGCAACCTCTTACGATAAAGTTTCGAACAAACAGCACAGAGCTACGTGCCCTGCAAATGCATCTGACCACGTTGGAATAGATCACCAGCTTTTTGAATGGGGTGGTCTGGCGTTCCATTTTCGGGCTTGAATAGCCCCTACAATATCGTCTCATCAAACCACCCAGTGGATGAAGTGAATTCTGCAACCAACTGTCCGTCAAAAAGAATGGTTGTGCCGTTTGCGGACAGCAACGCACCGTTTACAGTGTCTGCCATCGAACCGAGAACTTCGGCTTCCGATGTTAAACCCAAGCCAAGCACGTTGAGTTGGTCCATTTCGGCAAAGCTGAAATCATTGATCGTATCGTTGCCATTTCCTGCTGCGAAGACGAAAGTGTCTGCACCTGCGCCACCCGTCAGGAGGTCATTGCCACCGCCGCCCTCCAGAGTGTCATTGCCTCCCGCACCATCGAGATGATCATTAGCTGCAGTACCCTCAATACGGTTTGCACCATCATTGCCGAGTCCAGTGCGCCCGATATCCCCAACAAAGCGCAGCGTTTCGACTTCCGGGTCAAGAGTATGATCAACCGAGCTTTCAACCGTATCGTCACCGCTATCCTCAAATTCCACTATCCAATCATTGAGGTTATCCACCTGATAGAGATCATCACCGTCGCCGCCCGCCATCCTGTCACGCCCAGCCCCGCCGATAAGGGTGTCGTTGTTCGCGCCTCCGTTAATGACATCGTCACCTTCATCGCCGTAGAGCAGGTCCGCGCCGCCGTTCCCACTCATGCGATCAGATCCCTCGCGCCCCATGACCACATCGCCCACATCTGTGCCGTTCAGAACGTCGTCATAAGCGGTACCGTCAAGCACGGGAAGGTCGGCGATTTCGAATGTACGGTCGGTGAACTGCACGACTTCAATGTCGCCCGCGATGATGTCCTCGCCCAAACGCTCCGCACCGTCGATCTCGAAAATACGCAGTCCGCCACCTTCGATGCGGCGGGCTGTATAGTTTTCCGACGAATAGTCAAAGATCACGGTGTCACGTCCCGCCCCACCAACATGGCTGTCGAGACCTTCGCCACCCTGCAAGGTGTCATCACCGGCACCCCCAATCAGAGTGTCACTGCCCTTATCGCCCTTGAGCCAGTTCGCGCCCTCGTCACCTGTCAAAGAGTCATCCCACTCCGATCCGGTGATATTCTCGATACTTTCCAGAACATCTCCCGTGGCATCACCGCCTTCAATCACACCCGTGCCAAGGTTGATTGTGACAGCCGCTTCCGATGCCAGATAGCTGGACGTATCCGACCCGGCGCCGCCGCGGATCGTGTCTTCCCCAATACCCCCATGGAACGTGGTGTCTTCACTGTTGCCGAGAAAATCATCATCGCCCAATCCGCCTACGATGGTTTCGATCCCATCAAAAAGATCGATTGTGCCAACGTAGCGCCCGACGACCGTAATGGCTTGCTCTGCGGTGCGCAGTACAAAATCAGGAAGCCCGTCTACCGGGAGCAGGTCGGCAGGGCCACGTGCGTATTCCGGATTGAGGCGGAAAATGCGTTCAGGTGTAATTTCAGCCACGTTCTCGACAAGATCATCGCTGGGATCCGGTGTACCACGGTCAAGTGTGCGCGTTGTGAAGCGGATTTCGTCTGTTCCGGTCGCAATGAGATCCTCGGGGTCCCCGCTTGGCCCGATCTCAGTGGACAGACTGTCTGTCCAAACCGGAAAATCGACTTCCACAAGGCTGTTTACAATCCCAGTGTCGAGGCCCTGCCGGCTACCGACCCCGGCCATGACCACGGTAATGCCGTAGTCCCGGCCCGCGAAATCGAGCGTATCATCACCATCGTCGCCGCTATGCAGGTTTGATCCGCCGCCGCCACTAAACCAGTCGTCGCCTGACCCGCCCCGCAGCGTGTCGTTCCCGTCACCGCCCAGAAGGACGTCATCTCCTCCATTGCCTTCCAGCAAATCGTCGCCGCCATCGCCTGCCAGCGCATTGTCAAACTCGTCGCCCCGCAATGTGTCGTCTGCATTGGTGCCTTCGAGGTTTTCGATGTCGATGAGTGTGTCGCTTCCCGCAATCCCAGTCGTCAAATCTGCAACAATGCCACCCGCTTCGGTCACGATGCCGTCTGCAAGGTTTTTAGGGGTAATCTGATAAAGGTTGAACGAAGCTGTATCTACACCCTCGCCACCATCCAGCGTGTCGTTTCCGTCGCCGCCATGTAGTGCATCATTGCCAAGTCCTCCTTGCAGGAGATCATGTCCGGCATCCCCAAAGAGGAGATCCGCGTCGCCCCCGCCGTTTATAGTGTCATCCCCCAACCAGCCCAAAAGGAGATTGCCAAGATCATCGCCAACAAGCAGATCTCCAAATGCAGACCCGGTCAGAATTTCGACTTGATAAATCTGGTCAGCTTCAGCAAAGCCGCCCGTCCCAACCCCTGTCGCTAAACTAACCTGAACAGCTGCATCACTTGCCTCATAAGTCAGCTCATCGATATCCGGTCCACCGATGAAGACCTCTCGCGCATCTCCTGCCACAAATAGATCATTGCCGGAGCCACCAGCGAGGGTAGTGACTGTCTCTAAATCAAAATTACTGTAGGAATTTTGATTGATAGTACCAAGGACATCATCTCCAGCGCCACCATTCAGTATGTCGGAGGCAAGCTGGCTACCAAACAGAACGTCGTCGCCATCATAGCCTTGAACCTCCATTGCCCTTCCAGGTGTGCCGACAGTCACAATATCACGCTGGGCGGAGCCTTTAATCAGATCGATTCGGAACAGGGTCGCAGCGCCAAACAGCGCCCCATCTTGGGTTTGAGGCGCCGAAAGCCCATCAGGTACTACAGAGTCCGTCGCTCCATAGATACCGGCCGTAGCTGGTATGAAGCGATCTGCAGTCCCACCACTACGTCCCAATGTGTCAAGTGTCCAACCGTTCCCAAATCCAGTATCAATATCAAAGAAAAGTTGGAGAGACAGGCCGCTCTCAGACATATCCAGAGTGTTAAAACCAATTACCGTTTCTAGACCAGCAATGTCTCCATAAATTTTGTCTCCTTCGATGCGCGTGTCTCCACGATAGAAAAACGTGTCATCACCAACCTCGCCCACAAGCATGTCAGCTGCGATCGTTTGACTGCTGAAATGGTCATTGCCTTGGCCTCCAAAAAGCGCGGCTGAATTGCCGGCGGTGCTTCCCCGGAGGTCATCATCTCCTGCGCCAGCTAAAATAAGCTGATGTAAGCTGTCTGCAGCTTGGATAATGTCTGCGCCAGCGCTGCCGACTATTTCGTCAATGCCTTTGATTGTATCCACGCCGATGCGATCACCTGCAACGATGCCTGAGGCGTATTTGGACACCTGCTGCACACCAGGGCTGAGCTCGCCTAAAATGACAATGCCATCGGGCAAATCCAATCGCTCATTCACATAGCCCGTCGTTTTAAACTCTGGAAAATCAATGTCGTAGGCGTATCTAATTCCGTCGTGTTCCGGGCCATAGAACACCGTCGAGCCGAAACTTGACGTGTCTTCAATGAAGTCATCGCCCAATCCGCCAACATAATAATTTGAACCGTTCCCACCCATCAGGGTGTCATTTCCACGGTCACCAATCAGCCAGTCGTTCCCATTTCCGCCAAGAAGAAGGTCGTCGCCACCAAGACCACGAATGGAATCGTCACCGTCGCGTCCGTTGATCAAGTTGGCCTGATCATCTCCCCAGAATATGTCGCCGTAGTCCGATCCGTTGATCCGCTCGACATCCTGGATCATTGAGAACGGAAATTCGGAGACATATTCGGAGGCGGTAGGACCAAAGAAGATTGATCCCTGTGGGACATACTGCCCATATGGATCCATATCGATTTCGACATCGGTGGGCCGATAGAGGGCTCCGGAGAGCCCATGAGCGAGAAACACTGAAACCGCCCTCGGCATGTCGTTGAAGTTGACCGCGTCCTCTCCATCCCCGCCCAAAACGATATCAAACGTCCCATTCCGAGAGACAAGGAAAGTGTCGTTTCCTGCTCCACCGTCAAGCCTGTCTCCAGGAAACCCGAAGTATTCTGAGGCAAGGCCATTGTCGCTTGAGGCAAGCCGGTCGTTTCCGGGGCCTGTCAGGAACTGATCAAAGCCCGCGCCGCCAAATGTCCAATCGACGCCGTTTGAGGTCAATACAGGCTCGCCGTCAACGAAGACATTTGAGAACTCTTGGGTAACCAGCGTAATGTCACCGTCTTCTGAGCGGGTTTGAATGAAGGTATCAATCTCGTCGATATCAACGACCATGTCGTCGAAGATCAGGGTTTCAACCCCCTCCAGGGTATCGGTGCCGTTGTTGCTTGGTCCGAGGTCACTGTAATCCGCAATGACCCATGTGCCCGAAGCAAATCCTTCCGGGGTGAGCCTGGAAAGGAGCCCAAAGTCTTCGATCTTGCCGTTAAACAACACAACGTCCCGCCCGGCGCCGCCTATGATCAGGTCGTCTCCGCCGCCGCCAATGAAGAAGTCATCACCAGCTCCTCCATTCAGCGTATCGTCGTAGATGCCACCCAGAAGGATATCATTTCCGCCCTTGGTCGTTGCCGTTTCAGGACCGGGTTTCGCGAGAGTCCCGAGATAAACTTCGCCCTCACTATCGGAAGTACCCCGCAGTGTTGCCTCAAGCGCGTCTGATCCAAGTTGTACGACCAGCCTTTCAAGCTGTGCAACGATATCTAGGGAAACATAATTCTCAAGGTTTGTTAGTTGGGTGGTAAATTGGGCAACAATCGGTTCAAGGAAATCAGTATTCGGCAACAGGTCAGTCACTTTGGATACGAGAGAATCGATCACATCACCAATGCCCGTCTTCTCCACAATCCATTCCAGAGCGCCCTCTAAAGGGCTTAGGAGCCATCCGAAAATGCTGTCTAGGGCGTCAATAACGGGCTTCGCTTTACTGACCACACTATTGATTGGTCCAATAGCGTAATTGAAGGCGGAGACTACGCCATTAAGCGCAATAGCAAAGGACTGAATAGTTGCGAGAACCGTCGATGACGACAGAAGCGCGGTGGCGGCATCTATCGCAGTTGCAATTGGCTTCGCTAGTGTCGCAGCAGGCTTTATGAAATCCCCGGCATCTTCGGTTCGGCTTTCGATCCGGGCCACGTGATCCGCGATGCGCTGTTTCAACGCTTCAATTTTCGGGTCCCCGTCTCCAATGTCAGAACTGGCAAAAACCAAAGCGGCGTCCAGTTTGTCACTTGCGGCCGCCATCTTGTTGGACAGATCATTTATTTTTCTGGATGTTTCTTCGATCTTTGCTTGATCAAAGGCATTTTTGAGGGTGTTATCGGCTTTGCCAAGTTTACCATTTGCCTGCTCCCAAAATTCAATGTTCTTGATCTTGGACTGAATTCCTTGCGCCCACGCTTTTGTTTTCTCCGCAATGGAATCGAGAGGGCGCGAAACAAACTTTAAAAAACCAACCTTACCCATAACTCTGGCTGAATATTCTGCACCGTCGGCAATTTTCTCAAGAGCCTTTGCTGAATCCCTCAAGATCTGGGGACTTTCAGTGAGGCTTTCGACCCCCTTTATGGCCTTACGGAGGCTTTTTGCGGAATTTAGCGCATAATATGCTTGGCCCAAGTCTTCAAGTTGTTCGGCCAGATTCTTGGTATGTTCTGGCATGTTCCACCTAAAATAAATGTATAATCATGAAGATCCACAATGAGCGAAATTACTATAAAAGCAACGTTTTTCTGATCAAAACAGTGAGACACACGTCACAGTATTTGGTGTGCCAGGAGCCTGGTTGCCGAGAATAATTCGATCACGAGGGTTGCAGTAACCCGTTGTATTGGCAATGTAAGTTATGTCGGTGCGTAGCTATGTAAAGGGGCTTCCGTGTTTCGAGAAATTCAGAATTTTCGCGCCCGTGTGAGGTTACGTCAGCAGCCTCGACAGCATGTCTTCCTGATCACGTATGGGAGGTCTGGGTCCACGCTTGTCCAGAAAATCCTCAATACCATTCCGGGATATTGCATCCGGGGTGAGAACAACAATTTGCTCTACCACCTCTTTCGCAGCTGGGCAGCCTTGTCGAACTGCGAACCTGTCCAGTCGCACAGGCGTATAGGACGGTCCCTGACATCAGAACACCCTTGGTTTGGAAGTGAACAGGTCGACCCGGACACGCTAGGGCGGAATCTGGTCAGCTTTTTCGAACGTGAGGTACTTCAACCTCCGCCAGGTACCAAGGCCTCGGGCTTCAAGGAAATCCGATATCACCAGGATCCGGACAGGTTTCACGATTTTCTGGATTTCATGCACCGATTTTTTCCCGGCACTCGGTTTGTTTTTAACTACCGGGCACATGATGACGTCATGAAGTCCGGCTGGTGGGCACATCAGCGACCGGAACGCGTCAAAGAAATTCTGGATCAAGCAGAAACACTGTTTGAATCGTATATGTCCGCGCATCCAGATCGTTGCATCCGCATCGACTATGATCGTTACGCACAAGACCCGTCTGCCCTTCGACCTCTTTTTGACTTTCTCGGCGAGGCGTTTGAAGAAGGCCAAATCGCTCAGCTCATGGACGCGCGCCTCGACCATTTGAAGGACGACAAGAACAGATACGCGCCGCCGGACCCTTGAAACTGGACCCGGTGCGCACGCCGCTCCTCTCACAGAAATGCAGACTGCCACCGCCGGTGCGGTTTCCGGAGACAATCATGGGAGAAAATGGACATGACACCGTTCGTGGGAGGCAGGTCACCAAGGTTGCGCTTGCCGGATACCACTCCTGATACCGGGTGCCTCAGATTAGTCTTGTTGGGTATCGACGAGCTGGATTGTATCCCCATTCGCAACCCACTCCGGTTAGATTGCTTTCTGTGCTGCCAGATCCAGCAACGCTTCCAGCGCCTGCCTGAATGAACCTTCAACTTCGATATTCCCTCTGATGTCGGCCATCCGGAACATTGTCAGAATTCCCAACTCAGCGTCTGTCAGTGGCACACCAAGTACATCCAGCAGAATCTCGTGTACTCCGGGATGATACTCTTCGATCGCAAGGATCAGGAATTCCTTCTCATCCATACCCAATGTTTGAGATAGTGCCGGAATTCTATTGAGTGGTACTCGGGTGGTGCCTTGCTTTATCATGCAAATGACATTGGGATGTTTCAAACCAATGCGGTCCGCAATCTCCCTTTGTGTTAATCCTGATGCATCTATTGCTTTGGAAAGCATGTTGGCGGTGGGGCTGAAAGTCATCTCGTTGAATCCTCGCGATCATGTTTGTGATGCGATATGATAGAGAATGCGCAGCGATCCTTCTGAGGACGCCGTGTTTCCGCCTCTATAAGGATGCTTGCCAATTCAGGTCTTGCATCAAGGGAACCCACCTTAGGCAGATTAGCCTTCATCTAGGACTTCGGATACTGAGGTCGTTTTGCGCGGGCTGCAAAGCACATTTCCCCGTGTAGAAAATCGCGATTCCGCACGGGGTTTTTACGGGGATAACCGTCCCCTCGCCCTTCAGCGCTTCCAGCGCGACCTTGGCCGAGTATTGCTCCGCCGTTCACACTCCTTCGTGTTGATGGTCAGTAGACTACAAATCGCAGCTTACGTCAGTGTCCGGTTTTTGGGGGCTAGCTCATTCCGAAGTGGTTGACGACGCACAATGGAGGGGAAACGCCTGACAATCAGGAAGCAATGCAAAGTGCCAATTCGACGATGATCAACCTTATACTTATTTAGTCTTGTGATTGCTCGGGCTTGTTACCTTCAAGACGTCTCAAAGCACGGGCGACAGTCGAGGCTGGCCGTTCAGACGGAACAAATACGCCTTTTCTGGCCCCGTCGCCGTTTATTTCAGAGGCCATTAGGTTCCTGTTGGACGTCATTGCAGCGGTCAACGCCGTTCGCAGTTCGTCGATGCTGATAATTTCTGTTCATGTAAAGCACCGTCTCTCTATCACGTGGCGTACATTATTGTTTTATAATTATTATCGCGCACCCACATCAAAGTTCGCCAAGATTTCTGTAATGCTTGCGCAGCAGCAGCAATCCGAGAACGAGTGCGATTAATGCAATCGCCATAACGAACAGGGTCGAAGCATACGCAGCGCGGTAACTTGGATAGAAGCCTGCGCGCATCAGGCCAGTCACGTGGAACAGAGGGTTGTACCAAAGCAGATCTTGCGCGACCCGGGGAAGGTCTTCAAATATGTAGAAAATGCCTGATGCCAAAAACAACGGTCGCGTCAGGATTGACCATACTTGCATCCATGCGGGAAACCACTCGAAAAGAAAAGCGTTCAGTGTCCCCAGCCCAAGACCCAATATGGAGGCAAGAAAAAGAGCGTGCAGGATCTGGGGATAATCGAGAATTGCAGTTGTGTCTATGACAGCGAGTATACCCGAAATCACGACAATAAAGACAATCAACTGCGTGAGTGTATTCAGTATAAACCGGGCAAAGAGAGCATCAACAAAGGTCACATCAGGGTAAGCTAGGAGCTCTCGGGAAAATCTCAAAGCGCGTGAGGTCGTGTTTGCGACCATATTATAGAGATTGAAGGGTAGATATCCAGCAGCATAAAAAAGCAAGAAACTGGTCCCCAAAGAGGGTGCGCGCAGGAGGAGCGAGAAAGCAAAGGACAACAGCACAACCGCTGCTACAGGGTCCATTATCGCCCAAAGATAGCCACCGGGAGAGCGACCATAGGTGGTCGACATTTCCCGCAGCATCAGGGCGATCATAATCCTGCCGGAACGGTATTTCGGCAGGGAAGCCACTTTCATTCTACCTACTGCCATTTCGCTGTTTAGCACCCCTATGGATTTGTATGCGGTGGTTCTGTAAGACTTGTCAACGACAACTCCCATTCAGCCAATACTTGGTTTTCATCTTGCAAAAACCCCTCCCAAGCGTGCCACCCGCAGCCCAGCCAGACGACAAACGGTCGTTTGCCCTAGAAGCAACTGTGAAACCCCGCCACAGGGGTTTAGCGTTATCTTTTATCCTACTGGTCCCTGTGCTCTCCATAGTGGCGGCATTCTATCTCTGGGTAGTTGCCGAAGACCAATACGCCTCCATTACTGGGTTTACGGTGCGCAGTGAAGACGGCACCTCCGCGATTGACGTATTGGGGGGGCTGACGCAAATCTCCGGAGGGGGGGGGGCAAGTGATGCCGACATCCTTTACGAATTCATCCAAAATCAAGAACTGGTGAAAGCCATTGACGAAAAACTTGATCTTAGAAAGATCTACGGAGCTCCCTATCCTCGCGATTTCGTGTTCGGGTTTGATGAAAAAAAACCCATTGAAGATCTGGCATCGCACTGGAGGCGCATGGTCAGAATCTCCTACGATTCCATCACTGGTCTGATTGAATTGCGCGTGCATGCGTTCTCCGCGAATGACGCCAAAAACATCGCAGAAGCGATTGTTTTGGAGAGTTCCCGCGTGATCAATGCGCTGTCCGAACAAGCTCGCCGGGATGCAACACGGTATGCTGAAGAAGACCTCGGGTTGGCTGTTGAACGTCTCAAAATATCCCGCCAAGCAGTGACGGAGTTTCGCTCTATAAATCAGATCGCGGATCCGACAGCAGATATTCAAGTCCAAATGGGATTGATCAACACGTTGCAACAATCATTGGCTGACGCGTTAGTCGAGATAAGTATTGTTTCAGAGACAGCCCGCGCGTCGGATCCGCGAATGACGCAAGCAGAAAGACGCATCAAGGCGATCAGGTCCCTCATTGCGGAAGAGCGCCGCAAGATCGGTGTGGGCGGAACTTCGGCGGAAGGCGGAGACTACGCCGAAGTTCTTGGTGAATTTGAACGTCTCGCTGTCGAGTTGGAGTTTTCCGAACAGACATATTTAGCCGCACTGACAGCTTACGATATCGCCCGAGCGGAGGCCCGTCGAAAAAGTCGGTATCTTGCGACATACATTCAGCCAACACTCGCGGAGAGTTCCGAATATCCGCAGCGGCTAATGCTCTTCGTAATGGTCACATTTTTTGGGGCCTTGACTTGGGCGATCTTTGCCTTGGTTTACTATAGCATTCGAGATCGACGCTGAGGGCGATGTGATCAGATTAGAGGAACTACGTAAACGCTTCAGAACCAACGCCGGTGAAAAAATCGTCGCAGGCGGAATCAATGCCGTTTTTCCCACCGGCGTATCAGTTGGCCTGCTCGGGCGCAATGGAACCGGGAAGTCGACTCTTCTGAGAATTATCGCGGGTACATCTCGTCCGGATTCGGGAAAAGTATGGTCCGATGGCACCATATCTTGGCCTGTCGGGTTTGCTGGCAGTTTCCACCATGATCTAACCGGTGCGCAAAACACGCGTTTTATTGCGAGGATATATGGTACCGACAGTGATTCATTAGTGAGCTTTGTTGAAGATTTCGCCCAGCTGGGCGCACACTTTCACATGCCAGTCAGAAGTTATTCTTCGGGCATGAAATCCCGGCTCGCATTCGGGGCCTCAATGGGTATCAGATTTGATACCTACCTCGTTGATGAAGTTACAAGCGTCGGTGACGCAGCATTCCGCAAGATAAGCGGGCAAATCTTCAAGGATCGTATGCAAGACAGCGGAGCAATCGTTGTATCGCACTCAATGTCACAAATCCGTGAACTATGTCAGGCAGGTGTAGTGTTGGAAGGAGGTCAGCTAAGGTATTTTGAGGATGTAGAAGAAGCAATCAGCCATCACAACGCCAACATGGGGTAATCCCTCCTTAAATTGGAGGAACTCAAAAGTAGAATTTTCTTGGCACTATAACTAAGGAGGTTTTTTATGAAGATAGCACGATATGCCGACGCACAGATAATGGACCTCCTAAAGCAGACGGAGAGTGGTATGCGCGTTTCGGAGCTGTGTTCGGAATACGGGATGCGCAGCACAAGTTTCGACAAGTGACGCACACAGTTTGGCGGCACAGGCGAATCGTTTATTTCCGAGATGGGGTCGATTACGGATGAGAACCGGCGCTTGAACCACATGAAATGCCAATTTGCATTACTGGTATTTCTCGAATTTCAACCTTAGAAAACAGATATTCTGGGCAGTGGGGTACGTCTAAGCCTCATTAAGGGCTAGCCAAAGTAGGAGACCATGAATTGCCGGATCGTTTTGACAAAAAGATAATTGACGCAAAGGCATTGGAGGAACGCTTGGTTGCTGATGGGTGCCACTTAGACGCGCAGATTGTGGGGCGCTTGCGGAAGGCGGCGAGAGCTACACACAACACGCTAAGGTTGGCACATCGGGACAACATGGAACTCAGGGAAAAGATTAAAAAAATTGAGTTTTTATTGGCTTCTGACAAAGAGCCCAAGTAAGAGACAGGCCTGTTGCTGTGAGGTACCCCTAGTTTCCTAGACACCTGCCTGGTTCAGTTTCTGCTGTCTGATTTCGAAGTCAACCAATGCCCGGCAACACATGCAAGGCATGTGTGATAGGGGGCGACAGCATGCCGTTGTTGGTGTGCTTGCGTTTCGGGTTGTAGAACAGCTCGATGTATTCGAAGACGTCCCGCCTCGCATCTTCTCGGGTTGGATATATCCGGCGTCTGATCCGCTCCCGTTTCAGGAGTTGAAAGAAGCTCTCAGCCACAGCGTTGAAGCTCCTATATTCGTCAAGCAGCGATTTGGGCTGATTTCGGCACACAGAGATGGCTGTAGATTTCACGGACGATGTAGCGTTTGAGGCATCGAATGATCTCGCTTTTGCTCTTTCCGTCTTTCGTGCGTTTCTTGACATAGGCAAGCGTTGGTTCGTGGCTACGCATTCTGACGATGGCCACACGATAGAGTGCTGCGTTGGCTTGCCGATTGCCGCCTCGGTTCAAACGAAATCGGTTGGTTTTGCCGCTGGATGCAGGAATGGGACAGACTCCGCAGAGCTTCGCAAAGGCTGCTTCCGAATGGATGCGTGTTGGATCGTCGCCAACGAGGATCAACATCTCTGCAATGGTCAATGTTGCAATACCGTGTGAGGCCATCAGAGCTGGTGCGCGTTTGGCGACAAGACGTTCCAATTCTCTGTCATGTGCGAGTATTTCTTCATGCAACCACAACCAACGGCGTGCCAAGGCGCGCATGGCGGTTTTTGCTGAGGCAAGCGTCGTGTCGATATCCCCGGGTCTGAACCCTGCAATATGCCGGATCAAAGCAACCTTTCCTCGGATTTGGTCAAGCGCGTCACGCAGATCCGCAGGCGCGTTGATGATCAACGTCTTTAGGGTCACCATCGCCTGTGAGCGTGATTTAACGGCAGTATCGCGTGCAATCTTTAAGTGCCGGATCATCTCTGACGACCCTGTTTGTGTTTTGGGGAGTGCTGTTGCTTGCCCAGAGAGAACGGATCGTGCAGCACCCTCCGCATCCAAGCTATCAGTTTTGCCTTGCGTGTATCGCATCTGCCGATTTGGCCGCGTAACCTCAACCACGGTGTGTCCCTGGGAGAGCAAAGACCGTGAGAGGCCCGCGCCATACGAACCCGTTCCTTCAATTCCAAATGCAAGAACCTGTCCATGAGATCGCGACCAGCGTTCCAACTCCAAGTATCCCTTCGGATTTGCCGGAATGGACAGCGCCGCCAGCCGGGTGCCTTGCGTATTGATAGCGACGGCAACATGGGTTGCTTTGTGAGTGTCAATGCCGATGATAACTGGATGTGTGGTCTTCATAGTGCCCTCGTTGCTTGAGACATGCCCAGGCACCGATCCGAGAGGACAGAACTGTGATGGGGCGTCCCCGTCAGGCTCCTATGAGGTCACATCTCGCCCGTTGTCGGGGCGACTTGACGGTCGACACGTCAACGCAATGACACGCAGTCAATCGTAGCATGGGTCAGGCCATCAAGCCGCAATACCATATTCACAGTCATGGCAGTTCCCTCGTCGGCTCATACTGGCTTCCAGGTTGTGCTGACGAAGGAACGTCTGCCACTCCCGGCTGGTGAATTGCGAGCCCTGATCGGAATGCACTGTCACCCGGCTTTCTGGCTTGCGACGCCAGACGGTCATCCTGCTTGAACTCGTCGCTGTAATTGCTTGTCCCCATGTCGGCCTCCTCGCCTCAAAGTTAGGGAGCAAAGCGTCTACAAATCTAGGGGCACCTCACATGGACTTCATGGCCGATCAACTCGCAGACGGTCGGTCCTTCCGAACGCTGAACGTGCTGGACGACTTCAATCGCCAAGGCTTGGCAATTGAGGTGGACTTCCGCGGCCCCGCCGTGGAAGCCGTATTTGTGCTTGCAGAAGCGTCAGCAGAGGGCACGAACGGGCCGACCCCGTGCGATCCACATGGTAATCCCCCCTAAAATTAGTGGTGTTCAAAAGTAGAATTTTCTCGGCAGGATATCTGAGGAGATTATTGATGAAGACAGCACGATATAGCGACGCACAGATCATGGGCATCTTGAAGCAGGCAGAGGGGGGTACGCATCGTCTCCCACCAGACGCGATGCAGATGGGCCGCGCGCCGACGGACCGATGGAGAGGGGATGACGGTGCCGGCTGCTGCAAACTGCCTATCACATCCGACCTTGTTGCGGCGGTTACGTGCCCAAGCTGTCGATGATTGCCTTGGCCTGGGGCATTCGCGTCAGCGAGTTCCCGATATGCTCGCGCCAACGCGGGCCAACCTCCAGAGCGGTGGCATGGGCGCGGGCCAAATCATCGGGCCGGTCCTCGGCCATAGCCTCAATCAGGAACGCTGCCTGCTCCCGGTCCTTCGCCGATTTGAGGCTCCCCGCTCCGTCACGCCTTCGATCGGCAATGATCAGCTTGTGGATCGCATAGCGTTCCGGGCGCGGCACCTGCACGAGAATACCAGATCTATAGATCGCCGCCGCATGGATTGGCTCGGCGATCAGGAAGTTGAGATAATTCAACGCTTGGGCGTTCACGCCCAAGGCGGGCAGCTCTCGGATGGTCTCATCTCCGAAGGCCGGGGTCAGGAATTCGACCAACTGGCCGCTGCCACCCTGGGCCCAACGCCAGGTCCGACCTTGGTCAATAGCCGGCAAAGGATCAAATTTTAGTGCCGAGAAAGTCTCGGCCAGACCCGGGTCGACCTGATCCTGCAACGCCACGCTCAGTTTTTCGAACTGGGCGATGTCGATGTCGCCGGTATTGGCCATGCCCCCCAAGGGTAAACGAACACCAAGCTCGCCTTCATAGAGGCGGAAGGCATTCGTCCCGACGATGGTACCACCCAAGCGAAAGGTACCGGCTGCGGCCATGGCCGACAGGATTGAACCAGTCGCCCGGTCGGTGGGCGTCATGCCTTCGGCACGCAAGAGTCGCACCAGCCTCGACCGTTCCGCTTGCCGCTCCTTGGCAGTCGCGCGCAGCTCTTCAATCCGGTCGATGCGCGCGCGCGTCTCGTCGCTGTCCTCGCCGATATAGATGAACTGCATTTCGGTTCCGACACGGCGCGCGGCGTACCAATAGGCATTGTCGCCGCGTTCCTTGAGCGTGGGCTTGCCTTCGACACCGGACAAGGCGTCGTCCTTCAGGAGACGCACCAGATCAGTGTACGCGCTCATAGCGATGCTGCTGAGAGGTATCATGCCAATCATTTCCAAGTTTTGCTTGGCACGCATGTACCTATCAAAACATAAAACTGCTAGGCAAAAGGACTTGAGGGCACCTCCACATCCCTGAGAAACGACGAAAGGGCCGCGCTAAGCGCGACCCCCTATCTTCAATCCTACGACGCCTTCTTCGCCGGGTCCGCAACCCGCATGACCGTCAGGCCTTTCACTTCCGCCTTCTGCCCGAGGTTCAGCGCGTGCTCGCGCCCACCGAGCCGCAATCATCTCCGCCCCGTGCTTGCCCCTTGTGGCAGAGAAAGATCTCCTGATTGCGGTTCTGCCTGATCCGCTCGCGAACCTTGTCGAGCGTGTTGAATATCAAATCGACATCAGTCCAGTCGGTGGCACCCGAGACGATCATGGGCACCCCCTCGACTTTCGACTTCTCGGCGGTTCCCAAAACCCACATGCGCCAGATCGCCCCGATCGCACATGCTCATATCAACCTCAAAGGCACCATCACCTTTGATCTCGAGCAGCACAGAAATACGGGTCAGAATGAAAGAGAGGACCCACAAAATGCAGCAAATGAACGACGTTGAGGACCATATTCAATGAAATCAATGATTTAATCAGATTAACGCGACAAAATCCATTTAAAAACAACTGCTTGCTTATGCAACATACCGCAGCCCCGTTACGAAAACCCCAACCCAGGCAATCATGCACTAACATTCACATCGGACCACTTAGGTGGAACTGATCAGCCTCCTCAAAGCACTGAATGATATTGATTTTCTGAAATCTGGATGAAGTCGCCACAAGGCACTTCACTTACCCTTGAGATCTCTTTTTCACCCAACCGATGAACGCCTTATCCGGGCTCCTAAAGCGGGGTTGTCCAGATAGCATCCAAACCCGGCGCCATTCTGCCTCAAGCGCATAAACATCATAACCCGGCATCAACCCCCGTATTTCATCATACACCTCTGGTTTGAGAACGGGGGCATTGGAGACATCTACGACGCTGTCTCTCCGCGTAACACAGATAATATCTCCAGGTTCCTCCTCAAGACGATAATCTGGAAGGTTGTCAGCAGAAATCATATCCCTGAGCATTTTTCGGAACACGCGTCGAGGGGAAGCTGAGCCTGATTTCTTTAGTAGCGTTTCGACAGAAACCCGCCACTCTGGTTGACGTCCGCAATGCTTACGGCTCAACTCATATATCCGTCGTTCTAACGGTTTGCGAAGCTGAAAATAGTCCCTACTAATTGTCAGAATCGACTTGGACATAACAGCCCGGAAAAGCCACTCTGAAAGCGTCACCACCACATTGACCATTCGGCCGCTTTTCGCTTTCCGAACAATTCGCCAATTTTCAATCAAGCCGAAACCGCTCGTCGTCGAAGTCTCACCAGTCGCTATGTTCGTTGTAATACGTGTCCCAGCCAATCTTTCGAACGCATCCTTCAAGCGTTTATAGCCATCCCCAGACGCATCCCTATTTGTCGCCGAAAGTAGGTCTGCCGCTTTCAAATGAAGTGTTCTGCTAACCAAGCGCCCAAGGTTTAGAGCAGCCATGAGCTGGCTAATGCAATAAATCAGAATATCCTTATCATGAATGGTCGCGAGACCCTTGACCGACGGAATAACTTGAATCGAGTTCCCGTTGTGCTCGTAGTGCAAAACACGCCGGTCTGGGCGTGTCGAAAGAGAAAATAGTGGATGCTCCATTGATACCATATCATTCTTTGGAATCGCATCGAAAACATCACATACAAAAAAGTCACCTTGGCCCAATCCTACAGACCCATCAAACAGAGCTTTCTTAGTCATTGGTACTGCATTCACCTCTACGGGTTTTTCGTAGTTTCATTAACACCCCACGCCTTCATCGTAGTCAGTTACCTTCACAAGGTCCACAATCTGAAGTGTGGGATCGGAGTCATACAACTGTGGTACCAGAGTCACTTTTGTGTGGTATCAGAGTCACCTAGATCACAATAAGCCCATATTATATGTTTAATTTCAGTGTGTTAATAAGTTACCAAGATCACTATAACAGAGATAACTAAAATATAACTAAGTAGCCCATCAAGTCGACTAAATGGACGATTTCCAGATAAGATATTGAAAACAATGTATTAATTATATATATGTTGCTAAAATATTTACATGTATCAATAATTTGGGTACATAGCGGTATAGACGATACATCAGGCCGAGGATCATATGAAATCATCCCCTCCACCACCCCCCTACTTTGCCATTTCACCAGATGCCGCAATGAAAATTGTCGAATCACCGGTTACCACAAAGGACTTCGAGAATATTGCGAACGCCTGTTTTAGGGGGCGTTCAGATCTTCGCAGTCGCGGCATCGATACTCGCGGAGAAAAAAAACTTCGGTTGTTCTCGACTTGGGAAATCACACGCTACCTTATTCCCGTTGCGACAGCGCACTTCAGACGTGTTTTACGACAAAACCCCGCGCTTCCTCAGGGGCGTTCAGAAGTAGAAGGGGGCTCAAAATGGTTTTCTATGGACGAAGTTCTTACGCTTCGGCAATTTTTTGCAGCCGAAGGCTCCAAGGCAAAAGAATATCTTCCCTATCGACCAAAAAGTTTGCCAGCCAAGATTGTAACAGTTGCTTCATTTAAGGGCGGCGTTGGAAAAACTTCGACTACAGCCCACCTTGCGATGTCCGCTGCGCTTGATGGTTACAAAGTACTAGCCATAGATTTGGATAGTCAGGGCTCAATGACGTCTATGTTTAATGGGTACGTTGATGACGAATGGGGAACCGTATTCCCATTACTTGCGCGGCACTATGCAGAACACCTACGCCGCGAGAACAAGAAACGATCGGACAGGGGGGACCCACCAATTCCGCTTGACGACACGCTTTCGGAAGCTTTGAAGAAAAATGCCCAGAGCCTAATCCAAAAAACACACTGGCCCAACATAGATCTTATTGGAGCACAGCTTGATCTCTATTGGACGGAATTTCAGATTCCTGTATGGAGAATGGGATCACGGACTTGGAAACTCTGGGATGCTCTTTCGGAGATCCTCGCGCAAGACAGCATCCTCACGGAATACGATATCATCTTCTTGGATACTCCCCCTGCCCTCGGTTATCTAACAATCAATGGCCTTGCGGCTGCGGACATTGTCCTAGTTCCGACAGGTGCAAACTTCTTGGAGTTTGACTCAACCGGCCGTTTCTTTGACATGCTTCATTCTACATTTGCTTCCATTGAAGATGCAGAGAATGTAGCCGCCAGAGCTCTTGGAGCTGAGGAACTGCAGTTTGAATGGGATGCGGTCTGTGCTCTACTCACCCGATATGACAAAAATCAACAATCGGAAATGGCTAACCTGATTCAGTCCTACCTTCCTGAAACTCTCCTGCCCTATCGCCAAGATTTCACAGCATTGATTGGTCAAGCTGGAGAGCAGGTAAGCGGTATCTATGAGGCTGACTATCGGGATTTCAATCGCGAAACTTATATCCGTGGTCGCGCCACTTTCGATGAAACATACGCGGCGTTTAAAAGACTCCTGCTAGGAAGTTGGCGAAGAGACGAAGTAGCGATGGAGAGTAGTAAAGAGTGATGCCTCCTTTTATTAAGGTCATGACATTTTAGAATGACACGAATACCCTATCAAACGACAAGCGGTCTGGAAGCAAATAATGGCAAAGCGAAAACGTCTTACACCTGCAAATACGGCCTTTCTTTCACAGGAGCCTGAAGGCAGTGAGCGGTCGTCGCACACGTCATCTCCGCCAATTGCCCAGGTCGTCGAAGAAAGCTCCGAAGCTGCAGCTCTGTCAGCGCTTTCTGATGAACTTCATACCGCTCGCCAGGAAGGGCGCATGATCGAAAGACTGCCTCTGTCCAGATTGAAAGACGACTTTCTCGTTCGCGACCGAATTACGATGGATGGTGGAGAATTAGAGAGTCTTGTCACCAGTTTACGGGAACGTGGGCAGCAGACCCCAATCGATGTGACCAAATTATCCGACAATGAGTTCGGTCTAATTTCCGGTTGGCGGCGTGTGACTGCACTTAGAAGACTCTTTAAGGAAACTGACAATGAACGGTTTTCTACCGTTCTAGCCATCGTCAGAAAGCCTGATGCATCATCAGACGCATATAGGGCAATGGTTGAAGAGAACGAAATTCGTCTTGGTCTGTCATACTATGAACGCGCTAGAATCGCTGCGAAGGCAACAGAACAAGGAGTGTTTTCTGACAACAGAGAAGCCCTAAAGACACTCTATGCAGCCGCCTCTCGCGCCAAGCGCTCAAAAATTTCTAGCTTCATGGAAATTTATTACGCATTGGATGGATGTCTGAAATTCCCCAAAGCCCTACCGGAGCGACAAGGTCTGCTCCTTGCAAAGGCTCTAAAAGGAGACAAAAAGCTTGCCAGACGCCTTAATGATCGGTTGAGAAAGACGCCGGCTACGACGGCGGAAGCTGAATTGAAACTTCTAGAAAATGCAGTTTCCAAGCTTGAATCAACTGCAACCAAAAGTGTTTCCGAAAGACAGCATCCTAGCAAATCCAAGATAGGCAAGGGGAAAGGTGACGGAGGCCGTCAAAACATACTGATTGAGGCTGAGCTCGGCGAAGTAGATCCTCTCATAACAATCCGTGGAGTGGGCGTGGACGAAGCCTTTCTATCTAGACTCAGAAAGTGGGTTGAAGCACAAGTCTAATGCAGAGATTGAACTTAACGATATTTGTGATCAGATGAGTTGTATTTGGTCTCCCCCGGTTTGATGGACGTTGAATCCAGCCCTTCAGAGGCGATCCCTTCGTAGTCGATCAGTTGCGCCTTCTGGGTGTTCCCATCGCCAACCTATGATGCTGCAGCTACCGCCCTCCGGCTCCGGAAGCCATCATCCCAATGGAAACCAGGCCAATCATGCGCTAACAATCAACTTGGGCCCGTCAGACAGCCCTCCCAGATCCTATCGCATAGGAAACCCAGCCAACCCAGAGAAATCATCGACTTACGGGGAAACCTCCCAAACTGGGGCAGCTACTGAGGCATTCGCTGGCTGAGTGCAACGAAGGTCCGGGCTGTCAGAGAGCCGCTGGAGGGACGTTAGAGGGTGCTGGAGGGACATCAGAGGGCGGCTCCTGGGGAGACCCCCCCGCGCCAGCCTCCCACGCCCTTCAGACCGCGACTGTTAGAACACTGTGTCGTCGAACCAGCCGCTGTTCGAGGAGAAGTCCGAAACTGTCTGCACTTCGATGATCACGGTTGTTCCCTGTGCTGTAAGATGAACGTTGCCGTCAACGTCGGTCATGGCAGCCAGCGCCTCAGATTCAGACGACAATCCCAAGCCCAGAACATTGAGAAGGTCCAACTGAGCAAAGCTGAAGTCGGTGATCGTATCTGTTCCGTTGTTCTGGACGAAGGCAAACGTGTCTGCATCGTCTCCACCGGTGAACTGATCGTCTCCGCCCGCACCCCAAATGGTGTCAGATCCAGACCCACCCGAGACCGTGTCAGTTCCTGCACCGTTAAAGATCAGGTCATCCCCAGTGCCGCCATCGATCAGGTCGTCCCCGCCGCCAGCGAAGATTGTATCGTTACCGGCTTCACCATTCAGAGTGTCGTTGTCCGGACCCGCACCGGGATAGATCACGTCATTTCCGGCCCCGCCGCTGACTAGATCCGCGCCAGCACCGCCACCGAGTACGTCGTCTCCATCTCCTCCAATAACCGTATCCTGACCCGCCCCGGCCCAAGCTGTGTTGGAGGACGCATCAGTTCCGCTCTCGTCAATCAGGTCGTTACCCGACCCGCCGAAGGACTCGTCCGACCCCGTTCCACCGAATATCTGGTCGTTACCTTGAGCCCCACCCAGTGTGTCATCGCCCGCGCCACCGAGAATGATGTCGTCGCCCATGTCCCCGCGACCGGCAAACACCTTGTCGTTTCCATCGCCGCCTTCAACCGTGTCGTCTCCCGCATCTCCGCGCAGGAAGTCATCGCCGTCGCCACCATTCAGTGAGTCATCACCAGCTTCCCCAAGCAGGGTGTCCACGCCTTCGTTGCCCTCAAGAGTGTCGTTTCCGTCGCCACCTTCAATGGAGTCGTTGTTTTCCTCTCCTTTCAGCAGATCATTCCCGGCATCGCCCAGAATAGTATCGCCTCCAGCCAAGCCGGCTAGCGTATCGTTGCCGGATGTTCCCGTGATAAGGTCGTCGCCGTTGGTTGGGACCAAAGAGGGGAGGTCCAGATCAAAGTGCCTTGCGAATACACCTTGCTGCGCTCCATCCTGTTGCCAACTTTCCCAAGCGACAAGGATATTGCCGTTCCTTAGAGCAGCTACACTTGGCGCCCATTGGTCGCCAGGTCCAAAACTGTTGACATCAAACTCAGATCCCACCGGTGAACCGGTAGCGTCGAAGCGCTGTCCATGAATACCGTAGTCAAAACCACCCAACAGAACAAAGCTTGACCAAGTTACAACAAAGCCTCCATCTGAAAGAGGGGCGACACTTGACTGCCATTGGGAGTAAGAGGTGTAGCTGTTGATTTGGAACTCATAGCCTACGGTTTCTCCGGACGCGTTGAAGCGCTGACCGAATACACCCCAGCCTCCTCCGTCCTGTGACCAACTAGTCCAAGTCACTACAAAACCACCGTCCTCTAGGGAAGCGACGGATGGCTGCCATTGGTCGCCGGGAGTGAAACTATTGACCGGAAACTCATTGCCAACTGGAGCTCCGCTGCCGTCGAACCGTCTTCCAACGATTCCCCACTGCGCGCCATCTTGCAGCCAACTCTCCCACGTAACCACGAATCCGCCATCCTTGAGAGCGGCGACGCTACTGGATTCCTGATCGTTGGCGGTGACGGCGTTGATTTGAAACTCGGAACCTACGGCGGCACCGTCGTGATCGAAACGTTGGCCGAATATTCCCCATTGCGACCCGTCTTGTAGCCAGCTTCCCCAAGTTACAACAAATCCGCCATCTGCCAGACCGGTTACACTTGCTTCGCGTTGATCATCTGCTGTGACTGAGTTGACTTGGAATTCTTCACCCACCTTAACTCCAGAGCTGTCAAAACGCTGGCCAAAAACACCTTGGCCTGAGCCATCCTGACCCCAGCTAGTCCAAACAACAACGAAGCCACCGTCTTCCAATGCGGTGACATTGTCGCCCACTGTATTATCGGTGTTAATTTCCTGATTTCCAGCCGTGAACGCGTTGATGCGAAACTCGCCGCCAATCTCATCCCCGGAGGGGCTGAAGACTTGGCCAAAAACACCCCATTGGGACCCGTCCTGCTGGTAGCTCTCCCAGACCACGACATATCCGCCGTTCTGCAACGAAGCGACGCTGGCCGTCTGCTGATCATTCGGAGTGTGAGAATTTACCTGAAAATCTGATCCAATCGGTGTTGGTGTAGTCGTCATTGAAGCCTCCCGCTGCAACCAACTGTTGCGCCCTATTTTACCTCCACTGACCTCCTGGGTCGTTGATCTGCCTCAGCGGATTGAAACAAAAAATGGTTTACGTCTCCCCCGGCCAGCACGAAGCCAGCCGAGGGAGTGGTTTACGCGGGGATCTTCTTGGTGGTCACGTAGTCCGCCAACCACTGCCAATAGGTGTCGGCATCAGCGAACCCCTGAGCCCGGGCAGCCAAGTCCTCCGCTTCCCGACGAGGAAGACCACCATCGTATTCAGCGATAGCGGCCCTCTCTTCGAATTGATCGATGTCGGGTAGGGTTGCTCACGACGGCTGACGTCCATCAAGCCCTTCGGTTTACAATTTCCAAGGCCCCCAATCGCAGGTGTCGTCGCCGTTTCGCATGCGAAACATAGTCAAGAAAAATACGAAAATTCAGATACTTATGTGAGAACCTTGTGGAAAACATTCCTGGAGCATGGTCGCAATTAAAAGTGCTGTGTGAAATTTGGGGCGGCTTAGTGTATAGAAGGCAGATGCCTTTTTTAAGCAGGGCTACTGATCCAGCGCCCTGAAATCAGGCCATTGAGGTGTTAGTAATCCGTTCAAGCAAGGGATGGACTATGAAGCGCAGATTTAGTGACGAACAGATCATTGGGATGATCAAGGAATATGAAGCTGGCGTGAAAGCGCATGAGCTGTGCAGGAAATACGGGATCATCGATTCAACTTTCTACAAGTACAAAGCCAGGTTCGGCGGCATTAATGTATCTGATGCGAAGAAGCTGCAGGCGCTCGAAGGCGAGAATAATCGTCTGGGGCGCAATGAGTATGACACTCGAGGGTCGTAGCTTGCGAGGCATGATCCTGCAGCACCGAATGAGACTTAAGGAGTCGCCAGCAAGACGCCTTTAGCTTTGCTCCGGTGGACTAGAACTCAATCCTAATCTAACAATCGAGATATGGGGAACTCGGCAGGATATTTCGTTAGCGATTTGGCCGCCACTGAGCTGTGTGGATAAACTGGTTGAAATATTGGAACGCATGACTGCAGATCGAAAAAAAGTTCTCGTCTTGGGTGGTCGAGGGCGCTTGGGGCGTCTCTTATTCAGAGTATGGGGAGCTGTTGGAACCAGTTCTTTTCCGGTGATTTGGCACAGCCGGAGATCACCCATCGATGACTCCGGAGATTGGGTTGCTTGGGATTTACTCAAACAAGGGCCTCCCACTTGTCTAAAAGGAGGGATAAATACTGTCCTGAATCTTGTAGGCGTTGTTCCGGGTGGCAAGCAGGATCTTTCTTTAAACCGCGAACTCGCGTTGGCCGCAACGGAAGCCGCAAGGGTTTTGGGAGCCCGACATATCTTCCACCTGTCATCTGCAGCGGTATATGGAGACGGAAAATTTGGATGGCATGAAGGCGTGGAGCTCTACCCTGTGTCGGAATACGGAAGAGCAAAGCTGGACATGGAGAGGGCCATTCTTTCGTTAACGTCTTCGGCTAATCCAAGTGAGCCACGTCAGGTGTTGCTGCGATTGGGAAATGTTGTGGGAGCGGATCAGCTTATTGGTGGTGCTGTTGCGAGAGGGGCTGAGTCTTTGGTTCAGTTAGACCAGTTTCCGGACGGGCTTGGTCCCGTAAGGTCTTACATTGGCCCTGTAACCTTGGCTGATGTGTTGCAGGTCTTGTTGCAACGCGCCAGTTGTGTTCCGGGTCTGCCACCAATCTTGAATGTGGCTGCACCGGTGCCAGTTTCTATGGACAGCTTGCTGGACGCATCTGGAGCTGCATGGAGATGGCGGTGCGCAGGAGAAGAAGCCATACAGTACTTACGCATTGATGTCTCTGTTCTTTCAGGACTGTTTTCCTTTTTGCCGAGGCATTGCCAACCTGACCAGATGGTTCGTGAGTGGAAGCGTCTAAGTGATGCCTAAATTGGACTCAAAGAGGATCTTTGACATCATACTTGCATCCCTTCTGGCGATTTTACTGCTCCCAATTTTGTTTATCCTCCTAATTTCTTTGATGGTGCTTGAGGGGCGCCCACTCTTTTTTGTGTCTGAGCGTATGAAATCCCGAGAGGAGTCGTTCAATCTTTGGAAGCTGCGTACAATGCGCCCAGAAACTTCAGATCAGGGTGTTTCAGGGGGGAACAAGGATGAGAGGATCTTTCCGATGGGCCGGCTTTTAAGGAGAGTTAGGCTCGATGAAATACCGCAACTTTGGAATATTCTGAAGGGCGACATGAGTTTCGTCGGCCCCCGTCCTCCTCTGCGCCAGTATGTTGATAGGTTCCCTGATACCTATGACCGAGTCTTGTCTGTTAAACCCGGACTAACAGGATTGGCAACACTTGTTTTTCACAAAAGGGAGGCGGTGCTTTTGTCACTCTGCGAAACATCTGAACAGACTGACGCGGTTTATTCTCGAATCTGCATACCCAGAAAGGCTCGGCTTGATCTTATCTATCAACGGCACCAAAGCCTATGCTTTGATGTCTATTTGTTGAGCCGCACGATAAGAGCCATTTTTACTTAGAGAAGTCCCCCAAGAGTATCTCGGGTGGCGTTTTTCTTTTTTGGCAACTCAATGGGTGGAGAAATAGTACATTTCCACTGCGCCGTTCACCCCAACAGGTCTGCTGCTGGGTTTTCGGCCACATCTACATCGTCATAATACTTCTGAGCCTGCGCCATGGACCGGTGCAGGCTCAATCGCATCGCGGCCTGAATTGGCGCACCGTCCAGCGCCGCCTGAGTCAGGAACCCAGAGCGCAATCCGTGGGGAGAGGCAAATCCGTCGGGATACCCGGCAAGCGCCAGACGCTTGCGCACGATCTGATAGACCGCATCCGGGCTAAGGTTGCGGGGCAGGGCTCGTCCTGATTTCGAGATCGCCCGAAACAATCCACCCTCGGTGATCCCGGCTACCTCGATCCAGTGATACAGCGCCTGCGCCCCGCGACCCTTTAGAACGAGCCTTGGCGTCTCGCCCTTGGATGTGGTTTTGCTCTCCACCATCTGAATCCAGATCAGTCCCTTGCACTGGAACTCTTTTAGCGACACATCTTCCCGCATCAGTCTCGTAATCTCTGATCGCCGCCGTCCACCAGAGGCCCATCCCAGCATCAACAGCGCCCGATCCCGCACACCACGCAGTGATGCATCACAGGTCGCCAAAAGCGCTTCCAGCACCTCACGTGTGATCGGATGTGCTGATTTCGGGGCAGGGGCCCTGGCTGCGGCCTTGCGCCCCTTGGCACGGGCTTGCTTGATCAACGGGGCCGCAAACGGACTCTCAAGGTTTTTCATCCGGTGAAACGCTCGCCACGAGGCAATGCGCCGATCCAGCGTCGAAGGCGCAGGGCAGGCGAGAGTCTTGCGCAATTCCCGTTCAATTAGAGCCTCTGCCACCTGTCGCGCAGGGTCATCATTCGGCGCTTTGTTCAAATCTCGGGTGTGGTCGAGAATGAACATCAGGGCGATGTCTTCCTGTTCGGGCCAGCAGAGAACGGGCTTAGAGCCCACCTGGTCCGCTCTGAGGGCTTTCCAAGCCGTGATGTAGGTCAGATCCCGCTCATAGGCCCTGAGTGTGTTCTGTGGCGTTCCGCGCACATAGAGATCATGTAGCGCGTCGCGATCATGCGCTGAGAGGGCCGGGGGGCTGTTGGGAAGATGTGTCTTAGGCGCTAAGGGCATGTCTACAGGCCTTGCATTCGGTGCGACTGAGTAATACTTTGATTGCAGGAGGCAGGCATGACTGTAAAATCTTCAATCTCTTTGACAGACAGCCAGGCTGCGTTTGCGCGTGGGCTTGTGGAAAATGGACGTGCGGCCAGCCTAAGTGCGGTGGTACAGCAGGGCCTGGAATTGTTGCGAGAGAAACGAAACGCGGAAGCGGCAGAGACCGAGGCCTTGAGGGCGGTGCTCGAAGCCCGCGCCCGCGGCCCATTTGTGGGTGAGGAAGACTTCCGTCGCCACACCGACCAAATGCTGACCGAGGCTTCGCGCAAATATGCCTTGGGAGATTGAATTCTCCGCTTCTGCCGAGCGCGACCTTGAACATCTCTTTTTTCACCTGGCGGACAGCTTCCTAGAATTTGGATCAAATCGAACCGAGGCGGCGGAGCAAGCTTTGCGCCGCGTCCAAACCATTCGCGACACGGCACAGCGGATTGCCTCCGCACCCCATCGTGGCAAGGCTCATGACGACTTAGTGCCCGGCCTGCGCCATCTGACCTTGGACAGGGCAATCTATTGGTTTCTAATTGAGGAAGAGCAAAGCAGGGTGCGTGTTGTTGCGATCTTCTACGGCTCGCAGCATCACCAGCGAAAAATGCTCCTGCGCCTTTTAGAAGACCTTCCAAAAGGGTAGAGGGATTTACCCGACTTCTGACGATACTATCCTGCATTCTAAATCAAATCTTACGGCACTTCGTACTTCATTTCAATTACACATGATAATTGTTACTTATCATGTTTGATTGATCAAACGCCAAATTCACTTGGGTGAAAAACAAAAATCTGTTATTTTGTCTTTAAAATGAAAAACCAAAGAGAAAATAAAGCCAATTTTGAAGAGGCGCAGAGATCTCTTTACGATCCGGAACCGGTGAATGAAGAGGATTTATGGTTTCTGCCCGCGACGCCCGAAGATGTGGCGCCGACTGATATGCCCTGGCCAGTGGCTGCACGAGAATCCAACCTTGAGCCGGAGGTCTGGCAGGCGGCGGAGAAGGAGCAATATCGGGCTTTGCTGGTGGCAGTTCAGGCTGTCTCAAAGTTTGGTGAGCGCCTTAAGCAATTTCCGCCAGAGGTAGCCGAACGCTTTGCCATCGACACGGTGTCGGCCGTGTTGCGCAGCGAGGGCAACTGGCTGAGTTCAGAACAGATTGCGCTCTATCGCACCTTGCGCACTGCCAGCGATGACGCGGCCCAGGATTTGAGTCGCGCTAGCTGGGCCGTGCGACGCTTGTTTGTCGGCCACCAATCGGGGGTTGAGGCAGGGGAGGCTTTGGGCGGACTGCACGGGTTTTTAGGGCGCACACACCTTCTTTCTCCTCAACAAATGCCGGGGGAAGAGCGTGCTGTCGGAGATGAACTCGCTGCCTTAAGTGATCGTTGGTGTGACGGGGTTGGGCGCCTGCAAGCTTGCCACCCTATGACGAGAGCGGCCTATGGGTTTGCCAGCTGGCGAGCGGAGGGCATCACGCCATACGAAGAGTTATTGGAGCCAACTATGGCCGCGCTGTTGATTGGCGCATCTGGACTGGCGCCGTTTTTGCCGATGGCGCAGGGCTATCGTCTGGATCGCCATTCTCTGCGACTGGGCTCGGCGGGAGCGGAGCAGAGACTCGCGGTGTTTTATGGGGCCATTGAAGCGGGTGCGCTCAGTGCGGTGTTGGAACTAGATCGGTTAATGGCCTGGAGAGAGAATGCACAAGAGTCGATTTCTGATCTGTCGGGGCGCACGCCACCCATGATGGCCGAGGCGTTCTTAAGGGCGCGCGTGGTCTCGGCAGACTGGTTGGCAGAGGAAGTGGGGTGCTCGACGATGACAGCGCGACGCAATCTGAACCTATTTATGGATCGCAGCTTGGTACGCGAAGTTACGGGGCAGGACCGGTATCGGTTCTGGACGGTGGCATTGTGAAGGGTGCGACAGTTTATCTTGAGCGCCATGAAGACGAAAACAACATTCATCGCTTCTATGCGGTAGAAATTGTGCGCGATCTGTTTGGAGCTTGGATACTGATACGCCGCTGGGGGAGGGTTGGAACAGGACAGGGGCAATGTCTGATCCGGACGTTCGAAACTGTAGGTAAAGCACGAGCGGACGCCGTAGCAACCTCGCAGGCTAAGCAGCAACGAGGCTACCAAATCATTGCGTCCCGACATCAGACCAAGTGTCTCTAAAGTTCCGCTACATCCCCCCGCCTTCAATGATCATGCCGGAGCTACACGGCAACAAAAGATTGAACCGCCCCTTGTTTCCCAGCGTGAGCTGACCCGCGTGGATTACATCTCTATTTCAAAAGGAAAAGGCCATCCGTTTCTAGGTTTTGGCCATCCGGCCTCATGGGCATCCTTAATATGGCGCTTAAATTTTCGCCCATCCCCCCCAATCTCTTTTACAAGCATATGACCTGCATAAAGCAGGTATGACTGGGCAACATAATCTCCGTAAGCCGCGTCATGATACATACGCATTAGGAATATCCACCAAATGTCTCTCTCTCGGCGGGAAAGTGGCCTCTTTTTCAACTGAAATACCACGCTTTGGAATGTTTTGTTGATCTGCTCAAACTGCTGTTGGAGCGATCCGGATTCGACCGACCCGAACTGGTGAACGTGTGAAAGATACAAGGTCTAATTTGAAGAAATATTGGCATTGGGCGATATTTGCGGCGAAGCACAGCAATGCTGTCTTTTCTGCGCAAGCCAGCTGGGGCAATCCTGATGTCCTTAACGATCTTCTCGTCTGCGTTCGTGGTTGTCTTTCGCATCGTTTACTCCTCGGCGGCTACGATGAGCCAGAAACTCTCTCTTATCAAATCGCCCTATTGTGACCCATGCGCAGATGTTGGACATTCATCTAGCGTGGCCTTGATTTGTAGGCCTATCAGAAGGATGCGGTTCTCGACCCTCTCGACCGAGAAAATCAACGGATAGCTTCTTCATCGAGAGTTTCAACGGTAAATTCCGAGTAGAATGTCTGAACACACACTGGTTAATGAGCCTTGCTGACGCTCGTTCAAAATGGAGGCGCGGCGGAAAGGCGACAGCGAAGTTCGCCCACATAGCGCAATCGGGAATAACCTTAACCGGTTCACCCGCAACGCTGTTACCCACCGGCACTGGCTGATCTTATTTGACGGTCCTCACGACACGTTTTAGCCTTGCAGTTTCAGAAAATATTTAGGAAATGCATTTCAGGCTATCTCATCCCCCATGGATGGCTTTCCACCAGATGCCGTCCCAAGCCACTGGTGGAAGTAATCGCGCAGACTCTAGCGTTGCTGCGATTACAATGTTGAGGCCTGCTGATACAGAACTCTCGGCGGGTCTCAACTATCCTGCTTCATCGAAGCATTCTCCGTCGCCTTTTCTGTCGGTCTCGCCCGGCTCGGGCTTTGGGCGCATTACTATTCTTGCATGCCTAAATCTCGCCAATATTGGCCGTTACTTGAGCAACGTGAGTAGCGAGAGTGCCCCCACCCTCACTTTCACAAACGCGGAGAGAGGGTCCGTCACTGCTGGCAGCTAGTGGCGGGCCACTTCGAGAGTTTACCCTCAATACCGATCCGCACCTACCAAGCCGTGATGTCTGTATAGGCGCTCATTTTGTCGGGGCCGGGACTGGACCGATGTCGACGGCCGCTTGGAGGCTGAAGCCTGGGCAGCGTCCAGAATCGCCTGAATGTCATTGATGCCCGCTGCGTCAATTGCAGTGGCCGGAACAGATAGTTGTAATCAGGGTTGACAGCCATGCAAAGCGTGTTGCCGCCATTGCCAGCCGTGAGCAAATGGTTGCCGGGCTGCGACACCGAAGAATAGTCGAAAATGCCACCGGACTGATCGTTCTCCAAGACCACACCGAAGTCATGGGCGCCGCCTGAAGTGGGGTTGGAAAATGTCACTGTGACAGCGCCGCTGCCGAGTGTCAGCTTTGACAAATTTCCGAGCGCTTCGATGTCCGTCTTGAGTTGATCCAGATCCACGGCTTGCGTGGTCGATAGCCAATTGACCTTGGCATTGTCGCCGGACTCAATTGCAGGACAGTGCAAATCCCCGTAGGTCTCAACAATCATGCACAACTGAACGGAAGTCAGATGCCCACCTTTTCACTTTCAGGTATTAAACTTAGTTTACCCAAGCTTCTTTTGACAGAATCTATCCGCCGGATGCTTGAGAAGGGATGGTATGAAGTTGAGGAGCGAAAAGCGCTGGAGGCGCACCTGCGTTCCGGTGATCGTGTTTTGGAACTGGGTGGCGGGGCAGGGTTTCTTGCGGCATTTAGTGCCCAGTTTGTTGGCGCAAGCCAAGTTACAACAGTAGAGGCGAATCCCAAAATGCTTGCGGTTCTTCAGAAGAATCTTGCAGACAATGATTGCTCTTTGGTCAATGTGCGCCATGGCGTGGTTCTTGGAAAAACAACAGAGAAGGAAACCTCCTTCCATGTTCCAGAGGCTTTCTGGGCAGCTTCGCAAGATACATCTGCAATGGATAGCTCTTGGCTGTCCGTTTCAGTCCCGACACTTTCTTTTGACGCCTTGCTTGGTGAGGAACAACCGACAGTATTGGTGGTAGATGTCGAGGGTTCAGAAGCCAGCTATTTCTTTTTGGATCTGCCTGAATGCCTACGCCTAATCGTCATTGAGCTTCATCCGCAGAAGTATTCTCCCCATGCCATCAGGGCCTTGTTTAATCGCCTTGACCGACAAAGTTTCATATTCCAGCCGCTGGGGTCTCACGGGACGGTTGTCTGTTTTGAGAGGCTCTAGAGTGTGACAGGGGCCTTGTTGAACGAACACTGCAGGAGCTTCTCAGAGCAGATGAGAGTTGCAATTATTAAATTACGCATGGGAGGATATCAGATTTTGAACGCAATAAAGTTGAGTAGGTATAATGGCTTATGACTTCCTGCTAAAAATAATTAGGTTTTCTGGTCGAATTTCTGACTATTGAGTTGAACCAAACGGACTTCTGGGGCGACCCATAACAGAGGACCACCGTCAGAGGATCAGGCTGGCCGGCCCTCTTGTATTAACCATATGGGTCCGGAGTATGCATGCCAGCAAAGTTGACAACCGAGGCGTTTATCGAACGAGCGCGCCAGATTCATGGTGACAGATATGATTACCGCCAAACCCGATATTTGGGAGCAACAAAATCGGTAGAGATCACCTGTATGGAACATGGTAGTTTCAGCCAGCGTGCCTCTCGCCATTTGTCGGGTAGGGGCTGTCCTCTATGTGGTGAGGCTATGAAAGGCCATAATTTCAGAGTGGCAGAAGAGGAGTTTCTTACCCGTGCATCCAAAACTCATGGGAACCGATATGACTACTCAAAGGTGGAATACCGCTCTCTTTCGGTTCCAGTGAAAATTATCTGTCCACTGCATGGGGAGTTCTTGCAGACGCCTCTTTGCCACATGGAGGGGGGAGGATGTGATATCTGCACTTCAGAAGCCGTGCATAGCCAGTGTATAATTTCGGCTGCTTAGGCTCTCTTGTCTGACCACGAACAGATAGCCCCAAGCGCCCAGATAAATGGTTGGCAACGGGTATCACATTCGAGGGAATACAACAGAATGGACGAAGAGCATGTGCGCTTGCTGAAACGTGTGGCCGAGAGGGATCGTCTTGCATTTGCAAAGCTGTATCGCTGCTTTGAGAAACCCCTATTTCGATTTGTGCAAAGCAAATTGAGCGATCCCATCGAAGCCTACGACATACATCATGACACGTTCTTGGAGATTTGGCGGTCTGCAAGAAGGTTCAGCGGGAAATCGAAAGTCAAAACTTGGGTATTTGGTATAGCGTATCACAAAATCATCGATCGGCATCGACGGGCAAAGTGGTTGGAGTATCCAGGAGAATTACCTGTTCAGATAGACGTCAGCAATGATGCGGAGAAAATTGTGTCTAGTATTCAGGAAAGCGATCACCTTCACTTCTGTTTGAAACAGTTGTCGCCTGAGCACAGCATGGCCATTTCCCTCGCGTTCTTTGAGGATATGTCCTACGCGGAGATTTCAGATATCACAGATGTACCGCAAGGGACGATTAAGTCCCGTGTATTCCACGCAAAAAAGGAACTACTGGAATGCTTGAAACCATTCTTGGGGAGGGCAAGGAATGGTTGAATACTCACGAGAAGAAATTCAGACATTATTGCCCTTTATGGCCAACGGGTCTTTGGATGAACAAGACAGAGAAGTAATCGAAATCTGGTTGGAGAGCGATCTGTTGCTTCAAGACGAACTAACGGATTTACAGCGTTTGCGAGATGCCTTCCGTGCGACTGAAATTAGTAGCCCTGGCCAGACTGGGCTGAACCGACTGCTGAGTGAAGTTGGCGAAGTGGAGCCAAAGGTGACAGAAAAGCGCTCCTTCGGACACCTGTCGTCATTGCGTTTTAAAGCAAACAAGGCGCAATGGGTTGTTGCCCTTCTCATTTGCACGCTCATGGTTCATTTTGGGATTTGGATGTATTTAAGAGATGGAGCGCGTGTCGAGCTTGCATCAAGTACTGAGACGGCCAACTTGATTATCGCGTTTCACCCCAAAGTCACAGAAGAGAAAATGCGTTTCGTTTTGTTAGAGCTTGACCTGCAAATGGTTGCAGGCCCATCTTCTCTAGGCCTCTATCGTTTATACAGCAAGGAGCCGGAAGCTGCTTTGCATATTCTTAAGGGATACACGACCGTTGTGGAGAGCGTTACGTATGCGAACGACTAGGTTGGTTCACTATCTCCTTATTACCTTGGGCCTCTGTATTTTACTGAATGTGTTGTCACTTTCTCCTAGGACGGAAATGGCAGCCCATGCGTCTTCATATAGAAATGATGGCGTAGAATCATCTTCACACGGGGAACATGGAGCTCGCAAGGACCACGATCGCGATGGCCGCGAGTACGATGATGAAGGGGAGGACGATGAGGGCTTGGGTAAAGACCGTGATGATCACCCGAATGAACCCAAGGAACCTGAAGAGCCCAAGGAACCTAAGGAACCTGAAGAGCCCAAGGAACCTGAAGAGCCCAAGGAACCTAAGGAACCTGAAGAGCCCAAGGAGCCTAAGGAACCTGAAGAGCCCAAGGAGCCTGAAGAGCCCAAGGAGCCTGAAGCGCCCAAGGCACCTGAAGCGCCAGTATCTCCAGAGAGGCTGATACAGGAGCCGTGGGAGCCGTCGCCAGGCAGTATAGCAGCAGAGTTGCGCCCGTCGCGTCAGGCCGGTGGAACCGTCGTTATCCTGCCTGCAAGTGGGAACCCTGAAATTGTGGCTATTGGGCCGACTAACCAGAGCAATTCTGCGATTGCAGCACTAGACGGAATTGGCGCGACGTTTCTCAGATCTCAAGAACTTTCCTCGTTGGGGTTTAGGGCTTTGTTTTTCGAGTACCCTTGGGGACAGTCAATGGAAGAAGCCGTTGATGCACTGGCGGCCGTAGCCCCAGAAATGCGTGTTGCTTTTAATACGATCTATAGATTTTCAGGAGGCTCACCACGACTCTATGCTTCCTCTTTGGTTGGGGCGGAGCCAAGGGAGGGGTGCAGACTACCACGTTCTGTAAAAATCGGGATGATAGACGGCCCGATTGATACATTGCACCCGGCATTGGCCAGTGCGCGTGTTTCAAGCATCTCTCTTCTGAGAAAAAATGAAAGGGCTGCTCTGAGCGCGCATGGAACGGCAATCGCGGGCTTGCTTGTAGGGCAGGATCCCGCTGGAGAGCTAATGGGCTTCGCAAGAGGAGCAGAGTTACTTAACGTAGAGATTTTCTCCCGCCGGTGGGGCCGCGCACGTGCCGACACAGAACGGATAGTTGTTGCGCTCGATTATCTGATCAGACGTGGGTTCTCAGTGATCAACATGTCTTTTGCGGGTCCGTACAATGCTGCCTTGGAGCTTGTTTTGGACGCTCTGGCGGATCAAGGAGCGCTCATGTTTGCAGCTGCTGGTAACTCCGGTAAGCAATCAGCGCCTCTTCCGGCAGGGGCAGCAAATGTTATTGCCGTGACAGCCGTGGATTCTGATCTTCGCCGTTTTCGAGCCGCGGGTTATGGACAGCATGTGGAATTCTCCGCGCCTGGAGTAGATCTATATGTCGCGCACCCGAAGGGAGACCGCTATGTTTCTGGGACTTCCTATGCGGTTCCAGTTGTTACGGCCCTTGCCGCTGGATATGTTGCGCGCGGCTCAACATCACTGCAGGCGCTTCGGAGAAAGTTGTCGTCATCAGTGCGAGATCTTGGTGCTCCGGGTCGTGATCCGCTGTTTGGTTGGGGTTTGGTTACAACGCCATGGTGCTAAGCGACTTTGCCTTTAAAACTGGGCTATTATTTCGGTTGAGAAAGGGGCCAGATACGGCTCAAAAGTGATACTCGGACTAAAATATTCTAAAGCCGGATGCCCTTTAGAATATCTTGTACATCGGTGCTTTCGTGCCAGCGGCATGATAGATGCGCTTGGTAAATGGTGTCGGTGGAGCCAGACAAACGGTTCTGGTAACGTCTATATTCTTCCGCGTTATTGAAATGCTGGTTGCGGTTCACCTCCTCGTGTATCTTCTCTAGGAACCTTGCATGATATTTAAAGTGCCAAAACAACAGATCCCGCTGGGCAAGGGTGATATCGGCGGCATAGTGTAGCCCAGCTGAAAGTTGCATCCAGGGTTTGTATTTCAGAAGGGCTATTTTTTGTGCCAGAAAAAGATTGGGCCGGGCATCTGGAAACAGGCGGTGACGCGTGGCGCTTGTGAAGGTCTTGCCGTTGCAGAAACGCCCCAGCCCCGGCCATGTCCGCAAAAATGGAGCTTTATCTATATAGCATGCTTGTTCAATGGGGTCTCGTGTGTCGAATGGCGTTTTACTTAGAGGCCCGGAGGGATACATGTCCAGCATGAGCACCCGTCCGGCGTCTGCACCGAATGCCTCCATTTCTTCCAAAAGAGCGTTGAACGACGAGAGACTAGTGCCTTCCAGCACCAGGAATTCATCTGCATCCGCAATCAAGCTCCATTTTCCAACCCTAAAATTCGACAGCAGTGTTTGTTGCCAGACCGCCCCATATTGCGCGGCCTTGTAATCGGTATCTGCTGAAAATACGCTGACGTCTGGCTGATCGAGAAGATACTCTAGCGTTCCGTCATCAGAGAGATTGTCGACAATCAAAAAGCCTTCGACACCGAGCCGACGATAATGTTCCAAAAATTGCGGCAGCATGCGCAATTCGTTACGGACGCAGGACACAACAGTGATGGGTGCAGCAATAATATGCTGCAGAGTTTTTTCCGAGCTGACCAGTTCTAGCGCGTTGCTATTGTAGCGCAATTTCGGGGCAGAGTAGCTGGGCCAGATTTTCTTTGGGTAGAGCTTCCAGCTTTCTTGCAGTTTGACCGCCAAAGACTGTCCCGATATTTCATCCAGATGATGCTGAACTACAGGTGTCGCGCGGCTGGAGAAGAAGCTGTTCTCCCATCGTGGAACAGGGGGAGAAGTAGGGGACAGACGCCTCCGTATGGACACATAATAGTCCTCCTCGCTTACCGTAATTTTAGAAAGCGCAAGAAGATCGCCGATAAGTTTGTCTTCCATGAAGGAGCTTAAGATAAGGTCAATACCGTCCAAGCGGCGCTGGTTTTCTAAGAGGTGAGCCATGGCGCGGCGGCTAAGACAGTATGCGGAACCGCCATCTGCATATGTGGAGGGTTCCGGAGATTTATCGATTTCGAGGCGCCCACGCTTAGACGTTGATTTCTCGCAATGCCACAGACGGTCCATTTGTCCCACTTCGCGTGACAGGAAGCGTCCGTAGTAATCAAATTTCCGGTAGCTTTGGGCATGGAAAAAAGCATCGGCGTCCAGAAAACTATCGTCATCTATCTTGAGTAAGTGACTATAGCAGGTTTTTTCGTAGACCCATTTTACCGCAGCCAGCGTTTTTTGGGGTAACCCCTCATAGTCATCCGGGGCATCCAACTCAAGGATGTCGTCATTGAGTGTTCCTTGTCCTTGTCCCACGACAACAACATAGGGAATTCCCAAGGCATCCAGTTTGCCAAGCCAAGCCGTTTTCATTGCGGGAATGCGGCTATCCAAATGTGCGCGGCAGGAAAACACAACGACCAGAGTATCGAAAATTCCGGAAGGCTCTAGATGGATACGCGTCTCTGGAGGTAGGGCCATCGATGGCATTGAGCTTCCTAGAAACGACGTCAGGACTTTCTGGTACCGGTCGTCTGTTGTCACAGGAACTGCCGAAAGAGCAAAACGCGCTGACAATACGGCTGGTGCCTCGTGAGCCGCCTCCGGCAGATGTTGAAAAAGTTGGGTGATTTGACAGAAGACATGTTGAGTACTTTGAGAGGCTGACAGATCGAGTAACTGCCGAAAGAGCACAAGATACAGCCCAAACCCCAGATATCCGGTTTGTGAATCCATAAGTGCCTGAAGGTTGCGGTCAATCGTTTCTAGTTCCAAGAAGGTCCGTTCATTCTCACCGCCCGAGTGCAAGTTGCGTATTAAGTGCGAGATTTGGTGACTTGCTCGCGTTTGAAGGCTAAGCGCAGGTGCTTTAGGCAGTTCTTCGTAACGCCTGATAATTTCCTGACGTGCCGCGGCACCAAGTTCGGCCTGCTCGGCTTTGGTGAATGTCTCGATCCCTGGATATGCCAACGTTCGTAAGGCAGTTTCGTCGAAGGCCAGTCCCGATGAGCGCATTCTGCCGATCAGGCTGTGTCGAGGTGTGGTGGTGGTTCCCGAAACGCCGAGGATTTCTCTGCGAACCTTCGGTAGGTTGGGACTTTTCAGGGGGGCAAAAAATGATAGGGCGGTTTCTATTGCCGTTTCGTCGTCTCTAGCGCCATTTTCAATCTTCTGGAAGGCGCGTTGTCCTGCCTTGCATTTTGAAGATGGTACGATGGCATGACGTTTTGTAGCCATATCAAGGAGATGCCAGAAATGGGCTGATAGGCCGTGGATACGTAGGATGAAGTCTTCGATCTCATGCCCAAATGGTTCCGGAACTAGATCAATGTGCTCTAGGAAAGTGACTGCAGTTTGAACAAGTGTTGAGCAAGCAGTTCGTCCCCAGGGGACGGATGCCCAACGGTCCATGAGCGCCATGTAAGCCCGGATAATTTCTTCCCGTTGAGCCCACGGCAGAGATACGGGGTGACCGCAGATTACAGCTTGCAGGGTCCAGGCCAAGGCGGGTGTTGCGATGTGTTCACCTGTTTCCACATGCAGGGTGGCCATCAGCTCTGTCATGGCCTCCACGTCTTCCTGAAATAGGAGACGTGGGAGGGCGGTGCCGCGGTGCCATGACATACTGCCCTTGGAGGTAGCTGGGAGAAGATCAAAAAAATGCTGTCCCTGCCGTCTCTTGCCGTCTTTGGAAAAAAAGAACAGTTCGGGCAGTTCTGCAGCGAGGAACCCACGTGTGGTGTTTTGGGGATCTGGAAGTTGGCCAAGAAGATCAATGATGTCTTCGTCAGTGTTGCTGAGCTTTTGAAGCAAGGATCGGGGAATTTTCTCCGCTTCTTTTTTGTGGGGGCTCGAGGCAGTCATCGAGGTGTCATAACTTGGGAGACTGTTGGGAAACAGAAAAGAAGTGACGCCATGGCGCTCGGCTGTCTCCAAGAGACTGTGTTGTGCGTTGTCAGATAAGGTCTCCCAAATCTGGGCAAAGCGTACGTGTTCAATCGCAAGAAGCAGAGTGGTCGTGTCGGGGGATGCACTTTTAGCTGTACAAAGTAATTCGATTATCTCGCGGAGTTCTGGGCGGGAAAGCTGTGCATGCAGACCGATCGGTGTACTATCTGCCAAGAGTTCAAGCGTTAGGGTTTCATATGGGGGAAGGTCAGCCCAAAGTCGGCCAGGCAACAATCCTCGCAAACCAAGCTCTGTTCCTGATTGCCTGTTACGTATTAATTGATCCTGAATGCAGAATGAAAGAAGCCGTGGTGCTTCAGTTGGAGCAGAGCAAGACAGTGAATAGAACGTTGGCTGTGCAGGGGATTGAAAAAGGTGCCCGGCCAGTCGCAGGTCGTGGGTAATGCGTAGCTGGGCATCTGGAGGCGCTACTGTGCAGTCAAGCGCCAAGCTACCATCCACTACACCGCCCTGAAAGTCCAGATACCTGACCTTGTCCAGATGTGGATAGCGGCGCCTCTCAGAGAAAACCTTTTTGCCATTGATGAAGACGGTGACGGCTGGCGGTGAGAGGAGGATTTCAACGTGGTTTTCCGAGAGGCGAAGCGCGACAGCTTTTTTCTGTTCTCCGCCCCAAGTGTCACAGAAGCGCTTATTGAGAACGGCAGTCTGTTCCCCAAACCGCAGGGAAAGATGGAACAGGATGTCCTGGGTTGCGGGATCAAAAAAGGAAAAGTTCGCATAGGAGTGTTCTGAAAACGTGGCGCGACACCTGAGCGCGGCGCGCTTTTGACTATTGAAGGCAAGCATCATGCTGGTGGCGCTCTTAAGGTTTTGGAAGAACTGACTTGGTCAGACAATCATGTTGTGCTTGAAGTTGAAATACCCAGTGTCTCCAAAAGAGTAGGATCGATGTAAGGATCGGGCTGGGAGGCTTGGCCTTGCATAAAACGATCAAGGAGACGGCCGGCCTCGGTAATAAAGCGCTCTCGTTCAGAAGGGTTCGCATGGCTTGCGAAGCGAGCCTTTTCCCAAACGGCCCGCAAAAAGAGCCTGCGCTGCCAACCATTTGGTAAGTCGTCACAACAGCTTCCTTGGGCGATACGGTTGATCGCCCATGCAAGAGCTTGGGGGGTCTCCGGATTTAACCAGAGCTGGCGGTCTTCTGACAGGTCTGAAAGTTCCACGCCGGGGTCAGCGAAATAGAGAATCCGTTCAGCGCAGTTTGCCGCCCACAGACAAACCGCCCAGCTCGCGAGGGGTTCTTCGGGAAACGCAATGGCGTTTTGCTCCAGAAAGCTGCGCCGAAAAATTTTAGATGAGGGAAGCGGGTGCAGCTTCAGCGACGTTTCCGGAGACATCCCAAATGGGCCGGTTCGTAATTTAGTTTCAAGGCCCTTTATGTCATGAAAACCGTTATGATAAATTGGCTTCGTGGGGCCGATGCAAAATCCCGCAAAGCCGAAGTCAGCCCTGTATCGGATCATTTGTTCAACCCAATGCTGTAACATGCCCGGATAAATGATGTCGCCAGCATCCAGAAAGATGACGAAATCGCCTTTAGCATGTCCAACGCCAAGATTGCGCGCCCCACTTACTCCCATTTCCGAGGAGTGTAGAAGCGAGACATGTGGATGGTGGGTTTGCAAAAAACATGTTGCCTCGATCTGGGTTTCGGCAGTGCCATTCTCCTGAACGAGTATGGTTTCTGCATCATAAAAAGAATCTTCGCTTAAGGCATCAAGAGAGCGCTGGAGGTTAGGAGCCAAACGATTGAATGGCACTATGATGCTGAGAGGCGTTTCGCCACGGAGTACCCTCTCCCAAGTACGCCCGATGCTTTCATCCCAATCGGCGGCAAATGACAGTTCGTGCCGTGTCATGAAATCGCGACACGTCTTGATAAAACGCGCACGTAAAGTTGGATCCTTGACGGCTTGACTGCGCTCAAACATAAGCCGAGTAGAGATTTGGCTAAATGCTCGTTTCCACCCGAGATGGCGCGCGGTTTGCATGATACGCTTCATAGTTAACAGGACACCAAACTGATCGAAGACTCGCTCCGAGCCATCTTGGGTGATTTGTCCGGGCCGACCTTGAGTTTGCCAGTAAAGTGGTTGAGGCAGATAAAGCATATGATCCGTTCGGCTTGCCACTCGGTAGAAGAAAGCATGATCTTCGAAGTAGGTCCCTTCGTCGAAACGCAGCCCTTCAATAAGGCGTTTGCGATAAAGCTTGTTCCAAGCGGAAGGGAAGTGGCGCACGATCTGTCCCCAGTCCGTGAAGCTATAAAGATGGGGGTTACTGGGAATGTTGTCCGGAGATACACCGTGGATGGCGGGGTGATCTACCCCGGTATTAGCGCCAGGCGCCACGAATTTGACGGCACAGGCCACCCAATCGGCGCTGCTTTGTGTGAGGGCTTCATAAAGATCTTCGAGGAATCTGGGATGTACACGATCATCGCTGTCGACAAATGCGATAAAGTCACCCCGTGTTTGTTCCAGCCCGGCATTTCGGGCGGCTGAGAGCCCCTTGTTCTCTTGGTTGAGAAACTGAAACCGTAGATCCCCGGTGGCTGCGCTTTGAGCGAGTTTGTAGCTGTCGTCAGTGGATCCATCGTCAACGACAATCACTTCGAAATTCCGAAACGTCTGCGATTGCAAGCTCGCAATACACATCGCACCCATCGGGCCAACATTATAAAGAGGCACGATGACGGAAATAAAAGGCGATGGTGGAGATACGAGGTTATCCATCGATCATATGAAACCGGGGGAAACTGGAAAATTTACATTACCAGTGAACAATCACTACACAACCCCAAAACCACCACCGTGGCAAACTTTCAACAACGTGAGATCAATTCGGGCGGCAAGCAGCCAAAAGATATAAGAAAATGCAGTTCAAGCGATCTTGCCCGTTGACACCTTTTAAGGAAACTCGGATACCTTAAGGCGGAACCCTTTTTGGGGGCTACGTCTGTGCGTATGCCCTGTTATTAAAAATAATCTCTATCAGGAGAAACATCATGGCCGAAATTATTGGGACACCGAACGACGATATTCTCGACGGTACGAACGACGACGACACAATTAAAGGCTTGGCGGGCGATGACCTGATTGACGGCCTGGATGGCGACGACTTTCTGCGTGGAGATGACGGAGATGACGTTGTTTTTGGTAATGACGGCAACGACTCCATTTTTGCCGGCGAAGCGGACGACGGCGACGATTTGCAGTTGGGCGGCGACGGCGACGATGAAATCGGTGGGAATGGCGGAGATGATATTCTTATCGGTGACTCACATGACGGCGTCATGGATTTTGGTGATGCCAGTGATGACGGCAATGACCAGATTTACGGTGGTGACGGCCAGGACCTTCTGATTGGCGGTAGCTACGATAACGATGGGGTCGATGTTTCCTACGCGGGTGCTGCTGACGGCGCGATTGCTGGCAACATCAACGGTACAGGCAACACGGTTGCTTGGGCCGGTGACGGGAACGACATTGTCTATGGTGCGCACGGTTCAGATATTTTGGGCGGCGGTCACGGCGATGATCAGGTTTATGGTCTGGGTGGTGATGATATCATTTTTGGCAAGTCCGGCGATGACACCCTGGACGGTGGCGATGGCGATGATCTCATCTTTAACGGCGCTGGTTCTGATGTTGTCGATGGTGGCGCTGGTGACGACCTTATTTGGGCTGGTGGTGGCGACGACCAGCTGACCGGTGGCGCCGGTGGTGACACGTTCGGGTTTGATGCCGATACAGCAGGTAATGGCAACGACAATATCACCGACTTCAATACTGACGAAGACACTTTGCTGTTGGCAAACTATGGTTTCCAGACAAAATACGATGTCATCCGTGCCATGGCGGATAGCGAAGATGGTGTTGTTCTGACGCTGTCTGATGATGAAGTTGTAACAATTGCGGGCACAACAGTTCTGCAATTCCTGGCGGCTCCTGATTCTGCAATTGAACTGCAAGAGTTTGGTCCTGGTGGTGATGGTGGTTCTAGTTCAGTAACGTACCACACCATTTTTGATCAACTTCCGGAAGGAGAGTCTCCAGAGGAAGAGGCACCGGAAAAAGTGCTGATGTGGGGCTACACTCCTGGCTATGCCGGTGAAGACCATGACCATGACCACGAGGGCGCACATGGTGTTCCGGTCGAAGAGCTTCTGAGCTTTCTGACTACAATCACTGGTCTGGATCTGGCGGAGTTGGGGTTGATCGACGACGATGGAGTCGGTCCGTTTGACAATGTGACGGATATTTCACTGACGCTTGGTGATCTCGGCACCACCAGTGGTGGTGACGGTGGAAATGCTAACAACACCAACACGGGCAGCGGCGAAGATAACGATGCCACCGCAGACGGTGCTTCGGCGAATAGTAGTGTCAGTATCTCGTTCGCTGATGGCTCTGTCGTAAATACAGAAGCCGTTTTGGGCGGTTACTATTTTGACTTCCTGAACAACCTGATCTACGACCAGGAAGGAAATTCGCGTCTGTTCTGGGGTGTCCCGGGTGGTGTGGATGAAGATTCAAGTTATGATAGCGGTGCAGGGTCGGACCGTCTGGTTCTGACCGAAGCTCAAAACTATTGGGGCGATCACAGTGATCTTGATGCTCCAGGCACAGTCGAAGAAAGCTTGGAGCCAGGCAGCTATACTGGAGATGGTGATGATGTCATTGTGGCGGGCCGTTTGGAGCTGCTACATCAGGCATTTATCGAAGCTGGCGCTGGTTACAACGTATTGGAAGTAGACGCCAAAGGCGTTTATGCGCAGCCTCTAAAGCTGGAGAATATTCAAGAAGTCCACATCAACAATCTGCCTAATTTCTATTCGGATGGCAGTGGTAGTTCGACATCCAGCGGATTCCCGAGTGACTATCCGGAAGTAACGGGTAACAACACCTATCCGGACAGCTTCTTGGATCTGTCTCGTGCGACTGAGGTGGAGCGTGTCGTTATCACCGAAGGTGTGGATGTTTTTGAAGGAATCAACATCGGTCAATTGACCGTGGCTGGCATTCGCAACAACGCAGTAGCGCGCTTGGAAGGTGGTTTCCATGGCGGTGTCAATCTGCATTACGGCGAAGGGCAAGAGGGTGGTATTATCCTTGAGTTGAACCTCGGTGATACCGGTTCTGAATTCCTTCTAAATGTTGCACATAACAGCAACACGCTCACCCTTGTATCGATGGGTGGTGGCAATGCGATTGAGGAAATTGACCTTGGAAATGGCCTCCTGACAACCTTGAATATTATTGGTGATGCGCCCCTTTATCTGGGCGACGATATTTCCGACTGGTTTGAGGATGGCCGTCCAGTAACGGTTAATGCCATTGAGAACACAGGTGGAGTTGATCTGAACATCAACAATCATCGTGAAGTTATTATTCTTGGCTCAAAAGGTAATGACGAATGGCAGATTGACCATGCTCGGTCTCTTGAGATGGTGCTGCAAGACGGCGACAACCGTGTAAACGCCAATGATGTTGAATTCTCCAGCATCGTTGGTGGTGACGGTGATAACGTCATCACTCAGGTTGACGTTGAAAGGAATGTCGAAGTTTCAGATGTTACCTTGGGTAACGGCGATAACTTCGTTGCTGTTAATGCCCGTCAGTCGATTGATATTAGTACTGGCGAAGGCGACGACTATATTGTTGTCGGTGGATACTTCTCTGACTTTGAGTTTGGCAAGTCACAAACCACTACCAGCGACGACGATAATGGCGTTCTTGTCAATATTAATGTGGGCGGCGGGGACAACACTGTCCGTCTCGGTTGGAACAAAGATGGCAATGACAAGATGCCGAACCTGGCCGATGGTGTGAACGGTGGCGACGTTGATTGGATCGACGACACTCTTCACGACACAATGGACGGCATTACCGCATTGCCTGGCTCGGTCATTCGGGGCAAGGATATAGCCCTCTTTGTTGATCAAACCAGTGACGTAACGCAGGTTGACTTCTCCGAGGCTAATTTCTCCGAGGTTGTTCTGCAGGGCGATGCTGGCCTTGCTGTCACACTGGGTCAATTCTTGGCGATCGGTCCGGACAAGATGCGTGCGGAATATGGTGCGTTTGACGAGGTTGCAAATGTGACCATTGTTGTCAGCGAAGATTTGAACTTTGATGATCTTGGCGACCTGGAAACCATGATTGACAACGGTGTTCGCATTTCGATCTTCCTGGAAGATGGTGCAATGTTGACGCTGACTGCGGAGCAGCTCGACAAATATGTCGCCAACGACGGCATCCTCACGGATATCGCTGGTTTGACAGGGTCCGTGATGATCACGGACGCAGGCCTGTCTTTCAATGAGTTTGGTACAGACTCCAGCACAGGTGGTGTTGAAGGCGCTGAATTTATTAGTGGTACGCTGTCTGACGATTCAGACTGTGGTTTTGATGACGGTACCGGTGTAACCATCATGCGCACAGCGGATGGTTATGAGCGCCCCGCGCCGACAAGCTCAGATGATGCTCTTAAGATCGACACAGATCCTGGCGTTGTTACGATCTCAGAAGATCTGATAACTTCGGAGACAGACACACTGTTGATTTCTGGGTCCAACGACTTGGTTATCGCAGATGGTGTCTGCATCGAGTTGGATCCGGAAGCCACAGTTGATTTTTCGGGTCTGACCGGGGATCTTACGGGTATGGACTTGCTCCTTCGCGGCGCATCCCAACCAACGATCATCGGCAATGCTGATACGGACAACCGGATTGACCTGAAGCTCGTTGGAGTTGAGGTTTCACATCCCGGCGACAATATCTTTACCGCTGCGGTTGTTGGTGAGGAAGGTTATGACAAAGGAATCAACTCCTCTGGTGTCCAGACCTTTGTTGTCACTGACGTCGATGATGGTGAAGATGACGGCAATGGCACAGTTGATCCGGCAGAACTTCTCAAGTGGAACACCGTTCTGACCGATCAGGAGTTCGCGACTATTTATGTTTGCGATAAGACTGAGGATCTTGAGGTTTTGGGTCTGCAGGGCAACTTCAATGCAGTTGTGAATTTCCTGCAGGTGAATTGGGGTGTCGATCTTTTGCTTGAAGGTGACGGCGCGGTTGATCATAGCGCCAAAGCCAACGGCAACCCTGCTTGGTCGAACATCGGTCAGGTCAACATGGACTTCTTCTGGCCAGGCGCGCCCGCTGTTGTGAATATCAACAACCAGGGTGTCGATCTTGGAGCAGACGGACGTCCGCTTCACGTTGAAGCCATTAACATTACTAATGCCTCAAGCATCACAGTAAATGTTGAAGATGGTGATGCCGTTATTGGGTCGATTAACAACAATTCCGAGTTCAACGGTGGTGTGGGCGTTACCGACTCTGGTACAGGGCCGCATGATGGAGATGCTAGTCTTGATCTGCCGGACTTCTTGGGGTCGGGCAACGAGATGGTCGAAACTCTGACCTTCGTATCTGCCAATGATGTAACGGTTCAAGGTGGCTTTGATCTTGCTGGCCTGTCGACCATCGATGCGAGCGCTGTTGATGGTACGTTCACATTGATGCTGACCGATATGATGGCGGTCAACGATCTCAGCGATGTTGACCTGATTGGTGTTGAAGCGATTGTGTTTGGTAACGATGGAACGCAAGTCACCGTGAGTGCCGATCAGATCATTGATCTGGGTGTTGATGGCTTTGCTGACACATCTGTTGAGATGAGCATGATGACCATGCTCAACGTCAACGGTCTGTCGACACAGGAAATCGACTTCCGCGACATTGATGTCGAGGGCATTGGTGAAGTGGCCTTCGCCGATGTGGACGGTGAATTTACCGTTGCTGCGGGTACAGACTTCGACTGCGCGGAGTGTCTGGTCGTGAACGCTGTGGAAAACGACACCACAGTGGTTCTTACTTATGACCAGCTGCTTTCAGCGGACACGAAGACACCAGACGGCATTGTCGATGTCAAAGTGAACACTGGGATTACCAAGGGTGGTGACACCTTCACGGGTACAGTTGCTCTGACAGACATTGGCGAAGACGACTGCGTTGATGTTTCTCAGTTCGTGGACGGCGGCGTCGCCGAAGGCGATATCAACGTTGAGCTCCGCTTGGTTGATTTCACAGCAAGTGCAGACTTCGGTGTGATTGGCGGCAGCGATGTCGATCTGATTACCATAAATGCGAGCGGCGCTGTTGATCTGACGGCCTCTGGCTCGGAAATGAACGGTAAGGACATCGATGATGTCGATTGCATTGTTCTCGAAGATGGTGCGGTTCTGACGCTCACAGCAGCTCAGGTTGATGCGCTTGAAAACGGCGACGATGAAATCCAGATCAAACTGGCTGATGGTGCTTCGGCAACTCTGAATGTCACCGATCTGTCGACTGAATCGATTGATCTAGACGCTCTGGTTGAGGCGTATCCTGGCCTCAACATCGGAACAGTGTCTATTTTGGATCTGGGTGATCCCGCATCCCCTGGCGCTAGTGACATCGTAATCGATGCCGCAACTACCTTCGGTGGTGCGGACGAAATTGTGACGCCGACAGCTGATGAGAACGACGCCGACGATGGCTTGGAACCAACTACAGTCACGATGACCGTACAGCAGTTCCTGTCCAGCGCAGGCATCATCACTGGTGACTCAGTCATCAACATGACTAATCTGGTGAACAACAACGACAGCGATGGCGACTTTGTCCTTGATGAAGCCGTTGTTGACTTGTCGGGTGTGAACAATGCTGGTTTCGTTCAGCTTGGCGAGTTGACTGTGACTTTGGCGGACGGTTCCGATTTGGGTGATTTCCAGATCCAGCTATCCAACGGTCAGATGATCCGCTTCAACGCGCCTGAACAGGCTGACGGAGCAGATATCGTCGAGATTGGTGGCGGAACTCCAGTAACAGCTGTTGCTTGGTTGTTTGAGAGTTCGGCAATCCAACCGATTGATACGACTAACTACAACGGCGGTATCAACCACCTCTTCATCTCCGAGGAGTTGATTGACAATACGCCTGGCCAGAACGAGGAAGCAATCTGGAACACTCTGGCTTCGTCGATTGTGGTTGAGAAATACAATGCGAACGACATTCCAGACATTGTCATTCCGTTTGATCGAGTGAACACGTTTGAGGCTCTTACTGCAGTCAACGGCGTCGTCTACGATGATCAGGACGAGTATCAGACCATTGCCAATCTGACTATCAATCTTGAAGGTCACACCAATATTGGTGATGTAGGTGTCGGTGATACGGTTGTCGCCGCAGGCGAGCCTTCAATCTTCGATACCCTGACGATCAACTCGTATGAAGATCGCACGACCTTAGGTGCGCTAGACACTGGTTTCGATTTCCTTCCAAACCGTGTTGGTGACATCAGTCTGAACGTGGGTACAGTGGATGAGTTGCTGGATGTTACGATTAACACCGGTGATTTCTTCGACGCAGTTAACGTGAACGGTGCTGCGGCCACTCGGGATGGATTGGACATCGAAGTTGGCACGATCTTCTTCGGTGCCGAGGAGGCCGATAGCCATGCGCTTCTGACGCTGACGGGTGACAACGACATCACGATTGATGATGTGGACATCTCTGACGCGGAAGTTTCTCTGCTGCACATTGATGTTGATGAAGTGTTCGATGGCAACCCACCGGCGGAAGTGACCATTGGTGGTGAAAGCCTGAATGATCTAGCAGATGCCGTTGGTCTGGCAGATGATCTCGACTCCGTCTTCCACATGGATGGCTTTGTAGCCGATGACACGGATTCTCTGGGCACTGCGCCTTGGGATGAGGAGATCATCATTCGTACAGTTGGTGGTGACAACAACGTCAAGGAGCTGGGTGTTGGCTCGGCATTTGAAGTTGACGCGGTTATCATTGAACCTGGTACGACTTTGACGATGACTGCTGCTCAAGTTGCTGCGGTTGGAATCGTTGATGCAGATGGTGACGGTGTTGCGGATAACTGGATTGGCGGCGGCACGTTGCACATCTGTGATCTGAACGGCGAAGATCTGGATCTGGATCTGATTGCCGCGGCAGGCATCAATATCGGTACGATTACGATCGAAGGTGACGGTGTTACGGAACTGCACCCGGACACCACACTTGGTGATGCGGATGTGATCGAGATCATCGCAGAAGACAACGGCACACCGGAAGACGTGACGCTGGTCTTGACGGCAGCGCAGTTCCAAAGTTCGAGCGAAGTGATCATTGAGACAGTCTCGGGTGACGCAACTGCAAGCGTGACGATTGATCAGGTTGCTAGCATCGGTACGGCCGCAGAGCCGGGTGATCCATTGCTGGTTGATCTGGACCTGAGCGGTGTGGCTGTGACAACGGGTACCAACAACCTGTTCTTGACCGATGATGATGACACAAACGTGCCTGCGGACGTGCTCTTCTCAGATACGTCGGTTCTGAACAGTGGTGACAACAGCTTCGCAGTGAATCTGTGGGACATCAATGATGATGGTGGTGCGGTAGCACACGAGCTTGATGGTCAGACTGTTCGCTTCTCGAATGCAGTTCAAGCAGAGCGTGTCGTGAATGTGCTTGGTGCAGATGACGACACGAACCCGGCAAATGACTTGGTGCCCACAGATGCCAACTATCCGATGATAGATGAATCTGAGAAGAACGAGAAGGACACCAACGTTGTATGGGCCTTCAGCTCAATTGTTGGCACCGTGGAAGCTGGCGTTGTGGATGTGTCGGGCTACAATGGCAACCTGGGCCGTCTCTGGCTGCGGGATGACCTCGTAGACGGTGTCAATGTTGATGCGCTCTTCACGATCACGGATGAAAACGGGGACGCTTTCTTCACGTTGGATGCTGATATCATCAAGCGTATCGATGAGACCGATCTGATTGGCTTGCTTGAGCTGAACGTGCCGATTAACCAAACTGTTGAAGTCAGTGCGTTTACCCAACTTGCATTTGGTACTGAGTACACGATCGAAGACCTGCTGGTCAGCGTCGCAAATCTCGATATTAGCTTGGGTGGTGAAACCAGCATTGGCGATCTGTTGATCGACAACTTGCTGGCTGCTCCGGACCCGAATTTCCCGAACTTCCCGGGAGATGATGAGTTCGGTACGTTGACCATCAACTCGTACCTGGCAGATGACAATGCACACTACCTGCTGCCGGATGGTTGGGATCCTGCGGACAATCCGCTGCCGAGCAACACGCTCTACTTCGATGGTGACAACGTCATTGGTGACATCGCAAGTGGCCCAAGTCGTGGTGAGCTGGCCAATGTCGACATCGATACGTCGGCACCTGGTGAGATTGGCGCAAGCCTCGTCTTCGGTACGATGTCGCTGTCGGATGATGATGCCAATTCTACTGCAACGGTTGATATCGACGGCAACAACAACAACGACGTCACTGGTAAAGCGATTGATACTAGCGACGCCGATGTAACGACGCTTGTTGTTGATACTACTGGCTTTAACGGTGTGTTCACGCTCACAGGTGGTAGCCCAGCGTTTGATCTTGACGACACTGAGATCCTGCGACTTGTTGATGCCAACGGTAACAGCACCGTGAACTCGGGCTACGAGCCTGAGTTGGACGGTAACGGCAACCTGGTTCTGAACCTTGATGGCAACGGCGTGCCTTATGCCGGTGTCGCGGGTGCGGATCTGAGCCTGATTGATACCGATGGTCACGATGGTAATGTCAACTTGGGTGTCATTGCGGAAGTTGATGGGGATGATTTCACCCTCGACAACAATGGCAACGCCAACGGCACGGTTACTGCTACACTTGGTGACGCTAACGTCGATGGAAACACAGTGGCGCCAGAATTGAATGATGGCGGCACTTGGGACTTTGATGATGGCAACACCAACGGTCCTGGCATGGAGTTGACCATTCAGGAATCGGCCGAGTTCGGTGCGGGTAACCTTCGCTTCAACCAAGTGGATGTGATCAACATTGAAGGTGACGTCGACTTCACCGGTCTGCTGGCGGACGATGGCAACACTGGTGCTGTTGAAGGCCTGGAAATCATTGGCGATGGCAACTCCAACGACAACACACAGTTCGTGTTGGCCGAGGGCGCAACGCTGAAGATGACTGATGAGCAATTCATCCAGTTTAAGGATGAGTTTGACATCACTGGGCCAGGTACGGACCTCACGGTTGATGCTGCGTTTATCACTGACAATGGTGGTGACCTGACTGAACTCCGTGGTCTCACCTCGATTGATGTTGCGGCAGGTTCCGTTGTCACTATGACACCTGAGCAAGCACGTATTGCGACGGTTGATGGCGGCGCGGTTGGTGATCTGACGGGTATCGATGTCACCATCATCGTTGATGACGAAGATGAATGCGGCGATCCGCTTGGTCCGCTTCTTGATGGCAACGGCAACGCTGTTACCGATGACGTCAATGGCAACAACAACGCAGTTGACAGCTATGAAGACCTGACCGGTGTTATGGGCATCAACACCCTGATCATTGAAGACAGTGACGGTAACCCGAATACTGTTGATGTGACGGTTGGTGTGACTGTTGAGGAAGCAGACGGCCTGGCGACAGGCGGCACTGTGACCAAAAATGGTAACGATCTTCTCGCGGCAGCTGGTGATACCGATGTTAACGGAAATGCAGATGGCAACTTCGTCGATTTGACAGATCCGAATGCTTTGGACTTGTCGCTGGTGGATGCTCTGCTTCTGCAGGATGAAGATGCGACGATCGTTGATCTTACACAGCTTCAAACACTGAGTGGAAATGGCGCGGCGATTATTCAAGAGGACGCGGACGGTAACCCGAATACTCTCGATAATCCAATCATTCTGAAGGCTGCAGGTGACATCTCTGATGAGAACCTGAACCTGGTGGATGGCCTGATCCTGACTGGAGACGCCACTGTTTCTCTGCTTCAGGCAGAAAGCTTCGGCTTTGGGGTTGTGGAAGATCCGGCAGACTCGGGCTTCACGCTCTTCGTGGATGACCTCCAGTTTGACGCGAACGGCAACGCCAATCCAAATGTCAACATCAACCTGACGAACCTTAGCTCGGATACCAATGCCAACGACAATGTGTCGACGGGCCTGAGCAGCGTGGTTCTGAAGACTGATGCGGTGGACGAAAATGCCAACCCGATCACGGTGGAAATCAACTCTGTGGCCGTGGATGGTAATGGGAACACCGTCATTACCGGATTGATGGCAGATGGTGACGGCAACGCGAACACTGTTGATGTCCAAATTGACGACGCCAACCTGTTCTCCAACCCGTTTGATGCCTTCGAAGTGTCTGGCTCGGCTGATTTCGATCAGAACGTCAACCTGAACCTGAACAACTACGACTTCACCTACTCGGGTAGCGGGTCGTATACCAATGACGAGACGGATGTGACCGGAACGTCGACTTGGGATGGTTCGGGTGCAACCGGGGACGTTTCTGTCAACTTGGACTTCGACGACAACAACGCAAATCAGAATACAACCGACTTCACCTTCACGGGGTCGAGCGGTGTGAATGTTGTTGAAATCGTTGACGAAGGTGAGTTGAGCCAAGTTCTTGGTAATGGTGGCACCGTCAGTCTGACAGGTGGTCCGGGTGGTACCGACGAGTTCGTCATCAATGATGACGAAGACGTCAACACCAACCCGAATGGCAACCTGCCATTGGATGCTGTGAGTGGCTTCGAGTATCTGGTGCTAGGTGATCTGGACGGCAATGAGTTCTACGATCTCACGGGCGTAGACCAGTTCATGGCTCTGATCCTTGACGATGCCAATTCGAACCAGAACAGCAACTTCAATGTGAATGGTATCGATGCCAACCTGGCAATGGACATTCGGTTGCGGTTCAATAACGACGGCTTCAATATGATCAATGCTCTTGATCTGGCGCTGGAAGATGCCAATGGCAACACCGATGAAGTTCAGGTTACTTTCTTGATGGATGGGAACGAGTGGGATGACAACAACCAGCCCAATTACATGGAGTTTCTGACCATCGATGGTGTTGAAACCATTACCCTTGTGTCTTCTGGTGATGCGCTTGACGGTAACGGTAACCGGACGGAGAACGATGTTTACAGTCTGTTTGCAGATGCAGTCGAGACTCTGGTTATTGAGGGAGACGTTGACTTCAATGTTAACACCAATAGCGCCCCGATGCTTGACACTGTTGACGCCAATGGTTTCAGCGGTGGTTCATTGAAGTTCTCCGATGGAAACGGTCTGACTATCGATCTGGATTATCTGGGAGCGGCGTCCTCGGCTGACCAAGACGTCAACATCAACAGCAATGATGTTGGGTTGAACATCAACACAGGTGACGGGGAGGATGATGTTAACGTTAACCAGTTCTCGACCTTGGCCTCTGATCGGGTTGAAATCAGCACGGAAGCTGGCGATGACCTCATCAATGTCGATCTAGGTGACAACAACGCGGATGTCGATGTTGAAGCCGGAGCGGACAGCGACGTGGTTCGTCATTGGCGGGGTGGTGATGACATCGACTTCGATCTTGGAACCGGCATGGACTTGTTCGTCGCCACTTACGATGTCAATGGCAACGACGCTCTTTCTGGAGTTAGTGACCTTGTCATCGATGGTGGAGATGGGAACGACCTGATCCTCATCAATCTTGAAGATGGCAACGGTCCTGCAACGGGTGTCATTGCGTTGGGGTCGGGAGCCGATCGTCTGGGTCTGTTGAACAGCTTGAACGATGACGGGAACATCGATGATCGCGCCATTGGTGTCTCTGACTTCGATGTCGACGACGATGTAATCATCCTCGAAGCGTTCGACTTCAATACGAACAGCAACCTGATGTTTGATGGGAATTCCATCCCTGCAGATGCCAACGGAAACAATATCCAAGTTACCGATGACGTCACTTTCGTGACTCAGTCGTTCCCAAGTGGAGCTGGATATGACATTTCCGGTGCTTCTGTGGCTGGCACAACCTTGATCGTTGAGTTCTCATTTGATGCAAACAACAATGCGGATGACTGGGACGCCAACTTCCCGGATGGAGAAGACTTGCTTCGCGGCTTGGACTCCAATGGGAACAATACCGACATCACGGTTACGGCAGATCAGAGCGGCTACATTGTTGCCTACAACAGTGGTGATGCATGGATCTGGGCCTACGAGGATGCCGATGGTAACGGAGATGTCGACTCCAACGAAGTCGAGTTGGTTACTCGCCTCGAAGACATCAACATCGGTGCCTTGGACGGCGACAACTTCGACGAGATGTTCCTCTAAGGAACGAAAGATGAGCCCCGCTTTACTTTGCGGGGTCCATCGAAGATAAACATGGCGCTCCGGTTGTCCGGGGCGCCTTTTTACACGATGTAACTCAATGTTGGATGCGAATGCTCGACGAACGCCGTATAGTCACTGAACTACCTTCGTTTCCGGACGAGGTCACACTCTTTCAAGCCGTGGGAATCTTGGGCACGCTAGATCGCCCCAAAAACCAAAGTCAGCTCATGGAGCGGACCAGCATTCATGATCCGGTTGTCCGGGTCTGGGCTCTTTCATCTCTTATCGCAAAAGCGGCGCGCGTGGATGGTAACTTGCTTGTTATGGCGATGCACGTGGCGCGCAGGAGTGCACATCTGCGCCAACTGCTGCTCCCGCGCTTTCTGAGCACTTTCAGATTTGATCTCGTCAATAAGCTTCAAGAGTTGGAGGAGGCCTCACTTGAGAGCGAAAAAGATCTGCATCTCAAGATGATGGAAGCTACCCTGCAGAATGACTATGAGGCCCAGGTTCTGCTACATGAGAGGCTATATCTCATGACGGGCAATCCCAAACATGTCACGGACGCGCGTGACATAGCCCGTTCAAGGTTGAATTGGAGCAAAGCTCTTAAGCCAATGCTGAGAGCCATTTTTACGCATACGGAACCGCTGCAAGCGTCGCTCATCGGATTGTTGCGTATGCTGGAGCGGGAAGATGCTCGGGATCAGTTCAAGCTCTTTGCTCAGGTTATTCGCCCCAACGAAGAGGCTAGGCTCGCGAGCATCTACGCGTTTGCTCAGATGCATTATTGGGACAAACAGTATCAAAAGTGTATTCAGGTTTTAGAAAAATCGAATGCGCTTAAGCTTACGAAGGACAAGCTCTCTATATTGAATGCGCTTGTGGCAAACGCTTATGAGAAAGACGGCGATTACGAGAACGCGGCGAAGTGGTATCAACTTCAAAACGAAGCGCTGAAGCAAAAAAACCTCAAACCAGAACGTTACATTGCTGATCTTGAAAACAGGGCAGGTTGGCCTGTTCCAAAGCTGCCGGAAGACAAGAACGATAACTACTTTATCATGACTGGATTTCCACGATCGGGCACAACGCTCCTTGAAAACGCCTTGTCCTCGCATCCCAAGGTGATGGCATGCGAGGAGACATCGTCTTTGATCGGATCTATTTTCACTGCTTACAAATCACCGATGTCGGCGGATCCAGATGGAAAGAATATTGGACTTCGAGGTGTGGCGCATCGGCAGCTATACTATCAAAACCTGACAAGATACGTGAACAAGCCTGACGTTCAGGCGATCATCGATAAGACTCCGATCATTGGTTCCAATATCAAATACATGGAGAAGATTTTTCCTAGTAAGAAATACATCTTTTCGATCCGCCATCCATATGATGTCGTGCTGTCAAACTGGAAACAGGATTATGCGCAGAACATTGCCATGACGGCGTTCAACGACATTCATACGTCTTGCGTTCTTTACAATCATGTTATGTCCGACTGGTTTGAAGTGTTTCCAGGCAAAACCGATCGGGTGTATTATATTAAGTATGATGAATTGGTGAATGACTTTGACGCGGTGATCGGTGGGGCCCTCGATTTCTTGGGTGTTGAATGGACGGATGAAGTGCGCAACTTCGCCGAGAACGCATCGAAACGAGCTGTCCGAACGCCAAGCTATGCCAATGTTCGTAAGGGTCTTTCTCTCGGAGTGCAGTCATCCTGGCAGAACTTTGAATTCTTGTTCGATGAGGAATGCCGGAAGCTTCTTGACCCTTGGGTTGAGAGATTTGAATACGCGGCCTGAATCGATGATTGGCTATACACCGGACATTCAGCCTATCCGGCCCAGTGTAGCGAAGTCACATGGCTGGGAGCGTAGGCGAGAGGACGTGCTATCGTTTGCCGTGACTGATGCGTCATGCCCAATTGTTCTCGAAGAAATGCAACTTGCCTTGGTGAGTCTTCCTTTAGCCTTTGCGCGGCGGAAAAGTGGCGAATTTGAACTGGTAGCGGTTACTGGTTTATATGCCCAAGAGAACCTGCTGCTCACAGAAGAAGGGAGCTGGCGGACATCCTATGTTCCTAGCTGGTATCGCGGTTATCCGTTCTATGCTGGTGTGTCTACGGGTGGAGACGGGCAGGACCGTATTGCGTTGTGCTTTGACCATGCGAGTGGCCGTTACAGGGAAGAGCCGGAAACAGCACACGGAGAAGACAGGTTTTTTGATGCGGAGGGTAGCCTGAAGCCTGTTCTTTCACGCCTGACAACCTTCTTTACGAAACGGCATTTGTCTCGGAAGCGTACTCTGGCTGCGATCAAATGCCTAGCGGAGGCTGACTTGCTTCAGCCTTGGGAATGGTCATTTGAAAATCCTGTTCCCGAAAAGCCTCTGCGAGATGGTTTCTGGACAGTGGATCGGGTGCGATTGCGGAATATTTCTGAAGACGTATTCCGTGACCTCTTTGAAACGCGCGCTCTAGAGATGGCCTATCTCCAGCTTGCATCTATGCCACAGTTGGCGGTGTTGCGCCAATTTGCAATGCTTTCAGCTCATAAATCAGAGGATCAAGCACCTGACGAAAGCGGGCAGTCAATTGATCAGTTCTTCGAGGATGATGAGATAGAGTTCCGTTGGTAGGTAAAGGCAGTTGGATTTTTGTGTGCGTGGTTGACGCTTCCCGAGCTTCAGTCTACCAGAACATCGATAGACCTTTCATAGACAATATAAACAGAGGCTCCTGATGGCTGAATCGGAAAAAAACACAATTACAATTGAAGGTACAGAATACGCTGTGGAGGATCTTTCGGAAAATGCCCGTAAGATCATTGTGAATATCCAGTTTGCAGATCAAGAAATCGGTCGTCAGCGGTTGATGCTCGCGTCGATACAGACGGCGCGACAAGCATACGCCCAAGCTCTCAAGCGTGAGCTGGGGGGTGAAAACGGTGAGACTGAAGTTGTCACCGACCCTGCGAAGAACTGATTATTTTCATTAGTCTTGATGTGATCTGACACCGCCCCTTCCCAACAAGCAGGGAAGGGGCGGCACATCTCTTGAAGGAGGTGATGGGCAATCCTCAGTAAAAATGGTGAAATTACTGGTACTTGCAAGAAATCTACTAGGTCACGTTCCGCAAGAAGCGAAGTGTCCCTAGTTTCCTAGATAATTGCCTCGTTCATTTTCTGCTGTCTGATTTTGAAGTCAACAGGCGAGGGCATGCCGTTATTCGATTGTTTGCGCTTCGGGTTATATAATAATTCGAATACCTCCTGACAGACCGTGTTGGAAAATTGGCCAACTGAACCCAGCCGCCAAACGCCGGCGCATATTATACATCGGTTCCTGAAAGTGAGACTATCGGTGGGACTGATGCCGACAAATCTGGCGCGCCGTGCTTGTGATGTTTGAGCAAGTATTTTTTGCTATCGATATCTCCTGCTCGTTTGTTCAGAAGAGGCATGAGGCAGTCAATCAGCCTGTCGGTGTTTTTGTCGAGTGAATGTTTCCCTGAATGGATGAGCTTCTTGGTCCGGCTGGTACACGCATCGTAATAGGACACGTCATCGTAGAGTCTCTCGATGGTAGAAATGATTTTTTCTAGATCGTCCAATTTCGGAATTTTCTTATGAGGTTTTTGGTGAAACTTTGAAGGTAATTCAAGGAAGATGCCGGCATCTCCCAAAATTTCAGGCGTGCCACCAAGTGTTGTCGCAATCACCGGAAGCTCGTTCAGCGCAGCCTCACAAAGAACCCTTGCACCGCTTTCCCACCATAGGCTCGGTGCGAGCAAAACCTTGGCCCTGCCATAAACCGGACGCATATCTTGGGTGTTAGGTGTGACAACAACGTTTTGTGGTGGTTTATTTGACTTGCCCAGATGTTGTGCGGCTGCTTGCACCGCTTCATTCCAATCCCCTCGCGCATTTACCACTTCAAATGTGATGTCGGGGCGGCGGTCAGCCATAATTAGGGCGAGAGCGGCGACGATGTATGCACCCTTTTCAGGTTTTGGTGTCACAAATAACACGCGCTCGGGTGTTCGATCAGTCGCCACAACCCGCTTGGGATCAATAAATGTACCAACCGGGTGCAATGTGAGATCGGATCGGGTTTTGTAGAGTTGTGCGGTGGCCTCACTATCTGTGAGAATCAAATCTGTATCATGACACCAACGGATCCCATGATAATTACCATTCACGACATAGGCGGCACTGGGAATTCCTCGCATCCTGGCTTCCTGAGGGATCAGCAAATCCGCAGGAAAACCGCCATAGTACATGACTAGGTCTGGTTTCAGATATGTCAGCGACTCCTGATATAGTGAATGCCAGTACGCATCTTCTCTGGACATCATCAGACCTTGCTTTTGATGGTGGGTGAGGACTAGCGCATGTGTGATCCTGCCATCCCTATGGACAAAGCTTCTCTGTCTTCGCCGGCGCGCATCCATGATTTGGGGTTGGAATCTCAGAGCACCAGAGGGGTTGTCGAAATTGGTGGCCCCCAAAATATCTACCTGCATACCGCGACTGTTCAGTTGATGGAGCATTTGAAGGGCGGAAAGCGAGGCACCACTTGATGTATCCAGAAGACAGTGCCGGTTTGCCCACAGGATACGGAACGGGCGTTCAGCGGATGCTGGATCTGTAGAGGGTATATCAGTTTTGCTCATAGCGTTGCCTGCTTTTTAGTGAAACGATAGATGTTGCCTTTACCACTCAAGCCCAAAACTAGAGAGGCTTTGGGTTAGCCAAAATGGAATGTGCAGGCGAAGGCGTCTTCTAAACTAGATTGCCTGGTTTGTGCTGTACAGTTTGCCCGTTTTTTGCTGCGGAAAATTAGAGGCGCTACCTTGCGCATGTCCCTGTCGTCGATCGTCGCGCTCTTCTTACAGTTCATCTTTTATGGGTTTTTGATTCGCGGCTTCGGCTTACGCGAACTATTCAGATTGATGCCAAATGATAAACGAAGCGACCATTCTTGGGAGAGCTTTTCCAAAATGGCAACATTGTGGCGATGTTTGGGCAAAATTTTGTGAAGCTTGGGCTACCGTGTTACGCTTTCATGCTGCAGTGCAATTAGGATAGTCCCTTGGAAATTCTTCTCTTTCTCTCGCTGGGAGCGGCCGCTCTAATTTTCGGAACTACCTCGTCAGATTCCGATTCGGATGATGACGCTGTGGAGGATGAAAACTACATCCGCGGGACGGACGAGGATGACTACATTGAGGCAGGATCAGGTATCGATTCTGTCTTTGGCTTGGAGGGCAATGATACGGTCACCGGCCATGACGATGGTATCGTAATCAACCTTAATGAGGGCAATGACGAGGGCTTGGGCGGCGTGGGTTCCGACAGCCTCTTTGGCGGAGAGGGAAACGATGCTCTTGATGGGAATGCCGGAAATGATGTTCTCGTGGGAGAGGAGGGCGATGATTTTCTCGAAGGCGGAGAGGGCGATGATCTTCTGTTTGGAGGAGATGGAAATGACAACCTTTCGGGCGGCATAGGCTTTGATTCACTGAGTGGGGGCGCCGGGGTAGACACCCTTTCTGGGGGTGAGGGAGAAGACAAACTCTTTGGCGGAGATGACGACGATTCCCTTGTTGGTGGATCTCAGAATGATGAGATCGTAGCTGGTGAGGGGGACGATACGGCTGATGGTGGTGAAGGTGACGATCTTCTCTTTGGGGGAGTTGGCGACGACAGCCTGTTGGGTGATGTAGGTTCTGACTCCTTGGGTGGGGGTGTCGGATCCGACACCCTTCTTGGTGGCGATGGGGAAGACAGACTCTTTGGAGGCGAGGGCGGCGATTTCATTGTTGGTGGATCTCAGAATGATGAGATCGTAGCTGGTGAGGGGGACGATACGGCTGATGGTGGTGAAGGTGACGATCTTCTCTTTGGAGGAGATGGCGACGACAGCCTGTCGGGTGGTGTAGGTTTTGATACATTGGTAGGAAGCGCCGGATCCGATACTCTTCTCGGTGGTGATGGAGAAGATAAACTTTTTGGGTACTATGATGGCAGCGCCGATGCTCAATATGAGCCTGAGGACATTCTGGACCCAGACGTAATCGACGGTGGTGCTGGTGATGACGAGCTTCAGTTGGGTAGTGGCGATAGTGGCTATGGTGGAGAGGGGACCGACCTCTTTTACACGGGCACTTGGGTTGATCCTGAGAATGCGCCCGTGCTTCACGACTTTGCGCCAGATGAAATGCTGTTTGTTGTTGTGCCTGAGAGCGTAGAAGTTCTTCCGACTATTACTCTGGAAACAGATCCAACAACCGGTGACACACACGTTCTTGCTGACTCACAAATTGTGGCAGTCGTAAGAGACGCCATTTTGCTGGATCAGATAGGTGTTTACAGGGACGGTTCAGATGCTCCCATTTTTGAGAATGTTATTCAGGGCACGGAGGGGGATGACTTCATTGAGGCGGGACTAGGTGTTGATTCTGTTTTCAGCTTGGAAGGGGACGATACAGTCATCGGTCATGACGATGGTATCGTGATCAGCCTTAGTGAGGGAAATGACGAAGGCTTGGGCGGCGCGAGTTCCGACAGTCTCTTTGGCGGACCTGGAGAAGATGACCTTCAAGGGAACGCTGGCAATGATGTCCTCACGGGAGGGGAGGACGATGACGTTCTCAACGGCGGAGTTGGTGATGATCAGCTGTTTGGTGGCGCAGGCAACGACTCTCTTATTGGTGGGAGCCAACAAGATGACATTGTAGGTGGTGCAGGTGATGATACTGCTGAGGGCGGCGATGGTGATGATCTCCTTGCCGGAGGAGATGGAAATGACAGCCTGTCGGGTGGTCCGGGCTTTGATGTGCTGGTCGGGCGCGCTGGTGAAGACACTCTCAGCGGTGGAGATGAAGCGGACGTGCTGTGGGGATATTACGACGGTGATGATAACTTCCGGTACGAGTCAGAAGACATTCTGGATCCGGATGTGATTGAGGGTGGTGCTGGCAATGACGAACTGGAATTGGGCAGTGGCGATAATGCCTATGGCGGCGAAGGGACTGATACCTTTATTACAGGCACTTGGGCTGACCCTGAAAACGCACCGGTGATCCATGATTTTTCCACTGATGAAACATTGCTTGTTATTGTATCTCAAAGCGCAGTGGAACTTCCGATCATTACTCTGGAAACAGATCCAACGACGGGCGACACGCATATTCTGGCCGACTCGCAGGCTGTTGCAGTCGTAAAAGACGCCATTTTGCGGGATCAGATAGGTGTCTTAAGGAACGATAGGTTTGCGTGATCAAAAGAAAACAGTTGCAGCAGTTTTATATGTGATAATCATAGGCTGCCCAATCTCAGTAGGAACGAAAGTGCCATGAATTTTGCACGAATCTTAGCAATCATGTTCGCTCTTTTTGCGCTGGCTGTGCCTGCATTCGCATGGGAGCCACCTGGAGAGACACGAACGGCGCCTGAACCTCCCGCGGAACCAACACCACCTAGTAACGACAACTTCGAGGCGACAGGAACACCGACGCCTACAAGCACGACTGGCTTTAGCTCTCCAACGGCACCTGCACCTCCTGGGGGGCCAACACCGCCGTCCGACACCCCTGAAGAGGATGAGGAGGATGAAATCCCCCTGTTTGCGAAGAAAAAGGTCTGTGAGGGTGTTTCGGTGGAATGTGTTATCGATGGTGACAGATTACTCGTCAAGTTTTCGGAGCCACAAGATGAAGAGATGGTTCAGGCGGGTCTAAACTTTTGTAGGTCTGCGAAACCAGCACCGGCATCGCTGTGTTGTTATGGGGCAGAAGAAAGTAACTACAAGATTAAGGTCAGTGAGGGTCTGTCCGATCATTCCCATTACAGGGCAAAGCGTTTTTGCATGTGTGCCTGGGGTTTGGATTGATCAATGGCAGATCAATTGGCTCAAAAGTCATTGGGTCAGGTGAATTTTTACTGCGTTAAGTAGTGCCGTTTTGTTCTCAACCAGCCACAAGCGGTTTGGGGGGACTAGATCTCGAATTGCGGGCACCAAAGGGTGAGCTCTATCGATTACGAGCTTATTCTTGAGAAACGGAAGGATGGACTGGATGAGGGTTTCCAATAGTGAACAATCTTCTGTCCAATCTCCGATTGCAAGAACGTCATAGAAGGGCAAGGGGAATCCTTGCTTGAGGTGCTCGGATCCATCTGTGACAAGCATTACGCTCTCAGCAGACGGATTCATGAGAACGGCGTTTATAGCGCGAATATCGTCCGTTTTCTGCCTCTGTAGAGAATGGCTTCCGACGAACGCACGTCCCCGGATAGCTAGGCCGGTTTGAGTTCCGGCGAACAAACTTAAAAAATCGAACGTTTCATTTTCAGCTTGAGGTAGGGAACTCACAAACACCACGGTAGGGATATGGCCTTGATCTGGGACATATAAGTTTAGAAGCTTCTGTCCGTTTTCAAAATGGATAGCACTCAGTTGGGGCTTTGAGTTGATTTCCAAGATTGCGGTCTCTGTTTCATACCAGGGCCGCTCTAGATCATCAGAGATCAGGTCAATACCGCCAAGGTCGAGCCGCAATATGGCACAGGCGCGTTCCAGCATATCAAGTGTTTCTGGATGCACGGGAGCGTTGAATTCTATCAACCGCCCGCCGCTAGAAACGTTGGCAGATTGCTTGAGAAACACTTCTGTGTCTGGGCTCGGAATAGAGGTGGAGATAAATCCCTGAGCTTGCAAAAGTTCTTCGGCCTCCTGGTCCAACTCTATTGGTTTGACTTGTGCAAATTCAGCCTGAAGCACCTTGCGTGCTTTATTTTCCGCACAGATTAATTGTTCAATTGTTGACCTGCCATCTCCAAAAACACTGGCAGGCACCTTTTTGATGATGGAGGAGACCTTTCCGGCGTAGATATTCACCCTGAAAGTAGTTCCGGAAAGATATTTCTCCACGAGGACGCGTCTGGAGTGCTTTCTAGCCTTGCCATAGGCTCCTAGCACTTCCTGCGCGGAATTCAGATTCCCGGTGATGCCAATGCCGCGTTCGGTATCAGCGGGTTTCACGATCACCGGGTACCCAAGCGTTTCCGCGATTTTCACAGCGTGTTTTGAATTGGTCGGAAGGAACCCAGCAGGAACCGGAATGCCGGCACTGCTGAGAACTGCCTTTGTCAAATCTTTATCACCACACAATTGAGTCGCAATCGTGGGCGTTGCATCTGAAAATGTACTTTGAAACAAGCGGCTGTTTTTCCCCCAGCCATACTGAAAAATGTTATGGGGTAATTTCAAAACTGGGATTTCCAGAGCAGCTGCTGCGCGGAGCATACGGGCATTGTTGGCTCCCGGAGGCGCACTTTTTTTTGCTATTGCCATAAAGAGATCTAGCATCCGTTTCTGTTCGGATGTTAGCTCAACCTTTTGTGGGTTTTGAGTAAGCTCGGAGAGCAGCAAGATTACCCAACTCAACGCTATTTTTGCGACCTGAGGATCTTGAGAGGGTAAATCCAACCGGAAGACTAATTTGTTCTCCGGGTTACTACCAGAGGTGAGCGGGTCGGAAACACGCTGGATATGCGCTGCATCCGTGATCGGAATGCCCGCAGCATCCTGGAGCTGAGCAACTGCAGTGCAAATGCTTTGTGCCAATTCCTCTTCTGGAGAATTGCACTTTGTTTCTGACTGCCATCCTGGGCGGTTCATGGGCGCGATGGCCATCAGCAGAATGTTCTGGAGGCTTCCGGACAATCGCTGAGGATCTTCAGGAGACGGTGCAAATGTCAAATTGGCACTGTAAGCGGGCTGCCGCAAACCACGTACATATCCAGTATATATCTTGGCTTGTGATTGAAAGATCTTCATGGACTCATTCTCTGTTTATTGAAGATCGCGGAATTTAGCTGTCAATTCAAACCGTACACCTCTTGAGGGGCTTTGTATGTCAGCTTCATAAATTCAACGGATCTTTCAGAAAGGCAGGGACCTTGCGCGACTTTTCTGTGAAGTCCAGATACATCTCTGCGGTATCCAGTGCTTCTCTGATTGTCACGTCCATATCGATATACCGGTAGGTTCCCAGCCGACCAACAAATGTCACGTTGTTTTCTTGATGGGCGCGATTGGCGTATCGGCTCAGCAGGGCCTTCTCCTCCACCAACCGTATCGGGTAATAAGGGATGTCATCAGGTGTGCAAGCACGAGAATACTCGCGGTAGAGAACTGAGACGTCGTGCTGTTCCCAAGGCGCGAAGTGTTTGTGTTCGGTGATGCGTGTATGTGGTACATCTGCAGATCCGAAATTCATCACGGCACAGCCTTGAAAATCACCTTCATAAACGAAGCGCTCAAAATCAAGAGTCCTGTAACCGAGATGGCCAATATCGAAATTGAAGTATCCGTCGAGCGGTCCTGAATAGAACACATGTTTGAAATCTGTACCGTCCGGCTTTTTGAAATGCTCGGTCAGGCGCACCTCAATCTTTGGGTGATCTAAGATCTTTTCTACCAGTGCTGTGTACCCATGCTTTGGCATGCCCTGAAAAGCGTGGAAAAAATAGTTATCGTTATAGTTGAAACGTACAGGCAGGCGCTTCAGGATGCTGGCGGGGAGTTCGTCGGGATTACATCCCCATTGTTTGCGAGTGTACCCCTCAAAGAACGCCGCATAAAGATCAGGGCCAATGAAACTCAGAGCTTGTTCCTCCAGATTTTTAGGTTCCTCGATGTCTGTTCTGGAGATTTTTTTGATAAAGGCTTGCGCTTCATTTGGGCGGAGTGCTTTGTTGTAGAATTGATTGATTGTATGCAAATTAATGGGAAGAGAATAAACGCCGTCTCCCCAAGTCGTCTTAACCCGGTGCGTATAGGCTTGAAACGTCTCGAATTGGTTCACGTAATCCCAGACTTCGCGGTCATTTGTATGGAAAATATGAGGTCCGTAAACATGCACCAAAACTCCAGCTTCATCATCTCGAACCGTATGACAATTGCCAGCAACATGGGAACGGCTGTCGACAATGACGACATCGTATCCAGCCTCTGCAAGGGTTCGCCCGATGACTGCACCGGAAAGGCCAGCGCCGACAATTAGCAAAGTTCCATTCATTTTTGGCCTCATTTTAGGTTGATCTGACACGCTAAGGTTTGGTGTCGTCAATTTCTGGACCGAGCCACTGTGCGTGCCCTAACTGTTCCATATAACGCGTGACGAGCTTACGATACTGAAAGCGATCGATCACGGTGTTGCTCCCTTGCTTTGCGAGGGGACTGCGCATCTCTTTTGAGAGCGGAACATCCAAAAAATCGCAAAGTTTTTCTCGAAACCCGGGCCGGAACATCTCCTTGTATTCAATCTTTAGTTTTTGGTGCGGTAATGTCGCCAACCAATGTGAGAACAGGAAATCGGTTGTTTCGGCTTCATGCCAATGTTGACTGATCCGGCGGGGGCCTGCATCCAGCTTGTTTTGTTTGAGTGGAGCATGCTTTTGCGCCCAAACCTTTGATTTTAAGGCGGTAATCCATGAAGCGCTCTGCGCCAACCGGTTTTCACGGTAGATATAGATGAGCCGAAGGTTATCGTTCTTGGACAACTCTTGAAGATAAGAGGTGTTGTGCCCGATCATAAACTTGAAACCTACGGCACTGACGTTTGGCTTCGCTTCTTTCCGGAAAAATGCATTGGCAAACCGAGTCGGTGCAATGTCGCGCTCCATGACCTCTTCGAGATCATTTTTGACATCCCGTTCCACGCCAATAATTCGGTATGGGTTGAACAATTCTCCAGCGCATCGAATTTCGGAATGCGAGTTCAAGAGTGTCGTCAGATATGTGGAGCCGCTTCGAGGAAGCCCCAAAATCAAGAAATGTGTTGGCATGGTGTCTCATCTAAGGAAGTTTTCCTGCATCTACATCGCTCTATCACAAATCCAATCCACGTCCATCAACAACCAAGGTAGCTAAACACTCTAACTACGCCACTTCGACCAGTAATATATCTTGAGCAGTGGTGATTTTAGCGTCGGAACTTTCTCTGCGAGCCTTTTTCCTGTCGTGATCACTGCCCTTTGTAGATTTGAACCCCACCGGGTATCCGGCTTTGTGGCCCTGTGCAGGACTTCAACAAAGAAAGGTGTCCGGCTTAGAGCTTGCCAATAATGTTCTGCATCACCGACGGGTTTTGATTGCCAAGGCTTGTTATCTCGATCTGCAAAATGAATGATCCATGGATCTTTTCGAGCCTGCATGGCACGGCTATGTAAGTTTTTAGGCACCCTGCCGTACGACGCTTGTGGCGCATTAAAGACATTCCAGCGTGGGTCTAAGGAGTAGTAATTGTTACTAAAATGCGCATTTAGAATGTCCTGATCCCGGAAAAGATAACGGTTTTGCTTTGCCAATCCCATCAAGATTTTGCCTGTCCGCTCGATTTCGCTACTTTCTTCAAAATTGAAAAGTAGGACACCAGCATTGAAGTACCGTGCTATCTGCTCCTCATTGAGCCCCAAAACATCGCGCTGATAAACACCCAGATCGGGGACCGCCGGATCAATTGTTTCGGTTAGGCCAGTGAGGGTACGGGTCATTATCCAGTCGGGTACGGCGGCGATCTTTGCACCGCTTATATCGGTGTCGTATAGACTGCAAATATCTTTAAGTACAATGAGATCGGTGTCGAGATACAAAATCCTCCTCAAACCAGGAAAAAGCGCGAACAGCAACAGCTTGTTATAGGTAGTGTTCGAAGCGTGGCGACTTATTGAACGATAGCTGCCTTTGAAAATACGACCGGTGTTGATTGGGACAAATTTTGTCGCTAGCCGACGTTCGACCATGGAACGGAGAACATTAAGTTCAGATGAATTAATACTCGAGTGCAGGAAGAAAAAGTTAATCGGGCGAGCTGGATCTGCGTGATCGAGAACGGATCGCATCATCGCAGCCGCGTGCGGTAGGTAGGCCCTATCAGCCGTGCAAACTATATTCACATCCTCAGATGCCAGTTGATCGCGCCTGTCGATATAAGGGACAACAAGAGTATCGCCAATATTCAGAATGGAGACCTCTTTGAGCCGCAATGATGGGTTGTTTTGCTGCTCGTGAAAAATAAAAACTGTTAAGAGGCGTTCTGCGACATGTCCTAGATAACGAGCCTGATTGATGTTGTAGTTATTCCGAGGAAGTTGTGCGGCCTCCAGCTTAAACAAGATGTCAAACAGCCAAGTGCAATACCGATCAAAAAAAGACCGATGCATAAGCGAAAGATTTCCAATCCTCAGGTCAGGACTCTTCCCAACCAATTGAAAACTTATAGAGTATTCAGAGTGGTCTTTTTTGATAATATCTGAAAGGGTGCGCCATTCCCTGTCCGAGTGCCTCGCAAGAAAGTTCTGCTCAACGGTACGCCCCATCCTGTGCAGCCGTGGCACAACAATATCCCAATCAGATCCATTCGCTTTGAGCCAGTTTTCGGTATGTTCTATCCAGTCGGCAACAAAAAACTCGTTTGGGCGTCTTTCAACATCGCCTTTTTGAGGTTGCTCTGTCAGGTCAAGTAAACGCCGGTAATGGAGCAGTCCCAAAAAATCACTAGTTTCGTCATTCTTCCAAGCCCAATACAGGGCGGTCAACTCATTAAAGGCCTCATTGCGCGATGAAATGTTTGTGCCGGTATCGTCACCGATCATGTTTGGTAAGGGAGTATCTGAGCAAGCACGCCCAACTTGGATCGGATGAACACTCGGCCCTTCGACTCTCGGTGCAGACTTGTGATACGCGATGTAAAGTGCAGTTTTCATTTCAGGCAAGTATCAAACAAAGCGTACTGAAGGTTTGATTGCCTGATACCAAGCAGAATTGCTGTGCCAGTGCGATAATTTTCTTGGTTCAGGTGTATTCACTTACTACTTTCCAATCTGGAGAATGTGCAAACATCAAGGTTCACTGAAAAGGCGGTTCCTTGGACCGGTAGTGGTAATCTACGCTATTTTCCTTGGGGCGTGGCCGAATAATAATCAAGCGTCGATCGGAGCCCTTCGTTAAGTGGCGTAAAGTCTCCATCCAAAAGTCGACGGGCATCGTTCGGGTTGACGACTACCTCTCTTGGTTCGGTCTTAAGAAGGTCGGGCGCGGGAACCTTGTTATAATAAAGTGTAGAACTGGATACCTGTTCAATGCCCGAAACGATATCCATTAGTGATACGGATTTGCCTGATCCAATGGTGTTCACCTTCTCAAAGCATTGCTTTCTCGCGACTTGATAAGCGTGAAGGGCAATCGCGCGGGCCACATCTCCAGCATACACAAAATCGCGGCGCTGCAGTCCGTCACCATTGATAACCACTTCATCACCGCTCAGGCATGCGCGCATGAAAGCATGAATGGCACTTTTTTTATTGTCTGAGAATTTTCCGTAAACATTGGTCATCCGGACTATCGAGAAGGAGCCGCCGCGCATACGAACAAGCTTCTCCAGAACCATCTCTTCGGCTGCTTTTGTAGCGCCATAAAAGTTCTTAGGACTGTAGTTTAGCGTGTTTTGGATTTCTGTCGCTCCGTCGAACAACGCACCGGCAGTTGAGATCAATATGAAATGGTCTCCGGGTTGCACTGCTTTCAAAACAAATTGAGAGGGCTGCGTGATGTTGGCATCCACAAAGTCCATTGGTCGATCAAGGGACTCTGCAACTCTTGTTTCGCCGGCCAAGAATATGTGGACGCGAGGCGTGTCAGAATCTGATTGCCAGTGTTCCAGAAACTCCAAAGCATCTGGTGTTTCAAAACCTCGATAGCAGGCGGGAACTGGAACTGCCTCATGTCTAGGCGCAGAATTCGATAAATTGTCTATTACAACTGGCTGCAGCTCAGAAAATGACTTGTCTGAAGCGACGACATTTAGAATGTTTCGGCCAATGAAGCCGAGGCCGCCAATCAGTACTAGTTGGATCAATGTCACTTCCCTTGGCGAACGCAGCTTTACCTATGAGGTGATATCGATAGTTTTGGCACGTGCAAACCCGAAAACAGCAATGGATTTGCCAAAGAATCCAATCACAGGTTGACGCACCTAATCTTTGCGAAGTTTCAAGGGGTATGGAAATGGGGTCTATTCACTGACATCAAATCTTAGCCGCTAATAACAGGGGTATTTTTCTTTGAATCAAAGTTTTGATCTTTCCGTAATTTTGACCGCACATGACGAAACGCTTGTCAGCGGCCCGACACTGCAAGCGGCTGACGCATCTATTTCTTGTGCGGAAGCAGCCGGGATCAGCGTGGAACGTATCATAGCCTTGGATGCTGCCACGGCAGCGACCAGAGCGTGGTTCTCAAATTCGACTTGCAATCCTTGGAGGCGTGTTGAGCTAAATGAAGGTGACCTCGGGATGGCCCGTAACACCATAATTCCCCAGACTGCTGGCCGCCATATCGCATTTCTTGATGCAGATGATTTGTTTTCAGAAAACTGGCTGCGCGAAGGAATGCGGGCAGCTCAATGCGCTGAGGAAAAAGGAGAGCAGGCAATTGTTCATCCTGAAATTAACTGGCTTTTTGACGGCACTTCGTCTGTCGTTGCCAACCTTGATCAGAATGATCCGCTGTTTACCCCCTATTACTTTTACACCATGAACCCCTACGACAGCCTGTGTATTAGCCCACGCGTTGCGCACGAAAACGTGCCATATTCCAAAAGAGATATCCCGAAGGGTCTATCATTCCAGGACTGGCAATTTGCTATCGAAACGATGGCCAGTGGATGGGATCATATCTGCGCGCGGGACACGGTAATTTTCAAGCGCCGGCGCGACGCGTCACTTGTAACCCAAAGCCAAGCGCGCCGTTCCGTCGTTCGCCAGTTGCATCCAATGGCAATTGATCGTGTCGGTGCACTTGCAAAAGCAGCTGGCTTGAAGACCCCAGCACTCAGCCAAAGTCCAAACGCTCGCGAAGAGCAGGTTTCGCGAAATTCCGTACCACATTATGGGGCCACATTTGATGACCACATCGCCCGGGCCAAAATGAGTGTGAGACGCGTTGGTTTTCGAGATCGAGCAAAATATTCAATCATTAAGGAGCACTTTGACTACGGGTTCTATCTTGCCAAATACCAGGATATTGCCGCTTTAGAGAAGTTTGACCCGGTTGCTCATTATATCCGCGCAGGTTGGAAGGAGGGCCGTGATCCAGCCCCATGGTTTTCAACACGCGGCTATTTGGCAAGGTATGAAGAGGTTTCAGACAGTGGCATCAACCCATTCTTTCATTATCTGAAGAAAGGCCGACGCGCCGGTTTTATCCCGCAGCCAGTACGCGAATTTAACACGCTTGCAGAATGTTTGGGTACAACGGAAGCGGACGCCTTTGCTCTTTGGGATGCTAAATATAAGGACCTCAGGCATCGTTTGGAAAAAGGCATTCTTGGTCGGCAGGTTCGGTTGGCAGGTCAGCACGAACCTTTGATTGAGCTGGGTTGGATACAATCGTTCCAGATCAAAATCCCGCCGTTTCATTCTAATGAGGTTGCATTTAGAACTGCAGCTATATGGCGACTAAACTGCGCAGCCAATCATCGCAGAGCGCGTTATGTCATTTGTACTAATCGCGCACGTTTTGGCTCAGCGCCCCGCGCCGAGGGAAATATAGCACGTGCTCTTTCAGAACGTTTTGGCTCGGAAAATGTTTTGGTTGTTACGACCGACAAAAAGGGGAGCATGCCTCTAGGCAAGTTGCCATCTGGCGTGCGTGTCGTAGATTTTGCCAAACTAACACCCAATCTAAAATATGCGACACGGCTGAGAGTTCTAGTCGAGTACTTGCGTGCCTTGCAGCCTGAGGCGGTTTTTAACGTAAACTCCCGAGCTTTATGGGACGCCATGCCTTACTACGGGGATGCCTTAGTCGATTCTGCCAAGCTGTATGCTTGTTTTTTCTGTAATGAACAAACGCAAACCGGTCATTGGACCGGCTACCCACTCAAAAGATTATACCGGAGTTTCGAACAACTCACTGGAGCGATCACCGATAGTCAGGCCTTGGCAGAAGACTTACAACGCCGATATCGGATTGCGCCCAACGACAAGAAACGCTTACGCGTGCTTCCCAACCCAGTTGATCCATCTATTCCGGTCACCTCATACCCCCCCAGAAATGCCCGCCACCGACCTACAGTTTTTTGGGCTGGCCGATTTGATCCACAGAAACGGGTCGATTTGGTATTTGCGCTTGCTCGAGCACTTCCGGATCTGGATTTTCGGCTGTGGGGAAAGCCCGTGATTTCGGCTCCAGCCACAATTCCGCCCTTACCAAATAATCTTTCACTTGAAGGAGCTTATGAAAGATTTCACGAACTACCCCTAAAGTCTGCAGACATATGGCTATACACGTCTGCTTGGGATGGTGTGCCTTCCCAACTTCTTGAAGTTGCAATGACCGGAATACCAATCGTCGGCTCAGACGTTGGCGGCACGACAGAAGTACTGCGTAAAGGGTTGGCCAAATCCCTTTCAGAAACCAATACTATTCAAGATTGGGTCGACGCAATCCGCGAAATTCTCGTGGATCTAGATACTGCAAGAAAACGGGCCGTACAGTTGCGTGACAAACTGGTGATGGAACGTTCAAAGAATGCCCACGCTAAAGTTCTTTTTGAGCTTCTTGACCTGCCGGGGAGGTGATGGGGTTCGTAGTTGCGCTGGAGCTTTGAAGTTCGTAGTAAGTGAGTATCGCAGGTAGTGCTAAAAATCATTAAAAGTTCGATGAGGATTGGGTCTTGAAAATTATTGTTCTTGGTGGCGATGGGTTTTGTGGCTGGCCGACATCCCTTCACCTCTCAAAACAAGGTCATGGGATCATAATTGTTGATAATTTTTCTAGACGAAAAATCGACCGTGAGCTTGGAGCTGAATCGCTCACGCCAATTCGATCACTTGCAGAGCGGGTCGAAACTTGGAAGGAGCTGACCGGTGAAGCCATTAGGATCGAGTCATTTACTATAGGCCGGGACTATGAAGCCTTGTTAGCGCTTCTGAACGAAGTTAAGCCTGATGCTATCATCCATTTCGCCGAGCAACGGGCCGCCCCGTACTCTATGAAATCAGCACCACACAAGCGCTACACGGTTTCAAACAACCTTAACGCAACCAATGACGTGTTGGCCGCAATAGTTGAGAGTGATTGTGATCCTCATTTGGTGCATTTGGGCACAATGGGTGTTTATGGCTACGGAACTTCGGGAATGAAGATTCCGGAAGGATACTTGAAAGTAAAGGTGGAGACTTCTGAAGGCGAAAAGGAAACAGAGATCCTTTATCCGACAAATCCCGGCTCAATTTACCATATGACAAAGTCGCAGGATCAGATCTTCTTTCACTTTTATAACAAAAATGATGGTGTGAAAATCACGGATTTGCATCAGGGTATTGTCTGGGGAACCCAAACTGCTGAAACTCAATTGGATGAGCGCTTAATCAATCGTTTTGACTATGACGGCGACTACGGAACTGTTTTGAACAGGTTTCTGATGCAGGCTTCGATTGAATATCCGTTAACTGTACACGGGACAGGCGGCCAAACCCGCGCATTTATCCACATAAAAGACACTGTGCGTTGTGTCGAATTAGCCCTGAACAATCCGCCGCAAGTTGGCGAACGCGTAAACATTATCAACCAGATGACTGAAACTCACCGAATTCGGGACGTTGCAAGGGTTATTTCTGACATCACGGGAGCGGAAATATCCTTTCTCGAAAACCCACGCAATGAGGCGGTCGAAAACGACCTGCATGTCGTCAACGACAGGCTTCTGAACTACGGTTTATCGCCCATCACTCTTGAGGCGGGGTTAATGGACGAAGTTATGGAAGTATCAAAAAAATACGCCCACAACTGTGACCGCACTAAGATCCCTTGTGTGTCCAATTGGCGCAACTAACTCCCAAACAAACTGACCATTTTACACCGCGAAACTGGCCCTTTTTGCGCCGGAATTGACACCTCTATCCTGGCATTCAGCGCCGTCAAGCGCCACCTTCACTTTGAACTCCGGCATTGCTGCTTCCGTCTCGACATCTCAGATTTCCTCTTCGTTGAAGATCCGCAGACAATAAAACGTAGCTTACGTCAGTGTCCGATTTTCGGGGGGTAGCTCAGTTTCGTTGGATCTACAGAGGGGCAGCAATCAGCTTTCGCGAAATGCCTTATTAAAATATTCCATGAAGGGCTGAACAAGATAAGCTATCGGAGTTCGTGGCTTGGTCTGTATGAATGTTTCAACTGGCATTCCGGGAATGATTTCCAGCTCCGCCAGTTTAGCGAGCTCACCGTCCAGGGGAACAATCTCTGCCATGTAGTAGGATTGCCCTGTATTTTCGTCGGTAAAGGCGTCTGGAGAAACCCTCACTATCTGCCCGTCCAGTTCTGGCGTCGTTCTGGAATTGAAGGAAGAAAACCGGAGCCTAACGGGTTGACCCGGAAAAACTTCGTCAACGTTAATAGTTTCTATCCGGGCGGAGATGACCAATGGGCTGTCTAGCGGAACAACATATAAAACGGGTTGTGCCGATTGAATAACGGAGCGGTCTGCAAACACTTGCAGATCGTATATAATTCCGGCGACAGGGGCACGAATTTCAAGGCGGTCGAGCCGTTCAAGAATCGCGTTGCGTCGCTCAATCAGCTCAATTTCCTGATAGCGCAAATCCCGGAGGCGCGAGATCGCTTCTTCCACATTCTGGGTCTCAATTCGAAGAACCTGAATATCTGTTTCGGTGATTCTGCCTTCGCTTTCAGCACGCGATGCAATCAATTCCCCGATCCGGCCTTTTAATCCAGCTTCTTCGCGCCGAAGAGCTAGAACTCGAGAGGCTTGAGCCAACCCTTTGTCCAAAAGGACTTGCTGATCTGCAAGTTCCTCCTTAATCAACTGAAGCTGCAAGACCAGAGCTTCCATTTGGGCGTCTAAGCCTTCGATCTGATTGCCTATTTGCTGTTGGCGTTTTCGCAGTTGGGAAACTTCCTGCTCAATTGATATTTTGCGTGTATTGAACAGTGCGACTTGCCCGTTAACGACTTCACTTACCGTTTCTGATTGTGCCGCGGCCTTAAGAAGGCGATCTTCAAATTTGATAGTTTCGCTCTTGTCGCGTTCTGCACCTAAGCGGGCACGACGCGCCATGAGCTCGTAAAGCTGTCCTTCTACGATTATAAGTTCCGAGTTTAGGAGCGCACCATCCAGTAGGACAAGTGTAGCGCCGGCTTCTACCTTGTCCCCTTCATCCACGAGAATGTCGGAAACAACCCCTCCATCTGGATGCTGAACAACCTGCCGCTTTTGATCGACTTCGAGCCTCCCCGAAGTGACTACGGCCCCAGCTAGCTGGCTGGTAAATGCCCAATACCCAAAACCACCAACAAGCAACACGAGGGCGATCCCCCCGACAAAAACCGGCATGCGCACGGACCATTTTTGATGCTCTTCGCTCATTTATTTTCTGCCTGTTTTTGTTTGCTGACTTCACTTTTTGTGAATGCCTGATCCGTGTCATCTACTTTGAGGTTGGAACGCGTTTTTTCCTTCTGAGTGAGAGTGTCAGAATTGGTAGTCACCTTGTCTTCTTCAACTGCGTTACTATCGGCCGAGCCAGAGTCGGCTGCAGAACGTGACCCCGCCTTAGTTTCATCTGCGGCGCGCTTTGCGCTACCTGGTACGGCCGCACGTCTAGGCAGAGGTGTGACTTTGGAGTCCGGTATGTTTTTTTGCACAATGTCGGCGTTACGCAAGGTTTGGCTCAACACTTCGTCTCGGGGCCCAAAGGCCTTTCGCATACCATCTTCCAAAACCAAAAGCGTGTCACATTCCTGAATAGCTGCGGGTCTGTGCGCCATAATGATGACAGCATTTCCATCGGCTTTGAATTGGCGAATAGCTGCATTGAGAGCCTTTGAGCCGTCTGCGTCTAAGTTCGAATTGGGTTCGTCAAGTACCAGAATGACTGGATCTTCATACATTGCCCGCGCCAAGCCAATACGCTGAATTTGACCTCCCGACAAACGGCTTGCAGCAGCTGAAACACGGGTATCATATCCGTCTGGCAGCTTCACAATCATTTCGTGTACAGCTGCGCGTTTCGCTGCTTCAACCACCTTTTCTGAATCCGGTTCAGAGTTCAGGCGGGCGATATTTTCTGCGATTGTGCCATCAAATAAAGTTACTGCTTGCGGAAGATAACCGATGTAACGCCCCAAGGTGTCCTGATTGTACTGTCCTATACCGGCGCTATCGAAGCGAAGTGCTCCTGTTACCGGTCTCCAGATGCCGGTTATGGCTTGCGCAAGGGAAGATTTACCTGATCCGCTGGGACCAATGACACCCATCGCCTGACCCGGCTGCAAGTCGAATGACACAAGACGTAGAGACGCCTTGCGTTCGCCGGGCGGCACAATGGTGATCTCGATCGCTTCGAGCGATGCTTTGGGTTTGGGCAGATCCGTCAGTTGCACTTCCGGCGGTACCGTAGATAATAATTCACCAAGCCGTTTCCAGCCTTTCCAAGCCATTTGCACCAACGGCCACTGACCGATGGCTTGTTCAACGGGAGCCAGTGCACGGCCCAGGAGAATAGATCCGGCAATCATTGATCCTGCGGACATCTCACCCTGTAGAACCACCCAGGCCCCCACACCAAGCATCGCGGACTGCAGAAAAAGGCGCAGCGTCTTGGTAGAAGAACTGAAGAAGCCCGTCTTATCTGATGAAGAAATCCCAGAGGCGAGGGATACACCACGTGCTTGCAGCCATCGCTTGAATGCCGCGTCCTTCATGCCCAAGCTATACACAATAGCGGCATCATTTCGATACTGGTGTGCCAAATGCTCAGCCTGAACGGTAGCCGAGTTTGCCTGTGCCACAGCGCGGCTTGTTGTCCACTGGTTGAGGATTGCCAGTGAGATCAGAACAGAGCCGCCAATAACAGCAACAGTTCCCAACAAAGGATGAAAAATGTAGATGGCCATTAAAAAAAGAGGGGTCCAAGGAATATCAAATACAGCTAGCAATACAGGTGAGGCCAACAGTTTTTGTACGGATTCCAAGTCTCTCAAGCCCTGTTGGGCGGCGATTGTTTTATCGGGCTGGCGAGCTGCAATATCTAGGCAAGCACCAAAGACACGCTCGTCCAGCCGCGATTGAAACCGCGCTCCTGCCCTAGCCATCAGGCGCCCACGCGCATAATCCAGCATACCCATCATTGCGAACAGGAAGGCCATGAGAATGAACAGGGAAACAAGAGTCTCTTCGGAACCGCTTCCTAGGACTCGATCATAAATTTGCAGCATGAATATCGGGCCAGTCAACATCAAGGCATTGACGAACATGCTGAACACAAACGTCTTAATAAAGAGCAGACGGTTTGCATTCCACGCTTTGCGAAGCTCTTCCCGACCCCTTTTCAACTGCGGGTTCGACATTTTATTTCCCCTTGCTAGGTTTCTGCCCCAAAGACCGCTTGTTATATTTTGGCCTTCTAAGGCCATGCGACCTTGTCAAAATCTTGAATGCCTTAATACCTAATCTGACTTTGGTTGCGGAACGGTTGCCACACATGGCACTTAACTTAAAGCTCCCAAAAGACAACGTCTTTGGCATCTGAAACCGGAAGCTTTTGTGAGTGTGGGATATCTAAGAGACATCGCCTTAGTCGCTTTGTGTCGTTGAGCCAAATACTTGCGTCGTTAAGCCAAATGCCTTGGCTTGCAATCGGTCCCGCTTATAGCCATCAACCCAGCGTACTGCAATATCTGTACAGGCCTTCTTGTCGCCAGAGGCCACGGCGGTTCGTATCGCACGGATAACTGCCGCGACGTGGATCTCAGGCAGCCCGACATCGACTGCAATCATTATTTTGGGATGTTGCGTGGGCTGAAGAGGTGTGTTTGTGATCAACTCTTCATGTAACTTTTCTCCTGGTCGCAACCCAGCAATTTCGATCTCGATGTCTCCATTTGGGTTGGCGCTATCGCGAACTGTATATCCGTTTGCCTCAATTATCTGCCGAGCAAGATCGTAAATTGGCATCGGTTTACCCATATCCAGCACGAAGATCTCTCCCCCAGATGCGAAGGTTCCAGCATGTAGAACAAGCTGCACAGCTTCCTGAGCCGTCATGAAGTAGCGGGTCGTATCGCGGTGTGTCAGGGTCAGGGGGCCCCCACGAGCAATCTGCTCTTGAAAAAGTGGGATAACCGAACCGCTGGATCCCAAAACATTTCCAAATCTGACGACCGAAAAAACGCATACTGTGCTGCGGCTTGCCTGATCGAGCACAACCATTTCCGCCAAGCGTTTCGAGGCTCCCATAAAATTGGAAGGTCGTACGGCTTTGTCCGTGGAAATAAGGATAAACTTTGCAACACCAGCAGCCATGGCTTCCCGCGCGAGTGAGTGGGTTCCAAGAACATTGTTGGCCATACCCGCAAGAGGGTTTTTTTCCACCAATGGGACATGCTTGTAAGCTGCTGCATGTAGTACGATTTCCACATTGTTCGTCTTCAGAACATTAGCGACAAGTCGGGCATCTGTGACCGAGCCTAGAATCGGAATGAGATCCACGTCCAGATCTCGCGCCAAGGCACTCAACTCCTTTTCAATATTGTACAAAGCAAGCTCATTAAGCTCGAAAAGAACAAGGCGCTTGGGACGAGCCGCCAGAATTTGTCGACTCAACTCACAACCGATGGACCCGCCAGCACCCGAAATAAGAATAACGCGATGTGTATACGCATTTGTCAGATCCGGTGCATTTTGGCTCAGGTGGGTGCGCCCAAGAAAAGCAGCAGGAGAAATATTCTGAAGGCGATTGACTAGAGGCTCCTCGCCAACCAATTGGGAAAAAGAGGGGAGAGTTTGGACTTCAACTCCCAGCGTTTCTATATGTTTCGCGATCTGAAGTTGCTTTGGCATGCTCAGAGAGGGCATGGCTAACAGGACTCTGTGCACTTCATTCTTCTCAATAATGTCGGGCAACTTGAATCCCGGATAGACCGACAGGCCCGCCGCGCGTGTTCCAACGAGTCTGGGATTGTCTTCGACAAAGGCGACAGCTTCGATTGCCTCATGCGTCTTGAGTGCTGAGGCGAGTTGTATACCCGTTGTTCCTGCCCCGTAGATCACAACGCGACACCTTGTATGCGCGCGGCGATAAATGGTGAGCAGGATCTGTAGCATTGCGATCCTGGCTGTTGCGCAAGTCAAGAAGTACACTAGGGCAAACAGAACAAAAAAACTACCTGGGAACGACACGGTGAACACAACACTGAGTCCCGCACCCGCCACCCCCAACAACGTCGCAAACAGCGCCGTTTGCCAAACCCCGTGGATGTCATAGGCGCTAAGGCGAATACGTGAAATTCCCAAAGCCCACGAAAATACGAAGGCCGTGCTACAAAGCGCTACAAGAAGCAGGCTCCATTCCCTCAACACCGTGTAATCGGGAAAGGTATTGCGCTGAACAGCAAGCGCTCCGACAAAAGCGATTGGGAGCAGCAAAAGATCCACAACTATGAGGATCATCTGCTTTTGGTGGCGAGAGAGGTTTTTCAGAAGTGAGGACAAGAGGGGCCGGGAATCCTTCTGCGTGATATCGTACTTATTGTGTGCTCCTTGGGGGAGAACGATGTTGTAGTTTCATTGGAGTTGCCCCCACACTGAAGCCCGAGGCTAAACTTCATGCACCACCACCCATCGCAAAATACCCATGGAGATACAATGTGGTTTCTGAGGTGTTCGCGTTTCCTAGGTGCTCATATTGTTCAACTTTCTGACGTCTGCCTCCGAAGTCAACGGGTAACACATCGCATTCTGTCCCAATGCGATCAAAATAATCTGAAGCACACGGCCACAGAAACATTATCCCAAGCTTCGAGAGGTGGTCGCGAAAATTAGGGCCAGTGTCTGACGTCAGCGCAAGCACGCGCATAATCAAACCAACCAGATGAGCCAAATTCTCCCTTAGATTGGGCCGCCTTTGGTGCCAAAAATCCTGACGACGGACAAAGAGATGGTGAGGTAAATCTGATTGGCGTTCTGGCGCGTGCCCTCGTTGTGAAGAAGCGCAGAAACGTAGGTCGCATAAATTTCCGTGATCTCGGTATTTCCTGTCATTCAATCAGCACCACTGTTTCAAATTTTCGCGCCTTTGGCTTAAGAAAGGTGTTCTCCACGCTCAAACCTGCCTGCGCAGCATAATCTTTCACTACTGCCACAATCTGGTCATGCCGCCTGCCCGACAGGCTTTTGCGCAGCAAACGCCGAGAGGAGTGGATTGGTACAGTTGCAAGGTTTTGGCTTGGCGGCTGTCAACAGTATGGATGCGGACTTCTGCGTTGAGGCCCTGAAAAAGGCCGTATCGAAACACGGCAAGCCTGAGACATTCAACAGCGATCAAGGCGGCCAGTTCGCCAGCGGCGCGTGGATCGACGTGCTGACGGCCGCAAAGATCAAGATCAGCATGGACGGGAAAGGCGCATGGCGTGACAACCGGATGATCGAAAGACTGTGGCGGTCGTTGAAGTACGAATGCGTCTATCTGAACGCCTTTGAGACAGGTTCAGAAATGCGCGCCGGGATCGGCAAGTGGCTGAGCTACTATAACTGCGAACGCCCGCATTCGACGCACGGCATATTGACCCCTGATGAGGCCTATGTCAGCAAAACAGAACCAATGAGATTCGCAGCCTGACCTGCAACCCTGATCCACCTTAACAAGGCTGCGAACTGGTCGAAAATCTAGGACCACCTCTCCGTAAGGCACCTGCCCCGGCCTACCCGTTCAGAGAACGGGTAGCGAAAGTTGGACGGAAGGCATTTTTCTTCGGTGGTTTTGCCGCGTTCTACAGCTTGGTAAAACCACATCGATAAAGTAACACTCCGCTCACGCCATCCTTAAATGTGAATACGTTGGTAAGCTATGAGGACATCCCGACTGCTCTTACTTTAAGACAAGAACACCCCGCCAGCGGCCCACTCTATTGCACTTGGCATCTTTTGGTAATGAAACCGGGTAGCCGAAACGCTATACGGTCTCAAGTTGAGTCCGTTTTCCCAATACCACACAAACATTCAGGCACTGGAATTGACAAACTCTATAAAGCTTGTGGCGGTTGTCGTAACCTACAACCGGCTTGAGCACTTGAAAACGACGCTCGCCAGCCTTGCAACGGAACAATGCAATCAGATTGTTGTTGTTGATAACAACTCGACTGATGGTACGTCATCGTGGCTAAAGGAAACTCAAGACAACAGGCTTGTGCCGCTTTTTCTGGAAAAGAACCTTGGAGGAGCAGGCGGTTTTGAAGCTGGGATGCGTTACGCATTTGAAACGTACCAGCCTGACTGGATGGTGCTGCTTGACGACGACGCGCGTCCTTATCCCGGGGCGTTTGACAGGTTTCGGGAAGTCGTCACCGCAGAAGAGCGCTGGTCGGCCATTGCCGCCGCCGTCTACTATCCAAACGGCGAAATCTGTCCCATGAATCGGCCTTCCCTTAATCCTTTCTGGAGCCTAGCTGCGTTCTGGCGAAGCCTGCTACAGGGACGCGCCGGGTTTCATTTACCAGACCGTGATTTTTCCGCATCAAACCTTCTTCCAATAGATGCGGCGTCCTTTGTTGGTTTTTTTGTATCGAAAGCTACGGTCTTGGAGGTCGGTTTCCCGGATCCGGCTCTTTTCCTGTACGGAGATGACGTTCTGTATTCTTTGAAGGTTCGTAAACACGACCGTAGCATCGGTTTTGCACCTCCAATCCGCTTTGAACATGATTGTGAAACAATGTCACAGATAGACGGTGTCGTTGAACCGCTCTGGAAGGTTTACTTCTACCGGAGAAATCAGATTCTTGCGTACCGTTCCGCAGCGGGGACCTGGTTCTGGCTGGTCCTGCTGATTATCCTGCCCAAATGGTATCTGGTCGGGTTCCGGTATGGTACTATGCGCCGTACATATAATAGAGTTTTGCTTAAAGCGATCAAAGACGCCCTGCGCCGCAATCTCACCCCCTCTCTCAAAGACATACAGCGCGTCTGTGAGGAAGACTGAGCAAGACCCCCTTCATACATGGAGCCGTTTTCATGCCCTCCGGCCCAGTTAAATACTAAACCAATACCGGCTGACGCCGGTAGGTTTCCTTTTGGAATGCAGTTCCAAATACTGAAGTATGACATCGTCGGTGACATTTCCTGAGGTGGTCGAGAAATA
>NZ_PYGJ01000015.1 GCF_003014475.1 Shimia abyssi | reverse complement strand
GACCCTCGATAAATTGCGTCATCAACAACCTCCGTACCAAATACAGAAATTATACCATCAGTCCGGTCAGAATGGGGGAGTTTTCACACAGCCTCCGGACAAAGCAGCCTTTTGCTCACGCGGCTATTGCTGACGCAGAAACCAATGGCTCGCGCAGCGTCGAGAATTTGGCAGTGGCACGATTTACGCCAGAGCGGCCATTGAAAATGGGATTTAGATGCAAAATTCAAACCTCACTTTCGCCGCGAATTAGTTCGATCATCGAAACGCCGGACATTAATGCCTTTCGATATTGAACATGCGCGTACGCAGTATTTAGCCTCTGATGCGGCATTTTTTCGCTTCAGCGCGGCGTATATCGCCTTTCTGATCGTTCAGGGTGTTGAAGGGGCTTGGTCAAGTATGAATTTGAGCTGTTCGTACGTTTCGAACACTACTCAACGGAGCAGGAAACAAACGGCTATCGGCCCTTCGTTCTAATGCCCTTCACACTTTTGAGATTGACTGCCGAGAGGATTCCATCCTGCGCTCATGCTGCACATGGCACCGACGTAGCAATTTGCACCAGCGAGCCGTGGCACGCCGGTGCGGGTCACAGGGGAGTGATCGTGACCAGAGTTAGAATTTGAATTCGTCGAGATTGTCTGGCGTCACGATCTTGGCTTCGCCAAGAATGACTTCTCCCGACTGACCGATTGTGTAAGAGCCAAGACGTCCGGCATCGAAGGTTTCCCCCTCGGCACCACTGATCTGGCATTGCGCCAGCGCCTGTGCTGCGTAGTAGGCTAGGTAGCCGAGGTCAGAAACATTCCACCAGATATCCTGTGCAGAACCTTCCTCGATGTACTTGCTGATCAGGGTCGCCGGAGCCAGACCCGTGAGTTTGATTTGACCGGTCAGCCCAGCTTCTTCCAGAGCGCGCGCGGCGGCAGGCAAACCGATGCCGGCAGGAACGATGATGCCCTTTAGATCCGGGTAGGCCTGTGCCAGTGCGATGGTTTGCTGCTGGTTGATCTGCTCGCTTTCCTCGCCGTAGGCTACTTGAACCAGATTCAAACCTGCGTAATCAGCATTGCTCGCCATTTCGTCCTTCATCTGGGCGATCCATGCGTTCTGGTTGGTCGCAGTTGGCGTCGATGACAGGATTGCGAAGTCACCTTCACCGATCATGTCGTTCATAGACTTGAGCATCATCGCGGCAAGGCTTGTGCCTTGCGCCTGATTGATGAAAAGCGAGCGGGCGCTCGGCGATACATCGGAATCGTAAGAAATGACACGAACACCGTTTGCCATGGCGCGCTTGAGTGCAGGTGCGACTGCGTTCGAGTCGTTGGCCGAGATGGCGATGACTTTTACACCCTGAGCGACCAGATTGTTGATAAACTCGATTTGAGCTTCGGCCGTTGCCTGACTGGGGGCGAGCTGAATGCGCTCTCCGCCGATTTCAGCGACTGCCTCGTCGGCACCCTGTCCAGCGACCTGAAAATAGGGGTCAGTGTCAAGTTTTGGAAGAAAGCCGACTTTCACCGGGCTGTCGTAGCACTCTTGCGCTTGCGCCAGACTTCCTGCCAGGACCGATAGGCCAATGGCGCTGGAAAATAGGAATTTTTTCAAAGTAGTTCTCCTCTATGTTGGATTTGTTGAGCCGTTTGTTACGCGCCTTCAGGCGTGCGAACTCCGGGACCGCAGACGTCCGAATGCTTTCGATATCTGCGGGCCGAAATTTCCAATCAAAAGGGCGGCAATAAGCATGGAGCCGACGATCGTGCTTTGGGCGTCGCCGCCGACTCCATTGATGCCCAGCAGGTTCCTGACAAGAGCAACCAGAATAAGCGCGCCTGTCACACCGACCACGCCGCCTTTGCCGCCAAACACGCTGACGCCGCCCAGGATCGCGATTGTGATGACGTCCAGCTCCATGCCAAACGCGTTGTTGGCGCGGGCATTAGCGAGACGCGCCGTGTAGACGATCCCTGCGATCGAGCAAAGCACACCTGAAAAGACGAATAGCCAGAACCTGATCCTGTCGACCAGAATGCCGGAATAAAGCGCCGTGTCCGGGTTGCCACCAATTGCGAAGATGCGGCGCCCCAAGGGTGTCTTGTGTACGACAAGCGCAAATATCGGCAGGATCACCAGGTATGGAACAATCGTCCAAGGTACCGGAATGCCCGGAATGTTGGTGAAGCCGAAATCCAAAAGCGCATCCGGAAGCAGGTTTACCGAGCCGCTGCCAAGTAGCATGTAGCCAATACCCCGGAACAGCGCCATCGTGCCAAGCGTCACCACAAGCGAATGCAAACCGGCGGTTGTTGAAAGAAACCCATTGAATCCGCCAAGTGCCGCACCCGCCAAAAGCGTGATCAGGATAGCCGGAAAAAGCGGTATCCCAGCCTGAACGACCAGGCCGAATACAACGCTCGTTAGCGCGAGCGTACTTGCAACCGACAGGTCAATGTCACGGGTGATAAGCAAGAGCATCATTGGCAGGACCAGCAATGCGCGTTCAGAGGCACCGGCAATCAATTGCGAAATATTGAATGCGGTCCCGAAGTTAGGGAACATCACCAATCCTGCGATCAATAGGATTAGGGCGAATGCGCAAATGAAGAGATCCCAAGCGGAAATCCAGTCAGGTCGTCTCATACTCGAACCCTCCGAGCTTTAGTTTTTTCGCTTTTCTCTGCGACTTTTGCGTCAACGAAGATCGCCACTAGAATCACAAGGCCGTAAACGCCCTGGAGCCAAAGCGGGTCGACCCGAACAAGCGTCAGCCCATTGCGAATGACCAGCAGCGTGATGGCTCCCAGTAGGATCCCGAACACGGTTCCTGATCCTCCGCGGATCGCTACGCCACCGACGACGACGGAGGCGATCACGGTCAGTTCAAAGCCGAAGGCGACGCGCGCATCCACCGTCGCATAGCGCGACGCCCAGAGCGCCCCCATCAGCCCGGCAAGTGCGCCGGCGATAAGGAAAACAACAAAGATCCGTTTTTGCGCTGGCACACCGACAAGATCCGCGCCCTCAGGGTTCGATCCCACCCCATAAAGCTCTCGGCCCCATTGCGTCCGGGCAAGGATCACCGCTGCGACCAAAAGGATCGCCGCAGAAATCAGGATCAATACCGGAATGCCCGCGATGCTGCTCGACGCCAGGTCCAGCCAGTGACCGGGAACTTCGTCGGCACTGATCTGATCACCGTCGGCAAACAGACTATGCGCCCCCCTGAAGACGGACATGGTCCCAAGTGTTGCCACGATGGCCGGCACCCGGCCGATCGCGATAATTGTCCCGTTGATCGCCCCCGCAACGCCGCCGAGTGCCACGGCGGCCAGAACCGCTACGATCACCGGTAAATCCGGGTTCGTCGACATGACATAAGCGGCGGCATAGGCGGTGAACCCGATCACCGAAGCCACCGAAAGGTCGATGTTACGCGTCAGAATGACCATCATCTGCCCAAGGGCGACAATCGCCAGCAACGCCGCATCCATTCCCAACGAGTAAAGGTTCGTCCCCGACAACATGCGCGGATTGATCAGTGTCACGGGGATCACGATCAGCAATATCGCTGCGATCAGGCCAATCTCGCGTTGTGCCATGGCTTTTTTCAGGAGCCCGTGCCGAGGTTCCGATTCGGACAGTTCAACGCCTTCTGTGTGCGTAGGAACTGCGTCGTCGGCGGTTGCCGCCTCAAGAATAACGTCCGGCGTAGCGACCGACTTATCGAACGTGTCTGCCTGACGCCCTTCGCGCATCACGGTTATGCGGTCGCACATGCCGATGAGTTCTGGCATTTCCGACGAAATCAAAACAATCGCCATTCCCGCTTTGGCGAGATCGGCAATAATTGCGTGCACTTCGGCCTTGCTCTGAACATCAATGCCTTGTGTCGGTTCGTCCAGAATTAGGATTTTTGGCTTTGTTGCCAGCCATTTGGCAAGGACGACTTTTTGCTGGTTGCCGCCCGAAAGGCCCGAGATTTCCTGTTCGAAGCTTGCGTATCGGAGTTTGAGTCGGTCCAGTTGGTCTTTGACGGTTGCGATCTCGCGATCGGCGCCAAGCAACCCGTTTTTTGTCGCTTTGTTGAGAACGGTTAGCGAGCCATTGACGCGAATTGAAAAGTCCATGATCAGGCTTTGCGTAAGCCGGTCTTCTGACACATACGCGACGCCATGTTTCATCGAGGCGTTGGCGTTCGCGAATGAGACTTCCCTGCCGTCAATTTTAATCGCACCGGAAGTCGGGCTTGTTACGCCAAAAATCGTGCGTGCGATTTCGGTGCGGCCACTGCCCACGAGGCCACCGATCCCCAAAATTTCACCTGCCTTCACTGCGAAGGAGACATCGGCATACTGACCGTCGACGCCGAGCCTGTTCACTTCAAGCACGGTGTCTCCATAATCGTGCGTCCGCTCGGGGTAGGAGGCCGTTAACTCACGACCAGCCATGAGGTTGATCGCTTGCGGCCGAGTGATATTGGCAGCGCTGTCGAGGCCAACAAGTTCGCCATCTCTGAGCACGGCAACCCGATCAGAAATCTCAAAGATCTCGTCCATCCGGTGGCCAACAAAAACAATTCCGACGCCACGCGCTTTGAGGGAATCGACAACGTCGAAGAGTTTGCGAACCTCATTGTGTGAAAGCGCGGCGGTCGGCTCATCCATGATAAGAATGTGCGAGTTGGTCGAGAGCGCCTTGGCAATCTCGATCAGTTGTTGTTCAGAGACGCTGAGCGTGCGAAGTGATTGGTCGGGATCAGCGTCCAGTCCAACCATTTCCAATACTTCGACGGCTGCCCTGCGCATGGTCTCCATATCGAGAAGCCCATTGGGCTTCTTTCGGAATCTCCCAAAGAAAATGTTTTCAACTATCGAAAGGTCAGGAAAAAGGCCCGGATGCTGATGGATGACCGCGATACCCTGGGATTGGGAATCCATCGGCGAAGACCAGACCTTTTTTTCGCCTCCAACCGATATGCAGCCGGAGTCGGGTGAATAGACCCCGGCAAGCATTTTCACGCATGTGCTCTTGCCAGCGCCGTTTTCGCCCAGCAGCGCCAGTACCTCACCAGCGCGGATGTCAAACGTGACGTCCTTGACTGCGACGGTGCCGCCAAACACCTTGGTTGCGGCCTCCAAGGTGAGCAGGACCGAACCATTCTCTGGTTTATTGCGGGGTGATACCCGGCGTGCTTCTATCGAGCCGTCCATTTTGCTTATCCTCCAATCTGCGTGCACCCAAATGGGGCAGAAGCAGACCGATTTTCTGAATTTTTCTCAGACCCCTTTGGGACCGTTTCGGTGGTCGGCAAAATTACCTTCCTGCGCTCACGCAGCCCGGATGACAGACTGGTGCGAAATGCATGGCGTCCTCCCGGGCCAAAACAGACATTCTGCGAACATAGGTTCACAGTTTTTGCTGAGTCAATAATAATTGTGAATGAAGTAATAATTAAAGTATTGTGAAGAATTCCTGATGTCCAGGAGCGGAGTTGGGGGAGTATTGATCCACGTAACTCGCGGCGGTAATTCGACCTCAGTTGCGGTGTAAGGTGTTCTGATCGATCATGTAGTTGGCCGACACAAAAGCCGCGGCGGCGCTGATGGTTCTGGCGCGACGCCCGACTTGCCCCTCTTCAACGTCTAGAAAATGCACACCTTGCAAGTCGGCCCGGCTAAGCTGGCGGCGCGTTTCGGACACCAGGCGTTTTTTGACGTCGCTCGGAAAAGCTCCATCGATCACCGCAGCATCAAAGTCCAGAACCGACAGTGACGAAACAATTGCATGTGAAAGGTTTAAGGCTGCATTTGAGATCCAATTGGAAAGGAGGGGCTCGTAATCATCCCAGTTGCTTCCCTCTTCGTAGATTGCAAATGGATTGCCGCCTTCGGCTGCAATGCTTCTTTCGAGAACCACAAGGGACGCGTGATCCACCAAACGGTTTCCACCGCTTTGCTCGGGCACGCGCATGGGCCCGAAACCGCCCGAGTTTCGCCGACTGCCGGGGAAGACGCTTCCATTCAGGACAATGCCTCCGCCGATGAATGTGCCCACAAAGAAGTATACCCAGTCTTTTTTGCCTGTATGCGAGCCAAAAACCTGCTCGGCGCGACAGGCTGCAGTGCCGTCATTCTCAACAAGTACTTTCCACGGAACGATTTTTTGAAGTTCTGCGGCAATGTCGAAGTCCCGCCACGCTTCCATTTCTTCTTTTGGAGCGCCAAACTCCTCGGTCCAGCTCCACAGCTCAAACGGCATCGCAACCGACATACCGGAGATCGATTTGCGGTTCTTCTTGGCTGACCTGAGTACGCCTCCGAGCTCGGACTTAAAGAATTCCAAAGCGACTTTTGGTGTTGGAAAGGGCAGTGCCATGCGACGGCTCGACTCGATTTCGCCAACAAAATTCACAACAGCAATATCGATACTGCGGCGCCCCACTCTGAGCGAAACATAGTGATGTGCATCAGGATTAATCCTGAGAGGGGTCGATGGTTGCCCGACCCGACCGCGAATCGGGTCGCCCCGGATTATCAGACCTTCGCTCTCGAGCGCTCTGAAAATCACAGAGGAGGCATTTGGGGATAGCCCTGTCGCCCGTGTGGCTTCCGCTTTTGTGAGTGAGCCGTGCTCCCGGATCAGCTGCAAGACCAGCCGTTCATTGTATCCCCGAACATCGATCTGGTTCGTTCCCTTAAGGGGGTTAGCGCGGAGCAATTGTTCCTTGGTTTCCTCATCCATGACTACACTTGTGCAACCTTCCACCCCGGTATTGCAAGCAATTTGATGCTTCCGTCGCACTCCGGTCGAGTGGCAAATATCAGAAGTGCGTAAAATTAATTCATCACGAAGTAAGTATTGACAGGGCGCAGTTGTTGGCGCTAATTCGATCATTAACGGCACTACTGTCGTTGGGAGGAAGAGTTGAAGAGTAGTGGGGTGGAGGCATTGCCTTGCTTCATTCGGAGGAACACTTCCAGAAATCATCGCCGTTTCGCGTTCGACAACTGATCGCGGAGTGCGAGCAAGCTGAACCAATTGGGAGACCAAAATGAGAAAACTACTTACTGGTGCCGCGGCTTTGGCCGTGTCGACGACATTCGCTGGCGCGGCGCTGGCAGATACAAGCGCCTGCCTTATCACCAAGGATGACTCGAACCCTTTCTTCGTGAAGATGCGCGAAGGTGCTTCGGCGAAAGCTGAGGAAATCGGTGTTGAGCTCAAAATGTTTGCCGGCAAATTTGATGGAGACCACGAAACTCAGGTTCAGGCGATCGAGACCTGCATTCTGGACGGCGCAGGAGGCATTCTGCTCGTGGCTTCGGACACCTCGTCGATTGGTTCTGCCGTAAAACAAGCCCGTGATGCGGGCCTGGTTGTTATCGCACTAGATACGCCGTTGGATCCCGCCGATTCAGCAAACGCAACCTTCGCCACCGACAATTATCTGGCAGGCAAGTTGATCGGTCAGTGGGCCAAGGGCCACATGGGTGATGCGGCTGCCGATGCCAAGATCGGCCTTTTGAACATCAACATCTCGCAGCCGACTGTTGGCGTTCTGCGCAATCAGGGCTTCCTTGACGGCTTTGGTGTGGATATCGGTGACCCCTCGAAGTGGGGTGACGAAACCGATCCGCGCATCGTCGGACATGAGCTGTCTAATGGTAACGCTGAAGGCGGCCGCAAGGGCATGGAAAACCTGCTGGCGATCGATCCGGATATCAACGTGGTTTACACCATCAATGAGCCTGCGGCGGCTGGCGCGTATGAAGCGCTGAAATCACTGGGTCGTGAAGAAGGTGTCGTCATCGTTTCGGTGGACGGCGGATGCCCGGGTGTCCGTGACGTCGAGGCCGGCGTGATTGATGCAACCAGCCAGCAGTATCCGCTGTCGATGGCGGCTCTGGGTGTTGAGGCGATCAAAGCGTGGGCGGAAAACGGTACGACACCGGAAACCACTCCGGGCAAAGACTTCTTTGATACTGGCGTTGGCCTCATTGCCGGGACAGCTGTCGACGGTGTTGACTCTATCTCTGTCGCTGAAGGTTTGGACCTCTGCTGGGGCTGATTGCCCTTGCACCGCGAGAGGCGCGCATCTGCGCCTCTCGCACCAGCACAATAATTACCTAGAAATTACCCGCGCGGCGGTCGATTTACTCGTTAGCTGCAAGTTTGGGGGAAGCTATGTCTGATACAACAAAAAGTGGCCAGGACTTCGAGGCCGCCGCCAGCCGGAATGAGACTGTGGCGCAATTCGAAGATACCCGCCGTGGGTTTGTCGGCCAGGTGCAACATATCCTGCACAATAATCCATCTATGGTGCCGCTCACGGTTCTTGTCGCGGCAATCCTCATCTTTGGCCTACTTCTTGGGTCCAAGTTCTTTTCACCCTTCGCGATGACGCTGATCCTGCAGCAAGTTCAGATCGTCGGCATTGTTGCCGCCGCGCAGAGTCTGGTCATTCTGACTGCGGGCATCGATCTGAGCGTCGGTGCAATTATGGTTTTCTCGTCCGTGATCATGGGCCAGTTTACGTTCCGTTACGGGATACCAACGCCTGTTGCCGTCGTGTGCGGCCTGGCAATGGGGACCGCGATCGGGGCGCTGAACGGCTGGCTGGTGAGCAAGGTCAAACTGCCGCCCTTTATCGTGACGCTGGGAATGTGGCAGATCGTTCTGGCAACGAACTTCCTTTATTCCGCAAATGAAACGATCCGCAGTCAGGATATTGAGACCGAGGCGTCATTCCTGCAGTTTTTCGGGTCCAAATTCAGCATCGGCGGTGCAACCTTCACGGTCGGTGTGGTGTTCATGCTTCTTCTGATCATCGTCTTGGCTTACGCACTCAAGCACACCGCCTGGGGCCGTCATGTCTACGCGGTTGGTGATGATCCTGAAGCGGCAGAGCTTTCCGGTGTCAATGTGCATAAGACGTTGATGTCGGTCTACATGCTCTCGGGGCTCATTTGTGCCTTTGCAGGCTGGGCCCTTATCGGGCGCATCGGATCAGTTTCGCCAACCTCTGGCCAACTGGCCAATATCGAAAGCATTACCGCTGTTGTCATCGGGGGCATCTCGCTCTTTGGCGGGCGAGGATCGATCCTGGGCTCGCTTTTCGGGGCGCTGATTGTTGGTGTCTTTACGTTGGGGCTGAGGCTTATGGGCGCTGACGCGCAATGGACATTCCTCCTCATCGGACTTCTCATCATTGCCGCGGTGGCGGTGGACCAATGGATCAGAAAGGTATCGGGCTAATGTCGGACAATACACCCATCGTTCAGGGCCGGGGAATCGTCAAACGATACGGCCACGTAACCGCCATCGATCATTCGGACTTTGAATTACGTAAGGGCGAAATTCTTGCTGTTATCGGGGACAACGGCGCGGGCAAATCATCGATCGTGAAAGCGATCTGTGGTGCCACCATTCCCGACGAGGGAGAGATCCTGATCGAGGGTAAAAAAGTCAACTTCACTTCTCCAATCGACGCCCGCAACATGGGAATCGAGATCGTTTACCAGCAACTCGCTATGTCGCCTGCGCTATCGATTGCCGACAACATGTTCATGGGCCGTGAAATTCGAAAAGGTAGCTTCATGGGCAAGTACCTGCGACAACTGGATCGCCCGGCAATGGAGAAATTTGCCCGTGATAAGCTCTCCGAATTGGGGCTGATGACCGTGCAGTCGATCAATCAGGCCGTTGAAACACTTTCTGGCGGTCAGCGTCAGGGTGTGGCGGTGGCACGGGCGGCGGCGTTTGCCTCTAAGTTCATCATCATGGACGAACCGACGGCGGCGCTGGGTGTCAAGGAGAGCCGCCGTGTGCTGGAGCTGATTCAGGACGTCAAATCACGCGGCATCCCGATCATCCTCATCAGCCACAACATGCCCCACGTGTTCGAGGTCGCAGACCGAATTCACATCCACAGGCTCGGGAAACGGCTCTGTACCGTAGACTCGAAGGACATCTCCATGTCGGATGCAGTCGCCTTGATGACCGGCGCGATGACCCCTGAAGAAGCAGGTGTGGCAGCATGACGGAAACCTCACTCGAACATGACGTCGGTGAAGTCTGCGATCTGGTGAGGAGTAGGATGCAGGACGGTGCCAGAACAATAATCGGGATCTCTGGCCCGCCTGCCTCTGGCAAGTCGACCCTTGCCGAGAGTGTTGTTCAAAGGCTTAACCGTGAAAGTGACCGGGCGGTTTCTGAAGCGGCGCTCTTGCCAATGGACGGGTATCATCTCGACAATCGGCTGTTGGAGTCCCGGGGGCTGCTGGCGAGAAAGGGCGCGCCCGAGACCTTTAACGCGCATGGTTTTTGTGAAGCGGTCAAGCGATTGTCATCGGCAAAACGCGAAACCTTCCATCCCAAATTTGACCGCCAGATGGATCTGTCGATCGCTCAGTCGATTGTCATCCATCCCGACACGCCAATTGTCGTGGTCGAGGGAAATTACCTGCTGCTCAAATCGGAGCCCTGGAGCTCTCTGCGCGATGTTTTTGATGCGACGGTTTTTGTGTGTCCAACACATGACGAGATCCTTGATCGACTTAAGCAAAGGTGGACCAAACATGGTCTGGATGCCGAGGCGGCAATGGTGAGGGCGCGTGGGAACGACCTCCCGAATGCAGAACTGATCATGCGTGAAAGCTGCGACGCCGACATGACTTTGACCCAGAATTACACCGAATTCGGAGTGCGCTACGCGTTCTGATCAACTCCTTTTAACGGACAAAAATGATGATAAAAACGCCAACCAGTGTAGAGCTGGCAAATGTCGTGCGCGGTCTCGCCATCGATTCTGTTGAAACCGCCGGGCATGGCCACCCGGGTGCCGCGATGGGTATGGCTGACATCGCCGTCGGGCTTTATGGGAAACACCTCAAGTATAACGCTACCTCCCTGAACTGGCATGACCGGGACAGAGTCGTTCTTTCGAACGGTCATGCCGCCATTTTTTTGTACTCGGTTCTCTATCTGACGGGAACGCCGGGGATTGAACTTGAGGATCTCAAATCTTTCCGCAAGGCCGGGTCGATCACGCCGGGGCATCCGGAGTTTGGCCACACGCCAGGGGTCGAGACGACGACTGGCCCGCTTGGTCAGGGCATTGGCATGGCGGTTGGGTTTGCGTTGGCGGAACGTCAGATCCGCGGCGAGTTTGGGTCCGGTATATGTAATCACCGCACCTGGGTGTTCTGTGGCGATGGCTGTCTGATGGAAGGTGTCGGGCAAGAAGCCGTATCACTGGCCGGGCATCTCGGCCTCGGCCATCTTAACCTGCTCTATGACATGAATGGAATCTCGATCGACGGCAGTACCGATCTGTCGTTCACCGAGGACACGGCGGCGAAATTCGCGGCACTGGGCTGGCACGTTTTGGAGGCCGACGGACACAACCCGTCCGAGATTGACGATGCGCTGGCATCGGCGAAACTTGAAACCGAACGACCGTCGATCATCCTGTTCCGCACAAGTATCGGGAAGGGTGCTCCGACCAAGCAGGGAACATCCGGAATTCACGGCGCCCCGCTCGGCGGGGAAGAATCCGCCGCCGCGAAAGCCGCTCTGGGTTTGCCCGCAGAACCGTTTGCAATCCCGGAGGCGCACCTTAAGGCGTGGAGGGAGTTCGGTGCGCGCGGCGCGGTAGAGATGCAAGCTTGGCAGGAGCGGCATGACAGCATGTCCACCGATCAACGGAGCGAATTTGAACGCCGGGTTGAGGGTCGACTTGCAGTCGGACTTTCAGATACCATTGCGCGACAAAAAGCAGACTGGCTGTCCGAGAAGCCGGCCCCGGCAACGCGCAAGGCCAGCCAGATGTGTCTCGAAGTTCTGACGCGGGACCTGCCTGAAATGGTAGGCGGTTCAGCCGACCTTACCGGCTCAAATCTGACCGGCACCTCATCCATCTCGGTCAACAACGGTCGTTACATTAACTTCGGCGTGCGCGAATTCGCCATGGGAACAATCATGAATGGCCTTGCACTGCACGGGGGCATCCTCCCCTATGGCGGCACCTTTATGGTGTTCTCGGATTACATGCGCAATGCAATCCGACTGTCCGCTCTTATGCAGTCCAAAGTCCTTTATGTTCTTACGCATGACTCAATCGGATTGGGCGAAGATGGCCCGACCCACCAGCCAGTTGAGCACCTTGCGAGCCTTAGGGCGATCCCGAACCTGGACGTCTTTAGACCCGCGGACGTGATCGAGACGATGGAGGCCTACGAGGCTGCGCTCGATGGCGCAGGTCCGGCGGTCATGGCATTGTCGCGTCAGGGAACGCCATGTGTGCGAAAAGACCCATCGGCAGAGAACCTGACGGCCAGAGGTGGATACGTACTGCGTGAAGCAAGAAACGCGCGTGACATAACTCTGATCGCCACCGGAACAGAGGTCGCCGTCGCGCTCGCAGCCGCTGAACAGCTAGAGGCAGGGGGAGTTACTGCTGCCGTAGTCTCTTTGCCTTGCTGGTCGCGGTTTGACGCGCAATCCGCAAGCTATCGCGCCGAAGTTCTTGGCGATGCCCCTAGACTTGCTATCGAGGCGGCCAGCCCGTTTGGCTGGGCACGTTACGTTGGCAGCGAGGACAACGTAATAGGCGTGACCGACTTCGGAGCCTCTGCGTCAGCGAGTGAACTTTATCAACATTTCGGGATCACACCTGAAGACATCACATTCAAAGCAAACGATCTGATCTTACGCCATGCGGCATCACAAGCAGCTTGAGCGCAAACACACCCAATTCAAGGAATGAAACATGAAATTCTTCGTAGACACAGCTGAAGTCGATGACATTAAGGATCTTCTGACAACGGGACTGCTGGACGGCGTAACCACAAACCCCAGCCTAATCGCCAAGTCGGGCCGCGATTTCAAAGAGGTTGTCGCCGAAATCTGTGGGCTGGCGGATGTGCCGGTGTCCGCTGAGGTGGCAGCGCTGGATACCGATGGCATGATCGCCGAGGGCGAGCACTTGGCCAGGATTGCCGCCAATGTTGTCGTAAAACTGCCCCTGACTTTTGATGGGCTCAGAGCCTGCGCCCATTTCAAGCGTAACGGGATCAAGACCAATGTCACATTGTGCTTCTCTGCAAACCAGGCATTGCTGGCGGCCAAGGCCGGCGCGACCTATGTGTCCCCGTTTATCGGCAGGCTTGACGATATCAATCTTGAAGGTGCCGACCTGATCCGCGACATCCGAAAGATCTATGATAACTTTTGCCTGGATACCGAGATCATCGCCGCCTCAATCAGAACCGCCAATCACGTGACACAAGCCGCACTTGCCGGGTCCGATATCTCAACCATCCCGCCAGGCGTCATCCGAAAACTGGCTCACCATCCGCTGACCGACAATGGCATCACGCAATTCCTCAAAGACTGGGAAGCAACCGGGCAGTCGATATTGTAAGGCTGTGAAAGTCGATTGATCATTTGCCCTTCCGAATATTGGAAGGGCAACCACTAACCGATTTCAAACAATAAGCAGTGCGCATCTCTCTATTCAGGGTGAACGAAAACTAACAAGGAGTCATTTTTCAAGTGTTGGGTTCCAATCACAAGGATCTGCGCGACAGGAACAGACGACTGTTTCTCACAGTTCTTCGGAAGAAAGGTGCGATGCCGAAAGGAGACATTGCACGGATGACAGGGCTGTCCGTTCAAACTGTTTCAGTGATATCGCGCGAACTTGAGGAAGAAGGGCTCATTCGCCGTGGCGAAAAAAGAAAGGGAAAAGTCGGTCAACCTTCGGTGCCACTTCAGCTCGCTGCCGACGGGGCACTATTTGTCGGCCTGGAAGTTGAAGCGAAGAAAGTCGAGCTTATCCTGGTAAATTTTGTCGGCGACATATTGGACAGGATATGTTCGACTGATGCTCAATTCACACCTGAGACGGCGCGAAAGTTTGCATTTTTTGCGGCTGAAGAAATGTCGCGAAGGCTCAGCCAGGGTCAGAGTGAGAAAATTTCAGGAATTGGAATTACAGATGCGCTGACTGACACGGACTGTTGGGCGAAAACATGGTCTCTTGTCGGGACTAAACTTGGAGTAGGCCCCGATTGCCCGTCGCATTTTGGCAAAGAAGGGAGCTGTGCCTGTAATGCCGAATTGATATTCGGTTCGGAGCATGTTCCGAAGCACTTTCTCTATATTCACATTGGTCATGCAGTTAGCGGCGGCTTGGCAATTGAAGGGCACCTCCATCAAGGCTGTACCGGCAACGCAGGATCGATTGACCGGTTTCCCCTTGAAGGCATAGACAGACCGTCCAATCGACTTTCTGACATGTGTTCGCTTGATGGCCTGTGGAACTCTGCCGCCGCAGAGGGCACTTGTTTGAATGACATCTGGGTGAAAACCCAGGCTTGGGGCGAATTTAGTGATCCCGTTGCGTGCTGGTTGGGTGATGCGGCGCCAGCAATTGCTCAGGTCGTCATCGGTGCGAATGCTCTCATTGATCTTCCTTGTGTAGTCATCGATGGGCCAATGCCGAAAAGGCTGCGAAAATCAATTGTCTTGAAGGTAGAAGAATACCTTGCGGATTCGAACCCCAGCAGTCCCAATAGACCCAATGTGGTGGAAGGCTCGTTCGGACCAGATGCCGTGGTGCTGGGTGCGGCCAGCCTGCCATTGTCAAAACTGTTTATGCTTGATGCGTGACCATCTTTTCTGTCGCTTCAGATCGCATGGCAGTTTCTCAAAAAATGCATTTGCCATTGAAGAGGAAACTACTTTGGCATCAAATCGACCGTAGAAGCCGAAGCTCCTTCCGATCCGTTAACCACCGCGTGAATCGTCGCATCATTGCATGTCAGTTACGAAGGCGCGCGATTGGTCTCATCGCAAAAATTCCTCGACGGCTTGGATTCCAAAAGCTGTTTTGCCCGCAACTTTTGAATTTTCGAATTCAAATTTTCTGCACGTTGCATTTACGGCAGCAATCTCTGCCGCACATTAGATTTGGCTTTGAACGCGGCGCGGCAATACCCTTGCTGCGGGCGCAAGCAGCTCAAAATCAATACGTCTGTATGGGCTCTTTGCCGCCATTTGCTGCAACACGCACCAGCGGCGGCTTTGGGCCGGTTCTGTTGAAAAACTCCGTATTGCTGATGCACGAATAGGCCTTCGAAACTGAGGGATAGCGCCCTTCATATCAGTTATCTCAGGTTTGCTGCGGCGCAGGAATGATATTTGCCAGTTTGCGGTGGTTCTGGGCGGTGGCGGCGATGAGGAATTCATCATTTGCGCCGCAAGGTCCACCTATTCCGAGGCGGGCCAACCGGAGAATGCGTTTGAGGTACGCGAAGAGCATCTCGAACTTCTTTCTTAGCCTCATCGAGGTGCTGGTCTGCTTGGTTTTGGCGATCTCGCGGCAAGCTGACAGGCGTCTTCGTGTTCTTCTCGGGGAATTTTCCGCGTATCGGCGTTTGGACCTTTCCCGTTTTCGCTTAGCTCCGAATGCTCACCTTTGTAGCCTTTGCTTCGAAAGCCAAAGGGTTTTTCCAGCGGGTTTGAGAGACCTATCCGGGTGTGCGAACAAGTCTCAGTAAACATCGTTGGTATCGAGCTCCCGCAACCATCGTTACAGAACGGCCTTGAGATACACTCTCAGAGGCCGTTTTTGTTTGCACCAACGACAACAAGCCAGCGAGTTCGCCAACCAATTCAATGGACAGCTTGCCCCCGTCTGGGATCAGCCGAATCTCCGACAAGAGACTCCGAATGATCGTGGTTGCCTCGGGCTTGGTGGCCGCGTCGTTCAGGGCGTAAGAGAGATCGGCGACGGTCTCGCGGTAAGATACGGCGCACGACATTCGCTTGCTCTTCGTTGATAACCCGCTCGCCCGTCGAGACCTCTCCATCGGCTTGGAGATTGCGGACGACATCGTAGCCGTAGGTGATGCCGCCAGCGGATTTGCCTTTGCGAATGCGCCCTTCCAGACCGCGATGGGGCTTTTGGGCGAGGCCTTTGAGAAACAGGCTACTCATTGTGCCTTTGAGACCGATATGCAGTTCTGAAATCTCCCCTTCCGCCACCGTGAAAATCGGTATCCCCTGAAACCGCATCTGTTTGAAGAAGGCGGCGATATGCTCCTGATCGCGGCTGATGCGGTCGAGGCCCTCGGAGACAACAACATCGAACTGGTTGTGGCGGGCGTCTTCCAGCAGGTGCTGGTAGCCGGGACGCAGGTGGGACGCGCCGCTCAGGCCGCGATCCGAGTAGGTCTCGCCTCCCGCCCATCCGTGGCTCTCTATCAGCCGCAGGCACAAGCGGTGCTGGTCCTCAATCGAGGCGTCACTTTGCATATCAGTGGAATATCGCGCGTAAATCGCAGCACGCATCGCAAGGGCCTTTCCTGAAGGATCAAATTGGCCCTGCCTATTATAGGCACGTTTCCAACAACGTCAGCAACTTTCGATTGCAACCCAGTTGCAATTTATTTGTGATTGAAAGCAATAGGTTGGTTCGTATAGGCGTTTGATCAGTCGCAATATCCGAGTGTTGGAGAGCGTGACGCGCATCCAATGCGGACATTGATCATGCGCCTTACGAAGTGCGGTTATGCGGACTTCGCTGACCTTGGGAAATTCGCCTTTGCTAGCGCAGCATCCTTTCGCACTTGCCGAAAGGGTTTCGCCGCCTTGCAGCTGGCGGAGCCAAACCGGACATTCAAACGGGCTCCTTGACGTCAAATTCAAACCTAACTTACGCTACACCGAGCCAAGACAATCGAGACTCGGGCAAGTTCGCAGTCTGTGGGCGATGGAACGTTGTCTGCAACCTGTGGCAAGGGGCCGTTTACGTCAGCCGGGAGTGAGTCGTTTTCAGCGTCTTCGAAACATCGCCAATGCCGTCATTCTGCTGTTTGGCCTGATTTCCAAAGCGGGTTTTGTGCCGGAGAAAACCAGCAAGCTTCGTTGCGTGTGGTGTTATATTTGATGGCATTGTAGTCTTGCGTGTCAAAACGCTCAGATGAACGGCGCACGAAACGCTGCGGGGCATCAAAGCCATTGCGCTTGAGAAATTGATTTGAGGAATACTACTGTGAGCACGGTTCCAACCTCTTGGCTCATTTCGATTCTCGCGGTTTTCATCGCAGCAGCGGTTGTGAGCAGACCGCTGCTGCCTGTGGCGGCGCGCGTTCTTTTTGGTCTTGCACTTAGCCTTGTTGCAGTGGTCACCGTCTTTGTGGGATTGAGATCGGAATATGGGATTGAGGCGCTGAGTCGGATACAGCCGCATATTGCGATACTGATAGCCCCCGCGCTATGGCTTGGTTTTCAATCACTTGCGTCAACGACCGGGTTCCCAAGCCGACAGAGGCTTCTGTTAGTCGCCATTGGTCTTGTGGTTGGGCAACTTGCGCTTTTTCTACCAATGGCCTGGTCGGCTGATTTGGTCGTGATCGGCACCAATGCCATCTGTGCCATTTTGCTGGCGCGGATGCTGCTTCAGCCATCAGAAGCATTTGTTCAGGTCGCGCCCGGCAAATTTCGCATGACCAGAATTGCGTTGCTCTTTGCCCTGCTCTTCATCGGCCTGATCGTTGCGGCTGATCTGATCTTTGTTGCGGTACTTTCTGCGGGAAACACGGGGGTCATCCAGCTTTTGACGGGCGTATCTGGCGTGATTGTAACGGTCGTCTTACTCAGCGCTCTTTTTGGTGTTCCACTTGTCCTTAGGGGCCAGACCCGGCGCGCTTCGCGCGATCCTGCGGCAGAGGCACCACTGGAAGAGGACCACGACCTGTTGCGCAGGATCGATCAACTGATGGCAGATCAGCAAATATTCACGGATCCGGATCTGACGCTCGCGCGGTTGGGTCGGCGGCTTCACTGCCCCGCACGGAGCGTTTCAAAAGCGGTCAACCGCATTCACGGAGAGAATATTTCGCGCTATATCAACGGTTTTCGCGTGCGCCATGCAGCGATGCTGCTGACAACCTCTGATCTGCCCGTAACAGACATTATGCTGGAGGCCGGTTTCCAAAGCAAGTCCAGCTTCAACACCGAATTTCGTCGCCTGACCGGTCAAACACCATCTGACTACAAACGCCACGGAAGCGGCGATAAACACGTTCGCAATCGCGATTTCAAACGTTCGGAAACGTAAATCCGGGCGCACAACTTCCGTTATTCGCCTTTCTTGATTGCCGAGCCCACAGGCGTGGGACAGCAACCATGAAAGGAAATGTCATGAAACTCAGAACGCCAAAAGATCATCTGGCGACCATTGGATTGGCGGTCAGCGTGATGTTGATCACCGCCGCAGCAATCGATGTTGCAAAGGCTGAAGCGATCACCAAGCCGGAAAGGGACATCGCCGTCATCAATATTCCGCAGCCAAGGGAAGGGAACCTTTTGATGCTGCGCGGTGTTGCCGGCAAGGGCACCGCCGCGTTTCGCATCAACAGCACCTGCCGCACGATGCCTGTCCGGTTTGTGGCGGGCGACTTTTCCGGCGAACAAGTCGATGTGGGGCGCACGGGATCGATCCGAATTGTTATCACGAACCCAGAGGTGATGCGCGACCTGATGGCAGGGCGGGATCTGGTCAGCGACATGGTGCGCGTGTCATCCGATGCCACCGATCGGGCGGCGGACTTGTATCTGGCGCAGGGCCTTTCGGCGGACACCGGATTTGTCATCAACCCAGGGCGAAACCTGTTTGCGGATGTCCTTGGCGCTCGCAACACAGACGTGGACTGCGCCAGCCTGTCAACGACGCTTCCATAGGCCGAGACATGCGTGCGCAGCTGATGCCTCTTGGGTTTCATGCTGCGCATACTTCCACGCCAAACATAAAAAGGCCTGCACCCATGCAAACCGAAACGACTGACCCGAAACGACCCACGATGTACCAGTTGATCCCCCTGCTGCGACTGGAAGGCTTCGCGATTGGGCTTGCGGCCATCTTTGCCTATGCCAGTTTGGAACAAAGTTGGACGCTGTTCGCAATCTTGTTCCTTTCGCCCGACCTGGCGATGCTCGGTTACGCGTTCGGCGCGCGCGTCGGTGCGATTGCCTATAATGCGATGCACGGTTACATCGCCCCCGCTGCGGTCGGGACGATCGGCTGGGTCGCTGGCTGGTCAGAGGCTATCGCGCTGGTAACCATCTGGGTCGCCCATATCGGCCTTGATCGCGCGATCGGTTATGGCCTCAAACACAGATCGGGCTTCAAGACCACACACCTATCGCGGCAGGTGCAGCAATGAACAGTGCCACCAAACCGCTTGGCTTTTTGTCCCTAAGTGCGCCTTCGCGTGTTCCTGATGTGCCGCTTGCATCCAACTCGTCCCGTTGGATAGACCGCCGGTCCTTTCTTGGGGCGCTCTCTGCGACATGCCTAGCCATGATTTCAGGTCCCACTGCGGCAAGCCCGAACGATTACCGCCAATCCATTTCGATTATTCTAGACATCTTCGAGAGATACTTTTTCGATCCCACCTGGATGACATCGCAGCAAGCGCATTCGCTGTTCTCTGAGCTGATGGAACTCGCCGAAACCTCGCAAGACCCCGAACGCCTTTGCCTCGATTTTGAACAAACGTTCAAACGTATAGGCCTGTCCCATGTCACGCTGTCTGTTCGACAACGCAGTGCGGCGGCTTTGGGTCGACACTTCGATTCCATGCAAGTCGGCCCCGAGGCTGTAGCCTTGGAATGGGACCACCAGGTGGCCTGCCTCAGTGTTCGCACCTTCATGGGCCAGGACACCGGCCTGCGCATCACGGCAGCGTTCGAGGACATTGCGTCCAGGGGCGCGAAGGGGCTGATCATTGATCTGCGCGACAATCCCGGCGGGGCATTTGCGATGCGCCATCTGGTAGGACACAGTATTTCAGATGGTGCCGATGCAGGAGTGCTATTGGGGCGGGGATGGTCCCGGGACTCCGTGCTGATGCCGAAACGCACACAGATCGAGGCGCTAGAACCCTGGCATGGTGCATCCGTTGTTAGTCTCTGGAACCACCTTGCAACCCATGCCGTCACTCGGGTCCATTTCTTGCCCATGCAGCCGATGTTTCATGGCCCGATAGCGATTCTGATCAATGGACAAACGCAAAGCGCTTCCGAACTCGTTGCAGAGGTTCTGCGAAGTGTGCGAGGTGCCGTGCTGATCGGTGATACCAGCGCGGGCGCTCTGCTGATTCAACAACCCTTTGATGTTGGAGACCAGTTTACCCTGTCCTTGCCTGTCGCCGATTACATAAGCCACGGCAGCGGTCGGATCGAAGGCGTGGGGCTGGTGCCGGACATAAACGCGTCTGACCAAGACGCGATCTCCGTAGCCTCGTCCTCCCTTCCCGAGATGCGGAATATTGAGGGGAAGTTATGAAATATGTGGCGCATAAGCGATGGGCGAAATGGGTGATTGGCCTGCTGGCCTCGTTCATGATCGCGGTGTGGATGATGATGGTCACCCATCCTGCTGCACCCACGGCACCGGTTGATCGCGATCATCTTGAAGTGTGGCTCGACAGCATCGTCTCAGCCCAAGCCGCCACTGCAATATCGATCGCTGTCATTCAGAACGGCGAAGTTGCATGGGAAATGGCGTCAGGAACTGCAGATCCTTTCAAGGATCAAAAGGCAACGCCGCAGACAATATATCACATTTGGTCCGTTACCAAACTCGCGACAGCGCTGACGATCTTGACGCTGGCTGGGGATCAGGAACTGGACCTCGACCTTCCGGTTGCAGATATCCTACCTTGGCTGGATTTGGTCGAAGCTGCGGAAAACCGGATTACAACGTGAGATCTTTTGCGCCACACTTCGGGACTTCAAGACACAGTGCCAGCGGTGTTTGGGTGGCTGCAATATGACGAGAACTTGCCAAATCAAACGGAGTTTCTGCGCCAAAAGATGCCCGCCTACCGCGATTTTCGTTTTCAACCCGGTGACTACCGCAGCTACAGCAACCTTGGATACATGCTACTTGGCGCGATCATCGAGGCGAAGACGGGACAAGCCTATGAAGACGCGGTCTTCGAGCGCGTGCTAGAGCCCGCAGGGATGGCATCCAGCAGCTTTGTCTTTAGCGCACCGCAATCAGAAAACGAAGCGCCCGGGTCGCCACCCATTGGTGCATGTCTTCACGCTGTTGCTTCCCCTTTTTGCCGATGTCAACGATCTGGTCAGGGAGCGGGACGGTCGGATTTGGTGGCGAACCGTGTCAATGTCAAAGCGACCCCGCCAACGGGTCTGATAGCCTCCGCGCACGACGCCGCCCGGCTGGGCGCTGTCACACTGGCAAAAGGCCCGGTGCTTCAGGTTGACGACACTGTGCGGTTGATGGTTGCACAGGATCCAGAGGATTTCCCCCTTGGCTGGTTCGAACGTGATGTGGCGGCACAAAGGTTGCAACATCGCGGCGGCGGCCCGGGCTTTGTAGCGGTGGTGAGGGTCTATCCGGCCCAAGGTCTTTCCATTGCCGTTCTCGCAAGCGGAACTGACGCCCCGGTTACCGATATCGCCGATGTCGTCGCGCAGTCTTTGGGTGGTGAAGAGTGATGCAAAGGGCTGCTACAAAACCGATGCATCCCGCATCGCAGGATTGTCGCGGTCTGTTAAAGCCTGCGTGCGGAACCTGAGCATGACAGGTCATTTCAAATGCTCACACCGAAGTTTTCTGGAATTGGGGATATGAACGTGTCGTTTATCTCAAAGAACGCCAAGAAACTGTCGGTTGCGATCTTGATCAGTCTTCCCGGCCTGCTCGCACTCGTGTCGCTTGTCACGCCACCGCTTGGTTTTCCGGCAATCGCTTTGGCCGTGAACCCTCTTGTTCTGCTTGTTGTCTTTACCTTGGCGGGGTGTTTCGCAGCGCCGAGAGTGAGTTTGAAGTCACGGTTGTTTCTTGGTGACGAACAGTCTCCAGCACTGCTCCTGTTCTTTCTGCTGCTCGGCGCGGTTGCTGGTCTGATGCTTGGCGTTCTCGATCAGACCACCGCATCGGTGTGGCGTCCTGACGGAGGTGAATTGAAGACATTGTTTGAAGGGGCAGATCTGTCCAATCTGACCATCGGTATATTCTACGGGGGGATCACCGAAGAAATCATCATGCGCTGGGGTCTGTTGAGCCTGCTTGCGCTTGGTCTTTCAAAACTGTCACACTACCGCGTCGCGTTGCAGTTGGCGGTCGTTCTGACGGCAGTCTTGTTTGCGGCTGGACACTTACCCGCCATTTTTTTGATGTCTCCTGAACCGGGAAGCCTCGTTCTTGTCAGAACTCTTGGTCTTAATCTCATCGCCGGTCTTCTTTTCGGTTACGCCTATACGCGCATCAGCCTCGAGGCGGCATTCAGCGCGCATATGGGGCTGCATCTCGGAGTTTTCTTGACCGCCGCCACACTGCAACTGGTTTAGTTCGAAAGATCGTACTCTTTGTACGATAATCCGCAAAGGAATGAAGACGTGTGACACTGGTCGAAACGCGATGATCACGACCAACAACAATGCATAATTTGCCAAATCCTTCGCAGGTTCAGTCATGTCGCGAAGCCTTGGACTGCGCCAATCTACCAGCATCAACAACGCAGGACATGAACCAATGATACGTGATTTCAAAACCACCGACGCCGACGCAGTTGTGGACGTATGGAGAGCGGCGACGGCTGTCGCGCTCCCCTTCTTGACTGCCGACTTCATCGAAAGCGAGGCGGATAACCTTCGCAATATATACCTCGTCCAGGGTATGACATTCGGCAACCCTGCGATCGGCACCGACGTGCAACCACTCGGGACCTTAACCTGGTCGAACACGAGGGAAGACCACGACCAAGCTCTTGCTGACGTTTTGCGCAGATTGCCAAACTCGATGGAGCTAACAAGATCTCAGCTTTCTGATGTTTTCAATCATAACGGCCTCCGGACCTTGCACAATAAGGAGTTGACTAGAGACCGGGTAACAGAGCCGTTGAAGCGTGCGCGTGTGATTCTCCGGGAGAAAGAAGCGGCACAGATGGCAGCCAACCCAAACTTCGGACTATTCTGATCGCCGGCGAGGAATGGCTCTGTATCCCGATGGGGTGGGCAAGAAGACCGGCACCCCGTGCGCTCTGAAAGTACGACCGCGAGGTAGATTTCAGGCACATCAGTTGCGGTATTGAGATGCGGGTTCACGGTAGGCAAAGATCCAGTTTGCGATACATGCCGGATGCGCAATCAACCTCCTGTCACTCCGGCGATATTGACATAAAGAGCGTAGACAGAATGGCTTGCAGCCATGAAAAGCCGACTGTTTGCACGACCTCCAAAGCAGAGGTTAGCGCAGCGTTCGGGCAAGGCAATGCGGCCGATGGGGGTTCCGTCCGCGGCGAAGATCATCACTCCGTCCAATTCGGCCTCGCCCATGCCCCAACCGCACCAGAGATTGCCGTCCACATCTACGCGGAACCCGTCTGGTGTTCCCGGCCCGGCGTCTATCATCACACGCTTGTTTCCGATCGAGGCCCCGTTCGTGCCCACGTCATAGGCCAATATCTTGCGCGTGGGTACGCCCCGCGATTCCACGATGTAGAGGACCGTTTCGTCGGGGTTGAAAGCCAACCCGTTTGGTCCAAGAATGTCATCAGCAACGACGTTTAGCACCCCTGTGTTGGGATCTAGCCGATAAACGTTTTGGCCCAGTTCGGGTTCAGCTCGGTGGCCTTCGTAGTTGCCAAGAATGCCGAATGGCGGATCTGTGAACCAGATGCTGCCATCGGATTTGACAATCACGTCATTGGGTGAATTGAGCTTTTTGCCGTCATAGCTATCTGCCAACACCGTTATGGAACCGTCATATTCCGTGCGTATCACCTGTCGCCCGCCATGTTCGCAGGTGATTAGGCGGCCCTGCCGATCGCGTGTTTGACCATTCGCGAAATTCGATGGCTGGCGAAACGCGGATGACAGCCCAGTAACTTCATCCCAGCGCATGATCCGGTTGTTTGGAATATCACTCCACAAAAGGTAACGTCCGTCACCATACCACACAGGCCCCTCGCACCAGCGACAACCGGTTGCCAAGCGCTCGACCCCGGCCAAAGGCAGCCTGTATCGATCAAAGCGCGGATCGAGCGAGATCACGGAAGGATCGGGATATCGCTGGGAAGGTTGCCAGCTGTTTGTGTCGTCGTGTTTGTCAGTCATGGATAAGCCTCTGTTCATTGGCTTGGTCAGATTAATTGACCGGTTCCAAGTTTTAAAGGATGCGTTGATTGAACTGCCTTGCTCGTCATTCGTTTTTTCACACGGTGGTCTTAGCCCGACCTTCCGCCAGTATCGCTCACGCCAGAAGTTGCCATTTTTGCCAGGAGCTCTGGCAACGAGCCGATGGTGACAAGCTTTCCTTGCAACGGACAACTTTTAATCTTTTCCGCAGCGTGTTTTTATTGATTTGAGTCAATTAAAAAGTGCATATTTCCACTATAACGACAACATGGTTCGGGGAAGTAGAAAAGAGTAGTCCATACTGGTTAATTTTCGAAAATTTTTGGCGATAAATCAAAGGCGAAGTTTGTCCTTGGCCTCTACCTGAAAGGCTAGAGGAAGAAGAAATTGAGCACACTACTAAAGACAGTTGAAGCATTTCCAAGAGGCCGCTCGAGTCAAGAGCTCTACGCACTTATTGATACCGATTTCACGGCCACCCGGAGGGAAGAGATTCTTACCGAGCTGTTGTCATTGCAGAAACGGGGTCTGGTGCTCTTGGGTCACGATAACAAGTGGCGAACCGCAACCAGAGTCATCGCAAAATCAAGCGGTCCGGAAGCCGGTACGCCAGCCAGAGCTTGCACCAACCAAGTTGAAGCGATGGTCGCTTCACCCGCACGGTTTGGTACCGAGCAAGATGCCTTTGTTTTTGCGTCGGAAGAGTTGGAGGTTGATGGAGCAATCAATGCGAACGCGTTGCTCAGGTACTATCGCGCAGCTCTTCAAAGCGATCCACGAGGTGCCTTGACCCAAGCGAATGATCGCCACGGCACTGCGTTTTAACTGATAAGCGGAGCGGGAGATCCTTTCCCAGAAGAGCAACAGACCGGATACATCCGAATCCAGCTCGAGCACCTGCCAGATAGGTTTCGAGAGGCATTGACACGTAGGGAGGAAAACGACCCCGCCCTAGCTGTGGGCTGGCCTATTGCAATTGGGAAAAAAGGCAGGTGCTCCGCCCCGCGGGCCGGTTGTTGCGCCGCCGTTGACACAACGCCATGTTTCCATCATGAAAGCACCTTTCCCAGATCCTGTTGGATATTTTGTACAGACATCGCCTGAAAGCGCCTGACAAGCGCGTCGCTGATCTGATCCGTCGGGTACGGTCCGAACACCTGATCAACGGACAATAGGCCAAGCACCAGCGCGCGGTCGTCTGCATGACCGCGCATGGCGGCACAGAGATCAGACGATATCGGGTCATTGATCTGCTCACCGTCAGCCCGTTGTGAGAGGAACCGGAACCAGGCGGCCACCACCGTCATCAGCTTTTCGGCCGGCCGGCCGGCCGCCAGGTTTTCAAACAGCGGGTCCAGAATACGTTGTGGCAACTTTTGGCTCCCGTCCATGGCAATCTGTTCCAACAAGTGCCGGATTTCGGGATTGCGATAACGTTCCCTGAGCGCGGCAGCATAATCGGCAAGATCCGTCTCAGGTGGGGCGACCAGAGAAGGTATGATTTCCTCTTGCCACATGGTGTCCAGAAACGCCGAAATCGCCGGATCGTTTATGGCAACTTCAACGGTGTCGTGCCCGGCAATGCTGCCGATATAGGCCATTGCCGAATGGGTGCCGTTGAGCATCCGCAATTTCATGTTCTCAAACGGCTCCACGTCGTCGACCAGTTGCGCTCCGACGGCCTCAAATTCCGGCCGCTGACCGTCGACAAAGCTGTCCTCAATCACCCATTGCCGAAACGGTTCGTGCACAACGGCGGCCGGGTCATGGATGCCCGTTTCGCGATGCAGTCGCGCAATGGTGTCCGGTGTCATCGCGGGCACGATGCGATCCACCATGGTGCAGGGAAAGCAGCATTCGCTTGCGATCCAATCCGCCAGATCGCTGTCAACCCGCGCCGCCATTTCGCACACAATCCGGCGGGTCAGAGCCCCGTTGGCAGGCAGGTTATCGAGCGATAACACGGTAAATGGGCGCAGCCCCTTCCTGCGCCGGTTGTCCAGCGCACGCACGATAAAGCCAATGGCTGATTTCGGCAGATTGCTGGCCAGATCGTTTTCAATTTCGGGATGATCCAGATCCAGCGCCCCATCCGCGCCGCCACGACAATAGCCTTTCTCGGTAACCGTGAGACTGACGATCCGCACGGAGTCATCGACCATCGCATCCAGAACCGCCTGAGGATTTTCCGGGGCCACCAGAACGTCGCTTACAACGTCGATGGATTGAGGTTTCAAACCTTGCGCCGAAAGCTCCACAGCCGTGTAAACACCCTCTTGCGGTGCAAGCAGGTTCCGTATTCCCGGCGATCTCAGGCTGACACCGACAATGCCCCAATTCCCGCCCGAACGGGCCATCGCCTGTTTGATATAAACGGCCCCATGGGCTCGGAAAAAAGCCCCCAAACCAAGATGAACGATCCCGGTTTTTGGCGCTTCTTCTGTGCGTCGAAGCCTGGTTTCATCCGCGTCGCTCACAACCGGTACGCTTTTTTTGCAAGATGATATGTCAGATCCTGAACGACCTCGAACGCGTCTGTTTCGCCGAGCCGCCCGCTGGTCACCAGCGACGCGAGGAAGGCGCAGTCAACTCGCCGTGCCACGTCGTGACGTGCCGGTATTGAACAGAACGCGCGCGTATCATCGTTAAAGCCGACTGTGTTGTAGAAACCGGCGGTCTCTGTCGTCATTTCACGAAACCGCCGCATACCGTCGGCACTGTCAAAAAACCACCAGGCAGGCCCCAGTTTCAGCGCCGGATAAACCCCGGCAAGCGGCGCAAGTTCGCGGCCATAGCTGCTCTCGTCCAGCGTAAAGAGGATCACCGTCATATCCGGTTCATGGCCAACCACATCCAGAAGCGGCCCAAGCGCTGTGACAAAATCCGTACGCCCCGGAATATCGAACCCTTTGTCGGCACCAAACCTGCGATGAATCGCGCTGGAATGATTGCGCCGCGAACCGGCGTGGATCTGCATCACCAGACCATCGTCCAGGCTCATCCTGGCCATTTCCGTCAGCATCTGCGCGCGAAACATCTCGGCGTTGCCCGCATCTGTCGGATCGCGCAGTACCGCATTGAACAATTCGCGCGCGGCCTGTTGCGAAAGGTTCTCTGTTCTGGCGGTCGGATGGCCATGATCTGTCGCCGTGGCGCCGTAGGCCTTGAACCGCAGTCTTCGCTTGCGATGCGCCTTAAGATACCCATCCCAGCTCAGCGCATCTTCGCCGGTGATCTCGGAGAACACTTTAAGGTTATTCAAAAAATCCGGATTCTCGGGGTCCATCACCGCATCTGGTCGATAGGTTGAGATCATCCGCCCACCCCAGTCGGACGCAGCAACGCGGGCATGGTGATCCAGTGTGTCCAGCGGGCTTTCAGTTGTAGCAATCACCTCGATGTTGAATCGATCAAAGAGCGCGCGTGGTAGGAACTCGGGACGGCCCAGACAATCGCTAATCTGTTCATAAATCTCGTCCGCCGTCTCTGCCGACAGACCCTTTTCGACTCCGAAAACCTCTTGTAACGAATGATCGATCCAAAGCCGCGACGGGGTGCCTCTAAACACATGATAATGTGCGGCAAAAAGGCGCCAAACCTCTCTGGGATCTGTGGCACTTTTCTCCCCCGCAAGGGTTTCAATCCCAAGATCTTCCAGCCGGATGCCTTGCGAATACAACATCCGAAAGACATAATGGTCCGGCGTGACAAACAGGTCTGCCGGGTTACCAAACCGCTCATTTCCGGCCAGCCAGCGCGGATCTGTGTGACCATGGGGGCTTATGATTGGCAGGTCCCGCACACTGTCAAACAGCGCGCGCGCCAGTTCCCGTCCGCGCCCCTCAGTCGGAAAAAGCCGATCCTCGTCCAGTAAAATCATGCCCTGCCTCCGCTGTCGCGTTCTTTCTGGTCTAAGACGGTTTTGAGCGTCTTAATTTCAAAGGGAAATTGAATCAGCCGATGCGCTTCAAATCAAGATGGGTTTTTCAACAGAATTGGCTCTGAACAGACTATTCGCTGCGCGCTGTCTGAACTGGTAAGACGCGGACAAAGCAGTCGTCGGCCATTTCGCCATAACTGGCGGACAAAGTACGACCAGATACTGCGTTGCATCGGCCCAAGAGTGTAGTGACAGCGAATTTTCAAAAAACAATCACTCGAAAAAGTTCGGATGGGTCTCATGAATAAATTCAATCGTCTCATCCAGTCGCGATAGATGCGCCCGGATCGCGGCCTGAGCTGCGTCGAGATCTCTCAATGCTAAGCTCTCAGCGATTGCGCGATGGTCTGTCAAAATCGACGTAGCTTCGCTGGACTTTTCGAGGCTCAAGAGGCAGATTCGATCCACCTTTTGTTTGCATTCAAGCATGACTTCAAAGGCCGTAGGATTGCCGCTGAGAACGTAAATCAACTTGTGAAAATCATAGTCCAGCGCGTGAAACTTCGTCAGGTCACCGCCCTCGATAGCCTGTTCCTGCCAGCGTATGTTCTCGGCCAAATGAGCTTGGCATGATGCATCCCAAACGCCAACCGCGCGGTAAACGATCTCCAGTTCAACGGACAGGCGCACCAATCGGGCGAGTTCTACCCGCTCCATCGAAAATCCGCGGACTTCGGTTGCTTTTTGCGGCCTAATCAACAACAGATCGTCATTGCAAAGTCGTGTGAATGCATTCCTGACGGGTTGACGCGAGACGCCAAATCGGCGCGCAACTTCGGACTCCGACAGCTTTGTACCGGGAAGAATTTCAAGTGAGATTATTTCGTCATGCAGTTTTTCATAGACTGCATCGGTTGTGGTTCGTCTGACTATATTTTCCACGAATACTCTCTCGCATCCCAATGGCTTCGGCAAGTAGGGGCCTGTCAAAACGCCTCTAAATATTTCAAACTGTTACAAAATAAATCCCCTTTCAAAGAGCTTAAATCGGAACCGATCTGTACACTTATGAAAAGTCTAAGGAGGGCTTTTGTCAAGTGAATTGGGATACTAGGAGACGGCTGTTGACAAAACTTGGATACTAGTAATCAATGTAGGGGCAGTGATTCCGGCTCTGGGAGGAAGTAGGAAGCCATGCTTCCATCGACTCCCTTAACTTCGAAAAGCCAGGTCCTGTCCAAAATTTAACGGGGAGGAGAACCCATGACATTTACGAAATCGCTATTTGCAGCTGCCACCGCGGTCGCTCTCATCGCAACTTCGGCGTCCGCCGAGAGCTGGCGCGCTTGGAACATTCACAACGACGGCCACCCGAACACCGCGGCCATGGATAAATTCGCTGAGTTGGTCGATGCGGCTTCGGGTGGCGAGATCACTGTAGACGTCTTCCATGGCGGTGTGCTGGGGTCGCAGCCCGATGCGTTGGAGCAAGTGCGCATCGGTGCCATCGAGGTAGGTAACTTTAACCTTGGTCCTATTGGACCAATGGTTAAAGAGGCGAACCTGGTATCCTTGCCGTTCATCTTCAAGAGCGTGCCGCACATGTTCCGTGTCATGGAAGGTGAAGCCGGTCAAACCGTTGCAGCTGCGATGGGCGAAGCGGGCGTGCTGCCTCTTGCCTGGTTTGATGCGGGCGCGCGTTCGTTCTACAGCCAGAAGCCGATCAACACACCGGCAGATGTTGAAGGCCTGAAGATCCGTGTGATGAACAATGATCTTTATACATCGATGATTTCGGCTATGGGCGGCAACCCGTCACCAATGGCATTTGCCGAAGTTCAGCAGGCGTTGAAGACGGGTGTTGTGGACGGTGCTGAAAACAACTTCCCGTCGTTCAAGAACGTTGGCCACTACGAAGTGACCACTCACTATTCGCTGTCAGAACACCTTATCATTCCTGAGTGCATTTGCGTGAACACTGCTAAATTTGGCGCGTTAAGCCCTGAAATGCAGGCGGCCGTCCGCAGTGCCGCGCAAGAAGCAGCACTTGTTCAGCGCGAACTCTGGGCTGTCGGCTCCGAGCAGGCGCGCAAGGACGTGGAGGCCGCCGGGATCGCCGTAAACGAAATCGCTAACAAAGCGCCTTTCCAGGCGGCAATGGATACGGTCTATGCCGAATACCTAGCGGCAAATCCTGACATGAAGGCCTTGGTCGATATGGCGAAAGCCACCGAATAAGCTGGGCTGATCAGTCAAAAAGAGCGCCCGGCTCCAACTATGGCAGCCGGGAGCTTTATCTAAAGGAGGGCAAATGAGCGAGCATAGAAAAGCACCGGCGTTTTTGCGACCAATGGACAGAGCCTTCGATTTTCTTTCGCGTGCTTGTGTTTTTATCGCGGGGATCGCTCTTGTTTGCATGACCGCGATATTTGCATGGCTGGTCTTTGGACGTTATGTGCTGAACAACACGCCCACGTGGGTCGAGCAAGTCTCGCTGCTTTTGGTCATGGTCATTGCGTTTTTGGGTGCAGCCGCCGGGGTGCATAATCACACACATCTTTCCGTGGTGATTTTTCGCAACATCGTCCCGACGCCGGTGCGCACGCTCTTTGTCATAGTCTCTGACGTTCTGATGGCCGGGTTTGGTGCAATGATGTTCTGGAACGGGATCGAGTTGACCAAGTTCAAATGGAACACACTCATACCCTTGATTCAGTGGTCGGAAGGTCTGCGCTCACTGCCGTTAACGATTTGCGGCGCGCTTTTGTTTCTCTTTTCCGTTGGTCACCTCATCCGCCTATTTCTCGGCAGGGATGAGCGCCAAGACAACATAGATCAGGGCTAATTATGGGACTGATGCTTCTTCTTGGGGTCTTTGCCCTTTGCGTTATAATCGGTACGCCGGTGGCCTTTGCCCTGGGCATCTCGGCTTTGGCGGCATTTTGGTACGAAGGCCTGCCACTTTTTGTAGGGTTTCAAAGGATCGTTTCGGGGGTCAACGTCTTTTCGCTGATGGCGATCCCGTTCTTCATCTTTGCGGGCGAGCTTATGTTTCATGGCGGGATCGCTATGCGACTGGTCAAATTCGCTCAGGCTGCAGTCGGCGCGGTGCGCGGCGGTCTGGGGATCGTCAACGTGTTCTCGTCCATGCTGTTTGGTGGGATCTCCGGATCGGCCATCGCGGACATCTCGGCCCTTGGATCAATCCTTGTCCCGGTGATGAAAGACAAAGGGTATGATGCGGATTATGCCGTCAACGTTACGGTGACGTCCTCCATCGCCGGGATCATCATTCCGCCCAGCCACAACATGATCATCTTCGCTTTGGCCACAGGCGGCGCAGTGTCGATCTCCAAGCTGTTTCTGGCAGGGGTGGTGCCGGGTGTTCTGATGTGTTGCTGCCTTGCGATTGCCGCCTATGTCGTGGCCGTCAAACGCGGCTACCAAGCCGAGCAATTCCCTGGGTGGACGGCACTGGCCATCGCCTTTGTTGGCTCAATCCCCGGATTGCTGACGGCAGTCATTATTGTCGGCGGGGTTTTGTCCGGAGTCTTTACCGTAACCGAGTCCGGAGCCTTTGGGGCAATGTATGCTTTCATCGTAACACTTGTCGTCTACCGCAGCCTCAGTTGGGAGGGTTTCAAGGAAGCGGTAATATCGTCAGTTCGCACCACCTCGATGGTCATGATCCTGATCGCTTGCGCGGCCGCTTTTGCATATATGCTGACTTTCAATCGCGTGCCGACCAAGACGGTCGAATTCTTGCTGGGGATCACCGAAAACCCGATCCTCATCCTGCTGATGATCAATGCAGTTCTGCTGCTATTGGGCATGATCATGGACATGGCAGCGCTGATCCTGATCTGCACACCGATCTTCCTGCCGGTCATGAACATGCTGGGTATCGACCCGGTGCAATTTGGCATGATCCTTTTGGTGAACCTTGGCCTAGGTCTTTGTACGCCGCCGGTGGGCACGTGTCTTTTCGTGGGCTGCGCGGTTGGCAAGCTGCCTATGGAAAAAGCCGTGAGAACGATCTGGCCTTTCTATCTGGCGATCTTCGCAGCGCTCATGCTGATCACCTTCATACCGGCGATCTCCCTGACTTTGCCGAACCTCATAATCGGCCCATGACCAGCGGAGTGCGCACCCAATGTTGACAATCAAGAGACTGGATATCAGCGACGCCGAGCGGCTGATCGCAGGCGCGCGTGCTAAGGCGCAAGAGATCGGTGTGCCAATGTGCATCGCCGTAACCGATGAAAGCGGCAACCTCATCGCCTTTGAGCGGATGGACGGCGGCAAGATCACCAGCATTCAACTAGCCATTGACAAAAGCTTTACAGCATCCGGGATCCAGAAAGGCACGGATGCTTTGGCAGAAGTTAACCAACCCGGTATGCCCGCGCATGGAATCTCGTCCGCTTTAGGTGGAAAGATGGTTGCTGTTGCTGGCGGTTTGCCAGTCACGTCAGACGGCGCTGTAGTTGGTGGTATCGGCGTGAGTTCTGGATCACCCGCGCAAGACCTTGAAGTGGCGAAAGCAGGCGCTGCTGCGTTCGAAAATATGTCCAAGTGACAGTATGGAGGAGCGACATATGACAAACCCGAAAATTGGATTCATCGGCCTTGGCCAGATGGGTGGCAATATGGCCGAATGCTTGCAAAACAACAGGTATGACCTTGTGGTGATGGGGCGAAACCGTGCCTCTGTTGAGGCCACACTCGCGCGCGGCGCGGTCGAAGCCAGCACCCCGAAGAAACTCGCTCTAGCCAGCGATATCGTCATGCTCTGCGTAACGACTTCGGAAGCCGTCGAAAGCTTGATCTACGGCGACGAAGGGATACTGGCTGGTATCAAGCCAGGGACAACCATCATTGATTTCGGCACGTCCATTCCGGCATCCACCCAAAAGATCGGTGCGGATCTAGCTGCAAAAGGGGCGGGAATGATTGATGCGCCTTTGGGGCGCACGCCAGCGCACGCCAAGGACGGGTTGCTTAATATCCTGGCAGCAGGTGACATAGACACCTTTGAAAAGGTGAAGCCTGTGCTCGACGTGCTTGGCGAAAACGTCTTTTACCTTGGTGCGCTTGGGTCAGGCCACGTGACGAAGCTGATCAATAACTTCATGGGCATGACAACCGTATGTGCAATGAGCCAAGCCTTCGCTGTTGCCAAACGTACCGGCATTGATGTGCAGCAGCTGTTCGACATCATGTCGGCGGGCCCGTCCAATTCGCCCTTCATGCAGTTTTGCAAGAACTATGCTGTCGATGGGGTCAGTGATCTTGGCTTTTCGATTGCGAATGCTGCCAAGGACATCGGATATTTTGTACAGATGACTCAAGAAATGAATATCCAGGTCGAGATCGCAGAAGGTACTGCCGCTAACCTCGCCGCCGCTCTAGAGGCAGGCATGGGCCATGGCAATGTCCCTGAAATCTATGATCTTTTTGTGCACCGCGGCGCATAAGAGTTTAACTACTACTGTCCACTATATTTCGTGCCGATTTCAGCTTTGAAAGACTTCTCATGAAACTCAAAGAAATTCCGCCATCGTCGCCGGAGGGGGGCGTGACATCGGCAGATCCGTCGCCGAGAAATTAGCCTCAGAAGGCTGAACTGCTGCCCATAAACTGGACCAAACGAAGCTGGAATTTCCCATTTACAATCCCGAGTGCGGGAGAAGGAGAGTTCCATGAAGCGAAGCAAGTTCACGGAAGCGCAGATTGCGTTTGTGCTGAAACAGGTTGAGGACGGCACGAGTATCCCTGAGGTGTGTCGGAAGGCCGGGATCGCTGAGGCAACGTTTTACAAATGGCGCAAAAGGTACGCTGGTTTGATGTCGGCTGAGATGAAGCGTCTGAAGGTGCTGGATGAGGAGAACAACAGGTTGAAGCGGCTGGTAGCCGATCTCTCGTTGGACAAGGCAATGCTGCAGGACGTCATCAAACGAAAGCTCTAAAGCCTGCTTGCCGCCGGGAATTGGTTGATGACCTCAGGTCGATTTGGGGCGTCAGCATTCGCCGCGCCTGCGGTGTTCCTCAGGCGCATCGCTCGACCTACCATTATCGACCGCATGGCGACGAGCAGGTCGAACTTAGGGCACGCATCAAAGAAATAGCTCAGACGCGTGTGCGCTATGGAAACAGGCGCATCCACGTCCTTCTGCGACGGGAGTGCTGGAAGGTGAAAGCCAAGCGGATCTACCGGCTTTACAATGAGATGGGTCTGCAACTGCGGAACAAGACACCCAAACGTCGGGTGAAGGCTAAGTTGCGGGAAGACCGTGTGGACACCACTAGCAGCAATGAGACGTGGGCGATAGTGAATGCCCGGCTCATAGTCCGTAAACAGTCGCGCCAACTCAAGGCCCGGCGCGCGCCAATGGAGCCAAAGATGATAGCTCGCAACGGCCATTACCATCGCGCGCATTCGAAAGTTCAGCCACCCTGTGGCGCGAAGGGATCTCATGCATGCATCAACAAACGGCAGCCCAGTCTCGCCCCGTGCCCAAACGGCCAATCTGTCGGTGTCCGGCGCCGACGGTCGGATCCCAACATATCCACGATGCAGGTTTTCAAACTCGATCCGCGGTGCGTCCTCCAATTTTTGGATGAAATGGCAATGGCAGTGCAGACGGCCAGAAAACGAAGACAATGCGCCGCTCCATCCATCTCGCGCGGCACGCGCTTTCACCTCCCTTTGGCGCGCCCATGTGGCTTGCACAACCTCACGCAGAGACAGGGCTGCCCCATGCCAAATGCGGCGACAGCCGAGAGCACGCATGTGCGCCCGCCATTGGGGAAGACATCGCGTGGCGGTAGGTCCGACCACGCTCAGTCAGAAACGAATTTAGCAACGCTTGTGCGGCAGGCCGCCCGCCATTTTGACGCCCCGTTGCTCCATCAGGGGAAGACTAAGCACTGTTGCCGTGGGGATATTGCCGGGCTCAATGGTGACAGGGGGCAAGCTGGGTGCTTGCGTAACGGGCTCCGCCATAAACCGATCCCATTGCTTCGCCCACCCATTGCGCGACGCAAGACGTCGCTGGACGCCATGCTGGGGTATCTCATGCCATGGTAAGCCCTGCTCGCGACACCACGCGCGAACCCGTATGTCGCGTGCATAGGTCCATCCTTTGCGGGTTTCCTCATGCGACCAAAGTACGTTTGCTCCAACTGTCCGTCGTCAGGGTTTTTGGAACCAATGGCGGCCTAAACTAAAAGAGGTTTGGCTCATCTGGTTGGTTTGATTATGCGGCGTGCTGGCGGTGATGCAAGCGTCTTGCTTCGAGTGTCTTTCGTTTGATCCTTTCGCGTTGTTTTAGAATGGCTTTGTCGCGCCCGAAGTAGACGTCTGCGGGTGTGACGTTGTTGATGCTCTAATGCCGTCGCTGCAGTTTGGCGCAGTGACGGCTCTGGGCTCCTAGCCGCCATTCGCTGCATTTTTCACGAACGGCGGCTTTCGAGCCCTGCGCATTATGCCACCCCTTTACCTCCTTCCTTGCGCATCCCCGCGATCATCTCCTGATAGCTGTCACACGCACTGATCCCCTTGGCGCGATTGTAATGCTTGTTGGCCATGTTGAGCGTGGTGTGGCCGAGGACGTCACGAATGATGTTGGCGTGCTCGGGGTCGGTTTCCGCGATGTAGGTCGCGGCGACATGACGGAAGGCATGGGGGCGAAGCGCCAGGCCAATTACACGCTGCGTCATTTTGGGCAATTCACGGGACAAGCCGTCAGGTGTGATCGGGTCGCCATACTGATTGACCCAGAGCGCAGCGTGGGATTTGCCCTGCAAGAGAACCGGCCGGTGTACGTCGAGATAACGCTGCATGTGAGGGACCAGAACCTTGGGCATCGGGAAGTCATGGGGACGCTTGGTCTTGATGTCCTTGGCCTCATAGTAGAGATGCATCCCGTCGGTCATCACCTTGAGATGATCATTGAGGTCTGTGGCCAGCAAGGTGCGACGACGCACGGGGCGAGTGACAAGAAAGGTAATCATCAACCCCTGACGGAAGCGGATCGCTTGCGTCATATGCGCGTAGCGATTGTTGCCATCATGGATGTCGATCCAGTCAAGGGCGCGATGCAGTGCTTCCTTAGCCGTAATTTCATGAGGGGGTGGCAGGCTCTGGCTGTCGGCCTTCTTGCGCAGACGATTAGAGGCACGCTTAAGCCAATCCCAATCTGCGACGGGCGCGACAGCACGAATGATCACATAGATATCCGAGACAAAACCATGGACGCTTTTGGGCTTAAGGCGTTCTTCACATTCTTCCACGTAGGCCTGAACACTGTCCTTGGTCATCCGCTCTGCTGGAGACACGGTCAGTAGCTCTGGTGAACTACGCAACAGGAACGACAGCCACTGGCCATAGCTTTGGCGGCGTTTGGCACGACTGCTGTCACTCCATTCAACACAAGCACCGCTGTCGCCAAACCATTCACTGACAGAAAAAAGGGCATCCCAGGCAGAGCGATCTGCCTGAGGCCAGTCCTCATACTTGAGAACAAGGGGGATGGGGTTAGTCATGATTGCCACTCCATTTACCAAGAACCACCTCGTCATAGTGTTCATGCGCCCATTGGTTCGAAAGGTCAGCATAGAAGGTCATGGTCGTCTCCAGTCTCTTGTGCTTCAGAAGACGGCGCACGGTCTCAAAATTTCCGGGGCGTTTCTTGAGGTAGAGGTGGCCTGCCAGATGGCGGAACAGATGCGCATGCACCTTCAGGCCGGTCTCACGATAGATCAGTGATTTGATGTCGCTGCCAAAGTTCCTCGGATCGCGGGGTTTGCCGCTGCCCTTTTTTGGAAACAGGGCCGGACCGTTCGCGCTCGTAAGAAGGTGGCGGTGTTTCATGATGTAACTGTGCAGGATTTTGGACGCGTGCGGATTTAGAACAACCTCGATATGCTCCTTGTTCTTCACATCCTTTGCATCCACGCGAATGGAATAGTTGGTGTACGTGCCATTGCGATGTGCGGTGACATTCTCATCCAGCTCTAGCTGAGCAAAGTTCTTGGTACGCATCGGGCAGGACAGCAGGATCTAGATGGCAACCGCATACATGGCAAACAGGGCAGAAGTGCGGGAACCATGGTTCGCGGCGGCGCGGGCCATGAGCGTGTCCGGCAGGCTAAGCAGGCGGGCAACATTCTCCCAATCATGGAACTGACCAAGACGGTCACGGTTCTTGCTGCTCATGCCCTGGACGGTTGGCGTGGCCCTCTTCTTGATTTTTTGAATGGCATTCAGTTCCACCTCTGGCACTTTGAGGTGATGACGCGCAATGGCCACGAGAGTGGCGGAGATGTTGTGCAGCCCACCATCCTTGGTGTCGGACAGGCCACGACGCTTCATGATCCCGGTCAAAGCGCTTTTCATGTTGCTGGCTGTGATGGCATCTTTCAGCGAAAGAAGCGTCTCCGGAGCCACCCCAGTTTCGACCAGAGCATCCAGATACTGACGGAGGTGTGCTTCGGTGCTGCGCAGCGAGGCCGGGCGCAGAGCATATTCCGGCCCCTCATCGTCAAACAGACTGATGTGACGCAGTTGATCCAGATAGGCCACAATCTCATCTTGCAACGACTGAGGATAGATGGAAAGCGGGCGGCAACGGTACTGACCGCCTTTCTCATAACTCAGAATGGCGAGCGGCAACTTCTTGCGTTTGACGATGCCATTCCAGGCTTGGGCGATTGCCTTGCAGATTTTCGCGGGGTCTTTCCCCAGAAGGTGGGCGTCAAGATAGGATTGGAACGCAGACATCAGTGCGTCATCCACTGCATCAGGTTCTACCCCTTGCTGTGCGCAGTGGTTCACAAGGCGAGCGAACAAGTGAACCTGATGCTTGGCCTCGCAAGCTGACAGGAACGCCTTCCACGCTTCATTGGGCTCTGCCTTGGGTGCCGCAGGGGGCAGATACCCAGTGAGTTGCAGCGCCTTGGAAAGGTCTGTCTTGACGTTGCTCAGCGACTTGGCCGAGATACCCGCCTGTGCGGGATGGATGGTCGCCAGCTGACCACGGACATTCTACGTATGTAAACACGAGTCGAATAACTTATGTGTCGCGACATTTTCGGATAAGGTGATGGGTATTCTTATGGCAGTGGGCGCCTTCTAGACTCTCAATTACCGCTAAACTTAAAAACGCAAGAAAAGTTAACGTAGGAGCGATTTGTGGCAACAAAGGCAGAATTGGAAGCAGAACTTCTGAACCTCAGAAGACAGTTGGCGGAACGCTCCTCACAACATGTAGATGCGCGCGAAGAGGCTCACGCTGACCCGTCAGTCGATGAGGATATGGTGGAACCCCTAAAAGGAAAAACCGATTGGGAAAAAGAAGTTTCTGAAATCATGGCTGAACTTGAACACCTGCCACACAAGCAGCAGCTACTAATCGCACTCGGGGCTTTTGCTATTGGCTTTTTAGTTGGCCGCGCAAGATAGGAACTAATTATGAATCGTATTTCTAGAAACATTTCTATTGTGCTGCGCGCAGAGCGCCTGATCGCCCAGCGTCATCTTGCGGTTCTTCGCCGCCAAACCGGGTTGATGGCGGCCGCCGGGATTGCAGCAGGTGTCGGCCTGATTATGCTAAACGTATCAGCCTATCTGGCTTTGTCACAAACCATGTCCCCCCCGTCGGCGGCTTTGATTGTGGCGCTCGTCAATATGGCTCTGGCAATTTTGCTGGTGTCTTTGGCGAACAAATCCAATGTTGAACAGGAAACGGCGCCTGTCACAGAGGTTCGCGACATGGCTCTCGAAGACATAGAAGCGGAAATGCGCGCATTTGCAGGCGAGGCAAAAGCAACGGCTGACGCCGTCAAGAAAATGGCAAGCGATCCGTTTGGCGCGATTGCCCCTGGAGTTGCCGGGACTGTTGCCAAGGCCGTGATCAAGAACCTAAAGAGCTGAGCTGAAGACCGGAGTTACACGTCGGATGCACTCTCTGACATGTTCAATGTTTGCGTCGGGTAGGCGAGTGCAGTATCGCAAGCACTCGCCAGTTCCATAATTTTCAGGGTCAGGCGCTCGGTTACCTCCAGAAAGCTTGCGTAATCTGGATCATTTGTCCACGCATAGAACATCACGAGAACCGCACTGTCCGACAGTCCTTCGACGTGCACATATTGCGGCGCATCCTCTGAGACGTCAAAGTCACCACTTTCTTTCAAGTGCTTTCTCAGGGTGTCGCAGAACTCTGAAATCTGAGCTTGGGTCGTCGCTAGAACCAAAGGTATACTCAGTTTTACACGACGATTGCGTCGCTGCGAGTAATTCAGCACCACCGCGTTGGCGAGTTCAGAGTTGGGAATGTACCTAGGAATTTGGTCAAAGCCCCGAAGCAATGTCGACCTCAGGTCAATTTGTTCAACGGTGCCGACAAAAATCCCTTCGATCTGGACTACGTCCCCAACAGAAAATCGCTTTTCGCTGATGTTGTTCATGCCGGCGACTAGGTTTCGGATAAGATCCTGCGTCGCAATTGCCAACCCGGCGCCCAAAACACCTACGCCTGTCAAAGCCGAAGAAATGTCCACTTCCCAAACGGTCAACAAAGCCGTGATCCCGAACAAAACGACACCAAAACGGGCGACCCGCTCCATCCAGCCACTTTCCATTTTCACACCCAAGCGGGTTTCACCGCTCAAGAGAGAAACAAAGGGGCCACATAGATTGTACCAACCAGCAAACACAGCCAAAACGGCGATGGACGTCAGGACGCGGCGCACGATTCCATCTGCAAACTCAGGCAGTTGCAAAACATCCAAGGCTAAGAAAGCCGACAAAGTAACGATCAAAACCGACGTTGGTACAGTTAGCTCGGCTTTCGTTTCTTCCGATAGGCCTACGGCAAGTCGGGTCATTAAACTATCCAACGCCCCAACAACCATCTTGGCCAATGGCTTGCGTAGCCAGATAATAATCGCAACAAAAACAATAGCGACTACGACGCCGATTTGGTCTGCGGATGAAAGCCAATCTTGCACTCTCGTAACAAGGTCAGAAACTGCTTCCTTAAAGGGCATTTGGTTGTACCGCTCGCTGTTAATCTTTTCTGGCAACCAACTATTGCCAACAGTTGGGTAGATTTGTCTGGATACCTTGTACTTTAGAGCGACAGACTAATAGAAAACCCTGCGTTTTCAATTTTTTGCGGTGGATGCCTCCGCAATGGATCTTACGTGTATCTAAAATGCAATTTATGAAATATCGTCGTTTTGCATTTCGCGTTCATCCTGAACAAATTCTACTATTGTGGTGTCATGCTCTTGAAATATTTCAATTCTCCTTAGGAGTTTTTGCCTAGATGATAGCGTCATTTGCTGTAGCAGCCCTAGTCGTTCTCGAGATTATTGCAATCTGGTTTGCATGGCGCGCTGTGTCGTCATCAAGGACGTCGCAAGGCGCCGTTGGCTGGGTCGTTTTCTTGATAACGGCCCCTTATCTCGGTGTCCCTTTGTATCTCTTTCTGGGGCATCACAAGTTCAAAGGTTACCTGATTGCGCGTCGTGACAGTGAAGAAATCATCGAAGGTGTTCAGAATTACAAACTAGCCAACGCCCCCGTTTCAAAACCGGATTTCCCTGTAGCGCCATTTGAGGCAATTTCAGAATTGCCCGCTGTTCGTGGAAACAGCATGCGGATCTTGATCGACGGCGCACAAACGTTTGAAGCTATCTTCGATGCGCTTGACGCCGCTAAAGACTACATTCTGCTACAGTTTTACATCATCCATGACGACGAGATTGGGCGTGAGCTAAAGGCGCATCTGATCGCGGCAGCCAAACGAGGTGTTACGGTCCGGGTCATGTTCGATGCCGTTGGCTGCGTTGGGTTACCTAAAGACTATCACGAAGAACTGCGATCCTCGGGAGTATTGGCTATCGACCCCAAAAGCACCCGAGGCCCGAAAAACAGGTTTCAGCTCAACTTTCGAAATCACCGAAAGACGGTTGTTGTTGACGGCACCATCGCTTTCACAGGTGGGCTGAATGTCGGTGATGAATACATGGGCAAAAGCGCCAAATTCGGAGCTTGGAGAGACACGCATGTCGAGCTAAAGGGCCCGGTCGTTTCTCAGCTTCAGCTCATTTTTGCCGAAGACTGGCACTGGGCTTCGGGTGAGTTGATGGTAGATCCACTGAACTGGGAAGCTCCTCATGCTTCAGAAGATATGACCGGCATGATCGTCCCGACGGGACCCGGTGATGAATTGGAAACCGGTGCGCTTTTCTTCTTCTCTGCCATTTGCGCGGCCAAAGAACGCGTGTGGATCGCCTCACCATACTTTGTCCCCGACACCGACGTTTTGACCGCGTTGAAACATGCCTCTCTCCGGGGCGTTGATGTTCGAATTTTGGTACCCGAAGTTATCGACCACAAAATCCCTTGGCTTGCAGCTTTTGCCTACTTCGACGAAATCCGGCAAGCGGGCGTAGAAGTATGGCGCTATGATGAAGGCTTTATGCATCAAAAAGTGGTTCTTGTGGATGAGAGCTTGGCGGCGATTGGGACGACCAATATGGACAACCGCTCATTCCGCCTGAACTTTGAAGCCATGGCCGTCATGTTTGATTCCGTGGCTGCAAAGCAAACTGCTGCCTTCCTAGAGGAGGATTTTGCACGGGCTCTCAAGCTGGACAAAGAGCTCTCAGAGCAACCTCGCCATATCCGGCTGGGCGCGCCCGTGGCGCGGTTGTTCTCACCGTTACTGTGAGGCCAAACTGCAGCGCAAAATGGTAAGTTTGTTTTCTAAAACAACGAGAGGTTTTACGTGTCGTCTCTCGCCAGTTCGCGCTTCAAGGCCTCTACTTCTTTTTCCAGGTCGGTCTTTGACGCCGTAAATTTCCGCACTTGCCCACTCGATTGAGGTTCGTCAACGGCATGCCGCGCATCTGGTTCTACCGGTTGCTGAATTTCAGGGGCAGTCTGGTCGCCGCCTTGGCTCTCGGCTGGCGATTGCAAAAACCTGGGTACTTCCTGCCAAACTGCAATGAACACACCGGCAATAACAGGGCCAAAAATCAGTCCCGAAGCGCCGAACAGCGCAAGCCCGCCCAAGGTGCTGACAAAGATCATCAGATCCGACATTTGTGCGTCTCGCCCCACAAGCGATGGCCGCAGAACGTTGTCGATTGTCCCGACCACCAAACCAGCCCAAAGCGCCAACCCAATTGCGGCCGGAAATTCGCTCTGAAAAGCGAGATAGGCAGCTCCGCCAAAGACCACGCCTGTAGCCCCAATACCTGGAATAGCTGCTGCAATCGCCATCACTACTGCCCAAAAAGCGGGCCCCTCGATCCCTGCCGCCCAAAAACCAAGACCTCCGAGCGCGCCCTGTATCACGCCGATCAACAAAGTTCCTTTTATCGTCGCCCGGCTTACTGACACGATTCTTTCGTGCAGTTTATCCTGAAGATCCGCGCTTAGCCCCGAGTTCTTAAGGATTGGGCGGAATGCAGATTCCTTAAGCGGTAAGAAGAAGAACATCGCATACAAGAAAGTGAAAAGGCTTAGGAAGAATTTCGCTGTGCCATTGGTTAAGTGCGATAATTCAGAGGTGAGGAACGAGGCTGCCGAACCTAACAAACTTTCTGCTTTCTCAAATACCAGAGGGCCAGCTTCTGTCAGTTCCTGGTCAAACGGAACCCAACTTGGGAACTCATACGTCCCGCCTTTCAGGGCCGCGGCATCTTTGGATAGCGTTTCAATAACCTGATCTGCGCCGGCCACCAAACCGGAAGCCTGAGCCGTCGCAAGATATCCCACTCCTATGAGCGGTCCCACTACAAGCAGCACGCCAACCAACACGGTAATGGTACTGGCCAGGCCTTCTCGCATTCCGGTTCGGACCAGAACCCGCGTGTAAAATGGTTGGACAAGTGCCGAAAAAATCGCGGCCAGCGCCAGTGCTGCCAGAAATGGGCGAACGAGCTCCACAAAGGCAACACTGGTCAAAAGTGCCAGCACCAGAAAGGACGCCAAAGCAATAGTCTGCCGTGAGGCGGCTACAGCCGGCTCTTTGACTTCAGTGGCGGAGTCATCTGCATCAACAGGCATTCGTCTTGACCCCTTGTATCTTGGGAAGTGGTGCATTTTCAAAAAAGGAACCCGCGAAGCGGCACAATTAGGCTCCAGAAGCACCCGTTTCTCATAGTGACTAACATACTTGGGTTTCAAAGTAGAGGTCAGCTCATGAAACGAGCCAACCCCTTCCGAAAGTCGTACCATCCTTTGGCCGCGTGCAATTATGCCAGACGTTTGCCTAAGCCCACACGCCCTTCAATCAATAGAGCTGATTTCGGAGCAGTCCGGCCCGACTGTTAACCAACTGCCTTCTTAGCATTGTCATAAGCAGCCTTCATTTTAAGCCCAAGTTCACGGGCTGCTTCACCAACCTCGTCAGAAGTTTGGTCAAACTGGTTTTTTGAAAGGAATTTGTCCCATTCAGATACAAGTGAATCCCACTCCTCCTCAGCTTCCATAGATCCGAGGTGCAACTGAAGTTTGATCTCGTCTCGTTTTTGTTGAAGTTCAGCCATCATACTTTTTAGATCTGTCATTTCTTTTCCTTTCTCTAGATTGGATTGGCGCAACACTTTTGCCACTAATCTGCGTCACCTTTTTTGGAAGACGCAAAATGCCAATTGTCAGCGTTTTTAATGATTGGTTCAGGTCAGGGCTTCTTTCGCCAGAGCCATTGATGCATCTAGCTTGGATTTCCGCTCTTTGTAGTCAGCCTGAATTTCAGCTTTGCGCGTTTCAAACTTTTGGCGGGTGTTTTCCTTGGCCGTTGCAATTTGCTCATCAATCGCCTTAAGCCTCGCTTCTGTCTGGCTGTCCAGTTCATCAATGCGATCTAGAATCTTCTCCATGGCTGCGTTTGTTTTGGACTTTGCAGCATCGATCTTGTCGTGGATTGCCTGTTTGGTCTCATCGCTTGCTTGCTTCCACTCATCCTTGAGTTCTGTGATCTCCCGGTCAAGCTCTGCCATGTCGGACGCGTATTGTTCATCAATTGCATCGATGCGCGGTTTACGGAACACCACCCCACCAGCTTCACCCATTTTGACATCCAAGGGTGAGGTCCAGACTTCATCGACCGACGCAACCACGCAAGACTTCCCCGGAAGAAGTTCGACACTGACTTCATCAAGCATCGCGGAGTCAATTCCGGCCACCCAAAGGTCACGATAAACACCGAACAGGCCGCCTGTCATTGATCCGACAGCCATTCCTGAGGCGGCCGCAGACGCAGCGGCCGCAGAACCGGCGATTGCAGCACCGGAGGCAACAGCCAGAGGGCCAGCCAGAACACCTACCATGCCACCAATTACAAGGCCCAACGCAGTTCCCAATGGCCCTTCGTCTTCCACCTTCTTGACCTTTACTTTTCCGTCGAGATCTTTCCCGATCACAGCAGCCGCATACACCGCAAGTTCTCCTGTTGCATGCAGCCCGCGCAAGGCCGTTTCGCCTTTGAAAGCAGTGTCATCACTTTCAAAAACGACAGCGATAAACTTTTCCATAATAGCATTCCTGATTGTTTGGTTAAATTGATTGATGTGTTTCAAAACGAGGTCGGCATGCGTCACGTGCCCCAAGGGTCATTGGAACTGCATGTTAAGTGCCATGTAGATTTGCCACTTTGGCTGGCCTGCGCCTTTGGTGAAAACCGAGTACTGTGGCTCAACAAAAAAGTTAAAGACGGTGTTGCCGCGCTTGGTGACTTTACCGAGCCGAAGCCCCAGTGGAACCGCATAACTGTCAGTGGCGAAATCGTACGTCCAGATCGGCGCACCACCTGTGTAATACCCCCCACCGAGTTGATAAAAGGCAAATGGTTGAAAGGCACCAAGGCTTGCTCGTTGACGGCCGTTCGTATCCCCGACACCTGTGCGGTACGTCAAAAGATAGCCGTACTGAAACACAGGCGATGTCGCATTGAAGTAGACGTTTGCCAATCCCAGTTGCCACTGATCTGCCCCAAGGCGGTCATCAGAGGCCGTTGGAACCACGATTTGGGGACCAAGCGCGAAACTTACTCCGGGATTGGCTGTATCGAACTGATAGGCTGCAAAAACGTCGAAGTCCCCGATCCCGCTTACCGTACCGCCCCCCGAACCCACTGGTAACGAATTATACGGCAGTGAGGCCCGGATCAGCCAATTTGAATCGCCAATTGAGACCGGCTTTGCGTATCGCAATACGAACTGATTTCCGGTGACATCGCCAGGTCCAGTAAACTCTCCGAAATAGTAATTTTGGATGTTAAACGCAGTTATGTCCGCCAACGGATTGTTGGCTTGGGCGGCGTCTGACTGCGCCAAAACAGGCACACCAATTGTCCAAAATCCGGCTATTAGGGCGAAACGTTTCAGTAGCGATCTCATGGTTGGTCCTTTGTCTTTGGCATCGCTTCAGGTAGGGGAACACCGACTGCTCCAGAAGGCGGCTTGGTGCCCAAAATGGCCGCAATCGTTGGCGCGACATCTACGGTTTCGACACGTCGCACGACCGTCTTGGCGGCGATGTTCTTTCCGGAAATAATCAAGGGCACATGGGTGTCATATGTCCACGGCGAGCCATGCGCAGATGCAACATGCAATCCATCAAAGTCAGCCACAAACCAATGCGGTTCAAACACCACATAGATGTCTCCGGATCGGTCTGGATTGAAGTTTGCCAAGACTGCATCGCTAATCTTGGTTTTGGCAAACGCCCCTCTTCGCAAGTCCGAGCTACTGACCGCATAAGCAATGCCTGGGAGCTTCTGGAGTTCATCAGCGACTGCCCGTTCAACATCCAATGGATCCAAATCGCGTTCGGAAATGAGATCTTTGTTCAAGTAGACGTAAGGGTTGGAGAAGTTTTGAACCAGGTCTTTGGCCTCGCCAAAATCCATTTGCAGCCGCACGAATCCCGGTTCCGTGTCGACGCGTTCAAAATCGAACAAACCCGCCTCAATGCCCAGTGTTGCAAGGTACTCTGGGTGTTCAGGAGCACCGTGGTCTGCCGATAACACGATCAATGTGTGTTCTAGCCCTATGACGGACTCTACGTGTGCCAACAGGTCGGCAATTTGCCTGTCGAGATGGGCAAAATTGTCTTCAGCTTCGAGGCTCGAAGGCCCGAAAATATGTCCGACATAGTCAGTGGATGACAAGCTGACGGACAGGTAGTCAGTTACCACGTCTTGCCCGAGCTGTTCTGCGTCCAGCAGAGTCTTGGCAAAGTTGACAGTGATTTCATCCCCTGCGGGGCTAAGTGTTAGAAAGGTTGAAAAGTATTTTCCCTCGGCCGGGCCCCAGTTATGCGGGAATGTGCGGCCAAACCCCGGCAAATCTGTTTCCCATGGCTGATCATCCCGGTCAGCAAAGGCATAATCCGAAGCGTCCCTCAGCAGCTTCCAATCGCGGTTGGCATAAGACGCGACGAGTCCCTTGGCATCCCATTCTTCGATCCAACTTGGGTATGCGTCATTGTAAAAAGTACTTGTAACAAACCGGCCTTCTGACTTTGAGAACCAGTAAGCATCACCGGCGTGACCCGCCATCGCAATTGCCCCACGATCCTTGACTGACACCCCAAACACCTTTGAAGACGGGCCAAAGTGCAGGGCGATTTCATCGGAGATCGTTGAACTGATGATGTTGCGTGGCGACCGCCCGTCAGTTGTGGCGGCCCGCTGGGTCGGGTCGATTTCGTTCTCGGCGTCAATTCCGGACGCCCCAACCAGGGGATAGCCTTGATCTTGTACGTTGTAGAATGGCGTACCTGTCTTTCGATCAAACCAAAGATTGGCAACCATTCCATGGATTGCGGGATCGGTGCCTGTTGCCAGTGTCGTGTGACCGACAATTGTTTCGGTGTTGGCATGGCGGTGATGGGTGTTGGTGAAGTTAACGCCATTATCCAACAAGTAGCGGAAGCCACCCTCGCCCAAGTGGGCACCGTATCTGTTGATCATGTCCCCCCGCAACTGATCCACCGTAATCTGAAGTACCAGCCGGGGTTTTTCCTGCGCATCTGAGAAAGACGGAATGATCAAGCTCAGTCCTACCGCAGCCCATTTGACTAGCATGGAAATCGTTTTTGGCTCGGGCATATCTCTCTACCTTTGGGCAGCGGCAAAACAGGTGTTTAACCAAAATGTAGCGCCGCGTCAGACAGCGACCGACACTTCGCTTTTCAAACCATAGGCAAAGCGGATATATCCCGCGCCCTCACCAATCAGCGAGACACCTGCCACAATCCCCAGCAGCATGGCGCTCACTTCGGGGTACATTGCCAACAGATATCCCGAAGCCAGTACGGACACGCAGCCAACAAAAATGACCCAGCCGGATCCTTCGTCAGGTCGCGCCATCACGCCTACAGCGATACGGACCAAGCCGTTCACGAAAATGGCGACGATCAGGACCATCGTCAGCGCCACAAGCCCTTCGAGAGGGCGGAACATCAGCATAATCCCCGCAAACAGATTGAAGCCGCCAAGGATTGAATAGATGAGCCGAGCGTTCCAGCCGTCTTTGGTTGTGAAAACTTGGACAAGCATCACAACGCCACCGACAGCGAAGACAATTCCGACCACAAATTCGATGGCCAATGATACCAGAAAGGGGGCAAAAAGTGCGGACGCGCCACCAATCATCAACACGATCCCGAGCGCAAGAAACCATCCCCAGTTTTCTTGTAGTTTGTTTTTCGAGTTTCCCATGCCGAATGTATCTTTCTCTTGGTAGATTGCAGTTCCAAACTTTGTGGATCACTTTTGCGTTGTTGCTTCTTCAACCCGATCAACCCTGTCGAGTGCGCCAGTCTGTTTAGTTGCGTGCGTAGTAGAACCGGGGCAGACTTTTCAGATTGTCCTTGGAAGCATTTGGCAACACCAAATCGCCATCCGCGTTGATCTCGAAGGCACCCGCTGGCAACGCGATCAGCTTTTCACCGATGTTCAGGAAGCCCGCGACGTTGACAATTACAAAAGTCGTATCACCATCCGGCAAAACAAGCGCATCATGGACATATCCCACGAAATCACCGCGATCATTGTACACGTCGCCGCGCAAAAGCTCGATAACGCTCCAGCCCGAAGCGACCAAAGCGATGTCCAGATTGTTGTATTCCACAACAACGCCGCCAGCCACGTGGGGGGCAGACTCTGCGGATGCTGTCATTGGGGCTCCGAAAGCAAACGCGCTCAGAGCGACAGTGGAGGTCAGAAATCTTTTCATTTACCCTTTTCCAGTCAGAATGATGTGAGTGTTGCGTTCCGGTGGCCTGCGGCTCAGGCCACCGGATTTCCAAGAAGACTTAATCAGTTTCGCGACAAGGCGGCGCGAAGTTCATTTTCATCGCTGACGGACAAAGATGTTTCGATGACTTCGCCCTTCATGCCTTCGAGTTCGCCCAGCAGCTTGGTGGGGCGACTGGACCACCCGATGACGGCCAGTGCCGAAGAGTCTGGCCCCATTTTTGCACCGACACGCGCGGCCAATGCGTCCTCTTCTTCCGCCTGATCCAGCATTCCTGCCAATGTGCCGGAACTGGCGCCAACAGCCGAACCTGCAATAAACCCGGCAGCTGGATTGCCAGCCATGGCACCGATCAGAGTTCCGGTCAGCGCTCCTAGGGATGTGCCCCCGAGGAAGCCTGTTGCGGTAAGGGTGTCAGAGTTGCGGGTCCGCACGACGCCGTTTTTGTCACGGGTCATCACGACAACCTCGTCAAGATCGACTTCCCAGTCCATGCTCATTTTCTGAAGGCGCAGAAGCGCCTCGTCTGCTGTATGACGGCCTTCAAAAACAATTACGACCAGATCACTCATAGTCTCTCTCCCTGTTTGAAATTTGTTTGATTGCCTTGCAGCGACACATAAAAAAACGTTATGCCGCTCTCGGTTGTTGCTGTGGCTTGGTAATCATGCGCGGCATCTTTCAACTCCGCACATGACGTCAGTTTTGCAAATGCGGAATTACTTGCTTCCGTTGTTTGCCTCCATCAGCTCCATCACCTGATCGATAGAGAAGCTGGCAGGTTTTTGACGAGGCGGAAATTCTTGGAATGTCGCCAGAAAATGTCCCACATACTTCTGCGCGGGCACCAAGAAATAGATCCGGTCAATCATCCAGTCGTAGTATGTGTTGGACGTCAGGTGGGCTTGCTCATACGGGTCACGCCGCAAGTTGGTGATCAAAGGAACCCGTAGTGGAGTCCATGGCTCGATCCATGCCCGCAAGGTCGAAACCGCTTTTTGCTCTAGGAAGATCAGTTTCCAATCGTCATAGCGCAGCGCCGTCAGTTCGCCGGTATCCGCGAAATAGAAAATCTCGTGGCGCGGTCCGTCCTTTGTCTCACCAATCAGAATGGGCAAGAAATTGTAGCCGTCCAGATGAACTTTGTACGCGCGGCCAATCGCCTGAACGCCACCAGCCTTCAGCTGTTCCTTGATGTCCGGGTTTCCTGCTGCCGCAAGGAATGTCGGCAGCCAATCCATGTGGTGCATGATTTCGTTAGACACCGAGTCAGGCTCGATTTTGCCAGGCCAACGCACGAGCGACGGTACGCGCCATCCACCTTCCCAGTTGGTATTCTTTTCGCTGTAGAACGGGTTGGAGCCGGCATCAGGCCATGTGTTCTTGTGAGGTCCGTTGTCAGTTGAGTAGTGCACGATGGTGTTGTCCGCGATGCCCAGATCATCCAGCACGTCCAGGAGTTGACCGACATGCATATCGTGTTCGATCATGCCGTCGCCATACTCGTCTTGCCCTGAGATTCCGAAATGCTCGTCCTTTACGTGTGTGCGAAAGTGCATCCGTGTGCCATTCCACCAGACATAAAACGGCTTGCCTTGCTCATTAGCGCGCTTGATGAAATCGATGGCGGCGGCAACGGTTTCATCGTCGACGGTTTCCATACGTTTTTTCGTGAGTGGGCCCGTGTCTTCAATAGCGCCATCAGCTGACGACTTGATCACACCACGCGGGCCAAAGGCCTCGCGGAATGTTTGCCCGTCCGCCAGAACGGCATCACCCGGATAGTCACGGTTTTCCGGCTCTTCTTCTGCGTTTAGGTGATAAAGGTTGCCAAAGAACTCATCAAATCCATGGTTCGTCGGCAGCATCCGGTCCTGATCGCCCAAGTGGTTCTTGCCGAATTGACCGGTCATATACCCTAGAGGTTTCAGAAGGCCGGCAATCGTCGGATCTTCTTCTTGCATGCCCAGATCCGCCCCGGGTAGGCCGACCTTGGACAGACCCGTGCGATAAACGGATTGACCCATGATGTAGGAAGAGCGCCCCGCCGTACAGGATTGCTCGCCATAGTAGTCGGTGAACATCATGCCTTCGTCAGCGACCCGGTCAATGTTGGGCGTTTCATAGCCCATGAGACCTCGCGTATAGGCCGAGATATTGGATTGCCCGATATCGTCGCCCCAAATCACCAGAATGTTTGGTTTCTCTTGCGCCGAAACGGGCGCTCCTCCCAGAAAAACTGCGGCGGATAAAGCACCCAACATCGCTGTCTTTGTTAAGCTAAACCTCTGTTTCATGCGCGCTCCCAAATTTATCAAAATCACCACATCAGTCTTTCGACTGACGGCATCGCGCAAAAACCTTAGTCGCCGCGAAGAATTGAGATGTTAGGGATCGTTCGCCCCGTTCATGTCGGCAAACACGAATCTAAGTCCGATTTGAGGTGTATCTTTTCAAAAAGGGTATGTGGTAGCACTATATCCAACACGGCCATTTCCACATCGAGAAGAGCTATGACACGACAAGCCGAAGGCGTTGATACCGATCGAAAGCCATATTGTAGTCTCGGGGAATGAGCGCTTCCGCGGAGAAGTTCATGATCCGAGCGGGCGCATTCCATGGGCCAACGTTGCTGCTATCCGACAGTATACAGGGGTTTCACAAAACCCTTCAAGCACTCGACCTCTCTGCTGACGCGGAAGAAATTATTAACGTTTCGAGCTATCTGAAAGGCTTGAGGAAAATATCGCGGCTGGCGGGCGATGACGATTTTTTCATATGGGCGGGGTTTAACCAAAACCTTGAAGATCTTGGATTTTTTGGTCGGGCGGCTGTTTCCGCAGATACACTATGGGACGCTTTCCAGATCACGAAATCAGCGCTCGATTACATCCAAAGCGAGTCAGAGCTGGTGATCAGGATCTATAACGGGCGTTGCCACATCTGGTATTTCGAACCGTTCAATGCCGATGAAGGGGCGCATGATGTGCAATACACTATCGGCCTGTTGGCCAATATCGTGTGCCTTGCAAACAGCGAGTGGGATCCTGACATCAAGATCGCTTACCCCAACGGATCCCTGACGCATTTTCCGGCGGGTTCTCCAATCGCAGAGGTGCGAAATTCGAAACAAGGCTACATTTCTTTTGACGACAAGTTGCTAAAATCAGGCATGGCCGGGACGGATGTCCTCCGTGCCGAGGTGTTATCCCGCTATTTGGATGCCAAGTTCATTCGCAGGGATCAGAATTTGGCCGACCTGAAGCCGTTGACCAAAGACGTCGTCGCGGGACTTGTTCGCGCGTCGTTCGGTGTCGCGCCGTGGTCGCTGGCCAATACCTCTCAGGCGTTACAAACACATGAAAGAACGATTCAACTTCGGTTAAAGGCTGAAGGGACATCCTTTCGTGAAATCATGCAAACCCAACGTCACGACATGTCCAAACGTCTTTTGATGGTCGGGAAAAGTATCGAAGAAATTGCAGAGGCACTTGGCTTTGATCACCGACAAAGTTTTTCCGAGGCTTTCTCTAGTTGGGAAGGCACGTCTCCCTCCAAATTCTTAAAAGCGCAGGAACCGAAAAGCGCCAATTTGGCAAGTGGGTAAGAAGGCTTCGTATTTTGTCAGCCTTCGATCTCTTTGCAAGGGTTCTAGGCGATAGGATATCTCTGAAAGATTCTACGCGTCGCAGATCTCATCACCACCGATTGCAATGAGGCGTCCATTAACCTCAGCTCCGATAACAAATATTGTGGCCATCAAGTATAGAAACACCAAGGCCGCCATGACGCCGGCCAAACCAGCATAGGTCACGCTATAAGAAGAAAAGCTGGTGACGTAGAGAGCGAAAATTCGTCCTGAGGTAATCCAAAGAACCACTGTTAGAACTACACCAGGCGCGACCTGTTTTAAGGTGTGATGGGTGCCGGGCAACCAAAGGTGACACGCAAACACCGAAAAAATTAGCAGCACAAATGAAACCCCTAGCCGCAGGGCTTCGTGGCCGAACCATGTCGCGGTATGCGATTCATAACTCGTTTCCAGCAAGTCAAAAAACAGCGGGACAGCGAAAGTCAAAAGGGCGGCAACCGTCAGAATTGCAGAACCACAAAGAACAAAAACAACACATAAGGCGCGCGATTTCCAAAGTGGGCGGGGATCATCTTCGCGATAGGCATCGGTCAACGCTTGCCGGATTGCGTCCACGCCATTTGAGGCAAAAAATACGGCTAAAAGGCCCCCAACGGTCATTGCCTTAACGCCGCTGTCTCGCAAGACAGCCTTTACTTCTATGACGATGGGCTCCGCGATACTATCCGGCCAAGTTCCATAGATGAATTCGACGACATCCAAGCTTGAGAATTCGGACGACACGGCTTGGGTCAAGGACAATGCAAATACCGTAAAGGGAAACAAGGCCAGCATCATAGACATGGCAATATGGCTGCTTTTGCTCCAGCCATGGTTCCCGTCAAACCTTACCAGGGCCGCCCAGAGGGCTTGTAAAATGGGCCTAAAATTCATTTGCGTTAGTTTGGAGCAGGCGCAACAAACAACAGGCGCCTTGGCAAAACATCTATTTCGAATTTTGTCGCAATCATCGGTTCCCCGTCGAGGTTCAAATGGAAAGGCTCCACTGTCTCCAAAACAACAGATTTGACTTTTGTCCTGTTCACAATTCCCGATGCGGGGTCCTTACTGTCTATCAATCCCGCAAGCCCTGTTGAAACGGACTGCAAGCTATTTGTCGAAAATACGCCAAGGTCCAACAAACCGTCTGAAACAGACGCATCAGGAGCTACATCAAATCCACCCCCGGCATAGCGATTGTTCGCAATGACCAAGGCGGTAACGGCCGTTGGAACAGCTGGCTTTCCATCAATACTGATCGACGCTTGTGCGGGTTGCAATTCGGAGATCCGCGCCAGACCCGAAATCGAATAGGCCAAGCCTCCCAACCTGCGTTTTATTTCTTGCGGCGTTGTTGCCGTTATCATGGCACCGAAACCGCCGCTGGCGACATTCAAAAAATACGTGCCGTTGATCCTACCCACATCAATGGGACTGGCTTCTCCTGTGGCGGCTACCCGGATTGAATGGTCCAATTCTCGCCCAAAATCGCCATAAGCTCGCGCAAAATCATTGGCTGTTCCAAGCGGCACCAATCCCAGCGAGACTTCGACGTCAGACGAACAAGAAAGCAATGCATTTGTGACCTTGTTTAGCGTGCCATCACCACCGGCTGCGATCACGCGTTTTGTTCCTCTCTCAATCGAGCGGCGCAATATCTTGCGGAGTTGCTTGCGCGACCATGGCACCCAAATTTCGATATCCAGATCTTTTTGAACGAGCTTCAGGACTTCGCGCACCTCCGGGCGGGCGGCGGATTTTCTGTTTAGTAGAAGCAGGGTTTTCTGGCTCATCGGTTGCCTGTGTATTTCTTGAGTTGGAAAGCGGTCAGGGTGCTTTCGGATTGACTGGAGTGTCAATTGAAAACTGATTGGTTTTGAACGAAATCATGAAAGCGCCACCAATTGTTTTGCCTTTGGCAATTTGCAAAACAACGCCAAAGGTGGCAATCAAACGTTTCTATTCTGGGAAAGAATGGCTTTGACAAGGGTAGCATATGACATCCAGTGATCCAAACAGAGCAACGCTATCGACGTGGTTTTTCGCTTTGGCGACTATGGCGATTTCAGTTTGCTTTTTATGGTATGGTCGCGATCTCTTGATACCCCTGTCCATCACCGGCCTGCTGTTCATTCTCTCTTCGGCGCTTGTTGACAAGATTCAGTGTGTGACTCTTATGGGGCGGACACCGCCAATGTGGCTGGCACAGGTTTTTAGTGTTTTGGTGATCATTGCGGTAATCCTATTTCTGGGACTGATCGTGTCTTCGTCCGTCGAAGAAATCCAGGACGCCCTCCCGCGTTATCACGAGAGATCCCTCATCATAATGGAAAGGATCGAAAGCCTGCTGGGACCAAAAATGGTAGTGGCAGGCCTAAAGGCCGCCGAGACTATTGACCTTGGGTCTTGGGCCGCGGCCGTCTTAGGTCAGCTTGGCGGTGCCCTGTCTCTATTGGGGCTTGTGGCGCTGTATCTGGCTTTTCTGGCGTCCGAACGGATGGCGTGGATCGAAAAACTGCCACGAATGGCCACAACTGAGGAAGAATCACGCAAGGCTCAGAGGATTTTGGCGCGGATTTCGGACGGCGTGAAGCAGTACATGTGGGTCAATGCCGTAACCAGCGCGATGAGCGGTGTCGTCGCGTTCGGGATCTTCACATGGGTAGGGCTGGATTTTGCTCCACTTCTGGCACTTACTGTTTTCTTCGCCGGGTTCATTCCCAATATCGGTGCCTTTATCGGAATTGCTTTACCTTCTTTAGTCGCGTTGATCCAATTTGACGACTTCACCCCCTTTTTGATCGTTTTGATTGGATATGGCGGAGCCGACCAATTCATCGCCAATGTGATACAACCTGCAATGCAAGGTCGGTCACTGAACCTTAGCACCTTCATGGTCATGGTGGCCCTTACATTCTGGTCGTCGATCTGGGGGGGAATAGGGGCTTTTCTGGCTATTCCGTTGACCGTAGTGGTGATGGTCATATTCGCAGAGATTCCTGCGGCCCGATGGATCGCTGTCCTGTTGTCTAGCGACGGTCAGCTTCTGGGCGAGCGCCTTCCCGATGTCGATGAGACTTCAGCACAACCTACGAGGCGCGGTGGGTCAGAGCCGTTAAAACGAGAGGTGTTTGACGCCGAGGTAAAAAAACTGCGCGCAGAGTTCGAGGATCGAAACGCATAAGCTTGGGCAGGGTGGTATAGTCCGCCGGTGTGCCCTCGCCCTCGTTGCAATCAGCAACGCACCTAAAAGTTCAGAGAGGTCATTTGATAGGCGAGCTGAACGCCTCGTTCAGTTTCTTTTGTTTCGGATAAGCTAACTCAGTTCCAGCGCCCCCGGCTGCTTTTGGCACGAACCCGTTGCAAGCTTTTGAGACGATAAGAGGGTGGTGAAGCAGGAGATGCATCGGCTGATGTAATGAGTAAAAATGGTATTTCTCGCACCTTTTCCGACTACCTGCCCAAAATCTTCATGTTGATAGTAGGTATCTAGACTGTCGGATCAACTTGCGTTGACGAGCACGCCTACGATCCGCGCCGAAGACAGTCAGCCTAAGGCTAGAAAAGTCCCGTCGCTTTCGAAAGGAAAGTGGCTTAAACGAGCACTTGGGGCAGCGCGAACACGTCACACGTCCAGTACAGCTCCAGATTGTTTATGGGGCGCAGAAGCTACGCCTACGTATTTTTCGTAGCAGACAAGACACCTCAGGTTTTGTTGTTCAATTCGCTTTCAAGTTTTTTGAGAATGTTTGCCGTGTGCTGGCCTCGTTGAGGGGCGGGGCGTGGTCTTTGGATATGGTTATCAAAACGCGGGGCCGGTGCTGCTTGCAGATCTCCGTTTGGAGTTTGCCAAGTACCCCGCTCGATCATGTGTGGTGAACGGGCAGATTCGTCAGGTGAAAGCACCGCTGCCACACAGGCGTCGGTGCCTGCGAACAGCATTTCCCAGTGGATGCGAGGTTGACGGAGAAAGATTTTAGACAGGTTTGTCGTAAGCGTCGGCCAACAGGACTTGTTCATCTGGTCGCGGAAGTCTGGATCGGCATCGAGTTCCATGATGCGCAGAAATTCGGCGTAGAATTTCGGTTCGAGACATTGCACAGAGACAAAGCCGTCGTCAGCGCACGCGTAAGTACGGCTCCAGTGAGGGCCATCGAGCAGGCTGTTTCCTCGGATAGGAGAGAGACCGCCGGATTGCCGGATAGCCATGAGCAGGTTCATCATATGAGCAGAGCCGTCGACAATGGCGGCATCGACGACAGTGCCTTGCCCTGTGGCACGGGCGTTGAGTATTCCTGAGAGTATTCCGATCACTAGGTAGAGCGCACCACCGCCGATGTCGCCGACGAGAGTGGCGGGGGCGATAGGCGTACTACCCGGTTCTGAGGCGTAGTGTAGAGCGCCGGACTGAGCGATGTAATTGAGATCATGCCCAGCAGTTTTGGCGCGTTCACCGGTTTGGCCCCATCCTGTCATTCGGCCATAGACGAGGGCGGGATTGTCCGTGTGGCAGGTTTCTGGGCCTAGGCCGAGACGTTCCATCACGCCAGGGCGGAAGCCTTCGATCAGGGCGTCGGCCGTTTTAATGATTTGTTTGGCGGTAGCGAGGTCGGACGTGTCCTTGAGGTCTAATTCGATGGAACGTTTGCCACGGTCAAGGATTGAGGCGTCGGTGGTGACTTGGCCCGAGGTGGCTTTGCGATGGATAGTGATCACATCGGCGCCAAGATCGGCGAGTGTCATCGCAGCAAAGGGGGCCGGGCCGAGACCTTCTATTTCGATGATGCGGATGCCTTTGAGCATACTCTGCCTCCCCTGGCCGGTCGTTTTAGTCTCTGTCCAGTCCGCGTGCGATCAGTTCTTTCATTATCTCGTTGGTACCGCCGTAGATCTTTTGTACGCGGGCGTCAGTGTAGAGTTCGGAGATCGGATATTCGGACATGTAGCCGTAGCCCCCAAAAAGCTGCAGGCATTCGTCGATGACCTCGCATTGGGTTTGAGTGCTCCACCATTTTGCCATGGCTGCCTTTTCGGCGGTGAGTTGCCCTAGGTCGAGTTCGACGAGGCATTGGTCCATGAAAGCAGCGAGTATGTCTACCTTTGTGGCCACTTCTGCGAGTTTGAACCTGGTGTTTTGGAAATCCATAATGCGTTTGCCAAAGGCGCGGCGTTCCTTGACGTATTCCAATGTCATTTCGAGTGCACATTGTGCGGAACCGAGAGCAGAAAAGCCTATTATGAGGCGTTCCCAAGGGAGTTGTTTCATGAGCTGGTAGAAGCCTTGCCCCTCTTCGGCGCCGAGCAGGTTGGTTAACGGTATACGCACGTCGGCAAAGTTGAGTTCGGCTGTGTCGTTGCGTTTCATGCCCATTTTCTTAAGGCGGCGGCCAACGGAGTAGCCATCCAGCTGTTCAGTTTCGACGATTATGAGCGAGACGCCGCGTCCCTTGGCCGTTGGGTCGGTTTTGGCAACGAGCAAAAGGAGATCGGCGCTACCACCGTTGGTGATGAAGGTTTTTGAGCCGTTGATAAGGTATTCATTGCCGTCGCGGATCGCGGATGTCTTAACCGCCTGAAGATCGGAACCGGTACCGGGTTCAGTCATGGCAATGGCAGCAATTTTATCTCCTGTTGCGAGGCCGGGGAGCCAGCGGGCTTTTTGATCGTCGGTGCCAAAAGCGGAGATATAGTGGGCAGCTATGTTGTGTACGCCAAATCCCCAGCCAATGTCGCCTGCCTTGGCCTGTTCAAGCAGAGTAACGGCGTCAAAGTGGCGTGAGAGGCCGAGCCCGCCGTAATCTTCGGGGAAAGTGGCTCCAAGGATGCCAAGCTTGCCTGCTTTGGCCCAGACGGGTCTGGGGATGGTGCCGGCTTTGGTCCATTCGGCGAAATTGGGCACCAGATCCTCCGCGAAAAACCGACGGACGGTTTCGGCGAAAGCGTGGTGCTCCTCTTGCATCCAGAGGTGGTTGGGCATCGGAACCTTCCTTTATGGGACGCGGACTGTGGCGTCTCCTTTCAACGCTTGCGTGCCATCATTGATGTGAGCAGCAAGGCGCAGGCGCAAGTAAGACGTGGCGTCCTGCTCAAAGCATTCTATGACGCAGGCGGTGCAAGTGAGGCTGGCGCCAACGGGGATGATCGCGGTGAAACGAGTAGAAAGAGTGGCGATGTTTTCTGAGCCAACCCAGTCGGAGACAAGTCGACCGAGTTGGGACATTGCTAGCATTCCGTGCGTGATGACATCATCCAGGCCTGCGGCAGTGGCGAAATCCGTGTCTATATGGATCGGGTTGTGGTCTCCTGAAGCGCCGGCATAGAGCGCGAGGGTTTGGCGCGAAATTGGTCCGAAAGTGAGCGGTGGGAGGGTGTCCCCAATGTTAGCAAGTTGCGGGGTTGGGTGTGTCATTTTGGCAATTTGTGAATGAGGTCACGTTTTGTGGTGACTAGGGGGCCGCGGTCAGTGTGAACGATGTGCTGATAGATGCGTGCGATTTCGAGGGTGCCACCGCCAGCGTTAGATACACCGGCAAACTCAGTAGTGACCTCAACGGTTTCGCCCGCAAAAATAGGCGCGTGGTACGTGTAGCTTTCACCGCCATGCAGAAGATAGCGCATGTCAGCGCCAAGGCGTTTGAGGCTGTCGCATCTACCTTGGCGAGCTAGGGATTTGTCGGCCAGGGATGCTATGACAACGGCGTAGGTGGGAAGAGCCAAAATGTCGGGGTGCCCGGCAGCATGGGCGGCAGCCGGATCGAGATGAACTGGGTTTGTCTCGCCAATTGTTTCAGCAAAGAACAGCATTGGACCACGTTCCAGTATTACAGAGACAGGTCCGATGGTTTGGCCCATGAGCGAGCGGTCAAAGAGGGCCATCAGGTAGCTTGATAGAGGGTGACAACGCAGGCACCACCAATTCCAAGATTATGTTGAAGGGCGATACGCGCGTCGTCGACTTGCCGTGCTTCAGCTGTGCCGCGCAGCTGATGGGTCAACTCGTAGCATTGGGCCAGACCGGTGGCACCAAGCGGATGGCCCTTGGAAAGGAGACCGCCGGAGGGGTTGGTCACAATGTTACCGCCATAAGTATTATTGCCATCTGCAATAAATTGCTGAGCATTTCCTTCTGGGCAGAGGCCGAGAGCCTCATAAGTTATCAGTTCGTTGTGGGTGAAACAGTCGTGTAATTCAATGACGTCGATATCGTCAGGGCCAATTCCTGAAGTCTCACTGACCGCGTCGCGAGCGGACTTGGCCATGTCGTATCCGACAAGCTGCATCATGTCGTGCGCCTCGAAGGTCGAGGGCGTGTCGGTCGTCATGGACTGCGCGGTAATCTTCACTTTGGCCGAGAGCCCGTGTTTGAGGGCAAATTTTTCAGAGCAGAGTATCGCAGCCGCGCCGCCGCAAGTAGGAGGGCAGGCCATGAGGCGAGTCATGACACCGTCCCACAGCATCGGCGCTGCGAGGACTTCTTCTTCGGAGATCTCTTTGTTGAAAAGTGCCAATGGGTTACGCACGGCATGACGGCTGGCCTTTGCTCGGATGCGGGCGAAATCAGACAAAGTGGTGCCGAATTTTTCCATATGAGATTTGCCGGCCCCGCCAAAGTAGCGTAAGGCCACAGGGATCTGAGCGTTGCCAACCAGCGCATCGGTTTCAGTGTCAAAATCATCAAATGGCGTGGGGCGGTCGAGCCAGTGCGAGCCTAATGCACCAGCCCGCATCTGTTCAAATCCAACGGCCAGAACACATTCGGCCACGCCGTGCTCAATAGCTTGCCGCGCTAGGTATAGAGCGGTCGAGCCAGTGGAACAGTTGTTGTTTACATTTACGATGGGAATGCCAGTCATGCCCACATTATACAGCGCCTTTTGACCGGATGTGCTGTCGCCGTAGACGTAACCGGCATAAGCCTGTTGTACGTCGGAGTACGTGATGCCAGCGTCAGTAAGCGCGTTGCGGATCGCGGCAGCGCCCATTTTGTCGTAAGTGTCGGATGCGCCGGGTTTGGTGAACTTGATCATGCCGACACCAGCAACAATGGCGTGTTTGGTCATTGTGGCTTCCTTTGTGTTTTGGCAATCCGAACCGGTACGAAAATATTACCGGAATGACACAAATTATCAAATCGTACTGCACTGAGTGCATAAGCTACGAATGGTTGCTCATGAGACAAGCGTTAACTTTCTTAATGCTGTGTACGTTTTTTGCCATACGTCCGGTAACTCGGTAAGATATTTGGCCGTTTTTTCTTGGTTTTGCGATTGGGCCGCGTTTTCTAGATCGAGAAGAGTGTTTCGAAGTGCGGTTGTTCCAAATATAGCGGCGCTCGACGCGTGTTTGTGCGCCAAATTGCGAATAGTGTCTGCGTCTAAGTGAGCCGAATTGGCACCACAAAGTTGCTCAACAACTTCTGAGACTTCGGCTTGAAAACGTCGGACCAACGGGAGGAGGACTTCATCTCCCAAACTGGTTCGGGTTGAATCCAATTGATCAGAATCGAGAATTTGAGGTCGCTGGAAAGCCCACATTTGCGCGCCTGCAGAATCGGTGCGGATTCGAGAAAGCGTCGTACGCAGTTGTTCGCGGTTTAGGGGCTTAGACAAAAAGCCATTCATACCGGCCTTGGCAAAATCGTCCTGAGCGCTAGCCATGACGTTGGCTGAAAATGCAATAATGGGCGTGTATCGCGAAGCCGCGTTATCCGCACGGATGCTTTGTGTCGCCTGAAGCCCATCCATCACCGGCATCGATATATCCATGAGGATAGCGTCGAATAGATCGTCGCGCGCAGCGCGAACTCCAGAGGCTCCATCAGCCACACACAAGACGCTATGCCCGTCGTTTTTGAGCATTTCACAAGTTACGGCGCGGTTTATTTCATTGTCTTCTATCACAAGTATGTTGAGTGGTTTGATGTGGTCTGCAGGCTGCAGGTTTGTTTTGTGTGTTGATCGCCTTGAACTAATATCCAAAGGCAATCTGAACCAGAACACACTCCCAGTGCCTAGAGTGCTTTCAACTCCGATTTCGCCACCCAATGCTTCAACAATGCGCCTTGAAATGCCCAAACCGAGACCTGAACCTCCAGCCGTCCGCCCGAAGGAGGCGTCCTGAGTGACGAAATCCGCAAAGACTTTTTCTAAGTCTTCTTCGGGTATGCCAATCCCGGTATCCACGACGCGGGTTTCCAACGTGATCTTATTCAACATGTTCGGGATTGGCGTTGCTTCGAGTTCAATTATTACCTGTCCTCCGTCCGTGAATTTTATGGCATTCCCCAAAAGATTTAGAAGAACTTGCTCAAGTGCGGAAGCGTCGGTTATTATCCACCGCGTCGGCAGTCCAACCCACCGCCATGAGATGTCGGTGCCCGAGCTTGCGGCGAGACCGCGTTGACCGTCGATCACATTTTGGATGAGCGCTGACAGGTCTGTTGTTTCTAATGAAAACGCTGTCTTTCCGGCCTCAAAACGGGCGAGGTCTAGAACGCTGTCGACATGCCGCATCAATACGTTTCCAGAAACGGTCATATTGCGAATGTATTGAGATTGTGACTGCGTCAGTGGTGTCTCATTCAGCAAACTTAAATTGCCCAGAAGGCCATTTAAGGGCGTTCGGATTTCGTGGCTCATCACTGTCAGAAACCCTGCCTTTGCCTTTTCGCCGGCGAGCGCCCTGTCGCGGGCTTCAACCAACTCCTGCTCATCGGCAACGCGTTTTGAGATATCGCGCACGAAAGCAACATAAAGTGTTTGGCCACCATCTGACGCGTTTTGAAGCGCGATTTCTGCTGGAAAGGAAGTGCCGTCGTTTCGAAATGCGTCAAGTTGCATTCGCCCTTGGCCGACAATTTGGTTTTTAGGATAAGTGTTTCCAAAGAGTTGAGGGCCACGAAACCAGTTTAAATCATCGGAAGCGAATAAGTCACGGATTTGAATGGTTCTGGCAGCCGTTTCGGATATATCAAAAATGGCTTGCGCTGCTTCGTTGAACTCGACGATTTTTCCGGAAAAATCAGTTACGATTACGCCGTCCAAAGACGTTGTCAGAATTGTATTCATGCGTTGATTGGCTTCGGCAAGAGCAACGCCGGTATCTCTCGTCTGACGATAAATCGTGAGCATGTAGAGTACTAAACCAACCAGCGCGGCGACCAGCATAACGGCCAAACCACCAAGTCGAATAAGCGCGAATGCAATTTCTTGACGTCGCTCGTCCGAACGCTGTGCGAAACCTGCCAGTCCGACCACAGCCAATTTGCGAACATCAAGTCGCATAGTATCGGACAACTCCAGAAGTTGAGGGAGGTTGGCGCGCAAACTCGTGTCGTCGCCATCAATGATTGGAATGACCTCATCTAGATACGACTGGAGCTCAACTAAAGATGTCGCAAAGGGGCCGAAGCTGGTGATCTGGTCCAGCATTGGTGAACCATAGAGGGTTTGCACGCGTGTATATAAAATATCGAACTCGATACGGACGTTTTCGATGTCGGCATTGGGTTCATAGATGCTTAGCGTGATCGCGTTTATCAAGTCGAGCATTTCAACTTCGACCTGAGTTACGGTCCACTGGATGTTGTCGGAACTTGTGTCTTTCAGTCGTTTAAGGTTGTTGAGAACGTCTGCGGTCAAAAAAACGCCTATGACCATCAAAGCAATTGCAATTGCTGCGAGGAAGCTGCCAAGGCGCAGTCTCTGGCCGACATCCGACAGAAAACGTTCTGCCAGCAAGGCATTAACGCGACGCATTTGACTGTATTTTGGAATTGAATTACCCCCCGGCCAACCAAGCTGAGGTTATTCGAGTATCTCAATTCTGTCGAGTTGCCAGACGCTTCGTGTGTATGTCAATTCGTTTTGGTACTTTGCAGATGAATCGTAGGGGTAAACGATCCAAAGCGGTCCTCTGTTCCGGCGGGTCATAGGCTCCCCGTCCATCTCGTACGCTATAATTGGAGCCTTTTCGTCTAGCTCCGACACGCTGAATTCGGCCAGGTAATCATTGATCGCCCAAGCGTCGACAGTACTGCCTGAAATCCCCAGATTATCAAGCAGTACTGCCAGCGGTACACCCGTAAACTCGCGAACCCCTTCGGTCCACAAGGTGGTAGTAGAGAAGCTTTCAGACGGTAATGCCCTCAACATCTCAAGGTCGAACTGAGCCGTGTCTCCCGAGTTCGTCGCGCCAATTTTGCCCGACACGGTCAGTATGACGCGTCCGGTTGGCTCAACCATGGCGTCCTCTGCCCAGAGGGCAGTCGTGAGTGGTTGCATGAGGCCGACGATCAAGGCGATTATCGCCCATCTCAAAATGCGCATCTGCTCGGGGTCCTCATTCTTTGTCTGATTTTTATGCCATAGTCTTGATATTTGCAGAATTGGGCAAATGGATAATGACCTATCCAGAAGGATAGGAGCGCTGCCACGGAAGGTAAATGTACGAGAATTAGGGTTACGTAGTTGTGGCGACCGAATACGTGGGTATTCGTGGGGAAAACTCCGTTATCAGGTCTTGCGCGTAGTAGGGCGCGATGCGCTATATTAAAGGCAATTAGAGGAAGATATTTTGAAGATCCTTGTTGCAGATGATCACGGGTTGTTGCGTGATACCTTGGTGGCTTTTGTAGCCAGCGCCGGTGATGCGGAGACACACACCGCCCCAGATTTAAATGGCGCATTGGATGTGGTCGTCGACCACGGGCCGTTTGATTTGGTTTTGCTTGATTATAATATGCCGGGCATGAACGGCTTGGACGGATTAGAAAAAATGCAGGCGCTGGAGGGAGCGCACCACGTTGCTTTGTTGTCCGGCGAGGCCAGCCGGAGTGTGGCAGAGGCCGCTCTTGAAGCTGGGGCTGCAGGTTTTGTTCCAAAGACTCTTTCGGCGAAATCGCTCGTCAATGCCATCCGTTTCATGGTGAGCGGCGAACAGTATGTACCAGTTGATTTCCTGGCGAGCGGGACCGAAAGGAAAGATAGCCATCCTTTGGCGAGAACATTGACGATGCGCGAGATGCAAGTTCTAGAAGGATTGACTGAAGGCAAGTCGAACAAGGAAATAGCGCGCGATCTCAACTTGTCCGAGCCGACGATCAAGCTGCATGTGAAAACGCTTTATAGGAAGGTTGGCGCGGCGAACCGAACTCAGGCCGCACTGATCGCACGAGAGCAGGGATTGTTTTAGAATCCAGTTTGATTGGCCTAGCCGCCCGACCAAAGGTTTAGCCATTCCCTAATAGACGGCTATGGTGGTGCTCTGAGAACCGAGTCGGGGAGTGAATCATGAATTGCCGCAGAGCGTTTGTCATTTTTGGAGTGATCGCTTTTTCACAAGGCGCTGGCGCGCAAGACACTGGTGACCAGCTGATCGACCCGAAGGCGTTGGGGTTGGTCGAGAAGGCTACAGAGTATGTTGCGGAGCAAGGAAGTATTTCGGTCAGCTGGTTTGTGTCCTTCGATGAAGTAATAGACGGTCGCGAAGTTGTTACTCACATCCGAAGCGGCGACACGATTCTGGCGCGTGATGTTGGATACTATTCATACGCTGAGCAGGGCACCGACGTGCGTGAGTACTTTTTTGATGGTACTGTTCTGTCCGTACACTTGCTTGAACGTAATGCTTATGTGCAGTTGCCTTACTGGGGTTCATTTGATGCGCTGGCGGCGCGGATCGCACAAGAATTCGATACCGCGCTACCGATTTGGCAGGTGCTTGTGCGTGACAGCGCCGATCAGTTGTTAGGAGAGGTCACGTCGGCAGCTTATCTGGGTACAAAACGAATTGCAGGGAGAGACACACATCATATTGCCATGTCGACATATGAATATGATTTGCAGATTTGGCTCTCGGATGAGGCCGATACGCCGGTGCCGGTAATGATGGTGGGCACAGAACCCTATAAACAGGGCTGGCCTCAGTTTCGCGTGTACTTTCAGAACTGGAATTTCGAACCGGTGCTAAATGAGGAGCTATTTTCATACGAGCCTGACGCCAAGGCTACGCGCCTAGCTTGGCCAAAGGCGGACCGGACAGTGCGTTTCGATGCGGGAGGTGAGTAAGATGAGACGCATGATTGTTTGGATTGTCTCGTTTGCGATAGCGTTCACTCAAGGGCCGGTGGCCTTCATTGGCGGGTTTGGGGGGGCTGATCAGGCCTTTGCGCGTCAGTTGAGTGGACCAGGTGCTCGAGGCGGGTTTACACACAGACCGTCAGCCAGACCCGGCGGTGCCAAAACTCGGCCAGCGACCCGCCCGCCGACGGCACGACCTAGCGCGCCGGTGGCCCGGCCAAGCCAACCGGTCGCACGGCCAAGTCAACCAGTGACACGCCCGAGTGTGCCAGCCAATCGTCCCTCAACACGACCGGCGCGCCCTCCTTCTGCTCAATTGCCAGGTGCGGGGACAGGACCTTCGACTCGCCCCACGACGCGCCCACCCGGGACACGCCCACCAAGCGCAAGGCCACCTGGAAGCCGTCCGCCTGGGGCACGGCCTCCGGGCACACGCCCGCCAGGCACACGGCCACCAGGCGCAAGACCTCCAGTCGCACGTCCGCCTGGATATCGGCCGCCTGGGTACCGACCTCCGGCGTGGAGGCCGCCGTACTATCCTCCTCCCTATCCTAGACCGCCTCATTATCACTGGGGGTCGTACTATTGGTCCCCTAGTTGGGGGTGGTTTTTTACCGCCGCCATCGTTGGTTCGACGTTGGTATTTGTGACATCGCTCCCGGATGATAAAGATTGCGAGAAAGTCGAGGATGACGGCGAGACTCTGTATCTGTGCGATGGCGTTCTTTATCGTGCGACATATCAAGATGATGAACAGGTCTATGAAATTGTATCTGATCCGGTAGAGGAGGATAGCGCGGAGCCACAAAGTGTTATCGGCCTGGCTCTGACAACTCCAATGACGCAGGGCCAGATTGTACGTGATTTGCAAAACCGGTTGGTTGCGCTGGGCTATGATGTGGGCACGGTAGACGGAGTGTTTGGTACTGCGACGGAAACTGCCATTCTGTGGCTTCAGTATGACAACCAGATGGATCAAACCGGGTTCGTAGATCGCGACACTGCCGAGCATTTGGGTTTTGATGTTCCGCCCGCTCCGTCCACCGAGGACGGGACTGAAAAGGCGGACGCGGAGGCGGCAACAGAAGTCGAGACTGAGACCGAGGGCGGTGACGTGACGCTCAGCGACAACTGACACAATCGGGGCTCGGTATCGCTGAGCCCCGAACCGTAACTCGTTTGCTACAATTGGATGAAAAAACACCTAATCTTCTTGTCGTAAACGTTTGGAAGCGGTTACGACGATTGAGCCGTGGGGGCGTTAATCGGGGACCGATATGTTTGGCCGAGTTTTCGCCTGTTTTCTGGCACTTACCGCCAGCCCTAGTATTGCTGATATCGCTGGACGCGAGTTTTTGGGCTATGGCCGGATTATCGTCAATGACTTGCTGGGCGATGGGCGCGACCGTTGGCGCACAGGTTCGGCATCTTCGAGTCGTATCTGGGGGTATGGCTGGGATGGTCGGGTACCGGAAAAGGCCTTTGATCTGTTGGAGTTTCGGTTCGGTGGCGAGATAATTTCCCCAAGAAACATTAACGATTCTGGATCAGGAGACAGGCCTTGGGCTGGGGCATTGTCGTGGGGGTTACATACACATTTCCGATCCGGCGAGACTGAGTTTGCGATGGGGGCGGATCTGATAGCTATTGGTCCTATGACCCATCTAGATGATTTGCAAAGCGCCATTCATGATGCCGTAGGCATTCCAGGGCCGTCAGATACGGTGTTGGCGGGGCAGTTGCCCAATCAATGGACGGGGCGAGCCGTGGCTGAGATGGGGCGCGACTATGGTCTGGGCGAAAAGAGCGTTTTACGCCCATTTGCCGAAGCACGTCTGGGCGATGAAAGCTTGGTGCGCGCTGGATTTGATGTCACGCTGGGCCGGTATGGAGAGGGCGAATTGCTGGTACGTGATTGGGTGACGGGACATCGTTACAGAGCGGTCAAGAACCAGATAGCAGGCACCAGTTTTGTTATAGGTGCGGATATCGCCAAGGTGTTTGACAGTGTGTATCTGCCCGACGACCGTGGTTTGCAACTGACGGATACTCGCCAGCGCGCGCGTATGGGGTTTCACTGGCGGGGCAAAAAGAGTCATGTTTTTTATGGTGTTACTTGGTTGAGTGAAGAGTTTGTTGGTCAGGGGGAAGGCCAAGTTGTAGGTGCGATCCGGTTGGATCTTAAATTCTGAGCCGTTTTTGCATCGCTTTGTGACGCGCGTTAACTTTTTACAAATCGGGTCTTTGCACGTCGAATCTGCTTTGATATCGTTTAGCCATAAAAAAAGAAAATGGCAGGTTATCAGGCAATGGAGACGGGCTTTCGTGGCACGTTTGTCATCTCCTGGTCGCAAACAGAAGTAGATGGCCTTAGGGCTGCACCCGAGCAAACGCTGGAAACAGGCGTGGTGTGGTCATGGCATGGGGATGCTGTCCAAGTGGACGGTCCCGGCGCGCTTTTGCGACTCGATCAGGGGGAAGAAGGGGCAAACATCCGCAAGCGGGCGGCGCATATGGTGCGCCGACTGGTTGGGGCAGCACTAAATGATACGCAATCGGTGGATGACGCGGATGTCGATTTGCCGTTGTTTGAGGGCGGCTTTGTCGTCACGGACGGTGACGGTAGTTATACGGCTACAGTTATTGAGGTGGCGGGGGGCGCTCCGCTATTAATGTTCCTTGACGAGTTACCGCCAAGTGGGCGCGAGCTTTGGGTAGTGCATCATTCGATGAACGCGTTGTCGAGCCGAAGGGCGAAACAGCAGGATGGTGGCGTGATCTGTTTCACACCGGGAACCATCATCGCAACACCGCAAGGGCCACGTCGCATCGACGACCTTCGTGAAGGTGATCGGGTGCAGACACGTGACAATGGCTCACAAGAGGTTATGTGGATTGGAAGCCGTCGTATGACGGGGGCGCGTTTGTTCGCGATGCCCAAGTTGCGACCGATCCGGATCAAACCTGGCGCTTTAGGAATTGATAGACCTGATCAGGAGCTGCTGGTTTCGCCGGAACACCGAATGTTGGTGCGCGGCTTGGCGGCGCGCACATTGTTCAATAACTCGGAAGTGTTGGTCCGTGCGCGCGATCTGGTAAACGGCGACACAGTGTCGGTGGATCACGCGCTTCGTGAGGTGACATATGTGCACTTGTTGTTGCCGGCGCATGAGGTGATCTGGGCTAACGGCGTGGAAACCGAAAGCTTCCATCCGGCGAGCGCTTCGCTAGAGTCGCTAGGGCCGGGGGATCGTGAGCGTCTGCTGGCGATGCAACCGGCGCTGGATCGCGATCCTCATGGGTATGGCCCTTATGCGCGACGCAACTTGACCCGATCGGAAGCCGCGATCCTGTTGCACGAAGCTGCCTAGGCGCAGTTGGCAAATTTTGGATCACGCCTCGGAAAGCACTTGGCGTGGTTCAGTTTGAGCGAAGACAATTCGTTAATTCCTTCGGACGGTTCTCATTATGGTAGGGAGTTGATGCTTGACACCCCCGATCACTGATGTATACGCGCGGCTTCATTGGTGTTGGTGGCCCTCGCAAGAGGTCGCCTGTCATGGCTTCGGCCAAGAGGACAACGCCCTTCATAGTCGCCTATTTGGGCGTCGACCATTAGAAGGAGAACAGCCGTGACCAAACGCACGTCTGCCAAGTACAAAATTGACCGCCGGATGGGTGAAAACATCTGGGGTCGTCCAAAATCCCCAGTTAACCGTCGTGACTATGGCCCCGGCCAGCATGGTCAGCGCCGCAAGGGAAAGATGTCGGACTTCGGAACCCAGCTGCGCGCAAAGCAAAAGCTGAAAGGTTACTACGGAGATCTGACAGAGAAGCAGTTCCGCCGTATTTATGGCGAAGCCGAGCGTGTTAAAGGCGATACGGGTGAAAACTTGATCGGTCTGCTGGAGCGCCGTCTGGACGCAGTAGTGTACCGCGCAAAATTCGTTCCAACCGTTTTTGCGGCGCGCCAGTTTGTGAACCACGGTCACGTCACCGTGAACGGACAGCGCGTGAACATCCCGTCCTTCCGTGTGAAAGAGGGTGATGTCATCGAAGTACGTGACAAGTCCAAGCAACTCGCCGTCGTGCTTGAAGCGGTTCAATTGCCTGAGCGTGATGTTCCAGATTACCTGGATGCAGATCACAACAAAATGACGGCGACTTTTGTACGGGCTCCTGGTCTGTCCGACGTGCCGTACCCCGTCGTGATGGAGCCGAACCTAGTGGTTGAATTCTACGCGAAGAACTAATCTTCGCCGACTTTCTGAAAGATTTGGAAAACCCGTTGCATGGTGCAGCGGGTTTTTTGTTTCGCAGGTCAGATAAGGCGAAAGCATTTTTTGGAGTTCTCCTGAAGTCAGAAGGGTAGCGGCGGTCAAACGAAATGAATTCTTGGAAGACTATGAGCGCGTCGCAATTGCTTTACGCAAAAACGGGCTGTGGTTTTTGTGCCAGTATCGGAGTTGCTGCGTATCCGTACTTAAGAGAATGGGCGAAAGCCTCTAGCCTTGGGGATGGCGCGGGGCTAAGTACCAGTGCGTAGCAGGAGTATTATGATGTCAGTCATTCAGCCACAGCCGGGTATCATGGATATCGAGCTCTACGTGGGTGGTACATCCTCTGTGGAGGGGGTGTCAGATGTGGTCAAGCTTTCTTCGAACGAGAACCCACTGGGAACCTCGGACGCAGTGAAAGCTGCCCATGGCAAGACTGGACATAACTTGCATCGGTATCCGTCAACCGATCACGCGGAGCTGCGGGCCGCAATTGGCGAAGTGCACGGTTTGGACAAGGATCGCATTATTTGTGGTGTTGGGTCAGACGAAGTGTTGCAATTCGTCACGCAGGCCTATGCCGGTGTGGATGACGAAGTGATCTACACCGAACACGGATTTTCAATGTACCCCATCCTAGCGCGTATGGTTGGGGCGAAACCGGTGGTTGTTCCCGAACGCGAACGCGTCGTGGACGTGGATGCGATTTTGGCGGCGTGTACTGACAAGACCAAAATCGTATTCATCGCAAACCCGGCAAATCCGACCGGCACTATGATTGGAGGCAACGAGGTTGCCCGTCTGGCGGATGGATTACCCAATGGCGCCATTTTGGTTCATGATGGTGCCTATACGGAATATGTCGAGGGGTTTGACGGCGGTGCGTTGCTGGTGGGTGCGCGTGAGAACGTGATTATGACGCGGACGTTCTCCAAGATTTATGGCCTTGGTGGATTGCGCGTTGGCTGGGGTTATGCATCGCGCGAGATCATCGATGTACTCAATCGTTTACGTCAGCCGTTCAACTTGTCGACAATACAAATGTCGGTTGCCGAAGCGGCGGTGCGTGATCAGGCTTGGGTACGCAAGTGCCGGTCCGAGAACGCACGGATGCGCGCGTGGCTCGCCGAAGCTTTGGCTGAGCTGGGTGTGCCATCAGATACGTCAACGGCCAACTTTATCCTGGCGCGATTTGCGGATCAGGACGAGGCAGTGGCATGTGACGCCTATTTGAAGTCGCAAGGCATCATTGTGCGTCTGGTGGCGGGCTACGGCCTGCCGCATTGCTTACGCATAACGGTTGGGGATGAGGCGAGCTGTCGCCGTGTCGCCCATGCAGTTGGGCAATTCAAGGCCAAGCGCAACGCGCCGGAAGATGCCTGATGACAGCGCCTGTATACGAACGTGTGGCTTTGATTGGGTTAGGACTGATCGCGTCGTCGATGTTCTGGGCGATGAAACGACGCGGATTGGCAGGCGAAGTTACGGGGTTCGCGCGCTCAAGGGCGACACGCGAAACGGCGCGGCGGATCGGGTTATGTGACCGTGTGTGCGAAAGTGCGCGTGACGCCGTTGAGGGGGCTGACCTTGTCGTGCTCTGTGTTCCAGTGGGAGCGATGGGCGCTGTGGCTCGCGAAATTGCGCCGCATTTGAAATCTGGCACAACTGTAAGCGATGTGGGGTCAGTCAAGCGGTCTGTCATCTCAGCAGTTGCACCGCATCTGCCAGGCGGGGTGCATTTTGTACCTGCGCACCCGTTGGCCGGGACAGAGCATTCGGGGCCTGAGAGTGGCTTTGCCGAGCTTTACGACAATCGCTGGTGTATTATCGTTCCCGCTGATGATGCAACCGACCCAGAGGCCGTTGCGCGATTGCGCGACCTGTGGGAAGGGATGGGTGCGAATGTCGATCAGATGGATGCGGATCACCATGATCTGGTCCTGGCTGTCACCAGCCACGCACCGCATCTGATTGCCTATACGATGGTGGGTGTCGCCGACGATTTGCGCCGGGTAACAGACAGCGAAGTGATCAAGTATTCCGCTGCAGGTTTTCGGGATTTTACTCGCATCGCTGCATCTGATCCGACCATGTGGCGGGACGTGTTCTTGACCAACAAAGACGCGACGTTGGAGGTCTTGGGCAGGTTCACCGAAGAGTTGTTTGCGTTGCAGCGTGCCATACGTACCGGCGACGGCGATCACCTGTTTGATTATTTCACTCGCACACGTACCATTCGGCGCGGGATTATCGAAGCGGGCCAGGATACAGACGCGCCGGATTTTGGCCGGGGCGCGCCCAAGTCATGAAGGGGCGGGCTGCGATGGCAGCGGCCCTCTGCGTTGGGTTGGGGGTTGCCGGATTTGTGGAGGCGCGGGCGCCGGAAAAATCGTTGCGACCTGTCACGCGCGAGCATGTTTTCCCACCAGCCTTGTCGAGCTTTGCGCCTGATGCGTCGCTGCGTCCAGTTGTACGACCTCAAAATGTAACCCGGAAGGTGTCCTCTGCGGTTGCGGCAGCCTCGACGGCTGCGGTTTTGCCAAAACCTGAGCCTGAGGCGAAGCCGGAAAAGAAGAAACGCGACTGGTCGCTGAGGGCAAAGCGCAAAGATGGGCTTGTAAGGCTTTGCAAGGATCGCAAGCTGTACGGCGAAGAGATCAAGCCGGTAATGTCGAACGTACGCGGCTGTGGCATTCCAAGAGACGCAATTCGGCTTCACGAAGTGAACGGAGTTAATTTGAGCCGACCAGCGACGATCAAATGTGATACGGCGCGGGCGTTACAGCTTTGGGTCGACAAGGGGCTTGAGCCAGCAGTGGGGCGGTACGGCGGCGGGGTAGCTGAGCTGAAAGTGGTGGCTAGCTATGCGTGCCGTACGCGCAACAACCGACCCGGTGCAAAAATTTCGGAGCACGGTAAGGGAAATGCAATTGATATTGCGGCGGTGCATTTGAAGAATGGAGACAGTATCAGCGTGCTGCGAGATTGGAACAAAGGCAAGAAAGGTCGCATCCTCAAGAAGGCGCACTCTAAAGCCTGTGGTCCGTTTGGAACTGTTCTAGGCCCCAACTCGGATCGTTACCATCGGGATCATTTCCATTTTGATATCGCGCGCCACCGCGGTGGGAGTTATTGCCGGTAATGTTTCTGGTGTGCGCGCATTGACCCGTACGGGCTGCTTCGCTTAGCGCAAACGGATACGAGGCGCGGGTGCGATGGGAACTGGGCCGAGGCGGGTCGTGTTGTTCTCGAATGTCAGCGGCAAGTCCAGCTCGTTTGAATTGCCGGAAAGCTTCGAGATTAAATCGAGTGCGGATTCCACGGTATTGAGGACGTCGGAGGAGAATTGACCAGAAGCGCGCGCGATGTTCAGGATCTCGCGCCAGTTGACAGCGCGGATGGTAATCGCACCAGTTGGGTAGCCCAGTTTGTCGAGTGTGACTTGGCCAGCGGCGTTGAGGTGCAACTCACCCCAGGTGATTTCAGCCAGTTCCAAATCAAGCGCGGTGGGCTGCGGGCGGCTCTCTTCGATAGTGGTGCGATCAAGGGGGCGGTCGAACTTGGCGGTTAGGCGTGCATTCAGAGCACTGAATGTACGGGGCAAGTTTACGTCTGCCGGCATGCGAAACGCTACGTTGGGTGCAAGTTCCTTGGTATTCAGCCCCACGCGATAGGTGGCTGCGGTATCTGGTACGGAATGCAGAGCGAGGTCGAGGTTTTGGGCGGTCAATTGCCAGCCGGCTGTAGAGTTAAGTGCAAGATTCTGGATTGAGAGGTTGGTTCGATCAAGGCTAAGATTTGTGTCGCTCAGCAATACAAGCGAAGCGCGCATGTCTTTTGTGCGCAGCGTGAGTTTCTCGGTCGGGGTTGCTAGGGTCTGGTTGTTTGGCCAGACAGCGATAACGTGGTTCGGGCGGTAGCTAAGCGCGAGGATTTGGAAAAAAGGAGCCTCCCAGGCGACAGATGTATCTGGATCGGCCAGGGAGAGATTCTCGAACGTGATGTCAAAGCGGCTGGGATAACCAAGGATGCTACGTTCATCAAATTCTGCGACCCAGCCTTCTGCGCGGCGTTGTTTGAACCAAGCATCCAGTCCGACGTTAAGTCCCCAGAAACCCACAGCCCAAAAGCCAGACCAGACGAAGGCAGCAAAGATGATAAGAAAGGCAAGTCGCTTCATCTTGGGGTGGCCTCTTTTCCATTCCTTCGAATTGGTGTTTAAAGGCGCTCGCAAAAAAGAACCAGAGGCGGAATATGTGGGTTTTTGGATACGGGTCCTTGTTATGGAATCCGGGCTTTGAATATGAAGAAAAGTCGATTGCGACGTTGCCGGGCTGGCACCGAAGCTTTTGTATGCGTTCGATCCACCATCGCGGAACAGTGGACTCGCCGGGGCTGGTTTTGGCATTGGACGAGTTGGCAGGGGCGACCTGTCAGGGGCTCGCATTGTCCGTAACACCGGAGCGGCGCGAAGCGACATTGGACTATTTGCGCGAACGGGAGCTGATCAGCTCGGCCTATCTGGAAAAGAAACTGCCCGTGACGCTGGCGGATGGGCGCGAAGTAGTGGCAGTGACATATGTGATTGACCCGCATCATGTACAGTATTGCCATCTGGACGTCGAAGAGCAGGCGCAGATCATAGCAGAGGCGGTCGGTGGACGGGGTCCCAACACCGAGTATCTGCACAATACGGCAAGTCATCTGGGCGAGCTGGGGATCACTGATCCGGAACTGGATTGGTTGTCGCAACGTGTGCGCGAATTGACAACAGTTTGATGCAGATGCGGCAGTGCAGCGCATAAATCCTTGGCACTGTGACCAAGTGCCATTAGGGTGAGCGCGATTAAATCATAGTGTCAGGAACCGTCCACATGGACCAGCCGGACCGCAAAGTCGAGCCGCACTTCTCTCAACCGTTTCGTCAGATCATATTGATGCTGGTCGTGTTGGGGCTGACGGGCCTGTTGGTCTACGTCGCCCTACCGCGCGTTTTGCCGGTGTTTATCGCCAACCCGTACCTGAACGGGTTCATCGCGTTTGTCTTCTTGATCGGTGTTTTGGCTTGTTTCTGGCAGGTATTTTCACTGATCAAATCTGTGCGTTGGATCGAGAGTTTTGCGGGCTTGCGCGAGGGGCATAATTCTTATCAACCGCCATCGTTGTTGGCGCCGTTAGCAGCGCTGTTGCGGTCACGTGGGGCGCATAGCCAGATTGGAGCTTCCAGTTCACGATCCATTCTGGATTCGGTCGCGACACGGATTGACGAGGGGCGTGAAATCACACGCTACCTTGTTAATATGTTGATCTTCTTAGGGCTTTTGGGGACGTTCTACGGCCTTGCCACGACGGTTCCAGCTGTAGTCGACACAATCCGTAGCCTTGCACCGCAAGAAGGTGAAAGCAGTGCGGACGGATTTTCGCGTTTGATGACCGGGCTGGAAGCACAGTTGGGAGGCATGGGAATCGCATTTGCGTCGTCGCTTTTAGGGCTGGCGGGATCGTTGATCGTAGGTTTGCTAGAGCTGTTCGCCGGGCACGGGCAGAACCGATTTTACCGCGAACTGGAAGAGTGGTTGAGTTCGATCACACGGGTCGGGTTTTCATCCGGCGATGGGGGTGACGGCGACGGCGGCGAAATGTCCGGTGTGAGCATGGCATTTGATCACATGGCCCAACAAATGGAGCTTTTGCAACAGAACGTTTCGCTGGCGATGGGGGGGCGAGTCGACGCGGATGAACGTCTGAACCAACTAGCCGAGGCAATCCATCGGATGACTGACCGAATGGAGGCGCAGGCGCCCACGACCCAAGCGCTGCTGCGCGTTGCCGAAGGGCAGGAACGGTTGATCCACGCCATTGAACATCGCGAAGAAGATGGCGGCAGCGGGATCGATGCAGAAAGCCGGATGCGGTTGCGTTCGATTGACGTTCAGATGTTGCGCATTCTGGAAGAGGTTTCGGCGGGGCGTCAGGAGAGCATGGCCGAGTTGCGCACTGATCTGTCGGCTTTGCAGCGCACATTGCGGCAAATGGCAAAGATTCAGGCAGAACGGCCCAAGGCCGTTGGAAAATTGCGCGCCAAACCACGACCTGAGCCGGGCGAAGGGTAGGGGGCGGTTCTATGGCCCTTTCTCGGCGCACAGGACAGCGATTTCAGGCTTCGATCTGGCCCGGTTTTGTCGATGCAATGACCGGCCTCTTGCTGGTGTTGATGTTCGTTTTGACGATTTTCATGATCGTTCAATCGGTGCTGAGCGAGACGATTACCGGACAGGAAACTGAGCTGAACGCGTTGGAGTTGGAAGTTGCCGCATTGGCCAGCGCCTTAGGGCTTGAGCGCGAACGGTCTGCCGGTTTGGAGACCGAATTAGGTGGACTTCGAGCGACTTTGGATGATCGAGAAACACTGGTGCGCGAGCAGGATGCGTTGATTGCGTCTCTGACGGCGGAAAGGGATGCGACTGAAGCCGCGCTGGAGGCCGCGCAGGCTAGTATTACCAGTTTTGAGGCGCAGGTGGCGACCTTGTTGTCGCAACGCGAAGCTGCTCTGAGCACAATTGCAGATCTTGAATCGCGGCGTGATGAATTGGACGCGGAACGTGCGGCGTTGGTGGATGAACGAGAGGCGCTAAATTTGGCGCTGGCGCAGGCACGGACCGAGATTGATGCACAGGTTGAGGCGGCGCGGCTGGACGCGGCGCGGCGTGAAGCCTTGCAGGCTTTGATCGATGATCTGCAGAGCAAGCTGGCCCAAAGCGAGGCGCGCGAAGCCGATCTCGTGGCCCGCGCAGGCGAGTTGGAAGAGACGCTGAGCGCAGAGGAAATGGCACGGCTGGCTGAAGCAGCAGCGGCAGAGGCGTTACGCGAACGCTTGCAAAATGCCGAGGCGGAGTTGACGGCGATGACGCTCGCACTGGAGGCGCAGCGCAAGGAGGCCGAAGACACGCTGACAATGTTGGCCGCCGCCGAGGCCGCGCGAGAGGATCTGGATCTGAAGCTTGCGGCAGCATTGGTTGAAGGGCAGGATGTTTCCGATGACCTTGCAGAGGCTGCCCTCAGGTTGGCAGCGGTTCAGGCGGAGCTTGCTGCGCGGGAACGAGATTTGGCCGTGGCGCGTGGAAATCTGGAAGGCGTGCTGGCTGAAAAAGAAGATTTGGCGGCTCAGTTGGCACGCGCAGTATTGGCGCTGGAGACAACCAAGCAAGATGCGACCGCCACCGCGGCAGAGCTCGCCTCGGTCAAGGCGGAGTTGACGGCGGCGTTGTTGGGCGTGGAAACAGGCACCCAAACAGTCTCGGATTTGCAGGCCCGGTTGGCGGCCGTCGAGGCAAAACTGACTTCAACTGAAACAGCAGCGAAAGCCGTGGAAGATCGCCTGAGCGCTGATCTGGAAGCGCTAACAAGGGAGTTGGTAGAAACGAAAGCCGCGCTGGAGGCGGCGCGACTGGGTGCGAATTCAACTCAGGGCGAGTTGCGCGCCGACCTTGAGGACCTGAGTGCGCGTTTGGCGTCGGTCGAAGCGGCGCTTTCATTGGCCGAAGTGGAGGTCGCGAGCAAGGTGGACCTATTGACTGCGCTTGAGTTGCAATTGTCTGAGGCGTTGGCAGCACAATTGGCGGCCGAGTCACGTGCAGATGAAGCAGAAAGCAATGGGGCCGGTTTGCAAGATGCGCTGCAATCACTGGAAGAGCGGTTGGCGGCGGCTGTATTGGCGCAGCAGTCAACCGAGGCAGAGCTGGTTGCTGTTCAGGAAAATGCCCGTTCCTTGCGTGAGAGGTTAGCTGCTGCCGTGGCTGCGAAGTTGGCGGTGGAGGCGACTTTGCGTGATACGGAGGCGTTGGAACGCGAACTGGCCGCTGCGTTGGCGGCGCAACGTTTGGCCGAAGGGTCTTCGGGTGAGGCGTTGAGTGCTGCGCAAGAACGGGCAGCCTTGCTGGCAGCCGCGAACAAGGCGTTGGAGCAGGAAGAGGCGCGATCGGCAGAGAGCCTACGTAAGATCGAGGCCTTGAACCAACAAATTGGTGCGCTACGAACGCAGCTGGCGGGATTGCAGGCGTTGCTTGATGACTACAAGGAGCGCGATGCGGCGGCGCGAGTACAGTTGGAAACTTTGGGCAGCGACCTGAACGCTGCACTGGCGCGCGCGGCTGCGGAAGAGCGGCGGCGGCGGGAGCTTGAAGAGGAAGAGCGCAAGCGGTTGGAGGCAGAAAAGGCCGCGCTGGAGGCGGAGACCAAGGATTTGGCACAGTATCGGTCAGAGTTCTTTGGCCGCTTACGACAAGTGCTGGGCGCACAAGAAGGTGTACGCATTGTCGGCGACCGGTTTGTGTTCGCCTCGGAAGTATTGTTCGCGCCGGGCAGTGCGGATCTGTCAATCGAAGGTAAAGACGAGATCGCCAAGGTCGCGCAGATATTGCAGACGGTTGCAGGTGAAATACCAGACGAGATCGACTGGATTATCCGGGTCGACGGGCATACAGATAATGTTCCAATTGGTGGCGGCTTCTACGCGGATAACTGGGAGCTTAGTCAAGCGCGCGCGTTGTCGGTTGTGCGCTTTATGATCGAAGCGCTCGGGGTAGCGCCATATCGATTATCGGCAAATGGTTTTGGTGAATACCAACCGGTTGACAACACGGATACTGCTGAGGCAAGAGCGCGCAATCGGCGAATTGAGTTGAAATTCACCGAAAGATAGAGGGTTATTGGATTAGGACTGTCGCCGCGCCGCTGTCTAGCGCGACACCATCCCGCAGAACCTCGACCTTGCCGTGATAAACGCCAGGCAGCCAGCCGCCCATTGGGGTGCGACGGCCCGATGCCCTGAAATATTGGGCCTGAGTTTTCTCAAGAATTTCAGTATGCGTTAGGACGTTTCCTTGCGGACCGATAATTTCGAGGATTACACTATCGCCCGCGCGGCTGCCAAAACCGTAAGCGAACAGCACGAGCGCCTTTGCCTGGGCTGGAAGTTTGGGGTGGGCGGCCATGCCTGATTTGATGGTTTTAAACTGTGGAATACCAGGAGCGAAGGCAACCTGGATCAACCCTCCGGGTACGTACTTTGTTGGAGATTTCCATAGTGTTTGGGGTGATGGCGCGCAGTTTGTGGTTTTTGGGTCCGGGCGGAAAGGGTCCACGACTCGTTCGTTCTGGCGCAGCGATATGTGGAGGTGGGGGAACTGTGTGCGGCCAGATAGGCCTACCTGGCCGAGAGTTTCACCTGTAGTGACCCGTTGACCTAAAGTGACTGCGACGCTGTCCTGTTTCATGTGGCAATATTGCGTGACCCAACCATCGCCGTGATCTATGGCGACACCGTTACCGCAATCGCGCCCTTGAACTGTGGCGGCGTTTTGTTCGTTGAATTCCTGATCGGGCATACCATCACGAACGCCACTGACAACACCGGGCGCTGCGGCCAGAACGCTGACGCCAGACATCATAACTTCGAGGCTAGGTAGTGCGAAATCTGTACCCTTGTGGCCATCGTAGCTGAGCGGGCCGCAAGAGAAATCGGCGTAATCGGGGCTTGGGTCGTGATCGACGTAGTTCTGGATGAAACAAGTTTCACCAAGGACACAATCGACCGGATGGACCAACTGCGGTGGGTCTGCTTGGGCAATAGATATCACCCCAAAGGCCTGTAATGCCATTAGGGTGCTGACAATGAATTTGAGTGCAGCGCGTGTCACTCGGCCGTGAGCAGCGGTGGTTTATCTCCCGATATCCGCGGCTTTTCCGGGCCGGACATATCCAGGACCAGTTCGCCATCCTTGACTTTGACCTTAACAAGCCCACCTTTGGCCAGTTTGCCAAAGAGCAACTCTTCGGCCAGTGGTTTCTTGATATACTCTTGTATCGTGCGGCCTAAAGGGCGAGCGCCCATTTTTTCGTCATAGCCGCGGTCGGCCAGCCATTCGGCGGCTTTGCGAGTAAGCTCGATAGATACGTTGCGATCCATGAGTTGCGCTTCGAGCTGCAGAACAAATTTTTCGACGACCTGAAGAATCACGTCCTTGGGCAGGGGTGCGAAAGAAATTACCGCGTCGAGACGGTTGCGGAATTCAGGCGTAAAAGTGCGCTCGATTGCAGCGGTATCCTCACCTTCGCGACGGTCACGGCCAAATCCTATCGCTGCCTTGGCTTGTTCGGCAGCGCCTGCATTGGAAGTCATAATGAGGACCACGTTGCGGAAAGAGACTGTACGTCCATTATGGTCTGTCAGTTCGCCGTGATCCATAACCTGCAGCAGAATATTGTATACATCAGGGTGGGCCTTTTCGATCTCGTCAAGCAACAGAACACAATGTGGATGCTGATCCACACCGTCGGTTAGCATTCCCCCTTGATCAAAGCCGACATAGCCTGGAGGGGCGCCAATGAGACGCGAAACCGCGTGTTTCTCCATGTACTCAGACATGTCAAAGCGCAATAGCTCGACGCCCAGTGTGTGCGCCAGCTGCTTGGCCACTTCGGTCTTACCAACCCCGGTTGGGCCTGCAAAAAGATAGTTTCCAATGGGTTTTTCCGGCTCGCGCAGACCTGCACGCGACAGTTTTATCGCGGAAGACAGAGCATCAATGGCCTTGTCCTGACCGAAGACCACGCGCTTGAGGGATTTTTCGAGATCTTTGAGAACTTCTGCATCGTCCTTGGACACATTTTTGGGCGGAATGCGGGCGATCTTCGCTACGACCGCTTCGATTTCTTTCACTCCGATGGTTTTGCGGCGCTTGGAAGCCGCGACAAGATGTTGCGCGGCGCCGGCTTCGTCGATGACATCAATGGCCTTGTCCGGCAGCTTGCGGTCGTTGATATAGCGTGCGGAGAGTTCCACAGCTGTTTTGATCGCGTCGGCGGTGTATTTTACGGAGTGGTGCTCCTCGAAATATTCCTTAAGACCTTTGAGGATCTTGATGCTGTCTGAAACAGTCGGCTCGTTCACGTCGATTTTTTGGAAGCGGCGCGACAGGGCTCGATCTTTTTCAAAGTGCTGGCGGAACTCTTTATAGGTTGTGGACCCCATTGTGCGCAGTTTGCCGCCCTGCAATGCCGGTTTCAGCAAGTTAGATGCATCCATCGCGCCACCAGAAGTCGCACCGGCGCCGATCACTGTGTGAATTTCGTCAATAAAAAGAACGGCGTCTGGGTGCGCCTCAAGTTCAGTCACAACCGCCTTGAGACGTTCCTCGAAATCGCCGCGATAGCGGGTGCCGGCCAAAAGTGCCCCCATATCGAGTGAATAGATGGTTGTAGAAGCGAGCACTTCCGGTGTTTCACCCTGAACCACTTTGCGTGCGAGGCCCTCTGCGATTGCGGTTTTCCCAACACCAGGGTCACCCACTAGCAAAGGGTTGTTCTTTCGGCGGCGGCACAGCACTTGAATACAGCGTTCAACTTCGTGATCGCGGCCAATGAGCGGATCAACGTCGCCTTGAGAGGCCTTGACGTTCAAATCGACACAGTATTTTGCAAGCGCACTCTCTTTGTTGTCGCCTTCAACCTGCGCTCCCGCCTGTTCATCGTTCTCTTCAGGGGCTCCGGTGACAGGCCGCGCCTCACCAAAAGCGGGGTCCTTGGCCACGCCATGCGCGATGTAGTTGACCGCGTCATACCGGGTCATATCCTGTTCTTGAAGGAAGTAGGCAGCATTGGATTCGCGTTCGGCAAAAATGGCGACCAGCACGTTGGCGCCGGTTACTTCGGTTCGACCGGATGACTGCACATGGATCGCAGCGCGCTGGATAACGCGCTGGAACGCAGCGGTCGGCACTGCCTCGGATCCTTCGATATCTGTCACAAGGTTAGACAGGTCATCATCGATGAATTCAACAAGCGTCTCGCGCAGTTCATCGACATTGACGCTGCACGCTTGCATCACGCGCAGGGCATCGGGTTCGTCCAGTAGCGACAGAAGTAAGTGCTCCAGCGTGGCAAACTCGTGCTTGCGCTGGTTCGCTTGAGCCAAAGCCGCGTGAATGGCGTGTTCTAGTGTATTCGAGAATGAAGGCACTGCTCTCGTGCTCCTTCTAGTTCTGGGATGCGGAGGGCCGAGGCCCCAACCACATCATTGGCCTCATACAGTTAAAGTTTGGTCGATCTGAGGCTGTCTTCAAGGACTTTCTTGCTTTTTTGCCTCACAATTATCGTGATCGACCTGAAATTTGGGTGTTTTCCTCAAGGAAATCGCAGATTGCAGGAAAACTGGGCAAAGCGGATTTTTCGCCGCTATGCAAGCGTGCGCAGGGGGTAGGGGTTAGAAATTGTCTTTTCGACGGCGGATTTCAGCAAAAACAGACGCCGGGTCCGCGCCCTCCATTCCAAGGAGTCGCTGTATCGCGGGATCGTTCGGGCGCAGGAACGGGTTTGTCGCACGTTCCTCTGCGAGGGATGAAGGTACGGTTGGAATGCCGTCCGCGCGCGCCTTGGCCACAGCAGCGAGTCGTGTGTTCAGAGCTGGGTTTCCGGTGTCTATGGTGGCGGCAAAACGGCCATTAGCGACTGTGTATTCGTGGCCGGAACAGACGGTAGTGCCGTCCGGCAGAGCGGCGAGCTTGGAAAGGCTTTGCCACATCATGTCTGGTGTGCCTTCAAACAAGCGACCACATCCTAAAGCCATGAGGCTGTCACCAGTAAAAACAGCTTTGGTGTCCGGGAAGTAATAGGCGATGTGGCCGACGGTGTGACCGGGTACGTCGATCACCCGCACGGATTCACCTGCGATGGTCAGCGTGTCGCCTTCGGCTACTGCAACATCGAGTGCTGGCAATCGGTGAGCATCTGCCGATGCGCCAATGACCTTTGCGTTGGGATACTGGGCAAGGATATCAGGTAGACCATCAATGTGATCGTAGTGATGATGAGTGAGCATTACTGTGGTGAGCGACCACTCTCGTTCGGCAAGGGTTGCATTGATTGGCGCCGCTTCGGGTGCATCGATCAGAGTTGTTTCGCCCGTCACAGTGTTGTGAAGCAGGAAGGCGTAGTTGTCGGAAAGACAGGGGATGGTAACGAGCTGTTGGGAGGGCATGGATTTTCGCCTTTTCATTGCTATGTTGAATAGAGCTTTGCCGATCATGGGACCGGGTGCAATGCATCTTGATGTGCAGGACTTACGGAATTTTTATTACCGCAGCACTTTGGGGCGCGCGGCGCAAAAGGCCGTGCGCGATGAGTTGTTGGAACTTTGGCCGGATGCAAAAGGGCAGACAGTGGCGGGGTTTGGCTTTGCGGTGCCGTTGTTGCGCCCTTATCTGGCCGAAGCGCGTCGGGTCATCGGTTTGATGCCGGGACCGCAGGGCGTTATGCCCTGGCCTGCGGGGATGAAAAACGTTTCGGTCCTGTGCGAAGAGACGCTGTGGCCGATCGAAACGGGCCATGTGGACCGGTTGGTGATGATGCACGGGCTGGAGACCAGCGAACGGCCCACTGATGTTTTGCTTGAGGCGCATCGGGTTCTGGGCCCCGGAGGGCGGGCCATATTTGTTGTGCCCCATCGTTCAGGCCTGTGGTCGCGCAGCGACAAAACGCCATTTGGTTTTGGACGCCCTTATTCCACTGGACAATTGGAGGCTCAGTTGCGTCAACATGGTTTCATGCCAGAACGTCATCGCGCGACTCTGTTTCAGCCCCCGTCGCACAAGCGATTCTGGCGCAAATCCGGCCCACTGATCGAGAGCTTTGGGAAAACCGTTTCGCCGGTCATGTCGGGAGGCGTTTTGATCGTTGAGGCAAGCAAACGGGTTCATGCGCCGAGCGGACCTGGGCTGCGCGAGGCCGTGAAAAAGCCGTTGGGGGTTTTGGCCCCATCGCCGGTGGCGAAGCCAGTTTAAAGTTTGGAGCGGCAAGTGCCGAATTACACTAGAAGACAACGTCGCGGTTGATGATGAACAGGTCCAGTTGGTGAGCCCTAATCAAAAATCCAGGCTCGGACCGAAACCAAACCTGATTGTTGGCGGTGCTGATGGTTCAAGGTCGAAAGGACATTGGGTTGTTTGTATCGGGACGGAAACGATCGTCAGATCGCCAATAACTCCGGCGGCAAATACAGGACAAACACACCGTCTGGCCAGTCTAGTGCGGGCAAAGCACTGTATGGATCGTGGTTGCTACTAATAAATGGGGCTTCCTCGCCGATGTCTTCGGGATAAACGTTCACAACAATACTTCATGTGCTGTGCCCACAAAAACATGATCACCGCCGACTTCATAACTGTCATAGCCCCTGCCGCCATGGAACACGTGGTTGCCTGAGCCGCACTCGGCGACAAGGGTGTCTTCGCCTGCACCACCGTAGGCAATTGTATCGTTGCCGATGCCACCGTGAACATTGCCACCGTTCGCGTCGGACATGTTGGTGCCGTCTCCGTCGCACAGACGGACAACTGCATTTTCGATACTTGACGTCACCATATCATTGCCAGGCCCGGCCAAAAGGAAACTGTCTGGCGTGAAAGAAACGGTGTCGTCGCCGTCTGTTCCAGATACAAGGGACAATTCAGTATCGTTATCCGCCTAACTGATGACGGAAATGTCGTCCTCGCCCAATTCGGGCACACCCTCAAGATGATAACGATCGGGATCTGGTTGTCATCCGGGGAAGTGACGCCTAGGCCCAATTCATACGTTGCCGTGACCTCTGTGTAGCTCCCGTTAGAGGAGGAGCGATAACGGCGGAAAGTAACACCATCAGGTCTGCCTCCTCCAGAATCAGCTGTTTGGCCCCGGTCGCGAAACCCGTGATGACGACCGGGGGGCAGATCTAAACTCGTGGTCTCCCCTGCAGCGCTCGGGCGCAACAGAACAGCGGTCGATTCCTTCGCCACCGGTAATAGTTAGCTGCGCGCCTTGGTCGCTCAGGAGCCAGCTTAGTGCGGCTGTGAGATGATCCGCCCCCTCGCCACCATGTCCGAAACCGCTGCCAATGCGAAGCGCGTCGTCGCCTGCACCCCCAAGGAGTTCGCTTTCGTTTCCCCCGAAGATCGGGTCGTCTCCGTGCCTGCCGTCGAAAGGAGAGTGATCCCCGACAGAGATGCGGTCATCGCCGTGTCTACCGAACAGTGTTGCGTCATCTTGGCCGGAGATCGTGTCGTCGCCATATCCTCCGCGCAGGTCGGAACCGTCGGTTGCCGTGATGCTGTCATCCCCAGTGCCGCCCAAAACTGCGCTAATTGCGCCTGTCGTGATCTCATCGTTACCCTAACCGCCTCGTGCAACACCTTGGCTACCTGAAGTGATATGGTCTTTGACGCTTCCGCCATTGCTTTGCCCGGCGGTTACGCGGCTGGTATCAATGCGGTCATCACCCGCGCCGACGTAGAATTCCGCGTCCTCTGCGCTTTCAAAGCAGCACTGAATGTCGCTACCAACGCCGCCTTGAACAGTGGTGTCACCCAGAACCCTGACGCGGTCATCGCCATCTTCGGCGCGCACAAGTTGGCTGTCATGTGCGACAAGAAAATCATCTCCGACTGTACCGGTGATCGTTTGGGCACCACACGTCGGGGTTTCGGTTTCCGTCTCGTTGTCATTGTCATCATCAGAGATGGTTTCGGCCAGAATTAACGCAAAGCCGAATCCAAGCAGGGACAATAGAAAAATGGACACCACTGTAAGTACCGTGGCCTCATTAGAAGTCCCAACAACGTTGACGCGATTGGGCGTCAAATACAATGCGGGTCCATCGAAACACTCTGTCGCCGCGGAGTAACGGCACAATTGGGGCATGGGAATCGCGAAAAACCCGTCTTTGAGGGGCATTTTTTTGACCCTCTGTCGCAGGCAAAGGGTCGCACCCTGCGCAACACCTTATAAACAAGGACTTTTGCGGGTTTTGGGAATATTTCAAACAATGTTGCTAGACGCTCGAGCCTCTGCTACACCCGCGTCGGATTTGACTGCCCTGCTCATCAGCAGGGCGACGTAACGCTCCGAGGAATTGCATACACATGTATGCAGAAGCCGGAGCCAGAAAGCGGAAGGGTGGACGTGTCCGAACCAGCTTCGATCTCCTCCGGCATCGCCGAGCGCTATGCCACCGCGGTCTTTGAGATCGCTCAAGAGAATAATGCACTTGCCAAACTGGAATCAGGATTGGATGAATTGGCAAACGTGCTGGCAGACAGTGCCGACCTGGGCGCGTTGATCAACTCACCGTTGGTGAGCCGCGACGATCAAGGTAAGGCTATAGGTGCCATTGCCGATAAGATGGGCCTGATGCCCGTTCTGAAAAAAGCTCTGGGCCTGATGGCAGAAAAACGCCGTTTGTTCGTGCTGCCCCAGCTGATTGAACAGCTGCGCGCAATGATTGCCGAGCAAAAGGGTGAAGTGACCGCCGATGTAGTAACCGCCAAGGCGCTGACCAAAACTCAGAGCGAGAAGCTGGCGAAAACGCTGGAAGCTCGTGTGGGCAAAACTGTTAAGATCAATGCGACCGTTGACGATGCCCTCGTTGGCGGTCTTGTCGTTAAAGTGGGTTCGAAGATGATCGATACGTCGATCCGCTCCAAGCTCGCTTCCCTCCAGAATGCAATGAAAGAGGTCGGATAATGGGTATCCAAGCAGCCGAAATCTCTGCGATCCTTAAGGACCAGATTAAAAATTTCGGCAATGAAGCCGAAGTGGCCGAAGTTGGCCGTGTGCTTTCCGTCGGCGACGGTATCGCGCGCGTCTACGGGCTGGACAATGTTCAGGCCGGTGAGATGGTTGAATTCCCCGGTGGTATTCAGGGTATGGCCCTGAACCTTGAGAGCGACAACGTTGGTGTTGTTATCTTCGGGTCCGACCGTGACATCAAAGAAGGTGACACAGTTAAGCGCACCAACTCGATCGTGGACGTGCCAATCGGCAACGGCCTCTTGGGTCGTGTTGTGGACGGTCTGGGCAACCCAATCGACGGCAAAGGCCCGATTGAATCCACTGAGCGCGGCGTTGCGGATGTGAAAGCGCCAGGCATTATCCCGCGTAAATCGGTGCACGAGCCGATGGCGACTGGTCTGAAATCGGTTGACGCGATGATCCCGATTGGCCGTGGCCAGCGCGAGCTGATCATTGGTGACCGTCAGACCGGTAAAACGGCTGTGGCTCTGGATGCGATCCTGAACCAGAAATCCTACAACGAAGCCGCTGGCGATGACGAGAGCAAAAAACTGTACTGTGTGTACGTTGCGATCGGTCAGAAGCGTTCGACTGTTGCTCAGCTGGTGAAAAAGCTGGAAGAGACCGGTGCAATTGAATATTCGATCGTTGTCGCCGCGACTGCTTCCGATCCAGCGCCAATGCAGTTCCTGGCACCATACGCTGCGACCGCAATGGCGGAGTTCTTCCGCGACAACGGCCGTCACGCGCTGATCATCTACGATGACCTGTCCAAACAGGCCGTGTCTTATCGTCAGATGTCTCTGCTGCTGCGTCGCCCACCCGGACGTGAAGCCTATCCTGGTGACGTTTTCTATCTCCACTCGCGCCTGCTAGAGCGTTCGGCCAAGCTCAACGAAGATTACGGTTCCGGTTCGCTGACTGCGCTGCCTGTGATCGAAACCCAAGGTGGTGACGTTTCTGCGTTTATTCCGACCAACGTGATTTCGATCACTGATGGCCAGATCTTCCTTGAAACCGAACTGTTCTATCAGGGTATCCGCCCAGCTGTGAACACCGGTCTGTCGGTTTCGCGGGTTGGCTCTTCGGCGCAAACCAAGGCGATGTCTTCGGTTGCCGGTCCGGTGAAGCTTTCGCTGGCTCAGTATCGTGAGATGGCTGCGTTTGCTCAGTTCGGGTCTGACCTTGACGCCGCAACACAGCAGCTTTTGAACCGTGGCGCACGTCTGACCGAACTGATGAAGCAGGCCCAGTATTCTCCACTGACCAACGCCGAAATCGTCTGTGTGATTTTCGCGGGTGTGAACGGTTATCTGGACAAAGTTGAAGTGTCCGACGTTGGCCGCTTTGAGCAAGGCATGTTGCTGCACCTTCGCAGCAAACACGCGGACCTTTTGCAGTGGATCACCGATGAAGATCCCAAGATCAAGGGCGACGCCGCAGATAAAGTGAAAGCAGCACTCGACGAATTCGCCGCTGATTTCGCGTAAGGGGCCTGACAGATGCCAAATCTAAAGGACCTTAAAAACAGGATCGAGAGTGTAAAAAACACTCGGAAGATCACAAAAGCCATGCAAATGGTTGCCGCGGCGAAACTTCGCCGCGCGCAGGAAAGCGCGGAACAGTCGCGCCCATACACAGAACGGTTCAATGCCGTTCTGGGTGGGCTGGCTGCTTCGGTTGGTGGATCGGATTCTGCGCCCAAGCTACTGAGTGGCACGGGCAAGGATGATGTTCACTTGCTAGTCATCATGACGGCTGAACGCGGTTTATGTGGCGGTTTCAACTCGAACATTGCCAAGCTTGGTCGTGCGCGGGCGCAGGAACTACTGTCTCAGGGCAAAACGGTGAAGATTGTCACCGTTGGAAAAAAAGGCCGTGACAGCATAAAACGGGATCTAGGCGAGCACTTTGTTGGTCATGTTGACCTGACAGAAGTAAAGCGCATCGGATACGACAACGCTCAGGATATCGCACGCGATCTTCTGGCGCGATTTGATAGCGAAGAGTTTGACGTGTGCACGATCTTCTATTCGAAGTTTGTCAACGTCGTAACTCAAGTGCCGACAGCTCAGCAGATCATTCCGGCATCGTTTGACGAAGTCGAGGATGCAGGTGCCGCTACGTTGTATGACTACGAGCCCAGTGAAGAGGCCATTCTGGCTGACTTGTTGCCGCGCGGCGTCGCAACTCAGATCTTTGCTGCGCTGTTGGAAAATGGCGCATCCGAGCAAGGCTCTCGGATGTCGGCAATGGACAACGCGACACGCAACGCTGGCGACATGATCGACAAACTGACCATTCAGTACAACCGCTCGCGTCAGGCTGTGATCACCAACGAGCTTATTGAAATCATCTCGGGCGCTGAAGCGCTCTAAGAACCGGAGACGAAACATGGCAAACGCAAAAGGCAAAGTGACCGCGGTCATTGGCGCCGTTGTGGACGTGCAGTTCGAGGACGCCCTGCCGGAAATCCTCAACGCGCTGACCACCGAAAACAACGGTAAGAAATTGGTTCTGGAAGTGGCCCAGCACCTTGGCGAAAACACAGTTCGTACCATCGCGATGGACGCCACCGAAGGTTTGGTGCGCGGACAAGCGGTTGAAGACACTGGTGTTCCGATTGCTGTTCCGGTTGGAACTGGCACACTTGGCCGTATCCTGAACGTGACCGGCGACCCGGTTGACGAACAGGGCCCGGTTGACGCGACAGGCACACGCCCGATCCACGGCGACGCACCGGCATTTGCCGATCAGTCGACCGCGACCGAAATCCTGACCACCGGCATCAAAGTTATCGACCTGCTGGCGCCCTATACCAAGGGTGGTAAAATTGGTCTGTTCGGTGGTGCCGGCGTTGGAAAAACCGTTCTGATCATGGAACTGATCAACAACATCGCGAAAGTGCACTCGGGTGTGTCCGTGTTTGCGGGTGTTGGCGAGCGGACCCGTGAAGGCAACGACCTCTACCACGAGATGATCGAATCCGGTGTTATCGTTCCTGACAACCTGCCCGAGTCGAAAATTGCTCTGGTTTACGGCCAGATGAACGAGCCTCCCGGTGCACGTATGCGTGTTGCACTGTCGGGTCTGACCCTGGCGGAACAGTTCCGCGACGAAACCGGTGCTGACGTTCTGTTCTTTGTGGACAACATCTTCCGCTTTACGCAGGCGGGTTCGGAAGTTTCGGCTCTGCTCGGTCGTATTCCGTCGGCCGTGGGCTACCAGCCAACGCTGGCAACTGACATGGGCGCGATGCAGGAACGCATCACCTCGACCAAGTCTGGTTCGATCACGTCGGTTCAGGCCGTTTACGTGCCTGCGGATGACCTTACCGACCCTGCACCAGCAACCTCGTTTGCGCACCTTGATGCGACAACCGTTCTGGACCGTGCGATTTCGGAAAAGGGTATCTACCCTGCCGTGGATCCGCTGGGTTCGACCTCGCGTCTGCTTGACCCGCTGATCATTGGTGAAGAGCACTATCAGGTTGCGTCCGACGTTCAGCAGATTCTGCAGCGTTACAAGTCGCTTCAGGACATCATCGCCATCCTCGGGATGGACGAATTGTCCGAAGAAGACAAAATGGCCGTGGCCCGTGCCCGTAAGATCGAGCGTTTCCTGTCGCAGCCGTTTGACGTTGCGAAAGTGTTCACCGGCTCTGACGGTGTTCAGGTTCCGCTGGAAGACACGATTGCGTCGTTCAAAGCTGTCGTGGCTGGCGAATACGATCACTTGCCCGAAGGTGCCTTTTACATGGTTGGCGGCATCGACGAAGTGATCGCAAAAGCCGAAAAGATGGCTGCTGAAGCGGCCTAAGGAGGCCCGAAATGGCAAACACGATGCAATTTGATCTGGTCAGCCCTGAGCGAAGCCTTGCTTCGCTCGAGGTGACCTCGGTGCAAATTCCCGGTGCGGATGGCGACTTGACCGCGATGGCGGGACACGCGCCTTTATTGACCTCGCTTCGCCCGGGCGTTGTTAAGGTGCAATCGAGTGACGGTGAGAAAGATTTTGTTGTGACCCGCGGTTTCGCGGAAATCTCGGCAGAGTCAATCTCTGTCATCGCGGAACACGCGCATGTTGGTACGGAAGTTAGCAAGGCGGATCTTGAGGACGTTCTGACGAGCGCCCGCAAGTCGGCAGAAGGAGCTGGGGCCGACGACAAGGACGCTGCGGAGAAATTCGTGGCAGATCTTGTGCACCTAATGGATGACATGGATTGATTTTGAATCTGTGAACTTTCCACTTGGGCCCTGCCATATGGCGGGGCCTTTTTTTTGCTGATGGTCGAGATTCGATCTCACAGATTGAAAACCTTGCGACGCGGTTGATGAGTGGAAATCCATTTAGATTGCTTCCGCCGCAGAAGAGAGGCATGCGTCGAATGACGTGTTCGAAATCAATTGGTTTACCGTCGATAAGGCGTATCACAACTCGGTCGTTCAACTTTCGTAAGGTCATTCGGACTACTTTTCCATCTTGGTTTTCATGCGGTCGGATGTATCATTTTGCCGGAACTGGTGTCCCACTGCCTTGAGCAGTCCGATGTAGTTCGCATAGCGAGTGGTTCTATCGTGATAGAGATTGCATCGCCATTTTTTGACACACGACATCATGTGAACAATTTTTGGGGATTGAATTTTCCGAGAGACAAAGCGTATGCCTAACGTAATTGGGAAGTTACGATGAAGAAATTACGGAATAACTATATTGGTGTGGACAGCGGCGACGCGACGCTGTTTTCAGACTTTGAAAACGACGGCGAAATGTGGACCGGAAACGGCCCCAGGGAACGTCGTAAACTTATTCGATTTTCGCAAAAATACCGTGTTCCACCAGTGGTTCACGTGGGGCTCTCACTTTGGGATATCGACAGCCAGAATAATATACGGGCCGAAGTCGTGGCCGAAGAGGTCACAAATCTTGGATTTCATCTGGTTTTTCGCACTTGGGGTGATAGCCGAGTAGCGCGAGTGCGCATGTCGTGGATGTCGATTGGTGAATTGGCATTTGCAGATGATTGGCAAATAGACGACTAGGATTGCGCGATCTACATTGAATTAATAGCACCCTCGCAAACAGTTGCGAGGGTGCTTCTGGTTTCGCAGTACTCGTCGTTGTGCTAGCCTTTGAAAAGGCCTTCATATGACGGTTCGAGTGTTTCGGTTTCAAATAATGACGAGACGCTAGTACCGGTCGAAATATTCATAATAGCTTGAGCAAACATTGGGGCCGTGGGTACGATCCGAATGTTGTCTGCATCAAGAACGGATTGAGTAGGTTCAATAGAGTCTGTGATTACCAACGACTTCATTACCGACTTTGTAACACGGTCGACGGCGGGGCCAGACATGACACCGTGTGATATGTAAGAATGGACCTCCGTTGCGCCGTGTTCAATTAGGACCTCAGCTGCTTTGCAGAGTGTTCCGGCAGTGTCGCACATGTCGTCCACGATAATACACTTTTTGCCAGAGACGTCACCGATCACGGTCATCTCCGCTACTTCGCCTGGCTTTTCGCGGCGCTTATCGACAATTGAGAGTGGAGCTCCAATTCGTTTTGCCAATTCACGTGCACGTGCTACGCCGCCAACGTCGGGAGAAACAACCATGACTTCGGAAAGCGTGTCTTTAAATTGTTGTTTTATGTCCAGCGCAAAAATTGGAGACGCATAAAGGTTATCAACGGGGATATCGAAGAAACCCTGGATCTGCGCCGCGTGTAGGTCCATTGTCAAAACGCGCTCGATGCCCGCTTCGACAATCATATTTGCCACCAACTTGGCAGAGATCGGTGTGCGGGCTTTGGTGCGGCGGTCTTGGCGTGCATAGCCAAAATATGGGATCACAGCTGTGATGCGTTTCGCCGATGAACGACGCAGCGCATCCGCCATAATAAGTAGTTCCATGAGGTTGTCGTTGGCAGGACGTGACGTCGACTGCACAATGAACATATCCTCACCTCGTACGTTATCGTAGACCTCGACAAAGATTTCGGCATCGTTGAAGCGTTCAACTCGTGCGTTGACGAGTTCTACAGTTTGGCCGCGGTGCATAGACATACGGCGTGCGATGGCTTTGGCCAACGGCATGTTCGAGCTGCCGGTGATCATTTTTGGTTCAAGAATATTTGGCATGTGCGAGATCCCCAGAAGTGCACTTATGACAGATTCGTGTCGTTGCCTTCCGCTTAGCATGTGCCTAGGGTCAGGCAAACAGCACAGCATGACCGGAGGGCGGAATGCCACATATCGACTACTATTTTGCAACGATTTCCCCCTATGCGTATTTGGCAGGGGGTCGGTTGGAGGAAATCGCGTCCAAGCAAGGCGCAACGATTACTTACAAACCCCTGGATATCATGGCGTTGTTTGCGCGGACGGGTGGCACATCGCCCAAAGATCGCCATCCTTCGCGCCAAGAATACCGTGCTCAGGACATGATCTATCAATCAAAGATGCTGGATATGCCATTGAACCTGGCCCCGGCGTATTTCCCCACGAATATGGCGCCGTCTTCTTATGCAATTATTGCGGCGCAAGCTGCGGGCGGCGGAGATCTCGGGGCTTTGACTCAATCGATCCTGCGGGCCTGTTGGGTTGAGGAAAGGGACGTCGCTCAGGACGAGGTGATACGCGCCTGTCTGGAAGCGGCTGGATTTGATCCTGCCTTAGCTGATACTGGTTTGCTGGCTGGGGCCGAGACTTATGCCCGCAATCTGGAAGAGGCCGTTAGCGCAGGCGTCTTTGGTTCGCCATTTTACATAACTGACGGTGACGTGCGTTTTTGGGGTCAAGACCGTCTGACCTATCTGGACAGGCACTTGGCCGGAGCACTTTGAGCGCCAGAGATGTATATTGGCGTAAGTTGGGTCAGGGTAGGCGTACTGCTCTGGCCTTACATTGCACAATGGCACATTCGGGCGCATGGCGCGGTGTGAGCGAATACCTGAATGACGTGCTGACGATACACGCATTGGACATGCCTGGGCACGGACGTAGCGCGCCGTATGACGGGGTCTCATGTACAGGAACATTAGTGTCAGAGGCTGTTCTCGAGAGAATACAGGCCCCAGTGGATGTTATTGCTCACAGCTTTGGGGCGGTTGTTGCATTGCAACTGGCCGTGAGCCACCCAAAAATAGTGCGCAGTTTGACGCTCTACGAGCCAGTTTTTTTCGCTTTGGCCCGCGGGATCGACCTTGGGGGGTTTGATGCGCACGAGGCCATGGTCTCGCGGATTGCCAGAGCTGTCAGATCTGGAGACCACACGGCAGCGGCGCGCGATTTTATGAAGCAATGGAACGACGGCACGCCATGGGCGGCAATACCAAAGCAAGTACGTGACGGATTTGCGCGCCGCATCCCTTTCGTTTTGGGTTCGCAAAACTACGTTTCATTGGACACTCCTGGTACTTTGCCTCGTTTAGGAGAGATTACTGTGCCTTGCGCAATAATGGATGGAGTGGAGTCACCGCCGGAGATTACCTCTATTTGCGACGGGCTGGCAGAACGGATCGAAGGCGCGGTACGAGTGAGAGTGCCTGGTGCGGGGCATATGGGTGCGATTTCGCATCCTGCCACCGTGGCGCAGGAAGTGACAAGGTTAATTCCTTAGGCGCGCTTCGCCACGCTTAGTTGGTGCTTTGTGCCAGCGCAATAAACTGATCGATCTGTTCTTCACTAATCGACCAGTCACAGACAAAGCGCGCGGTGACCAGTGCGTTTGGATCATCCCCTTCGAGGCTACCATCCCAGATATGATAGACCGCGCCGGCTTCGAACAGAGATTTGTGCTTGGCACGGGGCATTGACGCAAAAACCATGTTGGCCTGTGGTTCATGGGCAAAACTGACAGCGGATACTTCCTTGAGACCCGCGACAAGTCGTGCGGCGCGCGCGTTGGCAGTATTGGCGGCGCGGCGCCAAAGATCGCCTTTGAGGTAGGCATTCATCTGAGCAGATAGATAGCGGTGCTTGGAAAAGAGGTGTCCGCCGCGTTTTCGGCGCAGCTCAAATTCCCAAGAGTGCTTGGGGTCAAAGAAGATCACTGCTTCGACGCCAAGGCAGCCGTTTTTTGTGCCGCCAAAGCTGACAGCGTCGACACCGGCTTTCCAGGTCATATCTGCAGGTGAACAGCCAAGTGCTTCAATCGCGTTGGCAAAGCGAGCGCCGTCAAGATGGACCGGCATGTCGTGGGCTTTGGCGATTGCGGTTAGGGTGCGAATTTCATCAAGCGTATAGATGGTTCCGCGTTCGGTGACTTGAGTGATCGAAAGCGGGCCACGTTGGGGTCCATGCACGCCGCGGTTTTCCTCGGCCTCGATTGCCGCGGTCAGAGCCACGGGTGATACCTTGTCACCGTCGCCAACAAGAGTGAGCTTGGCTCCGCCGGTGTAAAATTCGGGTGCGTTGCATTCGTCTTCTTGGATATGCGCGACACGCGAACAAAAGATGGTTTCCCACGGGCTGGTCAACGTAGCCAGCGCGAGCGCATTAGCTGTGGTACCAGTAGAGACGAGGTAGACGGCAGCCTCGGGCGCGTCAAACGTTTCGCGGATCTGGGCCTGTACTTCGTTCATGATTGGATCAGCGCCGTAACCCATCACGTACCCTGTGTTGGCGTCCGCCAGTGCGGCCATGACCAGGGGCAAGGCGGGGCCAGAGTTGTCAGAAGCAAAAAACATCAGAGCGGTTCCTGGATAATGTGATCTTCCCATTCGTCTTGGGGGGTTTCAAACTCAGAGACTGTCATACGCCAGACAGAGACGCCAGCTTGATGCACGCTTAACGGATCACCAGAAATGAGCGGATGCCAATCATAGAGCGGCTTGCCCTGCCACAGCAGGCGATACGCGCAAGTTTGCGGCATCCAGTAAGCGTGGGTGTCGAGGTTCGAAGGCTTGAGTACGATGCATTCGGGCACAAATTGATGTCGGATGTCGTACTGGGTGCAGCGGCAGGTTTCGTCGTCCAACAAGCGGCATGCGACACGGGTAAGTGCAACTTCGCCAGTATCGGCATCTTCGAGTTTATTTAAACAGCATTTTCCGCAGCCATCACACAGCGCTTCCCATTCCATTTGAGAAAACTGGTCGAGAGGCTTTTTTTCCCAGAACCGAGTAGACAGGCCATTGCGTGAAATTGGGTCGGAATTGCTCATCGTATTCAAAGTGCTGTGAGGATCGCGCGGCATTCAGCGCAGTCTTTTTCGATTTGTGCCACCAAAGCCTCAAGGCTGTCGTATTTTTCCTCTGGGCGCAGGAAGTCGACCAGCGCGATTGAAAGAGGGGTGCCGTAGAGATCCCCAGAAAAGTCGAAAATATATGTTTCGATATTAGCTTTATTTGCGCCGAACATCGGGCGAATGCCAATCGAGGATGCGCCTTGGTAGCTGCCTGAATGGGGGCCTTCCAATACATCGACGAGTACAGCGTATACGCCAAATCTCGGCGGATGCAGGCCGTCCAGCGACATGTTCGCGGTGGGGTAACCAAGGTTGCGGCCGCGTTGGTCGCCACCGATTACGGGGCCAGAGATTCGGTGCCAGTGCCCAAGCATACGCGCGGCTTCACGGGGGTTGCCATTGCTGAGAGCAGCACGAATAGATGTGGATGAGACTTGATTTTCACCGGATTGCAAAAGCGGCGCGACGGTGACACCAAAACCGAATTCTTTTCCAAAGATCCGCAAATCTGCTGCGGTGCCGCTGCGACTCTTGCCAAAGCAAAAATCGGCACCTACGACCACGTGGGACAAGCCCAGGCCATCTGCGATCACATCACGGGCAAATTCACGTGGTGTGAGGCTGGATAGAGTGGCGTTGAAAGGAAGTTCATAAACGAATTCGACGCCTAGCTTCTCTAATCGTAAAGCACGTGTGTCGGCGCCTGTCAGGCGGAACGGAGGGGCGTCTGGAGCAAAAAACTCGCGAGGGTGCGGTTCGAATGTGACAATTCCCATGGGCGCGTTGGTGTCCGCATTGCGTGCGATTTCGATCACCGATTGGTGGCCTAGATGTACACCATCAAAATTGCCAATCGCGGCACTGGCACCGCGATCTTTTTTTGCGACGAACTGATAGTCTCGAATTATCTTCATAGCGCGAGGGGTAACTTGTTGAACAAGCGTGTGCAAGAGGTGCACGTGCAGTAGACGTGCAACCGCGCAGGTAGCACATGTCGACGTGGTTTGATCGTTCAACTTCGGGCGTTCGAGGCGAAACAGGTAAGTCGCGCGGAAACTAACAAACCTCGCGTGGAAATCGGTACTTGCCAACGGTCAACTCGCCAAGCACGGTACCCAACGACAAACCCACATTGAGACTGGCGGTCGGTTTTGATGGATCTATTTGACGATGTGTTCGTCTTTGACGAACATGTTAGCCCAAGCGCGATCGATCAGGTCAGGATTCATCTGATACGGAATGCCTTCGAATTCGCAGATCGAGATCATCTGGTCGATGAGGAAGACCGGTTGGTAGTTTGCATAGACATTTTCGATCGTGGGGTACTTGTGCTTTAGCAGATGTACTAGTGCTTTCTCGTCAAGGGGCATTCGCTTTTTCTGGGCAATCAACGCGAAAATCTTTAGGAAGTTTTCCTGACTGGGACCGTCGATCTTTATCTTGTAGAAGATCCGGCGCAGGGCCGCTTGGTCAAAGATCTCATTTGGGTGGAAGTTGGTGGAGAAGATCACCAGCGTGTCGAAAGGGACCTCGAATTTTTCGCCTGATTGTAGCGCAAGGATGTCTTTGCTTTCCTCCAAAGGCACAATCCAACGGTTGACCAACGATTGTGGCGGTTCCGCCTGACGACCCAGATCGTCGACGATAAAGATACCACCCGTGGATTTGAGCTGCAGCGGTGCCTGATAGGTACGCGCCGTCGGGTTGAAGACCAGATCGAGCATGTCGAGCGACAGCTCGCCGCCGGTAATCACCGTAGGCCGGTCACATTTAACATATCGGGTGTCAAATCGCGCAACCCGGCGCAGGCTGTTTGGATTTTGAGTGTCGCTTTCTGCAGCGGAGTGCACGATGGGATCATATACGGTAATCACCTGTCCAGCGTATTCAATGGCACGGGGAACATAGACCTTGTCGCCCATCGCATCTCGGATTCCGTTTGAAATTGACGATTTTCCGTTGCCGGGGGGACCATACATGAGGATAGAGCGTCCTGAGCCGACAGCGGGGCCGAGATTATCGAGCAGACTGTCAGGCAGGATCAGATGGCCCATTGCATCTGTGAGTTGTTGGCGGGTAATTTGAATATTGCGGATTGACTGGCGCTTAACCTGTTCGCGGTAGACGTCGAGTGGTACTGGCATCGCGCCAAAATACTCTGATTGCGCCAGCGCGTCCTGTGCCCGATGTTTGCCGAGATCCGTTAGTTGATAGCCCATTTCATTGCCATTATTGGCATTGAGCGTACCGGTTGCTTCGCAAAAGCGTTGCTCGCGGGCCATGTCGACAAGTTCTTGAGTCACTGCGGTTGGGAGGCAAACAGCCGCAGCGATATCAGAAACCATGTCAATGTTTTTGCGAAACATGGTTTTCAATAGGATGTCGCGCATCATAACGATGGGTAGGCGCATTTCCTCTAACCGCTTGGGCGGCGGCGGGGCCATCACGTTTGAAGTTTGCATGTTCATCAGCGGTATCTCCTGACAGGCGCGAGTCATGGACGCATCAAGATGCGCAGCGTGTTGAATGCGATTCAATCAGACAAAAAAGGCGAATTTCAGGCCCGCTTAAGCCCCGTACAAGGCGCCGAGCACGAGGTAGATGCCTAATGCGCCACCAAGCGCGAGGCCCATCGGGAAATCCCAACCTTTGTCCCAGCTTTCCCATTCAGGTAATGCGCGACGTAGTGGCGAGTATTTCGCGAGACGATGGGTTACCCATGCGGCGAGAAGGGTCGCGGCAAAAATTGCCAGCATTAGGCGCAAATCGCCAAGCGCGACAAACGGCGCAGCTGCGGCCGAGAATTTGGCGTCGCCCGCGCCAACGAGGCCGCCTGCATTCAAAACCATTCCAAGGATTAGTACCGCAACGATATGTAACAAGCGCCACGCATATTCAGAGAAGGGCAGGGCGATCAGCCCGATCACCAAAAAGACACCAAGTAGTGCCATCACGGAGTGGTTGGGAATGCGCATAGCGCGCATGTCGGACCATGCAACATAAAAACAGATCGGGAGAACAAATGGCAGGAACCATAGTGCCGACTGGGCCGTAATCAGCATAGGCGCGGCGCTCGTTTACGTGTTTTCCAGCGAGCGCAAGGCGCGCACGGCAGCCTCGAAATGCTGGGGGTGCGTGTCGATGGCATCGCGCAACAGCGCTTTGCCGGTTTCCGTATCGCCTTGTTTGATTGCTGAGAGCGCCAAGGTATGCAGGAGTTGCGCGCGCTCTGTCTGGACCATGGGGATGACTGGCAAAGTATAATTGCGCTGAGCACCGCGAGCGAGAACCATGTTGTTCTTGGCAGTGAACAAAGTGCTATCCTGACGGATAGCCTCACCAAAGAGGCGCTCGGCTTCGGAATAGTCTCCTCGGGTTAGTTTCGAATAACCCCAGTTGTTCATAACTCCAGCAGGGCGCGTGGTAAGACCAACCGCGATTTCATAAAAACTGTCGGCGTGGTTCCATTCCTGATTGGCGTCGGCGATCATTGCCTCCAGACGGTAGCGCTTGAATGTCTCGTGCGTGGGAGGAATGCTGTCCAGTGTTTCTTCTGCGCCGTCCCATTTACCTGCTCGAATCTGTGAGTCCGCGAGGTCAACTCGATCATTATTTGTGCTTTCGCTATCTTTGACTACGTTTTTCCAGGCCGGGACCGCTTCGGCGAAACGCTTGGCCCTCACATATGAAATTGCGAGTCCGCGCTTGATATCGATGCGGTCAGGATTGTCCTTAAGCGTCCGCTGAAAGTAGTTTACGCCTTCGTTGGGGTCTGCGACTGTGAGCATGACATCTGACAGGTTAGACTCGTCCAGCGCATTCACATTCTGAATAGCGCGTTCGACGCTTTCATCCTCGGAGTTTGCACACGCCGAAATAACAGCCAAACCAGCTGCACAGATAGTCCAGAGAAAAGGGTGGCGCATTTTTTGCGTCCTTTGTACTGCTCTTGCCTCTTATGGTGTTTCCCGGATGAGGTAATCGCTGCTACCCCGCCGCACCAATTTATAGTCTTGTGTTTTCCCGTCATCATAGCCGGGGTTTTCCGATTTTGCGAGCACTAAGCGTAAATTATCGCGGATTGAGTCACTTTGGCCATTGTCCAGTGCATAGGCCTTGCGAAAGATTTGTTCTGCCTCGCCTAATCGACCTCGTTCGAGCAGGACAACTCCGAGGTTGTTCCAAGTCTCTGGATGCTCGGGTTCGGCTTCGAGGCTTTCGTGGAGTAGAGTTTCAGCCTGACCCAAACGACCCAACCCAATATATGCGGTGGCAACCGATGCTTTTACTTCTGGCGTCGTGCCATTATCAAGTGCATGGCGAGCGAAGGCTTCCAACGCCAGCTCATATTCGTTGGCCTCCATCAAACGCCATCCAACGATCAAGCCATCTTCAGCTTGCTTGCTAGCATCTACGGCAGGGGCAAATGGACTATCGGGGTCAGGAGATGACGATGTTCCAAGGCCACCCGGTGAACAGGCGGCCATGGAAATATAGGTCAAACATAGTGCAAATGCCCAATAACGGTTCATAGTTGGTTTCTTGTTAGTTGCCGCCCATGTTGCCGATGCCAACGATTGAAGGCGACACGAGAATAATCAGTAGCGGTGGAACAGTTAGTGCCATAGTCGCAAGTGTCATCTTGGTTGGCAACTTGTTTGCGGCTTCTTCCGCGCGCATGACGCGTTTGTCGCGCATTTCTCCTGCGTAAACGCGTAGCGCCTCTGCGATGGATGTACCAAATGTAGCGGACTGGATCAGAACCGTTACGAATGATGACACATCCTGAACACCGCAACGTTCGCCCATATCCGAAAGAACCTGTTGTTTGTCTTTTCCTGCCTTCATTTCATAGGCGACAATTTGGAATTCGTCTGCCAGTGCCGGGTAGGAGGCGCGCAATTCACCCGCGACGCGAACAATGGATTGGTCAAGCGATTGACCGGCCTCGACGCATACGAGCATCATATCCAGCGAGTCTGGAAAACCGGCGGTAATCTCTTCCTTGCGGGCTTCGACCCGGCGAGTAACCCAGTATTTTGGCATCATGTATCCGATCACGCCGGGTCCGAGTGTGTACATGAGGGTGTCCTGGGTGGTCGCACCTTCGGTGCCCTTAACATAGACGAAGTAGAGTACGCCCAAAATAAGTCCGCCAATACCTAGAAGCATTTGCGCCAAGTGATACGCGCGAACGGCGTCTCTGGAAGGATATCCCGCTTGCATTAAAGTAAGGCGAACCGAGCTAAGCTCTTCCTCGCTCTTGGGTTCAAGAAATGCTTTGTATTTGTCCAGCTTGGCGTTCGCACCTTTTCGGCGCAGCTGCTCCTTGCGTTTGGAGTTCGCGCCTTCCTGTTGCGAACGTTTCAGTTTTTCTATCGGGTCATCTTTGCGCCCGAGCATCAACGGGATGATCAGACCAAGAAACAATGTGAAAGCGATAGCGATGCCAATCATCGGTCCGTTTGGGCCGAGTTGATCTATGAGCATAAGGTTGAGGGCTTCGAGTGTATTCATTTTGGTGTCTCCTCAGACCTTGATGTTCGTCAGAATGCGCATGATGATCAGATTTGCGGCCAGAAACAGTCCCACAGCAATACAGCCTGGAATGAATAGTTCGTGCGGCTTAACTTCGTCATAGTAGTTGGGGTCAAGCACGTTGATCACGATCAGTGCGACGACAGGGAAGGCGGAAAGAAACTTTCCGGACCACTTGGCTTCGGCGGTAATGGCCTTGACCCTGCGAAACAGGCGGAAGCGAGCACGTATCACTTTGGACAAACCGGCGAGAATCTCTGCCAAATTGCCACCTGATTGTTGTTGGATCGTGACTGCAACGGAGAGAAAGCGCATATCCTGCATATCAAGACGTTCTGCCATATCCTTGAGTGCTTCGCCAACGTCACGGCCATATGCGCTTTCGTCAGCGATCAGACCAAATTCTGTTGCAAGTGGATCGTCAATCTCACGGGACACGATTTGAATCGCGGACGAAAATGGGTGGCCAACTTTGAGCGAACGCACCATGAGTTCGATGGCATCGGGAAGTTGTTCTTCAATCATGGCGATGCGCTTACCCGCCTTCATGCTGACCCAGAAATAGACCCCTCCCACACCCATCATGACAGAGATTACAGCGGTGGTGGCGACGCCAGTTTGAGTTCCAACTGAAAGTCCAACAAATGCAAAGGCCGAAACGGCTCCCATCATCAAGATGAGCTGTTGTGGCGTAAACGCTATCGCGGCTTTCTGTGCCTTTTCGGCCAGCATGGAATAGAGTGGGATGGTCTTGTTTTCACCATGTTGATTCATCTCCTTCCGGAGTTGCTCAAGCACTTCGTCGCGCCGCGCGCCTTTGTCCATCATTTCTAGACGGCGATTGACACGGCTATTCAGGCTGATCGACTTACCGAAAACGGTTAGGTAAATGCCTTCCACAAGGACGAATACGCCCACAAAAATAAGGCCATATACTATGAGTTCTGGAGAAATTGGCATCGTTGTTACCCCGCGCTCGGTTCATAGATGTCAGCCGGAAGTTCGTAGCCCCACATGCGGAAACGTTCAGAATAATGCGAACGGACACCGGTGGCAGTGAAATGGCCGATGATTTTGTTGTCAGGGGTGAGGCCGGTTCGTTGGTATCGAAACAGTTCTTGCATGGAAATTACGTCACCTTCCATTCCGGTGACTTCGGTGATCGAGGTCATCCGGCGCGACCCGTCCTGAAGTCGGGAGGCTTGAACGATCAGGTTCACCGCCGAAGAGATTTGAGAGCGTACGGCCTTGATGGGCATTTCGATCCCAGCCATGGCGATCATGTTCTCCAGCCGTGACACACCATCGCGCGCCGAGTTTGCGTGGATCGTGGTCATTGACCCATCGTGACCGGTGTTCATCGCTTGAAGCATGTCGATTACTTCTTCGCCGCGCGTCTCACCTACAATGATGCGGTCTGGGCGCATCCGCAGCGCGTTTTTTAGACAATCCCGAGGGGATACCTCGCCCTTGCCTTCAACGTTGGGTGGGCGACTTTCCATCCGACCAACATGGGTCTGTTGCAGTTGGAGTTCGGCGGTGTCTTCGATTGTTAAGATGCGTTCGGCATTGTCGATAAAGGACGATAGCGCGTTTAATGTTGTGGTCTTACCGGAGCCAGTACCACCCGAGACGATCACATTGAGACGCGTGGAAACTGCCGCCTGCAGGTAGGCTGCCATTTGCTCGGAGAACGCGCCAAACCCGACGAGATCGTCAATTCCAAGCTTGTCCTTTTTAAATTTACGAATGGAGACAAGGGATCCATCGACGGCGATTGGCGGAACCATGGCGTTGAAACGCGAACCGTCTTGGAGGCGAGCGTCAACATAAGGGTTTGACTCGTCAACGCGACGACCTACTGCTGAGACGATTTTGTCGATAATGCGTAGAAGGTGCTTTTCATCTTTAAAAACGATGTCGGTTAGTTGCAAACGGCCTTCACGCTCGACAAAAATCTGTTTTGGCCCGTTTACCAAAATGTCGTTGACAGTTTCGTCCTGAAGCAGGGTTTCGAGCGGGCCAAGACCGGTCACTTCATCATAGAGTTCTTGAAACAGATTGGTGCGCTCTTCACGGTTGAGCACTATGGCCTTTTCCTGAAGTACCTCTGTTGCGATTGCGCCAATCTCCGCGCGCAGCTCCTTTTCGGAGGCTTTGTCCAGCACTGAGAGGTTAAGATTGTCCAGTAGTTCGCGGTGCAGTTCCAGTTTAATTTCACCAAGGCGCTCTTTGCGACGACGTTCTTTATCGCCAGCGACAACTTGGGCTGGCGCCGTTGCCAAGGGTTTCCTCATTATTGGTTTTTTCGGCGCAGCGTCAGGTTTGGAAACCTGGGTGGTTTGTGGTGTCGTGGAGGCTGAATTGCCTTTGACCGCCCCGGTGGCGACTGCGCCATTTGGTTTGGCACTAGTAGTTTTCTTATAACGGGAAAACATGGTGTTTCCTTCCCTTAAGCTGCTTTATCGTCAGCGTGTTCGATTTCGAATAGGCTGGTCGCTAGTTTGGCGATTTCTTTACGAAGCGGGTTCTTGGCCGCGCTTAGCCCCAATGGCTGGCCATGATCGCCGCTCGCGGCGACCTGTTTGCCGCCATCCGGCAAGTGTAGGTCGATTGAAATGCCGAGGCTTTCCGCGAGCCTTTTCACACGGCTCTTTCCGCTTAGATCGGTGAATTTTGGTGCGCGGTTCATGACATAGCGCAGCTTTTCAAATGGAAGGTCTTCGGCTTGGAGTGCACGTTTAAGCCGCATGGCGTTCTGGGCTGAGCGCATGTCAATTTCCATAGTCGCGAAATAGACATGGGCCGTATTGAGAACGACTTCGGACCATTGCACCAAGACCGAAGGCATATCGACGATCACATAGTCATAGTGCCTGCGCGCTACATCAAGAATACGTTCGATATCCTCGGGCGATACCAGGTCCATGGGAATGATATCAGGTGGCGACGTCAGCACGTGCAGTTTGTCTTCGTAGGTCTGTAATGCCTGTCCGAAACTCTCGCTATCCATACTTTCGGTATCGGTGATTACTTCGAATGCGGCGTCTTGTCTGGGTAGATCCAGAAAAGTCGAAACTGAACCGAATTGCAGGTCCAAATCTAGCAGGCAAACCGAGGGTGAGTTCTTCTTAGAGATGTTTGCCAATTCCCAACCTAAGTTTACCGCAAGTGTTGTCGCGCCCGTTCCACCAGCGAGTCCCTGAGCCGCGATTAGAACACCTTCACGAGATTCAGAACGGGAGTTTAATGCGACAGCGGGTTGCTGAGGTTGATCTGGTACGATCTCTTCATCTGATCCGGCATTGTCCGATTTTTCGATGACCGATTGCAATTCGCCGGGGGGAAGAGGGTAAGGAATGAACTCGTTTGCGCCTTGACGTAGCAAGTGATGCAGCGACGCTGGAGTAACGTCCTCTGCAATCAAAATTGTTTGGATGTTCCGGTTGCGAGCCTCGGAAATAATGTCCGTCAATTGAGACAGGTTTTCCTCGTCAAGATCATCGATGGCGAGAGCAATAAAATTCAGATGCGCGGCTTCGGGTTGGGACATGAACGGAATCGCATCCTCAAACCCCAAATCACCCCATTGCTCTCCTAGAGCCTCCTCCATATCCACTATGAGGAGTTCAAAGTTTTGCACGTCCCGGCAAATGGTACACGCCAGGATCGGGCTCGGTTCGCTTTGGATCGGCTCGCTACTCGTCATAAGCCTCTGGTTCCTTGCTCGCGGCATCCGCATTTCTTTTTCGGATTGAGGGGCGTTACCAACACTGCTGCCCCGGTTCCGTTTCCTTGGTGCAAGAGCGCGACTCTCGTCGACACACTTGTCCCATTGATCAGAAAATCACCTCTAACTGGGGCAACATTGGGGCCAAAAAACCGAAATTGTGCGGAATTGTGCGACGATCAAGACGCAATTGCCAATTCGTTTCCCCACTGGTTGAAACAGATGGGCCTTATGCCATTTGCGGTGACGCGTTGCGAAGATGCAAAAAGACCGGCGCTTTGGCCGGTCTCTCGCTTTGGGTTTTGTAAGCTAGATTAGTTTGTGATTATTCGCTACTTGTTCCGGTCGCGGACAATCCGACCAGCTCGGTTTGAGGTTTTGCGCCGGTAACATACTGACGATAAACAACTTCTGCGTATTTTCCGTCAAGCACTGTCGGATGACGATCCACAAAGCCAGTGACCTCTGTGACAGTTCGGCGGTTTCGACGTTCGCGACCTTGGGTGACGACAAGGGGTTGCTCTTTGCCGAGGGAAACCACCGCCTCCAATCTGTCACGGTTAACACCGCGCGCCACCAGATAGCTGACCACAGTTTTTGCGCGTCGCAAACCAAGGCTTCTGTTGTAGGCATCGCTGCCGACGAGATCCGTGTGACCGTAAACTTTGAAGCGGACTTCGGGGAATTGAAGAATCCAAGATGCTTGTTGTTGGAGTGTCATGCGCGCGGCGTGGTCAAGTTGAGTGCTGTCGAATGCAAAGTTGACTGTCGAATTCACTTCCTCAGAGAATCGGTTGGCCAGTGCCAAAACATATTGCTTGTCGCCATTGTGAATGCTCGTGTTGTTTAAAGTCGCCTCTCCGAAATGGCCATTGTCAATAACTGATCCTGCTTCGCGCCACCATGAGGGAACGGCGTCTCGGTCGCCGTCCGAACAAGCGCTGGTTAGAAGAAGTGCGAGGGCGGCAAAGTGCTTCCACATAGGTCTGTTCCTTAGTCCATCACATAGCCGTAGGATCCGGAGAAGTCCTGTTTGGCAACTTCGCCGGCTGGGCCTTTTTGCGGGGCTTTTGCGTCGCGTGCGACGTGGCCATAAAGGAACAGCCCCTGTTCGGTTGGCGGCTTGATCCGGTCAGTGGGCAGGGAAAGCGCTTCGCCCCTGGTAGGGGTTACCAGATGTGCCGTGATGATGATGACCAATTCTGACTGATCGCGCTGAAAATCTGCGCTGCGAAAAAGTGCACCTAGAACAGGAACATCGCCAAGCCACGGAATCTGGTCGTTGTTGTCCTGAAAGTCATCTTGCAGCAAGCCTGCAATTGCGAAGCTTTCTCCGTCACGCAGTTCAACCGTTGTAGAGGCTTCGCGCCGCCGGAAACCCGCGATCGAAATTGTCCCGTCTGAGAAGCTGTTGGCAGTGTCAATTGCAGAGACAGCGGCTGCCAATTCAAGGTTGATCAGGTCACCGTCTACGACGCGGGGAATAAAGTTGAGTTCGACACCAAATGGTTTGAACTCGACAGTGATTGTATTGTCGTCCTGAGCAACAGGAATAGGGTATTCGCCACCGGCCAAAAATTTAGCCTCTTGTCCAGAAAGGGCGGTAAGGTTCGGTTCAGCTAAAGTGCGCACGACGCCCTTGCGCTCTAAAGCTTCCAGAAGAATGCCGACTTCGAACGAGCCAACGCCGAACGTAAAACCAAGAGCACCTGCAGTGTTGGCCGGAATCGTTGGAGCAGAGCCAGATGCAGTGGTCCCGAGCAACGTACCTGTTTCCAACAAGACGTTGGCGGGGTTGTTGGCAATTACCGATGAACTCAGTGATTTCGAGACAGTGCGCTGCATTTCTGCAAATCGTACTTTTAGCATAACCTGTTGGACGCCACCGACGACCATCAGGTTGGATACACGTTCAGGCGCATAGCGCTGGGCGAGATCCAATGCGCGTTGTAGCTTTTGAGCAGAAGATACGGTTCCTGAAAGTACAACACCGTCGTTTGCAGTGCGGACCTCAATCTTTTCCCCTGGTAGGATCTGACGTAAGCGCTCTTTGAACTCAGAAATATCCGGAGATACACTGACCTCTACGTTGGTAATGAGCTTGCCGGTCGCGTCCAGCAAAGTCAGCGTTGTGATGCCAGGCGCCTTACCCAAAACATAGATCGTGCGATCAGATAGGGATGAAATGTCTGCAATCGCGGGGTTCGCGATCGAAAGTTCCGCGAATGGAACGTCACTCTCGACGACCACCGCGCGGTTCATTGGTACGCTTAGCCCAGAGGATGTGCCGCTTCGCACGATGCGAAGGGATTCTGCCTGAACTGGACCTGATAAAACAGGAAGAATGCATAGGAAAGCCCCGACTAACGCGGCCTGTACGATACGTCGATTTTTCATGTGACCTGCCTCTCGATCACGCCTCGGATCATGGATCTAACGTCCACATTTATTTGCACTGTGCGTCAGTTTAAGTTTTTTTGCAAGAATCAAAGGTTTCGGAGGTTTAGTGCATGTGGATAACTGAACACAGGCTAGAACAAAAAAGGCGCCAGTGACTGGCGCCTCATCAAAGTTGCATCTGTTCGAACTCCTATGGTCAGTTCGTGCAGGGGATGGGAATTTGGACGACGTTGCCGCCTTTTCGGGTTTTGATTGTGCAGACCCGGTCTCGCTCAACTTCTTCTACCACGGCTTCTTCTATTTGAAATCCCAACAGCTCACGCTGATCGACTTCAATCGCTGAGGCAATCGTGTCATCCTCAACTCCGACAAGTGCAAGTGACAGGCGGCCAGTCGATTGCGCTTGTGCTAGCGCAGCTACTTGCTGCGGAGAGGCTGCTACCGTTACAGTGCGGGCGATCTTGCCAGACTTAACTTCCTCATCGGCTGTTTGGTCAATTGCAATCAGGCTGACATTGGCTTCGATCAACTTGGTAAATTCTCCACGCGCGTCGCGTTTGTCGCTAGCTTTGCCGGTCCAATAAACGTCGACGCGGTCTCCAGGCCGCAAGAACCCCGAAACGCCACTTGTCACGTCAACCTTTATCGCGAAGGCACGCTGACCACGCTCAAGTCGAGATGTGATGCCGGCCTCTTCGCCCGGTTTGGAAACTTTGGCAGCAATCAGAACTTCACCTTTTTCCATCGCGCGTAAAATCACACGGTCGCGGTCATCACCTTTGGGGAACAACTCTTCGACCGTTGTGAACATTCCGTCCGGCATGGCCGCTTTGGGCCATTTTACAATCCTAACGTCTGCTTTGATCAGTCGTTCTCCATATTTCAAAGATTTCGCAACGATAAAGCCGTCCACCAAATCGATGTTCTGACGCTCGGAACGTTCTTTTGCGAGTGCGGACTGGTATCCTTCGACATAGTTTTGCGCCATGTAGACGGCAAAACCGGCTAGACCTAGGCCGACCAGCAAGACCACGGCAAATATAGCTCGCATGATGTATCACCTCGCAGTTATTCATTTCACGGGTTGGCGTTCCCGTATCGGGACTTCTTCGGAATTGATTATGCATTGCAATTGTGGCGGTTCGAGGGACGAAATCAGTTCGTTTCGTGGAGCCGGGCAGCAATACACACCTGAAAAAAGATTAGTCTTCGATCTGGTCGTCGATCTGTTGACCGGTATTGTTCGCGACGCCTTGGGTTGCGCCGCTAATCGCGCCAACTAGACCTACCGCGAGGCCAACCAATGCTGCCGTTAGAACGACCCAATCAACAGTTACAGCGCCGTTTTCGTTGCGCTGAAAACCCTTTAAGAATCTTTCCATGGTATCTCTCCCGCTAGGTGTTCTGAGGCCATTGGAAGTTTGCCGGCACTACCCCTTGCCGAAAAAACAACAATTGGATTGCACGACGGGTGTGACGCGCGACCCTATTATTTGAGCGACAAGGGGCCAGCGTAGTTCTACGCGGCCCCTTGCAAATCGTCCTTCGCAAAATGCGAACTTAGTTGTCTGCAGGGATAGCAGTTGCGTCAGCGTTTTGCTCGCCCAGAGTGCCCGCTGCGTTAGCAGCCAGGCTCGCAGTGTTGGTTTCGATGGTTGTGTATGCAGCTACAGCCAGACCAACAACGGCGGCAGTCAGAACAACCCAGTCAACAGTTACGGCGCCAGAGTCGTCTTTGCGGAAGTTTTTGATGAACTTGATCATGATGTGTCCCTCCAAAGGATCATTGAGTGTTTAATCGACCTTGTCGGATTGAGTGGGCGTCTCTCTCAGTTGCCCGTCCGACTTGGTATGATTGATTTATCGCTAAGGAATGGGGCGGGATTGGGGCGTCTTAGCAACCATTCTGGTTCTTTTTCCGGTTGTTTCTGAGGAAAACAGAGAGAAGGAAAGCCTTGTTGCACAAATCGGGGTGTGAGCGCAGTTCCCGTTTCCCCGGACGGACTTATCCTGCGGGCTCAGTTGCAGGTATACCAAGAGCGGTAAAGCGGTTGAGTGCCGCGATGCGGATTTGGACCTCAGCGACCTGACGATCGAAGTCACCCGCCATCAAGGATTGGCCAAGTCGTTTCACGCAATGCG
>NZ_PYGJ01000014.1 GCF_003014475.1 Shimia abyssi | reverse complement strand
TTTGTCCGTATAAAACGTCCGCGTCCGGTACTTCATGATCAACACTCCATCTTTCCAAAAAGATTAAAGTGTTGCGTCGACCCGTTGAAACCGCAGTCCATTTGCAGAAGTTGATTCCCATTCGGTTTGGATGGTGACGTCACGCATTTTGCGGATGCGTCACATCTTCCGAATGCGGAGCATTATATATCAATTACTTAACCGGTGTGACGGTCACGCCTTGGTCAGCAACTGCCACATACTCCTTGCCAAACAGCCTCCAGAATTAATCGCAGAAGCGGACCGAACTTCCTCGTGCCGCAGTGAGTAATTGAGGTTGATATATGCCCAAGTTGACACAAGATCAGCTGGCGGAGCGGTGGCACATGTCGCCGCGGACGCTGGAGCAGTGGCGGTGGCTCGGAAAGGGTCCCAAGTTTTTGAAGATCGGCGCGCGCGTTTTGTACGATGAAAGCGTGATCGAAGCCTATGAAGAGGCCCAGATCTGCCAGAACACATGCGGACCGATTTCCGGGGAGGGTGTGTAATGGCAAAGTCTTTCCCCGCTCATAAAGTAAAATCGCACCTTGTCTACACGGTCTGGGAGGTGGCGGACGTTTTAGGATGCCATCGCCAAACCGTCATTCGCTGGATTGGGAACAACGGACTTGCGGCCGATACCAGCAGCAAACCGTGGTTGATCGAAGGACATGTGCTCAAGGAGTTCCTCGGACAAAGACAACGCAAGGCGCGGTGCAAGCTGACATTGCATCACTGCTACTGCCTCAGTTGCAGAGGTCCGCGTGAACCTGACGGCAAGATTGCGGATTACGTTCAGGAAACGGCTTCCAGCGGCCGCCTAACAGCCCTCTGTCCGACGTGTGGTGCGGTCATGAACAAGATCATTCGCCGTTCAGATTTGGAAGCCATTCAGGCCAAAGTGGAGGTCACACTTCAAAAAGCCTCCCCAAGATTAGTGTCCTGTACTGAACCCCATTCAAAAGTCACCTTGAAAGAGGAGCCCGAGACCCATGTCAAAACACACCTCGAATAACCTGCGTATCAAGCGCAAAAACCTCGTCTGGCTGAAGGACGCAAAGGGGCTGTCGCAATCTTCGATCGACAAAGCTGCAGCGTCGATTGCCATCTATGACAGATGGCTCAAAGGTAAGGACTACAGGGCGTTCCATTCAGAAAGGGCGCGCGCGTTCAAACGCCATCTGCAAGGTCTGCGCAATGAACGTACGGGCGCGCCACTGTCAGCAGCTACGATCAACGCTGTGTTGCGCGACGTCATGAAGCTTTTTGACTGGATGGCGGACCAACCGGGGTATAAGTCCAGGATCTCGCGCGCAGACATTGCCTATCTCACGCCGGATCGCAAATCGGAACAGGCCCGTCGCAGCACCATGTGGAAGCCGCATCCGTCCCCTGAACAAGTAAACCACCTGTTGTCCATCATGCCTTCAGAAACAGTGGTCCAGCGCCGTGACCGCGCCCTGATCGCCTTCCTTTTCTTGACCGGATCACGTGAAGGTGCCGCCATCACCGTACGGCTGCGTCATGTCGATCTAGCCCATAAATGCGTGCAGTTTGACGGCCGTTCCGTGGATACAAAGTTTGGAAAGTCCTTCACGACCAGCTTCTTTCCCTTCGGTGATGATGTCGAAAGGATTCTGCGAGACTGGATCACGGAGCTTCGTCAGGACCATCTTTTCTCGGACACGGATCCTCTGTTCCCAAAGACGCGCGTCGCTGTTGGCCCGTCGAGGCGCTTCCAGGCGGTGGGCATCGCGCGCGAGCCGTGGGCAGGCCCGTCGTCTGCAGCCAGGATCTTCAAGCAGGCTTTCGTCGACGCCGGGTTGCCACCGTTTTCGCCGCACCGCGTGCGAGATACGATCGCAGAGCTGGCAAAACTTCACTGCAGGACACCAGAGGATTACAAAGCCTGGTCGCAGAACATGGGACACAACGACGTGATGACGACGTTCAGCTCCTATGGTTCCGTTTCACCTGGTCGTCAGGTCGAACTGATGGGGCGGTATCGCCGCCGTGGACCGTTGCCAGACGAGGACGCGGTTATTGATGAATGATCAGCTCCGGTGACGCACCCGAACGACCACGCGTTCAGGAGCAAGCCGGTATCCGTTCCAAGAGAGATTTTCGATCAACTCTTCGGGCTTATCAACTGACAGACCAGCGGACTCGAATCTCTTTGCAATCGTTCTTCGCGCGGTCAGTATTCTCCGCCTAACGACTTCGTCGGATTCAACGCCTAATTTTTCGACGAGGTCGCCAGACTTCAAGCAGGGAAACTCCAAAGGTTCGAGACCTTTGCCTGCCGCACGGAGCCACTCTTCAGCCAAAACGATCAACAGATCCGCTGAGGCGTTTTTCTTAAGCTCAATATGTTCGCCGATCAAAACCAAACGTGAGGTTTTGTCGATTTCTATGGTCAGCGGTAGTTTCTCATTCTCGTTTTATCAACTGAGGCAGCTGGTACGAAAGGCAAGGGCAAGGCGCTCTGCATCTCGCCATATAGTCTTGGCAAACTCTGTTCTGGGAACTCGCCGGGTGACTTGCTTTCGAGAGTTCTGCGCATGACAGATGTGACCGCCTTGCCGTGGCGGTTAAGCAAATCTGCGATCATCGACATTGCTGTGTCTGGTGGACTGTCGAGATGATTGACCGCGTCCAGAACAACCGGGAAACTCCGGGTCAGCGCATCTGGTGTGGCGTTCTCGAAGAACACTGCATTGCGTAGGTAGGACAACGCCATCTCCCGGTCGGTCCCGTTCGGTCGAGCGTCCGACATAAGGTCCACGCGATAGGCATCTTCCGGGTCAAATCGCTCCAACCCCTTTGAAAGCATCGCGAACCGCCGATCGATACACTGCGAACAGCGCCCACAATGGAAGTATTGATGGGTTTGATTATGCACATCAGCGCAACTGCGCGTCTCAACGATCTGGTCTGCCATGCCAAGATGGGAGATACGTTCCACAACGTCTGCTTTTGTCCGAGCAAAGAATGGATTGTCGACCCGCATGTCATTTTCAAAAACAAGCCGCAGAAAATCGGTGAACAGCTTCAGTGTCTTTGGATGCGTGGTTCGCGTCGCTCGTGTTCCAACGACGTTGCCAACCGGCGGTAGGTTGAGGCTCACGACCCCGTTTTCATGGAACGACACGCGGTCCAGTCCGAAGGCCGTTGCAGTGATCGACCCAAGTACCGCAAACAAGAATGAGCGTGTGCGATGCGTTCTTTCCGCGGTCGATCGGCTCTTCAACTGGGCGGTCATGGGAATGTGACGGCACGTTTCCGGTCCGTACCGTTCGCTCAACACTGAGATCAGCCGTTTCTGGACCGGCGCTATTTTCGTGGACGAGGCATGACTGACCAAAGCAACCCGATGCTTCTGTTCTACGATTTCTTCCACAGCGCCCGCAAAGGAATCGAGCCCGCCGGAAAACATCAGGACGCGGTGGGGCTTCCATGAACTATTTCGGCCAAATTTGAAGAAGCGCGATCGCTCTGCATCCTGTTCGTCTTTGGTCGAAAAAGAAAATTCAAAGCGGTCGCCGGATAGAAACATCAACGTTTCTTCCAGAGCCTGTATTACGCTCTCACGTTGCCAGAACTTCAGATCGCGTACCGGCATGGTGGCTACGAACCGTCTGTGCCACTTCTCACCCATCTTCTGATCCGCCGGGCCACCACGGCTGACTGCCGCGTCCGCGCAATAGACAAGCGCGGCAATCTCCAGCAAATCGAGTGCACGATCCTGCAGGCCCTCGACTAATTGACGGTTCAATTGTCCAATCCGCAGCGTCATTGCTACTTCGCGGCCAGCAATGTCGAGACGCAGGACTTCATCACCGCCGCTTTTTGTCAGGGGCGGCAACCATCTGACTTCAACTTTAGACAACGGCGCGACGGCGCCCAAACTCCGAGCGCATCTTTTTGAACGCGTAAGCTGTGAACTTGTCTATTGCATCGCGATCAAGCGCCTGCTTCTGCCAGACGGTTTTGCCATACCAGCCGCCCGCATATTCTTCGACAATTCTAGACACTTCAAATGTGTGCTGGGCGAGGGCTTGTTGAAATTTCACTCGCTGTGCATCGGTGAAAAAGCGTCGATCCTCGCCAGTGTGATTGGCGAGTTCCCGGCTCAGATAGTAGTCTAGCGAGCGGTATGTCAGCCGGGCAAAGAAATCCCGCGAGAGTCTCGCAAATGCATCGCCCGAGGCGAAGCTCGCGAGTGCTTGGCGAATTTCTTGCGGTGTCGGTTCAAACAGGGATGGCAACCGGTCGTGCAGCTGAACGGAAAGGCTTTCCAAGAGCGCGACCTTCGCCAATTCTCCTGCATCTGAGGAACTTCGGAGATCGAAGCTGTTGCGATCAATGGCACGATCCAACCCCGCGAGCAGCCCTGTCACAGAGGCAAGCTCCGATCCGTCGACACCAAGATCAGCCAGAGCGTCTTCGAAGCCAGGAGCCCTCGCAAGCAAAGGCAACCTCACCAGCAAATCGCTTACAAACTGAAACCTAGGGTCACGACTCGCGCGCGAGAGATCTTTGTCGGATGCATCAGCCGCCGCCTCGGCGATCTCTTCCACCGACGCATCGGTTGCGATCAGATCAACGACCTCGCGCCACTTCCTGGACCGAGGCAAAGTGCCAAGCCTGATGTGTCCCATCAGTTCCTCCCTTGCCTGCAGAGTCATGCAACCCTCGGGCGAATGTAAAGGAAAAAATGGGCGCACTCGCTTACCCTACGCTTACCCAAATTGAGTGCCAGGCGCGAGATCGTCTCGTAAGTCTTTGAAAACAGTGGTGAGCCGTGCAGGATTCGAACCTGCGACCCACTGATTAAAAGTCAGTTGCTCTACCAACTGAGCTAACGGCCCACTCTGTGGCGCGGTTACTATGCCGGGATCCGGGGGGGGTCAAGCTGATTCTGAATAAAAAATTGCATGGTCTGGAAAGTGCCGTTCAACAGGCGTATATGCCCGCCATGAGCACCCAAGGCCAAACCAGTTTGCCCTTCATGAAAATGCATGGGCTGGGCAACGATTTTGTCGTTGTCGACGCGCGCGCGCAGTTAGTTGAATTGACGTCAAAGCAGGTCACGGCAATTGCCCATCGCCACTGTGGTGTTGGATTTGATCAGCTCGCGTTAATCAGCGACGGTGCACATGACGCGCATTTGACATTTTATAACGCGGATGGTTCCACCTCGGCGGCATGTGGGAATGCGACCCGGTGTATTGCGCGCCATATCATGGACGAGACCGGCGCGGATGAGCTTGTGCTTACAACTGATCGTGGAACGCTTTTGGCGCGGGACGCCGGCAATGGACTAACCTCTGTCAATATGGGTAAAGCACAGTTTAGCTGGCACGAGATTCCGCTTGCATATGAGATGGATACGCTGGAATTGCCGATGGACGGCGCGCCGACAGCGACCGGCATGGGCAACCCACATTGCACGTTCTTTGTCGAAGATGCCGAGGCGGTGGATCTGGCGGCATTTGGTGCGGCGCTTGAGCATCATCCGCTCTATCCGGAACGCACCAATGTGCAGGTGGCTCAGATTATTGGACCGGATCATATCCGTATGCGCGTTTGGGAACGGGGCGTGGGTATCACATTGGCCTCTGGCTCTTCCAGCTGCGCAACCGCAGTCGCGGCGGCGCGGCGCGGACTGACCGGGCGCAAAGTGCGGATCGACCTGGATGGTGGCACGCTCTGGATTGACTGGGCTGAAGATGGCGTCTGGATGACCGGCCCTACGATGCATGTTTTTTCCGGTGTCTTCACTGCCGATTTTCTGGAGAGCGCCTGATGGGCGCGCCGCCCAAGTTCACCACGCTCGGATGTCGGCTGAATGCCTATGAAACCGAAGCGATGAAGGCCATGTCCGAAGAGGCCGGTCTGGACAATGCCGTTGTGGTAAACACCTGCGCTGTGACCGCCGAGGCCGTGCGCAAGGCGCGCCAGGAAATCCGACGCTTGCGCCGGGACAACCCTCAGGCGCGTATTATTGTGACGGGCTGCGCAGCACAGACCGAACCGGAAACGTTTGCAGCCATGGGCGAGGTCGACAAGGTCATTGGCAACTCCGAAAAAATGCGCCCGGAAACATGGCTGGGTATGGCCGCGGATTTCATTGGCGAGACCGAGAAAGTTGTCGTCGATGACATAATGTCCGTCACCGAAACAGCCAGCCACCTGATCGATGGATTTGGCACCCGCAGCCGCGCTTATGTGCAAGTTCAGAACGGCTGTGATCACCGGTGTACGTTCTGCATCATCCCTTATGGCCGTGGCAATTCGCGTTCTGTCCCTGCGGGAGTTGTGGTGGATCAGATCAAGCGGCTCGTGGAAAAGGGATTTAACGAGGTGGTGCTGACCGGGGTCGATATGACCAGTTGGGGGACGGATCTGCCATTACAGCCCCGATTGGGCGATCTGGTGTTGCGTATCCTTAAGCTGGTGCCGGACTTGCCGCGTTTGCGGATCAGTTCGATTGATTCAATCGAAGCCGATGACGCGCTGATGCAAGCGATTGCCACGGAACCGCGCCTGATGCCGCATCTGCACTTGTCGTTGCAACATGGTGATGATCTGATCCTGAAACGCATGGCGCGGCGCCACCTGCGCGACGACGCAATTGCGTTTTGCGAGGAAGCCCGCAGGTTGCGCCCCGACATGACCTTTGGCGCCGACATCATCGCCGGTTTCCCAACCGAAACTGAAGCGCATTTTGACAATTCGCTAAAGCTGGTGACGGATTGCGACCTGACGTGGTTGCATGTCTTTCCGTATTCCAAACGCGAAGGCACCCCGGCGGCCAAGATACCCAATCAAGTGAATGGCAATGTTATCAAAGAACGCGCAGCCCGTCTGCGCGAGGTAGGTCAGCGGCAAGTGACCCAACATCTCGCCACGCAAAAAGGGCGGGTACATCAGGTGCTGATGGAAAACCCGAATATGGGCCGGACTGAACAATTTGCCGAAGTGTCTTTTGCCATTCCGCAAACAGAAGGCGCCATTGTAAGCGCGGTGATTACCGGCACAGCTTCTGGCCAGCTGACTGCGTGATGCGGAGCGCTCCCGCCCATTGTCACGGCCTTTGGCCGCTCCGCTGGTTGGGCATGGCCGGGGCTTTGCCCCGGACCCCAAAGTATTTACAGCGAGATGAAATTGGGGGGGGCGTATGAGTTTACCTATTCTCTACAGCTTTCGGCGATGTCCTTATGCGATCCGAGCGCGATTGGCGGTCGCGATTGCAGGTGTCCGGGTGGAACTGCGCGAAGTGCTCTTGCGGGACAAGGCGGCGTTGTTTCTCGAGACGTCTCCAAGCGCAACGGTGCCCTGCCTGAAAGTCGGGTCCGTCGTGATGGACGAAAGTTTCGATATCATGATGTGGGCATTGGGTCAGAATGACCCCAACGGCTGGCTCGACATGCCCAATGTAGGTTTTGAGTTGATCAAAGAGGCCGATGGCCCGTTTAAGCAAGCGCTGGATAGCACCAAGTATCACACCCGATATCCGGATTTGAGCCCGGACATGTCCCGCAAAAAGGCGATGGACTTTCTTGTGCGTCTTGATGCGCAGATTGACTGCCAAAGCTGGTTGTTTGGAGACAAGCCAAGCATCGCTGATATGGCCATTCTTCCTTTTGTGCGACAGTTCGCTTTTATTGATAAGCCGCGCTTTGACGTTGACGCCGGCGCGAGTACGCGCCGTTGGCTAGAAACGTTTCTCGCGTCCGGACTTTTCTCCGACATTATGCCCAAATTGCCAATCTGGCAGGAAGGTGACCCCGTGACACTTCTTGATCATCAGATCGTCTGGCCGTCGGGGCAGGCCCAGCCTGCCCCTCAGTAACCTGTGCGCCGTCAGGCGCTCCGCTCGATCACGTTGCCAATAGCTCTGCGCGCTTTCAGGACACTGAGCGCGGCTTGGGCCGCCTCGCGCCCCTTTTCGACAAAATGCGACCGATAGATCGCCGTGTGATGCTCGGTCTCTTGGTACTGGTGCGGCGTCAGCGAAACCGAAAGAACCGGCACGCCACTATCCAAACCTGCGCGCATCAGCCCGTCTACCACCGCCTGCGCGACAAATTCATGGCGGTAGATCCCACCGTCGACGACAAAAGCGGCGCAAGCCACTGCGCCATAGCGCCCTGTTGTGGCGAGGTCGCGTGCAAGGAGTGGCATCTCAAACGCGCCGGGCACGTCAAACACATCAACCTGTTCAGATGGGATAAGCTCGCAAAACCCGGCTAGCGCCTGATCCACGATTTCCGCATGCCATTGTGCTTTGATGAAAGCAAATCGGGTGTGTGTCATTTCATAACCTCCGTGAACATAGACACGTCACCCAAGGCGATCACGAACAACCAAGCCCGCCCCGATCAGGGCACACCCGTTGTACGTTCTCTTCCATCCGGACTATCACCGTCGGCTCTGGAATTGCACCAGATCTGCTAGACACGCCGGGATACCCTAGCGCCGCTCGCGGGCTTACGGGATCCCCCCGCTTACCGCCGGTGGGGAATTGCACCCCGCCCTGAGAACACGCGCACCTTGCCAATGTTCTTTAAGCGCTGCAACATCCAACCGACACTAAGTCCGAAAGAAGCGATGCATCCAAATCCCACATTCCGCACCACCACGCGCCAAGATAACGTGGCATTCGCCCGCGAGCGGGGGTTTGGCCTGCTTGCAATGTCGAACTCCAAAATGCCGTTGATGTCTCATGTGCCTTTCCTTCTGTCCGAGGATGGAACGCAGGCCGAACTGCATCTTGTGCGCTCAAACCCCATGGCGCGTGCAATTTCCGGTGTGGTCCAAGCAAAGATCGCAGTTTCCGGGCCTGACGCTTATATTTCGCCAGATTGGTATGACCTTCCAGATCAGGTGCCAACATGGAATTATGTTGCCGTACATTTGTCTGGTACACTTGAGCCGTTGCCACAGGATGTATTGCCAGCTCTGCTTGATCGCCTAAGCGCGCATTTTGAAGCACAGCTTTTGCCAAAGGCACCATGGACACGTGACAAGATGACAGCCGAGGTGTTCGATCGGATGACGCGCATGATCCAGCCGTTTCGCCTTTCGGTGACTGACATCGACGGAACTTGGAAACTCAATCAGAACAAACAGGCCGAGGCACGTCTTGCCGCTGCACAGGAAGTATACGGACAAGCCCTTGGCCAAGACACCCGCGCGCTTGCTGCGCTCATGCAATCCTCCTTTGCTGACTCTGACCAAGGATAACCAAACATGCAGCTGATCCATTCACCGCCATCGCCCTTCGTGCGCAAAGTCCGCGTGACATTGATTGAAACCGACCAGCAGGATGCCGTGGAATTGGTCGATGTTGCGACAACGCCGTTAAAGACTGCATCCGAAGCGGCGGCGGCCAACCCGCTGGGCAAGATACCGGCGCTCGTGCGCCCTGATGGGCCGGCCCTGCATGACAGCCGCGTCATTTGTCGGTTTCTTTCGGCGCGTGCTGGGGCCAACCTATATCCCGAAGACGCGATCTGGGATGTCCTGACGCTTGAAGCAACAGCAGATGGGTTGCTCGATGCGGCTGTACTAATGGTGTACGAACATCGGCTGCGCCCCGCCGATATGGTTTATGAACCATGGCTTGATGCGCAATGGTCAAAGGTATCAGGCGCACTGGACGCTCTTAATGCACGCTGGATGAGCCATCTTTACGGTCCAGACACCATTGGCCACATCGCGGTCGGTTGTGCGCTTGGGTATCTGGATTTTCGCCATGCTGATCGCGACTGGCGCAAAGGACGCGATGGGCTGGCGGCCTGGTACGGCACATTTGCAGAACGTGGCTCGATGCAGACGACGATTCCCACTGCATGAACAAGTGAACTAAACGGGACAGGCTCAACGCTTCATCCCGAGTAATACTTTGTTAGTATTTTCAAGCTCGGGAAAGGCCTCGCACCTTCGAAATTGGTTGGTTCGAATCGATGGTGTCGCAGTTCGGTTATCAATGTGCAGTTTTTTACAGTCTTTGTTTCCTCAACGAACCCAATCACTCTTGCACTCAAATGGACTGCAAAACCCTCGATTTACGGTTTTGCCCAAAGCCTATTGGTTCCGTACTGGAAACGCCAATTGTCGCAAAATCCCATATTTTCAGGCAGCCCAGTAAAAAAAGGCGGAATTGTGGCGCGAATTGGACATCCCTGTCGGTTTTTCACGCCCGATTTTCGCCGCATTCGGGAAACAATCACCCGCCAAACCCTTGAAAAAAGGGCAAAGCATCTCGGTCCAAAAAAAGACAAATTGCATGTTTTTTTGCCAAATTGGGCAGGTTTTTGTTTGAACGGCGGTCTGGATGGCCCATATTTGGGACACGTCCAACTGGGGGGCGGGAGTTCTGGCTTGGGGCGGCCAATCGACAACTGAAGCATCTTCGCGATGTCTTGATCCGCTGTGTGGGCGGCGCTGAGAGTGTTTTAAGCGCGTGTAATACCTGGGCGACCGGTTCGGCGGCGTGGAAAAGTAAATGAGGTTTATTATGGCTGATCCTACTGGTCCCGGCATCGTGGACGGAACAGAAAACGACGACAATATTGATGTTGGTTTTACCGACTCTGAAGGCGATTCCGTAACCAACGGTGATGACGTTATTTCGTCCGGAGACGGCGACGACTCAATTCAAGCCGGTGAAGGCGACGACACGATATTCGGTGGTATGGGTAACGATACGGTTCTTGGTGGCGACGATGATGATCTGATCGTTTCTGACACACTCGGCCCTTACGATGGCACCGAAGCTCCCGGCGACGATTTGGTTGCAGGCGAAGGCGGCAACGATACGGTTTTTGCTTCTGCAGGTGATGACACGATCTATGGGGACTACATTCCCGGAACGGAGCCCACCCCAACACCTGGCGGCGGTTCGCGTGAAAGCTTCAACTGGAGCGATCTGGGTTCACCTGCGGATGGTGATCCCATTGGCGATGGCCCTCTCGTGCAGGACACGGGCTCAGTCGATGTGACCTTCACGCAAGGGACCAATTTCCGCGTTGACACCAACTTTGAAAACGATCCTCAACTTCTTGGCGGAATCGACGGTGGTTCGGAAACTACGAACCCAAATAGCTCGATGCAATCCACCGTGGATTTCCAGGAACGCAGCGAGTACTTCCTCGATTTCTCTGATCCAGTGGAAGACGTACAGTTTCGGGTCAACGACATCGACAATGATTCAGCTGTAAAAATCCGCGCTTGGGATGCAGAGGGCAATCAGATCGAAGTCGTCTTGACGACGACACCGACAACAAATCTTCGTCTTGAGAATATTGACGGGTTTCCAGGTGACGAAGCTGCTCTGGCGGGTGGAAGTTCAGGTGCCGCTGACAACCCCGATAACTCGGTGTTGGTCGAAATTCCTGGCCCGGCAGCACGCATTGAAATCGTGCACCTGAATTTGGATGACGAACCCTCTGACGTAACCGTCACCGACGTGTTCTTCACCTCGCCCAATACACCGCCACCGGCGGTCGATGCTGACGATCTTCTGATCGGTGGTGCAGGCGATGACATGATCTATGGTCAGGAAGGTAACGACACCATCATCGGTCTGACAGGTGTCGACCAGATGTTCGGCGGCGACGATCAGGACACCTTTGTTTACTTCGGCCCCGGCGATACGATCGACGGTAACGAGGGTGGTGTCGACTTTGACTCGATCTATCTGCTCGACGTAGCCGAGCGTGTGAACCCGGGTGGCACCACTCGTGTCGAATTTGATGCTGACAACCCTGAAAACGGCACAATCACTTTTGTCGATGCCGATGGCAACGACACCGGCGTTACCCGTTTTCTCAACATCGAAAATATCGCGCAGGAACCCGACGGGCCTACTATTGTGTGCTTCACACCGGGTACACGTATTCTGACCCCAATGGGCGAAGTTCCCGTGGAACAGCTCCAGCCGGGCGATAAGGTTGTAACCCGCGATAACGGCTTGCAGGAACTGCGTTGGACAGGCTCCAAGCGTCTTTCAGGCAAAGAACTGATGGCGCGCCCTCAGCTGCGTCCGATCCTGATCAAACAGGGCGCACTGGGACCGAACCAGCCCGAGCGCGACATGATGGTTTCACCAAGCCACCGTATGCTGCTGGTGTCCCAGCAGGCAGAGTTGCTCTTTGATGAGCGCGAAGTTCTGGTGGCCGCCAAGCACCTGACCCACTTGGACGGTGTTCAGCAGATCGACACGGTTGGTGTGGACTACATCCACATCATGTGTGAAAGCCACGAAGTTGTTCTGGCCGATGGCGCATGGAGCGAAAGCTTCCAGCCCGGTGAGTACTCGATCAACGGCATCGACAACGACCAGCGCGAGGAAATCTACTCGCTGTTCCCAGAACTTCGCGAAAGCGAAGGCCTTGAGAACTACACCGCGGCCCGTCTGACGCTTAAGCGTCACGAGGCCCAGCTGATCGGGTAACTGCCGAAACAGTTTCGCTAGGGGGAGGGGCAGCTTTCGAGCTGTCCCTTTTTTTGTCAAAACTTAGTCACAGGCAGCCGTAACAATCACTTCAACCATCAGCTCAGGGCGTGCTAACTTGGCCTCGCCACAGGCCCGCGCCGGTGCATGGCCTTCGGGCACCCAGGCATCCCAAACTGCATTCATTTCCGCAAAATCGGCCATGTCAGCCACCCAGATAATTGCCTGCAAAATTTGCTCGCGCGACGATCCCGCCTCCACCAGCAATGCATCAACGCGGCGCAGACATTCGGCAGTCTGTTCCGCAACACTCTCGCCGGCGACACCAACCTGTCCGCACAGGTAGACCGTGCCGTTATGTTTGACGATCTTGCTCATCCGCTGGCCCGTGTGCTTTCGCTCAATCATACTGTCTTTCCTTGATTAATAACGGCGCCACACAACTGGCCCCTCTTCCAACTACGCTGACAGGCAATCCTGTGCCAAGGCGAAATCTGTACCTTGGCCCGTCGCGGCAAACCTGTCACTGTGATGGCAATAAATACCGCACTTCAAACAAATCAGCGGATCAGAGAGATGAGCATCAACAGACGTCACTTTACCCTAGGGCTGGGTGCACTTGGCCTGTCAGCCTGTACCAATCAGGCTCTGCGCACCCCGGAACGCAGCACAATTTCTGTCGCAGAGGGCCTTTCAGCCGACCTGCGCCCGACACCCAATCCGGCCTATGACGCGTGGGTTCGCGATTTTCGCACCCGCGCTGCGGCACAAGGTATCTCGCAGACGACCCTATCGGCGGCGTTTCGCGGCACCGGCTATCTTCCCGGTGTCATCGAACGGGATCGAAATCAGGTTGAGTTCAAACGCAGCCTTGAAGACTACCTCGCCATCGCCGCGTCGGACAAACGCGTCGAACAGGGGCGCGCGGCGTTTTCCAAACATCGTAGCACCTTGCAGTCTCTTGAACGCACATACGGCGTCGATGCCGAAATTATCTGTGCAATCTGGGGCCTTGAGAGCTTTTACGGAGATCGGCGCGGTAACGTTCCGGTCATCTCGGCCACCTCGACACTGGCCTTTGATGGGCGACGCGGCGCATTCTTTGAGAAACAACTCATTGCTGCGCTTGAGATCCTGCAGAATGGCGACATTACAGCCGATCGGATGACCGGCAGCTGGGCGGGCGCCATGGGGCATACGCAGTTCATTCCCACCTCGTTTCAGGCTTTTGCCGTTGATTTCACCGGTGACGGGCGACGCGACATCTGGTCCGAAGACCCCTCTGATGCGCTGGCCTCGACCGCCGCGTATCTCAAGCGCAGCGGTTGGGTCGCGGGCCAAAAATGGGGCGGGGAAAAGGGATATGGCGCGCCGTCAGGGCGTGATTTGCAACCCCAAGCCGGTGGCCCGGTGTTTTCGGTCACGCGCAACTTTGATGCCATCAAACGTTACAACAACTCCGATTCCTATGCGATTGGCGTTGGCCACCTTGCCGATCGTATCGGCGGCGCAGGCCCCTTGCGCGGCAGTTTCCCGCCAGACGCATACGGGTTGACCAAGGACGATCGCATCGCCCTTCAAAAACGCTTAACCGGTCGTGGATTTGACACCGGCGGCGCAGATGGTGTGATCGGGCCTAAAACGCGCGAATCGATCAGCGCGTATCAAAGCAGTATTGGGCTGACACCGACAGGCGATCCATCACTGGCGCTCTTGCAACGGCTGAGTTGATCCCAACATCGCGCCAGCCAGTGATGTTTCAATGACCCAATTCAGCGGTGCGCCCGAGGTTATCCGGCGCATCTTTGGTATGCCCCTCCATCGCTCCATTTTCGGATCACAATTCTCACCTTGACTCCGCGGCGCAAACTTACTTAACATGTGAACAACTATGTGGGAGAGGAAGCCGTGCCTCATTTCAGTGTCGAATACTCGGCCAATCTGGACGAGCTGCTTGATATACAAGCGTTGTGCGACACCATTCGCGCAACGGCCTCAGAAATCGACGCCTTTCCCACGCCTGGAATACGGGTCCGCGCCTTTCGCGCCGACCATTATGCAATTGCCGATGGCAATCCCAAACATGGCTTTATCGACATCTCTATCCGTCTGCGTGCCGGGCGCCCTGATGACGTGAAACAGGATGCAACCCAGCGCCTCTTTGAGGTCACGCGCGCATTTATCGCCCCCGTCATGGCAACCCATCCCATCGCTCTCTCGCTTGAAATGCGCGATATCGACCCCGCCCTGTCGCCCAAAACGGGTACAATCCGCGATCATATGTGAACCGCGAAAAAGGAGCCACACAATGCCCGTCCCTGCACCGGTCCTCTATCCGCCTTTTAACATCGTGCGCCTCAGCCACGTAGAGTATCATGTACGCGATCTGATCAAATCCCGCGCCTTTTACGTCGATACACTTGGACTTGAGGTCACGCATGAAGACGACAGCCATATCTACCTTCGCGCATTGGAGGAACGTGGGCACCACTGTATCGTGCTCGTGCAATCGGACAGTTCTAGCGTAAGTGTGCTTGGCTTTAAGCTGTATGACGAACCGGATCTGGAGAAAGCCGCCGAGTGGTTTGCGTCCAAGGGACTGCCGGTCGAATGGGTGGACCGCCCGTTTATGGGCAAAACTCTGCGCACCCGTGACCCGTGGGGTATTCCGCTGGAGTTTTACGTCAAAATGGACCGTCTCGCGCCGATCCATCAGGAGTATAAACTTTATCGTGGTGTGCGCCCGCTACGCATCGACCACTTCAACATGTTCAGCGCGGATGTGGACGGCGCAGTGGCGTTCTATAGCGAAATGGGTTTTCGCACGACCGAGTTTACCGAGGATGCAGACAGCGGCAAGGTTTGGGCGGCATGGATGCACCGCAAAGGTGGCGTGCATGACGTTGCCTTCACCAATGGCACCGGACCCCGCTTGCATCATACGGCCTTTTGGGTGCCGACACCGATGGCAATTATTGATTTGCTTGACCTGATGGCAACGACCGGCTGGGTCGATAGCATCGAGCGCGGCCCTGGACGGCACGGCATCTCAAACGCTTTTTTTCTCTATATCTTTGATCCGGATGGGAATCGGATCGAAATTTATTGTTCGGATTATCAAACAGTTGACCCTGACCTGGAGCCGATCAAATGGGATCTTAAGGATCCTCAGCGTCAAACTCTTTGGGGCGCGCCAGCGCCACGGTCCTGGTTTGAACATGGCTCAACGTTTGAAGGGGCAAGTGTTGAAGAGTCCGCGCTAAAGGCGCAGCCGATCATTGCGCCGTAGGGGCGAATTCCAAGTATTTTTGGCGAGATGAAGACAGGGGACAACATGAAACTGGCAAGCGTTGTAGCAAACGGAGAGGCGCTTTATGGCGCGATCGTCGACGAGGGGTTTGTGGCGCTGTCACGTGACTTCCCTGACTTGCCGTGTTTGCGCGCCGTGATAGAGGCGGGCGCGCTGGATCAGGTGGTCGTGGCCGCCGCCGGGCGCGCGATCACACATACTGACTTCACCTATCAACCTCCGCTTCCGGATGCTGCCCGCATTCTATGTGTTGGCGTCAATTTCCCCGATCGTAACGCCGAGTACAAGGACGGCACAGCGCAACCTAAGCACATGTCGCTGTTTCCCCGGTTTATCTCGGGCTTTGTTGGCCATGAACGGAACCTTGTGCGCCCGCCGGAAAACCACACGCTAGATTACGAAGGCGAGGTGGTTGTGGTGATTGGCAAGGCCGGACGCAGGATCAAACCCGAAGACGCCTATGACCACATCGCTGCGCTGACGCTGTGTAACGAAGGCACCATTCGCGATTGGGTGCGGCATGCCAAATTCAATGTGACCCAAGGCAAAAACTGGGACAATTCCGGCGCGATGGGACCTTGGCTTGTCCCCTTTCACGATGCCTCACAGCTAGACGACGCGCGCATCATTACCCGCGTGAATGGCGAGGTTCGTCAGGATGACACTCTCAGCCGTATGATGTTCCCGATCCGCGAAGAGATCGCCTATATTTCAACATTCATGACACTGCGCCCCGGCGATATAATCGTGACCGGCACCCCTACCGGGGCGGGCGCGCGATTTGACCCACCCAAATATCTCCAACCCGGCGATGTGGTTGAGGTTGAGGTGAACGGCATTGGCACCTTGCGCAACGGCATCGAGGACGAGGCATGACGCCTGACCAACACGCTACAGCCGCACACGCCCTGCTCCGTGCCGAGGAAGCGCGTGAACAAATGGGGCTTTTGTCCCTGCAATACCCCGACATGACGTTGGACGATGCCTATGCCATTCAGTCTGAACTCATGGCGGCAAAACTGTCTAAAGGCCGGCGCGTGATGGGCTGGAAGATCGGACTGACCTCAAAAACCATGCAGCGCGCGCTTGGGATCGACATCCCCGACAGTGGTGTGCTGTTTGATGATATGGCATTTGCGAATGGTGCTACCATCCCCACCGGGCGCTTCATTCAACCCCGTATTGAGGCAGAGATTGCCTTTGTGATGAAATCGTCGTTGGGTGGCAAAGACGCCACGCGCCAAGACGTGCTCGCCGCCACCGATTACGTCGCGCCCAGCCTCGAAATCCTCGACACACGCATTTTGCGCAGCGATCCCGCGACGGGTCAGACACGTATCATCACCGACACCGTGTCCGACAACGCCGCCAATGCGGGCATCGTGCTGGGTATGGCACGTCACGACCCCAAAACAACCGATCTGCGCTGGGTTGGCGCCATCGTGTCGCGCAATGGCGAGGTTGAGGAGACCGGCCTCGGCGCGGGCGTACTCAACGATCCGGTTGAAGGTATTGTCTGGCTCGCACGCCGCATGCACACCTACGGGCAACACATCGAGGCTGGACAAGTCATCCTGTCCGGGTCTTTCATCAGCCCCATTGAATGCCCGACCGGCGCCCTGATCCATGCGGATTTCGGTGCGTTTGGGTCTGTCACCTGCCAATTCTGAAGGAAACGCCATGCCTGCTCCAAAGAATACGTTCAAAGCCGCCATCGCCGCCAAGCGCCAGCAAATCGGATGCTGGCTTGCCCTCGGTGAAAGTGCTGGCGCCGAATTGATGGCGACGACTGGTTTCGACTGGCTTTTGATCGACGGCGAACATGGCCCCAATGACATGCGCTCGATCCGAGACCAATTGGTCGCCATTGCGGGCAGCGACAGCCACCCTATCGTGCGGCTTCCCATTGGTGAAACACGCCTCGTCAAACAGGCGCTCGACCTTGGCGCGCAAACCGTTCTGGTTCCGATGGTGGATACCGCCGAACAGGCGCGCGAACTGGTGCGGGCGTGCCGCTATGCGCCGCATGGCATTCGCGGCATGGGCGGCACCGGCGCGCGCGTAACAGGGTTTGGCTCGTATGACGGTTACGTTCAAAACGCCAATGACGAAATCTGCCTGCTCGTGCAGGCCGAAAGCCGCGCCGCCCTGGATAATCTGGATGACATTCTTGCGGTCGAGGGCGTGGATGGCGTTTTCATCGGCCCTGCGGATCTCTCTGCCGATATGGGTTTTCCCGGCAAGGCTGATGCACCCGAAGTTGTCGCCGCAATCGCGGATGCCATTACCCGCATAAACGCATCGGACAAGGCCTCCGGTATCCTGACACTCTCGGAGCAGGGCGCGCAAACCTATATCGACATGAACGTGACCTTTGTCGCGGTAGGCGTCGACACTCTGATGCTCGCAAACACAGCACGCGCGGTCTCAGCAAAAACCAAGGCAATGATCAAACCCTAGACAAACACACGCCTTTCGGTGATCAAGTCACCATGGCAGGACAGACCCAAAATATTGTGCAAGCCATTCTGGGCGACATCGATCTTGGCGAACTCAATCCCGGCGACGGGCTCGACGAGCAAACGCTCGCCCAGCGCCTTGGCGTGTCGCGCACTCCGGTGCGCGAGGCCTTGATCCATCTCGAAGCCTCTGGCCTTCTGATACGTCAACCCCGCAAAGGGGTGACGCTGTTCAAACCGACACTCGAAGAATTCCTCGCGATTCTCGAAGTGCACGCCAAGCTCGAAGGTCAGGCCGCTGCCCTCGCCGCACGCCGCCTCTCAACCGAGGGGCAAAGCCGCCTCGAGAAAATCACCGCCGCCTGCGAAGCCCATGCAGCAACCAAGGGGGACGGCCATCCGGATGGGTATTACCAGCTCAATCTCACATTCCACAAAACCGTAGCCGAGGCCGCTGGCAATCCCTTTTTGCTGGAGATGATCAAAACTAATGCGCGCAAGCTGATGGCCTATTATCGCGCGCGATACAATTATGTCGGCGCCATTGCCGCCTCTGCCAGCGAACACCGTGAGATCACCACCCTGATCATCGCCCGTGATGCTGCGGCGGCGGAAACCGCCATGGCGCGCCACGTGCAATTTGATCAAGTCACCGCAATGGATCTGCTCGCCGCGCTCAGCTAATCAACTGAAGTTTTCACGACCCTCAAGATCAAAGAAATCAACACCCTCTTTTCTCAATTTTTCCCCAATACCCCGGGGGAGTTCGCCATCGGCGACGGTGGCTGGCCCCCTATTCTGACGCCCATTCGAAAAACTGAACAATCTGCTCGGCAAATATGGCCCGGTCGGCTGTGTTCGCCAGTGAGGCCTGCGCCACCTGCGTCACTTCGGCACCGACGTAATCCGCCGTATGCTCCACCAGATCTGCAATGAACGCGTCGCTCATTTCCGGGTGGTACTGCGTAGAATAGATGTGCTGCCCTTTCACATACCCAGCGATTTGGCATCCGGGCCCGCTGGCAACCGCAGTCGCCCCGTCCGGCAACGCCGTAACCTGTTCGATGTGGCTGGCATAAAGCCCGACCCGCGGGTGGTTATCGCCCCATGGCAACGGGGCTTGCTCGACAAACACGTGACCATGCACCCAACCGTCCATATTGCGTTCCATCGCGCCGCCCAGCGCAACGGCAATCGCCTGATGCCCGAAGCAGGCCCCAAACATCGGCATTTTCCGTGCGTCGATCTCCCGAATCAGCTCCAGCAAACGCGCGATCCATTCGGCGCCTTCGCCCACCGAAGCAGGGCTTCCGGTAATCAGGACGCCATCAAACTGAGCAATATCTTTTGGGAACACACCGTCCTTTACGGAAAAGGTTGTGCATGACCATGTGGGCCTTACCTCGTTGATCAACCTAGTGAATTTTTCACCATCTTTGGGACGCACCTGCGCAAATTCGCTTTCGTCCGTGTTGGTCATCAGGATTGCAAGATGCATTTCACATGGCTCCACCCAAGAATTTCTTTGCGTATTTATAACATCCATATATATACATAACAAGACAAGCATCGCGCCACCGGGGAGGGAAGCATGACCGTTTGGAACCCAACAGATGACGGCTTTGCCGATCTGACCAGCCACGATGCATTTGCCGCTGGCGCCCCGCATAACACCTTTGCCCGCCTGCGCCGCGACGATCCCGTCAGCTGGACAGACTACGCCGATTGTCAGGGCTTTTGGTCGATTACTCGCCATCAAGACATCACCGAAATGAACCGCAATTTTGGAGTCTTTTCATCGGCACGCGGTATTCGGATGGAAGACCAGACCTACGAGGAATACCTTGCCCGTCGCACTTTTCAGGAAACCGATCCCCCTGATCACATGAAGACACGAATCAAGGTTGCCAAAGCTTTCTCCAAGCCGGTTGTCGCCAATTTCGAAAACGATCTGCGTGACCTTTCCAACACCATTCTGGATCAGGCGCTGAGCCAGACCGAATTTGACGCCACCAAGACCATTGCCCGCCAACTGCCTATGCTCATGCTCGGTCGTATCCTCGGCACACCGGATGCGGATTTGCCTTGGCTGGTAGAAAAGGGCGACGCCCTTATCGCCAACACAGATCCCGATTTCACTGACCATGTGCTCGACAAGATGAACACTGATGAGTTCCGCATGATGCCTTTCAATTCACCGGCAGGCGCGGAACTCTATCAATATGCCAAAGAGCTCATGGCCCACAAAAACGCCACGGGTGACACAGATGGTGTGCTGCACCTGATCCTGCAACCGGACAAGGATGGGAACACCATCACCGAAGAGGAGTTCCGCAATTTCTTTTGCCTTCTGGTGGCCGCGGGCAATGATACCACCCGTTATTCCATCGCCGCAGGCATTCAGGCCATGAGCCACCAGCCGGAATTGCTCACTCAAATGCAACAGGGCGGCAGCGACTTGTGGGAACTGGCACCAGACGAAATCATTCGATGGGCAACCCCCGCCCTCTATTTTCGCCGCACCCTGACACAGGATTTCGAGGCCCACGGCAAACAGATGAAAGAGGGCGACAAGGTTCTGTTCTGGTGGTCCTCGGCCAATCGCGACGACGCGGTGTTTGATGACCCATTCCGCGTCAACCTGATGCGCAGTCCCAACAAACACATGTCCTTTGGCCAATCCGGCCCGCATGTCTGCCTCGGCATGTGGCTTGCGCGCCTCGAAGTGCGCGTGTTGTTTCAAGAACTATGCAAACGCCTCAAAACCATAGAACCTAACGGGGATCACAAGTTCCTACGCTCTAACTTTGTCGGCGGCATCAAGGAATTGCCCGTCCGTGTGACCCTGAAATAGGAAAGGCCAGCCCCATGCAAGACCGCCTCCGCGCCCTTTTTTGCGACCACCTCTCGATCATGCGGGGCAAGTACCTGCCTGCCTCGAAACTGGCCGACAGCGACACCCGCTTTTGCCGCTCTGTCTTCGGAACCCACTATGACAAAGATCTGCTGAACTCTCCCGGTTCGATGACCTACGAGGGCCTGCCAGATATGGAACTGCGCTGGCGTCACGACGATATCCGCGACAGTTGGGACCCGCACACCAAGATTGTGCTGGGCGATCTGTATGATGACGCGGGCGAACCGCTTGGTCTATGCCCGCGAGGCACCCTAAAACGCGCCGTCGCCAAATGGGAGGCGCGCGGCCTGACGCCCAAGGTTGGCATCGAACTCGAAGCCTTTGCCCTTCAGGCTGACGAACACGGCAACCTGCGCCCATACGACACGCCGGGCGCGGTGGTCTATGGCACCGGTCCTCTGACCGACCCACTGCGTTTTAACGATGCGATCTGGTCCAAGGCGGATGAGCTGGGCTTTCGCCTCGATATGATCACCGCCGAATTTGATGCGCCTCAATTCGAATACACCCTGACCTTCGACAACGCCGTGCAGGCGGTCGACGACATTGTCCTGTTTCGTCTCATGGCGCGCGAAATCGCGCTGGAACACGGTATCATCCTGACCTTTATGCCCAAACCCATTGCTGGCGCGGGCGGCTCGGGTATGCATATCAACTTCTCGTTCACCGACGTCTCTGGCGGCAATGTGCTCTCGTCCGGCCCGCGCAATCTGCCCGATACGATCAACGACCTCTCTAAACAATGCCTTGCCGGATTGCTGCACCACCACAAGGGTCTTGCCGGACTGATTGCACCCACCGCCAACAGCTACCAGCGCCTGCAACCTGGCTCTCTCTCGGGGTTTTGGAAAAACTGGGGTGGGGACCATCGCAATGTTACCACCCGGATCAGCGCAGAAGGCGGGCCGAAGTCCCGGCTGGAACACCGCATGGCCGACGCCACAGCCAACCCCTACACCGCGGTCGCCGCCGTTCTGAACGCCTCGCTCCTCGGCATTGAAAACAACTACCCGTTACAGCCCATCGAAACCGGCGATGGGTTTGAAAAAAACGACGCCAAGGAAAGCTGCGCAATGGACCTCAAAGGAGCAGTGGCCGACCTTAAGGCGGATCAGGCACTTGGCGACGCAATCGGGCGACTGCTCGTCGACAATCATATTTTCATGAAAGAGAAAGAGGTCAAAAAGACTAAAGACCTCGAAGGTGAAGCTCTGCGCGACTTCTACGTGTATTTCGTCTGACCAAGCTCTTTCATTGCCCTCAAAATACTCAGAATCCGACGTTCCCCCAAACGCCTCGGCCCCAGAAAGGACACGATATGAAAGTCACCTGGACCCTTCCCGACACCACTCAAATCACCGCCGAGGTGGCCAACGGAACCAACTTGATGCAGGCCGCTGTCGACAATAACGTACCGGGTGTGATCGGCGAATGTGGCGGCTGCTTGTCTTGCGCGACCTGTCATATCTATGTCGAAGACGCGTGGGTCAAAAAAACCGGCGCCGTTGACGACTTTGAAGACGCGATGCTCGACGTCGCCGAAGCCGAAAGGCGCGACACCTCTCGCCTGTCCTGCCAGATCGAGGCGACAGATGCGCTCGATGGGCTGCATCTGATCGTACCACAGCCCTAACGAAACGGGGGCATGACCTCTGCGCCAGTATCCGGCCTTGGCGCGACCCTCATCCTACTCTCGCGCCGAGGCTCTCCGTAAATCCCAGCAATTATGCTACACTTACTTCAAGGCGCTCAACCAAGCGTCATTTGAAGGGAGTGATTATGAAACGCATTTTAGCCACGGCTGCCCTCGCAGCCGCAGCCACCACCACATCCGCAGAAGTCTCTGTCGAACGCGGCGAGTACCTGGTCAGAGGGCCAGCTGCCTGCGGGAACTGCCACACGCCTCAGGGGCCTGACGGGCCAGACATGACCAATGAACTTGGCGGATTCATGGTCGAGAAAAATCCAAATTTCGAAGCATGGGCCGTCAACATTACCCCCGGCAGCCGCGTAGCCGACTGGTCCGATGCTGAACTTGCCCGCGCCATTCGCGAAGGGATCCGCCCGGACGGCACCGTAATTGGGCCCCCTATGCCAATTGGTTTGTATCGCGGCATTGGGGATGATGATCTGATGTCCATCGTTGCGTTCCTGCGCACTGTCCCGGCCAGCGATAACGCCACCCCGTTCTCCACATACAACATCCCGCTTCCACCGGCCTATGGTCCGCCGGTCGAGAGTGTTACTCCGCCACCACGCGGCGTCACCGTCGAATACGGCGCCTACCTCGCCGGGCCGGTGGCCCATTGCACCGAATGCCACACCACTTTTGGCCCTATGGGTCCAATGTTTGACTCACATCTTGGCGCGGGAGGGTTCGAGTTTCACGGACCTTGGGGTGTCTCTGTTGCACCCAACATCACCACCCACGCCGACGGTCTAGCGCAATACTCAGACGCCGATCTAACCCAGATGATTACAACCGGCACACGCCCAGATGGTTCGCGTATGTTGCCGCCGATGGGGTATGCCCACTACGCGTCCACCACACCCGACGATATTGCCGCCATTGTCGCGTATCTGCGTACCATCCCGCCACTACCGGATGCAGAGTGATCTGCTAACAAAATGGAAACGCGGGGCGCAACACCCCGCGTTAATGAATTTTGGGGGCCAAAACCCGCACCGATGCAATACCGACAGAATACCGACGTGATACTGACGTTGGTTTTGCCCCTTTTGGGCGGTTAACCTTGGTTAACGCGCTCCCTCAAGTGATCGCCTGAAATCCAGCCTCAATCGAGGACAGGATCGTCTCCACATCGCTTGCCGTCAGCACCAAAGGCGGCGACAGGATTACGTTGTTACCAGACACCCGCACCATCGCGCCACTTTGATACGCCACCTCCTGAAGCCGATTGATACGGGCTTTGTCGATGGCCGCCTTAGTGCCCCGATCACTGACCAACTCCAATGCACACATCAGCCCATGCCCGCCGCGTACGTCGCCAATTGCATCGTATTTCTCTTGCAGGGTCTGCAAACCAGCAAACAGCTCCGCGCCTCGCGCCGCTGCATTCTCGTTGACTTTCAAACGCTTGGTCTCTTCGAGACAGGCAATGGCCGCCGCCGCCCCAACCGGATGCCCGGAATATGTATACCCGTGACCGATGTTAGCTTTACCGGTTGTGTCCTTCTCAAATGTTTCGGCCACATGTTCCGCGATCATCACGGCGCCAAATGGAAAATACCCGTTGGTAATTGCCTTGGCCGTTGACATCATGTCCGGCTGCACGCCCCAATGACGCGAGCCACTCCACGAGCCGGACCGTCCAAAGGCCGTTATCACCTCGTCCGCAATCAGCAAAATTCCGTTTCGGGTACAGATCTCGCGCACGCCCGGCATAAAGGTTTCATGCGGTACAATCACGCCGCCAGCACCCAAAATCGGCTCCATGATAAAGGCCGCAATTGTGCCGGCCCCCTGGAACGCAATCTCATCTTCCAACGCCTGCAAGCACAGCTGGGCCAGCTTTTCTGGGTCAGTCTCATTGAACGGGTTGCGATAAGTGAGGGGGGCCGGGATATGGTGGCAACCGGGCAGCAGCGGTTCGTATTGCGTGCGGAAATTGGCGTTGCCATTGACCGAAGCACCGCCCATGTGAGTGCCGTGATACCCTTTCTTGAGCGATAAAAACTTGGTCCGCGTCCCCTCTCCACGCACCTTGTGATACTGCCGGGCCAGCCGCAGCGCTGTCTCAACTGAATCGGAGCCACCAGAGGTATAAAACGCCCGGCTCAGCCCGTCCGGTTCAAAGAATTCTCGCAACAATTCACTAAGCTCGATCACAGCGTCGTTGGTGGTGCCGCGAAAGATCGAGTAATAAGGCAAGCGCTCCAACTGGTCTGCGATGGCCTGCTTCACCGGCTGACAGGAGAAGCCCAGATTCACATTCCACAGCCCGCCGACGCCATCGACGACCTCGTGCCCATCCACGTCCCGAATTCGTACACCATGAGCCCCTGTGACAATGGTCGGTGGGTTCGCTAAGCAATCCGCCGGATGGGCCATGGGATGCCATACGGAACGTGCGTTCTTTTCTTTTAGAAAGTTACTATCTTTCATCGGATCACCTCAATCTCAGGCCGCAGGCACTTACCTTGGCGTTTTCTCGAATTTTCGTTTGATTTCAGCCGGAACAAAGCCCCCGAGCAGCCGCGTCATTTCCAGCGCGGCGCGGGGAACTTCCTGTCTGATCAGATCGCGCAACACCTTGTCCATGCGCGCAACAGGAGCCGCAACAGCGATCGCCCCATAACAATTTTGCTGGGCGTCAAAGATTGGACAAGCGTGTGAATGCACGTCTTTTTCAAACCCGCTGACGTTCTCGGCAATCCCGGTCTGCCGTACCTGGGTCAGTTGTTCCCGAATTACCCGAGGGTCCGTTTCGGACATCGGTGTACGCTGCTCCAAAGGTTTTGAAAGGATCTGGTCAGTAAACTTGGGATCGCTATAGGCCAACACGGCCAACCCTGAACTGGTGGAATGGAAATTGATAACTTCGGCATCTTCCATCGTGACGCGCGTACCGTGATGCACACTGTAGCTGTAGGTCAATGTGCACAGCTGATCACCTTGAAGGGTCGACATATGCGCTGTTTCGCCAGTCGCCTCGCTCAACCGGTTCAGAACGTTTTGCGCCACTTCGCGTGTGGGAACAGCCGCCTCGCGCAGACTCGCCAAACGTAAAAAAACGGGTCCCAATCGATAGGCGCGAACAGATCCAACCTGCTCAACGAATCCATTTTCTGCCAATTCGCTGAGCATTCGAAACACTGTCGCCTTGTTCATACCCGTCAGCCGGGTCATTTCGGTCAAACCGATCTCCTGACGCTCACGAGAGAAAAAGCTCAGTAAAGACAATGCCTTGGTCACAGTCCCCATAACGTTCTACTAATCCTCCCCGGCTCTGGTTTCGTCAAACACGCAAAAACAATGCGCGTCCCTTTTCAAAAGTGTTGACAGAATAATACTTAACCTGTCAATCTATTTTCGAACCTTCGGTTTGAATAATGAACCACTGTTGGATTGGGAGAACAACATGAAACCTTCGAAACTTCTTGGCGGCGCCCTCGCAATGACGATGGCAACGCTCGGCGGCGCAGCGCTGGCAGAATACCCAGAGAAACCTGTGAGCTTTGTAGTGCCATGGCCTCCGGGAGACCTCGAAGATGTCTTGACCCGCATGATCGCAGAAGACTTTCAGGCCGCGTACGGCGTGCCTGCGGCTGTTGTCAACAAACCCGGCGGTGGCGGCGGCCCCTTCCCCGGTGCCATCGGTGTCGCCACGGCACCGGCGGATGGATACACGGTTGGTTCGTTTGTGCCTGCTGTACCAGTTATCGGACACGAGATAGGGATCGACGAACTGGCCGATGAGGTGTTTGCACCGGTCGGCATCTTTCTGACCTATCCATTTGTCATCGCCACCAGCGGAGACGCGCCCTATTCGTCGATGGCGGAGCTGGCGGAATATGCCAAGTCTAACGACGTGGCCTTGGGCCATTTCGGCGACGTTTTGACACCAACCCAAGTGACCAAGGCTTTTGCTGTAAACGCTGGTTTTGAATGGGGTTCAGATGCCGCCTTTGATGCGCTGGACTGCAACACGTTGGCGTCTGGTGATGCGGATGTGATCAACACCACATTGCAGTTGATCCTGCCATGCCTGAGCGACGTCAAGGTTCTGACATCGATCACCGGCGAGCGCATCTCGCTTGTGCCTGATGCGCCCACCATCGGAGAGCTGGATGGATCGCTGGACATCGCTTTGTGGAACGGGCTGTTCGTTCACAAGGACACTCCGCAAGACGTACGCGACAAGATCGCAGAGGTGGCCAAGAAAACCGTCATGAGCGATCGCGCTCAAGCCGTCGCCAAAGAAACGGGTGCGCTGGTGTATTGGGCAGACGCAGATGCGTCAGCTGATATCATCGCTAAGGACAAAGCAACCGTGGCGCATATCGGCACTCTGCTCGAATAACCCCCTCGAAAACGGGGCCGGGATGTAATGTACACCCGGCCCCAAATGCATTCAAAGGGTCTCGGCAATGAGTTCACCAGAAGAAAAACGCTTTCCCGGCCCAATGCGCGGCCAGCTTGTTTTTGCGATTGTCTTCTTTGTGGTTGCTCTTTTGTTGCTGTCGCAAATCGGAGAGCAAACCAAGTGGGTTAAGAAAACCAAGTTTTTTGCCCAACCCCGGTTTTGGCCCGCTGTAGGGTTAGTAGGCATGGTTGTTTTCGGCGGATTACATCTTTGGAAATTACCCAGACGCAAATTCGAACGCGCGGATTATGTTGAGTGGCGTATCTGGCTGGTCGCGATCGAATGGGTTGGCTGGTTCCTGCTCTACGTGCTGCTGGTACCCGTGATTGGCTATTTGCCTGTCACCATGATTTTCATGCCGATCCTGATCTGGCGATTGGGGTATCGCGACAAACGTATGGTCCTGATCTCAAGTATGTTTGGCCTTGGCGTGGTGCTGCTGTTCAAGTCGTTCCTCGAAGTGAAAATACCCGGTGCATTGCTCTATGAGTATCTACCGGGGTCCTTGCGCACTTTCTTTATCCTGAACTTCTAAAGGGCGGAAAATGGAACTCATCCTTTCCTCGGTCGACATTCTGGCCCGATGGGACGTCTTGCTGGCGTTGCTGGCCGGATCGGTTGGTGGCGTTTTGATCGGGGCCATTCCCGGTGTCGGCCCGGCTGTTGCGATTGCGATCCTGTTGCCTGCAACCTTTTCCATGGATCCAATTGTCGGTTTGACCGTACTGCTCGGTATTTATGGAAGCTCAATGTATGGCGGCTCCATCCCGGCGATCTTGATCAACACGCCGGGCACTGCGGTCAACGCGCTCACGACGTATGATGGCTATCCCATGACGGCGCGCGGCGAGGCGAGGCGCGCATTGTCCTTGGCTTACTCAGCGTCGTTCTTTGGTGGCGTATTTTCGGTCATCTGTCTGATCCTGTTCGCGCCTTTGTTGGCCAAGGTCGCGCCGCTGTTCGGCAGCCGCGAGATATTCCTTGCCGCTTTGCTTGGCATCATCCTCGTGGTGATCGCGCATAGGGGTCAGTCTCTGATTGCAGCGGCGATGGCATGTTTCGGCATTTTCCTGAACACAGTAGGCCTTGAGGCTGTAAAATACTCGAAACGCTACACATTTGATCAGTCCTTCCTATCGTCGGGCGTTAATCTGATCGTTGTTGTATTGGGCCTTTTTGCTCTTAGTCAGGCGTTCTTTCTGTTGCAGGGCGATGACGAAAAAATCCGCATGACCAAATTGCGTGGTGGGCTGTTTCAGGGCCTGCGCGAGCTGGCGCGCCATCCGCGGGTGGCGGGTGTCTCAGGCACTTTTGGTGTATTAATGGGCATGATCCCTGGCGTGGGCGAGTTCACCGCTCAGTTCCTGAGCTACACCTATGCGCAGAAGACATCCAAACGCCCGCAAGACTTTGGCCATGGCTCATCCGAAGGGCTGATCGCAGCCGAAACCGCCAACAACGCCGTACCGGCCGCCGCAATGGTCCCGCTTTTGGCACTTGGGATACCGGGTGAAGCCCTCACAGCGATGATGTTATCAGTGTTTTATGTGCATAACGTCGTCCCCGGACCGCAGCTGTTCCAGAACCAAATGGACTTTGTCGTCGCGCTTTATATCGCGCTGCTGATCCTGAATGTGATGGTTCTCATCTTCTTGCTGTTTGCCACCAACCATCTGATCAAGGTTGTAAAAATCCCAAACCGTTTCCTAGGGGCCTGCATTCTCGTGCTAAGCTTTGTCGGCGTTTATTCACTGCGCAACTCCGTCACAGACTGCATGATCGCCGCCGGGTTTGGCATTTTTGGCTTTGTGCTCAAACGCCTTTCTATTCCCGCCGTGCCGATCATTCTGGGAATGGTTCTGGGTGGCATCATGGAGGTGAAACTGCGCGCCGGGATGGCGCGGGTAAAAACCCCGTTTGATTTCATTGACCGCCCCATCGCCATGGTCCTGTTCCTTATGATCGTGGGCGTTCTCGTTATTCATTTCTTTCGTGTCCTCAAGGACCGCCAAGACCTTAAGGAGGCCAAATGGTCGACCAAGCACGCATCGACGAACTTCGGAATGCACATGTTCCGCCGCAAACGCTTTTTGTCGCGGGAACGTGGCAGGAAGGTTCGGGAGACCCACTTGAAGTACAATCCCCGATCAACGGACAAACGCTGACCACGATTGCGAATGCGACAAGCAACGACGTGGACCGCGCTGTTTCAGCCGCACGGGCAGCATTTGATGATGGTCGCTGGTCCCGAGCAGCGCCCGCAATGCGCAAAAAAGTTCTGCAAAAACTGGCAGACCTGATCGAAGCCAATGCATTTGAACTGGCGGTTCTCGGCGTGCGCGACAACGGGACCGAGTTTAATATGGCGCTCAAGGCCGAGCCTGGCTCTGCGGCGGGCACGTTCCGGTATTATGCCGAAGCGCTGGACAAGGTCTATGGTGAGATTGCCCCTACCGATCCAGGGATTCTGGGCCTGATCCACAAGGAACCTGTCGGCGTTGTTGGCGCAATTGTTCCGTGGAATTTCCCGTTGATGATCGGCGCATGGAAACTGGCGCCTGCCTTGGCAGCAGGGAATTCGGTTGTCTTGAAACCGGCAGAAACCGCGTCGCTCAGCCTGTTGAAACTGGCTGAGCTTGCCGCCGAAGCGGGATTACCTGACGGTGTACTGAATGTGGTCACGGGCGCAGGCGCGATCACGGGCGAGGCGCTTGCTATGTCGATGGATGTCGACGTTTTGGTCTTTACGGGGTCAGGGGATGTTGGACGACGGTTGCTCGAATATTCGGCTCGCTCGAACCTGAAGCGGGTGTATTTGGAACTGGGTGGCAAATCCCCCAACATCGTTTTTGCCGACGCGCCTGATTTAGAGGAAGCTGCCAAAGTCTCTGCCGCCGGGATATTCCGAAACTCGGGGCAGGTTTGCGTCGCGGGCTCTCGATTGTTGGTCGAAGACAGCATTCATGACGAATTTGTAGCACGTGTTGCCCACTATGCCAGCCAGATGCAGGTCGGTGATCCATTGGACCTCGCTACCCAGATTGGTGCGGTGAATTCCTTGCGGCAGTTGGAGGGAAATCTTGGGTTTATCGAGAGTGCGATCGCCGAGGGGAACACCATCACTACCGGGGGAAATCGCATCCTTGAAGAAACTGGCGGTTACTACATGGCGCCTACTGTTGTCACCGATGTGAAACCAACAGATCGCCTCGCCCAGCAAGAAGTGTTCGGGCCAGTTGTAGGGGTTACACGATTTTCAACCGAGGCCGAGGCCCTGGCGATTGCCAATGGCACCGACTATGGGCTGGCCGCAGGCGTTTGGACCAAAAATCTGGGCCGCGCGCATCGCATGGTGGCTGGCATTCGGTCGGGTGTTGTGCATGTGAACACCTATGGCGGGGCGGACAACACTGTACCACTGGGCGGCGTCAAACAATCGGGTAGCGGGCACGACAAGTCCATGCATGCTTTTGAAAAATACGTCGACCTCAAAACCGCTTGGATAAAGTTGTGATGCCAGATACGCAGAACCTCATTGCGCGCCGGGCCCAGCTATTGGGCCCGAACGTCAGCACGTTCTACGAAGACCCGGTACATATGGTCCGGGGCGATGGCGTCTGGGTTTGGGATGCGGACGGGCGGCAATACCTCGACTGCTATAACAACGTGCCGCATGTGGGTCACTGCCACCCCAAGGTTGTTGAGGCCATCTCACGCCAAGCGGCAGCGCTCAATACGCACACACGCTATCTGCATGAAGGTATCCTGCACTATGTCGAGGCTTTGACGGCAACTTTTGCTGAGCCGCTCAACACCGCGATCATGACCTGCACAGGGTCTGAGGCCAATGATATTGCGCTGCGCATGGCCCAGGCGGTCACGGGCAAAACCGGAGTGATCGCCACGGATCACACCTATCACGGGAATACCATGGCTGTATCACAGCTCAGCTGTACCAACCCTCCCCCCAATCGATGGGACAATGTTGCCTTTGTGCCCGCCCCGGACAGCTATCGACGGCCGGAAGGAGAGACCCATGCTTTGGCCTTTGCAGCAGAGGTTGAGAAATCTATCGCGGACCTTGCCGAGCGGGGGCATGGGCTGTCCGCGCTTATCATTTGTCCCTATTTCGCCAACGAAGGGTTTCCCGCACTTGAGACTGGGTTCCTGAAGCCCGCAATCGATGCAGTTCGCAAGGCAGGCGGCCTTATCATTGCGGATGAGGTACAGCCCGGTTTCGGGCGCCTTGGTACCGACTTTTGGGGGCATCAAAAGGCCGGATTTGTTCCCGATGTTGTCACTTTGGGCAAACCCATGGCAAACGGCCACCCGGTAGGCGGTGTTGTCACAAGTCTTGATATCATGACGGCGTTTCGCACGAATTTTCGCTATTTCAACACCTTTGGCGGCAACCCCGTTTCTGCTGCGGCTGCGCTGACAACACTGAATGTCGTGCAGGACGAAGGTTTGATGGAAAACGCACGCGTGGTTGGCGATTATGCCCGAGATGGCCTGCGCCAGCTTGCCAGGCGTCATGACTGTATTGGTGACGTCCGTGGGTCTGGCCTGTTTTTTGGAGCGGAAATGGTCTTGGACAAAGATACCAAGGCGCCCGCAACCGCGTTTACCAAACGCGTCGCCAACGTGATGCGCCAAAAAGGTGTGCTGCTCAATTTTCTCGGCATCAATTACAACGCGCTGAAAATCCGCCCGCCTATGCCGTTTTCGCGCGAAAACGCGGACATGATGCTGGAACGGCTGGACGAGGCGCTTACTGAAACACCACTGGAGCCATAATGGAGCAGAATGTTCATTTGGCTTTGGCAATGTGGGGCATGGAAAGCGCGCATGCGCAGTTGGTTGCCCAGCGTGAAAACCATGTCTACCGCGTTGAATATTGCGGCCAGGTTTATGCACTCCGCCTGCATCGCCCGGGCTATCGCACTGCCGATGAACTCATATCAGAGCTAAACTGGTGCGCTCATCTGGCGGATCAAGGGCTGCACGTGCCCAGGCCGATTGCCGACAGGAATGGGTGTTTACTCAATCCCCTTGCCGACACGCATGTCAGCGTTTTGCAATGGCTGAACGGTGCGCCAATTGGTCAGGAAACCACCATAGAAGGCGACCCCTTGGCGATGGCCAAACGCGTTGGGCGTGAAATGGCGCGGTTGCATACTGTTACGGATAGCTGGCAACCGCCCGATGAGTTCATACGCCCAGACTGGACGTTAGAAGCATTGATCGGTGACACTCCACTTTGGGGGCCATATTGGGATCATCCTGAATTGACCTCGGTTAACAGATCTCTATTTGATGATGCCACCAGAAAAGCACGGGATAACGCTACGCTTTTTGTCGGAGACACGGGATTGATCCACGCGGATCTCGTGAGTGAAAACCTGCTGGTCAACGGCACCCGCATTGGCCTTTTGGATTTCGACGACAGCGCCATCGGCTATCGCGCTTTTGAGCTTGCAACCTTCTTGATCCGCTATGTCGAACGACCGGATTTTGACGCCCTTCGTTCCGCATTGATCACCGGATACGCAGACCGTCGTGTCGTGAGCACGGATGAGCTGGACCTTGCCCTTTTGCTGCGCGCGCTCACTTATGTCGGATGGATCATCCCCCGTCGCAGCGAACCCGGTGGTGAAGCCAGGTCAAAACGCATGATTTCGCGCGCCTTGCGCCAAGCCAATTCCTATCTCAAGCGGAGCCCCTCATGAGCCAAGATAAGACGATACTCGTGGTTGGTACTTACGACACCAAGGATGATGAACTGAACTATATGTCAAACTGTATTCGCGGCCAAGGCGGGCAGGTTTTGTCTATGGATGTCAGTGTGCTGGGCGATCCGACCGCGCCGACGGACTATTCCAAGCACGTCGTGGCAGAGGAAGGCGGCAGTTCGATAGAGGCAGCCATCGACAGCGGCGACGAAAACACCGCGATGCAGATTATGGCGCACGGTGCGTCAATGCTGGCGTTGCGCCTGTACCGTGAGGGCAAAATTGACGGCGTCGTTGTGCTTGGTGGCACGATGGGCACGGATTTGGCGCTGGACGTATGTCAGGCGCTGCCACTGGGTGTACCGAAATACGTGGTTTCCACGGTCAGTTTCTCGCAGCTGTTGCCGCCAGAGCGGCTTGCTGCAGATATTCAGATGATTCTGTGGGCCGGTGGGCTTTATGGATTGAACTCGGTCTGCAAGTCGTCTCTGTCGCAAGCGGCAGGCGCGGTTCTGGGCGCGGCGCGAGCTGTGGAAAAACCAAAAGGTGACAGGCCGTTGATCGGAATGACGTCGTTTGGAAAAACGATCCTACGCTACATGATCACACTGAAACCAGCGCTAGAAGAGCGCGGGTTTGAAGTGGCCGTATTCCATGCCACCGGAATGGGCGGGCGGGCGTTTGAATCGCTCGCCGCAGAGGGGTCTTTTGCCTGTGCAATGGATTTTGCAACCCAAGAGGTGGGCAATCACATTTTTGGCGGCCTGTCAGCGGGCGCAGACCGGTTGACCAACGCCGGGGCCACGGCGACACCACAGATCGTTGCCCCGGCGTGCTATGATCTGGTTGATCTGGTCGGGTGGAAACCTGTCCCGGAGCAAATGGGAGATAAACCAGCACATGATCACAACCGGCTGTTAAAGGCTGTCGTTCTGAGCGCATCCGAACGGCGGGACGTGGCCTTGGCCCACGCCGAAAAGCTGTCTGGCGCAAAGGGTCCGACCACGTTCATCATGCCCAAAGGTGGCTGCAACGAATGGGACCGACCCGGCGCCGATTTGCATGATGCCGCGGGGCTTGCCGCCTTTGTTAGCGCGATAGAAGACGCAATGCCGGATAATGTGGACTATGTCCCACTTGACTGTCACATCAACGACGCCCAGTTTTGCGAAACCGTCTTGTCGATCTTTGATGGGTGGCTGGAGAATGGCGTCGTAAAAGCCTAGCATTGCTGTTCACGTCTTGCGGCCCCATGTGCGTGGGCGATAACCTGAGGCGGTAAGAAGCAGGAGCAGACATTGGGACAGATCGACCAGCTTTTCTGGGGCTCCATCGTGCTGGGTGTTTGCGCAGTTATCCATGTGGGCATGCTGACAGTTGCGATTGGGTTGTTAGAGCGGATTGCGCAACCATTGCACCTGCACCGCCGTTCGGTTCAGGTGGCTGTGATGGTGTTGGTGGCCTTTGCCATGATCGTATTGTCGCACACCATTCAGGTTTGGTTCTGGGCTGGCATCATGATTTACATGGACGCCTTTGTTTTCTGGTTCGATTCACTTTATTTCGCGCTAGTGACTTACACGACCGTTGGATATGGCGATATCGTGCTACCCATCGAATTCCGCGTTTTTGGGGCCTTTGGCGGGGTGACCGGGATACTGTGCTTTGGGATCAGCACCGCCTTTCTGGTCTCTCTCATCGGCCGCCTGTTGCCTCGGTCTTTGATGGGCCCACGTGATTGAACCAGATGTCCCAGCACGCTAAGGTCTTCTCATGTTAAAAATTGCCTACACAATGGCCCATGGCCGCGGCGAGCTGGATTTGCTTTTGGCAGAGCTGGCCCAACGACTGCAAGCGCGCGGATTGAAGACGCGGGGGATCGTTCAGATCAATTCGGGCTGCGAGACCGACCAAAAATGCGACATGGATGTTCAGGTTTTGCCTGACGGGCCGATGATCCGCATTTCACAGTTTCTCGGGAAAGAGGCGCGCGGATGTCGGCTGGACCCGGATGCAATGGCAACGGCAGTGGCCGAGGTCGAACGCAGCCTTGCCAATCCGTTTGACGTGTTTCTGCTCAACAAATTTGGCAAACAAGAAGCCGAAGGGCGCGGGTTTCGCGACTTACTGGCCGAAGCTGCTGCCTCTGGCGCAACTGTGATAGCGGGCACCAATCCACTAAATGCGAAGATGTTTGAAGAATTCGCAGACGGCGAAGCGGCGTGTGTAGACGCCGATATTGATGCGTTGATAAGTTGGTATGACGCCGTGAACGCGGCTTAATCCGCGTTCCTAGATGCAATACTGGGAACCTCGCCAGTGTTTGCGAGCAATATTGCGATGGGGCGGGTCGTGGCGAAAAAGGACAGGATCGTCATGATCCCTGACGTCAGGATCACCGACAAGATGGCGCCAATTGGCCCCCAGATCGCCGCCCACGCCGCCAGCGATACCATGACAATGACCGGGCTGAGATTCATCGAGCGCCCCATCAGACGCGGCTCCCAAAAGTAACCAACGCCAAACTGTGCAACGCATAGCGCGGCAAAGAGTAACACCGCCTCGACCCCTAGGCCGAATTTTCCGATAGCAAACAACATCGGCAGCGCCATCGCGATCCAGCTGCCGACATAGGGAATGTAGTTGAACACCGCCGTAAGCACCGCAAAAAAGGCGGCAAATTCGATCCCGAACACGAGGAAGATCACCCAACACACCGCCCCCAAAACAGCATTGATCAGTGTTTTGGTCGTGAAGTAGGTTCCAATTTGTTCGGTGATCAGGTCGATCGTGTGCCAAACTGTTTTGCGAGCGTTTTCGTCTGGAACAATCGCAGCAATTTTTCCAGAAATGCTCTCCCGCTCAATCAGAAACAGGATGGCGTACAGAAAGACAAGGGCCATGTAACCTGCTGAATAACTGACAGAATTCAGTGCATAACGGATCACTGATTGCAGGTTTATATTGTCGAACACAACACGGTCCAACGATTGCCACGTCAATTCGAGTTCGTAGTCAAACCGCGCCGCCTGGGTAGAGACGATCAGCGAAAGGGAGTCTGCATATTCCGGAACAGCGCGCACGACGGGCTCCAGATTTCGCGCAAAAAAGCCGACGCCAACCATGAGGATAACGAACATCACAACGGTGGTCATGGTCATGCGCAACCAGCCGGGAATAATGCGTGAATAAAACGGTATACGTTCCAGCTCGCGCGAAATTCCGTGCATCAGAAAGGCGACCAGCGCGCCTAGGACAATCGGAATTAGAATGGGCTGTGCCACATTTAAGAACCAGCCAACAGCAATGGTCGCAATGACCGCAAGGCTGACGGCGGATATCCGTAGCGGCGTCTCCATGCTTGGTCCTTTCCTGCGTTGCAGCATCACCCTAGGCGCGGTGCGTCATCCCATCAAGCCGCGTCTGATCAGATTGAGGCCCACAATGGTCAATACGAATAGTGTCGCTTTGCGAAACGTCGCTTGGTCAATACGGTCGTGAATACGGGCACCCAACCACGTACCCGCCATAGCGGGTAAGATAAGGAAAATGGAGAAAGGCAATGTTTCCCATCTAAGGACGCCCGACCCAATATGTGCGAAACATAGCAACGCTGCGCCGAGACCATAGATCACACCTTGTACTCTGACCTGCTCCGCCTTTTCTGTCCCTAATGCCGTCAGGTACGCCACCGTAGGAGGCCCCCAGACGCCAGAGATACCACCAATGGTTCCGGCTGTGGCCCCCACCAGCGCTTCGATCCTTTGCGAGGGTTTGGACAGGTGAAATGTGACTCCAAAGAGTTGCATACCTGCAAACGCAGTGATCGGGATGCCAACCAGCAATAGAAACGTATCCGGCTCCAGAAAACGCACGAATTGCGCACTAATCACCAAAGCAACCCCGCCAACCAAAAGGAAAACACGAAAACGGATCACGGATTGCACCGCAGCACGATGCCCCTGACGAAGGGCTTGCATACCATTGGTGGCCAAAGTCGGGAAAATTAGCCCAGCAAGCGCCCATTCAGGCGAGAGAAACATGCTCAACCCAGAGATCAGAAGCATTGGCATGCCGAAACCAACGATACCTTTGATAACACCAGCAAAAATGCCAATGCCTACCGAGGCCAGCAACAAAAGCGGTCCAAAATTTGCAATCATTTCGTTCATACCTTTCTATAGGCTGGAACGCGGAAACCTACAAAAAAATCGGTGCGCAATAAAAAGTTAAAAACAGCGCAGCATTCGTATTTTTGTTGCGCTGCATGTGCAAAAGAATTATGTCACGGTGCAGCAATGCAGTGCAGCAATTGAGGACATAGTGTAATGGCCCATGATGGACAGGACCTGACAATGACAGAATCAGTGATTCTCCCCGATCTTCTGACACTGACCGGCGCGGCTTTGGCCCCGGTCGACACCGTTCTGGACACAGCCACCGCGCGGGTCCGTGAATTGGTAACCGAAAATGGTAAAGTTTCTGCAAAACTAATCGAATTTCATCAGACTGCCGCGCATGGCCTGGCTTGGTTGGCCACTTATGCACAGTCATTACGTCAGATGCAGGCATGGGCAGAACGGTTGCAGGCAGACGGCGCATTTGGCGAAATGGAACAGCTACTGCATCAGATCGCTTTTGGTGAATACCTCTGGCAGGTCTATGGCGGCATCTCGATGAGCCAGAATGAAATCGTACGCCTGCAGGATATGGGTTTGGGTCAGGACGACATGCGCACGCTGATGGCTCCCGAGGTCATGACGCTATGCGACAAGGGCAACACGCAAGCCGCGCGTATGCGGCTGGTTGAGTTGATGCGCAACAATTCCGGGCACGCCACATTCGGCGCCAGTGGTCTGGACGAAGAACTGGAGATGATCCGTGAACAGTTCCGTCGATATGCTGACGAAAGGATCGCGCCAAATGCTCATGAATGGCACCTTAATGACCAGCTGATCCCGATGGAGATCATTGAGGAACTGGGCGAAATGGGGGTGTTTGGCCTAACTGTCCCAGAAGAATACGGCGGCATGGGCCTGTCCAAAGCATCAATGGTGGTTGTAACCGAAGAGCTGTCGCGCGGTTATATTGGGGTTGGATCCTTGGGTACAAGGCCAGAGATCGCTGCAGAGCTAATCGAGGCTGGCGGCACCGAAGAACAGAAGCAGAAGTGGCTTCCAAAACTTGCATCGGCTGAAATCCTGCCAACGGCTGTGTTTACCGAGCCAAACACCGGTTCCGACCTTGGCAGCCTGCGCACACGCGCGGTCAAGACGGATGAGGGTGACTGGGAAGTTACCGGCAACAAGACATGGATCACACATGCCGCCCGCACCCATGTGATGACATTGCTGGCGCGCACCGATCCAAACAGCACGGATCATCGCGGTCTGTCGATGTTCCTTGCGGAAAAGACACCGGGTACCGACGAAGATCCCTTTCCAACCGACGGTATGACCGGTGGCGAAATCGAGGTGCTGGGCTATCGCGGCATGAAAGAATACGAGCTGGGCTTTGACGGCTTCAAGGTCAAGGGTGAAAACCTGTTGGGCGGCGAAGAGGGGCAAGGCTTTAAGCAGCTGATGAAGACATTCGAGGCGGCCCGCATCCAGACCGCTGCGCGTGCAATTGGTGTGGCACAGAATGCGCTGGAAGTTGGGTTGCAGTATGGCGAAGACCGCAAACAGTTTGGCAAATCGCTGATCGAATTCCCGCGCGTGGCCGGCAAACTGGCAATGATGGCGGTGGAGATTATTGTCGCTCGTCAGCTCACCTATTTCAGCGCTTGGGAGAAGGATCACGGGCATCGGTGTGATCTTGAAGCAGGCATGGCCAAGCTATTGGGCGCGCGTGTGGCATGGGCCAGCGCAGATAATGCGTTGCAGATCCATGGCGGCAATGGCTTTGCCCTAGAGTACCAGATCAGCCGCATCCTGTGTGACGCGCGTATCCTGAACATCTTTGAAGGTGCTGCCGAAATTCAGGCGCAGGTGATTGCACGGCGCCTGTTGGGGTAAGATACTAACAGTTCCTAAATGCTGGCCCCGCTCGTTTCCAAAGTGACGCAGGCGGGGTTTTCTTTTCCCTTTGACCCAAGGGTAAATGGGCCGTGTTTCGCCAAAATTGGTACATCGGCAACACGTCGGTATTACGTCGGTATTGTGTCGGTGTGGATATCAGAAACCGGTGGGATTAACGCAGCGGGCTATTGACGCCAAGGGATGCGCAACGGTGCGATGGTTTACGCCGCACTGCGGCGCGACAATGCTGCGCTTGCATAATGAAGAGCGACAGCCTACCACTTAGGCCATGTCCAGTACACGCCTCTCCCCTGACCTTTGGGTTGCCGCCGGTTTTGAAGCTCTGATCTCTCAGGGTCCAACCGCGCTTAAGGCCGAGCCATTGGCGCGTCGGCTTAAGACAACCAAGGGGTCTTTCTACTGGCATTTCAAAGACGTGCACGCCTTTCATGCCGCCATGATGGACCAGTGGGAGCACCGCGCGATCAACGATCTGGAAGCCGGTTCGGCCCATGATCTACCCCCAGCTCAGAAGCTGCGGCACCTGAGCCAGATTACCTCTGGGCAGGTCACCGATTCGGTCAGCGGCGCAGTTTTGGAGCCTTCCATTCGAGCATGGGCGCATGATAACGCCGACGTGGCCGCAGCGGTCGAACGTGTCGATCAGGCGCGGTTGTCACATCTGCAATCCACGTTATCCGAGAACGGCCTGTCAAACCCGGAACTGGCGCGTATTCTTTATGCGGCCAACCTTGGGATGGCGGACCTGTCACGGCGTGACGGAGAAGTGAACGACGCCGCGTTAGGAACACTGGTCGATCTGATTTTGGCTCTGTACGATTAAGGCCATGCGCCTGATCCTGTTTATTGCACTTTTACCGCTGGCCGCGTGCCTGCGCGATGAAACCGTAACCCAGTACGGCGGAGCGGATTATGACTGGACGCTGCAACAGGTTGACGGAGTACCGACGAACGTACGGTTGACCTTACAACTGCAACCTGGCGGCACCGTTCAGGGAACCGGACCGTGCAATGCCTTTGCTGCGCAACAAACTGCGCCTTATCCGTGGTTTGTTCTGGAAGCGTTCAGTACAACCGAGATGGCGTGCACCCCAGATGAGGCAACCGTGTTTGCGGATTTGCAGGCCATGAGCCTTGTGGAAGTGTCCGGCGATCGATTGATCCTGAGCACGGACGACGGGCGCGAGATGGTGTTCAGCGCGGCAGACGACGGGTGAACAGATCGACAAACCGGCCCCGCGCCTCGGGCAGTGGTTTGTGCCCCAGTTCAGGGGCCAGTTTTTCAGCAAGAAAGAAGCCGGTGGTGTGGAAAGCTTGCGCAATTTCCACGTCGGGTGAATTGCCCTCGCCGCGCAGACAGGGCGGAAGCGGTAGGAGACGATCCGCCCATTCCCCCGCGCCTTTGGCCGACACCGCACGACCGGATTTCGGAGAAACGTATACGAGGCCTTCGGTTGTGCCAGTCACGGCACATTCCGAGAGATCAAGGCCAAAGCCCATCTCTTCGAGCAGCGCAGTTTCCCAACGCAGGTAAGCAAGCGGCCAGAGATCGTTTTGCCCCAACAGGTCCAAAAGCGGCTCGGTGCGGGCATAGAATTTCGGATGGGGTTCACGCTCGGGCAGGCAAAACGACAAGAGCGCGGTGACGGCATTTAGCCCGGCCAAGGCAAGGCGATCAGAAAGCACGGCGGCGCGGCTGCGCAACGGTTCCACCGTGAAGCTGCCGATATGATCCTCTAAGCGGGCACGCCAGGCGAGGTCAACTTGCCCGCCAGGTTGCAGAATAGGCGTCATCTTGCGCGAGGTGCCACCGCGCACAATGCCCGCGTGACGGCCGTGATCGGGTGTGAACACGTTGAGGATCACAGAGTTTTCGCCGTGTTTTCGCGTGCTGAGAACGATGCCTTGGTCGCGCCAGTCCATAAAGGGCTCCTTTGAACACAGTGAAGCGTGGGACGGGCAGAAAGACCAGAGGAATTAGAGGCCGGAGTTTAGTCAGAGAGGCCGGGTTCGTCGAGCAGGTGACGACCCTCGCGATCTTCGACCTCAATCACCCAAGCGTCTGGGTCAAAGCTGCGTTGCTTAGCCAATGAGGCATCAACCTCGACCTCCGCGCCTTCGGCCAGAACCATCCAGCGCCGTTCGCCGGTCATGAGATCAAAGCTACGCTGGAACACCTTGGCCTGACCGTTCAACGTGTTGAGCTTGATCAGCACCGCCCCGGCGGTGTTGTCGCCATGCGCGACAACAAAGGCAGGGATCGCATAAAGCCGCAGCCGTGTCAGGTAAGCCTGCACCCAGAACTCAGCCGTTAACTTCATGGTAATACTTTCCCGTCGATGATGGCGATCAAATCATAAGGTCGCACACGGCCGGAACAAGAGTATCGGCAGTGAACAAGAAAATTCAGATCCAAGAATTCAAAATGCCACGCGGCGCGCGCGTTTTGGCCATGTCCATGATGGCCTTTGTCGCGGTGGACATCTGGGGCCTAATGGGGACAGAGGCACGCCTGCCTTTGCGCATGGCTATTGGAATGTGCGGCATTGGCGCCGTGACATGGTTCCTGTTGGCCTTCATGCGTTTCCGTCTTTGAAATCCAGCCCCATTTCCGAGTAACGCTCGGATTCTTCGAGCCAGTTGGGGCGCACTTTGACCTGAAGGAACAGGTGCACTTTTCGGCCCAGGAATTCAGTCAATTCCTCGCGCGCGGCCTTGGACACGGCCTTGACCGTCTCGCCCTTGTTACCCAGCACGATGCCTTTGTGGCCGTCGCGCATGACATAAATGATCTGGTCCACACGGGCAGAGCCATCTTTGCGCTCTTCCCAATGTTCGGTTTCAACGGTCAGCTGGTAAGGCAGCTCCTGATGCAGGCGCAGTGTCAGTTTCTCGCGGGTCATCTCAGCCGCGATCATACGCATGGGCAGGTCGGCAATCTGATCCTCGGGGTAAAGCCAAGGCCCCTCGGGCAATTCCTGAGCCAGCCATTTGCGCAGCGTGTCACAGCCGTGGCCCTTTTCTGCGGAAATCATGAACGTGTCCATGAAGGGGAAACGGTCATTGAGATTTTTGGTCAGCGCCAGCAGGACTTCGGATTTGACCCGATCAATTTTGTTGATGGCCAGCGCGATTTTGCGGCCCTCGCCAATCTCCTTCAGGCGATCGAGAATAACCTCAACCCCTTCTGTGATGCCACGATGCGCCTCGACCATGAGGACGATGACATCGGCGTCAGCCGCCCCACCCCACGCGGCAGCGACCATTGCGCGATCCAAACGGCGCCGCGGGCGGAACAGACCGGGCGTGTCGACAAAGACAAGCTGGCTGTCGCCTTCAAGTGCCACGCCGCGAATGCGGGCGCGGGTGGTCTGGACCTTGTGAGTGACGATCGACACCTTGGCACCCACCATCTGGTTGGTGAGCGTGGATTTGCCCGCGTTGGGCTCTCCGATCAGGGCGACGAATCCGGCGCGTGTGGTCATGGATGGGCTCTTTCTACGTTGAAGCGCAGTCTCTAGCGGATTTGAAGGCAAAGGGCTAGTGGGTGTGAGCAGGCAATCTCTGGTGGGCTGGTTGATGAAGCTAGCGCCCTGAGGCGGACGGGATCTGCCCACCAGAGCGGACCAGCGCATAAAGACCGCTGGCCACGATCAGCACAGCACCAAGCAAAGTTAGCAAGTCGGGGCGTTCGCCAAACCACAGAACCGCAAAGACAAGCGCAAACAGCAGACGCGAATAGCGGAACGGGGTCACCACAGAGATGTCACCGGTGCGCATGGCGACCGTCAGCGCGTTATAGGCAATGACGCCAACACAAGACGCAAGCACGATGGCCCCCAGCACCGGCATGTCTGGCAACTGGTCGGGCAAGCCATAAAGCGGGGTCAGGATCAGCCCGGCAATAATCAGGACCAGAAAGCCAAGCGTGCCCAACTGATGCCCTGACATGGTTTTTGGGCTGACAGAAGTGGCCAGATCGCGCCCGGCAAATCCCAGAGTGGCCAGCACAGCGAATACCGATGTCGCCTCAAAACTGGACGGTGTTGGGCGCAAGATCAGCAAGACGCCAAGGAAACCGACACCCATAGCAATCCACCGTCGCGGCCCGACACGTGCACCTAGGAATAGGACCGCGCCAAGTGTTACGACCAACGGTGCTGATTGCAAAATGGCGGATGTGGTAGAAAGCGGTGTCAATGCGAGGGCCAGCGCGAAGAAGAGCCGCCCGGCAAGTTCGCTAATGGACCGCAGCATCATGGCCGGGGACAAAACCGCCGGATGAAAGACTGGTTCTTTGGCAAACATCGACATTCCGGCAAAGATGGCCATGCCCAACACGCCAAAAATGGTGAGCGCGGGCCCGACATGCAGTGAAGTCGAAGCGAATTTGAACAGGGCGTCCTCAATGGCAAAGGTCGCCATGGCCAATACCATCGCCAAACTGCCCCGCAGGTTCGCAGACATAGTGGTTACGAGCGCTCGAGCTGTGCCAAAAGCGCTTTGGCAGCGGCCTGTTCGGCTTTGCGTTTGGAATTGTCGGTCGCCTCGGCGCTGTCGCCGTTGCCCAACTGTACCGCGATGGTGAACACGGGCGCGTGATCCGGGCCGGAACGTTTCACCATTTCATAAGTTGGCGGGTTGAGCCCTCTGCCCTGTGCCCATTCCTGAAGGCTGGTCTTGGGGTCGCGGGCGTCGGCCTCGACCGTGTCGATCCGACTGCCCCAGAGGCGCAGGATCAGGTCGCGCGCGACTTCAAACCCGGCGTCCTTGTAAACGGCGGCGATCACCGCCTCCATCGCGTCACCCAGCAGCGCCTGTTTGCGCCGCCCACCTGACATCATCTCTGAGCGTCCCAATTTCAGAGCATCGCCCAGATCAATCTGGCGGGCCACGTCGGCGCAGGCCTCTTTGCGGACCAGCGCGTTGAAACGCGGGGCCAGCTGACCCTCGGACGCGTGCCGGTCATGCGCCAAAAGCGCCTCGGACATGACAAGGCCAAGCACCCGGTCGCCAAGGAATTCCAATCGCTGATTATCTTCGCGCGTGGTTGAGGACATGGAGGAGTGTGTCACCGCGCGCAGCAACAGCTCGGGACGGGTGAATTTGTGCCCCAACCGCGCCTCTAGCGCCTTTAGTTCTGCCGAGAGCTTCAATTGACCCCTTTGAAAAACCGATCGCTGCGCCACGTCCAGAAGGCGAACATGGATTTACCAGCTGAAGAGAACATGATGCGATCCGCGCGGCCGATCAGGTTTTCATATGGCACGAAACCTACGCCACGTGCGGCCTGCGGCACGCGGCTGTCGGTAGAGTTGTCGCGGTTGTCGCCCATGAAGAAGTAGTGGCCCTCTGGAACCGTGTAGATACCCGTGTTGTCCGACCCTTGCGTGGTAATGTTGAGGATGCCATATGCGGCACCGTTGGGCAGGGTCTCGATCTGGCGGGACTTGACACAGGCACCACCATTTCCGACCGGCCCGTTTTCGCAGCGGGGGCGATTGCCCTGCGGCCCTTGTGGGCCATAAACTTCTTGGAACACGCCGTCGTCCTCGAGTTTCACCGCTTCGCCGTTTATCTGCACTACGCCACCGATCACCTGAATCTTGTCACCGGGCAGACCGATCAGACGTTTGATGAAATCAAAGCCGGTCACCGGGTGGCGGAACACCACAACGTCGCCACGCTCTGGCTCGCCGCCGAACAGACGTGTGTTGTCGCCATCGGCCCAGCCACAGATGGATTTGGCGTCAACATTCACACCCAACGCCGGGATGCGGATCGACGGACATGAGGCATAGGAGTAGCCGTAGGTCATCTTGTTGACGAACAGGAAATCACCAATCAGCAACGTGTCCTTCATCGACCCCGAGGGGATCCAGAACGGTTGAAAGAACAAGGTGCGGAATACGCCTGCGATCAGCAATGCGTAGACGACTGTCTTGATCGTCTCGACGATGCCGCCGTCTTTCTTGGCCTTTTCTGCCATTGTGCTCTCTCCGGTTGCCTGATTGCGGGTTACATGAGGGGACAGGCGCGGGGTGTCAACCCGGCGCAGAACCCGACGGCGCGGTTATGGGGCGGGCCTCGATCACGACAAAGGCCTGTGCCCATGGGTGATCGTCCGTCAATGTGACGTGAATGATCGCTTCGTGGTCCGGTGGGGTCATCTCGGCAAGGCGTTTTTCCGCCCATCCGGTGACGGCCATGATCGGCTGGCCTGTGCGCATGTTGGACACGGCCATGTCCTTCCAGCTGATCCCCATGGCAAGCCCCGTACCAAGCGCCTTGGAGCAGGCTTCCTTGGCAGCCCAGCGTTTGGCAAGCGTGCCTGCCTCGTCCCGGCGGCGAGCAGCCTTGGCCAGCTCTGTTTGGGTAAAGACACGGTTGCGAAACCGATCTCCGAACCGTTCCAGCGTTCCAGCAACACGGTCAATATTCGCAAGGTCTGTGCCGATGCCGAGGATCATGGCCAGAACGCTCGTATTTCGCCCGTGGCCTGATTTAACGTAAAGCGCAAATGCTGCATTCCTGTTGTTCCGCTCCCGGTATCATATTCTCCGGCTGATACGTCAAAGACCAAACCAACGGCAGGGTCATAGCCCGCTTGAAGCTGGCCAAAATCCACTCCGGCAAAGCCAATGCCTTCGGCGAGGCTCAGCGTTTTGCATTGGCGACCGCCAACCTCATCATAGGGAGGAGAAAGAATGAGGATGTGAAATGCCGCCGCCGCGGGTTCTATTGTATCGAGCAACGCAAGGCGCACTTCTCCATTCGCAAATGTACGCGTGTTCTCGCTCCATGGTTCTACAATCGCTTCGGCGCGCGCGGGCCAGTCACAGTCAAAAGCCTCTTGTGCGACTAGTTCAGTGGGCTTTGTCGTTGCGATCGCCACCAAAGCGCACGCCAAAAAGCTCGCGTATCTCATCTCAAGCCTCCAATCGAGCGGTGAGAATTTTGAAGCTTGCCAGCCCGAAGAACCCGGCAAAGGCCAGATCGAACCAGCGGCTGGCGCGAGCATAAGCACGTACTGCGCGGGCCGAGGAAAACAGGAACGCATAGCCGATAAAAATCATGATCGAACCTGCGTAGAGCATGGCGAAATAGGCAAAGAGCGTCGCGGGTGTTGCATCCGCAGGGGCAACAATCGCATAGATCGCGCCCCAGCTGAGGATCGCTTTAGGGTTGGTTAGGTGTATGGCGGTGCCCTTAGCAAAAAGGGTTCTGAAATCACCCGAGAACGGCGTACCAGGCGCGGCCCCGCCGGACGTAGCGGCGCGGCGCAGTGCCTTGATCGCCAGCCAGCCGAGATACGCAGCACCCAAATAGCGGAGTAGCTCGAACACCCATGCATTGGCCAGCATCAGCGCGGATAAACCCAGCGCGGCGGCAATGCCCCAACTGGCCGATCCGGCAAGGATGCCGAGCGCAAAAGCAAATGCAGGCTTGCGTCCAGAAGACATTGCCGTGCCCGCAATACCCATCGTGGCCGGCCCCGGAGAGCCACCCGCAAGCAACCAAGCGACCCAGATGGCCATGAACTCGGGTGTGATCATCATTTGGCGGCCTTTCGCTGCGCCGCGCGCATGCCATTGCGAACGCCCAGTCCAAGGAAGGCGCGGTTGACCAGATAGATGATCAAAATCATCAGGCCAAATACAATCGCCAGACCGGGCAAGCCAACGGTCCCAAAGGTCGCCATCAGATCAACACCCGAAGCCATCATGACGCCCCCCCACACAACGCCAAGCACAATCTGAACCACAACGGCACAAACCGTCATTGGGACCGCCAATCGCCACGCTTCGCCCTTGGCCAAAGGTGCCCCCGTGGCCTCGCCGTGTTTCGCGCCAAGCATTTGGGCAGCCACCATCGGTGGCAAAATGGTGCTCAGCCCGGTTGGCATGTCGATATTGACCAGCGACAGGCCAAACGATGCCACAACCACCAGCACGGCAAGCAGAATATAAAGCTGGGCGTATTTTCGCAGGTTTAATGTCATGTCGGGCCTATTGCTCGGTTGGGCCACGCGCGACATCCATCAGGCGGCGCATTTCGTGGATCACCGGTTCAATGCCCGTAAAAATCGCCTCGGAAATCAGGAAATGACCGATGTTGAGTTCCATGACTTCTGGCAATGCTGCAACGGGTTGAACCGTGTCAAAGGTCAGGCCGTGACCTGCGTGCACTTCGAGGCCGAGAGAGTCGGCGAAAGTGGCCATCTCGGTCAGGCGTTTGAGTTCGGCGTCACGCTCTTCAAACCGTCCCTCGGCATGGAGATCACAATAAGCGCCGGTGTGCAGTTCTATGACCTGCGCGCCAATGCGGTTGGCGGCTTCGATCTGGGCCGGATCAGCCGCGATAAAGATCGACACACGACAGCCCACTTCACGCAGGGGCGCAATGTAGTGCGCCAGTTTGTTTTCCTCGCGCGCCACTTCGAGCCCGCCTTCGGTGGTTTTCTCCTCGCGCTTTTCCGGCACGATGCAGACGGCATGGGGTTTGTGGCGCAGGGCGATGGCCTGCATCTCGTCGGTTGCGGCCATCTCGAAGTTGAGCGGCACAGTGAGGTTTTCCATCAGCGCATCGATGTCGCCATCCAGAATATGGCGACGATCCTCGCGCAGGTGGGCCGTAATGCCGTCGGCCCCGGCAGCTTCAGCCATTTTGGCTGCGCGCACAGGATCAGGATAGGAACCACCGCGCGCATTCCGGACAGTGGCAACATGGTCGATATTCACACCAAGACGCAGCATTGGATCACCTTTGGACAATTCGTTTCTCGTACGGGTGACACTATGACGGGCACCGGGCCAAGAAAACCGGATTCTCTCAGGGTTTGCCTTTTTCTGGCGCGGCGGCACGAGCGGCTTTTGCAACAGCTTTAGCAATCTTTTTCTGAACCCGCGCTGAGCGGCGCTTCTGATAGGCTCGGATCACCGGAACCGACAGGTAATACATCACAGTTGCAGCAAGAATACCGGGTAGGATGCCACCGATCATGTAGGGATAAAAAACCTCGTCATAAAAAATCTTGAGCCCGTGCCAATCCGGTTCGTGATCGTCAAAGAGGGACCAGAAATTGTGCCACAAATCTGCGGCGGCATTGGCGAATTTGGCGGCAAGCGACTGATGTGCGCCTTCGTGAAATTCGGTCCCAAGCAAGAAGTGCCCGGTTTTGAGAGAGGCGATACCAATCGGCAGATAGGTCAGCGGGTTACCAAAGAACGTCGCCAGCAACGCAGCGAGGATGTTACCCGAAAGCAAGCGTGCCAAGAACGCCGCAATAAAGAAATGCAGCCCGTAGAATGGTGTGAACGTGGTGAACACACCGCACCAGATACCACGTGCAATAAACTCAGGACTGCCGGGCAACCGATGCAGGCGATGGCGGACGTAATAGAACGCCCGCTTCCAGCCGCCGCGCGGATAAAAGATCTCTGCCACGATCTGGAGAAAGGGCCTTTTATCGCGGCGCTTGAATACCACGGGCAGCGGTTCCTTTGCGGTTTAGGACCCGACCGATTGGCCGGCCTTATCTGGGTTGCGGTAACGCTCGATTTCCGCCACGTCGGTCTCTGCTTCCAAAGCCAGCATCAGGCGATGCAGATGCGATGCGTCGCTCAGGTCGACGCTAATCAGCAGGCGAAAGAAATCCGGCTTGCGGTCCACGAATACAAGGTCTGAGATATTCGCCCCCTGCTCACCAATCAATGTGCAAATACGTCCCAGTACCCCAGAGTCATTACCAATCGTCAGCCACAACTGAACAGCATAGATCGGCTGGTGTTTTCCTGCGTCCCAATGCAAGTCGAGCCAACGTTCTGGTTGGTGTTCGAAGCTGCCAAGTGTGTCGCAATCAATCGCGTGCACCTCGACACCCTTGCCGCGCATGGTGATCCCAACGATGCGTTCCCCTGGCAAGGGCTGGCAACACGGCGCGCGCAACGAGCTTTGGTCCGGTGTGAGACCAATGACAGCACGATCCGAAGGCACTTCTTCGGCTTGGGTGGGCGCCAAGTCGGGATAGACAGATTGCAACACCTGCTGCACCGACAATTCAGCCGAACCGAGGCGGGCGAGAACCTCGTCTTTTTCCTTCAGGCGCAGGTTCTTGGCGGCGAGGTCCAAAACCTTGTCAGTGGCTTTTTTCCCCATGTTTTCAAAGCCGGACCGCGCGAGCTGTGCGCCCAGACGCACAAACCGTTCGCGATCCATCTCGCGCAGGGCGCGGCGAATGGCGGTGCGCGCCTTGCCGGTGATCGCGATGTCCAGCCAGGTTGCCTGCGGCATCTGGCCTTCTGCGGTGATGATTTCGACCGACTGGCCGTTTTTGACCCGCGTCCATAGGGGAACGCGCACGTGGTCGATTTTCGCACCGACACAAGCGTGGCCAATCCGTGTATGGATTGCATACGCGAAGTCGAGCGGCGTACCGCCACGGGGCAGTTTGACCACCTCACCTTTGGGCGTAAAGCAGAACACCTGATCCGGGTACATTTCAAGCTTGACGGCCTCGAGGAAATCCTCGTGGTCGTCCTCTGCGCCGAATTGTTCCGACAGGCCACTGATCCACTTTACAGGGTCAACGGCAAACGGGTTTTCGCCGCGCACGCCATCCTTGTACGACCAATGCGCCGCCACACCCGATTCGGCCACGTCATGCATCTGTTGTGTGCGAATCTGCGCTTCGACCCGGCGTCCGTCACGACCGGAGACGGTGGTGTGAATGGAACGATACCCGTTGGATTTGGGCTGGCTGATGTAATCTTTGAAACGACCGGGCACTGCACGCCAGCGTTGGTGAATTGCACCAAGCGCCCCGTAGCAGTCGTTTTCATTCTGCGTGATGATCCGAAACCCATAGATGTCAGAGAGACGGGAAAACCCTTGTTCCTTGGTCTGCATTTTGCGCCAGATCGAATAGGGTTTCTTGGCCCGCCCCACGACAATTGCGTCGATGTTCTGTTTGGCCAGCTCGGTCTTCATATCTGCGGTGATACGCTCAACCACGTCACCTGTCTCTTTTTGCAACGTGATAAAACGACGGATGATCGAGGCGCGCCCTTCAGCGTTCAATACCCGGAACGCAAGGTCCTCGAGCTCGTCGCGCATCCACTGCATGCCCATGCGACCTGCCAGAGGCGCATAGATATCCATCGTCTCCCGCGCCTTTTGTTGCTGCTTTTCAAACTTCATCGCCCTGATCGTGCGCATGTTGTGCAGACGGTCGGCAAGCTTGACCAGAATGACCCGCAGGTCTTTGGACATGGCCATGAAGAGTTTGCGGAAATTTTCAGCCTGTTTGGTCTCGGTCGAGCTGAGCTGAAGATTGGTCAGCTTGGTGACACCATCAACCATTACGGCAATATCTTTGCCAAACTTTTCAGCCACCTCGTCATAAGACGCGTCGGTGTCTTCGATTGTGTCATGCAGCAAGGCCGTGATGATGGTACCATCATCAAGATGCTGACCGGCAAGGATCATTGCCACTTCGATGGGATGCGAGAAATACGGTTCGCCAGACCGGCGAGTCTGACCATCGTGCATAGCGCGGCCATATTCATAGGCCGCGCGTATAAGCGCAGTGTTAGATTTCGGGTTATAGGCGCTTACAAGGTCGACAAGATCGTCTGCCGGAATCATTGAGTGCCTACCTGAAATGCAGTTGGATCAGCCTTGGCCTTGCGCTTCCATAAGGGCGCGCAGAAGTTTTTCTTCGGACATATCGTCCTCGGCCGGGGCGTCGCTTTCGGCGCCCATCAACAGGGCCATACGGTCCTCTTCAGGCTCGTCAACTTCGATCTGGGTCTGATTGCTTTCGATCAGACGCTCACGCAGTTCATCAGCGGTCTGGGTCTCTTCGGCAATCTCGCGCAAGGCAACAACGGGGTTCTTGTCGTTGTCGCGGTCCAGCGTGATCGGTGTACCTGACGAAATCTCACGCGCACGGTGAGAGGCGAGCATGACCAGCTCGAAACGGTTCTGAACCTTGTCGACGCAATCTTCTACGGTAACGCGGGCCATGGGCACTCCAGTTTTGACGGATCGGATAAGAAGTCGTGTATGTAAGGAGGTTTGCGCCCCTTGACAAGCATTGAATCACAGCGAAACCAACGCATCACGTTCAGATTGCGGCAATTGCGAATAGATTTCCGCCAGAGTACGCCCAAGCAGGGGGTGAACCCATGTGGGCGACACGTCACAAAGCGGGCCCAACACAAAGGCCCGATCCTGCAAACGAGGGTGCGGGAGAATCAGCTCTGATGGCGTCGCGCTTGTTTGTGCATCCGGGGCAATTTGCTGCCATGCAATTTGCGTATCCTGATCCGGCAATACGCGTTGGCCAAAGGCGATCAGGTCAATATCAAGGGTGCGCATTCCCCATCGCTGAACCCGCTCGCGCCCGAACACTGCCTCGATCTCGTGCAGGCGCATCAAAAGCGCGTGGGGATCCAGCGCTGTGCGCACCACGACAGCCGCGTTTACATAGTCGGGTCCGGCTCCGGCGGGGAAACACGGGGTTTGAAAAAAACGACTCACCGCGAGCAGCTTAATCGCGCCTTTGTTCAGGTGTTTCAACGCTTCGGATATTGTTTCAACCGGCTCACCAAACGGTGACGTAAGGTTGCCTCCAAGGGCTAACAGGCAGGTTTCGTTCACTTTTTGTTAACCTCTCGTAACGTATTGCTGCGATCACAGGATCGTAGCCTTGAAGGTAGGGCAAATTTCATTACCCTATACGGTCTGTCGCGCCTGCAAATTTATTTACTCACGGGACTTCTCTAAGGCGCTGCAGAGTCAGAAAGGACATTATTGATGTTTTATAAGGACGAACGGCTCGCGCTGTTCATAGACGGGTCGAATCTGTACGCCGCAGCGAAATCGTTGGGCTTCGATATCGATTACAAACTTCTTCGGCAAGAATTCATGCGCCGTGGCAAGATGCTGCGTGCGTTTTATTACACTGCTTTGCTTGAGAATGACGAGTATTCGCCAATCCGCCCCTTGGTGGACTGGCTGCACTACAACGGCTTTACCATGGTGACCAAGCCGGCCAAGGAGTACACAGACTCCCAAGGTCGTCGCAAGGTCAAGGGGAACATGGATATTGAGCTGGCGGTAGACGCGATGGAGCTTGCGCCGCATGTGGACCATGTTGTGCTGTTTTCCGGAGATGGGGATTTCCGGCCGCTCGTTGAGAGCCTACAGCGCCAAGGTGTTCGCGTATCGGTCGTATCGACTATACGTAGCCAGCCGCCGATGATCTCGGACGAGTTGCGCCGTCAGGCGGACAATTTTATCGAGCTCGACGGTTTGCGCGAAGTGATCGGGCGCCCACCGCGCGACCCGATGCCAGAACGCGACCGTGAGGTCGAGTACTCTGAGGAATGACAGGAATACCGGGGCCTCGCGCCCCGGTTTTTCGTTGATACGCGCCAAACACTGGACCGGCACCACACAAATGCTTACCTATGCCTCAAACCCATTTTGAGGCACGCATGACCAAGCCCCCTTTGACAATCCACCTTGCCGCGCCACGCGGTTTTTGCGCGGGCGTCGACCGCGCCATCAAGATCGTTGAGATGGCACTCGCAAAATGGGGCGCCCCCGTTTATGTCCGCCACGAAATCGTGCACAATAAGTTTGTCGTAGACGGGCTGCGCGAAAAGGGCGCGGTGTTTGTCGAAGAGTTGGACGAGTGTCCAACAGACCGACCTGTGATTTTCTCAGCACACGGTGTTCCCAAGGCTGTGCCAGCCGAAGCCCAACGACGCGAGATGATTTACGTGGATGCCACCTGTCCGCTGGTCAGCAAGGTTCATATCGAAGCAGAACGCCACGCAGATGCCGGATTGCAGATCATTATGATCGGCCACGAAGGCCACCCGGAAACCGTGGGCACTATGGGTCAGCTGCCTGATGGAGAGGTTTTGCTGGTCGAAACCGAGGCTGACGTGGCGACCATCGACGTGCGCGATCCGGAAAAACTGGCATTTGTCACACAGACAACGTTATCAGTGGATGACACGATTGGCATTGTCGCGGCGCTGAACGCGCGCTTTCCCAAGATTGTCGGCCCCCATAAAGAAGACATCTGTTACGCCACCACCAACCGGCAAGAGGCCGTCAAGGCCATCGCGCCGGATGTAGACGCGATACTGGTTGTCGGCGCGCCGAATTCGTCAAACTCACGTCGTCTGGTCGAAGTGGGCGCCAAAAATGGCTGCGCCTATTCGCAGCTGGTTCAACGCAGCGGCGACATTGACTGGCGCGCGCTGGACGGCGTGCGCATCATCGGCATCACAGCGGGCGCAAGCGCGCCTGAGGTTCTGGTGAATGAGGTGATCGACGCGTTCCGCGCGCGGTACGATGTGACTGTCGATGTAGTGGAAACCGCCGTGGAGCGGGTTAATTTCAAAGTGCCGCGCGTCCTGAGGGACGTGCCGGTATGAGCATCGTAAGGCACATCCCCACCGCGCCGCTTGTTTTGGGGCTGGCCGGGCTGGTCCCCTTTGTGTGGGGCGCTGTGACCATATTGAATCCTGCCCTGGCCGACTGGGGCGCGAGTGCTTTAGGACCACGCTTTGTGGGGCCATATATCCAGCTATTCTACGGGTCGGTCATTCTATCGTTTATGTCTGGTGTGCTTTGGGGGTTTGCCACCAAGACCAAAGGCACACGCGCCGCCATGGGGTACGCGCTGTCGGTGATCCCTGCCCTTTGGGCCTTTTTCATGACCGGCGGTGGCCCGGTCAGCGCCGCAACCAACCTGATGTTCGGTTTCGCCGGGCTATTGCTGTTGGATTACGCTTTTTCACAATGGGGATTGGCGCCGCGCTGGTGGATGCGGCTGCGCCTGATCCTGACAGCGGTGGTTGTCAGCTGCCTAGCTATCACCATCGTGTATTAGACCAAAGGAACAGGCCATGACGGACAAAGAGACGCTGGATGTTTATGCCGGGGCAGCACGGCAATATGCGGACGGGTTTGCCAAGCCTGCGGACAAGTTTCACGACCCAGACTTCGACGCCTTTGTCAGTGCGCTGCCTGAGGGTGGGCATGTACTTGATCTGGGATGCGGCCCCGGACATTGGGCGGCGCGATTTGCCAATCACGGGTTTCTGGTCAGCGCAACGGATGCATCCCCTGAAATGGCTGCACTGGCAAAGGACGATTTTGGGATAGATGCGACCGTCGCGACATTTGATGATCTGGTGGCAAAAGGCGTTTATGATGGGATCTGGGCAAATTTCAGCCTGTTGCACGCCCCGCGAGCAGCTTTTCCAGGGTATCTGGCCCGCGTTTACACCGCTTTGAAACCCGGTGGGGTTTTCCATATCGGTATGAAGCTGGGCGAGGCCGAAGGGCGGGATTCGCTGGGTCGGTTTTACGCCTATTACGGCGAAGACGAGTTGAAGTCGCTGCTGGGTGAAGCTGGTTTCAAAGTTACGCGCTCAAGACGCGGAAATGGCAAAGGTTTGGCTGGTGGCGAGGAGACATATGTCATAGTCACCGCACATGCCTGATTTGTTTGCTTATACCGATGGTGCCTGCTCTGGAAATCCCGGCCCCGGGGGCTGGGGTGTGCTGATGCGCGCAATGGACGGGGACGCCATATTAAAGGAACGCGAGCTCTCTGGAGGAGCGGCGGGAACGACCAATAACCAGATGGAACTGATGGCCGCCATCATGGCATTGGAAACGTTGGAGCGGGCGACGACCATTACCGTGGTGACCGACAGCGCCTATGTCAAAGACGGCATCACCAAATGGGTGCATGGCTGGAAACGTAACGGCTGGAAATCAGCCTCTAAGAAGCCGGTCAAGAATGAAGAGCTGTGGAAGCGATTGGACGCGGCTCAGGCACGGCACATCGTCACTTGGGAATGGGTCAAGGGCCACGCCGGGCACCCCGAAAACGAGCGTGCCGACGAATTGGCCCGCGCGGGTATGGCACCGTTCAAAAAGAAATAGCTGGGCTGCGCCGTGGCCTGGAAGCGTTTGTGCCACCGCCGGCATTTGAGCCAGCGATAGCAAACTCTTTAGCACTTTACTCTGCCGCGATTGACGTGTCGCTCTCGGCCCAGCGCTGAGTATAGTCGCTCTGGTACACCTTTTCGCCTTCGCCTGCCCCGCTGAGCGGTTTTCGCACAGCGTAGGTCAGGATCACCGGCCCTTCGGGCAGCTTGCCCTTCAGACGCGGACGTACCCCGGTTTCATTGGGGTTTGAGGTGGTCACGACACGGCGAGCAAACATTGGCAGCATCGGTTGCAGCGCACATTGCAGCACTTCGTAACCGAGTGTTTTCTCCCAAAAACCGTAAACCATTTCCGGGGTGATTTGATAAAACCCGTGGTTTATCCAGTTGTTACAAGGCGAATGACCAATCAACACGCCGCCCGGCTTTAGCATCTTGTTGATGTTGCGATAGGCCGTGGGCAGGTCAAAAACATGCTCACAAGTACCGCCATCATAGACAACATCGAACCGGTTCATAAGGTCTTCTGGCAATTCTCCGGCGAGGTCTTGAACAATGGTGGCGTTTTCAAATTCCGACACATCCATGCTGTCCACTTTGTCAAAGCCGATTTTTTCAAAAAACGTTTCGGAGTAGATGTCCTCTGCGTTTTTGAGATCGGCTTCGGTCAGGCCCGGATAATATTCAGCCAGCGTTTCGTCGAACAATGCCGAAGAGCGTTTGCGACGTTTGCCAATCCAGCGTTGGCGACCGAGCATAACAAAGTTGCCACTCAGTTCATGTTCCTTGACCACATCCATGATGCGCACGGCGAGCGTGTCGGAAATTGCCATTTCTTTCCCCCAAACCTTTTACAAAGTGAATGATCGGGCCGTCAGGCGGCCTGATCCAGTTCGTAACGCTTGGCCAGATTGGCCAGAAAATTCTTAGCCAATGGCTGGCGGCGGGCGCGTTGGGCGCGATCCTGAGCCCATTCCACAGCCTTGAAGTGGTTCTTGGCGACCGCCTCGTCCCGCAGGAGCAATTCCTTGATCTTGAGAGCTTTGCCAAACTGTTGCGCAAGGGTGGTATCTTCGACATCATTCTTGTCAAATTTGCGCCAGTAACCGAGATCAATCTTGCCTTTGACGTGGTTGGCCCTTCCGCGGCGTTGCTTATTGAGAAAGCTGTCCATCGAGCGTAGCGCATAGTGATTTAGCTGGGCCACATCATAGCCATAGCCTGTGCGCACATGCAGGCCGCCTTTGACGTGACGATCATCCAAACGCGTGCCATCGGGTGTGACCCAATTGATCGGCTCGTGGTCCTGCTGAATAAACGGGCGGTGAACGCCCATGCGGTTGAATTTGGTCTTGTCGTTTTTAAACAGTGTCTTGAAGAAACGATGCTCGTTTTCGGCACCTTCGGCAGGCTGGGTGCGGGTGAACTGCAATGGAACGGGAGTGTCGACCATGTCCTGCACACCGTCATTGCCAAAGATGCGCCAAACCAGCGAAATCGCGTCGACATCCGGGAAGGCGTTGATCAGCGCGCCGAACGTTCCGTCGCCCACATTGATTTGAAGATACTCGTCCACATCGACCACCAGGATCCAATCGGCCTCGCGCACGACAGGTTCCTGTTCCGCCCACATGAGCGCGCTTTTGTGCGGCCCTCGTCGCATCACGCGGTTAAAGCGGTGATGGACTTCGCCCATGCGGTTGAGATTGCGCAGGATCATGTCTGTCTGATCGCTACAGTCGTTTGTGTAAACAACGATATCCGTCGCTCCTAGTGCCCGATAATGCGCCACCCAGTCGAGGATGTAAGGCCCCTCGTCTTTCATGGTGGTCACAACGGTCACTTTTGGCGCGGCGGAGTCGCCTCCAAATCCGAACAATGCCACTGGTCTGCTGCCTCATATATATAGTGCGGCTCATTTGACGGCCGCGATTGTGAGGTCAGCTTAGCAAGAGGTGGGGTAGTTCGTCTACAAATTTAGTCAATTTTTCAGGGGTGTGCCCCACAGGACTCGGTTCGCATTCACTTGCGATAATGCGTTGGCACGATGATCAAGGCACCAATGGCAGAGATGATCGCGTTCATGCCCGGACTGCCAAAGCCGATGTGGAACAATCGCGAAATCATGAAAAATAGAAATGCTCCGCCGATGCAGATGATGATCGAAGGGATATAGCCGTTGTGGGTAAACCCGGTTCGCTCGGATGCGTAACCGATGATACCGGCAATGATGACCGTACCAAAGAATGCAAAGAACATGCCGCTACTCCTGAAGCTGGCGACCGGGGAGCAAAGGAAAGCCCCGCAGAAAGGTCTCTGCATCCTGCGCGCCTTTGCCCGCGCGTTGCAAGGTCAGAAGCTGAACCGCCCCGGAACCGCAAGCGATGGTGAGCGTATCATCCAGCACTGTCCCAGGCGCCCCGCCCCTGTCAACAAGACGTGAGGAAAGCAGTTTCACACGCTGGCCGTCGATCTCGGTCCAGGCACCGGGGAACGGCGAAAGGCCGCGAATTTTTCGATCAACCTCAACCGCAGGCGCGGACCAGTCGATATGCGCCTCAGATTTGTCGATCTTGTGCGCATAGGTAACACCCTCGCCGGGCTGTGGTTCGGGGACAAGCGTTTCGAGCTGGTTCAACGTTTCAACGATGAGTGATGCACCCATATCCGAGAGGCGGTCGTGCAGCTGGGCGGTGGTCTCCTCCGCCCGGATGGGTGTCTTTGATCGCATTAACACCGGGCCAGTATCGAGCCCGGCCTCCATCTGCATGATGCAGATACCCGTATCAGGATCGCCCGCCATGATGGCGCGATGGATTGGCGCCGCCCCGCGCCAACGTGGCAACAGGCTGGCATGGATATTGAGGCACCCTTGCTTGGGCGCATCAAGTACGACTTGGGGCAGGATCAGACCGTAAGCGACGACCACGGCGACATCTGAACCCAACGCAGAGAAGTCGCCTTGCGCATCAGGTGTCTTGAGAGACGTGGGATGGCGTACGGTCAGGCCCAGCGCCTCGGCGCGGGCGTGCACCGGTGTTGGCCGGTCTTTCTTGCCACGCCCGGCTGGCCGTGGCGGCTGACAATAGACGGCCACAATGTCATGCCCCGCATCCACCAGCGCGTCGAGCACTGGAACGGAAAAATCCGGGGTTCCCATAAAGACAATGCGCATAAGGCAGATCCTTTGCCGGTTAACGGAGCTTGCGCGCCTTTTTGATCAGCATGTCGCGTTTGGTTTTGGACAGATGATCAAAGAACATTTTACCGTTGATATGGTCAATCTGATGCTGCACCGAAGTGGCCCAGAGGCCCACGTAATCCCTGCGGTCAATCATGCCATCTTCGTTCAGAAAGCGCACGGTCACAGCACGGGGGCGTTTGATCTTGGCCGACACACCGGGCAGGTTCGGGCTGGCTTCTTCATGCTCGCGATCCTCGATCGAAGCGTGCAGAATTTCGGGATTGGCCATCCGCACCGCCGCGCCGCGCGTATCCGAGGCATCAACCACGATCAGGCGGTGCATCTCGCCAATCTGATTGGCGCCCATGCCGACACCGGGCATCGCCTCCATTGTGTCGACCAGATCGTCCCAGATACGGCGCACATCGTCGGTGATTTCCGAAATTGGCGCAGCGGGTGTGCGCAGGCGTTTATCAGGCCATTGCAGGCATTTGCGAACGGTCATTGTGGCCCTTTATATTCGGCCAGCAGGGCGGCCTTGTCTTGTGATGAAAGATGATCGAGCGTTATGCGCCCATCAAGATGGTCGATCTCGTGTTGGATACATCGCGCCTCGAACCCGTCAAAATCACGCATATGCATGTCGCCACGTGCATCACGCCACGCAAGTGTGATCGCGACAGGGCGTTCGACTGGCACCATCAGGCCGGGGATCGACAGGCACCCTTCTTCGAGCACGTCGACACGTTGCTCACGTACCGTGATGACCGGGTCAAGAAACGCCTCTGGGGTGGGATCGCCACTTTTCCAGCCGACATCCATGACAAAAATGCGCCTCAGCACACCGACTTGTGGTGCAGCAAGGCCGCGTCCCTTGGCGGCATAAAGCGTGTCAAACATGTCGGCGACCAGCGCTTCGTGATCCGCTTCACCAACTGGGGCGCAAGGCTGCGACAGGCGTGGGTCTGGCCAGAACACAAGCGGCAGAACGCTCATCCGCGAGCCAGCTCGCGCTTTAGCTTTTGGGATTTTCGGGTCATCATCTGGCGTTTCATTGGTCCGAGATAGTCAATGAACAGCTTGCCGTTGAGGTGATCAATCTCGTGCTGCGCACAAGTCGCCCAAAGGCCATCGAAGTCTTTTTCCCGTGGGTTGCCGTCGATATCGATCCAGCCGACGCGTACCTCGGCCGGGCGGGTGACTTCGGCAAATTGATCGGGGATCGACAGGCAACCTTCCTCGTAAACATTGGTCTCGTCCGCGTGACTCAGAACCTCGGGATTGAACATCACAGTAGGTTCCGGATCGCCGTCTTTGACGCAATCCAGCACGATCAGGCGCTCTAATACGCCGACCTGAGGCGCGGCAAGGCCGATGCCCGGCGCGTCATACATGGTCGCTAGCATATCCTTGGCCAAAGCACGGCGTTCATCTGTCAAATCATCAACAGCGTCGCAGATTTTCTTGAGCCGGGGATCGGGGTGAATAAGAATAGGTTTGATCATGCGCTTCATCTAGGACAAGCGCGCGTTTGGTGCAACCGGGGCGGTTGGATATCCTGTTGGGCAAATCACGTTCAGTTAGGGTTGCACCCACGCGCAAGCGCGGTAACGTGCGTTTTGGACCCACTTTCGGCCCATGACGGAGACCTGCATGACCACCTTTGACTTTGACACCATCATCGAACGCCGCGGCACCAACTCAACCAAATGGGATAAGATGCAGCGGCTCTATGGTGTGCCCGCCGAAGACGGGTTGGCGATGTGGACAGCCGACTCGGATTACCAGACCGCGCCTTGTGTCATTGACGCCGTCAAGCAGGCGGCAGAGCGGGGCGTTTTTGGCTATAGCTGGGATCACCCGGAGTATAAGGCAGCCGTGCAATGGTGGATGGCCAACCGGCACAACTGGGACATTGATACAGATTGGATTTTGACCTCACAGGGCCTTGGCAATGCAATTGCCATGTCAATTACGACATGGGCGGCACCGGGCGAAGGGGTCGTGATTTTCTCGCCCGTATATCACGAGTTTGCCCACAAGACCAAAAAGTGCGGGCGGCGGTTGGTCGAGATACCACTGGTGCGCGATGGCGAGACCTATGTGATAGATTTTGACGACGCTCAGAGACGCCTGTCGGGAGACGAGCGGGTCCTGCTCTGGTGCTCGCCGCAGAACCCGTCAGGCCGGGTTTGGACATCAGAGGAGCTGCGCGCTGTGGCGGAGTTTGCCGAGCGCAATGATCTTATTCTGGTGTCGGATGAGGTGCATCACGATCTGGTCTATGCCGGCAATACGTTTGTGCCCATGGATGTGGCCGCCCCCGAATACCGCCATCGCACCGTAACGCTGGTGGCGGCGTCCAAGACGTTTAATATCGCCGGGCAGCGCACGGGCGCGATGATTATTCCCGACAACGCGTTGCGAGCAACAATGAAACAAACCCAGCAGTCGCTGGATTATAGCCCCTCATCGCTTGGGATCGACATGATTACAGCGGCATATTCCCCCGCCGGCGCGGCTTGGGTGGATGCGCAAATGGCGCATCTGGACGGCAATCGACGGCTGTTTGACGAGGCGATGAACTCCATTCCTGGTGTTTGGTCGATGCCATTGCAGTCGACCTACCTGGCGTGGGTGGATTTTGCGGGCACTGGTATGAGTTATGACGAGATCAACGCCCGCTTTAGGGACGGTGCGCGGATCGCGGCATCGTCCGGTCCGGGATTTGGCGCTGGCGGTGAATTGTGCCAGCGTGTAAATCTGGCGACACAGCGGTCACGGGTGGCCGAAGCCGCAGAAAGGCTCAAGGCGGCGTTTTCGGATCTCCAATAAGGAAATGCTCCCGCCCCTATGGCGCATGGCAAAGCCATGCCCCTGCGGGTTGGGCGTGGCGCGCCGTTGGCGCGCGGTTCTGTCTTTTTGTCGCGCCGGGCGATTATCAGGATTGAGGAATCAGCCCAGCAGGCACGAACTCATCCAGCTCAAAATCCACCGGAGCATGATCCGTGGCTGGTGTCGCCCGCTTGAATTCATAGCGCATTTCACCGCTTTCCTCTTCGGATGCAACGATCAGGCATTGCAGAAAATGCCGCCCACCATCATACAGGTCCACCAGCCCGCGCAGATGCGGCGCGTCTTCGACATCGAGCGTAAAGCCATCCTCCTGAAAGCGGATAACGCGAAAGCTTTGCCCGTCGGCTTCGACGCGAATCTTGTTGCGACGACGGCGATCTTTCTTGCGTGCGGCATCCAGGCCTGCCTGAACTTCTGGTGGGATATACGTGGACATGCGGCGCTCCATTCCTGACCGTAGGGTTCCGCTCATTATGGATTCGGTCAAGTCAACATTTCATGAAACAGTCCACCATGTGCATCAGCGCGCAACTCCTTTGCGCAGTGTTGCGTTTTCTCCCCAGTCAGGGAGACCTAAATAGGGTGGGTAACAAGCGGGAGCGTGACAATGGGACATATGCTGGACGGCAACTGGGTGAAACACCCGATCGACACCAAGGAAACGGGCGGTAAATTCGTGCGCTCGGCGGCGCAGTTTCGCAATTGGATCACTGCAGACGGTAGCGCCGGCCCCAGTGGGCGCGATGGATTTAAAGCGGAAAGCGGCCGCTATCACCTCTATGTTTCTAACGCCTGCCCATGGGCCCACCGCACGATGATTTTCCGCGCACTTAAAGGGCTGGAGCAGCACGTCAGCGTGTCGGTCGTACATCCGGACATGATGGATGACGGCTGGACATTCAAAACCGCTGACAAAGGCGCATCAGGAGATACACTTTATGGGCACGAGTTTGCGTACAAACTCTATTCCCACGCGGACCCCGACTATTCCGGCCGGGTGACGGTGCCGATCTTGTGGGACAAACAGAACGAGACCATCGTGTCGAACGAGAGTTCCGAGATTATCCGCATGTTCAACAGTGCCTTTGACGGGATCACAGGAAATATACTCGATTACTGGCCGGAAGCGATGCGCGACGCTATCGAAGAGGTGAATGAACGCATTTATCACACGTTGAACAACGGGGTGTACAAAAGCGGGTTCTCGTCAACGCAGGAAGCGTATGAAGACGCGGTCTATCCGCTGTTTGACACTTTAGACTGGCTGGAGGCGCGATTGTCGACCAATCGCTACCTGATGGGTGATATTCTGACAGAGGCAGATTGGAGGCTATTTACAACGCTGATCCGGTTTGATCCGGTGTATCATTTGCATTTCAAATGCAATCGACGTCGGATCGTGGATTATCCCAATCTATGGGGCCTTACGCGCGAACTGTATCAGATACCAGGCGTGCGCGAGACGGTGAACCTGGATCATATCGTACGCCACTATCACTATAGCCACGAGAGCATCAATCCAAACCGGATTATTCCGATCAACCCAGTGCTGGACTACGACGCCCCGCACGGACGCGGATAAGCACTTTAACCTGTGCCGTAATGTTCGACCATCGCCGCCAGATCATCTGGCGGCGTACCAGTTGGCACAAATGCGCAAGCGTTAGCACAATGGTTGAAGATCGAGCCGTCGGAAAAGAAACCGGTATTGGTGACAAAGATCACCTTGACCGACGGGTGGCGATAGCTGGCGTAATCCGAAAGCGCGAGTGCCGCGCCCTTTTCCAACACCAAATCCAAAACCATCACATTATAATCCGCTGCCTCAAGAGCTGCGAGTGCGTCGGCCTCTGACAAGACCAGATCGGCGTCTACACCCAAACGCTGCATGTGACGTTGCCACAAGCCGCCGAGCTCCGCTTGATTTTCCACGATCAACGCGCGCATGATCCCCCCTGCCGTGGTCTTGGCAAATTGCGCTAAATTCATAAGAAATTGCTGATGTCACGAGTTTCCTAACGAAAGGTTAACATGCCATTAACGGTTGGGGATTCCGGCGGTGTCTTGCCAAGAACGTGAATTTCGGCTTCAACGCCGTGAACCTTGGGAGAGCGCAAATGACAATCGCGTCACTGATTAACCAGAACACGCGTGATCATGGCGGTGGTGTGGACGCGGCCGTTGCCAGATGGGGTGGATCGCGCGACGCTTGGCTTGATCTTTCGACCGGGATAAACCCTGTACCTTATCCAGTGCGCCACGTGCCAACTACCGTTTGGGCCGAGCTGCCCGACAAGGGCGCACAAGCGGTTTTGGTGGACGCGGCACGCGCCTTTTGGAATGTGCCCGAAGACATGGGTGTCTTGGCTGCCCCCGGCGCGTCAGCATTGATTGCGCGCATCCCAGCGTTAACCAAGCGCGGAACGGTGGATATCCCCAAACCCACCTACAACGAACACACTGCGGCCTTTCTGGCGCAAGGCTGGACCGTGGGCGACCCGGCAAATGCGCGAGTGCTGGTGCATCCGAACAACCCCACTGGTCGGCTATGGGCGCGCGACGATCTGAACGCCCCTTTAACGGTGATTGATGAAAGCTTTTGCGATGTTTGTCCAAACGAGAGCTTTGTCAGTGACGGAGTTGTACCGGGACGTTTGATCCTCAAAAGCTTTGGCAAATTCTGGGGGCTGGCGGGGTTGCGGCTGGGATTTCTGCTGGGCGATCCCGAATTGATTGCGCGGATGGCCGACATGACGGGGCCATGGGCGGTATCCGGACCTGCATTGCAGATTGGGGCGGCGGCCTTGACTGATCCGTCGTGGGCGCAAACTACGCGGGCGCGGCTGCAATCGGATGGCGACCGGCTGGATGCGCTGATGACAAACGCAGGCGGCACATTGGCTGGGGGGACATCCTTGTTCCGTCTCTACGACGTGGATGACGCTACACAATGGCAGAACCGATTGGCCCAGCACCATGTCTGGAGCCGCATCTTTCCGTATTCAAAGACATTTCTCCGGCTTGGCCTGCCCGCACCGGGACGCTGGAACCAGCTTGAGGCAGCGCTATGAACACGGCGTGTATTCTGATCTGGGCAATGCTTTTGGATGCCGCCTTGGGAGAGCCGAACTGGGCATGGAAACGTGTGCCCCACCCGGCGGTCCTGATGGGTCGCGCGATTGGCTGGGCGGAGAAACGGCTCAACAAGGGCGGCAGGCGCCGTGCGAGCGGTGTGTTTCTAATACTGGCGCTGGTGCTGGGCGCGTGGGGGTTGGGGCGGTTCGTGTCCGCCTTGGGATGGTTGCCGGAAATGCTGTTGGTTGCAGCTTTGCTCGCACAGCGCGCGCTGGTAGATCATGTCCGCGCTGTGGGTGACGCGTTGCGCCTTTCGCTAGGGGATGGTCGCATGATGGTTGCGCGGATCGTCAGCCGGGACACAAAGGCAATGGACCAAAGTGCAGTGGCACGGTCCGCCATCGAGTCTGGCGCAGAAAACCTGTCGGACGGGATCATTGCGCCTGCGTTTTGGTACTTGATCGGCGGATTGCCGGGGGTGTTGATCTACAAGATCGTCAACACCGGCGACAGCATGATTGGATACAAAAACGAGCGCTATGCCGCCTTTGGCTGGGCCGCTGCCCGGCTGGATGATGTGCTCAACCTGATCCCTGCACGGCTGACCGCGCTGCTGATAGCCGCGACCCATTCCGGGCTGCATGGTTGGCGCGCCATTCGGGCGGACGCCAAATTGCACCGCTCACCAAACGCGGGCTGGCCCGAGTCCGCGATGGCGCGAGCGATCAATGCGGCCATCGCCGGACCACGCGCCTATGACGGCAAAATGCGGGACTTTCCTTTCGTAAATCCGCACGGACGCCGGGATTTGGGGCCGCAAGACATCGACGCCTGCTGCACCGCGCTTTGGCGCAGCTGGGGCGCATTCCTCGCAATTGTGATTGTGATTTCACTGTTCTGAACCCTGTCCGGGCCTTGCTCTACGCCTGCTTCCTGTTAACGTTCCTGAAAATTCGTTAAGAGGTTTCAAAATGCGCTTTTTCACTGTTCTTGCCGCCCTTACGCTCAGCGCGGGCACCGCGTTGGCGTCGGTTCCCTGTGGTGGATCGTTCAATAGTTTTGTCAACGGACTCAAGAAAGAGGCCGTCCAGAAAGGCCATTCCAAGGCGTCGGTGGATCGCTTTTTTGCCAATGTACGCCAAGATCAGAAAACGCTGAACGCGGACCGATCACAGGGTGTGTTCCAGATGCCGTTCCTTGATTTTTCGCAACGTCTGATCAGCCAGAACCGCATCGACAACGGGCGCAAGAAAGAGGCGCAGTATCGTGCCGTGTTCGACCAGATCGAACGAAAATACGGCGTGTCGCGCGGCGTATTATTGGCGTTCTGGGCGTTTGAGACGGATTTCGGCGCGTTTCAAGGGAATTTCAACACGTTAAACTCGCTGGTGACGCTATCGCATGACTGCCGCCGCCCTGCCCTGTTCCGACCTCAGGTTTTCGCTGCACTAGAGCTTTATGAAAGCGGTAATTTCAGCCCGACCAAAACCACCGGCGCATGGGCCGGTGAAATTGGCATGGTGCAAATGCTGCCTGCGGACATCATTAAAAACGGTGTGGATGGTGATGGTGATGGCAAGGTCAGCCTGAAAACCTCAGCGCCAGATGCGCTGATGTCGGGCGGTAAGATGCTAAACCATCTGGGTTGGCGCAAGGGCGAGCCTTGGTTGCAGGAAGTGGTTGTTCCGCAGAATATTGACTGGACGAAGTCCGGACTGGATCACCAGATGAAAACCAGCGAATGGGCGCGTATGGGTGTCAAACCGCGTGCTGGACAACTGGCGAACTTGCCGGCGTCGTTGCTTCTGCCGCAAGGGCGCAATGGCCCTGCGTTCCTCGCTTACCCGAACTATCGCGTGTATTTCGAGTGGAACAAGAGCTTTGTCTATGTGACCACCGCAGCCTATTTCGCAACCCGGCTGGAAGGCGCGCCGCGTTATGATGCGGGCAAACCCGACCAAGGATTGTCGAGCGGGCAGATGAAACAGCTGCAAACCAAACTCAAGGCGCGCGGGCATGACGTGGGCAAAGTGGATGGTATCCTTGGGAAGCTGACCCGTGCGGCCGTGCAAAAAGAACAGGCGCGACTGGGTATGCCAGCAGATGCGTGGCCAACCCCGGCGTTACTGAACCGGCTCTGACCTCTCTAAGTCAGCCGCGATTGAACCAGACACCCCGGCCTCTTTGAAAGTGCGCCGGGGTTTTTGTTCAGATGGTGTGTAATAAATTTCACATGGTAAAATTTATTCAAATTCTGGTTGACGATTCTACAGCTCTCCCATTATGCATTAGGCAGTGCAAAAATAAGCGCTTTGTGAAATTTCTTGCAATCGTGATGTTCTTGGAGGAAGAATGTCAAGACACCGCAAGGGCAAGCTCTTGGGAGGAGTTCTATGAAACATCTGAAAGTAAACGGATTAATTGCGCCCGCCGTCATTGCAGCCGCAGGAATGACCAGTGCACCTGCATCCGCAGAGGGCATCATGTGCGAGCCGGGCGAAACCTATATCATGAACGTCATGGTGTCCGGCCATCCTTATTGGGTGCCAGTCTATCAAGGGTTCAAACAAGCCGCAGAGGCGTTTGGGTGTGAGACAGTATTCTCAGGCACACCGGATTACGACATCACCAAGCAGATTGCTTCGTTCGAGCAGGACATGGTGAAATCGCCCGCCGGCGTGTTGTTGCATCCGATGCAGTCGGACCCGTTCATTGAACCGATTAATCGCGCGATTGGTAATGGAACCGAGATCGTGACATTCGCGGCGGATTCACCCAAATCGAACCGCACCGCCTACATCACGTCTGACAACCACGCCGAGGCAAAATTTGCAGCGGAAGAGATCGTCAAACAGGTCGGCGACAGCGCCGAATATGCGGTTCTGGAAAACCCGGGGCAATCCAATCACGACCTGCGCGTCACGTCCCTGATCGCCTATATGGAAGCGAACTATCCGAACATGAAACTGGTCGGACGTCAGGCAACAAATCAGGACAGCAACGCAGCCTATCGCGCCACTTCATCGATCATTCAGGCCAATCCAGAAGTCGCAGCTATCTGGATACCGGAAGCCGGTTCAGCAGAAGGAGCCGTAGCTGCCAAGTTGGAAGCAGGTTCTGACATCTTGATCATGCACGCCGACGTGACACCAACCACGTTGGAACATATCCGCGCCGGCAATATCCATATGTCGCTGAACCCCAACCAAGGTGTTCAAGGGTTCATGGGCTTTATGGCGGTGCATATGGCCAACCGTTCCGAGATCTTTGATCCGTTCAACGATTGGAAAACCAGCGGTTTCAACCCCGTGCAGATCCCATTTGTGGACAACGGGTTTGCCGTGATCACCCAGGACAACGCCGACAGCTTTGACTTGAATGTGTACATGGATGGCCGCGACGCGTCCTGACCCAACTGGCCGCCCGTGCCCAGCGCTGCGGGCGGCCAACCCTCTTTTCACCATGCCCCTGAACAGGTAGCGCAATGCAAGACGATGTGATCCTCAACATCTCGAACCTCAGCAAGTCCTTTGGCCCGGTCAAAGCATTGCGTGGGATCGATTTTGAGCTCCGAAAAGGAGAGATCCACGCGATCGCCGGGGAAAATGGTGCGGGTAAGTCGACGCTGATGAATGTGATCGACGGCATCCTGCAACCCGATAGCGGCCAGATCATTTTGGATGGCGCTTCGGTCAAGATCACTTCGCCAACAAAGGCGCAGCGGCTTGGCATTGGGTTTGTACATCAGGAAATCGCCCTGTGCCCGGATGTGTCCGTGGCCGAAAATATCTTTATGGCCAAAACCAATGTCAGCCGGTCGTGGCTGATGGATTACCGCAAGCTTGAGCGCGAAGCCATCGATGTCTTCAAGCAGCTCAGCGACATTGATCCTTCGGTTCTGGTCAAAAGCCTGTCAATTTCGAACCAGCAGCTGGTCGAGATCGCCAAGGCGCTAACACTGGATTGCCGCATCCTCATTCTGGACGAACCAACCGCCGCCCTGACCGAAGCCGAGGCACAAACGCTGTTCGCAATCATGCGTCGACTGGCCGATCAGGGCATTTCCATCATCTATATCTCGCACCGGATGGTTGAGATTTTTGACAATTGCGACCGGGTTTCGGTGTTTCGTGACGGGCAGCATATTGTCACCCAAAACGTAAAAGACGTTGGGCCCAGCGACGTGGTCAACGCCATGGTCGGGCGCGTGATCGATGAGCTTTACCCGGAAAAACAACGCGCAGAAGCACGAAGTGACGAGGCCATACTCGAAGTGCGTAACCTGAGCGACGCGAAGCGGTTTCACGATGTCTCTTTTGCCCTCAAGCGTGGCGAAATCCTCGGGATTGCCGGATTGATTGGCGCGGGGCGTAGCGAGATTGTCAAAGGTATCTGCCAGTTAGAGGGCAGCGTCAGTGGTGACGTTTTACTCAATGGTACGCCGCTCAAGCTGAAGAATTATCAAGACAGCATCGCCAACGGGATTGTCTATCTTTCAGAGGATCGCAAAGGAGATGGCGTGTTTTTGGACTTGCCGATTGCCGCCAATATTTCTGCATTAAAGCTGGAACAGGTGGCCAATGGCATGGGCCTGATCCAATCGGGCGCAGAAATGGCTCAGGCGGACGCATTAGGACGCAAGCTGAACCTGAAATGCGGCTCCCTAAGTGACCCGGTATCGTCGCTCTCTGGTGGTAACCAGCAAAAGGTGGCGCTGGCCAAACTGTTATCGGTGAACCCGCGCCTGATCTTTCTGGATGAGCCGACACGCGGTGTCGACGTCGGCGCCAAATCGGAAATTCACCGTATTTTGCGGGACCTGGCGCATGACGGTGTGGGGATTGTCGTGATCTCATCCGAACTTCCTGAACTGATCGGGGTTTGCGACCGGGTGCTGGTGGTCCGTGAAGGGCGCATCAGCGGGCAGGTCGCTGGTGACGCGATGACAGAAGAAAACATAATGCATCTGGCCTCGGTCATGGATGCGGACGCAGCAGTTGCATAAGGGCTGAGAAGACAATGGACAGCACAGCTAACCTGGCAGGTGAAGGCACCGTTTCAGCAGAGGCCGCACCATTTTACAAACGGCTGCTGCGGATGCGGGAAACCGGGCTGATCGTGATCATTCTTGGACTGTTTTTCATCATGTCCTTCGCCTCGCCTTACTTTCTGACTTGGGCAAACATGCGGGCGATGTCAATGGCGTTTGCCGTCGATGGCATTCTTGTCGTTGGGATGACGATCCTGCTGATTTCCGGCGGAATTGACTTGTCGGTCGGGTCGGTCACGGCGTTGGCGATGGTGATCGCGGGGTGGCTGTTTCTGAGCGGCATTGACCCATGGGTCGCATCGGGCATTTCCATCGCACTATGCACCGGGATCGGGGCGTTTATGGGGTTTTTCGTCACCCGCATCGGGCTTCATCATTTCATCGTTTCGCTGGCGGTCATGGTGATTGCACGGGGTGCCTGCCTGTTGTTCACCGGTGGCCGTCCGCTGGGGCTTTATACACTGCCACCAGAGTTCAAGTTCATCGGCCAGGGCACAATCGGCCCGATCCCGATTGTGATCGTGATCTTCCTCGTCTTTGTGATCGCTTTTGACTTTATGCTGCGCCGCACGACGATGTTTCGCAAAGTTTTCTATACCGGCAGCAACGAAAAGGCCGCGGCCTATTCCGGTATTCGCACCAAAAAGGTGATCTTTCTGACAACCACGCTGTGTTCAACTCTGTGTGGTGTTGCCGGCATTATCTACATGGCGCGGTTTGGATCGGCCCAACCGACATTCGGATTGGGATTAGAGCTGACTATCATCGCGGCAGCGGTCATTGGCGGGGCGAGCCTGAACGGCGGCTCGGGGTCGATCCTTGGGGCCATTCTGGGTGTGATTCTGTTGTCTCTGGTCTCCAGCTCCTTGGCGTTGCTGGATGTGTCCGTCTACTGGCAGGATATTATTCGCGGCTCGATCCTGCTCGCCGCAGTTACGATAGATCATTACCTCAACAAAAGGCGGGCGTGAGTGCGCAATGCCGCTCACCAGCCCAACAACAAATATGCTGCAACGGCCGCACCACAGGACAAGGAAGGAACAGAGCAATGACCGGTGACATGCTGACACGGGAGATTGGCAATTCGGGCATTCAGGCCTCGGTGATCGGGCTGGGCACATGGGCTATTGGCGGCTGGATGTGGGGCGGCACCGACGAGGCCAAGTCCATCGCAGCAATTCAAGCATCGGTCGATGCTGGCGTGACCTTGATCGACACTGCCCCGGCCTATGGCCAGGGTGTAGCCGAAGACATTGTTGGCAAGGCCCTGCAAGAGCGGCGCGACAAAGTGGTCTTGGCCACCAAATGCGGACTGGTCTGGCATACGCAAAAGGGCAACCACTTCTTTGACTTCGATGGTGCGCCGGTGCACCGTTATCTAGGCAAAGATGCGATAATCTATGAGGTGGAACAAAGCCTTAAGAGGCTGCGGACTGACTATATCGATCACTACATCACCCATTGGCAGGATCCGACCACCCCGATTGACGAAACGATGGAAGCGCTTGAGGCGCTGAAATCTCAGGGCAAGATCCGCTCTATCGGGGCCAGCAACACCTCGGTCGAAGAAACACAGGCCTACATCGCTGCGGGTCAGCTGGATGCCATTCAGGAAGAATATTCGATGGTCAAACGCGACATCGAGGGCACGCTACTGCCGGTGTGTCGCGACAATGGCGTGTCGGTTCTCAGCTACTCGTCTCTGGCACTCGGGTTGCTCAGCGGCAAAATCGGCCCGGACCGCGTGTTTGAAGGCGATGATCAGCGCAAGGACAACCCGCGGTTTTCCATGGCCAACCGCCAAAAGGTGGCTGACCTGATGCAAGCCATAACACCCATTGCACAAGCGCACGGCGCCACGCTGGCCCAGACAGTGATTGCCTGGACTGTTCAACAGCCGGGCATCACCTTTTCGCTCTGCGGCGCACGCGATGCATCGCAGGCGACCGAGAATGCCAAGGCGGGGATGCTGCGGCTGAGCGCTGATCAGATCGCCGAGATCGAGGCGCAGGCGCGCGCGCATTTGAGCGATCTGGACAGCTGATTGCCAGCTCCACCCACATTACCCAAGCCCATTAACAATACGGACACGCCATGTCAGACCAACGACAACAGACCCTGACACAGCTGCGCAGCAACGCGGATTTCGACGTTGTCGTGATAGGCGGCGGCGTCAATGGGATAGGCGTTTATCGCGAGCTTGCCTTGCAAGGGCTGCGGGTATTGTTGGTTGAGCGCAACGACTTTGCATCAGGTTGTAGCGCAGCGCCATCACGGATGATCCACGGTGGGCTGCGCTATCTTGAGAATGGTGAATTCGATCTGGTGCGCGAGTCGTTGCAAGAGCGTGACGCGCTTTTGCGAAATGCGCCGCATATGGTTCATCCACTGCCGACAGTCATTCCAATCACCTCAACATTTTCCGGGGTGTTCAACGCCGCCGCTAGTTTTTTCGGCGGCACTGGAAAGCCATCCAGCCGTGGCGCCGTACCGATCAAGCTGGGGCTGTCACTTTATGACTGGGTTACACGCAAACGCCGTGTACTGCCCAAACATCATTTCAACACAGGTGCGCAAACCCGCCGGTTCTGGCCCGCACTAACAGACAAGGCGACCCGTTCCGCCGTGTATCACGACGCGCAAATCACACATCCAGAACGGCTTTGCGTGGAAATGATCCGCGATATTGCTGCGACGGCACCGGAATGTGCGGCCTTCAACTATGCGGAGATGCACAAAGACGGCGCGGCGTACCACGTCACCGACCGCCGCAGTGACGAGACCCTTAGCGTCAATCCCAAGGTAATTGTGAACGCGACTGGAGCATGGCTGGACGACACGGTCCAAAGCCTGGGCGGCGGAGCAAATGAAACGATGGTGTCAGGCACCAAAGGGTCACACCTGATCATCGACAACGCCGCGCTGCTTAATGCGCTTGGCGAGCACATGGTGTATTTTGAAAACACCGACGGCAGGGTGTGCATTGTCTTTCCCTATCAGGGAAAGGTTTTGGCCGGATCGACCGATATTCGCGTCGACAAGGCAACACGCGTGCGCTGTGAACCGGACGAGCGGGACTATATTCTTGGCTCGCTTAGATTGGTGTTCCCGGAAATCGACGTCACGCCGGATCAAGTTGTGTTCAGTTATTCCGGCATTCGCCCACTACCCAAAAGCGACCATGATTTCACCGGGCGGATTTCACGCGGCCACGACACGCGCCGACTCGCTGGCGCGCCTGTGCAATTCTGCATGGTTGGGGGCAAATGGACCACATTTCGCGCCTTTGCCGAGCAGACAGGCGAGATGGTGCTGGCCGAAATCGGGCGCGAGCGCCGTCTCTCGACACTGAATTTACCCATTGGCGGCGGCGCGGGGTTTCGCGAAACACCAGAAGTTCTGGCCCGCAAACTGAGCGACGCCTTTGCCCTCTCTCCTAACCGCGCGGCCCATTTGATCGATCACTATGGCAGCAACGCACACGACGTGGCGCGGTTCTGCCTGACGCAAAATGACGCCCCACTGATCTCGGGAAGCCCTTACTCACAAGCCGAAATTAGCTGGCTGTTGCGCACGGAATATATTGAAACGCTTTCGGATATCGCGCTGCGTCGTACCGCACTGGCAATCACCGGACAGATGACATCGGGCGTACTGGACGCCCTGAGTGCGATCCTTGCCCAAGAGCGCGACCTGAGCGCCGAAAGCATCAAGCAACAGCAAGAGGCGCTCATCCACGAACTGACAGAGTATTACGGCGTAAGCCCCGATGCCCTGACCACAGGACACAATGAACGGAGAACAGAATGCGCGTAAGCACCAAAGCCCGCATGAATCGGATGTTTACCAATGGCGGCTGTCTGGACGTCGCAATTGATCACGGCGTCTGCAACGAACCCAGCTTTATGGTTGGTCTGGAGGACATGCCCGGCGTGATGGATACGCTGATCAGGGCCAAACCGGACGCGATACAATGCGCCTATGGTCAGGCGGATCTGCTGCAAAACCGCCCGGAGAAAGACAAACCAGCGCTGGTGATGCGTATCGACATGGGCAACCCTTATAACGACCAGCGCCATCGCATTATGTGGTCGATGTTGCAAAACGCTGACGAGCCGATCATTGGCGCGCTGGAAATGGATGCGGCGGCGGTGGTTGTGAACTTGTTCATGTTGCCGGACGAACCGGAGTTGTTCCGCCAATGTGTCGACAATATCAGCCGTGTGCGCGAGGCATGTCGCAAATACGGAATGCCGCTGATGATCGAACCGTTGGTGATGCTGCCCAATGACGTGCGCGGTGGGTATCAGGTGGATGGTAACGCCGAAAAAATCGTAACTTTGACGCGGCTCGCCTCGGAAATGGGCGCGGACATAATAAAGGCCGACCCCACTGAAAACCCCGAAGATTTCCATCGTGTGGTCGAGGCCGCCCGCGTGCCGGTTCTGGTGCGGGGCGGGGGCAAAGAAGACCTCAAAACTGTGTTGATGAAATCCGCCGCAATGATCGCTCAGGGCGCAAAGGGCATGGTTTATGGGCGCAATATCTATCAGCATAACAACCCAAAAGCCGTTGTCGCCGCGTTGATGGCAATGATCCACAACAACGCGGACGGCGAAAAAGCATGGGATATCTATAACCGTGGCTAAGAACAGCAAATACCTGTTGGGGCTGGACGCCGGCAATACCGTGATCAAGGCGGTGCTCTTTGATCTTGAGGGGCGCCAGATCGCCATGCACACGCTTGACGGTCAGTCCACAACCCCCGAACCGGGACATGTGGAACGCGATCTGAACGAACTTTGGTTAAATTCAGGCGAAGCTATCCGTGGATGCCTTACCAAAGCAGGTGTGGCGGCGGACCAAATTGCCGCCATTGGCTGTGCTGGGCATGGCAACGGGTTGTATTTGCTGGATCAGGCGGGCGCACCGTTGGTTGGAATCCAATCTTTGGACACACGCGCTGCCGATATCGCGGCTGAGCTGAGCGCGGCGCACGGGGACCGTTTCCACGAAATCTGCCTGCAAAAACCTTGGCCTTCACAGACACCGACCCTGTTGGCGTGGATCAAACGCCATCGACCAGAGGTCTACGCCAAGGCCGGCACAGTGCTGTTGTGCAAAGATTTCATCACATATCAGCTGACCGGGGAACGGGTCAGCGAGTTGTCGGACATGTCCGGGTGTGGGCTGACCCGGATGCCCGCCTGTGGGTATGATGACGAATTGCTGGCGCTTTACGGGCTTGCAGACGCGCGCGGGCTGTTGCCGCGTCTGATTGATCCGGCCGAGGTGGCTGGCACTGTCACCGCCGAGGCAGCGGCAGTCACCGGGCTGGCGCAAGGCACACCAGTTATTGGGGGCTATTTTGACGTAGTGTCGAGCGCGATGGGATCGGGCGTGGTGAAAGCCGGAGAAGCGTCGATCATCGCCGGGACGTGGAGCATCAATCAGGTGTTCTCCAGTGCCCCGGTAACAGATCCGTCTGTCTTTATGGTGTCTGGATTTGGGGCAAACCGTTTTGTGAATATCGAGGCCAGCGCGACATCAGCTGCAAACCTGGAGTGGTACGTGCGCGAGTTCGTTGAGCGCGGCGCGCATCACGACGATCCCTTCGGATTCTGCAACGATCTGCTTGGTAAAGTTTCGCCATCCAAGAACGATCCGTTCTTTCACCCATTCCTATATGGATCCGGGCAAGGTGCCGAATTTCGCGCCGGGTTTTACGGGCTGGCCGGGTGGCATGGCGAAGGTCACATGCTGCGCGCGCTCTTTGAGGGTGTGATGTTTGAGCATCGTCGCCACATCGAGGTGCTGCAATCGGCAGGTGTCAGCTTTGATCGGGCGGTGCTGTCAGGCGGCGGTTCGCGCAGCCCGCATTGGCCTCAGATGTTTGCCGATTGCCTCGACGTACCGATCACGGTGGCCGAAGCCCGCGAAACAGGCGCGCTTGGTGCCGCAATCGGCGCGGCTGTGGCTGTTGGCGAAGTCAGTGACTACGACGACGGCATCGCGCGCATGACCCGCGCCAAGCAACATTTTGAACCAGACGCGTCAATGGGCGCGCACTATTCGGACCGCTACAGCACGTATCTGGATCTGATTGACACCATGCGCAGCTTTTGGGCGCGCGCCAGCACCTGAGGAGATGCGCCATGAAAGCCGTTGGATTTTTGAAATCATTGCCAATTGAGGCCGAAGACAGCCTTACCGATGTCACCCTGCCCACGCCTGACCTGCGTGATGCGGATCTTTTGGTTAAGGTTGAGGCGATTTCGATCAACCCCGCCGACGCCAAACGACGCATCCGCACCGCCGTTGATACGCCCCACGCAGAGCCGTTTATCCTTGGTTATGACGCAGTTGGCACGGTCGAGGCGCTTGGCAAGGATGTAACGGGTTTCAAGGCTGGCGATCTGGTTTGGTACGCAGGCGACGCCAATCGCGCCGGTTCTTATGCTGAGCTTCAGGCGGTGGATCACCGGATCGTCGCGCATGCGCCAAAGTCGGTTTCTAAGCCCGCCGCAGCCGCCCTGCCCCTTGTATCGCTGACCGCGTGGGAAATGCTGTTTGAACGCTTGCAAGTCCCGGTGGATGAGACACCAGCCAGCCTGTTGATCATTGGTGGCGCGGGCGGAGTTGGCTCAATCACCACACAGTTGGCCCGCAAACTGACAGGGCTGAACGTGATTTCCACGGCCTCTCGCCCGGAAACGGCGGCATGGTGCCGCAAAATGGGCGCGCATCATGTGGTGAACCACCGCGAATTGATTGCAGAAACCCGCGCACTGGGGCCGGAGTTTATTCAATATATCGCGCAATACGCGGACACATCCATGCATTGGGACGCGATGTGTGAACTCGTTGCGCCACAGGGGCGGATCGGCACAATAGTCGAAACCGACGACACGTTGGACATCTCGGCGTTGCAGGGCAAATCTGCTGCTCTGATGTGGGAATTGATGTTCACCCGCTCGCTCTTTGGCACGCCGGATATGGCCAAGCAGGGGCAAATCCTGAACCGAATGGCGCGATTGGTGGATGACGGTGTGATCTCCACAACTGAAACCCGTGTGTTACACGGGCTGAGCGCACAGACACTCAAAAACGCGCATGAGATCATCGAAACCGGTGCTATGGTCGGCAAACTTGTGGTCGATTACGCTAGCTGAACAAGACCGAAAAACGAATGAACACCAAGACTCCGCCCCGTCTGGATGGGGATTACGATTATATCATTGTTGGCGCGGGAACAGCCGGCTGCGTTTTGGCCAATCGGCTGAGCGAAAACCCAAAGACGCGTGTTTTGCTGCTCGAGGCGGGCAAGTCCGACAATTACCACTGGGTTCATATCCCGGTCGGGTATCTCTATTGCATCGGTAATCCCCGCACTGATTGGATGATGAAAACCGCCCCCGAACCGGGCCTGAACGGGCGCAGCCTTGTCTATCCGCGTGGCAAGGTTTTGGGCGGGTGCAGCTCGATCAATGGCATGATCTATATGCGAGGTCAGGCGGCGGACTACGATCAATGGAGACAGATGGGCAATACGGGTTGGGGCTGGGACGATGTGTTGCCCTATTTCCTGAAATCCGAAGATCACCATTCTGAAAGCAGCGATCTGCACCAGCAGGGCGGTGAATGGAAAGTGTCCAAGCAACGGCTGGAGTGGGATATCCTCAAAGCCGTGCAAGAGGGCGCAAAAGAATTTGGCGTGTTGCCAAGGAGCGATTTCAACGACGGAAACAACGAGGGCAGCGGTTTTTTTGAAGTAAACCAAAAGAACGGCGTGCGGTGGAACACATCCAAGGCGTTCCTGCGCCCGGCACTCAAGCGCAAAAATCTGAGAGTTGTGACCGAAGCCGAAGTTGAGACGCTGGAACTTGAGGGAAGGCAAGTCACTGGGGTGCGGTATGACCGCCGTGGAACGACCTACTCAGCCCAGGTTAAGGCCGAAGTCTTGCTGGCGGCGGGTGCGATCAATTCGCCCAAAATCCTGCAATTGTCGGGCATTGGACCACATGAAGTGCTGTCCCAATTCGGTATAGATACGCGGCATCAAAGTGAAGGGGTTGGCGAGAACCTTCAGGATCACTTGCAAATTCGGACTGTTTACAAGGTTCAAAACGCCAGAACTCTGAATACTCTGGCCAATAGCCCAATTGGCAAGATGAAGATCGGCTTGCAGTATGCACTGACCCAAAAGGGGCCAATGTCTATGGCACCCAGCCAGTTTGGTATGTTCACCAAGTCTGATCCCTCGCTGGAAACACCAGACTTGGAATACCACGTTCAGCCTTTGTCGACCGATAAACTGGGCGACCCGCTGCATCCCTTCCCCGCCATCACGATGTCGGTATGCAATTTGCGTCCTGAAAGCGTAGGAAATTGCCATATCCAGTCGAATGACCGCCACGTGCAACCAGAAATTCGTCTGAACTATCTCTCAGCGGAGCGCGACAAACACGTCGCGGCGGAATCGGTGCGTCAGGCGCGAGAAATCATGTCGGCTAAGGCCCTCGTGCCACATGCACCAGAAGAGATTTTGCCTGGTCCAACCGTCGCAGATCAGGCCGATTTGGTGCGCGCAGCAGGCGACATTGGCACGACAATTTTCCACCCGGTCGGAACCTGCAAAATGGGCTCTGATCCAAGTGCCGTCGTGGGTCCAGACCTTAGGGTGCACGGGCTGAACGGATTGCGGGTGATCGACGCGTCAATCATGCCGAAAATCGTGTCTGGCAATACCGCTTCACCTGTGATCATGATTGCAGAAAAGGCTGCTGACATGATCCGGAAGGGCGCGTGAAATGACCGAAATCACAGTCCTCGCCCGGATTATGGCACGGGAAAAGGAAGCTGAAATTGTCTCTGAGGCAATCGAACGTTTGGCCGCTGCAACCCGCTCCGAAAATGGGTGTCTTGCCTACGAAATATTTGTGTCTGAAACGCAATTCGGATTGACGTTGATCCACGAAATTTGGGCCGATCAAGAGTCGCTTTTGGCGCACGGGTCAACAGATCACATCGCCCGATTCAAGACCGAAATCAGTGGTCGCGCCGAGGTCGCAGTTCAGAAACTTCAAACCATCTGACGCCAAAAAGAGATTCGTTTCTAACCGTTTGTTTGGGCGCTAACAGAAATCGTGACGGACACGATTTTCTGGTTGTTTTTGTGTCTTCAAAATACCGGGCGATCAAGCCACGGATGTGTCAATTTTATACATTTATTTTCAATTAGTTAGAAAAGATATTGCCTCATTCTAGATAGTAATAATTGCGCGCGCAAATTTCCAGAAAACAATTGACACATAACCTTCTATTGGCAAAAATAACATAGACTGCAATAAATTTCATTTCGCCAATTTGAGATGGATTATGGGATGGCGGTCCGGCGATCTGACCCACGTCAGCGCGCCACGCTTTAGGAGGAAAAAATGAAAAGGGAAGCGAGAAAAATGCAGCGGAGGACACTTATCAAAGCGGGCCTGATGGCGACGACTTTGATCATTGCCGGGGGCACCGGCGCAATTGCAGCAGACGGAAAGCGTATCGCTTTCTTTGTCTCGGATCTTTCAAACGTATTTCACCAATCTCAGGCCGCCGAGGCCCAGCGATATGCCAAGGAGAAGTATGGTGCAGAGGTTGTGGTTTTTGACGGACGTGCGGATTCGGCAGTCATGACCCAAAACGTCGATCAGGTTGTTGCAGGTGGCTTTGATGCCGCGACACTGCACATCTGGGACGCAGAGGCCGCGACGCCGGGTGTCGAGGATGCGTTGGCGGATGACATCGTGATGACGTCATTTTTCAGCCCGATTACAGATACAGGTATCCCGACCGCACGCAGCGACGAGGCCGCCGTGTCGTTCGAGATGGGCGCAGAGATGGCCAAAGCCTGGAAAGAGGCACATCCAGACACGCCAATTGTCATGGTACAACTGGGATGGCCAAACCACACCGAGGTGAACTCTGGCCGCACAGCACCATTCGCCGAAGGCGTTTTGTCGATTGACCCAAGTGCCGAGAACCTTGGCGCGTTGGATAGCAGCAAAGGCCAGGAAGCGGCCAAGCAGATCATCGTCGACCTGCTAACGCAGCGCCCCGAGGTGAACCTGATCTACTCAGAGGCCTCAAACCTGACAGTTGGTACGATGGCCGGATTGGCACAACTGGGTCGCGGCAAGTTCGACAACGGAAAGCCGCTGACTGAAATCGTTGCCAGCGTCGACTTTGACTCGGTCGAGTTTGAACAGGTCTATGACCCAAATTCCAGCCTCAAGGTGTCAATGGGTCTGCCGCCTGTCGAAACGGCACATGGGCGGATTGACCTGATCATGGATGTTCTGGACGGCAAAGTCGCCGCAAAGTCCGACACAGCGGAAGAGTTCTTCTACAAAGCTTACACCGTATCATATTGGAGCATGCCTCAATCTGACGCGGAACAGTGGCTAAAAGACCAGTTCGGCGGTTAATCGAGCAGCAACAGCAACGTCACCAGCCCTTCGGCCCAATCACTCCCGTGTTGGGACGGGCTGGTGAACGTTCGCCAAAACTCCGCTAAGCTCTCTTTAATGGCCGTACTGAAAACGTCATGAGAGTGAATTGAATAGAAACAAGGGGAAGATGGTGCAGACCGCACTTGCAGAAAAAGCTCTGTCCATCAAGGATTTGACCAAGGATTATCCTGGCGTGCGCGCCGTGGATACCGTGTCATTCGATATCGAGCCGAATACAGTGCACTGCCTTGTTGGCGAAAACGGCGCCGGCAAATCAACCATCGTCAAGATGCTGACGGGGGCTTTAGAACCAACCAGCGGGACAATGGCCGTTCTGGGAAAACCCTATCAGCCCAACAGCACACAGGATGCGCGCAATGGCGGCATCGGCACGTTGTTTCAGGAGCTGCACGTTGTGGACCAGTTGACGGTACTGGAAAACCTCACGATGGGGATGGAAGTCAGCAGATTTGGGTTCCTGATCAAGTCTGATCTGGAGGATCGGGTCACAAAAACCCTCGCCGCCATTGAACCAGGCATTGACCCAAATGCGCGTGTATCGTCGCTGAGCGTGGCGCAAAAACAGATCGTCGAGATTGCCCGTGCCGCCTCTTCCGGGGCGAATATTATCATCATGGACGAACCGACCGCCGCCCTGTCAGAGCGCGAAGTGGAGCGCTTGTTTGGCGTGATCCGGCGATTGCGCGACAGCGACGTGACCGTGATCTACATCTCACACAAGCTAGACGAGATATTTGAGCTGGGCGACAATGTCACGGTGATGCGTGACGGCAAACACATCGCAACCAAACCGCTTGCGCAGGTAAACGGTCGCCCCGAGTTGATCGAAATGATGGTGGGACGTTCCATCACACACGACTATCGACCGCGAGGCGACATTGCCGATAACCCGGTTCTAACTGTCAAAGGCTTGAACTCGCACCTGCTCAAAGATGTTTCGTTTCAGGTCAACGCGGGCGAGATTATTGGCTTTTATGGCCTTGTCGGTGCGGGCAAGACAGAAGTTGCCCGTGCAATCTATGGTGCGGACAAGGCTCATGGGCAGGTCACATTCAAAGGACGGCCCCGCGCACGATCCCCGAAAGAGGCAATCGCCTCTGGCATCGCGCTGGTGCCGGAGGAACGGCGCACAGAGGGCCTGTTCACGGCGCTGACTATTCGGCGCAACATACCAATCATGAATATCAACAAACTGGCAAAGTTCGGCATTTTTCAGGATGACCAGGAAAAGTCCGTTGCCAAGGAATACGTGAGCAAGCTGGGTATCGCGACCAATTCTGTCGAAAAATATGCGGAAAAACTATCCGGAGGAAACCAGCAAAAGGTGGTCTTGGCCAAATGCCTGTTTGCCGACGCCGATTTGCTTTTGTTGGACGAACCGACACGCGGTGTAGATGTGGGCGCGAAATCTGAAATCTATGATCTGATCCGCGACTTTGCCAATACTGGTCGGGCGGTCTGTGTGTTTTCGTCTGAATTAGAAGAAGTGCTGGGCCTCTGCGACCGCATATTCCTGATGTATGACGGCCGGGTCGAAGCAGAAATCCGGAATGGCGCAACGGTCGATATTCCCAAAATTCTGAATATCGTAACAGGTGGGGGTAAAGCAGGCACATGACCGATCAGGCAATCGCCGGTCGCCGGCTACAGGCCCGCGACAACAAGCTCAGCGACGAGATGTTCATAACCGCTCTGGTTGCGGGCGCAGCAATTGTTCTGTTCTTGCTGGCCTCAATGCTGGTGCCAAATTTCTTTCAGTTTCAAAATGTTGTGAACCTTGTCACAAATAACTGGTCGGTGATCGCGCTGGGTGTCGGCGTCACTTTCCTGTTGGTGTCAGGGAATTTTGACCTGTCCGTGGGCGGCATCGTCGCGCTGTCCGGCGTTATGGCCGTTTGGTTTGCACAGGCCAGCGATGGGACCAACCCGCTCTCGACAGGCTGGGGGTTGCCAGCCTGGCTGGCAATGATGGGCGCGTTGCTGTGTGCAGTAATGATAGGGGCGTTGAACGCACTGTTTGTCGTGGTGCTGCGCGTACCGTCAATCATTGTAACGTTGGGCACAATGATGCTGGCCCGAGGCATTGCCCAAGTGGTCACGCAAGGCTCGCAGCGCAACACAAATCTGCCATCGGATTTTGGCGCATTGGGCAATATGACAATGTTTGGCACCTCAATCAAACTGCCCGTGGTGCTGATGGCCGCTCTGATTTTGATTGCGGTGTTTGTCGAGCGCAAAACAGTGTTTGGTCGTCTGACATACCTTATTGGCGCAAATCCCGTCGCCTCGCGCCTGTCCGGCGTGGACAATGCGCGGCACGTGGTCAATCTTTACCTCTTTAGCTCCTTGGTCGCTGGCGGTGTTGGCATCTTGCTGGCGTCGGAATTCAAATCCGGCTTTTCCAACCGGGGCACGTTGATGGAGTTTGATGCGCTGGTGATTTCCCTGTTGGGCGGCGTCGCCATTGCGGGCGGTTTCGGGTCAGTTATCGGTATGTTTTTTGGCGCGATCGTGCTCGCCACGGTCACTTCTGCGGCGACGGGTTTGGTCCTGTCCCCGGACTGGCAATTCACGCTCAAGGCCATCGCCGTGTTCATAGCCATCATGGCGCAGACATGGGCATTGGCCCGGAGACATTCTTCATGACACATGCAACCGCGCAAACGGGCGTCGAACGCGGCTTTGGCCAACGGCTCAAGACCTTTCTCAAAGACTACTACATCTATCTGGTACTCATCGCTGTGGTGGTCGTGCTGAGCACGGCCAACCTTGATAAATTCCCGCTCTTTGAGCGTGGCAATTTTTTAAGCGAGCGCAATATCATCAACATCCTGCGAATCTCTGCACCGATATTAACTCTGGCCGGTGCGTTCACGCTCCTGATGATCTCGGGCTATATTGACCTCTCTGTCGGCAGCGCCATGAGCCTGAGTGCCGTGGTTTATGCCATGCTTGTCATCAATGGCGTGCCCTTTGTGCCTGCCTTTGCTGCGACAGTTGTTGTCGGGGTCATTCTTGGCGCAATTAACGGATTTCTGGTCATAAGGCTCAAGATCACGCCGGTGATCGCGACGTTGATTACACTCAGCCTATACAAAGGCATTGCCCTATTGCTGGTTGAAGATGGGGTTTCCGCGATAAAATCCGGCGGCGGTTTGAAAATGCCGGGATGGTTCAACGATTACGGGCGCGACGGCGTATTGCTCGGCCTGCCTTGGGCGTTTTGGGTGGCGGTGTTGGTGACACTTGCGATGATCGTTGTTCAGGACCGGATGAAGCTGGGCAAATACGCGGCTGCCACAGGTGGCAATCCTACCGCAGCCGAGCTTTCCGGTATCAACACCAAGCGCACGGTTATCACCCTTTACATCCTTGTTGGCATCTGTGCCGCGCTGGCCGGGATTGCCCGTTCCAGCTTTATGTCGCTGGGTGATCCACTGTCCGGGGATGGCATGGAATTGACCGCTATACTTGTGGTTCTTTTGGGTGGTACAGCCTTCAGCGGTGGCGAAGGGCGCGTCTTGAAATCCTTTATAGGTGCGCTGATCATCATGTCGCTGACAGTAGGAATGTTGACCTTGGTACCTGCCTATTTCCAAACACTGGTCGTCGGCGCCGCATTGCTGCTGGCCGCGGCATCAAATCATTTGGTAAGCAGAAAGGATGACTAGAGTGAGTACGAGTGAACCTGCCACCGAAACATTAAGGTTGATCGCACGGGTGCTGACCCTGCATTTCCAAGAAGGCATGCTGCAAGCAGAAATTGCCAGCGCCTTGCGGCTGTCCACGGCCAAGGTGAACCGCCTGATCAAGCAAGGGCGGGAACTGGGGATGGTCGAGTTTAAAATCCACAGCCCGTTCCAGCGATTGTTCGAACTGGAGCGCCAGATGAAGGCGCGCTGGCCGCTGGCCGAATGTCTGGTGGTAGACACAGTGACAGATAATGCTGAAACCACGCTCGACCTTGTCGGCAAAGCAACGGCGCAGCATTTGGCGAACCTGCTGGATGACGACAGTGTTCTGGCGATTTCGGGCGGCAAAACCCTAAGCGCTGTGGCAAACCACCTAAACGCAAGGGCCCAGACCTCAAACGTGGTCGTCCCCATGACTGGTGGCGTTCAAGGGCAGCATTATACCGATGTAAACCACATCGCGACCCGAATTGCCGATGGGCTTGGTGGCACGGCAACACTGATCCATGCACCGCTACACACGGACACACAACAGGAACGCGACATGGTGCTATCGGTCCGCTCGGTGCGCGATGTTCTGGATCAGGCGCGCCGCGCCGATGTCTCGCTGCTCGGTCTGGGGGCCGTCGCAGGTGAAAGCGCGACTTACTACACCGCCCACCCAATCTCGTCCGCAGATCGCGAACAACTCTATAACGACGGTGTTCGCGCCGAATTACTGGGCCATCTTGTAGATGCGCGGGGCGCGTTGTGTGACAGCGATCTCAATTCGCGACTGGTCAGCCTACCCCTGCAAGACGCGCTCAATATCCCCGTGCGCATCGGCGTCGCCACAGGCGCGGACAAGGTCGAACCTGCCTGCGCTGCCCTGAACGGTGGGCACATCAGCACGCTGGTTGTGGACGACACAACGGCCCAAGCCGTGTTGGACTATTCCCAAGCAGAGCAGATCCTGTCGCGCGCATCCTGAATCCGACCTTGCTCGGGCTACCCTTCTTGCGGACGCACCGGAAACCGCTGCCCGTCAGCGGTTAACACAATCAGTTTGCCCGCGTTTTCAACAATTCGGTCACAACGCTCAACCCCGGTGACAAAAGTCACGCAAACCACGCTATCGCCCTTGGTCTCCCAATGGCCAAACCACGTTCCGCCGCCGCCATAGGTGTAGTTGTATTTGCCATCTGCCTCGTAAACCGATCGGCCATCATCATAAAACACCAATGTTTGACCAGACAGCCGCGCGCTAAGTGCTTCGGCGTCAAAAACCGTATCGCCCTCCCGCGTTGTCCATTCCTGCGCCGCCACCGGCGTCGCCAGTATGGCAGCTGTTAAAACCCATGCCTTCATTCGCGCACCTCCTGCGTTACCCTAGCCCGCCAGCCCCGTAAACGGCCCTCACAATAGGGTGATGCAGATGCTTCCTTTCGCCAGAAATATCCCGGGGAGTCGCCGCAGGCGACGGGGCAGAGCCCCCTTACGCCACCAGCGTCTCCGCTGCTTTTAGGTCAACTGAGACCAGCTGCGAAACACCCTGCTCGGCCATCGTCACGCCAAATAGCCGATCCATGCGTGCCATGGTCACCGCGTGGTGGGTTATGATCAGGAACCGGGTGTTGGTGCGGCGGCACATCTCGTCGAGCAAATCACAAAACCGCGTGACGTTGGCATCATCCAGCGGCGCGTCGACCTCGTCCAACACACAGATCGGCGCCGGGTTGGCCAGGAACACCGCAAAAATCAACGCCATCGCTGTCAGGGTTTGCTCCCCCCCCGATAGCAACGACAAGGTCGACAACTTTTTGCCCGGCGGCTGGCACATAATCTCAAGACCCGCATCCAACGGATCATCGCTTTCCACCAGCACCAAATTGGCCTCACCTCCGCCAAACAGATGGCGGAACAACATAGAAAAGTTCGAATTGACCTGCTCAAACGCGGTCAAAAGCCGCTCGCGCCCTTCGCGATTCAGGCTGGCAATCCCATTGCGCAAGGTGCGGATTGCCTCTTCCAAATCGGCCTTTTCATTAACCAGCGTATCGTGCTCTTCCTGAACTTCCTTAGCGTCCTCTTCTGCCCGCAGATTTACCGCGCCCAGCGAATCACGCTGACGTTTCAAACGGTTAACATCCGCCTCGATCACCTGCGCATCCGGCATGTCATCTGGATCAACCGCCAGCCGCTCCAGCAAATCTGCAGGCGAAACTTCCTGATCTTCCATGATGCGCTCGGCGGCATAGGCAACCGTTTCGCGCGCCGCGTCTGATCGCGCCTCGGCCCGTGCGCGCGCCTCGCGGGCCTCACCGGCCAACCGCTCTGCATCACGCGCCGCGTGTTCCGCCTCGCGAGAGGCTGTTTCGGCCTCGGCCAACGCATCCGCAGCCGTCCGCCGCCGTTCTTCGGCTTCGGCAATGGCGTCGGTTAACTCTTCGCGCTTGGCCGCAATCTCTTCGGGTGCACTCCCCGCGTCGAACAATTCCTCTTCCGAGGTTTCCTTGCGTTCAGCCAACTCATTGATGCGCTTTTCAGCGGTTTCCAATCGGTGACGCCAACCGCTGATTTCCTTGGTCACTTCCTGCGCGCGCTTCAAACGCGCCTCGCCCTCGCGGCGCACCTCGTCATGGGCCGAACGGCGCGACATCATCATGATACGCGCGGCCTCAACCGTCATTTTTACGTCTTCAACCTTTTGGCGCGCTGCATCCAGATCGCCAAGGTCAGTCAACGCCGCCTCTGCTTCTTGTACCTGCGCCCGCGCGGACAGGGCTTCTTCCTCGTGGCGAGTCACGGCAAGACCCAGAGAATCCAGTCGCCCTTCGGCCAGATTTCGGTCTGCCTCGGCGCGCGACAGGGCACGATTTGCATCGGCCACGGCGCGGTCCGCGTCACGCCTTGCGATCCGCGCGGCCTTGTCGATCTCCGACAGATCCCGCAGCCGCATCTGCAAGGTTTCGTGGGCCTGAACCGCCCCGTCGGTGCGGGCTGTGGCCTGAGCCATTGCCTGCTTTAATTCTTCCAATCGGTTCAGCTGTTGCAGACGCAACGCTGCCGCGCTCGGCGCATCTTCGGCCCATGCACGATATCCATCCCAACGCCACAAATCGCCCTCAAGCGATACCAAGCGTTGCCCTGGTTTCAACAAAGGTTGCAGCCGCAGCGCATCTTCGGCAGAGACCAGGCCAATCTGGCTCATCCGGCGTTCCAAAACCTCGGGCACAGACACGTGCTGCACCAGTGACGTGACACCATCAGGCAAGGGCTGATCTTGGTCATACGGAGGCAGAACAAACCAGCCCGACGGGCCGTCCTCTTCCACTTCGGGCGCGCGCAGATCATCCGCCATCGCCGCGCCCAGCGCCTTCTCAAATCCTTGCTGAACTTGAAGGCGGTCAAGGATCTGTCCCCCCTCAGCCGTGTCACGCTCGACCAATTTCGCCAGCGCCGTCGTTTCCGCGCGCAGCGCGTTCAACTCGCCCTCGGCCTCTGACCGTTCGGCACGAGCGTCTGCCTCGCGTGATTGCGTTTCGGCGCGTTCTTCTTCGGTCTCGGCCAGCCGTTCTTCAGCTGCTTCGGCGGCCTCGATAGCCTCTTCCTCAGCCTCCCGCGCAAGCTCCAGATCGCCAGCAGCGCGTTCAAGCGCTTCTTGCGAAGTGGCCACGGCATCACGCGCCTTAACCGCCTCGCCCTCGCTTTTGGCCAATGTCTTGCGGCTGTCGTCCAACAACCGATGCGCGGATTGGTGGCGCGCCGCAAGGCGGGCGACATCTTCGGTCATTTCCGATAGCTCGGATTCGCGTTCCTGCAAAACACTCGCAGCCTCGCGCGATTCATCGGCAGCGGCTTCAAGTCGATCCGTGTGCCCCTCGCCCGCCTTAGCCAGCTCTCGCTGCTCCCACTCTAACCGATCGATGGTTTCCCCGGCGTCCCGGTTCAATCCCGCTTCTCGCTCCATATCGTGGGCAAGCTGCACAATCCGGTTCTTTAACGTCTCGATGATCTGAAGCGCGTGCGATTCCTGATCGTTGAGCGCGTCGCGCTGCACCTGAAGGCGTTGCAGAATGGCGGCGGCTATCGCCTCTTCTTCGCGCAACGCTGGCAGTGCGTCGTCGCGCGCAGTGCGGTCTTTGGCCGCCGTTCGAGACGTCGTTTCGGCCTGCGCGGCGGCGGTGGTGCGCTCGCGCAACTCGTTTTCGGCTTTCAACCGGCCGTCATCCGCCTCGCGCCAACGGCGATATAGCAGCATCCCCTCTGACTGGCGCAATTCCTCGCCAATCGCACGATAGCGCGCGGCCTGTCTGGCCTGCCGCGCCAGTTGCGCCAGTTGAGTCGCCAGCTGCTCGATCACGTCGTCGACGCGGGCCAGATTGGTTTCCGCACCTCTGAGCTTCAACTCTGCCTCGTGACGCCGTTGATACAGCCCCGAAATCCCCGCTGCTTCCTCAAGAATACGGCGGCGGGCCTTGGGCTTGGAGTTAATCAACTCGGAAATCTGCCCCTGCCGTACAAGTGCCGGCGAATGCGCTCCGGTAGAGGCATCGGCAAACAGCATCTGAACATCCCGCGCCCGCACATCCTTGGTGTTAACCTTATAGGCGCTGCCCACGTCACGGGTGATACGCCGCACGATCTCAAGCGAGTCGTCTTCGTTGAATCCTGCCGGCGCGAGGCGCTCTGAGTTGTCGAGCAGCAGGTTCACTTCGGCAAAGTTGCGCGCCGGTCGGGTTGCCGCACCGGCAAAGATCACATCTTCCATACCACCACCGCGCATCGCAGTGGGTCGGTTTTCGCCCATAACCCAGCGCAACGCTTCCAGCAGGTTCGACTTGCCACAGCCATTCGGTCCGACAACCCCGGTCAGACCATCAGCGATGATCAGGTCGGTCGGATCGACAAAGCTTTTGAAGCCGTTCAGTCTAAGTTTGGAAAAGCGCAATGGGTTTGGGGTCTCCTGATTCCGTCCGCGTTTAACGAGTTTGCAAAGCCGTTTGGCCCCGAGTCAACGCCAAACCACTGAATGTGGCAGGTATTGGCCAGTTATCCACAAGATATTGGAGCAACAACACCCAAAGCACACTGATTGCAATGCCGTTTCAAGTGACTCGCATGTCGGAATCGGCCTTGACCGGCAAGGCTCTCTCAGGCCAAACAGGAAGCATACGGTATTCAGAGGCCAACAAGCCCGAGGATCAAATGGGAATGTGGTACGGGGCCTGCCCCAAGTCCACAGCCGCCCCCGCGACTGTAAGCGGCGAGCGCGCGTTCAAAACCACTGGGGTTCGCCCCGGGAAGGGAATGCACCGCGTTGACCCGCAAGCCAGGAGACCAGCCGTATGCAAATAGGACCGGAATCTGCCCGTCGGGTGTGACGGGATAAGGAGAAAAAGAATGAACACGACCGCAAATATCACAGCTGTCCGCACACATGGCCTGGCTTTTGTACTGGCAATGACAGTTGGCGTTGCACTGCTGACCGTTTCGGGCATGGCGCAGGCAACCGTCCTGCACGACGCAGCGCACGATCAGCGTCACGCGATGGCGTTCCCCTGCCACTAAGCAGGGGCCAATCGGCCACATGACCAAAAATTTGTTATCCAGCGCTGTGTTCGCTGGCCTGATAGCAGGACTGATTGCCGCCCTGCTTCAGCTCGTTTTTGTCATCCCGCTTTTGCTGGAGGGCGAATTGTATGAATCCGGCGAACGAGTGCACTTCCTCGTTGATGGCATGACCCAGTCTGACAAGGGCTCTCCCGGTTTGGGCACGGAATGGGCGCGTCACTTGATGACCATTGGCTTTAACGTTGTGACATACACCGGCTATGCCCTGTTGTTGATCGCGGCAATGGGTTTTGCGCGCGAACGCAACGGCACACAGATCACACCGCAAAACGGTCTGATCTGGGGACTTGCGGGCTTTATCGCCGTGCTGCTTGCACCTGCTGTCGGCCTGCCGCCCGAACTGCCGGGCACCCCTGCCGCAGAGCTTGCACCGCGACAGGTCTGGTGGATTGCGACTATCCTGTTCACGGCTGCTGGCCTTGCGCTCATCGCCTTTGGTCGTTCGCTGGTGATGCACGCTCTCGGGCTTGTCCTAATTCTTGCGCCACAGTTTTACGGCGCACCGCATCTGGACACATATTTCGGCATCGCGCCACCTGAACTGTCGGCAGAATTTGCCACAATCAGCCTTGGCTTTGCTGCTATTGGCTGGTCTGTGCTCGGGTATTTCTGCGCCTTCTTTTTCGCCCGAGGCGAAGAAAGCTAAAATCAAAGCGCGGGAATGCGCCCTTTTAGACAAAACCGAAGACGCCCAACCGAACGGGCGTCTTCAATCACACCTCCAGGCGCAGTTCGATAAAGCCGTATCAGCTCCAAGGCGTCGGCGACATCTGTCTCTGGGTTCACTCCGGCAAACAAATACGCAACCTTGTCCGACGCGCGCAGCGCCAACGCAAGCGGCTCATCGCACATGTTCAGACAACTCACCGAGCGCACCTCAACATCGTCAGGTGCGGCCTCGCGCAGTGCTGCGGCAAACCCCTCGCCACCCGGTTTTTCACCATTTGCACAACATGTGTCACATACAAATATGATATGGTTCATAGCCGCCTCGGGTTTCGTTAATTCTGGACTAATGGGCGATGCAATGCGACACAAGTACCTCACTTAGCAGTCGGGAGCATAAAGAAATGGTTGAGACCATGTCAGACATCCGTATCGTGCCGGGAAACCCGCGAGACCGACAGGCAACCGCGCTCTTGCAGGCAAGCCATGCGCTCATGCGGTCCCTCTTTAACGCCGAAGACAACCATTTCCTGTCGATAGACGCGCTGTGTGTGCCTGACATCCGGTTCTTTGTCGCGCTTGAGGGCGACAAGACATTAGGCTGCGCCGCGTTGGCCAACAAAGGCAGTTATGGCGAAGTGAAATCGATGTTTGTCGATCCCGGCGCCCGCGGCAAAGGCATTGCGCACAAGTTGTTGCATCGGCTTGCCGCCGAGGCCACGGCCCAAGGATTTACTGAGCTGAAATTGGAAACAGGCGACAAACTGGAACAGGCCCACAGCCTATATCGCGCCCATGGTTTCACGGAATGTGCACCATTTGGCGACTACGAGGCCAACAGCAGCTCGATTTTCATGACACGCACTCTGGGCTGATTGATCAACACTCGGCCTCCAGATACGCGATATCGCCGCCACTGGGTACAAACACGTCCACAACCTCGCAATCCTGATAGCGTGGAGCATAGCTGGCCATGGGTGGACGGTAGTCATCTCCGCAATCCATGATGCCCAATACCAACGCCGCATCACCGCGGATTTCAACCACGTCACAGCCCGTCACGGTTTCAATGGCAACTTCTGCACGCCGCCCGATGGGTCCCAACCGGGGCGCATATTCCGTGTTCACGCGCACCGCCTCGGCAAGCCGCCCGCGTTGACGAATGTCAAAAGTGCTGCCGCCGACAGAAATGCGCGTTACCTCAGTTCCACGAAAATAGGGCGTGGGTGCATTGCACCCCGCCAGTACCAGACCCACACACATCGCCAGCCATCGCATGGCGCCAGATTTGCATGAGATTGGTTAACGCGCTCTTAAACGCGTCGGGCCACACGCGGTTTTTAGAAAATGATGCCGACGCAATACCGACGTTATACCGACGTGACACCGAAATACCAAATTGGTCAGTTCATCGAACCACGCAGCACCCGGCCTAGCCGCAGCATACCCTCATTGATCTGTTCTATATTGGGGCTGGAAAAGTTCAAGCGCAGTGTATTTTCACCCGATCCATCCGGGAAAAATGCGGCCCCCGGAACAAAGGCAACCTGCTCTGTCCGCAGGGCATCCGCCAATAGATCAGCCCCATTCATGCCCTCAGGTAACGTGAGCCAGACAAACATACCCCCCTCGGGTTTGGTCCACGCGACACCGTTTGGCATGTGCCGTTCCAACGCAGACAACATCGCGTCGCGACGTGAACCGTAATGCTCTCGCAGCTTGGCAAGATGCGTCTCAAACATCCGTGCTGCGACATCGTGTATCACGATCTGATTGATGGTTGGAGAGTGTAGGTCGCTGGCCTGTTTCGTCAGCACCAATTGCTGAATAACCGGCTGCGCTGCAACCACCCAACCCACCCTGAGGCCCGGTGAAAGCGTCTTTGAGAAGCTTCCGCAATAGATCGTGCGACAGGCATCAATATGCCCTTTTCGTTCCAACTCAATTGCTAGGATTGGCGGCACAAAATCGCCGTCAAATCGCAACTCCTGATAGGCTGCATCCTCGATCACTGCGCTATTCAATGCCTCGGCCAAATCAAGCAGTTGTTCACGCCCTTGCCGGTCCACCGTTTCGCCAGTTGGGTTGGAAAAATCTGAGGAAAGATACGCAAATTTGACCGATCCACCCGAAGCCTGTGCGGCATCTTTCAAGTCTTGAACCGGACGATTTGCGCCAAGGCTCAACCGGTCGAAACGCGGCTCATACGCGCGAAACGCGCCCAGCGCGCCCATGTACGTGGGCCAGCGTACCAATGCGGTGTCATTGGGAGACAGAAAGAGCTTGCCCAAGTAGTCCAGAGCTTGCTGAGACCCGGAGGTAATGAGGACATTTTCGACAGAGCACGCTACCCCGAACAGCGCCATTCGGTCAGCGATCCATTTGCGAAGCGGCAGATACCCTTCGCTGACCGAGTATTGCAGTGACCCGGCTTGGCGTTCGGGTGTCAGCGCGCTGGCATAAGCTTTGGCAAAGGCGTCTGAGGGGAAGAGCGCGGGATCAGGAATGCCGCCCGCAAAAGACAAAATACCCGGCTGCTCAAGCAGCTTAAGTAGCTCGCGAATTTCCGAGGCCCGCATGTGTTGAGTGCGGCTGGCGAACAAGTTTTCCAGTGTCATAACAGAATCCTCCCTGTGCAGTTGGACGGAGACTATCCAGCCACCAAACTAAGTCAATAACATTGACCCATTGACATGAAACGTGATCACACTGCCCGCTTGCTCTTAAGTCGAAAACGTGGTCAAATATCTTGACCAATTACGCGAGCTCTCAAATGCCATTCCAAAAGGTCCAACCCGAAAAACTCTCCACCTCCGTCGTACGCCAGATCGAATTGTTAATCCTGCGCGGTATTTTGCGCCCGGGCGAACGGCTGCCGGCGGAGCGGGAGTTAAGCGAGCAATTGGGAGTGTCGCGTCCGTCATTGCGAGAGGCGGTTTCTTCTTTGCAAGACAAAGGGTTACTAACATCAAAAGCGGGTGCCGGGATCTTTGTGGCGGACGTTTTGGGCAGCGCTTTTTCAGAAGCTTTGGTGCAACTTTTTGCCGCCCATGACGAAGCTGTCTTTGACTATATCTCATTCCGTCGCGACATGGAGGGGCTCGCGGCGGAGCGTGCCGCCACATTGGCGTCAGATACGGATTTGCATGTCATTCAAGCGGTTTTTGAGAAAATGGAAGCCGCGCATCCCAAACGAAACCCGGCGGACGAAGCCCTTTTGGATGCCGATTTCCACCTGGCGATTATCGAGGCAAGCCATAACGTCGTTATGCTGCACATGATGCGCTCAATGTATCAATTGCTACGCGAAGGCGTGTTTTATAACCGCACCATAATGTTCAAACAACGCACAACGCGTTCTGAACTTTTGGAGCAACACCGCGCGATCAACAGCGCGTTGCAAGCGCGCGATCCAGTCGCTGCGCGCGCAGCAGTTGAGCACCATCTGAACTATGTGGAGCAATCGCTGTCCGACCATCAAAAGTTCCAAAAGAACGAAGAGATTGCCAAACAGCGCTATGTTCACGAGTTGAATCGTTAGCCTGATACGTTCAATACGATCTTGCCGACATGCGCGCTGGTTTCCATACGCGCATGAGCCCCGGCAGCGTCTGAAAATGGAAATTCACTATCCATGACAGGCCCAATGCGACCCGCATTTAGTAAGGGCCAAACGTGTTCGCGCAAGGAATTGGCAATGCGCGACTTGGCCAGATCACTTTGCGGACGCAACGTTGATCCTGTGATCGTCAGACGCCGGGTCATCATCTGGGCAAAGTTCAGCTCAACTTTAGGGCCTTGCAAGAATGCGATCTGCACCAAACGACCATCATCAGCGAGGGATTTGATATTACGCGGGATATAATCCCCTCCCACCATGTCAAGAATCAGGTTGGCGCCACCTTCGGCGCGGACAACATCAACAAAGTCTTCGGCACGGTAGTTGATGGCGCGCTCGGCACCAAGGTCAAGGCAGGCTTGGCATTTCTCATCCGAACCGGCGGTGGCAAACACACGTGCGCCATAGATTTTAGCCAGTTGAATTGCAGTCGTACCAATCCCGCTGGACCCGCCATGCAGCAAGAACAATTCGCCTGCATTCAACGCCCCCCGTTGAAAAACATTCGACCAAACAGTGAAAAACGTTTCTGGCAGGCATGCGGCCTCTTTCAGCCCCATTCCGTCCGGCACTGGCAGGCAGTGCGCAGCGGGGGTCAAGGCGTATTCAGCATAACCACCACCTGGTAAAAGAGCGCAAACCTGATCGCCCTCGGCCCAGTCACTGACCCCTGCCCCAACTGCGGCAATCGTACCAGCACCTTCTAGCCCCGGGAGATCAGAGGCGTTGGACGGAGGCGCGTATTTGCCGGCACGTTGCAATGCGTCTGGGCGGTTTACACCAGCATATGCAATCTTGATCAGGACTTCACCCGGACCAGGTTGTGGAACTGGACGCTCGGTTAATGCCAGCACATTGGGACCGCCAGGTTGTGTTATTTCAACGGCTTTCATCATGTGTGACATGTGTGCTCCTAATGGGTTGGTTACGTAATTGTGGAAATGGTTATCACTCCAGCCAGCGGTGGCAATAGGACCAAGGGCCAAGTCGTGTCGCCGGATCAGTAGTGGGCTGTGTATCCACCATCAACGGCAAGGACCTGTCCGGTAACATAGCTGGCTGCGGGTGAGGCAAGAAATAAGATGGCTGGCGCAAGCTCGTCGGGATCTCCCCAACGCCCGAGTGACGTGGCAGCGCGGAGCCTTTCTGCGATAACTGGGCTTCTGGCGGCGTCCGCGTTTGGAGCAGTTTTAAAAAAACCGGGTGCCACGGCGTTGACGTTAATTCCTTTAGGCCCAAGCTTGGCTGCCAATGCGCGGGTCAGCCCGAGCATTCCGGACTTTGCTGTCGTATACGCCGCATCCCCGGATTGTGCGACTAGGCCGGCGATAGAGCTCACATTTACAATGCGCCCGTAACCATGGCCGATCATCTGTTCGCTGGCGCGCTGTGCCAATCTGAATGGCGCGATAAGGTCGACATCCAGCATGGCACTAAGATCATCGCGCGAAAACTCAGGCAATGAGCGGCGGTCACGTTGACCAACGTCGTTAACCAGAATGTGTAGCCCACCCGCCTGCGCAAGTGTCTGAAACGCCATATCGGCGGCGTCTTCGTTTGCAACGTCAAATGCCAATAGCTTTGCGTTCCCACCTTCATCGCGGATCTGATCTATCGACGACTGGCATCGCGCCTCACTACGCCCGTTGATCCATACGCGCGCACCCGCAAGCGCCAACGCCCGGGCCGCCGCAAAACCCAGCCCATCCGAGCTACCAGTGATCAGCGCATTTTGGCCTGTCAGGGAAAACGTATTGCTTGGATTCATTTTTGCGCCTCTTGGTTGAGTGAGACAAAATGAGGACGCACTGTCCGGTAAGTCAAGCACCGGAAAAGCACACAGCGTCGCATATCGCGCGCGACGCATTGCCCGTCAGGCGCGGCTGCGCTAGGCAATAGCTAGCCACATGCTGGAGCTTTGGAAATGTCCCACATCAGTCACATAGCGATCGATGACAGCAACATGCCTCCTCCGACGCCCGAAATCGAGCAGGAGCGTAAAGTTGCGATGTTCGATCTGTTGGAGGATAACTCGTTTGACCTGCCCAAACGGGATGATCGCGTGGTGCCTCAAGGCCCGTATTCTCTGGACCTGTCGATCCGGGATAAACGGTTGGTTTTTGATCTGAACAGTGACGCCGGTCAGAAGGCGGCAGAGTTTCACTTGAGCCTGTCGCCGTTCCGGCAAGTGGTCAAAGATTACTGGGCCATCTGCGAAAGCTATTTTGACGCGGTCAAAAATCTTCCACCAAGCCAGATCGAAACTATCGACATGGCGCGCCGCGGCATCCACAATGAGGGCGCTCGTGTGTTGCAAGAGCGCTTGGAGGGCAAGGCGGAAGTGGACAACGATACCGCGCGGCGGCTATTTACCTTGATATGCGTTCTGCAATTTGGAGGCTGAGACGCGTGGCTGAAGAGCTTCCTCAGTCGGTTCTTTTTTGCTGTGACCATAATGCTGTGCGTTCGCCAATGGCAGAAGGCATAATGAAGAAATTCTACGGTATAGACGTCTATGTCCAATCTGCGGGCATCCGCAACGATCTGGAAATCGACGGCTTTGCCATTGCGGTGTGCGACGAGTTGGGCGTTGAGCTATCGCGTCATCGGTCGCGCAGCTTCGAGGAAATGGAGAAATTGGGCGATCAGCTTTCGTCTTTTGATCTTGTTGTTGCGCTGACCCCGGCCAGCCGGGCCAAAGCCGAAGACCTTACCCGTTATTACCATTTGCCCCTGGAGTACTGGCCGATCACAGATCCATCGGGGTCAGGCGAAACACGGGATACTCGGTTGGAGGCATATCGCGGGTCTCGTGATGAGATTGTCAGGCAGCTGACGGCGCGTTGGGGCGAACCTTCGACAAGCTGATCGTCCGGTTTCGCGAACGAAATGTCGGTTCTGGTCAACTGCTGCCTGGCGTGTTGCCTAATATGTTTCAATATGGCCAACTCAGGACACAAGACATGAGCATAGAGACTATTCGCGCGTATTATGACGGCTTCAATGCCGGTGATCTGGACGCTATGCTAGACTGTCTTTCGGATGATTTTGTGCATGACGCCAACGAGGGTGCGCGCCGTGATGGCAAGGCGGCGTTTGCCGCGTTCTGCACGCACATGAACCGCTGCTACAAAGAAACACTGACCGACATGGTGATCATGGTCAGCGAAGACGGCACCCGAGCGGCAGCCGAATTTTTGGTGAACGGCGCCTATCTGGAGACGGATGCCGGGCTTCCCGAGGCCAGAGGCCAGACATACGTGCTGCCAGCGGGCGGGTTCTTTTCCCTCGAAGGCAGCAAAATCACGCGGGTGACGACCTATTACAACCTTCAGGATTGGATCAAACAGGTGTCGTGATGGAGGTTCGCAAACTCACAGGTGCGGCGCTGGAAGCGGCGCTTGACGATGTGGCGCGTTTGAGGATCTGCGTGTTTCGGGCCTTTCCGTATCTATATGACGGTGATCTAGCTTATGAACTCGATTATTTGAACACCTATGCCGAAAGTGACGCCGCGATCTTGGTGGGGGCCTTTGACGGAAAGACGCTGGTAGGCGCGGCGACTGGCACGCCGCTGTCTGATCATGCAGACGATTTTGCCGCTGCCTTTGGTGGGGCTGATTTCGAACAGGACAGTGTTTTTTACTGTGCAGAATCAGTTCTGCTGCCAGATTATCGGGGACGCGGGATCGGACATCTTTTCTTTGACAAACGCGAAGCACACGGGCGTGATCTGGGGTTTATTCGTTCGGCGTTTTGCAGCGTAATACGCCCACAAGATCATGCCCTGAGACCAAAGAACTATGTTCCGCTTGATGCGTTTTGGCGCAAACGAGGTTATGCACCGCTGGCGGGGGTTATTGCCGAATTTGGCTGGAAAGACATTGATCAGCCAGCTGAAACACAAAAGCCACTGCAATTCTGGATGCGGAAATTATAACGGGGACCCATGATGAAGATCGCAACCGCGGGCTATCCGCTCGATTTCCTCGACAGCTGGGCGGCATATGAAGACAAGCTGCACAAGTGGGTGTCGACAGCCGCCGGGCAAGGTGCCGATCTATTGGTGTTTCCCGAATACGGCGCGATGGAATTGGCGACACTGGCAGGCGAGAAAACCGCACGGGATCTGGAACAGTCGCTTTATGCGGTTTCCGACCGGATGCCAGAGGCAGACTCGCTTTATTCCCAGCTCGCAAAGGAGTTTGACGTCTATATTCTTGGCGCTTCTGCTCCGGTTTTTGATGGCGGGACACGTCCAGTTAACCGAGCCCGGCTATTCTCACCAAACGGGAATAGTGGGTTCCAAGACAAACAGATTATGACCCGGTTCGAAACAAGCCCGTGGGATGTCGTGCCCGGCAGCGAGCTCAAAGTGTTTGACACTGCGTTGGGTAAAATTGGTGTGCTGATCTGTTACGATTGCGAGTTTCCCTTGCTAGGTCATGCGCTGGTAGACTGTGATATAGTCCTGACACCAAGTTGCACCGAAACGCTGACCGGGTACTGGAGGGTGCGAATCGGTTCGATGGCGCGAGCGTTGGAAAACCAATGCGTAACCGCCATGGCATCACTTGTCGGGCCGGCGGACTGGTCCCAGGCTGTAGACATGAATACCGGTATGGGTGGCATTTTTGGCCCGCCTGATACCGGCTTTCCACCAACTGGTGTAATCAATGAAGGCACCTTGAACCAATCCGGCTGGGTTTATGCCGAGGTCGACCCGCAAACCATTGCCGAAGTGCGTGCAAACGGGGTTGTTCGCAACCGGTGGGATTGGGTCAATCAGTCCCCTCGTGATTCACAGGTCACATATCAGCATCTGAGCTGAGATAGCCCTTGAAAACCTGATCATATAGGCCCATTTAGGGGCAGCCCGCGATATGGTGGGTATTATGTGAAGGAGAAACCATGGCCAAGGAAGAACTGCTCGAATTTCCCGGTGTCGTGAAGGAACTCCTGCCCAATGCGACGTTTCGGGTCGAGCTGGAAAACGGCCATGAGATCATCGCACACACGGCAGGCAAGATGCGCAAGAACCGCATCCGCGTTCTGGCTGGCGACAAAGTTCAGGTGGAAATGACACCATATGATCTGACCAAGGGTCGGATCAACTATCGCTTCAAGTAAGCACTTTGCGCGGGCAGAAACGAGGTCCGGGATGAAACTTATCCTTGGCTCGGGTAGCCCGCGCCGCCGGGAATTGCTGGCACAGATCGGTGTGGTGGCGGATGAAATCCGTCCACCCGACATCGATGAAGACCCAACAAAAAACGAACTGCCGCGCCCCTATTGCCAGCGTATCGCACGCGAAAAAGCGCGCGCTGTGGTGGCGGATGCAGACGATATCGTCCTATGCGCAGACACCACTGTGGCGCTTGGACGTCGCATCATGGGCAAACCCAAGAATTCCGGCGAAGCGGCCGAGTTCCTTATGACATTATCAGGGCGTCGCCATCAGGTGATCACCGCAGTTGTCGTGCGGCGCGGCGATCGGGTATGGGAGCGTGACGTTGTCAGCGCAGTCAAGATGAAGCGCCTTTCGAACGAAGAGCTTAACAGCTATTTGGCGACAGATGACTGGCAAGGCAAGGCGGGCGGCTATGCCATCCAAGGCCCCGCGGGAGCCTTCATCCCATGGATCAGCGGTTCCTTTACAGGCATCGTCGGTCTACCAGTTTCGGAAACTGCTGGTCTGTTACAGGCGGCGGGATATCCGCTTTTTAAGGAGAGATCATGAAGGGTCGTCAGATCATTTTGGACCATATCGGCGAACGCGAAGTAGCGGCGCTGATGGTCGACGGGCAATTGGACGACCTGTTGATCGATACTGACGCCCCACGCCCAGGAACGGTCTATCGCGCCATCGCAGATCGCCCGGTAAAGGGGCAAGGTGGCTTGTTCCTAAAAACGCCTGATGGTCCTGCCTTTTTGCGACAGGTCAAAGGGCTTGCTCCAGGGCAGGCACTTTTGGTGCAAGTAACTGGTTATGCAGAGCCAGGCAAAGCAATCCCGGTAACGCAAAAGCTCTTGTTCAAAAGCAGATATGCCATCATCACACCAGGTGCACCGGGGCTCAACATCAGCCGTTCTATTCGCGACGATGATGTGCGCGACTCATTGATGGCAATCGCCCATGACGTGGCGGGCGAGGCGAATATGGGTTTGATACTGCGTTCGGCTTGTGAAGACGCGGATGCCGAGGATATTGCCGAAGATATTCAGGCAATGCTGGATCTCGCACACAGCGTTACGGAGGCCCCCGAAGGCGCCGCAGAAAAACTGATTGATGGCGACGGTCCACATGTTTCGGCATGGCGCGACTGGTCAGAGGCTGCGGAAGTGAACACCGAACCGGGCTGTCTTGACGCATTGGGTGCTTTGGACGCAATCGACTGCGTTTTGCAGCCTGAAGTACCACTTGGTAGCGGCGCGAATATGTATGTCGAGCCGACGCGCGCCCTGGTTGCCGTAGATGTAAACACCGGGCGTGACACATCCCCTGCAGCCGGGTTAAAGGCCAACATGGCTCTGGCCCAGTCCCTGCCTCGCGCATTGCGTGTGCGTGGCCTTGGGGGACAAATCGTTCTGGATTTGGCTCCCATGCCAAAGAAAGACCGTCGCGTTTTTGAGAGCGCGTTGCGCGCTGCGTTTCGACGTGACGCAATTGACACAAACCTGGTCGGCTGGACCTCGTTGGGACATTTTGAACTGCAACGCAAGAACGCACGTATAGCCACGTATACTTTGCTGAAATGAGCTGCCCAATTTGCGCCAAGCCGGTGTCACCAAAATACCGACCGTTCTGCTCCAAGAGATGCGCCGAAGTTGATCTCAGCAAATGGCTAAAAGGAGGCTATTCTGTGGTTTCCGATGACCAAGAAGGCCTTGAAGATGTGCTAACAAAAGATGTTAGCAAGTCCCAGCTACGACACTAAATATTTTTGACGAATCCCTCTGGACAGCCCTACCGACCTGACATAGAACGCCTGCACCCGAACGTAAGAAGTTCACCCGTGCCCGGGTAGCTCAGGGGTAGAGCAGTGGATTGAAAATCCTCGTGTCGGTGGTTCGATTCCGCCCCCGGGCACCACTTCAAGCAAGATTGCAGTAATCGCTTTGCGTGAGCAGTTCCGTGCTGTCGCGGCATCTGTATCAATGTCCGTAGATTTGGCCCGCCGGTTACGATTGGTAATTGTCGGTTATCTCAATCTTTTGCGCAGGCTACATGCTGCCGTTGTAATTTGTTTCTGTTGTAGCAACGCAAAATGATGATGCTCTCGTCAAATCTGTTGATGGCTAGTTCTGACTTCCCTGTGTTCTAGGATAAACAATTGAAAAAATGGGATATTACTTAATTCCGTCGCGGGCATATGCTATAATGATTCCCATGAAAACTTCCCCCAGACAGTTCGGAGTATCTTGGAAGGGCTGTGAACGAGAGGCCACTCGCAGTTGGATGGTCGATATGCATTTCACACACTTCGTCACGCTGTCTTCCAACAGTCAAATGATGTCTCAAGACAATATGAAGGACAAACTTCGAGCGTGGGACGCGAGAGTCAACCATGCACTCGTCGGCCCTAAATGGCACAAGCGGATTGACGAACGCATGCACTGGATTGCCTTTCCGGAGAAATCAGGGGTGAATCCTCATTGGCATCTATTGATGCAACTCCTTCCTGAGCAACTAGAAGTGCTTGCAGATATCGAGACACATGAACAGTGCCCGTTCGAGGAGTCGCTTACTGTGGCTTGGAAAAAGCTGGTGCCGAGCGGAACGGTCGATGTTCAACGGATTGCAGCCAACCGCCAAGACAAGAAACGCGTTTTTGACTATGTGACAAAATCGCTTGGTCATGAACCCAACTTCGAAGACTTTGTGATGTTTCGAGAGTACTTCGAAATCTAATACAGAATTCTGGAACCTGGTGCGACGCTAAGGGTAAACCAACTTCTGGTATTGTGCGAGCAGACACCATCGCGAGATGGTAATTGTTTCCTATTGTCTAATGACAGACACTCAGGCAGCTAATCAAACCAAATCATAGGATAGCGCCCGAAGGGCGCCTTAAGCCGGCAGCGCGTCTGAGGACGATCCGTTAGGATCGGATGCAGCAGCGCCGGCTTAACCTGTAGGGCTACGGGTCCAGCTTGGGCCGCTTGATCGGCGCCGTCCGTCGATACCCAGGCGGCTCTGAATAGGCCAACATCTTCGCGACGCTATCCCGGCTGATGCCAAAATCGCGGGCAATCTGCCGACCACTCAGACCATCCTGAAAATGAGCCCGGCGCACCCTCAAATATAATTCCACGGTGAAAATCCCCAAGCCCTCCCGAATATCGAAAGGGCCAAAGTGGACGACTTTTACGCCGCCCGCGACGGCACAACGCCGACGCTACCGTGGACGAGTATTGCTCCGCCGTTCACACGTTGAAGCGGACTTTGGAGCAACTGCAGCGAAAAGGTGCTTCGTCCTGCATTGCAGACCTTGAAACCAAACGCGGCGAATGGCTGCGATGAGCCCAAAGCAACTGATGCCGCGCGTTGGATGAATGTCTGAAGTTGTTAAGTAGCTGTGCTTAGATTGGGTAGAAGTAGCACTGATCGCTACTGAGTATTTGGCTATCTAAAGTGATCCATATTCCCATTTAAGAAGCTCAGCGTGGCCTCCAGAAATGCGTTCCAATCCGGGCTTTTGGGCATGGGAACGTGATTTGCCGAATCCAGAACCAATAGTTCAGAACCTGCGATGCCTGCGGCCAATTTTCTGGCCTGGGAAAGCGGGTGGATTGAATCGTTGCGGGCATGAACGATAAACGTTGGGCATTGCACCATGGGCAAGAAGTCAGCCACTGACGCGTCGCTATGCGATTTCCGCATGCGCAACATGTTTTCTGCCGGGCAGGACTTGTGCATAATCTCGACGATATCCTTGGCCAAATCTAACGGGCCTTCTGGGAAGTAAAGCAACGAATAGGCCAATAGGAAGCTACTGTCCGGCTTGTCCCACCCTTCGGATATCATGCCCAGCATTTCTGGGGTGCCAGTGGTGTTCTGCCGTACATTCCGACCTTCAACATAACCACCATTCAATACCATGGATTGAACCCGGTCTGGATAGTGCGCTGCCAGAAATACAGCGGAAAGGGCCGAGCCCGATTGGCTGAACAAGCTGAACCGGTCCAGCCCGATGGCATCTGCAACACTCAATAAATCATAGGCTACGGCCTCGACCCTATCGGGATTCATTTCAAGATCAGAATGGCCGCTGCCCATTTCGTCGAAGCGCACCAGCGTGTTTTTCGCACGGATTGCGTCGAGCAACGGGCGGAAAAACGGGGAATTCCAGTCGGCTTCGATACTGGTTCCGCCAAAGGTCTTGTAGATGATCGGTGGCCCTTCGCCTGTCACGGTAAAGGCGAGAGATTTGTCTTCGCGGTTCTTCGTAAACTGGAGCCGTGGCGAAAGCTCTCTGGATTGGGCTTCATCTGCGGTTTCAACAACCTCCACCTCGGCACAACATAAAAAGCCGCGCCGCGCTACGGTACGGATAACTGCCTGAGATTGCCCGTCATCGCCGACCGCCCGTCGCGCTGCGGCAACGCAGGCGCTGATCGCAGAGTCTGAGACGATACGCCCTTGCCAGATGCGTTCGATCAATGTGTCGCGGCTGATCAATTCACCTGCGTTTTTCACCAAAAGCAACAAAAGATCGAACACTTTCGGTTCAATCGAAACCGGTGCTCCTGAATGCATCAGACTGTGCTGCTCTGGGTCGAGAACAAAACCGCCAAACTTGTATTTTTGCATAGCTCGCACCGAGTCTTCTTTCACAATTGGGTCAATCACAGGAAAATCCTAATAGTTTCCCAAGGCTTTCCTCAAGCGCAAACGTATTGGTTCGGCGACATTCCTGAGACAATAGAAGTCACAAAGGAAGTTAAGATGGACACCATGAAAATCGCGCAAATGGCACAGGATTACACAAATGCTTGGAACTCGAAATCCGCTGAGGCCGTTGCATCATTTTATGCACAGGACGGCGAGATCGTGATCAATCGGGGTGAGCCGTGGTCCGGTCAGGACCGGGTGCAGGATATGGCAGATGGTTTTTTCAGAGATGTGCCAGACCTGACGCTCACCTGCGATGACGTGCGCATTTCCGGGCAGCACGCGCTCTTTCTGTGGACTTTCACGGGGCATGACGCAGCCAGTGGCAATCCACTCAAAATCCATGGTTGGGAGGAATGGGATTTGAACCACGAGATGGAAGTTCAGGCTTCACGAGGATGGTTTGACGCAGATGCGTATTCCCATCAAACAGGGAATGGATAACAGCCTGGCACAAAGCGGACCTTGGCACAGCCGCAGCGAAAGCTCACTTTGTCCGCTGAGCAGACTTTGGTTCAAAGCGCAGCGAAGGTCTGGTGCCCGCCGATTCCGTGAAAAACAAGGTGTTGCTGGCGCAGAAAGTAGCGATCCAGGCGGAGCGTGAGCGCATTACCTGTCAGGCTTTGCGCAATTGCTGCGGTGCAGGAAAGATCTTGGCGAGTTTGCGGAGGTTTTGGGCGGTTGCGGCGAGCAGGAATTCGTCATTTGCGCCACATGGGCCACGCAATCTGAGCCGTCCCAGGCCGAGGATGCGTTTGAGGTGAGCGAAGAGCATTTCCACCTTCTTTCGGGCCGCATTGAGATTTTGTATTGCTTGGTCTTGGCTATATCGCGAGCGATCTGGCGGGCGTCTTCATAGTCTTCTCGAGTGATGGAGCGGAAGTCGGCATTTGGGCAGCATTTAGCTTTTGACGGACATGCTTTGCACGTCAGTTTCAATGCACGGTATTTGGCGACACCTTTGCCGTCCGGACCCCGGTTAGGATCAGAGTAGTTGCGCCGGAACTGCTTGAGCGGTTCACCTTCGGGGCAGATGTACTGATTGTTCTCCGGGTCCCATTCAAAGTCGGTGCGAGAGCATGTGCCGTCTGTCCGCCCTGCTTTGTCCAGCACAGGAATATGGGGTTTGATGTCGCGATCAACGAGCCATCCCGACATCGGCCCTGATCCATAGGCGCTGTCTGCGATCAATCTCTCAGGATCAATATCATGCTGCACTTTGATCCGGTCCAACATGGTGCGCAAAGAGACAACTTCTGCCTGTCGGATCGATCTTGTGCCTTCCACATCCACGATGACGCTGTGATCAGCGTCGATCAAATAGTTGGTTGAATACACAAAGAATGCTGGAACTTTGCGCGCCGCCGTCTATTACCGGCAGTGCATTGCGCAGCAATGTCACGAGAGGCATTGGCTTGATGAATCAGAATGTGATGTGAACTTGGGTTCAACCTCAGATGCAGCGCCAAAAGCTGCGTCGTCCAAAACATCCAGATATTCCTTCACAGCACGCGGCGCATCGTTTGGATCGACGGCACTGTGATCCCAGTCTTCCTTTGGTGTGGAGTTCTGTTTGTTCGCATCTGCTTCGATCAGGTTAGCGTCTGCTGCAAGGCGTTGCCCGCTTACCAAGCCATCCGCAATGCACCGCGCTACAGTCTTCTCAAACAAATGACGCAACAGTGCGCTCTCACGGAAACGCCCGTGTCGGTTCTTGGAAAAGGTCGAATGGTTCGGCACTGGGTCAGACAATTTGAGGCGGCAGAACCAACGATACGCGAGGTTCAAATGCACCTCTTCACACAGCCGCCGCTCAGATCGGATGTCGAAGCAATAGCCCACCAACAGCATGCGGATCAGCAGTTCAGGGTCGATGGAAGGACGTCCTGTGTGGCTGTAAAACTCGGCCAGATACTGCCGAGTGTCGTCCAGATCAACGAACCGGTCGATCAACCGCAGCAGATGATCCTGCGGGATATGACCCTCCAACGAGAACTCATAAAACAAAGCTGCTTGCGCTTCCTGCTTCGTTCCCATCATCGCGAAATCCCCCAATCAATACGGCAATTGAATCAGCGAATAGGCACCCCATCAAGCAAGAGTTTTTCAACAGAATTGGCCCTTTTGACCGGTGCCGCAGGTTGGGCCGAAGCACAAAAAGAGCTCGTACCTGCCTTTCTCCGCGATTGCACCAGAGAGTGTTACCTGGGATTGCCAACGACCTGTTGGCGCTGTGGTGGATCTTGGCGGATATGGGTGCGCGACGCAGACATTCAATTGCAACGACAAGGCAGACGCAGATTCGGTGTTTTCGAGACGCTGTGTTATTCTGCGCCATATTGTTCTGGAGGCTGTAGTGCTGGATCAAATTTCCAAAGATACCTTTCAAAACCAAGTTGATGTCACCAAAGTTTACGACCTTGTGGTCATTGGGGCGGGAGTCGCCGGATTGAACGCGCTTTACGCCGCCACCCGGTACTTACCTAAGGGCTCTAGTGTTCTTTTGCTCGATGAGAAGGCGATGGCTGGTGGTATGTGGAATACCGCTTATGATTTCGTTCGATTGCATCAGCCGCACCCTATGTTCACTGTTGGAGATTTGCGGTGGGATTGGAGGAAGCCGAGGGATTATCTGGCGAGACGTGATGAGGTGCGAGACCATCTTTCCAGCTCGCTCGAATCTGTTGCAAAACTCGTTAACCTGGACTGTTGTTTCGAGACGAAGGTTGTCTCGAGTAATGAGGTCGGAACATCGGAAGGATATCGAGCTAGAATTGTCTTTCACCGCAACGACCATCCCGACCAGAAAGCGACGATTGAAGCTCGACAGGCAGTGTATGCGCCGGGATTGAACTACAAGGAAACGCAACCACTAGCATTCAGTACTGATGCGGTAGCTTCGATCATCCCACAAGACCTTCTTGAAACGCTCAAGTCTCATCCCAGCACTCCAGTCTATGTCGTTGGTGGTGGAAAGACCGGTATGGACACTGTCTTGGCAGTATTAGCGAAGGGTGATGGTCGCAAGGTATCGTTGATAAACGGTCGTGGAACGAATTTCCTCAATCGGACAAAATATATTCCCAACGGATTGAAACGTTGGACATCTGGCCTGCCCGTTTCTCGGTTGTTCCGCGACTTGGCGCTAAAGTTTGACGGCGACAATGAAACGCAGACCATTGATCACTTCAGGCGTCATCACGCGACCGATACGCAAAGTCCCAACGGCGTGTTCCTCTATGGCCTGCAGTCAGAAGAAGAGCATCATAGGATCGCTTCGGGACTGCAGCAGACTATCGGCGATTACCTTGTTGATGTTGCAGGGACGCAAGAAGGACTCGAGATACTACTTCGGAATGGTGAACCACTAGAGGTCGAGCCAGGTAGCATTTTCGTCAACTGTACAGGTAGCTTCTTCAGGGCGGATGAAATGGCTGAACCGATGTCCTGCATTTCGCCACATGGAACAATTGTCTCCATCAATGCGAGGGACGCGTTCCATTTTCTGACAAGCGTCGCAGGTTTCTTTTTGATGCACCTCCTATATCGGGGAGAGCTTAGGGGGAGAGGTTTTTATACACTGGATCTAGAGGCGTTGTTTCGCAAAGATCGAAATGCTTGGGTCGGCGCATCTGCGGCACAGGCATATATGAACCAAGTGATTGCAGTTCAGACACTGCCGATGATGCTCCTTGATAGGTGTGGCCTTGATTTGGACAGGTGGTATCCGTTTCCCAGAAGAATGGCGGCGCTTTATCAAATGAAGGCAACGGCTAATGAAGACATCGCGCATTGCAGAGCCGTCCTTGATCGGGTCGCTGATCGTTTCGAGGTGCGCTGCGCTTCTTTGAACTAGCGTCTAGGAGCATCGATTTCGGTTGAACACCCCATACGTCACTCGACACATCTGACGTTTGGTTGCAAATGCGCGTCTTCTTTGTCGTGATTGAAAGTGGGTCTTCCCGCAAAGGCTGAATCCAAGAAAACGCGATGGAATAGATTTGTTGTTAGGCGGCTGCCGGACAGGGCCGGTAGCTCTAGTCAGCGACCTTCAAACGATCGAAAGATCCGGATCGGCTACGAGGTTGGAAAGCAACACATCGCGGTCCAACCAGAACAGGTGTTCATCCCAAACCATGAGTTTTGACCACTTCCGAATATCGCTTGATGCTTCCTTGCGACCAGACGCTTTGGGGGGTGTAGAATTCTTCAAACCTCCGCGTGTGTTCGGAAAGGGTGACATAAGGCTGCTTGGATGAGGTGTGGATATGCACATCGGGCGGCATTGTCGCGGGATCGTCCAGCGTCCCGACGCGAATGAACAGCACCTCGTTTCCGATCTTCGGCAGGGCATGATACTTACTCCAGACCGCCACACCGCAAGTCTCGCAGCGGGTAATGGACTGCCCTGCCCCACTCGGCGTGGAAACGCGGACAACTCTCATCGATCCGGAAAGGACTTCTACGCGGTCTTGTTCAATGAGAGCATTGACCGCATATGCTCCACCTGATTGCCTTTGGCAAAGGGTGCAATGGCAGCCATGCACGATTAGAGGCCGCGAAGACAATCGATACCTAACTTGGCCGCAAGTACATCCACCTTCAAACGCAGCATGGGTCTCGAGATTTTCTGGCCATACTTCGGAAGGGCTAGTCATGACGTCCCCTATCGCGATCTTGCGGCGACGTGGCGGTAATCATCCACGAAGCACTTTCCATCCAAATGCCGTCATTGTGACGATCTGCGGTAGTAAACAGATCGCGCAGGTCTGCTTCGATGGCTCGCTGCTTGCGCATCGCCTCATCGCCGGCGGTCCGGAAGATCTCGCCTGCAGGCCCGAGTGCAAGTTGAAATGCGATGGCCTCGTCTATGGTCCGTCCGACCAGAACCATGGCGTCAATCTTCTGGAACGAGATATCCATGAAACCCGCCGCTTTCATCTGCGTGCAGACCAACTTGGGATCAGCCATTGAAAACGGGCCCGGACCGCAACTGGGCGCATCTGTTTCCGGTTGGGGAAGATGCTCAAGAAGAACCGACCTTGCTGCATCAAGCCAAGGATTTTCCGAACGATCGCGCCAGACGATATGGGTCATACGTCCTCCGGGTCGGAGTGCCGTACACATGCTGTGGAGACCCGCGACCGGATTCACGAAAAACATCGTGCCGAAGCGAGCAAAGATGCTGTCAAATCGTTGTTTCGGCAGCCCGCTTTCTGCATCAGCAACGTGATATGTCACATTGCCGAGGCCCGAGACATCGAGATCCGATTGCGCAACATTGAGGAAATCAGGGCAACAGTCGACCCCGGTCACATGTCCGCATTGTCCAACCTTCCGAGCAAGAGCTAGTGTCATGTCACCGAAACCGCAGCCGACATCGAGCAACCGTTCGCCCTTTCGGATATCAATGAGCGGAAAAACCTGGTCGCCGTGGCGCGATAGGCCGCCCTCGAGGATGTGGCGATAGGTCAGGAACTTGGGGGCGAGAGTGTTGTTCCAGAACTCGACGATCGGCGAAACCGGCGTGCCGGATGACCCGAAGCGGGAAGCGTGTACTAATTCAGACAATGGACATCTCCTAAGTTAAACGGGCCGCTGGAATTCTGAGAACGCGGCTACAGCGTGCGGGGTCAGGCAGCGGAGTCGCGAGCCCAGCTGTAATGGGGTGTGCGCTCGCCATTAACGAAGCGTGTCACATCGGCGATGTCGATTACGAACGACACAGTGTTGGTAACGGCCAGCACAGCGATCCAAACAAACAAGTCGGGGTGTGCGGCTATGCTATCCCAGCGCGTCGCTAACCAGGCGAACATTGGAATCCAAAGCAAGTGGCCGATACCCAGGACCCGCGTGAAGCCGAACTGGCCATATATCATCGCCTGAACGACGACCGACAAAAGCGTCGTGCCCAGAACCACCTGCGCCTCAAGATGCCCGATGAAGTACAGGCACATCAGGTTGACCCCCACTAACCAAACATTCCAGATCCGAGGCACCGGACGAAACCGCAGAAACACGATTCCAAAAATCTTTAAGACATTCGTTACAAAATCCATCATCGCTCATCTCCTGTGTTTGCTTTGATGAGCGAGGGGCATCCTACATGAGCCTGCTGGGCGGAGGTCGAGCATGACGAGCGCTCCGGAACTGCTCCTGGCCCATCACCTCAAAACGCTGAGACTGCCCACC